>NZ_JALZ01000001.1 GCF_000521785.1 Roseivivax halodurans JCM 10272
GCGGGATGCGAGGAAGGCACCGCGATCGTGCATCAGGACGGGGGCGAGCTGTCGCTCGGCCTCCTGCCCTACCCGGACGACTTTCCCGGAAACGCGACCGGCACGCTTCTCGGCGGCTCGGCGGTGCAGATCTTCGTGGGCGATTACGGCGACACCGACCTGGTGGTGATCGATCCCGAGACCGAGCCCTATTTCAGCCGCGTGGAATTCCCGTTCCGCCATGTCGACTTCGTGCTCGACCCGGCGAAGCCGCAATACGCCTATGTCCTGACCGAGGACGGCACGCTGCACCGGCTCAACATCCTCAGCCTCGAGCGCTCGTCGCGGGCCTCCGCCACCGCGCACTATTCGATGGACGGCCACTGGCGCGACCCGCGCCCCCGGCTTGCGGTCGCCGGAGACGAGATCGTGCTGACCGACCCGAACGAAGGCCTCGTGCGCGTCATCGACAGCGAGAGCCTCGAAGAGCTGCGCAGCATCGAGGTCGAGGGCACGCCCTACAACGTGCTCGCGGTTGGCGGCAGCGGGCTCGTTCACTGATCGAAAAAGCCCGGCGCCGAATGCACCACTGGGCTGCGGTTGACCTGTGAGCCCCATCGGCGCGCCCCCTCCCGGGCGCGCCGATGAGACTGAAGCGGAGCTGCTATGGCGCTCTGTGCTGTCCCGGTGCGGGCCGGATCACCCCTGGACGGCCGCGGCATCTCGCTTTCCCGAAAGATCCTGCGACGTTAACGCGCTTTTGGCTTTGGCGCGTCGGGTGTATAGGTGTCGCATGCTTCGCCACCCCGCCCGCACGTTCACAGCTATCTTCGCCGCGCTCGTTCTTGCGGCGCTTACTGCCGTGTCCGCGCATGAAATGGCACCGGACCGTGAGGCATTGGAGCGGCAGGCCGCCCTGCAAGCCATGGGCGCATCCCTCGAGGAATTCTGCGGTCTCACGGAAGGCGGTCACGAGCATCACTGTCCGTTCTGTCACAAGCTCCCCGACGCACCCCGCATTGGGGCACCTGACAATGGCGCTCGCATTACCCGTGTCATCGAACATCGGGTGGGGCGCGATCTCGTGGTCGGGCCGCAGGATGTTCGGGCTCATGCCTCTCCACGCGCGCCGCCGCGCACAGTCTGATCTCTGACATCTTCGTCCGCTTCGCATTGACCGGAGCGGAATTTCCCGGACGCCGCCACTCGCGCGCGTGTCCGTTCCCGATGGAGACAGACATGTTCACCAAGACCACCCTGACCGCTGCAGCGGCTCTTTTCGTGCTGTCCGGCACAGCCTTCGCCCATGCCACCCTCGAGCAGAAAGAGGCCGCGATCGGCGCCACAACCAAGGTCACCCTGCGCGTCCCGCATGGCTGCAACGGCGAGGCCACCAATGCCGTGCGTATCCAGATTCCTGAGGGCTTCTACGCTGTGAAGCCGATGCCCAAGGCCGGCTGGGACCTCTCTACCGAGACTGGCACCTACGAGACGCCGTACGACAACCACGGAACCGAGGTGACCGAAGGCGTACGCGCCGTGACCTGGTCCGGCGGAGACCTGCCGGACGGCCACTACGACGAGTTCACGATCCGCGGCTCTGTCGGCCCGCAGCTTTCCGCGGACGAGGCTCTCTACTTTCCTTCCGTCCAGTCCTGCTCGAACGGCATGGCGGACTGGACCGATACGAGCGGCTCCCATGACGTGCCGAATCCGGCGCCGTCACTCACCCTCGTGGCCGGAGATAGCGCGCATGCGCATGGCCACGGGGACGCCGGCATGACGACTGGCGCGGCCGTCACGCTCGGCGACCTCGAGATCGCGGGGCCTTTCGCCCGGGCCACGCTGCCGAACCAGCCCGTCGCCGGTGGCTTCATGACCGTCACAAATACCGGAGAAACGGACGACACGCTCATCGCCGCGAGCTCTCCGGCCGCGGGACGTATGGAGGTCCACGAGATGGCGATGGACGGCGATGTCATGCGGATGCGCGAGCTGGAGGACGGACTTCCGATCCCCGCCGGCGAGACCGTGTCGCTCGAGCCCGGCGGCTATCACGTCATGTTCATGGATCTCTCCGGACCCTTGGCCGAAGGCGACACTGCCGAGGTCACTCTGACCTTCGAGAAAGCCGGCGAGGTGACGGTGACCATGCCAGTTGTGGCGCGTGATGCCGCCGGGATGGATCACGCCGATCACGGGAGCCACTGATGTCCACGCTGCGCAAGGTAGCCTTCGCGGCATGGGGCGTTCTGGCCGTGCTGGCCCTGTCCCTCGGAGCCTGGGTCTACATCCTCGAGCCGCGCCTGAACCGCAGCGTCGCCGACACGCTCGGCCAGGGCGACTATGAGCTTGTCACCACTGACGGCGGCACCTTCACGGAGGACACGCTGGAAGGCGCGCCCTCGGCGGTATTCTTCGGCTTTGCCCATTGCCCCGAGGTCTGCCCGACGACACTCGGCGATATCGGCGTCTGGCAGGAGATGCTGGCCGGGGAGGGCAAGGGCCCGATCCGCGCCTTTTTCGTCACGGTGGACCCGGAGCGAGACACGCCCGAGATGCTGGGCGACTACGTCTCCTGGGCAGAGGGCGTGACGGGCGTGTCGGGCTCTCGCGAGGAGATCGACAAGGCGATCAGCGCCTTCCGCATCTACGCCCGGAAGGTGCCGCTCGATGAGGGAGGCTACACCATGGACCACTCGGCCATGGTGCTGCTCTTCGACGAGCACGGCCGCTTCTTCCAGCCGGTCAGCTACCAGGAAGACCCCAAGAAGGCGGTCGGCAAGATCCGGCGCCTGCTCGCGGGCTGACATCTTCTACGCAATGATCACCGCTCCGGAGCGTGTCCGGAGCGGCCTTCACAGACATTCAACGGACCCTGGGACATGGCACAGGCATCTTCGCGGACAGGCACGTCCGCGCTCTATCGCGCCGTCTGGCGCTGGCACTTCTACGCGGGGCTCATCATCCTGCCCTTCGTCATCCTCATCGCGATCACCGGCGCGATCTACCTCTTCAAGGACGAGTACACGCTCGCAGCGCAGTCGGATCTGCGCATCGTCACGGCGGAGGAGACGGCCCCCCTCGCACCTTCGGCAATCACGGGTGCGGCGCTCGCGGCGCATCCCGGCACCCTCAAGTCCTACACGCCGGCCACCGGGCCGGATCGCTCGGCGGAGGTGAAGATCACCGATGCGGAGGGCGCGACCGACATCGTCTTCGTGAACCCCTACAATGCCACGGTCCTCGGCACCGCGTGGGATGCGGGCGCGTCGGGCTCACCCGCGATGCACGTCGTGCGGAAGCTGCATTCGCTCGAATATGTGGGCTGGTGGGGCAACCGGATCATCGAGGCGGTCGCGGGGTGGATGGTGCTGCTCGTCGCGACCGGCATCTACCTCTGGTGGCCGCGCGGCCGGAACGTGGGTATCGCCCGACCCCGCAAGACGTCCGGCCGGCCGTGGTGGCGCGACATCCACGCGGTCACGGGCATCTACACCGCGGGCTTCATCGTCTTCCTTGCACTCACCGGGCTGCCCTGGTCGGGCATCTGGGGGGCGAAGTTCTACGAGCTCTCCTATGCGGCGGGCATCGGCATGCCGGACGGCTACTGGTCGGACTACCCGACCTCCACCGTGCCGACGGGCGAGGCGCTCGACCGCAGCCCCTGGATCCTCGAGAAACAGCCGATGCCGGTGTCCGGCGCCTCCGAGGGGGTTCCGGCGGCCATCGACACGGTCGTCGCGAATGTCGAGGCGGCGGGCATCCATCCCGGTTACGCGCTCAACATGCCGTCCGGGCCGGAGGGCGTCTTCACCGCCTCCGTATACCCCCACGACATCAGCCGGGAGAGGGTGATCCATCTCGACCAGTATACCGGCGAGATCCTCTTCGACATGGGCGTGGACGAGCTCGGCGCGCTCGGCTGGGCCGCGGAATGGGGCATCGGCATTCACATGGGCCAGGCCTTCGGAGTGGTGAACCAGATCGTGCTGGCGCTTGCCTGCGCGGCGATGGTGCTGATGTCGGTCTCGGCCGTGGTGATGTGGTGGAAGCGACGCCCGGCGGGCGGCCTCGGCGCGCCGACGCTGCCCACCGACTGGCGCATCCCGCGCGGCATCCTCGTGATCGCGGTCGCGGCGGGGATATTCTTTCCGCTCGTCGGCCTGCCGCTGATCGTCGTCGCCGCGATCGAACTGTTGCTGCTCGGCGCAGGCCGGATGCGCTCCGCGTAAGCAGACGGCACCCGGAGCGGCATGCTGACGCGCCGCTCCGGGTCCGCGCGGTCCCGCCGGGAATCTGCCCGGGTGCAGCAGGCGGCCCTCATGATACCGTGAACGTCACGCTTTGCGCCGCCAAACATGTGGCGCCCAATCCTCGCGAGATGCACTAAGTCGATCCGAGGGGCGACCCGTATGAGGCAGGCCGGTCGGAGCGGGCCGGTTGCGTCTCCGGCGGTCGTCCAGCCATCCACGGAGGGCCCACATGGACGCCCAGGCGCGGCAACAGACGTTTCGCGACACCGTCGTGACCCACGGCGTGGTCAGCGCGAAACCCGAGGATCTCCTGCGCGGCAGCGGCTGGCGCGTGCCGGTCGCCATCGTTCGCGAGGCGGCTTTGCGCCTCTGGAGCGACGATGCGTTCGGCCTCGCAGGCAACGTGGCCTTCCGCGCGCTGCTTGCGCTGTTCCCGTTCCTGATCTTCACCAGCGCGCTCACCGCATTCATCGGGGATCGGACGATGGCCGACGATCTCATCGCGTTTCTCCTCGCGATCGTTCCGACGGCTCTGGTCGGACCGATCGTCGCCGAGGTCCAGCAGGTCATGACCGTGCAGCGGGGCGGCGTGCTCAGCATCGGTATCCTGCTCACCATCTGGTTCGCCGTCGGCGGCGTCGACGGTGTCCGCGTCGGTCTGAACCGCGCCTACGGCATCAGGGAAACCCGGTCGGCACTGGTCATGTACGCCACCGAGGTCGTGGTCGTCATTCTCGCCAGCATGGTCCTGGTTCTGGTGGGATACCTGCTTGTCCTGGCGCCCCGCGCCGGATCCTGGCTGCACGTCATCATGCCGGGATTCGATCCGGCATCGGTGACCGTCGGGCTTGTCCGGTATCCGACGGCAGGGTTCATCCTGATCGCCGCCCTCTTCGCGGCGCATGTTTTCCTGCCGGCCCGGCGCACCCGCTTCTCGAGCATCTGGCCCGGCGTCGTGTTCACGGTCGCCGCATGGACGCTCCTGACGGCGATATTCTCCTTCTATCTCTCGAACATCGCCGATTACCAAAGCTACTATGCCGGACTGGCCGGCATCATCGCGGCCCTCTACTTCATGTATCTCGCCGCCCTCGTCCTGATCTTCGGAGGCGAACTCAACCGGGCCATCCGAATCCGCCGCCTCGCGAGAATACTGCGGACATGACATGATGGCCCCGCCGGCCATGACGGCCGCACTCCTGTGGCCGGAAAGCGCGCGCAGGACCGCGACACAGAATGATCGGTGACGGAACTCATTGCATTTGCGCGGTCGGACGTCCATGTGTGTCGGGCTTACGTCTTTGTCTCGACCCTCTGTCTCCGCACCGCCGGCCTCAGTTGACTGATCGAAACTGGCACGGCCGAAGCTGTCGCATCCTGCGGGCAGCACATCATCTGGAGGCACAACATGGCCACTGGCACCGTAAAATGGTTCAATTCCACCAAAGGCTTCGGCTTCATCGAGCCGGAATCGGGTGGCAAGGACGTCTTCGTCCACATCTCCGCCGTCGAGCGTTCCGGCCTGTCCGAACTCAAGGACAACCAGAAGGTTACCTTTGAGATCGAAAACGGCCGCGACGGCCGTCAGTCCGCGATCAACCTCGAACTCGCGTGATTTTTCGCGTGTCGCCGGCGTCACGCCGCGCGGCACGCGACTTGGAATGCCGGAGCGCGGGGATCCGCGCTTCGGCCCGCGTGTCGTTCCGCACGGCAGACGAGACCAGCCGAGGTGCCTGAATGAGTTCGAAGAAATCCGCGCCCGGACCGTCGAAATCGGAGACTCGCGCCGAGCAGACGACGGCGATCGCAAACGAGATCATCGGCCGGGAAACCAGCGAGCGCGCCGAGAAGACCGAGCGCCTTCGGGCCGCACGGCTCGAGCGCGACGCAAAAGCGCCGGAGACCACGCCCCGGCGCAAGACCAAAAAATCCCAAGAGAAGACCTGACCGCCTTCGCGGCAGCGATCCGGTGTCCTAGCTGGAGCGCCGACCGCAGTCGGAAGCGCACCGGTGAGGCAACTCGGCTCGCCGGGAGCGGATCGCCCGGTGCCCGCGGCCTGCCTCATGCAACCTGCTCGGTGCGTTGCGGCGGAAACAGGATGTCGTAGCCCCAGGTGAACACGAAGGCATAGGCCATGTAGAAGGCCGCGAACGACAGCTCCATCACCAGGACGGTGAGGAGCGAGGCGTCGAGCCACCAGGCGAAGATCGGCAGCAGGAGCACGAGCAGCGTCGCTTCGAAGAGAACCGCATGAACGATCCGAAGCGGGAGCGTCTTGCGGACATCGCCCCGACGCCAGCGCAGGGCGTGATCGAACCCCAGATTGAAGATGTAGTTCCAGACTGTCGCCGCGGTGGCGCCGAGCACCACCAGCACGCCCATCTCTTCCATGGAATGGTCGAACACCCAAGCGAAGAGGGGCGTGACGATCAGAATTCCGATAAGCTCGAAGCTCACGGCCTGGCGGATACGGTCTGCAGTGCTGCGCATGGGAAGGCTCCGATTTGCTGTTCGGGCCGTCCCGCGTGGTGACCGTGTGGCCGGGCGAGGTCGTCCTCGCCTGCTGCGATGATAAGTTTCGCGCGCCGGCTTTTCAACCGGCAGAGCGGTCCTCCGCCCCGTGCAGCAGCAGCCCGATGATGTCCGACCGCGTGAGGATGCCG
Organism: Roseivivax halodurans JCM 10272; assembly: GCF_000521785.1. GTDB lineage: Bacteria > Pseudomonadota > Alphaproteobacteria > Rhodobacterales > Rhodobacteraceae > Roseivivax > Roseivivax halodurans. The sequence goes on from NZ_JALZ01000001.1 coordinate 6,900, forward strand.
ACAAGCCGGCCGTCGCGAGTCACCGGAACGACCTCGCTTCCCTGCGCCGCCAACCGCCCCAGAAGCGCACCGACGGGCAGATCGTGAGCGACGGCGCGTGCGGCCGGGCGCATGACCTCCGACACAGTACGGTGCCGCGAGGGCCGCGCAGCCGCGTCGAGGAGATCCGACTGGAGCACCAGGCCCTGCAGGATCATGCCCTCGTCGACGACGGGAAGGCTCTTGATGGCATGGCTGCGGAAGAGCCGCGCGGCTTCCGCAATCGCCGTGCCGGGCCGCACCGTGATCAGGCCGGTGGTCATAATGTCGGCGCAGCTCGTGCCGTCGAACCGATGCCGGGCCGCCTCGGCCTCGGCGGCGGCCAGCACCCAGCCGAGATCAGCGACGCCCATATTGGCCGACTGGTTGAAGCGTCCGAGCAAGGCTTCGAGCTGCGCGGTCGACATCCCGAGCCGCGGTTCGGGCTCGCCGGTGCCCTCTTCATCCGGTTGGCGGAAGGGATAAACCCGCCCGGTGCTCTTGTTGTAGGCGATGGCGGCGAGCACGAGCACGGCCGTTGTCAGACCGACCGGCATCACGGCCAGCAGCGGCCCCGTCTCCAGAGCGGCGTCCGGGTCGAGGGCGGTGAGCAGGGCCACTGCGCCTCCCGGCGGATGCAGCGCCCGGACGAGCATCATCGCAGCGATCGCCGCGCCGACGGCGACGCCTGCCGACCAGGGGGCGGGCACGATCCGGACGGCGAGCAGAGCGACGAGCGCCGCCGTGACGTTCCCGGCGATGGCCGACCACGGCTGGGCGAGCGGCGAGTTCGGCACGCAGAAGACCAGCACCGCCGTCGCCCCGAGGGGGGCGACCAGATAGAGATGCGGGGCTCCGAGCGAGCTGCCGACCCGCACCACCAATGCGCAGAGGCTGATCCCGACCAGCGCGCCGATGCCGGCCCGGAGCTGCTCGCGCCCCCCGGCCGCGGGCAAAGCCGGACAGAGATGATGCCACGCTTTCATCCGAAGGGCCTTTCGTCCTGTACTGAAACCAGTCGACGGGTATCCCATGCCCCAGACGCCGGGACGAGGTGAACGGTCATACGCGCAGAAAAGGACAGGATTTCCGGGCCCTCCCGTAGTCCTGGGCCGGGATTTTGCGTCATGCGCCGAAACGGAAACAGCCGGTCGCCCGGACTCCCCATGCATTCGGCGCAGATGGATCGCCGCAGCGCGACGAGAATCATCCGAGGTTGCATCTCGGTCGAGACCCGCGCAGGTGCATGCGGCGGGGCTTGCCGATGTCCGCGAGGGTCCGCTGGTCAGCGATCCGAAACGCCCGCCTTTCTCGGAGACACCACGAACCTCTTCGGGCGCGCCATCCGCCTATCCCTTGGGATAGGTCAGACATGCGTTCGTTCCGGTAGTTTATCCTCGGGCGCAGTTCGTCCGGCAGGGGATCTCGCGTATCAAGGTCCCAAGGCGGAACCGCTGGGATCGTTCCAGCGCACCGCCCGAGACACCTGATGCTCCGACCACGAGCACGACGAGGAGAGATGCGATGAGCCGCACAGAGTTTGCTTCGGAAATGCGCGACAAGAAGCGGGATCAAGCGCGTGGCCATCTCATCGAGACGCTCGTGGGTTTTGGCTTTATCATCTGGGTGGCTGCGAAGTTCGCGGCCGGTCTCTGACACTTCGGATTTCCTCGGGCATCTCAGGGGCGCTATGGTCGGACGCGAGCTTCGCCGCTTCCGCGACTGAAAAATGCGTGAACCCCCGGGACGGCCAAGGTGTTGCCACGATGAGGTGGTATAAAGAGAAACGGACCGTCCAGAATTGGACGGTCCGCTGTCGGTAACGAGTAACGGCTTGCCAAGCCGCAGAGTGTACAAGGTGCCTGTTACCAGTGTGGCCTCTCGCGTTGCAGCGCGGGGGGCCTTTTTGCGTTCGGGGGGCGTTTCAATACCCGATATATGCCTATTCCCGGCGGCCCGCGCCATTAGTGGAATCCCGTAGGCGGCGACCGCCCGAGGTCCCGGCGGATCGCCAGCGCCACCTCTTTTCACCGTTCCGATGCATCGGACTCGCGCTCTTGGGCTTCGCTCCGGGCGACGGGACTCGTAGCCCTCGGCGGGGCGGAGAGAGCAGGGCGCAGGCAAGCATGCCGGCAGGGTTTTGTCCCAGGTTGCAACACTATCGCTTAAGGCGAAACTATTCTCGCGCTCACTGCGTATATGGAATATGTCGCCGCCGATTCAGCGACACGGATGTCTAGCGGGAGCCCGTCGATGTACAAAGCGCAGGTTTCGAGTGCCGAGCCAGAGTCTCGTGAGCATGCCTCAGGTGACTGCGCGAGCCTGCGCGATACGACCACGCGTGGCCCGAGACGGCACGCAGGCGACGCTACGGTTCGGGGTGACATCAAGCGGCGGCCCGAGTTGCGGCCGGTTGCGGAGATCCTGCCCGACATCTCCGCGAAGACCCGAACGCTGCTGGTCAAGTCGCAGAAAAAGGTCTGACCGGACCGTCTGCGGCCCGGACACATGCCCTCACGCGTGACGCGCCCGGGCGATCCGTTCCGCCACTCCAGGATCGGGGACTTCGCCCGCTACGCCGCCCGGAGCCAGCAGGGCGCAGTCTATCCCGCGCGTATGGGGCCGCGCCGATGATGCGAGGGTGGGCCTCGTAAGGGCGCGGACCGCTCGGTATCGGTCTTGCCGCAATTTTCGGCAAAGTCGCGCCTTCTGATGAAAACTCTGGCGAAGGACGGCGTCCGATCGCCGTCACCCCGTCCTGTCACGCATGTGACGTTGAGCAATCCCGGCTTTCCTTTTTCGGTGTTTCGAAACTTGGGGAATGCCGATGTCCGAAGCCCAGACAGTCGAACTGGCCGCCGTCACGAAACGCTACGGCGACGCGCTGGCGGTCGACGCCATCAGCCTCAAGATCCGCGCCGGAAGCTATTGCTGCCTGCTCGGGCCCTCGGGATGCGGCAAGTCCTCGACGCTCCGGATGATCGCAGGACACGAGGCGGTCAGCGACGGCGACATCATGATCGGGTCGCGCATCGTCAACGACGACCCGCCGGCACTCCGCGGCACGGCGATGATGTTCCAAAGCTACGCGCTCTTCCCGCATCTGAGCGTGGCCGAGAACGTGGCCTTCTCGCTTCGCATGAAGGGTGTCGCCAAGGACGAGAGACTGGCCCGCGCGGCCCGGATGCTCGAACTCGTCTCGATGTCCGATTTCGCCGACCGGACCCCGAACCTGCTGTCCGGCGGGCAACAGCAGCGCGTCGCCCTCGCGCGGGCCCTGATGACCGAACCTTCCGTCCTCCTCCTCGATGAGCCGCTGTCGGCGCTAGACCCGTTCCTGCGGGTGCGGATGCGGTCGGAGCTGCGGCGCATCCAGTCCGAGCTTGGCATCACCTTCATCCACGTCACCCACAGCCAGGAAGAGGCGATGGCGCTCGCAGATCTCGTGGTCGTCATGAACGAGGGTCGCATCGCGCAGGCGGCGCCGCCGCGCGAGATCTACAACGCGCCGCGCACGCCGTTCGTCGCGCGCTTCATCGGCGGTCACAACATCCTCGAGGATGGCGGCCGCACGATCACGCTACGCGCGGACGAGCTTGCCATCCTGCCCGAGGGCCGCGCCTCCGAAGCGCAGCGCCGCGCCCGGATCAGCGAGATCGAGTACCGCGGCCCCGACGTGCGGCTCGGGCTCGAGACCGAGGCCGGCGAGAGCCTGACCGCGGTCATGGGCGAGCGGGACTTCTTCGAGAGCCCCCTGCGGGAGGGCGCCGACGTCGCAGTCGGCTGGCGCCCCGAAGCGGCGCACGAACTCGCGCGCGACGGCTGACGCGCGGCGTCACGACATAAAAAACAAGACCCGACAGGAGAGAGAGTATGACGAAGATGACGACCACACGACGTTCCGTCCTGCGCGGCGCAGCGGCGCTCGCCGGCACCGCCGCGTTTCCCGCGCCGTTCGTCCACGCGCAGGAGCGCGTGACGCTGCGCTACCTCTCGACCGCGGTGAACCAGTCCCCGGCGATCGCCGAGAAGGCCTCCGAGGATCTCGGCATCGACATCGAGTATATCGCGGTCAACACCGACGAGGTGCCGCGCCGGGTCATCACGCAGCCGAACTCCTTCGACCTCGTCGATTCCGAGTACTTCTCGCTGCCGAACCTCGTCCCCTCGGGCAACATGAAGGGCATGGACGCGAGCCGCATCGAGCGGATCGATCAGCTCGCCAGCGTCATCGCCGAGGGCACCGTCGAGGGCGAGAAGGTCGGCTGGGACGGCACCGCGCCGCACGAGGTGCTCTATCTCGAGGGGCAGGATGCGACCTCCTTCGCCTCGTCCCCGACCGAGTGGATCACGCTCATCCCGACGACCTACAACGCCGACACGCTCGGCATCCGTCCCGATCTCATCGACAAGGAGATCACCTCCTGGGCGTCGCTGCTCGATCCCGATTTCGCGGGCAAGACCTCGATCCTCAACATCCCGTCCATCGGCATCATGGACGCGGCCATGGCGCTCGAGGCGCGCGGCGACATCACCTACGGCGACAAGGGCAACATGACCCGCGAGGAGATCGACGCGACCATCGCCGCGCTGATCGAGGCGAAGCGGGCAGGGCAGTTCCGCGCCTTCTGGTCGAACTTCCAGGAATCGGTGAACCTCATGGCCTCGGGCGAGGTGGTGATCCAGTCGATGTGGTCGCCCGCCGTGACCGCGGTGCGGACGCAAGGCATTCCTTGCGTCTACCAGCCGCTGCAGGAAGGCTACCGCGCCTGGGCCTCGGGCTTCGGCCTCCCGCGCACCATCGAGGGACGCAAGGAGGACGCGGCCTACGAGTTCATCAACTGGTTCCTCTCGGGCTGGGCCGGCGCGCATCTGTCGAAGCAGGGCTACTACCCGGCCGTTCTCGACACCGCGCGCGAGTACATGGAGCCCTACGAATGGGCCTACTGGTACGAGGGCGAAGCCGCCGAGCAGGACATCATGGCTCCGGACGGCCGCCTTCTCGAAGAGGCAGGCGCCAAGCGCGACGGCGGCTCCTACTGGGAGCGCATGGGCTCCGTCGCCTGCTGGAACGCGGTCATGGACGAGAACCAGTACATGGTCCGCAAGTGGAACGAGTTCATCGCGGCGTGACCGACCTCACCGACACGAGAGCGGAGGTCCGGTCGGCCCGGACCTCCGCGCGCAAAGCGGGGCGTACGGGCGCCGCGCTCGCGCCCTACCTGCAGGCGGCGCCGATGGCGCTCGTCTTCCTGATCTTCTTCGTCCTGCCGCTCGCGGCGACCATCGCGGTGAGCTTCTGGCAGTACACGCAATATTCCATCGAACCCGCTTTCACCGCGCAGAATTACGGCGACGTCTTCTACGGCTGCCTCGCCAACCTGCCGAGCCTCTGCACGACCTTCCTGACCTACATCTCGACGCTGAAGTTCTGCCTGATCGTCTGGGCGACGACGCTGACCATCGGCTTCACCATCGCCTATTTCCTCGCGTTCCACGTCCGCACGCTGAAGGTGCAGGTGATCTGTTTCCTGCTCTGCACGATCCCGTTCTGGACCTCGATCGTGATCCGGATGATCTCGTGGATCCCGCTGCTCGGCCGCAACGGCCTCGTGAACCAGACGCTGATGGGGATGGGCGTGATCGACAGCCCGCTTGAAGGGCTGCTCTATTCAGATTTTGCGGTCATCCTTGCGCTGACGCATCTCTACACGCTCTTCATGGTTGTGCCGATCTTCAACTCGCTGATGCGCATCGACCGATCGCTGATCGAGGCGGCCCGGGATGCGGGCGCAAGCGATCTCCAGACCCTGCGCCACGTTATCGTGCCGCTCGCCAAACCCGGCATCCTGATCGGGTCGATCTTCGTCGTCACCGTGGTGATGGGCGACTTCCTGACCATCGGGATCATGGGCGGCCAGCAGATCGCGTCGGTCGGCAAGGTGATCCAGACGCAGATGCAATTCCTGCAATTCCCGCTCGCTGCGGCGAATGCGGTCATCCTTCTCGCGGCGGTGCTGGCCGCCGTCTGGGCGCTGCTGCGCCTCGTCGACATCCGCAAGGAGCTCTGAGGCATGCACGAGTCCCGCCCCCGGTCCTTCTACGCGCTGGCGCTCTTCTTCGCGGTCTTCCTTCTGTTCCTCTACGGGCCGATGATCTCGATCCTCGTGCTGTCGTTCCAGGGCCCCGAGGGCGGTCTCGTCTTCCCGATGACCGGCTTCTCGACGCACTGGTTCCAGAGGTTGCGCGACGGTGGCGGCCAGGTCGAGATTGGCCCCGCGCTGCGCCGCTCCTTCGTCCTCGCCCTCGTCGTCATGATCCTGACGGTCACGATCTCGGTCCTCGCGGGGCTCGCCTTCCGTCGCCAGTTCCGCGGGGCGACGGTGCTGCTTTACGTCGCCATCGCGAGCCTCATCGTGCCCTCCATCGTGGTCTCGCTCGGCATCGCGCTCGAGTTCCGGCTAATCGACGACGCGATCAAGGCCTTCGGCGCCTCGGCGGGCATCGACTGGATCCAGAGCGATTTCGTCTCGGCCCTCGGCCCCTTCACCTCCGGTCTCGGCGCGCATCTGACATGGACGCTGCCCTTCGGACTGCTGATCATGTTTGCCGTCTTCAACCGCTTCGATCCGGCCTACGAGGAGGCCGCCCGCGATCTCGGCGCGAGTCCGTGGCAGACCTTCCGGCACGTGACGTTGCCGATGATCGCACCGTTCCTGATCGGGGTCGCGGTCTTCGGCTTCACGCTCAGCTGGGACGAGCTCGCCCGGTCGAGCCAGGTGATGGGCGCGCGGAACACGCTGCCGATGCAGCTCGCCGCCAAGACGACGACCGTGACCGACCCCGAGATCTACGCGCTCGGAACCGCCACCACCGGTGGCTCGATCCTCCTTGTCCTCGTGACCTTCACGGCGATCAGCCTGATGCAACGCCGCCGGGCCGCACGGCGCTGATGCGTCTCCACGTGGTCAATCCGAACGCGAGCGCGGCGATGACCGAAGGCATCGCGTCCGCGGCGCGGGACGCAACGCCTGCGGGCGCCAGCGTCACCGTGACGGGGGCGGCGGGCGGTCCGCTCTCCATCGAGGGGCCGGTCGACGGCGCCATGGCGGTGCCGTGGATGCTGCAGCGCATTGAGGAGGCCGAACGCGCGGGCACCGACGGCCACGTCATCGCATGTTTCGACGATACCGGGCTCGACGCGGCGCGCTGCCTTGCCCGCGCGCCGGTCGTGGGCATCGGGGAGGCGGCCTATCACTGCGCGTCGCTTCTCGCCGACCGCTTCGCGGTCGTGACCTCGGTTCCCGAGGCGCTGCCCGTCCTGCGCGGAAACCTCATCCGCTACGGGCTGGCGGCGCGCTGCGCGGGGCTTCGCGCCGCGGGCGTTCCGGTCCTCGAGATCGACGCCGGCACGCCCGAGGCCCTGGCGGCGATCCGGCGGGAGGTCCATGCGGGGCTCGAGCAGGACGGCGCGGATGCGATCGTGCTCGGCTGCGCGGGCATGGCGGCGCTCGCCGCCGATCTCTCAGAGGATTTCGATTGCCCGGTGATCGAGGGGATCGCGGCCGGCCTCGCGCTTGCGGCGGCCCTCGCCGGAGCGGGGCTCCGCACCTCCAAACGCGGCGGATACGCGGCCCCGCGTCAGAAAGCACCGCGATGAGAGCCACGTGTTTCCGGACGATGACCCGCGCTGATCGCGGCTCCGCGCTGTCATCTGCCGCAACGGAGGGCTGGACCCCCGGCGTCGCTCCGTTCGTTCTAGGCTGATGGCACAAGGGAAAGCGGACATGACCGAGGACAGACTCGCCGAGGCGAAACGGATCGTCGAGGCCTATCTCGAGCGATCCATGGCCAAGGACGCCGAAGGCGCGCGGCGCTACATGGCGCCGGACTGCGAAATCGTCTTCACCGGAGGGCGCAGGATGTCCGGCCCCGACGGTCCGCCCGCCTTCAATGCCAAACGCTACGCTTCCGTTCAGAAGCGCCCGCTGCGCACCGACGCGGTCTGGAACAAGGAGGCGGGCGCGGTCCATGTCTGGGCGACGGGTCACCTTCATGGCGCATGGCCCGACGGCGAGGCCTTCGACGGCAACCGCTACGTCGATTTCTTCGCGGTCCGGGACGGCCTCATCGTCCGCACCGAGGTCTGGAACGACAGCGCCGAGATTCTTCTGGCGCGCGCGGGCCTCTCAGAGGCGCCGCTGTGAGTCTGAAGCATCACGGCCGGTTCGACTACGTGCCGATCACCAAGCGGCGCGATTTCACCTGGCCCGAGGGGAAGCGGCTCGCCGTCTATTTCGGGATCAACCTCGAACATTTCGCCTTCGGCGAGGGGCGGGGCGCGCAGCTCGTGCCGGGCGATAGCCAGCCGGACGTTCTGAACTATGCGTGGCGGGAGTACGGCAACCGGGTCGGGGCATGGCGGATGATCGAGATGTTCGACGCGCTTGGCCTTCCCGCCACCGTCCTCGCCAACAGCGAGATGTATGATCACGCGCCCGAACTCATGGAAGCCCACCGCGCCCGCGGCGACGAGATCGCGGGCCACGGGCGGACCAATTCCGAACGTCAGGACAGAATGCCCGAGGCGGAGGAGCGAGCCCTGATCGCGGAGGCGACGGACGTGCTCGCGCAGGCCGAGGGGCGACCGCCGGAGGGCTGGCTCAGCCCCTGGATCGCCGAGAGTGTCGTGACGCCCGACCTTCTCGTCGAGGCGGGATACCGCTACACGCTCAACTGGTGCATGGACGATCAACCGATCTGGATGCGCACCCGCTCGGGACTTCTCCTGTCCATTCCCTATCCGCAGGAGGTCAACGACATCCCCTCCATCGTCGCGCGGCAGGATCCGGCGGACATCTTCGCCGAGATGATCCTCGGCGATTTCGAGGAGCGCCTCGAGCAATCCCGCAGCCAGAGCCTCGTCATGGGAATAGCCCTGCATCCCTATATCGTCGGCCAGCCGTACCGCCTCCGCGCGCTGCGGCGCGTTCTCGAGCGGATTTGCGCCGCGCGGGACGACATCTGGATCACCCGCGCCGGGGATATCAGCCGCATCTGCCACGGACCGTTGCGAGACATAATCGCCTGATCAGGGCGCTTCGGCTGTCGATCTGCTGAAAGGCCGGAGAGACAGGCGACCACGGAGCGCAGTCAGGCGAGGATCCCGTTCGCCGTGTCGAGCAGCGCCGGCAGGATCTCCTCTTGAATACGGGTCTCGTCGTAGGAATGGGCCGAGAGGGACACCTGCACCGCGGCCTCCGCCGGGCCTGCGACCCCATGCACCGGTGCTGCGATGCTGACCTCGTTGAGGATCATCTGGTTGCGGGTCATCGCGTAACCGTTCTGGGCCGCGAGCCGCACATCGGCGCGGATCTGGTCGCGGTCCGTGACCGTCTTGGGCGTCATCGGCGCGATCGGCCAGAGGTCGATCGCCCTGTCCGCCTCTGCCTCGGGCCAGGTCGAGAGCATGACCCGGCCCGCCGCGGTCGCGATGGCGGGAAGCCGGCGCCCGACGATGCTGGCGGCAAAGTGGGTTCGCTGATTCGGCAATCGCAGCGAATAGATGATGTGATCGCCGGACATCTGCGCGAGATTGACGGTCTCGCCGATCGTGCGGCTGAGGCCGATCAGCCGGGGCAGGGCGCGCGCGATCAGCGGGTCCGACCAGTAATAGGCATAGGCAAGCTCGAGCCAGGCATGCGACGGAGAGAACCGGCGCGTCACCGGGTCCTTGTTCAGCATGCCCTCGCGGTGAAGCGTATGCGCAAGGCGCTGCACGGCGCTCTTCTCGAGGCCGGTGCGCTGGACGAGCTCGGCTAGCGAAAGCCGGACATTCTGTTCGTCGAAGGCGCGCAAGATCCGGATCCCCTTGGCCAGGGTGCCCGTGAAAAGCGGATCCTTCTTCGTCTCCGATGACATTTCGCTCACTGCGTCGTCTCCCAGGAAAAAATTGTAACGCGGACTTGACGTGGCGGGGTGGGCCGCGACTATGATGATTATATGACAATAAGCCGTATTGTATAGTGATACATGAGAAGCGGTAGAGACGTGCATCGGTTCAACAACAGGGAAGGCCGAACATGAAAACCATACTGAAGACGACCGCTCTCGTGGCGCTCAGTGCAGCGCCCGCCTTCGCAGACAAATCGGACGACACGCTGAACGTCGCGTTCACCAAGGAGCTCGAGAACGTCGACAGCTACTTCAATTCCTCGCGGGAGGGCGTCGTCCTCCAGCGCGCGGTCTGGGACGGCCTGATCTACCGGGATCCCGAGACGAACGAATATGTCGGCAACCTCGCCACAAGCTGGGAATGGGTCGACGACACCACTCTCGAATTCAAGCTTCGCGAAGGGGTCACCTTCCACAACGGCGAGCCCTTCAACGCCGACGACGTCGTCTACACGGTCAACTACGTCGCCAAGGAAGAGAACGGCGTGAAGACCCAGCGGAACGTCAACTGGATGGAATCCGCCGAGAAGATCGACGAGTACACCGTCCGCATCAACCTCAAGGACAAGTTCCCGGCGGCGATCGAGTTCCTGTCCGGCCCGGTGTCGATGTATCCCGACGAGTACTACGCCGAGGCGGGGCCGTCCGGCATGGGCCTGAAGCCCGTCGGAACCGGCCCCTACAAGGTGGTCGACGTGACACCCGGCCAACATTTCGTTCTCGAGAAGAACGAGGATTACCACGACAGCCCCAAGGGCGAGCCGGAAATCACCAATATCGACATCCGGACCATTCCCGACGTGAACACGCAGATGGCCGAGATCTTCTCGGGCTCGCTCGACTTCATCTGGCAGGTGCCGGCGGATCAGGCCGAAAAGCTGGCCACGATGGATCAGTTCACGGTGGCGAACGCCTCGACCATGCGCGTCGGCTATCTGCAGATGGACGCGGCCGGGCGCAGCGGCGAGGACAACCCCTTCACCAACGCGAAGGTCCGGGCCGCGGTCAACCACGCGATCAACCGTCAGGAGCTTGTCGACGCGCTGCTCAAGGGCGAAAGCACGGTCATCAACACCGCCTGCTTCCCGAGCCAGTTCGGCTGCGCGCAGGACGTGACCTCCTACGAGTACGATCCCGAGAAAGCCCGGGAGCTGCTCGCCGAGGCGGGCTATCCCGACGGCTTCGAGACCGAGTTCTACGCCTATCGCGACCGGCAATACGCCGAGGCGATCGTGAGCTACCTCGGCGAGGTGGGCATCGAGACCGACTTCAAGATGCTCCAGTATTCCGCCCTGCGCGAACTCAACATGGACGGCGAGGTCCCGATCTCGTTCCAGACCTGGGGCAGCTACTCGATCAACGACGCCTCAGCGATGGTCAGCCAGTATTTCAAGCACGGCACGCTCGACAGCGCCCGGGACGACCAGCTGCTGGAATGGCTCGACGTCGCGGACAGCTCGACCGATCCCGAAACCCGCGTGGAATACTACACCAAGGCGCTTCAGCGGATCGCGGACGAGGCCTACTGGGCTCCGATGTTCAGCTACAACACGAACTACGTCTTCACCAAGGAGGTCACCTACGAGCCGACCCCCGACGAGGTGCTGCGCTTCGTGGACATGAGCTGGCAGTAAGCCGGCGAGGGCGGGGGCGCGCGCTCCCGCCCCGTTCGACCCGTCATCCCCAGACGCATCCCACCCCGCGGCGCCGCAAGGCATCCGCGCGCAAGACGAGGTGCATCCGATGCTCCCCTTCATACTCAAGCGATTGGGCCTCGCGCTGCTCGTCGCATTCACGGTCAGCTTCATCAGCTTCCTGCTGCTGTTCCTGTCGGGCGACCCGGCCGCGGCTCTGGCCGGCGAGACGGCAAGCGGCGAGGACATCGAGGCGATCCGCCGGGTCTACGGCTTCGACCGCCCGATGCTGGTGCAATACGGCGAATGGCTGGTCTCGGCGCTGCAGGGCGATTTCGGGGAAAGCTACTACTTCAAGCTGCCGGTCGCCGGGCTGATCGCAGAGCGCCTGCAGGTCACGATGATCCTCGGGGTCTGCGGCATCTCGTTTGCGCTCCTGACGGCCGTGCCGCTCGGCGTCGCCGCCGCGATCCGCCCGAACTCCATCGTCGACCGGGTGGCGCTCTTCATGTCCGTCGCGGGCCAGGCCATGCCTTCCTTCTGGTTCGGCCTCATTCTGATCGTCGTCTTCGCCATCCAGCTCGGCATGCTGCCGCCCTCGGGGGCCGAGACCTGGCGCCACTTCATCCTTCCGACCGTGGTTCTGGGATATTACGCGATGCCCGCGATCATGCGCCTGACGCGCGCGGGCATGCTCGATACGCTGAACTCCGACTACATCCGCACCGCCCGGGCCAAGGGTGCGGGCGAAGGGCGGGTGCTCTTCAAGCACGCCCTGCGCAACGCGATCATCCCGGTCGTGAGCCTCGCGGCGGTGCAGATGGGGTTCATGCTCGGCGGCTCGATCGTGGTCGAGTCGGTCTTCGCCCTCCACGGCGCCGGCTATCTCGCCTGGGAGAGCATCGCCCGGAACGACCTTCCCACCGTGCAGGCGCTGATCCTCGTCTTCTCGATGTTCTACATCGTCTTCACCTTCCTAGCCGACGTGCTGAACGCGTGGCTCGACCCCCGCATGCGGAGTGCCTGAGATGACCGACGCGACCGATCCCCTCACGCGCGAATGGCAGGGGCCGACCCCGCGCGACATGCTCGTGGCCAAGGTGAAGGGTCATACCGGCCTGCTCATCGGCGTCGGCATCGTCGGGCTCCTGACCTTCGTGGCCATCCTCGCCCCGGTGCTCGCGCCGCACGATCCCTATGCGCAGTCGCTCATGACGCGGATGGAGCCGCCGGTCTTCCTCGGCGGCACCTGGGAGCATCCGCTCGGCACCGACCATCTCGGCCGGGACTATCTCTCGCGGCTGATCTACGGCGCACGGGTCTCGCTGCTCATCGGCGCGGTCGCGGCCCTGATCTCGGGCCTGATCGGCACCGCGATGGGCGTCGCCGCGGGCTATTTCGGCGGCAAGGTCGACATGGTGGTGACCTTCCTCATCAACGTGCGCCTCGCCATGCCGGTGGTGCTGGTGGCGCTCGCCGTGGTCGCGATCCTCGGCGGCTCGCTTACGGTGGTGATCTGCGTCCTCGGCCTTCTCCTGTGGGACCGCTTCGCGGTGGTCATGCGCGCCTCCACCCTGCAGGTGAGTCGCCGCGACTATGTCGCCGCCGCCCGCTCGATCGGCGCCTCCACCCCGCGGATCGTGCTGACCGAGATCATGCCGAACATCTTCAACAACCTGATCGTGGTCATCACGCTCGAGATGGCGCATGCGATCCTGCTCGAGGCCGCGCTGAGCTTTCTCGGGCTCGGGGTCCAGCCGCCGACGCCGTCCTGGGGCCTCATGGTCAGCGAAGGCAAGAACATGATGCTGTTCGAGCCGTGGCTGGTGCTCATCCCGGGCGCCGTCCTGTTCCTGCTGGTGCTCGCCATCAACCTCATGGGCGACGGCCTGCGGGACGTCACCGCCCCCGAGAACCGGAGCTGACCTCATGACCGACGACACGCTTCTCGAGGTGCGCAACCTGACCCTCGACATCCCGACCGGCGCGGGAACCCTGCACGCCGTCCGCGGCATCGACTTCGAGCTGAGGCGCGGCGAGACGCTTTCCATCGTCGGCGAGAGCGGCTCGGGCAAGTCCCTGACCTCGCTCGCGGTGATGGGGCTTCTCGGCAAGGGCATCCGCCGCGACGCCGACGTCATGCGCTTCGAGGACACCGACCTGCTCACCGCCTCGCGCCGCAGGATGCGCGCGCTTCGCGGCGACCGGATCGCGATGATCTTCCAGGAGCCGATGACCTCGCTCAATCCGGCCTACACGATCGGCGACCAGCTGATCGAGACGCTCAAGCTGCACCGGCGTGTCAGCACCTCGGCCGCGCGGGCTCGGGCGGTCGAGCTTCTCGAAAAGGTCGGCATCACCGCCGCCGCGAGCCGCCTCGGCCAGTATCCGCACCAGCTCTCGGGCGGGCTGCGCCAGCGCGTCATGATCGCGCTCGCGCTCATGTGCGAGCCCGACCTCCTGATCGCCGACGAGCCGACGACGGCGCTCGACGTGACCATCCAGGCGCAGATCCTGCGGCTTCTGGTGGATCTCACCCGCGAGATGGACATGGCCATGATCCTCATCACCCACGATCTCGGCGTGGTGGCGCGCGTCGCCGACAAGGTGGCGGTGATGTATGCGGGGGAACTGGTGGAAACCGGCCCCGCCGCCGCGGTCTTCGAGAGGCCCAGCCATCCCTATACGCGCGGGCTTCTGCGCTGCATCCCGCAGCCGGGAAAGACCGACCGCGGCTCCCAGCTCGGCACCATCCCCGGCATCGTGCCCTCGCTCGTCGGCGAGGTGACCGGATGCGCCTTCCGCACGCGCTGCCCGCATGCCGTCCCCGAATGCCGCGCGGCGATCCCGGTCCGGGGCGACGCGGCCCACGATTTCCGCTGCGTGCACGCCGACGGAGCGATCTCTGCCGAGAAGGAAACCGCATGACCGACGCGATCCTCAAGCTTGACCGGGTCCGCAAGACCTACACGATCAAGCAGGGCCTCTTCGGCGAGCGCAAGCCGCTCACCGCCGTGAACGACGTGACGCTCTCGCTCGGCAAGGGCGAGGTGCTCGGGCTCGTCGGCGAAAGCGGCTGCGGCAAGTCGACCCTCGCCAAGCTCCTCCTCGGCCTCGAAACGCCGAGCTCGGGAGAGGTCCTCGTCGAGGGCAGGGCGCTCCACGATCTCGACCGCTCCGCGCTCGCGAGCCGGCTGCAGCCGATCTTTCAGGACCCCTATTCCTCGCTCAATCCGCGCAAGTCGATCTACGACATCGTCTCGCTGCCCCTCCGCGTGCACCGGATCGGCGACGCGAAGAGCCAGGAAAAGGCGGTGCGCGAGATGCTCGACGTGGTGGGCCTGCCCCAGCGCGTGATCAATTCCTATCCGAGCCAGATGTCCGGCGGTCAGCGCCAGCGGGTCGCCATCGCCCGTGCGCTCGTCATGCGGCCCGAGATCGTGATCTGCGACGAGCCGACCTCGGCACTCGACGTCTCGGTGCAGAGCCAGATCCTGAACCTGCTCGGGGATCTCCGCCGCGAGTTCGGCCTGACCTATCTCTTCATCTCGCACGATCTTGCCGTGGTCGAGCATCTCGCGACCCGCGTCGCGGTGATGTATCTCGGCCGGGTGGTCGAGGAGGCGCCCGTTGCCGATCTCTTCGAACGTCCGGGCCATCCCTATACGCGGGCGCTCCTGAGTTCGGTCCTGACCCCGGAGCCGGGGCTCGGCGTGCCCGAGACCTCACTCGGCACCGCCTATCCCAACCCGATCGATCCGCCCTCCGGCTGTGCCTTCCATCCGCGCTGCCCGCACGCGACGGATCATTGCGCGGCGGTCGCGCCGCGGCCGGTCGAGACGCAAGGCGGCCGGGTCGAGTGCCATCTCCACGATCCGGACAGCCCGATGTTCGCAAAGGACGCAGCCTGACAGATGAGTTCCGCGCTTTCTCGAACCCAATCCACCCGCAAGCACGTTGTCGAGACCGCAGGCGGTGTCGTCGCCTCCCAGCACCGCCTCGCCGCCGAAGCCGGGGCAGAGGTCCTGCGCGTGGGCGGTGACGCCGTCGATGCCGCCGTCGCCTGTTCCTTCGTCGTCGGCGTGCTCGAACCCTGGATGTCGGGTCCCGCCGGCGGTGGTGCCGCCCTGAACTGGCGCGCGGAGACCGGCGAGGCGACGGCGATCAATTTCGGCATGCGCTCGCCGAAGGGCCTCCGGACGGAGGATTATCCGCTCTCGGGCGAGGGCAAGGCGGGTGACCTCTTTCCCTGGGAGCGGGTGGTCGAGGACCGCAACGTCCAGGGCGCGAGCGCCATCGCGGTTCCCGGCACCGTCGACGGGCTCGGCCAGGCGCACGCCCGCTGGGGCGTGATGCCGTGGTCCGACCTCCTCCAGCCGGCGATCGGGCACGCGCGCGACGGCATGCTGGTCGATTGGTACGCCGCGCTCATCATCGCCTCCACCGCCCGCGAGCTTGCGAAGGATCCGGATGCGGCGGCTTTGTTCCTCGACGACGGCATCTGGCCCAAGGGCTCGGGCTGGACCGCCATTCCCGAGAACCGCCTCGACCAGAGCCGCATGGCCGACAGCCTCGAGGCCATCGCACGCGGCGGGCCCCGGGCCTTTCACGAGGGCGATCTCGCCGAGGCGATGGCGAAGGACGTCCAGGACAAGGGCGGATCCCTCACCGCGGGCGATCTCGCCGGCTACCGGGCATGGATGGGCGACGCGCGGAAGGTCACCTACCGCGACGCCGCGTTCCACGTCATGCCGGGCCTCACCGCCGGGCCGACCTTCGCCCACGCGATGGCCGAACTCGAAACGCGGGACCTCTCCGCGATGCCCGAGGCCTATGCCGCCTACGCCGATGCCTTGCGGACCGCCTATGCGGCGCGTCTCGGCACCATGGGCGATACCGGCGAGGTCGCGGAGGCGCCGGGCTGCACCACCCATTTCTCCGTCGTCGACCGCCACGGGAACATGGTCGCGCACACCCAGACCCTCCTGTCCATCTTCGGCAGCCGCGTCGTCTCGCCATCGACCGGGTTTCTCATGAACAACGGCATCATGTGGTTCGACCCCGAACAGGGGAAGCCGAACTCGCTCGGCCCGGACAAGGCTTGCCTCATGAACGTCTGCCCGGTGATCGGCGAGGCGGGCGAGCGTCGCTTCGCGCTCGGCGCATCCGGGGGGCGCAAGATCCTCGGCGCGGTGACGCAGCTCTCCTCCTTCCTGACCGATCACGGGATGAGCCTCGAACAGGCGTTCCACACGCCCCGCATCGACGTCTCGGGCGGCGATGCGGTGATCGCCGACGAGACGCTGCCGCAGGCGACGCTCGACCGGCTTGGCCGGGACGCCGCCCTGCGCACGACCCGCCGCACCGTCCTGCCCTACGCCTTCGCCTGCCCCGCGGGAGTGATCCGCGAGGCCGGGCGGCACGCCGGCTGCACCGAAATCATGTCGCCCTGGGGCGACGCCGCACTGGAAGAGACCGAGGACCAAGCATGACCAGAACCGCCGCCATCGACCGCGTGACCGACTATTTCGACGCGGGCACGTTCCAGTCCGACCTCGGCGACCTCGTCACCTTCCGCTCGGAGAGCCAGAACCCCGCCGACGAGGCGCGCGCCGAAAGTCTCCGCTATCTTCGCGAGGCGATGCTGCCTCGCCTCTCCGCGATGGGGTTCGAATGCGAGATCATCGACAATCCCGATCCGCGCGGCGGTCCGCTCCTTCTCGGAGACCGCCACGAGGGGGACGGCCTCACCACGGTGCTGACCTATGGCCATGGCGATACCGTCCGCGGCCAGGAGGGGATGTGGCGCGACGGCCTCGAGCCCTGGGCGCTCACCGAGGAGGGCGAGCGCCTCTACGGACGGGGTGCGGCGGACAACAAGGGCCAGCACCTCATCAACATCGCGGCGCTCGAGGCGGTCCTCGTCGAGCGCGGCTCGCTCGGCTTCAACATCCGCATCGTGATCGAGATGAGCGAGGAGGTGGGCTCGGTCGGATTGCCCGAGGTCTTCGAGCGCTACCGGGACCGGCTGACCGCGGACGTGCTGATCGCCTCCGACGGGCCGCGCCTGCAACCCGAGGTCCCGACGATGTTCATGGGCTCGCGGGGCGGCACGACCTTCGACCTCGTCGTCGAGACCCATGAGGGCGCGCACCATTCGGGGAACTGGGGTGGCCTTCTCGCCGACCCCGCGATGATCCTCGCCCATGCGCTGGCCGCGATCACCGACCGCCGCGGGCAGATCAAGGTGCCGGAATGGCGCCCGGGCAGCCTGACCGACACCGTCCGTGCGGCGCTCAAGGACCTGCCCGTCGCGGGGGGCGAGGGGCCCGAGGTCGATCCGGATTGGGGCGAAGAGGATCTGACGCCCGCCGAACGCGTCTTCGGCTGGAACAGCTTCGCCGTGCTGGCCATGGTCTCGGGCGTGCCCGACGCTCCGGTCAACGCGATCTCGGGATGGGCCCGCGCGACCTGCCAGCTCCGCTACGTCGTCGGAACCGACCCCGAGGACGTGGTGCCGGCCTTGCGCCGCCATCTCGACGCTGAGGGATTCCGCAACGTGCAGATCCGACCGCACGACCGCGGCTTCTTCGCGGCGACACGGCTCGACCCGAGCCACCCCTGGGCGGACTTCGTCGGCCGATCGATCCAGGAAACGAGCGGCGGGCCGCTGCACGTCCTGCCGAACCTCGCGGGCTCCCTTCCGAACGACAGCTTCACCGACATCCTCGGCCTGCCCACCATATGGGTCCCGCATTCCTACCGCGGCTGCTCGCAGCACGCCCCGAACGAGCACGTGCTCAAGGGCGTATGCCGCGACGCCCTCCGCACCATGGCAGGAGTGTTCTGGGACGTCGGCACCCGGCACTGACCGTCCGGTTCCCCCCCCCCGGTACAGGGTGATCCGGCAGGAGCGGTGAGACTCTTCTCGGCTTCCGAGAAGTCTCCTCGATCGCCGCTCCGACCCGCGCCACGCATTGTTTCCCTCAGGGCTCGACGCCGGCCTCGGACAAGATGGCGCGAAGACCGGCGAACGCGTCGCAGGTCGGAACATGGCTGTCGCGGGACTGGGCGAGGTAAGTCTCCGCGCCCGTTGCGACCGCAACGGACGTATCGGTCGCCGGATCGGCGCCGGACTTGTAGGCGCCGATGCGTATGAGGTCCTCCATCTCGCCGTAGCGCCCGAGCGCCGAGCGGGCGGCCGTGAGGACCGCGTTTTCGGCAGGCGAGTGGCAGTCGGGCAGCATGCGCGACAGCGAGCGTTCGAGGTCGATTGCGGGGTAGCGTCCGCGTTCGGCCACACGCCGGGAGAGGACGAGATGTCCGTCGAGGATGCCCCGTACCGCGTCCGCGACCGGATCGTTGAGATCGTCCCCATCGACGAGCACTGTGTAGAGCGCGGTGATGTCGCCTTGACCCTCTGTCCCGGGGCCGGTGCGCTCGAGGAGCTGGGGCAGTTCGGCGAAGACCGTGGGCGGGTAGCCGCGGGCGGCGGGCGGTTCTCCGAGGCTTAGGCCGATCTCGCGCTGCGCCTGCGCGAACCGCGTGACCGAGTCGAGCATCATCAGCACGTTCAGCCCTTCGTCGCGCAGGGCCTCGGCCACGGTGGTGGCGGTCCAGGCCGCCTGCCGGCGCAGGAGCGGCGCGGCATCCCCGGTGGCGGCGACCACGACCGACCGCGCGAGGCCTTCGGGTCCGAGCGCGTGTCTCAGGAAATCCTGCACCTCGCGGCCCCGCTCTCCGACAAGACAGACAACGATCACGTCCGCCTCGCCGCGGCGGGCGAGCATGGACATGAGTGTCGATTTCCCGACCCCGGAGCCGGCGAAGATGCCCATGCGCTGCCCGGTGCAGAGGGGGGCGAAGATGTCCATCGCCTTGACCCCGGTTTCGAGCCGGGAACCCACGCTCCGGCGTCCGAAGGCCGGGGGCGGGGCGCTGCGGATCGGGCGGGCGGGACCCGCGGGGGGCAGGGCGCCCAGATCATCGAGCGGTGCGCCCAGCGGATCGATGACCCGGCCGATCCAGGCGCGTCCCGGCCGTAATGTCGCGCCGCCCGGAATGACCTCGACCGAGGCGCCGGGGCCGATCCCGGACCACGTGCCGAAGGGCAGAAGATGCACGCCGGCCTCGTCGATCCCGAGGACCTCGCCGTCGACGGAGGGGCCCGCGAGGGGCGTCACGCGGCAGCGCGCGCCGATCCCGACCGCCCGTTCGATCCCCCGGACGGTCAGCTTCATTCCGATCACCGCACTGACGTGACCGGTGATACGGCGGCCGGGCAGGTCGTGGGCGGCATGTGTCATTTCAGCGAAAAGGCTCATGAGGCAGAATTTATACTTGCTATTCATGAATAATAAAGTGCAAAACATGCATTGACGAAAGGAAAACGTGATGGCCTTCGACAATCTGTCCTTCTTCAATCTCGCCTCGGACCGGCTGAACTGGCTCGGGAGCCGCCAGCAGGTGACCTCGGAGAACATCGCAAACGCCGACACGCCGGGCTACCGCGCGCGTGACGTGGATGCGTTCGAGGATCTTCTGAAGCGCAGCGCGCCGCTGCGGGGGCTCGAGACGACAAACGGCAAACACATCTCCTCGGGGGATGTGGGCGGCGTGCGGGTCAGGGAGGATCGCGTCCCCTGGGAAGAGAGCATCGACGGCAACAGCGTCGTGCTCGAGCAGCAGGTCATGCGCGCCAGCGAGACCGCGGACAGCTACCGGCTGGCGGCCGATCTCTATCGCAAGGGTCATGATCTGCTGACCCTCGCCGCCACCGGCATGCGATAGGGAGAGCCTTCTATGGATCCTCTCAAGTCCATTTCCTCGATCGCCTCGAGCGGATTGCGGGCGCAGGGCACGCGTCTTCAGATCGTCGCCGAGAACGTAGCCAACGCCGACACGCGCGGCGCGACGCCCGGCGCCGATCCCTACCGGCGCAAGACGGTCTCCTTTGCCGAGGTGTTGAATGGCGCGACCGGCACCTCCCACGTCGAGGTGCGTGATGTCGGCCGTGCCGCGGGCGCGTTCGAGACGGTACTCGATCCCTCGCATCCGGCGGCGGACGCCGACGGGCTGGTGAAGGTGTCGAATGTCAACACCCTCCTCGAGATGGCCGACATGCGCGAGGCCGCGCGCAGCTACGAGGCCAATATGACCATGTTCGAGACCGGGCGTACGATGCGCTCGCGGATGCTCGACCTGTTGAAGTGACGAGATACCGATGGCAGAACCGCTGATTTCCTCCTCCGCCGCGCTCGGCGCCTACCGCAACAGCCAGTCGCTCGAGAAGGCTGCGCCGGAGCCAGGAGGCGGCGATTTCGCCAAGCTCCTCGGGGAGGCGACGAGTTCGGGGCTGTCGCAGGCGCGGGCCGCAGAAACGGTGATGCAGGAGGGGCTCTCCGGCCAGCAGAGCACGCAGGCCGTGGTAGAGGCGACGCTGCAGCTCGAATCCACCGTGAAGATGGCAGTGTCGATCCGCGACAAGCTGGTGGAAGCCTACCAGGAAATCATGCGGATGCCGGTCTGAGGGCCATTATGAGCGAGAGCCAGATCTACGACATGATGTCCGGGGCCTTCTGGGTGGTGCTCATCGCCTCGGGGCCGATCCTTGCGCTGGCGCTGATCGTCGGCCTCGTGATCGCCTTCATGCAGGCGCTGACGCAGGTGCAGGAGATGACGCTGACCTTCGTGCCGAAGATCGTCGTGATCTTCATCGGCCTCGTGGCGACGACGCCCTTCATGTACGCGACACTGCACGAGCTCGCCGAGCGCAGCTTCGACGCCATCGCAAGCGGCCAGCCGTGAGGGCGGCGGCGCTCTTCTGCGCAGCGCTCCTGGTTGCGGGTCCCGCGGCGGCGAACGGCTGGGCGGGGTTCTACGCCGGCAGCGAGCAGGCGCGGGAGGAGCCGCGCGCGCCTCAGGCCGAGCCGGCGCCCGCACCCGCGCCGGAGCGCTCGCTTGCCATTCCCGACACCGGCGCGCCCGACGAGGGGATCTGCATCCGGGCCATCCTCGAGGCGCAGGAGCGGCACGGCATCCCGGACAACATCCTGCTCGGACTCGGCCTGCAGGAGGCGGGCCTGATGAAGAACGGCGAGCTGACGGTCTGGCCCTGGGCGGTCAATTCCGAGGGCGAGGGGCATCTCTTCGACAGCGCTGAAGAGGCCCTGTCCTTCGTCTCCTCCGAACAGGCGCGGGGCGCCCGCTCGATCGATGTCGGCTGCATGCAGATCAACCTGCGCTGGCACCCGGAGGCCTTCGTGACCGACGCGCAGGGTTTCTGGCCGGGCCGCAATGCCGATTACGCCGCCCGCTTCCTGCGCGGGCTCTACGAGGAGAGCGGCGACTGGATGGTCGCGGTCGGCCATTACCATTCGCGCACGCCCGAGCATCAGGGCCGCTACACCGCCTCGGCCAAGCGCAACATCGCGGTCGCGAACCAGCGCATCGCAAATTTCGAGGCGCTCGCGGGCCTCGGCGCGACCGCTCCCGTCCGCTCCGCTTCGGCCGAGGCGCCGTCCCGCGCCACTGCCAACGCCACTGCCTCTGCCCGGCAGGAGGGTGTCCCGTTCTGGAGCACGCGCTCCTCCGAGGGGCCGCGCCGCACGCTTTTCGGCACCGGCATCCTGCAGCCGATCCTGCCGTCCTTCACGCGTTAGGGCTCGTTCATGGCCACCCCTCCGACTTCTCCGATCTCCGCGATCTCGGGCGCCATGTTCGGCCGCAGCATGGCCAACCGCGACATCGGCTTCGCGATCGGCGTGACGCTGATCCTGGCGGTGCTCTTCGTGCCGCTGCCGCCGGTCTTGCTCGACCTCGGGCTGGCGCTCTCGCTGTCGGTCTCGGTCCTCGTGCTGATGGTGGCGCTCTGGATCCGCACGCCGCTCGAGTTCAACGCCTTCCCGACGCTGCTTCTCGTCGTCACGCTCCTGCGGCTGTCGCTGAACGTCGCCTCGACCCGGCTGATCCTGTCGCAGGGCCATACCGGATCGGGCGCCGCCGGCGGGGTGATCGAGGGCTTCTCGCGCTTCATCGTCGCCGGCAGCTTCGTCATCGGCATCGTGATCTTCGCGATCCTCGTGGTGATCAACTTCATCGTCATCACCAAGGGCTCGACCCGGATCGCCGAGGTCTCGGCGCGCTTCTCGCTCGACGCGATGCCGGGCAAGCAAATGGCGATCGACGCCGATCTCGGCGCGGGTCTCATCGACGACAAAGAGGCGCAGGCGCGCCGCCGGACGCTCGAGGAGGAAAGCGGGTTCTTCGGCGCCATGGACGGCGCCTCCAAGTTCGTGCGGGGCGACGCGGTCGCCGGCATCATCATCACGCTGATCAACATCATCGGCGGCATCCTGATCGGCACGGTGCAGCACGGCATGAGCATCGGGGACGCGGCGAACGCCTATACCACGCTGACCATCGGCGACGGGCTCGTGAGCCAGGTGCCGGCGCTGGTCGTCGCCATGGCGGCGGGCCTCATCGTCACCAAGGGCGGAACCGAGGGCGCGGCGAACGAGGTCGTGCTGCGCCAGCTCGGCCGCTTCCCGAAGGCGCTCTACATGGCCGGGGCGCTCCTCTTCGGGATCGGGCTGCTGCCCGGATTTCCCATGATGCTCTTCACCGCGCTGGCGGCGTTGATGGCGGGAACGGGCTACGTGCTCTGGCGCAAGACGGACGAGGCCGAGAAGGACGCGGCGATCAAGGCCGAGAGGGACGACGCCCCACCGCCCAAGACCGAGGCCGAGCAGCTGAGCGACACGATGCGGGTCGACGATCTCTGCCTCGAGCTCGGGGCCGGCCTCGTGATCCTCTCGGACAGCGCGGAGGCGGCGCTTCCCGGCAAGATCAAGAGCCTGCGCGGCGTCTTCGCCCGCGATTACGGCTTCGTTCTGCCGACGGTCCGGATCCGCGACGAGGCGACCCTGCCGGCGAACCGCTACCGGGTGCTGGTGCAGGGGGTCGAGGCGGCGAGCGGCGATCTGCGCGGGCAGGGCCGGATGGTGCTGATCCCGCCGGGCGATCACGGGCTCTCGGGCGAGCCCGCCAAGGACCCCGCCTTTGGGCTCGATGCGCTCTGGGTGGATTCCGAGACGGCGGACAAGGCCGAAGCCCAGGGGCTGACGGTGGTCGATCCCGAGAGCGTTCTGACGACGCACCTGACCGAGGTGGTGAAGGACCACATGGCCGAGCTGCAGAATTACGGCGCGACCCGCGAGGCCGTGGACCGGCTCGACCGGGACTACCAGAAGCTGGTGACGGATCTTTCGGTGCCCTCGCCGATGATCCTCGTGCAGCATGTCCTGCAGCGGCTGCTGGCCGAGCGCGTCTCGATCCGCAACCTGCCGCTCATCGCCGAGGCCATCGCCGAGGGCGCGCGCGGGACATCCTCGGTCACGAAGATCACCGAGCACGTGCGCCAGCGGCTTGCCAACCAGATCTGCGCGCAGCTCGATGACGGGGCGGGTTACGTTCCCGTCCTCGCCCTCTCGCCCGCCTGGGAGAAGGAATTCGTGGAGGCGATCCGCACCGGGGGCGACGAGCCGACGTTCCTCATGTCCCCGCAGCGGGTGCAGGATTTTGTCCTCGCCGCCCGGCAGCAGATTCAGGCCCATGCCGGTGGCGACGCCTGGCCCGCGATCCTCGTCAACGCCGATGCGCGGCATTTCGTGCGCTCCATGCTGGAGCGGGTGAGCCCGACGACCCCGGTCATCAGCCACGCCGAGATCCACCGCAAGGCGTCGCTGCGCACGGTGGGCCAGATCGGCTGAGGCATGGATCTGTCGGTCTTCCTCACCTCGCAGATCCTCGGCGTCGGCATGGTCTTCGCCCGGATCGGCGCGATCATCATGTTCGTGCCGGGCCTCGGGGAGCAGTCGATCCCGGTACGCCACCGCCTCGCCATGGCGCTGGCGCTCTCGATCGCGCTCTCGCCGATCCTGCCCGTCGGGCCGCTCGATCTGCAGGAGCCGCTGGTCATCCTCCGGCTCCTCGGGGTCGAGATCACGCTCGGTCTCTGGTTCGGGCTCGTCGCGCGGGTGATCATGAGCGCGCTGACCTTCGCGGGCTACCAGATCGGCCTCGTCTCGGGCCTCGCCAACGCGATGGCGCCGACGACGGGCGCGTTCGAGGGGGCGACGCTGGTCGCCTCGGCGCTCACCACAGCCGGTATCGCGCTCGTCTTCGCGAGCGACCTGCATCACCTCATCATCGGCGCGATGATCATGTCCTACGACGTCTTCCCGCTCGGCCGGATCATGCCGGGCGATCTCGCCCAGCAGATGGTGCGGGCAGGGGCAATGAGCCTCTATCTCGGCGTCTCCATGTCCGCGCCGTTCTACGTCATGGGCATGGTCCTGAACGTCGGCCTCGGCGTCGCGAACAGGCTGATGCCGACGCTGCCGGTCTTCTTCGTGGCGACGCCCGTTCTTCTTGCCAGCGGGATCGGGGTCCTCGTCTTTGCAGGCCCCGCGATCCTGACGGCGTTTCTCATGCGGTTGAGCGACTGGCTCGGCACGCTCAGCTTCTGAGGCGGGCATGTCCGAAGGCGAGGACAAGGACAACAAGACCGAGGAGCCTTCCGAACAGAAGCTCCGAAAGGCGCGCGAGAAGGGCGACGTGCCGAGCTCGAAGGAAGCGGGCAACATGACCAGCGTCTTCGCGCTGTTCCTCTTGGCGCTCTTCGCCCTGCCGGCCGCGGCGCCCCCGCTCGCCGAGGCGCTCGGGGGGCTCTTCTCCCAGGCCGGGACGATCGAGGTCGGGTCCAACGCGTCAGGGCTCGGAGACCTCGGAGAGGTCGTCGACGCGCTGACCTGGCCGCTTGCGGTAACGCTCGCCCCGGCGCTCGCCATCATGGTGGCTCTCGCGATCTTCGGCGTCCTGATCCAGGGCGAGGTTGTCGTCTCGGGAGAGCGGATCAAGCCCAAGCTTAGCAAGATCAATCCCGCGCAGGGGCTGAAGCGCCTGTTCTCGGCCGAGACCGGCGTCGAATTCGTCAAGAACCTCGCCAAGGTGGGCGTCGTGGCGGGGATCGGGATCTGGGTCGCGCGGGGCGCTGTCACCGATATCTGGGAGATGCCGGGGGTCATGCCGGAGGCGCTGCCCGAATACCTCCGGCAGCACATCTCGCGCATCCTTCTCGGGGCCAGCGTCTTTCTCGTCCCCCTCGCGATCTTCGACGTCATCTGGAAACGGCACCGCTGGCGCGAGAAGCAGAAGATGTCGATCAAGGAGGTCCGGGACGAGCACAAGGACAGCGAGGGCGATCCGATGATCCGCCAGCAGCGTGCCCGGCTCCGGCGCGAGCGGGCGCAGCAGCGGATCTCGCAATCGGTGCCGACCGCGACCGTGATCCTGACGAACCCCACCCATTACGCCGTCGCCCTGCGCTACGAGATGGGTCAGGATCTCGCCCCGGTCTGCGTCGCCAAGGGCACGGACCTCATGGCCGCGCAGATCCGCAAACTGGCGCGCGAGAGCGAGGTGCCGGTGCTCGAGAACAAGCCGCTCGCCCGCGCACTGCACGCGACGGTCGAGGTCGACCAGCAGATCCCGGCGGAGCACTGGCAGGCCATCGCCGAGATCATCCGCTACGTGATGGATCTTCGGGACGACATGGCCCGCAAGCCGCCCCCGGGGACAGCGCCGCATGTGGAGGCTTGAAGCGCCCCCGCGCCTCAGTCGATGCGGATGCCGCTGAGGTCCTGATCGCCGGGCAGTTGCGCGCGCTCGAGGATGATCTTCGAGATCGCCCTGGCACGGACCGGGCTGAGGCGGGCCATGATCGGGGCCGCGTCGCGTTCGGGCATGGTGCCGAGCACGAGGATCGAGACCTCGAGGTCGAGGTCGTTCATGATCAGCGCCGCTTCCTCGGGTTTCATGTTGCGATAGAGCGCGACGAGCCGGTCCAGATCGGCGTTCTGCGCAGTCTCTGCCTGGTCGAGCAGACCCGAGAGTTCCTCGCGCAGCGCGTCGAGTCTGCTGGTCTCCGCGGCGAGCCGCTCGTCGAGAAGCGCGAGTTCCGCCTCGCGCGCGGCAGCGTGTTCCTTCTGCGCCGCGAGCAATTCGCGCTCTTCGCGGATTGCCCGCATCAGAACCTCGGGGGGCTCGCAGTTGGACGACCCGTCGGTTTGTTCCGCGTCGGCCGCTTCGGCCGGGCTCACGAACATCCCGGAGATGTCTTCGGAAACGAATGGCAGGGCGGTGCGCAGGATTGCAGCGGTAGCGAAGGCACCAAGACCGACCTGAAGCAGGGATGGGCGTTTCACGCCTCGCGGCTCCGGACGGTTTCGAAGAACGAGCGCACCAGATCGGACTTCCCTTCGATCCGCGCCGTTCCGTCCTTCGCCGGCGCGGTGCGCCGCGTCTTCTGGAAGGCCGGTTCGACACGGCGTGCGGCAGGCCGGGAGCGCTCTGTCCCTTCGGCGGCGGACCTGAACGAGGTCACCGCGTCGGCA
This sequence comes from Roseivivax halodurans JCM 10272, assembly GCF_000521785.1. Taxonomy (GTDB): domain Bacteria; phylum Pseudomonadota; class Alphaproteobacteria; order Rhodobacterales; family Rhodobacteraceae; genus Roseivivax; species Roseivivax halodurans. Next base: position 33,961 of record NZ_JALZ01000001.1, read on the forward strand.
CTGCGGTCGACGGCCGAGGAAAACTGCGAGACCGCGGGTTCAAGGTCTCCAAGCGCGGCCATCAGGCGCCGCACCCTGCGGTCGATGACGAGCCCGAACCCGAGTGCGCCTATCAGAAGCGCGAGGATCGTCAGGTCGAGAATGTAGCCGATCATTTTTCCCCTCCGGCCGTGGTGAAGTTCGTGTCAGTGATGCGGATCGCGGCCGCGCCGGTGCGCCTGCGTCCCATCGCTCCCCGCATCAGGTCGCGGCCGCGAACCGACACGGTGACTTCGCTGTCGGGAGCGATTCCGAGATCGATGACCTGACCGACCTGCCAGTCGAGCGCTTTCGCCAGAGGCACCCGCATCGTCCGGAGGAGCGCGGTCACGGTCACCTCGGTGTCGGTCAGAGTTTCCTTCATCCGGTTGGACCAGGTCTCGTCTTCGCCGAATTGTTCGCCGAGAAACATCTCGGACAGGCGGGCCTTGACCGGGTCGAGGGTCCGGAAGGGGATGACGAAGACGATCCGTCCCCCGCGGCCGTCGATATCGACCTCCAGGGTGATCCGCGTGCATTGCGCCTTCTGCGGCGCAATCATGATCGCTTGCGGGCTGCTCTCGATCCAGCCGACCGAAAAATCCACCTTGCTCACCGGCGCGAAGGCCGTGCCGAGTTCCTGGAGGGTGAGCTCGCACAGCTGCCTGGCCAGTCGTTTTTCGATCGAGGTGAAGCTGCGCGGCGTCCAGTCCGAGGCGTTTGCGGCACGCCCTCCGAGTAGGATTTCGAGGAGGGAGAACAGAAGCTGGGGATCGAGAGCGATCGCCAACCTGCCGTCCCACGGATCGGCGTCGCATACGACGGAGAGCCATGTCTGGTCGGTCCCTTCGAGCGCCTCGCCGCAGGACACGTAGGTGACGTTCTCGACGCGGGCTTCGGCCGGCATGCCGCAGAAATTCTTGAGCGCGACCGACAATCCTTGCGCTTGTCGCTCGAAGATCGCCTCCAGAACCGGCAGGCGTTCGATCTTGCGCGAGGTGGCGCGGATGATCTCTTCCTCGAGAGCGGGGCGGCGGTCTGTGCTCATTGGATCACCATGTCCGCAATCAGGATCTCTCGTGGGGCGTCGCTTCCGGACACCGCCCGCGCGCGGCGCAGGAGTTCCGATTTGAGGCGGGCGAGCCCGGCACTGCCCTCGAGATCGCTCTCGCCGAGCTGGCGCATGTAATCCTGGAAACTGTCGCGGATGTAGAGATATCGCGCGGAAATCTCGTCGGCGCCGGCAATCTCGGGATCGTAGAGAATGACTGCGTCGATCTTGAGAAAGCGGCTTGTGATCCGGCCACTGAGCGTCAGCGCGGTGATGTTCACGATCATCTCGTCGACCGGCAGCATCTCGAACGCGGCCGAGGTCTCGCCCTGCGCGGTGGACCGGGACGTCTCCGGATCTGCGTCGGCGTCACCTGTCGCGGAGGCGTCGAAGACGGAAAGGAATGCGGCGGAACCCATGGACAGGGCCATCCCGCCCGCCGCTGCGGCCAGGCACACGACGAAGAGCACACCGGCAATGCCTGCCTTGTGCAGGGGCGATTTGCCGCCCTTCTGGTCTTCGGTCGCTTCCATGTCCGCTCTGCCACTGCTCGGCTTGTCATGGTTTTAATCGTACAAACCGGATTGACTGGCAAGCATAATTTTCGCAATACATGATTAAACAAGAATAGACCGGTGCTGGTTCCGGTCCAAACGATCGGAGACCGAAGACGTGAAGGCGTTGCAGGCCAATCTTGCGGGGCTCGGCCGGGGCAGGCTGCTGGCGCTCGGCGCGACCGGTGTCGGGCTGCTGCTTGCCGTCTTCCTCGGCCTCGGGGCGATCTACGCGCCCTCCTACACGCCACTCTACGGGGATCTCTCGCCTGCCGCGGCCAGCCGGATCGTGGCCGCCCTCGAGCAGGACGGGTTCGATGTGGAGCTGGGCCAGGGCGGCAGTCTCGTCAGCGTGCCCGAGGCTGATGTCGCCCGCGCCCGCATGGCGCTCGCGGATCAGGGGCTGCCCTCCGAGGGCGTGCCCGGCTGGGAGCTCTTTGACCAGTCGAGCGGTCTCGGCATGAACACCTTCCTGCAGAAGGTGAACCGGCTGCGCGCACTCGAGGGCGAGATCGCCCGCTCGATCCGCACCATCGACGGGATCGAGGCGGCCCGCGTGCATCTCGTCCTCCCCGAGCGCGAGGCCTTCAGCCGCACCCGGCCGGAGGCCACGGCCTCGGTCATCGTGCGCAACCGGGCAGGCTATGCGCTTTCCCGCCGGCAGGCGCTGTCGATCCGGGCGCTCGTCGCCTCGGCGGTTCCGGACATGGACGCCTCCAAGGTGACCGTGCTTTCGGCGAGCGGCGAGACGATCCTCGCCGAGGATGCCAGCAGCGATGTCGAGGGGGCCCTGCAGACGCGGCAGACCGCGCTCGAGGACAGGCTCGCCCGGTCGGTGCGCGAAATCGTCGCCGCGCGCGTCGGGGCCGCGAACGTGCGAGTCGAGACCAATGTGCAGCTGAGTACCGAACGTCAGGTCGTGCGGTCGGAAAGCTACGATCCCGATCAGCAGGTGGTCCGCTCGACCGAAACGCGCGAGGAGCAATCGGAAGGCAGCGAGGACCGATCGGGCGAGGTCAGCGTCGCCAACGGCCTGCCGCCCGAGCTTGCCGGCGGAGCCGAAGGCGGCACCGGCTCGCGCCAGTCGAGCAGCCAGAGCAACGAGATCGTCAATTACGAGATCGGCAACACGCGCACCGAGACGATCCGCGAGCCGGGTCAGGTCGCGCGGCAAACGGTGGCCGTCCTCGTCAACGGGATCTATGCCCCGGATGCCAACGGCGATCCGGCCTATCAGGAGCGCCCGGCGGAGGAACTGGAGCGGATCGAGGCGCTGGTGCGCTCGGCGATCGGCTTCGACGAAGCGCGGGGTGATACCGTGTCGGTCGTTTCCATGGAATTTGTCGACATGTCGCTCGATGCCGGCACCGCTGCCGGAAACTCGCTCACCGACGTGCTGGCCCGTAACGCGATGTCGATCCTCCGCGGCCTGTTGGCGCTTGCGGTGGTGGTCGCGGTGCTGCTCTTTGCCGTGCGTCCGGCTCTGAAGCGGGCGTTACCGGTCCTCGCCGAGGGCGCGGCGCCCGGCGGGCTTGCCGCGCCGGAGGGGAGCGGTGCGGCGCAATTGCCGGGCACCGGCCGGACCTCCGCGCCCGGTCTGCCCAAGGCTGAACGTGGCGTCGAGCCCTACGACGCGTCGGCGCTCGCCCATGACGATGCAGACGAGGAGGACGATCTCATCGCCCTCGCCTCGGTCCAGGGCGGCGTGCGCAAGCGGCGGGTGCAGACCGTCGGCGAGCTTGTGACCTCCGATCCGGACGAATCCCTCCGCGTGCTGCGGCAATGGTTGGCCCAAGGAGCCTGATCCATGCGTTTTTTCTTCGAACGTGATTTCGACCGCGAGCTCGAGATTGAAAGCGGCGAGACGCCTTCCGAGGCCGCCGGGGTGATCGCGCAGGACATCGAGGAGCGGATCGCCGAGGCGCGGGCGGCCGGCTTTGCCGAAGGCGAGGCCTCGGGCCGGGCGGCGGCCGAGATTGATCTGCGCGGCGCCTGCGAGACCCGGCAGGCGGAAGCACTGACGGCCCTCTCGTCGCGACTTAAAGAATTCGTCGCCGAGGCCGACATGCACCGCGCCAAGCTCGAGATCGAACTGGTGGATTTCGCCCTGGCGGTCTGCGAACGCCTCGCGCCGGAAGCCGTGGTGCACTTCTCGGAGCCGCGCCTACGTGACGAGCTGCAGGCCGGCCTCAAGCTCGTTCAGGGCGAGGGGCGGGTGCGCGTCCGCGTGGCGCTCGATCTGCGGGACAGGATCGAAGCCGATATCGCGAAAATGGCGGGATCGGAGCTCGCGGCCCGTGTCGAGGTGAGTGGCGATGCCGGCCTCGCGGCCGGGGACGTCCGCCTCGAATGGGACAACGGCTTCATGGAGTACAGCTTCGCCGCCACCTGCGACCGGCTGATCTCGGCCCTCGATACCCTTGCCGGAGGTGAGTCCCGTCCGGCCCCTTTCCGGAGAGCAGCACATGCCTGACGACACGAAAAGCGCCGAGGCGCCGACCGCCTTCGGTGACGAGATCCCCGAGCTCGAAGCCGAGCGCGAGACCCCGCCCGAGACCGGACCGGCAGAAGCGGCGGCGAAGGCGAGCGGCATCGAGGCGGTGATGAACGTCAATCTCGACGTGCAGGTCGTGCTCGGCGAATGCCGCATGCCGATATCGAGCCTCCTGAAGCTCGGCCGCGGCTCGGTCATCGAGCTCGACCAGAAGATAGGCGAGCCGGTCTCGCTGGTCATCAATGACCGGCTGGTGGCGCGCGGCGACCTCGTGAAGATCTCTGAGGATCGCATCGGTGTGTCGCTCACCGAGATCGTGCTCGAGCATCCGGCCTCGATCATCTGAGCGGATCGATGCGCCGCCTCATCCTTCTCACGGCCCTTCTCGTGCCGCTGGCGGGCGCCGCCGCGGCGCAGGATGCGGGCGGCTTTCTCGGCGCGGTCGCGGACGCCCTCGGCGACGCGCCGGCAGGCTCGGACGACCGTGCCCAGCTCTCGGGGCGGATCGTCCAGCTCCTTGCGCTCTTCACCGTGCTCTCGGTCGCGCCGGGGCTGCTGGTCGTGATGACGAGCTTCACGCGGTTCGTGATCGTCTTCTCGATCCTGCGCTCCGCGCTCGGCCTCAACCAGACGCCGCCCAACATGGTGATCTCGGCGATGGCGCTCTTCATGACCTTCTTCGTCATGCAGCCGGTGCTGATGGACAGCTGGGAGGGAGGCGTCGAGCCGCTGCTCGAGAACACGCTGACCGAAGAGCAGGCGGTGGCGCGGATCGGCGAGCCCTTCAAGGCCTTCATGTTCGCTAATACGCGGCCCAAGGATCTGGCGCTCTTTGCCGATTACGCGGCGCGCTCCGAGGGCGTCGAAGGGGAACTTGCCGCGGCCGAGACCGCCGAGGAGGCATCCTGGCGCGCGCTCGTTCCGGCCTTCATGATCTCCGAGTTGCGGCGCGCCTTCACGATCGGATTTCTCATCTACCTGCCATTCGTGGCGCTCGATCTCATCGTCGCCTCGATCCTGATGAGCGCGGGCATGATGATGCTGCCGCCCGTGCTGATCTCCCTGCCGTTCAAGGTCATCTTCTTCGTTCTGATCGACGGCTGGTACATGCTCGCCGGCAGCCTGATGGAAAGTTACCTGCCCGTTGCGGGCGGCTGAGGACCAAACCGACATGACGCAAGCAACCTTTCAACGCGCCACGCTCGACGCCGGGAACGTGCCGGGCAAGGCTCTGGTCGGACCCGAGAAGGCGGCGGTCCTCTTTCTCTGCCTCGGCGAGGACCGTGGCACGGATCTGATGAAACAGCTCTCCAAGGACGAGATCCGCAAGATCTCGCACGCCATGGCGGGGCTCGGCGTCGTTCCCGCCCCCATGGTCGAGGAGGTCATGGTGGATTTCGGGCGCGCCGTGGCACATGGCGGCTCCGTGATCGGATCGTTCTCCATGGCCGAGTCGATGCTGCGCAAGGTGCTGCCCGAAGACCAGGTCGCCACCATCCTCCGCGAGATCCGCGGTCCGCTGCAGGAGCGCGACCTCTGGGCCCGGTTCTCCATGCTGAACGAGACGAGCATCGCGGGCTACCTCAAGTCCGAGCACGATCAGACCGCCGCCGCGATCCTCTCGCATGTGGAGCCGCAGACGGCAGCGTCCGTGCTGCCTCTCCTCGGCGAGGAGCGCATGCTGTCGATCATCGAGCGCATGGTGGCGCTCGATGCGGTCCCGCAGCACATGATGAAGCAGATCGAAGAGGCTCTGCAGCAGGACATCGCTTCCGTGGCCGCGCAGCCGACCGCCGGAGAGAAGCGCCGCCGCATGGCCGAGCTCTTCAACCGGCTCGACATCGAGATGTTCGAACAGCTGGCGCCCCGGCTCGAGGAGAGGATGCCGACCGCGTTCCCCGAAATCCGGGCCCGGATGTTCACGTTCGACGATCTGGTCCGGATCGATCCGCAGGGCCTCGTGCGGGTGATGCGCGGGGTGGAGGGAAACACCCTGCCGGTCGCCCTGAAGGGTGCCAAGGAAGACGTGGCGCAGAAGTTCTTTGCCGCGCTCCCGCAGCGCTCCCGGGAGATGCTGCAGGAGGAGCTCTCGGTCATGGGGCCGATGCGGGCCCGCGACGTGCGCGAGGCTCAGAGCGCGATGGTCACATGTGCCCGGCAGCTGGCGGCGGAAGACCTTATCGTCCTCCCGCTCCACGACGACGAAGTCATGATCCAGTGAGCCTCAGCCGTAGGGGCGGCGGGGCAGGGCGCTGATCGCCGAGATGTCCAGCGTCATCGGCGCGAAGGCCCCGCCGCCGCGTGCCATGCCCGAGAGCATCTGCACGGCCGGATTCGAGGAGGCGCCCTGCGCCGAGGTCGCATCGCTGATCGCGACATAAATCCTCTCGAAGCGCTTCAGCTTCTCGGGATCCTTGAGATCGGCGAGATCGAGCTTGCGCTTGAAGATCTCGGCCTGCTTGTCGATGTCGAGCCCGGCGGTCGCCTCGGGGATGCCGAGCGCGGTGCGCAGCACCTTCGAGAGGTCCTTGTCCTTGAGGATGTCGAAGACGTTCCGGACATTCGCCGCCTTGTCGCGGAATTCGAGTACCCGGCCGACCGTCTCGTTCTGCGCCTCGCCGTCGTTGATGTACTGGCGCGTGACGTAGCGGTCCACCATCTCCTCCTGCCAGGCGGGATCCGAGAAGTCCTGCACCGGACCGGCATCGGTGAAAGCCATCTCCGCATGCAGGTCCTTGAACCGCGAATCCGTCAGGCGGTTCACGAGCGAGGTGCGGTCCGAGACGTCGCTCGTCAGCATCTTGCGGATCAGCGCCTTGCCGAAGATCTGGTCCTCGAGGTCGTGCGCGCGCATCACGAAGGTATAGAGATCGCGGTCCTCCATCAGATCGTCGATCGACGAGACGTCACCGATCCTCTCGCGGAACTGCGTGATCGCCCGCTCGTGCTGCGCCGAGTTGCGGATGAGCGACAGGCTCTTGTCCTTCGTCGCATCGAGCAGCGACAGCCCGGTGCCCGCGCTCATGCCGCCGATCGGGATCATTCCGCCGCCACCGCGGGTTCACCGCCCTCGGCCTCCTGGGCCGCCGTGAGCGCCATGAGCTTGGCCTCGTGCTTCAGCACAGGCCGCAGCGCGGAGAGCGCCTTGTAGAAGTCAGACTGGCTGACGAAATTGGCCGCCTCGAAGATCCGGCTGAGATTGTCGCCGCCGAAGACCATCGCGAGGTCCGCAAGATCGCTCTGGATCAGCGGCACGAGGGCCTCGCGGTGCGTCGCGTGGATGAGCGCCGTCTGGATCAGGAAATAGGCGCGCCGGACCGGGGTCGGTGCGCTTTCCTTGTCGAGCAGGTCGCTCTCGCGCACCACGTCGGCGTGGCTCTCGATATGGATCATGTGGCGGCGGTTCGAGTTGCGGATCTCGCAACCGTTCACCACGAGGCGTTCGTTGGGCTTGAGCGTGATCGCGAGCGGCATCTCTCAGACCCCGCTCGGACCTGGCGCCTGGCCGGCCAGCCCGCGGATGATGGTGTGGTTGATGTCGACGAGCGCCTTCACGCCGGCCTCGCCGCCCATCACGCGGGAGCTCTGCCGGTCGATCCAATGGGCGATGGAAATCAGCTGCGCGCGCAACTCCTTTGGCAGTGCGTTGTCCGGCTCGCTGAGATCGTGCCGGATCGCGAGCCAGAAGCGCTGGTTGTCGGAGATGGCGTCGCGCAGGCCCGCGGCGAGGATCGGCAGGCGCTCGGTGCGCTCTGCGGTGTCGTACACCCCGGCGGCGCGCTCGATGGCGGCGGTGACGCCCGAGAGCACCCTCCGTTCGATCTGGCGCGGTGTCTCGGTCTCGCGGACATTCTGCTTGTAGGCGGCGATGCTCATGAATTCTGCCCTCTCGGCCTCTGGCCCCGGCTTCTGCCGGAGTGGTCGGGACGGGGGCCCGGGATCATCCCGGGCCCGACGCTATGTCATGCGGAAGGTCTGCCGGATCAGCGGAAGAGGCTGAGGATGTTCTGCGGCTTCTGGTTCGCCATGGTCAGCGATTGCGTGGCGAGCTGCTGCTGCACCTGCAGGGCCTGCAGGCGCGCGGCTTCCTCTTCCATGTTCGCGTCGATCATCGCACCGACGCCGGCGTCCAGGTTGTCGGTCAGCTTGTTGAGGAACTCTTGCTGTCCCTCAACGGATGCAGAAGACTGGCCTAGCTTTGTTGCAATGTCAGCCACTTCGCCGGAGGTCGTTTCGGCGGTTTCAAGAACGGCCTTCAAAAAGGCTTCACCTGTGGTGAAATCGGTGGCGATTTCTTTAAAGTTCGCGATGTGCTGTGCCATATTATGCCCCTCGACCTCCATGGTGGTCGCGGTGAAATCACCGGCGCGAGAGATCCCCGTCACAACATTCTTATTTGTACTGGCGGACGTCCCGGTATCTTTGCTTGTGAACGTCCCATCAGTCGCCAAGTCGGCTCCGGTTGCGGCGGAATAGCTTGAGGCACCCAGTAGGTCATCACCGTTGAATGTCGACTGCGCTAGCGTAGCTTCCATGCGCTTGACGAGTTCATTTAGATCGTTCTGGATGTCGGTTTCGCCACCTTTCGCGCCTTGTGCAAAGGCAATCTTGTCGACGAATTCCTTCGACAACGTGTTGATTGTTTCAGCACCGACCCGGGCGGTTTCGATCGAGTTTTTGGTCAGTGTGAGACCCTCGTTGATCGAAGACAGGGCGGAACTGTCGCCTTTCATCGATTCCGAGATCTGGAAATAAGCGGCGTTGTCCTTGCCCGAATTGACCTTGAGACCGGTCGAGATCCGGTTCTGGGTGCTGTCGAGGCTGTTGTTGATGTTCCGCAGCGTCGTGAGGGCGTTCATTGCGGAATTGTTGGTAAGGATGGAAGACATTGAGGTTCTCCTGCTAGCCGTTTGAGAGGACCGTCGTTCTGACGGAGAGCGGTCATACCCGCACTATTTAAGCCGGTTGTGGCTTCGATATTAGCGGAAAAGGCCGAGAATATTCTGCGGCTTCTGGTTTGCCATGGTCAGGGATTGGGTTGCGAGCTGCTGTTGCACCTGCAGCGCCTGAAGGCGTGCCGCTTCCTCTTCCATATTGGCGTCGATCATCGAGCCCACGCCCGCATCGATGTTATCAGTAAGCTTGTTCAAAAACTCTTGCTGACTCTCGATGGAAGAAGCGGACTGGCCCAGCTTTGTCGCAATGTCAGCCACGTCTCCCGACAGACCTTCGACAGTTTTTAGAGCACCTTTCAGAAAGGCCTCACTGGACGTGGGCGTCTTGGCCGCTTCGGCAAAGCCATCCGCCATTGTCTTAAAGTCCGTTATCAGAGACGCCACGTCGTGTGTTTCCATCTGCATGGTAGTCGCACCGAAGGTTCCTGCCCGAGAAATGCCGGTGACCACGTTTCGCGTAACCTTAACAGTGGCAGGGCTAGCGCCGCCAGCAGCGGTACTCCCGTTTTCTGTTTCTCCAATGGTTCCGTTAGCAGTATCCAAGACTCCCGCCGTAATATCCAGGTCTTCATCGTCCTCTGTGTATGATGCCGCCCCAAGCATGTCGTCGCCATTGAACGTCGATTGAGCCAGCGTCGCTTCCATCCGTTTGACGATTTCTTTGAGGTCGTTGCCGATGTCATCCTCGCCTCCCTCAGCGCCTTGGGCGAAGGAAACCTTTTCGAAGAACTCTTTGGACAAATCATGTATCGTTTCGGCCCCAACTCGGGCGGTCTCGATCGAGTTCTTTGTCAATGTAAGACCTTCGTTGATCGACGACAGCGCTGAACTGTCACCTTTCATGGATTCCGAAATCTGGAAGTAAGCGGCATTGTCCTTGCCGGACTGCACCTTGAGACCGGTGGAGATCCGGTTCTGGGTGCTGTCGAGGCTGTTGTTGATGTTCCGCATCGTCGCAAGCGCGTTCATTGCGGAATTGTTGGTGAGGATGGAAGACATGAAGTCCCTCCGTACGTTCTGATCACCTAGGGCGTCGTTCTGACAGCCGGGGCGACCGAAGCCGCTCACAGGGAAGTTGGGAAATGCGGTTTCAAGAAGGTTAAGGTTTGGGAAATTTTGGAGGGGCTGAAATTGGCCCTCGCGATTCAGACCTCGCGATCGAGCAGGCCCTTCGGGGCATGTGCGCTCCCGAGGGAGCCGTCCGCACCGTAGAGGCCGCCGAGCCCGTGACGGCCGCTGATGCGTTTCAGCGTATTGGCCATGCCGCGCACCGTCTCCGCGACATGGGCGAGGCGGCGGCCGTTGCGGGTCATCTGCGTGCGCGTCGTCTCGAGCCGGTCGCGCATCTGCGGATCGGTCTCGGCCGAGGCGAGCAGTTCCTCCGCCCGCGCATCGAGCCGGTCGAGCAGGGTTTCCTTCTCGGAGGTCATCGCCGCAAGCGCGCGCGTGTCGCCGGCATCGAGCGCGGCGCTCTCGCGGCTTAGCAACGTGTCGAGAGCATGGAGGTCGGGATCGGTCCGTCGGAAAAGCATCACTTGGTCTCCTCAGTGGGAAGGGCCTGTCCGCCCTGATACGCGTCCATCGCCCGGCCGACGCTGCGTGCGATGCCGGTGCTCCCCTCGGCCGCGATCTGGTCGGCGACCGCGCGGGCGAGGAAGGACCGCCAGGTTTCCTCGGCATGCCCGCCGCCGAACATGCCGATCTTCACGGTCTTCAGCATCTCGTCGACGGTTTGGGTCAGGAACGCGGCCTCGAACTCCCGCGCGGTCTCTGCAGACGCGTTCTGCGCGGCGGGCGGTGCGGGAGGAACGGCAGCGAGGCTCGGGATCTTCACGACAGCGCTCCTCAGATGATCTCGAGATCGGCGTGAAGCGCGCCCGCGGCCTTGATCGCCTGCAGGATCGATATCGTCTGCGTCGCGGTCACGCCGATGGCGTTGAGCCCGTCGACCAGCCGCTGCAGGCTGACATCGCCCTGCAGCACGGTGAACTGGGCGGGCTCCTCCTGCACCTCGACGCTGGTCTGCGGCACCACCACCGTCTCGCCGATGGAAAAGGGCTCGGGCTGGCTGACCTCGATCTGCTCCTTGACCATGACGGTGAGACCGCCCTGGCTGACCGCGACGGTGGCGATGCGCACGTTGCCGCCCATGACGATGGTGCCGGAGCGCGCGTCGATGACCACCTTGGCCCGCATGTCGGGATCGACGGAGAGGTTCTCGACCGCCGCCAGCACCTCGGGGACCCCACCGGCCTTGCCCTCGTAGTCGATCTGGACCGTACCGGGATCGAGCGCGCGGGCGGAGTTCGGCCCGAGCTCGGTGTTGATCGCGTCGGCGATGCGGGAGGCGGTGGTCATGTCGGGATCGCGCAGGGCGACGCGCATGGAATTGAGTGAGCCGAGCTCGAAATCGATCTCGGTCTCGACGGTCGCGCCGTTCTCGATCCGCGCGACGGTCGGCACGCCCTCGACGATCGAGGCGTTGACGCCCTGCGCGGCATAACCCGCGACCGCGATCGGTCCCTGCGCCACGGCGTAGACCTCGCCGTCGGCGCCGCTCAGCGGCGTGACGATCAGCGTGCCGCCGCGCAGGGAATCCGCGTCGCCGAGCGAGGAGACGACCACGTCGATCGTCGAGCCGCGCCGCGCGAAGGGCGGCAGCATCGCGGTGACCATGACGGCGGCGGTGTTCTCGGTCCGGATCCGGTCGTCGCTGAGATTGCCGACGCCGAGGCGCTCGAGCATGCCCTCGATGCTCTTTTCGGTGAAGGGCGCGTTGCGCAGGCTGTCCCCGGTGCCGTTCAGGCCCACGACGAGGCCGTAGCCGACGAGCTGGTTCTCCCGCACCCCCTCGAAGAACGCGATGTCCTTGATCCGCACGTCGGCGAGCGCCGCACCCGCCAGCGCGACAAGCGCCAGCACCGGTGTGATGCTGCGAAGAAGGAGGAGGCGGCTGAAGATCGGCATCGAGGATCGGCCCGGGTTCGAGTGCATGGGGCGGATTGAGCACAGGCGGTCAAGAATAATCAAGAATAAAATCTTCTAATCATGTATTAATTGTTGAACGGTGGCGCTTTTCTTGTCAGTCTGGACAACAGAACGCGCAAGGAGCGCAGCGTCTGTGGCGCTGCGGGACGAGTATGAACCTTTTTGTCTTCGAGCCCCGGACAGAACGTCATGCGGCGCTGGCCCGCGAGTTGAAGAGTGCAGGTCTGACGATCCGTTTTCTCACCGCCGAGGCTCTTTCGGCGGATTCAAAGACGCTCTCGGTTCTCTGTATCGAAGGGGCCGGGATCCTCCTTGCGGACAGCGAGGACGCGCTGGCGCAGGTCGAGGCGCTCCGGGCGGCCGGCAGCAGGACGCCGATCGTCGTGATGCGGGACGTGCGGAACGGGCCCCGAGTGGCCCTGCTGCTCGATGCGGGCGCCGACGACGACATCGTCATCCCGGTGAAAGGGGAGGAGCTGCGGGCCCGGCTTCGCTCGATCATGCGCCGGGTCGCGGGACATGCGGGACGCAGCCTGCAATTCGGAGAGATCACCGTGTTCTTCGACGGCCGCCATCCCGAGATCCGGGGAGAGGCGATCCACCTGTCGGGCCGGGAATATGCGCTCTTCCAGCATCTTGCCCTGAACGCGCGTCGCATCACCAGCAAACACGCGCTCTATGACGCGCTTTACGGCCTCTCCGAGGATCGCCCCTATGACAAGGTGATCGACGTCTATCTCTGCAAGCTGCGCAAGAAGCTCTCGGCGGCGTCCTCCTGCGGCCATCCCTATATCGAGACGGTGCACGGTCGCGGCTACACGCTGACGACCCCGGATGAGCCCGACGTGATCGCCGCCGAATAAGGGGCTCGGCTCAGCGCATGTAGTCGAGGAAACTCAGGTTCAGGATCCGGGCGGAGACCTCGTAGCTGGCCTGCAACCGGCCTTGGGTCTCCGTCATCCGGCTGGCTGCCTCGTAGGGATCGACGCCTTCGAGATCGTTGATCTGCTTGGTGTAGAGCGACTTGCGGCCTTCCTGCCGCTCGACCATGTCGGCGAGCCGCGCCTGCTGCCCGCCGAGGGCCGCCTCGCTTTCGAGAAGGCCCGAGAGGCCGCTGGAGAGCTTCCCGGTCGCGTGGCCCATCCACGCGCGGTAGGCCTCCGGGTCCTTGATCGTCGCCGCATCGACGCCCGCTAACATCGCCAATCCCTGCATCAAGTCGCGGAAGGCGGGATCGTTCGCCTGGATGCCCCAGTCGAGCGTCTCCCCGGTATCGATCGAGGCGCCGAGCCTCGGGCCGTCTGCCGGGGCGCCGCCATAGAGCGCGGTGTCGTAGGCGGCGCCGGCGAAGGCGTCGTCGAGCTCCTCGGCCATGGCGGCCGCCTCGGTTCCGGTGGTCGGCCCGCCGCCGGCAACGCTCGCGACGAGAGCCGCGGGAGACATCACCCCGCCGGGGCCTTCCTCCTGCCAGCCGGCGAGGGCCCGGGCGTCCGTCGCGACGCCGGCAAAGAGCGCGCGGCCCTCGTAGGAGGTGTTCGCGAGCGCGGCGATCTGGTCGAAGGCCGCCCGCGCCTGGCTCGCGAGCGTGCCGGCGGTCTGTCCCGGGGCATCCGCGTTCGGCATCGCAAGGCTGAGGACCTCCTGCGCGATCTTTCGCATGCCCGAAAGCGCGGTCGCGGTCGCGCCCATTCGGTTTTCGAGCAGGGCATTGGAGGTCAGAAAAGCCTCGGTGCGGCCAAGATTGGCCTCGAGCCTCAGCGATTGTGCGGCATCGTGCCCGAGCGCCTCGTAGGAATTTGCATGGCGCCCCGTCGACACCTCCTGCGCCGCGCGGTCGATTTCGGACTGGACCCGCAGTATGGTGTCGCGTCGCATCAGCTGCGTGGCGAGGGTCGAGGGGGCGAGAGGGCTCATGGCCATGGGCGATGTCTCCGGAAGGTCAGACGGCGTCGAGCAGGGTGTCCATCATCCGCGTGAGAGCGGAGATCACCTGCGCGTTTGCGGCGTAGGATTGTTCGATGGACAGAAGCTCCTGCAGCTCGGTGTCGACGTTGACGCCCTCGGTGGTGGAGCGTTGCGTCGCGATCGCCGCGGCCGAGGCGGCATGGCCCGCCGCCCTGTCGCGCGCCTCGGTGGCGGCGACGTTGTGATCTGCGACGATCGTTGCGGCATAGTCGCTGAGCCTCACGGATGTTCCGGAATCGTCGAAACTCTGTTCTTCGAGGGCCTCCGCGTAGGCGAGGATCTGGGTCGGGTCGGAGGTCGAGCCGCGGGTGCTTGCATTCACGCCGTCACGGAGCCGCCAGAGTTCGTTGTCGCCGTCTGTCCGGACCCTCTCGTTGACAGCGAGATTTGAGGCGAGCTCGTCTGGGCCGTCATTATCTTCAGGAGGATCGTAGACAAACAGTCCTTCCCCGCGGGCCGCGGGTGTCTTCTCAGCCTTTTCGAACAGGGTCACGAGCCCTTCGGCGAGCGAGTCGAGCTCTGCCGACATATCGGGCAGCTTGCGTGTCGTCAGCGTGACGTTTGCCGCGAGGCTGCCGCTCGAGATGCCCCGCGAGCTGGAGCGTTCCGGCGTGATGTCGATGCGCGCTTCGCCGGCGCTGAGGGTCCCAGTGCCGTCCTCGAACGTCAGGTGATGCGCTTCCGTCCCTTCGACAAGAGCCGCGCCACCGCCGACGCGGAGATCGAGCGTACCGTCGGCGCGGGGCGAGACGTCGAGATCGACGATCTCCGAGAGCCGGTCGATGGCCGCATCGCGCGCATCCTCGGCCGTGGCCCGCTGCGCACTCCCGACCTCGGTTTCGCCGATCCTGAGATTTGCCGTCGCGATCTGGTCGAGCAGCTTGTTCGCTTGCGCGATGTCGGAGCTCACCGCCGAACGGGCATTCGCCTTCGCCTCGCTCGCCGCATTTGCCGCCTCGCGGATGTCGCGTGCGAGCGTCTCGGCCGAGGAGAGCACGGCGCGCTGCGCGCTGGTATCGCCAGGTGATCCGCTCAGCAGGTCGAGATCGGCCTGCAGGTCCGCGATGCGCGCGGGCAGGGCGTGCCCTGATCCGCTGCCGGCGAGGCGGTCGGTGTAGAGCGCGATGCCGTCGCCCAGCGTCCGGTGATAGGCGGCCGCGGCCACGTCGTCCCGCTCGCGCGCCTGCAGCGCCCCGTTCACGTCGCGCCGGATCGCCGAGACCGCAACGCCGCCGCCCACGCTCGGGGCGTCGAGGGAGGCGGAGCGGCGCACGTAATCGGCGCGCCCGGCATTGGCGATGTTCTCCGAGGTGATGGCGCCGCGCGTGCCGGCCACGGACAATCCGCTGCGGCTGGCGGCGAGGGCTGCGGTGATGCTCATGGCTCAGGTCTCCTCGGGCGGGATCAGCGCTTCAGCGACAGCGTTTCCTCGAGCATCTGGTCGCTCGTGGTCACGATCTTGGCGTTGGAGGAGTAGGCGCGCTGCGCGACGATGAGGTCGGTCAGCTCTTCGGCCACCTCGACATTGGAGCCTTCGAGGGCGCCCGCGCTGATCGCGCCCGCGCCACTCTCGCCGGCCCGCGCAAGCTCGAGCGGGCCGCTCGAACTAGACAGCTGGAACGCGTTGCCGTCCGCCTGCGAGAGGCCGTCGGGGTTGGTCACGGTCGCGAGCGGCACCGAATAGAGCAGCTTGCGCGCGCCGCTGTCGAAGATGCCGTAGACATCGCCGCTGTCGGTGATCTCGGAACGCACCATCGATCCCGCCGCCGTGCCGTCCACCTCGGCGGAAAGGCCCGAGAAATCGCCGGCGAACTGGGTGATACCGTCGGTGGAGTCGGGGGTGCCGAGCGAAAGTTTGATTTCATGGGGCTCGGCTCCGTCGTCCATTGTGAGCGTGGCGATGCCCGTATCTGCGTCAAAAACGAAGCGGTCACCTGGGACTGAGGCCAAGGAGTAATCGCTCGGGGTGCCTGGTGACGCCTTAGTACCGTCGAATATGATTCCGATCGTGCCGAGATCATCTTCGCCATCGGCGATGGTCACCTCCCAAGTGTTGGCGTCCTTGCCCGGCTTCCACGAAAACTGCAGCCGCTGAGCTTCGCCGAGCGGCGTGTAATATTCGGCCGAGGAGACGAAGGGATCACCGGCCTCAAGACCGGTGGCCTGCGCGGGCAGGTTGGCCGCGATGGACATGGTGGTCGTGGCCTGTCCCTGGATCGTCTGGTTGCCCACGTTCACGGTCTGCAGATCGCCGAAGGTGTTCTGGTCGACCGCGCCGAGCGTTCCGTCCTCCCCATAGGCGTTACCGGCGAGGTAATACCCCGCGGCGTTCACCAGGTTGCCGTTTTCGTCCGGGCGGAACGAGCCCGCGCGGGTCAGCATGTAATTGGCGGCGTTGGTCTCGTTGGGATTACGCGACACCACGAAGAACCCCTGGCCGGAGATGCCGAGATCGGTGCCGACGCCGGTCGATTTGAGCCCGCCGCCGGTCGAGATGTCGGCCCGGCCCGTCGCGCGAACGCCCGCGCCTGCGGACATGGGGCCTTCTCCCGTGGTGGAGGAGACCATTTGCGAAAAGCTGCGCCGGTAGCCGTCGGTATTGGCGTTGGCGATGTTGTTCGAGATGTTGCCGACACGGCTCGAATTGGCCGACAGACCGCTGATGCCGATCTGCATCGCTTGAGAGATGCTCATGATCCTGTCCCTTTCTGGATGGAGCCGGCTTCGGCCGACAACGTGTGACAGCGCTTGCCCTCGATGTTGTGGGGGGCGCTTTCGCAAAGGTTAAAGTTCGGGCTCATCGACGCCTTCCGCGCGCATGCGCCCGCTCCGGTCGGCGACCTGCGCCGCGGAATCGATCTGCCGCCGGACCGCCTCACGGCGTAGCGGGGACGAGGGCTCCGCAGGATTGGCGACCTCGCGGGCGATCTCGGCCCAGGCCGGCGTCTCCTCCAGCGTCGGCAGCGCCGCGAGGATGCGCTCCACCTGTCGGGGCAAACCGGCCCGGTGCGCCGCAAGCACCATTCTCGGGGCAAGGCTCGGGCCGATCGCGCCCTCCGCCTCCCAAAGCTCCGCATAGAAATCCGAGGCGCGGCCCCATTGGCCGTCGTCGTATAGGGCGTCCGCCTTGAGGCGCAGCAAGTCGGGCGCGGGGCTGGTCTGCAGCAGCGCATCGGCGTCGCCGCTCGCCAGCAAAACCTCGGAGCGGAGGGCGTCGAACCTTGGGCGCAGCGCGGGCTCCAGATCACCGGGGCCCGCAGCGAGGATCGCGGCCGCCGCGTCGATCCGCCCGCCTGCGATCAGGGCCTCCGCCTCGCGCAGGCGCAGGCGCGCCCGGCGGGCGGGCTCGTCCTCGGCGGGATCGACCTCGGCCGCGACCTCGACGAAATCCGCGAGCGTTCCGAATTCCCGCGCCGCCGCCGCGGTCATGCCAAGCGCGAGGAGGTGACCCGCGAAGCGCTCGGCCTCGGCGTGAAACGCCGCCTCGAAGCGCAGATCCGCGGCGAGGTTCTGATGCAGCTCGGCAAACGCGCCGAGGGAGATCTCGCCCGCCGTGCCGGCGTCGTAGATCTCCTCGAGAAGGCTCACGGCCCGGCGGCGCGCCTTCTGGGCGGCGAAGCTGCGGGGATGGGCTCGGAAGACCTCCGCGAGGGCCATGACGGCGCCGGCACGGTCACCGGCCGCGAGGCGCGCCTCGGCGAGGGCCTCCAATGTGGCGCGGCCGATCTCGTCGCCACGCCAGAGCGTTGCGGCTTGAGTCAGGAGTTCGGCGGCTTCCTCGGGTCGGAGCGTCTCGGTCCGCAGCCCGAGATCGACGAGCGCGAGCCGTGCGCGCTGCGCAAAGGCGTCGCGACCGAGGGCCGCCCGGCGATAGGCGTCGAAGGCCGCGACGTGCTCGCCGCCGGCCTCCCCGACCTGACCGAGGAGGTAATGGAACGCGCTGCCGTCGGCGATCCCGGGATGGTTTTCGAACCGCGTGGCGAGATCATGCGCCTCGCGCCAATCCTCGCGTTCGACGGTATATGCAAGAAGCCGGGGCAGCGCCTGCGCGCGCAGGACCGGCGGCAGGATATCGAGCGCAGCGACGGCACCGGCCAGCATCTCGCTCGAATTGTCGGCCTCCGGCGCCTCGAGTAGATCGAGAAGGGGACCGAGCGGCCAATCCGAGGGCAGCTCGGCCGACGGGGCCTCGCCGATGTCTCCAAGGACATGCGCGATGCGGCGGAGCGCGTCACGGCGCAGGCGGTCGCTCCGGTCCGTGACGGCGACGCTGCCAAGAAAGGAGAGCGCGTCCGAATGCAGACCCTGCGCGACGTGCAGGGCGGCGAGGTCGAGTGTGGCGCTTGCGTCGGGCTCGCCGTCCGGCGCCAGATCGGCGATCAGGCCGGCGCGGGTCTCGACGAAATCCGTAGCCCCGAAGGCCGAAAGGCCGAGATCGGGGATGGCGGAGGGAACGGGAGCAACCGGGGAGGGGGCAGGGATCTCCGGCCCGACCATGCGCGGGCCGGGATAGGGGAGCGGGTTCGGCCCTGCCATGGGCGCGACCGGCGATATCGCGTCGGGGAGAGGGACAAATATCGGTACGGGGTAAGGCGGCTCTCCCGCATGACGCCATGCCGCGGAACCAACGACCTTAGGTGGCGTCGCGGCTTCGGAGAATTTCGGCGCGGCCTTCTGCAGCATCTCGGGCGTGTCCGGGGCGGACGGCTTTCGGGGCAATGGCTGCGCCAAGCCAGGCACATCCGACGGCCAGCCGAGCGCCTCCTGCGGCGCGCAGAAGCAGGGGGGCTCGGGCGAAAGCGCCACCCCGGGATCGAGGCTCAGCACAAGCCCTGCCGATACTATCCATGAACTTATTTCCATGGCGCGTCTTCTATTCTTGCATTTGGGTGCTTTTTGTCCTAATCAATTCATGAAAGCAAGAAAAACATGACCTCTCGATGGTAAGCTCATATGGATAGTGTCGCGTATCTTCCGCTCTCGCTTGCCGGCGCGTTGCGCCGCGATCTGGACGTGACCGCGAACAATATCGCGAATGCCGACACCGCGGGCTTCAAGCGCGAGAGGGTGTCGTTCGAGACCTATGTCCAGCAAAGCGCATCGGTCGACCGGGACGAAGACGTCAACTTCGTCGTCGACCGGGGCTCCTTCCTCGACACCGCCCAGGGCGCGCTCCAGCATACCGGGGCACCGCTCGACCTCGCGCTCGAGGGCTCGGGCTGGTTCGCCTACGAGGGCGCGGACGGCGCGCGCAGCTACGGTCGCGACGGGCGGCTCTCGCTCGACGGGCAGGGCAATCTCGTGACGCTGACCGGCGCGCGGGTGCTCGATGCGGGCGGCGCGCCGATCGGGCTGCCGCCCGGCGATCTCGGCGCCGTCAGCGTCGCCCGCGACGGCACCATCACCGGGCCGGACGGTGCGGTGGTCGGGCAGGTGGGCGTCTTCGAGATCCCCGATCTGCAGGCCTACGAGCGCCAGGGCGCCGGCATGTTCGCGGCTCCGGCGGATCGGGACACGGCCCCGGTCCTGCCTGCGGCCGACACGTTCATCGTGCAGGGCGCGATCGAGGGCAGCAACGTGCAGCCGGTGATCGAGATGACACGGCTCATGGACATCCAGCGCAGCTTCGAGCGCGCGATGAAACTGACCACCACCCATGACGACTTGCGCCGCGATTCCATCTCGCGGCTCGGGCGCGCGACGCCCTGAAGAGGAGACGGACCTTATGAAAGCGCTCGGAATCGCGGCGACCGGCATGCTGGCGCAGCAGACCAATGTCGATGTCATCTCGAACAACATCGCCAACGCCAACACCACCGGCTTCAAGGCGCGCCGCGCCGCGTTCCAGGACCTCATCTACGAGAACGTCAAGCGCGAGGGCACCCAGACGGCGCAAGGTGGCGCGGCGCGGCCGACCGGCGTCGATGTGGGTCTCGGCGTGCAGACCTCGGGTGTGGTGCGGCTCAACACCCAAGGCGGCCTCGCGCAGACCGGCAACCAGACGGACATGGCGATCGACGGGAGGGGGTATTTCACCGTGCTCCTGCCCGAGGGCGGCCAGGCCTATACCCGCGACGGGGCGTTCCAGCTTTCGGCCGAGGGGCAGCTCGTGACGATGCAGGGCCATGAGGTCGATCCCGGCATCGTCGTGCCGGAGAACACGACCTCGCTCGAGGTGACCGACGACGGCACCGTGCAGGCCTTTGTCGAGGACGATCCGGTTCCGGTGGAGCTCGGCCGCCTGACGCTCACCACCTTCGTGAACGACAGCGGTCTGCGCGCGCTCGGCGACAACCTCATGCAGGCCACGGTCGCCTCGGGAGATCCACTTCCGGCCAATCCCGGCGATCCCGGTGTCGGCGTCATCCGGCAGGGGCATCTCGAGAACTCGAACGTCAACATCATCCAGCAGATCACCGATCTCATTCAGGCGCAGCGCGCTTACGAGATGAACTCCAAGACGATCGAGACCGCCGACCAGATGCTCTCGACCGCGAACCAGATCCGATGATCCGGCGCCTCGCCCTCGTGCTCATCCTGGCGGCGGGGAGCGCCACCGCCGCGCCGCTCGACATCCTCGTCGAGGAGCAGGCGCGCGAGGAATTCGGCGCGACGCTGCCCGAGCAGGGGACGTTCAATGTCACCCTCTCGACCGCGCCCGTCGAGGAGGCGATGGTCGTCTCCGCCTACTGGATGGATCCGGCCACGGGGCAGTTCGTCGCCAACGTGCTGACCGAGGCGGGGGTCCAACACCGGATCGCGGGATTTGCCATCTACACCGTGCCGGTGCCCGTGCCCGCGCGCCGGCTGATGTCGGGAGAGGTCATTTCCGAGAGTGATCTCGGCAGCATCGACATGCCCCTCTCGCGCATCGGAAGCTTCGCGATCGCCGATGCGGCGGGCTTGATCGGCATGGAGGTGAAGAGCCTTCTCGCCCAGGGCCGCCCGATCATGGCGCAATCGGTGCAGCAGCCCCTGGTCATCGCCCGCGGTCAGGAGGTGTCGATCCGCTACGACGACGGCCGCTTGGCGCTGACCGCGCCCGGACGCGCGCTGCGCGATGCCCACAAGGGCCAGGAGATCAAGGTCGTGAACCTGTCCAGCAATGCCACCGTCACCGGCACCGCGTCGGGCGACGGAACCGTGGAGGTAAGAAGATGAACCACCGGCTGATCCCCCTTATCGCCGCGGCTGCCCTCGCAGGATGCGGCGCGCCGGCCTTCAACCGCGACCCTGTGATCAGCGAGGTCGGAAGTGGCGCGGGAGCGCCCTCGCGCGTGCAGGTGCCGATGCCGCCGCCCGAGGTCGAGGGCGCACCCGTCCGCGCCGAACGCGCCTCGCTCTGGGGCAATTCCACCGGCGGTTTCTTTGCCGATACCCGCGCCGAGAAGGTCGGGGACCTCCTGACGATCGTGATCGACATCGAGGACCAGGCCCGGCTCCGGAACGAGACCTCGCGCTCGCGCGAAGGCAAGGCGAGCCTCGGAACGCCGACCTTCTTCGGCTACGGCGACAAGCTCAACAAGGTTCTTCCGGGGGTCTCCAAGGACGATATCGGCGCCGATCTCGTGGGCGTCGCAAGCGGGCAATCGGCGAACGGTGCCGGGTCGATCGACCGCGACGAGTCCATCTCGGTCCGGATGGCCGCGCTTGTCACGCAGAAGCTGCCGAACGGGAACCTCGTCGTCTCGGGGCGGCAGGAGGTCAAGGTGAACCAGGAACTGCGCGATCTGCGGGTCGCCGGGATCATCCGTCCCGAGGACATCCAGCGCGACAATTCCATCGCCTATGACAAGATCGCCGAGGCGCGGATCAGCTATGGCGGCCGCGGGCAGATCTCGCGCCAGCAGACACGCACCTATGGCGAAGACGCACTCGATGTGATCCTGCCTTACTGATTGCGTCGTTCTGACAGAGAGTTGCCGCAATCGGTTTTAAGTTGAAACGATGAGCCCGGGGACATCTCCCGGGCGCATCGCCGTTCGGCGCATGATCTCTCGGGGGCCTCGATGAAGACGACCATCCTGTTTTCGGCTCTTCCGGTGCTGTCGGTCCTGGCCGGGCTCGGATCGGGATTTGTCTTTGCAGACGAAGCCACCCCAGCCGTCCAACCCGCGCCGGCCTCGACGTCCCCTTCCGCCACCGAGCCAATGTCTCGGCGCGCGTCCAACGACACGTCCGAAAAGGCTGATCTCGACCTGGCGCGCGATGCCGAAAAGCCGGGGGCCCGCGTGGTCCAGCTCGGCCGTATCACGGTGCCGATTCAGAAGGCTCGCACCGTCTCTTACGTGGCCGCCGATCTGGGAGTCGCCATGCAGGATGCGGCGCTGGCAGAAGCATTTCGCGAACCGCAGGCCGGTCTGCGCCTGCGCAGCGCTGTCCTTGCCGCGCTGGTCGAGGCAACCGCGCTTCCGATCATGCAGGGGGCCGACATCGATACCGAGGCGCTGTCGGGGCATCTTGAGCGACAGATCATAAAGGACTTTGAGGGCGTCGAGGACGTTCTCTTCCTGTCATTCCAAAAGTCCGACGTACCACGCGCCTGAGACCTTTCAGATAGCCTCGACCCGCGGGAGCTGATCAACCGTTGCCTCGCGACCGGGCAGGATCCTATCGCAGCTCGACGACCTGCTCGGGGGAGATTTCCTGCCCCGTGGCCAGTTCCAGTCGCGTCTGGCCGTCCCGAAACAGGACGCTCTCGACGCGCGCCTCCGAGAAGGTCTTGAGCGTGATGGCCTCCCCCTCGGCATCGGTCGCGTCGATCTCGATCCGGTAGGTCCCTGCGGGCACCGGCAGCCCGTCGAGCGCGATGCCATCCCACGCGACCTCGTGTTCGGTCGCAGCCTCGCGGGGCAGGTCGTCTATATGCGCGATGGCGGTGCCGTCCGGATGGCGGATCGTGGCCCGGACATTCGCCGCCTCACGATCGAGACGATAGGACAATGAGGCGCCGCCCTCTTCGGAAAGCACGATCTCCGAGGTCGGCACGCGCACATCGCGCCCGATCATGCCGGCGGTGCTGAGGCCACTCAGGGCGCTCAGGTTTCCGGATATCTGCTCGAGATTGGTATTCGTCCGCACGGCCTGTTCGACCTGGCTGAGCTGCGCGAGCTGGGAGACGAACGTGGTGGCGTCCATGGGCTCCAGCGGATCCTGGTTCGAGATCTGTGCCGTCAGGAGTTGAAGGAAGTTCTGGTAATCGGTCTCGATGGATGTGGCCTGGGCGGGCTTCGGGGCCTTTGCCGCACCGAGTGCGGCTGTGCCGGCGTTCGGATCGATGGTCATGCCGGAGGTCCTTCCCGGTTAGTCATGTCAGAATGTCGAGGCGACCCTCGACCGGTCGGGGACGGTAGGATGCGGGATCTGCGCTCGGGCCCTCTGCCGGCTCTTCCGCGGAAGGGCCGCGCTGCGCGTCGGGAGCAGGCCGGTCGCGACCGTCGCCCCCGAAAGTCTCGAAATCGAGCCCGGCGTCGCCGAGGGGCACGCCGCCCTCTCCGAGCGCGCTCAGAAGGCCTGCCCGATCGCCGCGCAGCATCGACAGGATGGCCGGATTCTCGGCACGCAAGACAATCCGCAACTGCCCCGCCTCGTCCGCGGAGAGGTCGATCTCTAGAGGACCGAGGCCCTCGGGCGTGAGTTCGATGCGGGTGCGTCCCGTCGTGACGCCGACGCGGCGGATCTGATCGAGCACGGGCGGCTCGGGCGGTGCCGGTGGAGCTGCGGGGGCCGGAACCGGAGCGGTGCCCGTGGGCGCAACCGGGGCGGCGGGCGCGGCCGGTGGCAGCGCCACGGGCGGACCCTGGGGCTCGGCCGGGCGCGCCGGGATGACCGTCACGGCCGGTGCGGCAGGACCGGGCGGCGTCGGCGCGATCCGAGGCTGATCCGGGGCGGAGGGCGCGCCGCGCAGACCGTCGTCCGCCGACCGCGCTTCGCCGCCCGCGGTCCCGGAACGAGTGTCTGCCAACCCTCGGGGCGGTGGACTGGTCTCGGGGCGCGGTGTTCGAGCGGAATTCGGAAGGGTGTCCGTTCGCTCCACATCCCCCCGGTGGCTCGCATGGCCGACCCCCCGCTTGGGGGCACTGACGCTTCCCTGCGGCGCGCCTGCAGGATGGAAAACCAGACGGCCCGTTTCTGTGTCCTGTGACGTTCCGATCCCGAGGGCTGTCGCGACCTGCGCGAATGCAGAGTTCAGGGAGAGCAACGGAGTCGGGGCGCTCGGCCGACCCTCCGTCATCCCTCGAAAGAGGCGATTGGCGAGATCCGCCGAAGATCCGCCGCCGAGATGGTGCAGCATCGTGCCGCCTTGCTCGGCGTCGAAGGCAGCCAGATGCTCCGCGATCTTGCCAGCCATGGCCCGCTCGAGCCGCTCGAGACCGGCGGGGCTGAGGCCGGGAAGGGTGGCGAGATCATCCGCCATTTCCGCGTGCAGCTCAGAAAGCAGCTCGGCGACATCGGAGGGCATGTCCAGCCCGGGTTTTGCCGATGGGTCCGCGGTTTGAGCAGTCCGGCCTGCGATGCCGTCGCCCCGCATGGACAGAAACGCAGCGAAGCCGGCGCTGCGCGTCGGATCCGGCGGGGCGGTCCGTTGATCGGGAAGAGGTGTCTGGAGCGTCAGGATCTTCACAACAGGTCAGCTCAGTTGGGCGACATTGAAGCCGCGCTCGAGGAGATGGCGCTGGAGCAATCCCATGGCGCGCGTCTCCACCTGGCGGATACGCCCGGCGGAAATGCCGAGGGCTGCCGCCAGTTCGGCCGGGGAGGTCGGGGTTTCGTGAAGCCGCCGCGCACGGATGACCTTTTCCTCGAGCGGTGGAAGAGTGGCCAGCGCCTCGGTAAGAGCGTAGATCATGACATTCTCCGATGCCTGCAGGAGCATCCGCTCCTCGGGGCCCGCTTCCGCGTCCGGCAGATTACCCAGGATGTCGATGTCGTCCTCTTCGGGCGCGGCGTCGAGCGCGAGCTTGCCATGCACGATCGTCACCGCCTGAGACGTACTCGCTGCGCGCAGCGGAACGTCGACGACGCCGCGCACGTGGGGCAGGGCGTCGGTGATCTCGTTCCGCACCCACCAGACGGAATAGGTCGCAAAGCGTACGTCGCGGGTCCTGTCGAAGCGCTCCGCAGCCCGGACGAGGCCGATCATCCCCGCTGCCACGAGGTCTTCAAGATGGGTCGGGTTGTCCGTCCAGCGCCGGGCCACCGACCAGGCCAGTCGGGCATGCGACCGGATGAGGGTCTCGAGCGCGCGGCGATCTCCGTCCTCCTGCCAGCGCCGGATCGCGGATCTTTCCTCCTCGATGTCGAGCATCCGCGCGCTCAGGGCGGCGTCTCGCGACAGGCACATGGGTCACGCCTTGTTCTTGTGTGTACAAGAACAAATAAGCAAAAAGGCCGTCATCACAAAGAGGAATCTGGTTTACGGAAGGTTAAAGCGCAGAGATCGCGCCGAGTTACGCGGCAGACCTAAGTCAGCCTCACGATCGGCATGGTCTTCACGCCCAATGTCCTTCTGGATATCCGGGCTGCTCCGACCTGCGCCGAGAGTGCGGCGCTCGGACCTGCGGTTGCCGCCGTTATACGGCCTCTTGCCGGTGCGAGAATGGACCAGCCGAAGAGTGCCTGAAGTTCTCTTGCGAAGGCTTTTCGAAAGGTCGGGATGTCCAGTCCAAGACGGCGCGGCAGATCGGTAACTGCCAGAGAATTGCATCGATCGGCCAGCGACTGGACAGCAGCGATCTCGTCGGACGAGTCACGCCACCCTCGTTCCGAGATCAGAACGGCAGCTTGCGCGAGGGCTCGGCCGACCGCGGAGGTAGGGACGGCGTTCGCCCCCCCTCGCCGTGTGAGCGCTTCCGGCAGAACGAAGACAAGGGATCGCTCGTCGACAAAGAGATCGAGCTCTTCGGCCAGAACATCGGCCAGGGGCAAATCGGGCGCGATATGGCAATCGGCTGCGAAAACCGAAATTTCATCCAAGGGCGCGTCGGACCGCGTCAGGCAAATGGATGGGACTGGCAAGAAGCTTTGTATGAGGCTGCACAAGGCGTGGGGCTCGGCCGTCGACTGAGCTGTAATCTGACCGTCCCACATACCTTCGAGAATTCTTCCGAAGTGCATTCGTATGGTTCCAACTGCTCTTTAGGTTGTGATTTTTTGTTTATCAGCATGGACTTGCCCCCGGCTAGGCATTTTTCCGCGTATCTCCGGCCGTTTCGGAGATTGAGGCGGGAATAGGGCGAAGTGACGTTAACTAAATCGGTATATATCATGGAAATTGAGCAATAATCATTGAGCGGCTGTCGTTTTGCGCCCGCCTCGGCGGCAATTTTATGGCGAGACTTTCCGGTCGACGTCCCGACGTAAGTGTTGCCATTACGCTACTTACAAAAAACCTGATCACATACCGGGAACCGCCAAGTGATGCGAAGCGCGGGTGAACGCCCGTCCTCAATCCGCCCCTCTGAGGCGGATGAGCCGGATTTCCCCACCGTCCTCACGTGGCTCGTGGCGCCTGTTGAAGATCAATCAGTTCGCGGCTGTTTCGTAAGGTACGCGGACAGCAATTCGATCTCTGCCGCGCGTTCGCGCTCGGCGCCCGCCGCATCGATCCGATCGATCAGATGCCGGTACGTTTCGGCTTCACGAAACTCGTCGGCGGCTTGCCGTGCGACCTCGTCGCACCGCACACGGGTGCGGGCGGCATCTTGAGCCAGGTGGTCAGCGTGCGCACTCACCGACCGTATCCATCCCGCAACGTAACGTGCCGCCGCAGCGTCGGGGAGGGCCGGGTAATCGACGAGCGAAGCGAGAACGTCGTCCCGCTCCGCAACCAGGCGCGCATGTTCCGCGTCGAGGGTAGCATGCTCCCGCGCCGCCGCCTTGGCGCGATCCCGCGCCAGTCTCTCGATCAGGGCGATGGACCGTCTGCGTCGCGTATCCGTCATTCGGCCTCCTTACCCCGACCGGGGATCATCCGGGTCAGACGCTCTCGCATCCGGTCCAGAATTTCTTCCGAAAGTCCGGTACTTGGGATCGGGGCGGGCACGGATTGGGGCTCGGGTTCGACGATGGTCGGGCGGTCGCGTCCGGCGCCATCTTCCGTTGCGCCATGGGCCGAGCTCGCAAGCAGGCTGGCTGCAAGTATCAGAGCGGAGGACCTCATGCGGCCGGCAATTCGCGTTGGGCGGCTTCGATCGACTGGAAGTTCGGTTGCTTGGCCGACGGCACGTTGCCCCGCCCGATCTCGACGCAGATGTTCGGGGGGTGGTTCGCCACCATGGCGATGAACACGTCCCGGATCACCTGGTAGAAGGCGTGGTCCTCCTCCTCGATCTGCTTGAGCCGGCCGGAGATGGGCTGCACGAGGCAATAGGCCAGAAAGACCCCGAGGAACGTGCCCACGAGCGCTCCGCCGATCATCTTGCCCAGCACTTCGGGCGGTTGATCGATCGAGCTCATCGTCTTGATCACCCCGAGAACCGCCGCGACGATGCCGATCGCCGGCAGGCCATCCGCCATGGTCTGGATCGCCGAGGCGGGGACCAGGGATTCCTTGTGATGCTTCCGGATCTTTCGGTTTATGACCTCTTCGGTCTGAAACTTGTCGTCGAATTGCATGGCAAGCATGCGAAAGCTGTCGGTGATCAGCTCGATGGCAAAGTGATCGCCGACGATCCTCGGATAGCGCTGGAAGATCTCACTGGTGTGCGGGGATTCGATATGCTCGTCGAGCGCGAGTATTCCTTTGGTACGGTAAAGGCGGGTCAGTTCGAACAGCAATTGCAGCAGATGCGTGTAATCGCTGGCCTGCCATTTCGGGCCCTTTATGGTCCGCAGAATGCCTCCGGCAGCGCCTTTCACGACCGGCAGGGAATTGGCGATCACGAAGGCCCCGAG
This sequence comes from Roseivivax halodurans JCM 10272, assembly GCF_000521785.1. GTDB lineage: Bacteria > Pseudomonadota > Alphaproteobacteria > Rhodobacterales > Rhodobacteraceae > Roseivivax > Roseivivax halodurans. Next base: position 61,882 of record NZ_JALZ01000001.1, read on the forward strand.
CGCGCCCCCGCCGATCATCATTCCCTCGTAAGGCAGGGCGTGGAGGACGATCTCCATGTTTCCGCCGGAGAGAATGAAGCCCCCGAAGATCAGTCCGAAGACCATGACCGTACCGATGAGCAATGTCATCGTTTGCTCTCCTGATGGTTGGCCGGCACGCCGACAGTTCGCCTTGTTAAGTATGATTAGTTTGACAGATAGTCAAGAATAGGTATGGATAGCTGGTGAAGTCATCGTCTTGCTGGAGCCACAAGTGGAGCGTTTTGCATATCTCGTCGACGAGGCCGAGCTCGGCGACGTTCGACCCGACTGGCCTGCTGGTGTTTCGGTCGCGCTATGCCTCGATGCAGAGGGCGAGGCCGGTCTCGTGCTGTTCGAGAACGGTGCCCATGACGGTCTGGCCGAACGGATTTCCGAAGCGACCGGCTGGGAAGGCGGAAGTTTTGCCGTCGCTCCGCAGATCGAGGGGTGTCCGACCCTGCGTCCGCTCTTCTCTCAGGCTCAGGACTTCCTGCACATCGTGGCCCGCTTTGACGGGCTCGACGACATGGCGCAACGGTTCCTCCACGGGGAGGAGGCGGCACCCCTTCCTGCCCGAATGTCGCCGGAGGCACAGGTCAAGTCGCGCCTTACGCTCTCGCTGCCGCAGGGCAAGCCGGACTTCCCGGCAGGGTATCGCAGCGCCGACGAGCTTTCGGGCGGACCGATGGCCTTTGTCCAGGCTCGGATCCGCACCGCGAAGGATCGGGTTCAGGTTGTTTTGGCCCCGGAGAAGGCCGGACGGCGGACCCCGACGCATCGGGTGAGCCATGTGGGGGTCCGGGACGATCTTCGCTGCTTCGTGGTGCCGCCTGATGTTCTGGGCGACTGCAGGCCCGGTCGATCACTGATCCTGGACATCCCCGAAGAATGCTTTCCCGCAGCTCTGGCTGCATGGCTGAAAGCCAGCGACGGAGCCGCCGACGTCACGGTCACGCGCGAGGGCGTATTCGTCACGCCGGTCGTCGCCGCCGGTCTGCGCAGGCCGGCACGAAAGGGGCCGCGGGGCGCACTCCGCGCGACGCTTCTCGCCGGCGTCGCCATGGGGTTGCTGTCGGGAAGCGTCGTCTCCGCCCTCCAGGATGGAACGGAACCGCGGGACAATATCCTTGCCTACCGGTCCGCGGTCGGACATTCGGGGCTCAATGTACTTGAGAGCTTCGCTCGATCCAAGGACTCGTCAGAACAGGCCGGCAACTGACAACCGTTCGATACTTTTGCGCTGAATTTTGCTCGATTATATACTTGAGGACATATACTGGAACTTTATGTGACCGGTTACGTTAACGTCCTGTTTACCGGTTTGACCAATGTCTGTCTAAGGAGAGCCGTAAGAGACGCTGCGACACGCGGGTCCATGTGGTGATGTTCCGAAAGGATCGTTGCGCATTTGTCCCGGGGCGCAAGGGGGTCGCAGAATGCGTCCGCCTGTCTTGCGAAGCATACGGCTCAGGGTGCGATGTGGTGAGAACCGCCTAAGATCGTTCAACCCGACGGGAGAAAATCCAATGAGCGTTAAGGACAGCAACGAAGGTTTGATTGCCGCTGTCGTGGCATCCTTTGCAGCCCGCCCCGACGTGACGCCCGATGAGATCGTCGACTTGGTGCGCAAATTGCGCAGGGAGGTCGACGAGACTGCCCCGCAGGTCGATGCGCCGGCGCGGGACGTGGCGGAGCCGGCCCTGCCGATCTCCCAGGCCGTCACTCGGGACAAGGTGTACTGCCTGTGCTGCGGAAAGGGCTTCAAGATGCTCAAGCGGCACCTGGGAAGCGAGCACGGCCTGACCGAATTGCAGTACCGGCAGATGTTCGATTTGCCCGAGGACATGCCGTTGGTCGCTCCGAGCTATTCCGAGCGGAAGGCCGATTATGCGAAGCAGGCCGAGTTCGGCAAACACAAGCGTCACACATCGGGCAATCTTGCAGAAAAGACCGAAAAGATCTCCTCCTGACCTGACCGCGGACTGACAACGACACCATGGCTGACGAGCACATCATCGTCCGTCGCGAGGCGGAAGAGGAGCACAGCGCCCATCACGGCGGAGGCTGGAAGGTCGCATATGCCGACTTCATGACGGCCATGATGGCGTTCTTTCTCCTGCTCTGGATCCTCTCCTCCGCCGAGGAGGATCAACTCGTCGGGCTGGCGAAGTATTTCTCGCCGGTCCTGCTGAACTCGAGTGGCAGCGGGCCGGGGGTTCTCGACGGGGAGACCGCCGAACACGACGCGACAGAGAAGCATGACCTGCAGCCGGAAGGGGCCGTCGAAACGGCCGTCCCCAGCTTCGGCCAGACCGAGCCCCTGGCCGTTTTCGACAGCCGCCTGCGCCATGAGGCGCAGCCCGATCAGGCTGTGGAAGACGCTGAAGCGTCCGGACCATCTGCCGCGGAGCCGAAGGAGGCTCTGACCGAACCTGCCGAGGCACATGAAGGAAAGCATGCGCTCGAGCATGCGCGCGACAAGCTGGAATCCGGCCTTGCCGCCGCGGCCAACGGCAAGGCTCTGTCCGAACACATTCGGATCACGCGGACCGAAGAGGGCCTCGAGGTGCAGATCGTCGATCTCGAGTCCGAAGCGATGTTCGAGCGCGGCAGCTCGCGCATCGAGGAAGAGACGCAAGCTTTGATCGAGATCATCGGTGATGCGATTGCGGGCGTTCCAAACAGGGTGATCATCGCAGGGCATACCGATGCGGTCCCGTTCTCGGAAAGCGGTCCCGTAGACAATTGGGAGCTTTCGACGGCGAGGGCGCATGCCACACGCCGGGCGCTGGTCGCACACGGAATCTCGGCCGACCGCATCGCGCGCGTCTCGGGCTTCGCCGAAACCCGCCCGCTTCTCCCCGAGGCGCCGACGGCACCGGAGAACCGCCGCATCAGCGTTCTGCTCGTCGCAGACTAGTCGCAGGACGCCCCGGCGGTCCCGCGCCCTCTGAAGGTCCGATACCCCGCCTGATCGCCCATGGCCAAAGTCATGCTGGCGTCGCAGGCGGCGTTTCCCGAAGCGCCCCTGTCACGCCCTGTCGCGCGATATCCGGCTCCAGCCTTCTTTGATGACCGCCGACATCGTCTCTTCGGCGCCGCGCCGGTCGCCGGCGGCGATCCGGTCGGCGATCTCGCGGTGCTTCAGCGCGGAATTGGCCTTGCTCGCCGGTTCGGCCGCCGGAGAGCTGAGCCGGAGCGCAAGCAGCATCGCCGCCTCGATCAGCGTGATGACCGTATGGAAGAACGCATTCCCGGCCGCACCGTGCACGGCGCGGTGGAACTCGAGATCGGCGAGGGCGAAGGCGCGCTCGTCCGGGGCGTCCGCCATCGCGTCGCAATGCCTGTAGAGCGCCCCGATCGCCTCGTCGTCCGCGCGTTCGGCGGCGAGACCGGCCGCGAAGGGCTCGAACGAGAGGCGCATCTCGAAGAGCTGGGACAGGAAGTCCGGGCTGACCTCGCCTTCGAGATGCCAGGCCAGCACCTGCTGGTCGAAGAGGTTCCAGGCCCGGCGCGGCTTCACCCGCGTCCCGACGCGGCTGCGCGACACGACCATGCCCTTGGCCGCGAGGGTCTTCATCGCCTCGCGCAGCACGGTGCGCGACACTCCGAACAGGCGCGCCAGTTCGTCGTCGTTGGGCAGCAGGCTGCCTTCGGGATAGCGCCCGTCGACCATGCCCGACCCCAATCCGTGCACCACCATCGCGTGCGAATTGCGGATCCGCGTGCCGTCGAGCGCCGTCTGCAGCAGGTCCGTCATGCTGCGCCGGCCCGGCGCCGGATGTCGAGGCGCAACAGGCCCTTCTGCAGCAGGATGAAGAGCAGGAGCAGCATGCCGATGACGATCTTCGTCCACCAGCTCGAGAGCGAGCCGTCGAACACGATGTAGGTCTGGATCAGTCCCATGGTCAGCACACCGATCAGCGTTCCGAAGACGTAGCCCGCGCCGCCCGTCAGGATCGTGCCGCCGATCACCACCGCGGCGATGGCGTTGAGCTCGGTCCCGACCATGGCGAGTGGATAGCTGGACGCGGTGTAGATCGAAAACACGATGCCCGAAAGCCCCGCCATGAATCCCGAAAAGGCGTAGATGAGCACGGTCGTGCGGCCCACGTTCACCCCCATGAGCCGGGCGGTCTGCACACCGCCGCCAAGCGCGAAGACGCTCGTGCCGAACCGCGTGCGATGGGCGATCACCATCCCCGCCGCCACCGACAGGAGCATGACGATCCCGATCAGCGTCAGGCGCCCCTTGCCGGGCATCAGGTAATAGGCGTCCTTCAGGAAATCGTAGAACGGCTCGTCGATGGGCACCGAGTCGACCGAAAGCATGTAGCCGGCGCCCCGGGCGAGGAACATGCCGGCCAGCGTCACGATGAAGGGCGGCATGGCGAGGACGTGGATCAGCCCGCCCATCGCCGCGCCGAACGCGGTGGTGATGGCGAGGAGCGCGGCGAAGACGGCGACGGGGTGAAGCCCGGTATCGCGAAGCATGACCGCGATGAAGACGCCGGCGAAGGCGATCACCGATCCGACCGACAGGTCGATGCCGCCCGACAGGATGACGATGGTCATGCCGACCGCGACGATCCCGAGATAGGCGTTGTCGGTCAGTAGGTTGCCGATCACGCGCGTCGACAGCATCGCGGGGAACTGCAGGTAGCAGACGAGGTAGGCCAGCAGGAAGATCACGATGGTCGCGATCAGCGGCAGCGTGCGGGCGCTCATTCGCCGGCCTCCCGTGCTGCCGAGGACCCGACCAGCGGAGCCCCGCGGCTTATTCGAAGCGCCCGCGCGAGATGGGGGGCGAGGTTCGGCGATTGCAGGACGAGGATGACGATCACGAGCGTCGCCTTGATCACGAGGTTGAATTCCGACGGGAAGCCCGCGAGCAGGATGCCGGTGTCGATGGTCTGGATGATCAGCGCCCCGAGGACCGAGGCCGCGATCGAGAACCGCCCGCCCATCAGCGAATTGCCTCCGATCACCACCGCGAGGATCGCGTCGAGCTCGAGCCAGAGCCCGGAATTGTTGGCGTCCGCGCCGCGGATGTCGGCGGTGGCGATGATGCCGGCCCAGGCCGCGCAGAAGCCCGAGGCGACGTAGACCGCCACGAGGAGCACGCGGCTGTTGATCCCCGCAATGGTCGAGGCGCGCCGGTTGATGCCGATCGCCTCGATCAGCAGCCCCAGCGCGGTGCGCCGCACGAGGAGCGCGAAGAGCACCGCCGCAACGCACCAGATCAGTGCCGGCACCGGCAGGCCGAGAATGGTGCCCGATCCGAAGAACGCGAGCCCGTCGTGGCTGAAGGTGAGGATGCGCCCCTCGGTGATCAGCTGCGCGAGGCCGCGGCCCGCGGTCATCAGGATGAGCGTCGCGACAATGGGCTGGATGCCGAAGACGGCGACGAGCGTCCCGTTCCAGAGCCCCGAGAGGATGCCCGCGGCGATCGCCGCGGCAAGCGCCGGGATCAGCCCGTAGCCGCTCGAGATCGCCCAGGCCGCGCAGGCGCCCGAGATGGCCATGGTCGCCCCGACCGAGAGGTCGATCCCGCGCGTCGCGATCACCAGCGTCATGCCCACGGCAAGAAGCGCGACCGGCGCGCCGCGTTTCAGCACGTCGATGATCGGGCCCACGAGACGACCCCGTTCGAAATCGATCTGCACGAAGCCCGGAAACACGAGCGAGACGAGAAGGATCACCGCCAGAAGGGTCAGAACCTGCGGCAGGATGCGCCGGAACACCTGGGGCATCACGCCGCCTCCTCGTCTGGAGCCGCGACGTCGGGCGCTGCGATGGCGCGCATGATCCGGTCCGGGGCGATGTCCGCGCCGGTGAACTCCGCCACATGGCTCCGGTCCCGCACCACGATCACGCGGTCGGCGACGGCGACGAGCTCCTCGAGCTCCGACGAGATCACCAGGACCGACATGCCATCGCGCCGCGTGACCTCCTCGATCAGGCGCAGGATCTCGGCATGGGCGCCCACGTCGATCCCCCGCGTCGGCTCGTCGAGGATCAGGAAGCGCGGGTTCATCGCCAGCCAGCGGGCCAGCACGACCTTCTGCTGGTTGCCGCCCGAGAGGTCTCCGACCGCCTTTTCGGCATCGGAGGTGCGGATGTCGAGGCGCCGGATATACTCGTCCGCAAGCCGGTTCTGCTCGGCGCGGGGCAGGGGGCGCGACCAGCCGCGCCGTGCCTGCAGCGCCAGCGCGATGTTTTCCCGCACCGACAGATCCGCGACGATCCCGTCGGTCTTGCGGTCCTCCGGCGCGAAGCCGAAGCCCGCGGCGATGGCCGCCCGCGGGCTGCTGAGATCCAGCGCGCCTTCGGGCGCGCGGGCCGTGCCGACCTGCGCGGGATGCACACCGAAGAGCACCTCGGCCGTCTCGGTGCGTCCCGATCCCAGGAGACCGGCCAGGCCGACCACCTCGCCCCGCCCGACCGAGAGGTCGAACGGCTCGATCTTGCCGCGCCGCCCGATCCCCTCGAAATGCAGCTCGCGCGCCGAGGGATCGGCGGGCTCCGCCGGCTGCTGCGCGCCCTCCGCGGTCTGCGCCTCGAGCTCGCGTCCGAGCATGTGCTCGATGAGGCGCAGCCGGTCGAGACCGGCCGTCTCCTCCGTCACGATCCGCTTGCCGTTCCGAAGCACGGTGACGCGATCCGCAATCTCGTAGACCTGGTCGAGGAAATGCGAGATGAAGACGACCCCGAGCCCGCGATCCCGCAGCTTCCGCATCACGTCGAACAGCATCTCGGTCTCGCGCGCATCGAGGCTCGCGGTCGGCTCGTCGAGGATCAGCACCTTGCCCGACAGCGCCACCGCGCGGGCGATCGCCACGATCTGCTGCACCGCGACCGAATAGCTCCCGAGATCGCGGCGCACGTCCACATCGAGGCCGTAGCCGCTCAGCAGCTCCTCGGCCTGCCGCCGCATCGCGCGCTGGCCGATCATCCCGAACCGGACGGGCTGGCGCCCGAAGGTCAGGTTCTCCGCCACCGTGAGGTTCGGCAGCAGGTTCACCTCCTGATAGACGGTTCCGATCCCGAGCTCCTGCGCCTCGAGCGTGCTCGCCGGCGAAATGGGCGCGCCGTCGAGATGCAGATTGCCCGAATCCCGCGCATAGGCGCCGGTCAGACATTTGATCAGGGTGGACTTGCCCGCGCCGTTCTCGCCGAGGAGGGCATGGGCCTCGCCTGCCGCCAGGTCGAAATCCACGGCGTCGAGCGCAAGCGTGCCCGGAAAGGTCTTGGTCAGCGACCGGATGGTGAGAAGCATGGGCCTCGCTCCGATGTCGGAAAGGCGGCCCGCGCCGCGGCTGCCGGCAGCGCAGGACCGAAAGCGACCGGGGCGGCGCGGCGCCACCCCGATCCGATCACTCTTGGATCAGTAGCCGAGGTCCTTGCGGGCCTCGTATTCCGCTTCCGGATTGTCGTCCTGCGTGTAGAGCTTCGACTCGGTCTGGATGAACTTCTCGGGCTCGGTGCCGTCCGCCATGTAGGCCTCGAGCGCGTCGAAGGCGGGCCCCGCCATGTTCGGCGTCAGCTCGACGGTCGCGTTGGCATCGCCGTTCGCCATCGCCTGGAAGATGTCCGGCACGGCGTCGATCGACACCACCAGCACGTCCTCGCCCGGATTGACGCCCGCTTCCTTCATCGCCTGGATCGCGCCGATCGCCATGTCGTCGTTATGGGCATAGAGCGCGCAGATGTTCTCGCCGCCGCCCTCGGCCTGCAGGAAGCTCTCCATCACCTCCTTGCCGCCGGTGCGGGTGAAGTCGCCGGTCTGGCTGCGCACGATCTCGATATTGTCGTGCCCTTCGATGGCGTTCTCGAACCCGGTCTTGCGGTCGATCGCCGGGGACGAGCCGGTGGTGCCCTGAAGCTCGACCACGCGGCACTCGTCCTCGCCCACGGTGTCGACCAGCCATTGCCCGGCGACCTCGCCCTCGTGCACGAGGTCGGAGCCCACCGCGGTCAGGTAGAGGTCCTCGGAACTGTCGACCTGACGGTCGAGAAGGACGACGGGAATCTCGGCTTCCTTCGCCTCTTCGAGCACGGAATCCCAGCCTGTCGCCACGACCGGCGCGAGCAGGATCGCATCGACACCCTGGGCGATGAACGACCGGATCGCCGCGATCTGGTTCTCCTGGCGCTGCTGCGCATCGGAGAACTGCAGCGTGATGCCGCGCTCTTCGGCCTGCTGCCGCGTGAGCGTCGTCTCCGCCGCCCGCCAGCCGGATTCGGAGCCGATCTGCGAGAACCCGATGGTCTGCGCCTGCGCAGCCGTGCTCAGAGTGACCACCGCAGCGGTCGCCAACAACGTCTTGATCATGATTTCCTCCCTAAGAGCCCGAGGGCTGACGCAGGGTAGTCATATTGTATGATTTATTGTCAACGACTTTGTAACGCGGGGTCAGCCCCACGTCAGCCCGCCACCCCGAATGCACGGCCGCACGGGTGAGGCGTGCGCCGCTTCTGGCGCAGCATGCGCGGCGGCCCGCGCCGGGCGCGATAGACGTCTCCGCCCGGATGCGGGACATTTGGGCGGACCAGGATCGCCGGGATGGGCCCTACCAGAACTCCGTGCCCGGCGCGCCTTTCGGTATGCCGCGCAGGTTCGGGGTCACCCATCCGCCGTAGAAATCGCCCGGCTGCGGGACGACCCGCTGCTCGCCGACGAAACAGGCGTCGAACTTGCCGGCGTAGAAGGCGACATGACCGGCGAGCGCGGCGAAGGGGGCCGACGGGTCAGGGTAGGTCCAGGCCGCGCGCCGTGCCGTCCGGCCGTTCACCGTCACGTCGAAATACCGCGCATGCCCTTTCCACTCGCAGAAACTCGTGCCGCCCACGGGCTCGAGCGCGGCCAGCACGTCTTCGGCCGGCAGGTAATATGTCGGCGCGTGGTGGGTCTCGAGGATACGGACCCCCCGGACCGTCTCGGCGACAAGCTCTCCCGCCAGATAGACGGCAAGGCGCTGCGCCACCGGCTCGAGCGCGGGCGGGCGGGGATAATCCTGGACATTCTCGACAGCAAGCTCGGTCATGCCATCGAGATAAGCGCCGAAGCCGGGTCCACCACGTCCCGCAGCGGCCAGATTGCCGCAGGGCTCAGCGATGCCGGACCCAAGCGGCAGCGCGCAGCGGCCGTCCGGTCCCGGACGGAATTATCCGCGACCCTCCGCCGCCCCTGCGGACTTGACCTTATGCAAGGCGAAATCGCCCGGAACTTCCCGAAACGGGGGGCATTGCGGCTGTGATGACTCGGACCCTCTTCACCCTCTCCGCCCTTCTTCTCGGCTATTTCATGCTCCAGATGAGCAATGGTCTGCAGGGCTCTCTCCTGGCCGTCCGCGCCGATCTCGAAGGCTTCGGCGCCACCGCGACGGGCCTCGTCATGTCCGGCTTCTTCGTGGGCATGAGCGTCGGATCGCTGCTCAGCGGCCGCATGATCGAGCGGGTAGGGCACGTGCGGACCTTCTCGGCGCTGGCCTCGACCGCATCGGCGGCGACGCTCGTCCATCTCATCGTCATCGATCCCTTCGTCTGGATCGCCGCGCGGAGCGTCACCGGCTTCTGCTTCGCCGGCCTGCTCATCGCCGTCGAATCCTGGCTCAACGCCTCGATCGGCAGCGCCGAACGCGGCCGCCTGCTGTCGATCTACGCCATGGTGGGCATGGGCGCCGGGGTCATCGGCCAGCTCCTTCTCGACGCCGCGGACCCGCAGGGCTTCATGCTCTTCGTGCTCGTCTCGATCGGCCTGTCGCTCGCGCTCGTCCCGACCGCGCTCAGCCAGGCGCTTGCGCCCGCGCCCGACGCGGCCTCGGAGCGGCCCTCGATCCGCCATCTCTGGTCCATCTCGCCCTTCGGGGTCGTCGCCATGGGCATGTGCGGCGCGACGCTCGGCACGTTCTTCGGGCTGGCGCCAGTCTTCGCGCAGCGGATCGGCTTCGATCCCTCACAGATCGCCTACATCATGGCCGCCGCGACGCTCGGCGCGCTCGTCATGCAGTTTCCCGTCGGCAGCCTCTCGGACCGCGTGGACCGGCGCTGGGTCTGCATCGGCCTCGCGCTCGCGGCCACGCTGACCATGGGCACGCTCTCGCAGGCCTCGGTGCAGGGATACGGCATCAGCCTCGCTCTCGCGACGCTCATGGGCGGCCTTCTCCTGCCGACGGTCTCCGTGGTGGTGGCGCATATCAACGACCGCGCGCCACCCGACGCGCTGCTCGCCGCCTCGGGCGGGATCGTCCTCATGCAGGGGATCGGCGCCGCGGCGGGCCCGTTCGTCGCCGGCGCCGCGATGGATGTCTTCGGCCCGAGGGGTTTTCTCATGACGCTGAGCCTCGCCCAGGGCGTCATCGTGATCTTCGCGGTCCTGCGCCTCGCGCTGAAGCAGGGCATCGAGCCCGAGGCGAAGGCGCCCTACACGCCGGTGAGCATGACGCCGGTCGAAAGCGAGCTGCGATTCCCGGACCAGACCTAGTCTTTCGCGCCCGGCGGAGCGGGGCGGCGTGAACGCCACGCGCCGGACCCGGTTCCGCCAGTTGCGGTAAGATCGGACCGGACACGCCCCGCGGATTGGGAGTTGAGGATCGAGAGCCAGCCCGGGACGGGCCAGCCATCTCCTCCCAACCAACGGACGGACCAAGTCATGTTCCACCATTCCTCGAAGCTTCAATACGAGGTCCGCGTCGACACGCCGGATCCCGTCTTCGCCAAGTATCTCCAGCAGGCCATCGGCGGTGTCGAGGGCGAGATCCGCGTCGCCATGCAGTACATGTTCCAGGCCATGGGCGCGCGCGGCGACGCCAAGTACCGCGACATGCTGATGATGACCGCCACCGAAGAGCTCAGCCATATCGAGTTCCTCGGTCACGCGGTCGCGCTCAATCTCGAGGGCGCACCGGTCAGCGTCCAGGAAGACGCCGCCAGGGACCCGGTCGTGAACGCGATCATGGGCGGGGCGAACCCGCGCCACATCCTCTCCTCGGGCCTCTCGGCCATGCCGGTGAACTCGAACGGCGTGCCCTTCGACATGAGCCACGTCTACGCGACCGGCAACCTCGCCGCCGACATGATGGCGAACGCGACGGCGGAATCGGGCGGCCGCGTGCTCGCCTCGCGGCTCTACAACATGACGGACGACAAGGGCATGAAGGACATGCTGTCGTTCCTCATCGCGCGCGACACCATGCACCAGGAGCAATGGCTCGCGGTGATCGAGGAGCTCGGCGGCTGGAGCCAGCAGCTTCCGATCCCGAATTCGACGCCCGAAGACCACGAGGCGACAGAGCACAGCTACTACTTCCTCAACACCTCCCTCGACGAGCCGACGCCGGAAGGCCGTTGGACCTCGGGCCCCTCGCTCGACGGCCGCTCGGAATTCTCCAAGCGCGAGAAGGTCGAGCCTCAGGGCCAGAAACCCGACCTCGGCACCGCGCGGCCGGGATCCGGCACCCAGACGGAACAGCAGTAAGCTCTGCGGTCCACCCACGGCCAAGCCCGGGTGGACCGCCCCCAAGTGCCACGGCAAAGCTGCGCCATGCCAACGACGGCGAAGGCGCAGCCCTTGCGGGCCTAGCCCCCAAGGCGCCGGTTTCACATCCGATTGCTTAATGACGCCTTGACCGCAGTCCACTTGCAGCACAGCATCCTGTCATCCATATAACATCCACTTGGATGGAGAAGACGAGATGCCGAAGATCCACCGCCTGCCGGACCGTCACGCGGATACCGAAAAGATCACGCTCAATATCGGCCTCGTGGATCTCGGCCGGATCGACCTCCTCGTGCGCGAGGGGTTCTACACCAACCGGACCGACTTCATCCGCACGGCGATCCGCAGCCAGCTCACCACCGATGCCCGCGCGGTCGAGCAATCGGTCGAGCGGCACCAGTTCGAGATGGGGCTCTTCGACGTGACGCGCCCCGACCTCGAAGCGCTGCGCGACAGCGGCGAGGTCCTGCATCTTCGGGTGCTCGGCCTCGCGCGCATCGCCGAAGACGTGCCGGTGGAGCTGGCACGGGACACGATCGGCTCGATCAGCGTGCTCGGCTCGCTGCAGGCCACCAAGGAACTCAAGGCGGCCCTCGCGGACCACATCACCTGACAGGCCACGCGCCGTCCACGAGGATAACACCGATGAACGACCAATTCGCGACGGCCATGCGCCGGGCGCTCGAGAAGACGCGTGCCGGCGATCCGCACGGCGCCACGACCATGCTGCAGGACGTCCTCGCGGGCCGCTCCGCGACCGAAGACGAGCCGTGCTGCGGTCCCTGCGCGGAAGCCGCCAAGCAGGAAGGCCCCGGCCGATCCAGAGCCGGACGGCTCATGGAGGGGCTCGGCCTCAAGGGCGGCGGCCTCGACCTCTCGGCCCTGTCGGGTCTCGGCGGCCAGGCCGGCGGCATGACCAAGGCCACCCGCGCCAAGGTTCCGGCGGGCGCCACCGTCGAGACGCGGCAGCATGGCGGCGCATCCGGGGCGCGGTCCTACCGCCTCTTCGTACCATCGGACCGGTCCGAACCGCTCAAGGGCGTCGTTCTGATGCTGCACGGCTGCACGCAGACGCCGGAGGATTTCGCGGCCGGGACCCGCATGGATTTCGCGGCCGAGAAGGCCGGTTTCGTCGTCGCCTATCCCGAGCAGACCGGCCGCCACAACGCGCAATCCTGCTGGAACTGGTTCCGGCCCGAGGACCAGGCGCGAAACGGCGGCGAGGCGGCGCTGCTGGCCGGGCTCGGACAGGCCCTCGCGACGGAATTCGACTGCGAGGGCCGCGTCTATGCCGCGGGCCTCTCGGCGGGCGGCGCCATGGCGGCGATCCTCGCCGAGAGCCATCCCGACACCTTTGCGGCCATCGGCGTGCATTCCGGGCTGCCCGCGGGCGCCGCGCGCGACGTGCCCTCCGCCTTCGCCGCCATGCGGGGCGACACCCGGAGCGGCCTTGCCGCGAGCCGGCCCGCCATCGTCTTTCACGGCGATGCCGACCGCACCGTCGCGGCCAGCAATGCCGGGACCATCGTCGCGGGCAGCGGCATCGAGCAGACCGAGAGCGGCAACGGCCGCACATGGACCCGCCTCGTCACCGCCGAGGGCTCCGAGCTCTGGCGTGTCGAGGGCGCGGGGCACGCGTGGTTCGGGGGCGATCCCTCGGGCTCCTATGCGGACCCGGCAGGCCCGGACGCCTCCACCGAAATGCTGCGCTTCTTCGCAGAACAGGAGCAGAAATGACCTATACCCTCACCTTCGACGCCGTATCCGAACCGCAACCCGGTCCCAAATGGCGCGCCCGCTGGGACCTCTCGTGGCCCGCCTATCGCAGCTGGTTCGAGGCAAGCGGCGGCCCGTCCGGGCCGAGCCGGGAGGAATGCGAGGAGGCGCTCGCCCGCCATATGCCGGAACTCGTGCCGGTGCATCGCCACCTGACCATGCTTGCAGGCGGCGACGATCTCGCCGCGCGGTTCCTCTCGACCTGGTGCCCGCCGCCCTATCTCGGCGGCTGCTCAGTTGCGGCGTTCTCGCGGGACGGCACGGCGCATCTCGTCCGCAACTACGACCTCTCGCCCGACCTCAACGAGGGCCTGCTGCTCCGCACCGAATGGACCGGAACGCCGGTGATGGGCATGACCGAATTCCTCTGGGGGCTCTCCGACGGGGTGAACGGCCACGGGCTCTCCATCGCGCTCGCCTTCGGCGGCACGACCCGAACGGGGCAGGGGTTCGGGATCTGCACGATCCTGCGCTACGTGCTCGAGACCTGCCGCACCGTGCCCGACGCGCGGAAGGTTCTGGCGCGTGTTCCGTCCCACATGGATTACAACATCGTCCTCGCCGATGCCGCGGGACAGACGGCTTCGGTCGAGATGCATGCGGGCGGGGGCTGCACCGCTCGGACGCCCGCGATCGCGACCAACCATCAGCTCGATATGCCTCTGCCGGACAAGGCCGCATTCACCCGCACGGTCGAGCGGCGCGCGCGGCTCTCGCATCTTCTGATGCGCTCCCGCCCCATCGAGGTCGCGATCCGCGACTTCCTCGCGCCGCCGCTCCACCAGACCGACTACGCCCGCGGCTTCGGAACGCTCTTCACCGCTGCCTATGCGCCGCGCGAGCGGTCGATGCGCCTGCTCTGGCCCGATTGCGAAATCGCCCAGAGCCTCGACGACTTCGCCGAGCTCAGCCACACCGCCCAGTTCGGCGCGGCGGAGAAGGTCGGGACTGCGGACGAGACGCCCGGCGCGTCCGCCGCCGACCTGATCGCGCACGTGCCCCCGAACCGGCGCAAGGCGGCGGAAGAGTGGCTTCGCAAGGCACAGGCGGGACAGGTGGACTGGACCGCGTTCGGGCGGCTTTTCGCCGCCTGAGCCGGTCGCGGCATACGCCCGCGGCTGGCGCGGATCAGCCGGCCCGAGGCCGCGAGAGGCAGCGGTCGCTGCACGCGCCGTCCGGCAATTCGAAGACGTCCATGAGGTAGGCCGGGAAGCAATGCCGCGCCCGCGCCCAGCGGCCGAGATGGTGCGCAATAAGGTCGGCCGCCTCGCGCCCTCCCAGCGTCTCGTCCGTCGCTCCGAGCCAGTTGACCGACACCACGCGGCACCTCGGCGCGGCGCGGGCATCGATGGTCTCGGCCAGCGACGCGATCTCGTCCGGCTGCAGAAAATACAGCATCTCCGACAGGACGACGAGGTCGGGGGCGCCCGCGGGAAAGACCGAGGCGTCCCCCTCGATGACGGTCACATGACCGAACCGCGCCAGCCGCGCGCGCGCCATCGCGGCCGCCACGGGGATGCATTCGACCACGGTCAGCCTCTCGCAGCGGGGCGCCAGCCGCTCCGCCAGGACACCGTTGCCGCAGCCGATCTCCACCGCATGTCGAAGCCGCCCGGGCCCCGCCGCCTTGATTGTCTCGGCGTGCTTCTCCCGTTCGTAGGCGCTGCTGGCATGATCCCAGGGATCGTCGCTCCGGGCGTAGATCCCGGCAAGGTGGCGCAGGGTTTCAGGGGCCGGCATGGAAGATTTCCGGATGGTCGAGGAAATGGGCCTGGTCCGCCTTGGTCATCACGAACCCGTCCGGATCGTCGCCGATGAGCGGGTACATCTGGCTGGCATGCTGGCCGAGCGCGCGGGACTTGGCCGCGCGCGCGTCCGGCGCGGGGTCGAGAACCTTCATGCCCGGCGGCGCCTCTCCCGGCGCGAAACGGCCCCAGATAGGATAGGCCAGCCGCGCCGTACGCGGCCTGTGCCGCAACGCGCGCGTGAGAAGCGCCGCACTGCGCTTGTGATCGATGTGGGGATCGCCGGACCAGGCCGCGAGCACGAGCGCACCGTCCGGGATGAGCGCGGCCAGCCGGCCCGCGCAGGCATCGTCCGCGCCCGGCTCCGGCAGATGGCAATCGGGATAGCCCATCCAGAAGACCTCCGCATGCGACGCAAGAAGGGACAGCGCCGACTCAAGCTCCGCGCGGCGCAACCCGGCCAGCCGGGCCCTCGGCCAGACGCGCGAGCGCGGATGCGAGGCGGAGCCGTCGGTCATGCAGATCACGCGGCAGGGCATCCCGGCCGCATTCGCCTCGTAGAGAAGCGCGCCGCAGCCAAGCGTCTCGTCGTCGGGATGCGGCGCGACCACCACGAGCGCCGAATGCCCGGCAAGAAGATCCGCGGCGGAGGTCCGGTTGGCGGCGGAAGCGGCGACGAGAAGCGGGGTCACGCGAGATACCAGGCTCGTGCGGTGGCCTCGCTCTCGCGGAGCCGG
Source organism: Roseivivax halodurans JCM 10272 (assembly GCF_000521785.1). Lineage (GTDB taxonomy): Bacteria > Pseudomonadota > Alphaproteobacteria > Rhodobacterales > Rhodobacteraceae > Roseivivax > Roseivivax halodurans. Next base: position 77,661 of record NZ_JALZ01000001.1, read on the forward strand.
CGGATCGCGGTCTCGCCGAGCCCGTCGGGATTCGCCTGGCGGAGGTAGAATTGCAGATCGCGCCGGTGCCGCTCCACCGGATGGTGCGTCGCGAACGACGCCGCGCCAAGCGCCGCGTCCATCTCCTGCATGAGCGTGACCGCCTCGCGCTCGACCGTCAGCCGCGCGAGCATGGCTGGGCCGGCATCCTCCTGCTGCGCCTCCGTCCGCTCGACGAGCCCGGCAGCCCGATGAAGCCAGAGCCGTGCCGTCTCGCACGCCGTCACCATGCGGCGGAGCCGCGCCGCCTGAAGCGGCGCCTCTGCCTGCCCCCGCGCCTCGAGCTGCGCGGCCGTCGCCCGGGTCATCGCGCGCATCGCGCCCATCTGGACGGCCGCGTACCGCCAGACGCCGCCCTGGAAATGCGGCTCGCGCAGGTAGTCGCCCGGCGCGCCCAGAAGGTCTTCGGACCCGATCTCGATCCCGTCGAGATCGGCCCGGCCCGAGGCCGTCGCCTTCATGCCCGAGACCGACCATTCGTCCGGAAAGAGCCGCCCCTCGAGGCGGGCGCGATCGACCATGACCAGCTGCACCTCGCCCGCATCGTCCCGCGTGGTGACGATCGCGTGGTCGAGGATGTCGGCCCCCGAGGCGAAGAGCTTCTCTCCGCTCAGCCGTCCGTTCGACAGCCGCACCGGGGCCTTGCCCTCCGCGCCCCAGACGCCGAAGAGCGCGCCGCAGGCGGTCGCCTCGCGCCATTCGGCCGCCCCGCTGTGGCCGGCATAGAGCGCCAGGAGCTTCACCGCGTTGACGTGGCCCTCGAAGAGCCGTCCGGCCGACAGGTTCGCCGCCCCGACGGCCGCGAGCGTCTCGACGAGATGCCCGGGATCGCCCGGCTCGTGCGCGAGCCCGTCGCCTCCGGCCTCGCACGGCGCGCAGCCCGCCAGCACGCCGGCCTCGCGCAGATGCGCCACGAGCGGCGCGATCGGCGGCTCTCCGGGCCCCGGCGGCGACAGTTCGGTGAGGGCCCGCGTGAGATCGCGCATCATGCGACGAGCGGCGCCGTCGCGGCGGTCCCGGTCACGAGGGGGCGCACCCTGGCGTCCATGAAGGCGCGAAGCCGGGGCAGCTCCCGCTCGAGATCGCTCAGCCGCATGGGCCGCTCCGCATCGGGCAGGCACGCGGTCCGATCCCCGGAACGGGCCGCCTGCCAGACGCGGCGCACGTCGGCCGCGCGCAGGAAAGCCGCATCGGTTAGCGGATCGGGATCGCCGAGCCGCCGACGCAGCGTGTCCGCCATGCCCCCGGCCGCCCGGCCCACGAGGCGCGGAGAGACCACCGCATGCGCCCGGGAGCAGTAATCGATCCGCGCGCCCCGTCGCCCGGCACATCGCGCGAGCGCGCGATCCTCGCCGCAGGCCGCGTCCGGAAAGCCGCCGATGGCCTCGTAGAGCGCGCGCGACAGCGCCATGCAGGCGCCCGAGGCCACGTAATGCGGCAACGGCCCCGGAGCCCGCCTGCCGCAGAGAAGGTCGATCCCGAACCGCAGCTCCCGCATGAGCTCACCATAGGGCGTCGCGATCCGGTCGTGCCGGCGCATGCAAGGGGCGTTCCGCACCTCCGGGGCCAGCGAGAACGATATCGTCCCGCAGACGAGATCCGCCCCGGCCGAGACGCCGCTGCGGAACGCCTCGAGGCAATCCGGCGCCAGCTGGGAATCCGCATCGGTCGTGACGAGGATGTCCGTCTCGGGAGAAAGCGCCACGGCCATCCGCGCCGCCAGCCGGCGCGCGGTGCCCGCATTCGCCTCGCCCGGTGCGAGCGTTGCGCTCTCGACCCGGACGCGGCAATGGCGCGCCTTGAAGCCGGAGGCGAGGCGCGCCGTGTCGTCCGTGCAGCCATTGGCGAAGATCAGCACGTCGACCTGCGCCCTCGTCCGGGCTGCTGCACGGTCGAGCGCCGCGAGATGCGCCGGCAGGCCTTCGGCCTCGTTGCAGGCCGGAACGGCGACTGTGATATGCGTCAAGATCGAATGCCCCGCGTGTCAGGATGCGCTGCGGCCAACATTCCCCCGCGGCCCGGGTTCCGCCGGACGGCCCCCGATGCTCAAATCACGTCTGGACCTGCCGCTGCCGCCGACCCGATTTCGGAGCCCGCATCGGGTTCGGCCCGCGCGCCCGGAGGCGGCGTGTGACGCCTGTCACGATGGGGCACGGCACCACGAGCCCGCGAAGACCCGCGCGATATGGCGGATCGCGGCGCGCGGATGTCCCTTCAACCGTCAGGGCCCGGCGCCGGGCCGCCTTGCCTCAGCCCAGCAGCTTGCGCTTGCGCACCGGCACCGGGCGCACCCGCGCCTCGATGTGATCGTAGAGCGTGCCGGCGATGTTCTTCTTCGACGCCGCCTCGATCCCCTCGAGCCCCGGCGAGGAGTTCACCTCGAGCACCTTTGGACCGCTCTCGGAGCGCAGAAGATCGACGCCCGCGAGGTTCAGCTTGAAGGCCCGCGCCGCGCGCAGCGCCGTGTCACGTTCCTCGCGGCTGATCCGCACCACCTGCGCCGAGCCGCCCCGATGCAGGTTCGAACGGAAATCGCCGTCCGCCCCGGTGCGCTTCATCGAGGCGACGACCTTGCCGCCGACGACGAGGCATCGGATGTCCTCGCCCGCCGCCTCCTTGACGAAATCCTGCACGAGGAAGTTCGCGCGAAGCCCCCGGAAGGCGTCGATCACCGATTGCGCCGCCTTCTTGGTCTCGGCGAGGACCACGCCCTTGCCTTGGGTCGATTCCAGCAGCTTGACGATCATCGGCGCGGTGCCGACGAGCCGCATCAGGCTGTCGGTGTCCTTGGGCGAGGAGGCAAACGCGGTGTTCGGCATGCCGATCTTGTGCCGCGCCATCAACTGGTGCGCGTAGAGCTTGTCGCGCGAGGCCGTGATGCCCTCGGAGCCGTTCACGACGAAGGTGCCGATCGTCTCGAACTGCCGGATCACCGCCGTCCCGTAGGAGGTCACGGACGCTCCGATCCGCGGGATCACCGCATCGTAGCGGGGCAGGCGGGCGCCGTCGTAATGCACCTCGGGCGCCATCGCGTTGATCGCCATGTAGCAGCGCGTCGTGTCGATCACCTCGACCGTGTGGCCGCGCTTCTCGCCCTCCTCGACGAGTCGCCGGGTGGAGTAATTGTTCTCGCGGCTCAGCACCGCGATCCGGAGCGCCCTGTTGGGGGCCTTCGCGCGCACCGCCTTCGAGGCGTAGACGTCGAAGGAGAGCTGCGGCTGCAGGAAGCGGTCGGTCGCAACGATGGTGATGTGGTCCTTCAGCGCCTCGCGTCCGAGCAGCATCCGGCTGTTCATCGCGCCGCGATTGGTCAGCGTCAGCTCGATCGGCCAGTGATCGCCGCCGACCTCGATGGTGCAGCCGATGACGTAGCGGCTCTCGCTCTCGCCGTTCGAGCTCGTCACCATGCGCCGGTCGATGATCTTGGCCGAGCAGGGGATGACGAGGTCGTCGCGCCCGGGCACCGGATGCACGGTGAAGCGCACCCGCGGCGCCGAGGACGCGCCGAAGGTCTCGATGTCGTAGGCATGCAGCGCCGAGGTCCGCGCGCCGGTATCGACCTTGGCCTTGAGCGCGGGCAGACCGAGATCGGGCAGGGCGACCCATTCCTCCCATCCGAAGCGGATCAGATCCTGCGCGGGATCGGGGGCCTGGTCGTCATTCATGTGCTGTTCCTCGCCGGGGTCGGGGCCACGGCTACCAAGGTGCATGGGTCCCGGCAAGGTTCCCCGGCTGGTCCAGGCGTTGCTGCGCTGGAGAGGATGCGGGACCGCCGGACCGGGGCTCCGCCCCGGACCCCGGAGTATTTTTGCCAAGAAGAAGCGGGGGATGGCGCGGGGGCTGCGCCTCAGCCCAGGGCGCCGAGTTGGTCTGCGCGCCGGTAGAGGTGCCAGCTCGCATGACCCAGCACCGGCAGCACGACGAAGAGGCCGAGGAAGGCCGGAAGCATCGCGAGGAATGTCGCGGCGGCGATGATCGCCGCCCAGACCAGCATCACCGCGGGATTGGCGCGCACGAGCCGGACGCTCCGGCGCATCGCGGTGACGAAATCCACCTCCCGGTCGAGCAGCATCGGCAGGCTCACCGCCGTCAGAGCGAAGAGGAGGAACGCCAGAACGGCGCCCACCGCAAGTTCGACCGCGATCATCCGCAGCCCGTCGCCCGAAAGGTATGTCGCAAGATCCCCGGGCGGGCCCATCATCGCCGACGGTCCCATGAAGAGCGCGAAGAGCATGTGGGCGAGGAAGCTCCAGAAGAGCGTGTAGATCAGGATCACCGCGCCCGCCCAGGGGATCTGCCGCTCGCTCTGGCGCCAGACGACGCCGAGTACTGCCTCGAAGGTCGGTCGCTCGCCCGCCTCGCGCCGGCGGCTGACCTCGTAGAGCCCGACGGCGAGGAAGGGCGCCATCATCGGGAAGGCGAGCGTCGCGGTCAGCGTCCAGACGAAGAGCCCCGCACCAAGCTGCCAGAGTCCGAGCCCGAGCGCCACGTAGACCGCCGAGAAGAAGAGCCCGAATTGCGGCGCCGCGGCGAAATCGGAAAGGCCGGCCCGCAGGATCGCGGCGATGTCGGCGAGGGAGAGCCTGCGGGCCCCTTCGGATGCTGCGGCGGGTGGTTCGTTCGTCAGGGTCATCGCGCACGCTCCTCTCCGGGTGACGCATGGGCAGAGTGTACATCTTCGAGCCGCGCCGGTCGCCGGTCACGTGGGCCAGCGGCGACTCGGGAGGGGTGCTTCCAACGGATCGGCGGGGCCCCGAGGCGGTCGGAAGCGGCTTCGACGATACAGATGGGATCCGCCTCGGGTATCGACGGGCCCCCCGCCGCGAATATGCGGGAAATATCGTACGTTTCGGCCCGGATTTGTTACATATGTTACGAAACGCCGCGTCTTGTGGCGCCCCTCGGGATGGGGCAGAGGATGGCGCATGACGTTCCGCTTCACCCTCTCCGGCACCGATGGCGCGGCCCGCACCGGGGCCATCGACACCCCCCGCGGCTCCATCCGCACGCCCGCCTTCATGCCCGTCGGCACCGCCGCGACGGTCAAGGGCATGTTCCCCGAAAGCGTGGCCGAGACCGGGGCCGACATCCTCCTCGGCAACACCTACCACCTGATGTTGCGGCCGGGGGCGGAGCGGATCGCACATCTTGGCGGCCTGCACGAGTTCATGAACTGGCAAAAGCCGATCCTCACGGATTCCGGCGGCTTCCAGGTCATGTCGCTATCCGGGCTGCGCAAGCTCACCGAGGAGGGCGTGACCTTCAAGAGCCATATCGACGGCTCGAAGCATTTCCTCAGCCCCGAAAGATCGATGGAAATTCAGCAGCTTCTGGGTTCAGACATCGTCATGGCCTTCGACGAATGTCCGGCGCTGCCGGCCGATCGGGACCGTATCGCCGAGAGCATGCGCCTCTCGATGCGCTGGGCGCAGCGCTCGCGCGAGGCCTTCGGCGACCGCCTGGGGCATGCTCTCTTCGGCATCCAGCAGGGTGGGCTCGAACGCGATTTCCGTGAGGAAAGCGCCAATGCTCTCAGGGAGATAGGGTTCGAAGGCTATGCGGTCGGCGGCCTTGCCGTGGGCGAGGGCCAGGAGGCGATGTTCGGCTGCCTCGACTTCGCGACCGACATGCTGCCGCAGGACAAGCCGCGCTATCTCATGGGGGTCGGCAAGCCCGACGACATCGTCGGCGCGGTCAAGCGCGGTATCGACATGATGGATTGCGTGCTTCCCTCACGCTCCGGCCGCACCGGTCAGGGCTGGACCCGCCGCGGCATGGTCAACGTCAAGAACGCCCGTCACGCCGACGATCCCCGCCCGCTCGACGAGGCCTGTACCTGTCCCTGCTGCCGCTCCTATTCGCGGGCCTACCTGCATCACGTCCAGCGCTCGCACGAGATGATCTCGGGCATGCTGCTCACCTGGCACAACCTCCATTACTATCAGGAGCTTATGCAGGCGATGCGCGAGGCGATCGCGGCCGGGGCCTTCGCCGCCTTCGAGGCGGATTTCCACGCGCAGCGGGCCGAGGGGGACATCGAACCGCTCTGATCGCTCCCGTCTTGCCTTCCACATGAAGACGGGGCCTTGTGGTCCCGAGGCCATGCTCGGGGAGGCGCCGGATGACGACAAAGGGGAGGGCGGCGGACATTCTCGCGCGCCGTCTGGCGGACGAGGGCTGCCGTTTCGTGTTCGGAATGCCGGGCGGCGAGGTCCTGACGCTGATCGACGCGCTCGAAGCAGCGGGACTGCGCTTTGTCCTTGTACGGCACGAGAACGCGGGCGGGTTCATGGCCGAGGGAGCGCATCACCGCGACGGCGCGCCGGGCGTGCTGGTGGCGACCGTGGGGCCGGGTGCGCTCAACGCGGTCAACGTGGTCGAGAATGCACGTCAGGACCGGGTGCCGCTGATCGTTCTGACGGGCTGCGTCGATCCCGACACGGCCGCCCGCTACACGCACCAGGTTCTCGACCAGAGATCCGTCTTCTCAAGTGTTTGCAAGGCGAGCTTCACCCTGTCTGCGAATGCCGCGGAAGTCATCGCCGACAAGGCCGTGCGGATCGCCACGGAGGGTCGCCCGGGCCCCGTCCACATCGACGTGCCGATTTCGGTTGCGGATGCCGTGGCCGACGCGGCGCCGCAGCTTCGCCGCCGGCCCGCGCTGCCCATGGCGCCCGCCGCGGGCCCCGATCTCGATGCCGCCCGCAACGCCGTTCGGAATGCGCGCCGTCCGCTGATCGTCGCGGGCCTCGATGCCGTGACCGAGGGGCTGTCGCTCAGCGGGATCGCCGAGGCGCTCGGGGCGCCGGTCGTGACGACCTACAAGGCCAAGGGCATCCTGCCAGAGGATCACGCGCTTTCGCTCGGCGGCGCGGGGCTCTCCCCAAAGGCGGACGCGATCCTTCTCCCGCTCGTCGCCGAGGCCGATGTGGTGATCCTCGCCGGCTACGATCCTATCGAGATGCGCAGCGGCTGGCAGGACGCTTTCGATCCCGAAACCCAGGTGGTGATCGACATCACCCATGCGCCCAACATTCATTACATGCATCAGGGCAGCGTCAATGTCGTCGGTGGCATAGGCCGCTCTCTTCCTGCGATCACAGAGGGTTGCATTCCGAAGCTCGAGTGGGGTGATCGCATCGCCGCGACGCGCGCCGCGCTGGAGGACGCCTTTGCCCCGGGGCCGGACTGGGGGCCCGGCGTCGTCGTCGACACCTGTCGCCGGCTCCTGCCGGAAGGCACGCTCGCCAGCGCCGACAGCGGCGCGCATCGGATCCTCCTCAGCCAGATGTGGAAGTGTGGCGAATTGCGGGGACTGGTCCAATCCTCGGGTCTCTGCACCATGGGCTGCGCGGTTCCGCTCGCGATGGGCATGGCGCTGGCGGAGCCGGAACGGACAATCGTGTCGTTCTCGGGCGACGCGGGCTTCCTGATGGTGGCGGGAGAGCTCGCCACCGCCGCCGATCTCGGGCTGCGGGTCATCTTCGTCGTCTTCGTCGACCGCTCGCTCGCGCTCATCGAGATGAAACAGCGCCAGCGCCAGTTGCGTAACACCGGCGTCGATTTCGGCCGCACGGACTTCGCCGCGCTCGGCCGGGCGATGGGCGGAGAGGGTGCGACGGTGACATCGCGAGCCGAGCTCGAAGCGGCGCTCGAGGCGGCTCTGGCTGCCTCGACCTTTACCGTGATTGCGGCCGAGATCGACCGGAGGGCCTATGACGGGCGCATCTGACCGACGCGGTCCGCTCGACGGTCTCACCCTCTGCGGCTCGAGAACCGGGGAGCGCTCACGTCGATTGTTACAGAACTGCTCGCATCCCTGACGCAGCGCACGATCCTGGAGCGTCTCGAGGCTGTCACCGTTCCCGCCGGACCGATCCACACGGTCGGGCAGGCGCTTGCCTCGGATCGGGCGCGTGCGCGCGGCGCCGTGATCGATGTCGCGCGGCCTGGGGCGGTAAATGGCGCCGTCCAACTCCTTGGAAATCCGCTCAAGTTTTCGCGCACGCCGGTGCGCACGGAGACACCGCCGCCGCGTGTGGGAGAGCATACGGATGAGGCTCTCCGACGCCTCCGCGACGAACTTGAGCGGCGGAGGCGCAGGTAGCCGCATTCGGAGGTTGCCATCACAAATGCGAAGGTTTCGCGCGATGGGACGTATGCGGTCGGCGCAATCTTATAGGCTCGAAGACGTGCGCCGGAGCCCCGGTGCACGGAACGACAGGCTGCTCCGGGACCCGAACGCATGCAATCCGACATCTGCCGCGCCGAAACAGGCCTCGACTCGCTCGAGGCCTTGTCGGCCTGGAATGCCATGATCGCCGCCTTCCTTGCTCACGGCAGCTCAACGCCCGAGCACCTCTCTCGTGTGCTCGATCTCTGTCCGGATGCGGCGTTGCCTCACGCGACGAAGGGCCTGATGTGCCTGCTGCTGGGTCGGCGCGAGATGACGGAAGCGGCCCGATCCGCATATGCTGCGGCACGGACGGCGGCGGCGCAGGGGCACGAGCCTGCCCGCGCCCGGGCGATGACCGATGCGCTCGGCGCATGGCTCGACCAGCAGCCCAGCGGGGCAATTTTCCATCTCGAGGGCATTCTCGCGCTCAATCCGGCGGATACGCTGGCGCTGAAGCTCTCCCATGCGATCCGCTTCGTTATGGGGGATGCCCCGGGCATGCGCCGCTCGGTGGAGCGGGCGCTCGCGGCCCACGATGCGGGTCATCCACTCGCCGGCTATGCGTTGGGGTGCCATGCCTTCGCCCTCGAAGAGACGGGCGATTACGAGGCGGCCGAATGCACCGGGCGCCTCGGCCTCGAACGGGCTGCGGACGACGCCTGGGGCCTGCATGCGGTGGCCCATGTCCATGACATGCTGCACCGGCCCGCGGACGGGATCGCGCTCCTCGAGGCCAACCGAGCGGCCTGGGATCATTGCAACAACTTCCGCTTCCACGTCTGGTGGCACAAGGCGCTGCTCCATCTCGACCGGAGTGAGCACGATCTGGTTCTGGCGCTCTACGACCAGAAGATCAGGGTCGAGAAGACCGACGATTACCGTGACATCGCCAACGCCTCGTCGCTGCTGATGCGTCTCGAACTCGAGGGCGTGCGGTGCGGCGGACGGTGGAGCGAGCTGGCGGATCTCGCGGAGGCGCGCCTGTCCGATGGCTGTCTCGTCTTCGCCGATCTGCATTACATGCTGGCGCTCGCGGGCGATGGGCGGCCTGACGCCGCGTCGGAACTCGTGCGCCGCATGGCCACGCGCGCAGACGGCAAGACCGATGCGGGACGCGTCATCGCGCATCCCGGTGTCGCGGCCGCCTCGGGGCTCGCCGCCTTCGGGGAAGGTCGCTATGCGGTGGCGTTCGACCAGATGAGCCGCGCTCGGGCGCATATGCGCACGATCGGCGGCAGCCACGCTCAGCGTGACGTCTTCGAGCGCATGACCGTCGATGCCGGGATCCGGGCGGGGCGGTTCGATGAGGTGGCGGCCATCCTCGCCGAGCGCACGGCGCAGCGTGCCGGACGGGTCGATGCCTTCGCCGCAAGCCGGATGCGGGCGGTGGCGGCAGCCGGCGGCACGTCGCCCCTTTACGCGGCGCAGTGATCGGGGCTTTCTCCAAGCCGGAGAGGAACCGAGACATGACGACTGCAGAGACCGAGATCCGTCCCACACCGCGCCACGCGACCTCCGCCGTTGCGAGGGCAGCGGTCCGCGATCCGCGGCTCGATTTCTTTCGCGGGCTGGCGATGTTCATCATCCTCATCGCGCATATTCCGGGAAACTGGCTGACGCTCTGGATCCCCGCGCGTTGGGGGTTTTCCGATGCCACGGAGATCTTCGTCTTTTGCTCGGGCATGGCCTCGGCCATCGCGTTCGGAAAGGTCTTCCGGGACCAGAGCTGGGCGATGGGTGCGGCGCGAACGGCGTTCCGCTGCTGGCAGGTCTACTGGGCGCATATCGGTCTCTTCTTCGCGATCGCCGTGACGGTGTCCGCGCTCGATGCGACCGGCGCGTTCGAGCGCGACTATACCGGACAGCTGAATCTCCTTCCGTTCTTCGAGGAGACGCAGGCCAACCTCATCGGATTAATGACGCTGACCTACGTGCCGAATTACTTCGACATCCTGCCGATGTACCTCGTGATCCTCGCGATGATGCCCTTCGTGATCGCGCTGGCTCGGGTGCACTTAGGCGTCGCGGCTGCGGCGGTGGTGGCGGTCTGGCTCCTCGCGCAATCCGGCATCGCGCGGCTTCCCGCAGAGCCCTGGTCCGACCGCGAATGGTTCTTCAATCCGTTCGGATGGCAGCTGATCTTCTTCACCGGTTTTGCCTTCATGTCCCGCTGGCTTCCGGCTCCGCCGAAATTGGGCGCGCTGTTGTGGCTCGCGATCGGCTTTCTCGTGCTGACCTCGCCACTCTCGTCGCCGCGGGTGGTGGACATCCTCCAGGTGATCTGGCCCGCAGCCGCGGATTGGGCGATGGGGATCTATCCGGATATTGGGCTCCTCCGGGACAAGACCGATTTCGGGGTGCTTCGTTACCTGCACTTCCTCGCGCTCGCCTATGTGGCCTGGTGGGCGGTGGGTCCCGCGGGTGACAGGCTGAAGGCTCCGGCGGGCGATGGTGCTCTGGCGCGGACATGGTCGACCGGTCTTGCCGCGACCTTGAAGGTGGGGCAGCAATCGCTCGCGATCTTCATCACCTCCATGTATCTTGCCCGTCTTCTCGGCCTCTGCCTTGACGTCATGGGGCGGAACTACGTGACAATGGCGTTAGTTAACTTTGGTGGTGCGGCGATTCTCGTCGCCGTCGCCTATGGCGTCGGCTGGATCAAGACGCACCCCTGGCGGCAGGTTAAAAAGGGAAGCTAGATGCTGCGGAGAGAGGTGCTGACCGGCCTTCTGGCGGCCTTGGCGATGTCCGGTCGCGCGCGTGCCCAAGGGCAAGGTGGCGCGGATGCGAAGTCGTCGGACTATGTTCCCGGGCTGCGGCTTTCGGACCCGCGCCCGTTCTCGCGCGAAGACGTGCGAGCGTTGGCCCAGAGGATGGCGGGTGAGGCCTACGAGCCGCCGCAGCGCATCCCCGAGGAATGGACAAAGGTCAGCTACGACCAGTACCGCTCGATCTGGTTCGATCCGCGCAATGCGCTCTGGAACAAGAGCGCGGAGGAGCCATTCCGCCTCGATGTGTTCGCCCCGGGGCTCTACTTTCCGACCCCGGTCGAGATCGCGATCGTCGACGGTGGTGAGGCGCGGCCGATCGTCTTCGACCTCGAGGTTTTCGATCGGTCGGACCAATTCCCGGACCTGCCTGTCGACGAACGGCTCGGCTATTCCGGTTTCCGGCTCAGGGCCGAACTCGAACACGAGGGCATCTTCACCGAGTTCGCGGTGTTCCAGGGTGCAAGCTATTTCCGCGGGATAGGCACCGGCGAGATCTACGGCCTCTCCGCACGGGGCCTCGCCCTCGACACAGCCGAGCCCGATGGAGAGGAGTTCCCCGAGTTCCGCCGCTTCTGGATCGAGCATCCGGACCCTGAAGACGACAGCATCGTCATCCACGCCCTTCTGGACAGCCCTAGCTGCACCGGCGCCTACCGGTTCGAGATGACGCCGGGGCGGGCGCTCACGATCGGCGTCGAGGCCGAGGTCTTCGCGCGGACCGAGCTCGGTCATCTCGGTATCGCGCCCCTCACCTCCATGTTCCAGTTCGACGAGACGAACCGCGACCAATTCTCGGACTTCCGGTCCGCGATCCACGACAGCGACGGCTTGCTCATGGTCAACGGGTCGGGCGAGACGCTCTGGCGGCAGCTTGCCAACCCTCCGAGCCACCTTCAGGTGAGCGCCTTCGTGGACCGGGACCCGCAAGGCTTCGGGCTGATGCAACGTGACCGAGAATTCGAGGATTTCGGCGACCTGCAGGCGCTCTATCATCGCCGCCCGGGTCTCTGGATCGCGCCGCGAGAGGCGTGGGGGCCGGGGGTCGTCACGCTGGTCGAGATCCCCACCGATGACGAGGTCTACGACAACATCGTGGCCTACTGGCGACCGGCAGAGCCGCTGGCGCCGGGCCAGTCGAAGGCATTCTCCTACGACATGACCTGGTCGGAAAAGAGCGACTGGGGCTCAGGCCTGCGCGTTCTCAACACCCGGGCCGGAGCGGCGCGCGATGGCGGCATTCGCTTCGCGATCGACTTCTCGGACGGACGCGCGCTGCCCGAGAACCTCGACGATGTCCAAAAGCTGGTCCGCACCACGGGTGGCGAGGTCAGCGCCGCAATCGTGCAGCGCAATCCCTCCACGGGCGGCGCGCGGCTTGCGTTCACATTGAGGCCGGGGGATGCTCCGGCCGCCGACCTGCGCGCGCAACTGCGTCTGAACGACGCGCCACTCTCCGAGGTCTGGCTATATCGCTGGACTGTTTGATCGGCGACGGTCTCTCCTTGGCGTGACCGGCAGGTGTGGTCACGTGCCCGGGTCGGCATATCTCCCGTCAGTAACGGCTTCGGCCCATCAGTCGGATTGCGCGCCGGGCCCGTGCTTCGGCGTGCCGCTCGTCGCTCACAACGCCGGAGACAAGATCATGTGGCGCAAACGTCTCTCAATCCTGACGACGGCAATAGGGCTCGCTTCGGTGGGGACGGATGTCCGGGCAGCTTGCGGCGCTGAAGAGGGCGCCTGCGAGATCCCGGGTGGCACCTATCACGTGGAGCTGCCCGATGAGGGCGACGACGGCGCACCCGCACTCATGTTCCTGCACGGCTGGGGCTCGAGCGGGGAGGGAACGTTGACCATGCGAGGCGTTGTAGGCGCGGCGCTCGCGCGGGGCTACGCAATCATCGCTCCCGACGGCATCCCGCGGCAAGGACGCAGCGGACGGACGTGGGCCTTCCACCCTGAGCGCCCTCAACCCCGCGACGAGATCGCTTTCCTTCAGGCCGTACGTGACGACGCGGCAGAGCGGTTCGGCCTCGATCCGGAGCGGATGCTGCTCGCGGGCTTTTCCATCGGGGGATCCATGACGAGCTATCTTGCCTGCGCGGAACCGGACGCCTTCGCAGCGTACGCTCCGGTCTCGGGCAGCTTCTGGCGCCCGCATCCCGAGGCTTGTGCCGGTCCCGTTCGGCTCTTCCACACGCATGGCTGGCGTGACCCGGTGGTCCCGCTCGAAGGGCGCCTTCTGCGAGGGGGCAGCCTCGATGCGCCGAATGCCGTGGCGCAAGGCGACGTCTGGCACGCGATGGATCTCTTGCGCCAGGCCAGCGGGTGCCGCCTGCAGGCGGACGAGTTCGCCTCCGACGGCACCTACTGGCGCAAGGACTGGACGAGCTGTTCCGACGGAGCGGCGCTCGGTTTCGCTCTCTTCGACGGCGGCCACGGCGTGCCGGAGGGCTGGGCCAAGATGGCGCTCGACTGGTTCGAAGGGCGCTGACCCGTCCCGCGATCGCCTGGAGGGGTCAGGCCACCTCGTCGGCGGTCAGCGGGCCCGGGAAGAGACAGGCGCATTGATGCCGCCCGCGTCCGGGATGCGGCACCTCCTCCGCGCAAGCTTCAACAGCGCGCGGGCACCTTGTGCGGAACACGCAACCGGACGGGGGCGCCATGGGCGAGGGCAGATCGCCATGGAGGGGGATCGTCTGCTTGTTCCGCTCGATCTGCGGATCCGGCACCGGCACAGCTGACATGAGCGCCTGCGTGTAGGGATGCTGGGGGTCGGCGTAGAGCAGGTCCGCCGGAGCCTTCTCCATCATGCGGCCGAGATAGAGCACCATCACCTCGTCCGAGATGTGCTTCACCACCGACAGATCGTGCGCGATGAAGAGGATCGCGAGCCCGAGCTCGCGCTGAAGCTCCTGCAGAAGCTCGATCACCTGCGCCTGGATCGACACGTCGAGCGCAGAGACCGGCTCGTCGCAGATCAGCAGCTTCGGCTCCACGATCAGCGCCCGGGCGATGCCGATGCGCTGGCACTGGCCGCCCGAGAACTCGTGGGGATAGCGGTTGATCATCTGCGGCAGCAGGCCGACCCGGTCCATCATGCGGGCGACACGCGACTTCACCTCCTCGCGCCCGAGCTCCGGGCGGTGGGTGCGCAGCGGCTCGGCGATGATCTGGCCGAGCGTCATCCGCGGGTTCAGCGAGGCGAGTGGATCCTGGAAGATCATCTGGATCTCGGAGCGGTACTTCTGCATCCGCTGGGACGACAGCGACAGAAGGTCCGTCTCGCCCTGCCAGACGACCTCGCCGGATGCAGGCACCATCTGGATGAGCGCGCGGGCAAGCGTGGACTTGCCGCACCCGCTCTCGCCGACGACGCCGAGCGTCTGTCCCGGCATCAAATCGAAGCTCACCCCGTTGACCGCATGCAACTGGCGCGGCTTGGTCCACGGCATGTCGCCGGGACGGGTGATGTCGAAGGCGACGCGAAGGTCGCGTGCGGAAATCAGGGGCGTGCTCATGCGGCGACCTCCTCGACCGGGCGGTGGCAGGCGCGGACGCGCCCGTCGCCCGCGGGTTCGAGCGGCGGCATGACGGCGCAATCCTTACCGGCAAAGGCGCAGCGGGGGCGGAACGGGCAGCCCTTCGGCGGCCGCGCCATGTTCGGCGGGTTGCCGGGGATCGCCTGCATCGTCTCCTGCCCCTGATCGACGCGCGGGACCGCGTGCAAAAGACCGCGGGTGTAGGGGTGGGTCGGCTTGCCGAAGAGCGGATCGGTCGGCGCCCGCTCCATAATCCGGCCGCCATACATCACCGTCACCCGCTCGCAGAAACCCGCGACGACGCCGAGGTCGTGGGTGATCAGCATCGTGGCCATGCCGAACTCGGCCTGCAGCTCCTGCAAGAGGCGCATGATCTGGCTCTGCACCGTCACGTCGAGCGCGGTCGTCGGCTCATCGGCGATCAAGAGGTCGGGCTGGCAGAGCAGCGACATCGCGATCATCACGCGCTGTCGCATGCCGCCCGAGAACTCGTGCGGGTAGAGCCGGATGCGATCCTTCGCGCCCGGGATCCGCACGGCGTCGAGCATCCGGACGGCCTCGGCCAGCGCATTCTTCTTGCTCATTCCCCGGTGCAGCATGAGAACCTCGGCCATCTGGTCCGAGATCTTCATGTAGGGGTTCAGCGACGTCATAGGGTCTTGGAAGATAATCGCGATCCGCTCCGCGCGGATGCGGTTCATCACCTTCGGGGGCGCGTTCAGGATCTCCTCGCCGTCGAATTTGATCGAGCCGGAGGTGCGGCCGTTGCGCGCGAGCAGACCTAGGATAGCAAAGGCGGTCTGGGACTTGCCCGAGCCGCTCTCGCCCACGATGCCGAGGGTCTCGCCCCGGTCGAGGGAGAGGGAAAGGCCGTTCACCGCGTGAACCGTGCCGTCGGGCGTGTCGAAGGCCACGTCGAGATTGTCGATGTCGAGAAGCGCCATGTCAGCGGTCCTTGGGGTCGAGCGCGTCACGCAGGCCGTCTCCGACGAAGAAGAAGCCGAAAAGCGTGAGGCAGAAGAAAAGAAGCGGGAAGCCGAGCTGCCAGATCGTGCCGTAGGCGATCGTGCCGGCGCCTTCGGAGATCAGCGCGCCTAGCGAGGTCAGCGGCTCCTGCACGCCGAGGCCGAGAAAGGAGATGAAGCTCTCGGTCAGGATCATCAGCGGCACGAGGAGCGTCGCATAGACGGCGATGACGCCGAGGAGGTTCGGCACGATGTGGCGGCGGATGATCGTGACGCCCGAGACGCCGGTGGCGCGCGCGGCCTCGATGAACTCGCGGTTCTTGAGGGACAGCGTCTGACCACGGACGATGCGGGACATCTCGAGCCACGAGATGAGGCCGAGCCCCACGAAGAGGGCGATCATCGAGCGGCCGTACATGACGAGGATGAGGATCAGCACGAACATGTACGGGATGGCCATGAGGATATCGACCATGCGCATCATGATCTGGTCGACCCGGCCGCCGACATATCCTGCCGTCGCGCCGTAGATCGTGCCGACGACCACGGCGACGAGCGCGCCGACGAAACCGACGGCAAGGCTGACCTGCGTGCCCTGCACCGTTCGCGCGAAGAGGTCGCGGCCAAGCTCGTCGACCCCGAAGTAGTGGCCGTTCGCCATCGACGGGCCGCCTTCCTGTGCGACGACGCCCATGACGTTGTAGTCGAGCTCCTCGTTCGACCATTGCGCCAGATGCGAGCCGAAGAGGGCGAAGAGCACCACGAAGATCAAGAGGAACAGGCCGAACATCGCGGCCTTGTTCTTGACGAAGCGCGACCGGGCGTCGGCCCAGAGCGAGCGGCCGGCGACTTCGTCCTCGGCCATGCGCTCGGCGATCGCGTCCATGCGTTGCGTGTCGTGGACCATGGGCTCAGTACCGGATTTTCGGGTCGATCCACCCGTAGAGGATGTCGACCACGAGATTGAAGAAGATGGTGAGCGCGCCCATGAGGATCGTGACCCCCATCATCACCGCGTAGTCGCGGTTGAGCGCGCTGTCGACGAAGGCCTTCCCGATGCCGCCGGTGGAGAAGTAGACGTCCACCACGACCGAGCCGGTGATCATGCCCACGAAGGCGGGCCCGAGATACGAGATGACCGGCAGCATCGCGGGTTTCAGCGCGTGGCGCAGGATCACCCGGCGCTCGGGCAGGCCCTTGGCCCGCGCGGTGCGGATGTGGTTCATGTTCAGCGTCTCGAGCATCGATGACCGGGTGATCCGCGCGATCGACGCCATGAACGAGGTCGAGAGCGCGATCACCGGCATGATCAGGTACTCCCACTGGCCGCCCTGCCAGCCGCCGCCCGGCAGCCAGCCGAGCCAGAGGGTGAAGGTCAGCACGAGGATGGGCGCCATCACGAAGTTCGGCAGCACCTGAGCGCCGATCGAGATGCCGACGGCGAAATAGTCGAGGACCGAGTTCTGCCGGATCGCGGCGACGACGCCGAGCGTCACGCCCACGACCACCGCGACGACGAAGGACAGAAGGCCGTAGGTCAGCGTCACAGGAAAGCCCTGGGCGATGATCTCGTTCACAGTGCGGTCCTTGTAGATGAAGGACGGGCCGAAATCGAACTCGGTGACGATTCCCCAGATATAGGTCAGGATCTGCCGCCAGAGCGGCTGGTCGAGCCCGTACTTGGCGTTGAGGTTCGCCAGCACTTCCGGCGGCAATTCGCGCTCGGACGTGAAGGGGCCGCCGGGCGCGGCGTACATCAGCACGAACGAGACGACGATGAGGATCAGCAGCGTCGGGATCGCGAGGGCCAGACGCTTGATGGAATAGGACAGCATGGGCGGCTCCCGAGGGAAGAGCGGCGCGGGTCGAGTGCAGCCAGTGGTAAGGGTAGCGCGGACCTGCGCGAAGGGCACGGCCGCGGGAGGAAGAGGGTGCCCGGAAGCGGGCACCCTCGAATGGTGCGGTCTTACTCGGCCACGCGGTAGAGATCCTTGGCGTACCAGGTCTGGTTCACGTTCTCGAGCGGCCAGCCTTTGATGTCCTCGTTAAGCATGAAGACCTTGGCGTAGTGGTAGATCGGGATGATCGGCATCTCTTCGGCCAGGATCGTCTCAGCCTGCTGGTACATCGGCAGCGGGTCCTCGGCGGTCTTCGACTCCTTCATGACCTGGTCGTATTCGTCGTTGAAGAATTCGCCGTTGTTGTGACCCGAGTAGGAGGCCAGAAGGTCGAGGTAGGTCGACGCCTCGTTGTAGTCCCCGCACCACGCGTACCGCGCCATGTCGAACTCCTGGTTCTGCATGCGGTCAGTGTGTACCTTCCACTCGTAGTTCGCGAGCGTGATGTTCACGCCGATCTGGCGCAGCATCTGTTGGGCGGCCACGGCGATCTTCTTGTGATCCTCCGAGGTGTTGTACTGCAGCGTCAGCTCGAGCGGGTTGTCGGGGCCGTAGCCGGCCTCGGCAAGAAGCTCCTTGGCCTTCTCGATGCGCTCTTCCTGCGTCCAGTTGGCGTACTCGATCTCGGGGCGCTCGAAACCGGCGACCGCGGTATGCGTCCAGTTGTAGGACGGCGGCTGTCCGCCCTGCAGGATCCGCTCGACGATGATGTCGCGGTCGATGGCGTAGGACAGCGCCTTGCGCACGTTGACGTCCTTGAGTTCCTCGGGGCCGCTTTCGCCGACGTTCAGCATGTAGATGTAGGAGCAGTTGTAGGGCACCGAGTTCGCCTGCTCGGGGTATTCCTCTTCGAGACGCGGATACTGACCGGCCGGGATGTCCACGCGGTCGAGCTCGCCGGCGAGGTAGCGGGTCAGGCCCTGGTTCACGTCGTTGATGGTCAGCGCCGTGAGATCGGTGAAGATCACATTCTCCGCGTCCCAGTAGGTGTCGGATTTCGACATCTCGACGCGCTCGCCGAGGATGTGCTCGTCGAGCACGTAGGCGCCGTTACCGACGAGGTTCTCGGCGCGGGTCCAGTTGTCGCCGTGCTCCTCGATCGTCGCCTGATGGACCGGGAAGGTCGAGGCGTGCACCAGCATCTGCGGGAAGTAGGGCAGGGGCGTGGTGATCCGGACTTCAAGGGTCCGGTCGTCGACCGCAGTCACGCCGAGTTCGTCGACGGACATGTCACCGGCGATGATCTCGGCGGCGTTCTCGATCTGCATCAGCTCGAGGTACCAGGCATACTCGGAGGCGGTCGCGGGATCGGCGAGACGCTTCCAGGAATAGACGAAGTCCTGCGCGGTCACCGGATCGCCATTCGACCACTGGGCGTCGTCGCGCAGGGTGAAGGTGTAGGTCTTCTGATCGTCGGAAACCGTATGCTCGAGCGCGACGCCGGGCACGAGCTCGCCCGTGCCGTTCTCGTTGTAGAGACCTTCGAAGAGGGACCGCAGGACGTCCGAACCCTCGACGTCGGTGTTGATCTGCGGGTCCATCGACTTGATCGCGTCGAGGAGCCAATAGGTGTAGCTCTGGTCCTCGGCAAGTTCGGTGCCCTCGGGAACGGGATTGTCCGCGAATGCGGGGCTTGCGGCGATAAGTGCGAATAGCGATGCGGCGAGGCTGTTTTTCAGCACGGGTGTCATACCTCCGATAAGACTTATGGTCCGGTCGCGGGGAGTCCCCCGGCCCGGAATGCGCGAAAGTGAGAAGCGAGCGCGGGGCGGCATCAACCCTGCCGTCGCGGCACACCGGGTTTCGGCGTCATGTCGGCTGAAATTTGCCGACGATCCTAGCCCAATGAAACCCCGCGGGACCTGCTTGGCCAGCCACGGTTCTGTGACCTTTGCGGAACGTGCGCGTCGGCAGGTTCAATCTTGGCGAAAGTTGCGGGAGATGATTCGCCTCGACGTCGAACGGAGGTGAGGGGCCGCTCCCCGCTATCCCTGAGCAACAGGCCGTAACGCAACCGGCTGCAGCGGGTATCAGCGCAGCGTCGACGCGGAATATCTTAGGTGTCTGATATAAAATGAAAAAAGGGTTCGTTGACTTGCTCATGCCCCTCCGATACGAGACCACCGGACAGCGGACATGACAGGAGGCGGGCCCTTGCGAGTGATGGTCAAGATCAGCGGAGAGGCGCTGGCGAGCGGGTCTTCGGGGGTCTTCTCGGATGCCGCGATTTCCTCCGTGGTGAAGGAGATCCTCAAGCTGCAGGAAACCGGGGCCGAGATCGCCTGCGTGGTCGGCGGCGGTAACATCTTCCGCGGCTCGGTCTCCTCGGACTGGAACATCGAGCGGGTCGAGGCCGACAATGTCGGCATGCTCGGCACCATCGCCAACGGCATCCTGCTCCGCGCGAAGATCGAGGCGACCTCGGACATCGAAGTGCGCCTCATGTCGGCGCTGACCATCCCGCAGATCGGCGAGCCATATATCCGCCGCCGGGCCACCCGGCATCTCGAGAAGAACCGGATCGTCCTGCTCTGCGGTGGCATCGGCGAGCCGTACCTGACCACCGACTACCCGTCGGTGCAGCGGGCGATCGAGCTCGACTGCGACTGCGTGCTGGCCATGAAGAACGGCATCGACGGCGTGTACGACAGCGATCCGCGCAAGAACGACGATGCGCGGCTCTACAAGTCGCTGACCTTCGAGAAGGCGATCAAGGACCGGCTGACCTTCATGGACCAGGCGGCGCTGGTGCTCGCGCAGCAACATTCGATGCGCGTGCACGTCGTCGGCTTCGACCAGTCCGGCGCGGCGGGACGCGTCCTCAACGGCGAGCAGATCGGCACCACGATCAGCGACGAAGCCGGCGTCACCTACTACTGAGCGGCGTGGCGCTGCAGCTCGCGGTCCTGTAGGGTTCAGCGCCGGAACGCCTGCCGAGGAACGCCATGCCAGACGGACGGGGCCGCGCGGCCCTTTCTCCTCCGATCCGGGACTGCCTCTCCGGGCCCGCGCCGCGGGCGACCGGCTTCATCGTCACCATCTACGGCGACGTGGCCGAGCCGCGCGGCGGCACGCTCTGGATGGGAACCCTGATCGAGACCTGCGCGGACCACGGCATCTCGGAGAGCCTTGCGCGCACGGCCGTCTCGCGCCTCGTGGCGTCCGGGCGTCTGATCGGCGAGAAGGTCGGGCGCCGGTCCTATTATCGCCTCACCGATCCCGCAGGGGCCGAATTCCGGCAGGCGGCGCGACTCTTCTACGAGCCACCCGAGCCCGCGCAGGGCTGGCTCTTCGCGCTCGGGGAGGTCGCTTTGCCCGAGG
The DNA here is from genome assembly GCF_000521785.1 of Roseivivax halodurans JCM 10272. Taxonomy (GTDB): domain Bacteria; phylum Pseudomonadota; class Alphaproteobacteria; order Rhodobacterales; family Rhodobacteraceae; genus Roseivivax; species Roseivivax halodurans. The sequence goes on from NZ_JALZ01000001.1 coordinate 98,370, forward strand.
ATCTGAGTTCCGTCGCCTGGGCCCGGATCGCACCCGACGTGGCGCTGGCACCCGACAGGGCCGACGTGACCCGGCCCGCCGGCGCCCTGATCGAAGGCACGCCCTCGGGCGATCTGCGCGCCTTCGCTGCCGCGCATTGGAACCTCGATCCGGTCGCGGATGCCTATCGCACCTTCCTGCGCCGGTTCGTGCGCGTCGCCTCGGCTCTCCATCCACACGACCTGCCGGAGGGGGCGGCCTGTCTCGCCTTGCGTCTGAAGCTTGTTCACGCGTATCGGCACTGCGTGCTCGCAGATCCGCGTTTGCCCGCGGACGCACTGCCCCGGGACTGGCCGGGCGAGGCGGCGCGGCGCCTTTTCGCCGAGACATATCTCGCGCTTGCGCCCGCGGCCGATGCTCATGTCGGCGTCGCCTTTCACGACGCCGATGGAACACTTCCCGCAGAAACCCCCGACACCCGAGCTCGCCTCGAGAGTCTGAACGCCGGCCTCGACCGCGCGGAGTGAGCGCCGGCTGCGCGCATCGATCCGCGACGCACTCGAAAGCATCACGGATACCCTGAAAATTTCCCTTTGGCTGTAATGTATTTTGTGGTACGTCAATCGGTGAGGCGTCGAGAGCGCGCCACGACGGGGGGAGACATGCCGGACGTTTACCTTTGCGATGCGATCCGTACGCCGATCGGCTGGCATGGTGGCGCGCTTTCCGCCGTTCGCGCGGAACATATTGCCGCGATCCTGACCGCCGCGCCGATGGCGCACGATCCCGGCCACGTCGGGCTGGCGGTAAGCGTAGGTCGGGGACTCGCGGTGTTACCCGAGCGCGTGTGAGCGCTGCTGCCAAGGAGGACAGACCCATGTATGCACAGATGGTCAAATCCGAAGGATCTTCGGGCGAGGAAACCCCCGAGGAGCGGGAATTCCAGGACCGCATCGACCGGGGCGAGAAGATCGAGCCCAAGGAATGGATGCCCGCGGGCTACCGAAAGACCCTGATCCGCCAGATCAGCCAGCACGCCCATTCCGAGATCGTCGGCCAGCTGCCCGAAGGCAACTGGATCACTCGCGCGCCGACGCTCGAGCGCAAGCAGATCCTGCTCGCGAAGGTGCAGGACGAGGCGGGCCACGGGCTTTACCTCTATTCTGCCGCCGAGACGCTGGGGATCAGCCGCGACGAGATGTACGAGCAGCTGCATTCCGGCAAGGCCAAGTATTCCTCGATCTTCAACTATCCGACGCTGACTTGGGCCGACATGGGCGCGGTCGGCTGGCTCGTCGACGGCGCCGCCATTATGAACCAGGTGCCGCTGCAGCGGACCTCCTACGGTCCCTACAGCCGCGCGATGATCCGCATCTGCAAGGAGGAGAGCTTCCACCAGCGGCAGGGCTACCACATCATGATGAAGATGGCCCGCGGCACCGAGGCGCAGCGCGAGATGGCGCAGGATGCGCTCAACCGCTTCTGGTATCCGGCGCTGATGATGTTCGGGCCGTCCGACGCAAACTCGGTCCATTCCGAGCAGTCGATGGCGTGGAAGATCAAGATCAACACCAACGACGAGCTGCGCCAGCGCTTCGTCAACGAGACCGTGCCGCAGGCCGAGTTCCTCGGGCTCGAGGTGCCGGATCCGGACCTCGCCTGGAACGAGGAGAAGGGCGGCTACGATTTCAGCCAGCCCGACTGGGACGAGTTCTTCGAGGTGCTGAAGGGCAACGGTCCCTGCAACAAGGAGCGGCTCGGCGCCCGCGTGAAGGCGTGGGAGGATGGTGCATGGTTCCGCGACGGCCTGACCGCCTATGCCGAGAAGGCTTCGGCGCGCCGCGCGGCGAGTGCCACGGCGGCGGAATAGGGCTCACATCGAGGGAGGACGCGCAATGTCCAAGGAATGGCCGCTGTGGGAGATCTTCATCCGCAGCCAGAACGGCCTGAACCATCGCCATGTGGGCAGCCTGCACGCGCCGGACGCCGAGACCGCGATTCTGAACGCCCGTGACGTTTACACACGCCGCAAGGAGGGTGTGTCGATCTGGGTGGTGAAGGCGGTGGACATCACCGCGTCCCAGCCCTCGCTCAAGGGTCCGATCTTCGATCCGGCCGAGGACAAGGTCTACCGGCACCCGACCTTCTACGACATTCCCGACGACGTGGAGCACATGTGATGCCCTCGCTGCCCGACATGACGACGCCGAACGTCGCCGAGCTCGCGCGCGATCAGGGCGGGCAGGGGCCTCGCGACGTTCTGGCCGAAACGCCCGAGCTCAAGCCCGCGCTCTTCGAGTGGCTGTGCCGGATGGGGGATTCGACGCTGGTTCTGGGGCACCGGCTCTCGGAATGGTGCGGCAGGGGTCCTGCGCTCGAGGAGGACATCGCCGTCGCGAACGTCGCGCTCGATCTCATCGGACATACGCAGATGTGGCTGGGCCTCGCGGCCGAGGTCGAGGAGGGCGGACGCTCCGTCGACGATCTCGCCTACCTGCGCGACGTGATGCGCTTCCGGAACATCAAGCTGGCCGAACTGCCAAACGGCGATATCGGTCGGACATTGATGCGCCAGTTCCTCTTCGACGCCTGGCACCACCTGATGCTGGAGCGGCTGGTGCAATCTTCCGTGACGGAGGTGGCCGAGATCGCCGCGAAGGCCCTGAAGGAAGTGACCTATCATCTCGGGCGGTCCAGCGATCTCGTCATCCGGCTCGGAGATGGCACCGCCGAGAGCCATGCCCGGATGCAGGAGGCGCTCGACCTGCTCTGGCCCTATACCGGCGAGATGTTCACCGGCGATGCGGTCGACGAGACGGTTGCGGAAGCCGGCGTCGCGCCGCGGCCCGAGGACCTGCGCGCGGCTTGGACGGCGCTGGTGACCGAGGTGCTCTTCGAGGCGACGCTGAGTGTTCCCGAGAACGGCGACGTGCATCGCGGCGGAAAGCAGGGACGGCATACCGAACATCTCGGTTACCTTCTTGCGGAGATGCAGTTCCTCCAGCGTGCATATCCGGGGGCGGAATGGTGACCAAGACACTGCCCGATACCGCAACGGTCTGGGACTGGCTGGCCGAGGTGCCCGACCCCGAGATCCCGGTGATCTCTGTCACCGACCTCGGTATCGTGCGCGACGTGCGCTGGGAGGGGGACGCGCTCGTGGTCGCCGTCACTCCAACCTACTCCGGCTGCCCTGCGACTGCGGTGATCAACCTCGACATCGAGACGCATCTGAGGTCGAGGGGAATTGACAACGTGCGTCTCGAACGCCGCCTGTCGCCGCCCTGGACGACCGAATGGCTGAGCGAGGCGGGCCGCGAGAAGTTGCGCGCCTACGGCATCGCGCCACCGGTGGAGGGCACGGGATCCGACATGGCCTCCGCCCGTGCCGCGCGCCTCGCGGGGGCATCAAACCTCGTCGTGACCTGTCCGCGCTGCGGGTCGGAGAGGACCGAGAAGGTCAGCCAGCACGGCTCGACCCCCTGCAAGGCGGCCTATCGCTGCGCTGCCTGCCTCGAGCCCTTCGACTACTTCAAATGCATCTGATGCCCCGGCCGGGAGGACAGGCGATGCGGGCGCATCCGCCGATCGAACGGGCCAACCGCTCCGAGCCCCAAACGCACAGAACGCCAGAACCGCAGGACCGCGCCTGATGCCCCGCTTTCATCCTCTCACCGTAACCGACGTGCAGAAGACCACCCGCGATGCCGTGGTGGTCACGCTGAAACCGTCCGAGGACGCCGTCGGGGACTTCGCCTTCACCCAAGGCCAGTACCTCACCTTCCGCCGCGACTTTGACGGCGAGGAGCTGCGCCGGTCCTACTCGATCTGCGCCGGTCTCGACGACGGCGTGCTACGGGTCGGGATCAAGCAGGTTGACGGTGGCGCGTTCTCAACCTGGGCCAACGAGGAGCTGAAGCCCGGCGTGATGCTCGAGGCGATGCCGCCGATGGGCAAGTTCCACATCCCGCTCGATCCCGGGACCGAGCGGCATTATCTCGGCTTCGCCGGCGGCTCCGGCATCACGCCGGTCCTGTCGATCGTCAAGACGGTGCTGGCCCGCGAGCCGAAGGCGCGGTTCACACTGGTCTATGCCAACCGCCAGGTCGGATCGATCATGTTCCGGGAGGAGATAGAGGACCTCAAGAACACCCATCTCGGCCGCTTTTCGGTGATCCATGTGCTCGAGAGTGAGGCGCAGGAGATCGACCTCTTCTCGGGACGCATCGACGCCGAGAAGATAGAGGCGCTCTTCCGTCACTGGGTCGATGCGTCCTCGGTCGACGCCGCCTTCATCTGCGGGCCCGAGCCGATGATGCTCACGATCGCCCAAAGCCTGCGTGATCACGGGCTCAGCGACGAGCAGATCAAGTTCGAGCTTTTCGCCTCCTCCCAGCCGGGGCGCGCCAAGAAGAAAGCCGTGTCGAAACAGGCGGCGCAATCCGGCAACACCTGTGAGGCACAGGTGACGCTCGACGGCGCGACGCGGACGTTCCGGATGCCCAAGGACGGCACCGCGCTCCTCGATGCGGCGCTCGAGAACGCCATGGACGCGCCCTATTCGTGCAAGGCGGGCGTCTGCTCGACCTGCCGCGCCAAGGTGATCGAAGGCGAGGTCGAGATGGAGACCAATCACGCGCTCGAGGATTACGAGATCCGCGCGGGTTATGTGCTGACCTGCCAATGCGTGCCGCTCTCGGACAGGCTTGTGGTGACCTACGATGAATGACGCGGCCGATCCGGACGCCATGCCCGTGGCGGAGTACCTGAGGCAGGGCGGCAGGCTGACCTCGCCGCAGGGCATTCCGCCGCGCTACAGGGCGGAGCTTATGCGGCTCATGTCGTCCTTCGTCGACAGCGAGCTTGCCGGATCGGCCGGGTTCGCCGCGGCGATCAACTGGGCGCCCGGGATCAAGGAGCGTATCGCGGCGAGCCGGATCACGCTCGAGAAGGCCGACCACGCCGAGCGCGTCCTGAAGCTCATGGCTGAGTTCGGCACCGACATGGCCCGCTACGAGCAGGCGCACGACTGGTCCGCGCGGGTCTCCCGGAGCGCCGAGATCGCGGCGTCCCGCCGGGGCGGGGACATGCGGCTGTCGGTCTTCCACTACCCGCTCGCCGGCTGGACCGACGCGGTGGCGATGAATGTCGTCATGGGGCTCGCGACCGGCGTGCAACTCGCCGAGATGGCGCGCGCGTCCTACCAGCCGCTGGCGGAGGAGCTGCGCGCCATCGCCTCGCGCGAGCGGCGACACGTGGAACTTGGCCTCGAGGGGCTGGAGCGGATCGCGGGCTCGGAAACCGGACGCGTCGAGGCGCGGAAGGCGCTGACCTATTGGTGGCCGCGCGTCGCAGAGACCTTCGGCCCCGCGGGATCGGAGAGGTTCGAGCGGCTCCGCGAGATGGGCTTGCGCCACGAAACGAACGAGGCGCTCCGCGCGCGATGGGAGGACGAGGCCAAGGCGGCTCTGACGCCGCTCGGCCTCGGCTGACGACGAAGGAAGGATTCCGACATGCTCAAGACGGCGCCCCGCCGCCTTCACAGTCACGTCTGCGGCGCCTGGCGCGCGGGCGACGGAGAGGGCAAGCCGCTGCTCGACGCCGCGACCGGTGCAATCGTCGCGCATATCGGCGCGGACGGGATCGACCGTGCAGCGGCGCTCGGCTTCGCCCGCGAGGTCGGTGGACCTGCCCTGCGCCGCCTGACGCTCCATGAACGCGCACTGATGCTCAAGGAGATCGGCCTGCGCCTGATGGAGATGAAGGAGGAATTCTACCTCGAGAACTTCCGCACCGGCGCGACGCGCAAGGACGGCTGGATCGACATCGACGGCGGCATCGGCACGATGCTGACCTTCGCCAGCCGCGCGCGCCGCGAGTTCCCGAACGCTAAGATCATCCCCGAAGGCCCGGTCGAGCCCTTGTCGAAGGACGACACGTTCTCCGCGCAGCACGTGCTGAGCCCGCGCCTCGGAGTCGCGGTGCACATCAACGCGTTCAACTTTCCCGTCTGGGGAATGCTCGAAAAGATCGCGCCGTCGCTTATCGCAGGTATGCCGTGCCTGGTGAAGCCCGCCTCGCAGACTGCCTACCTGACCGAGCTCGTGGTGCGCCGGATGCTCGAGATGGAGGTGCTGCCGGAGGGCGCACTCCAGTTCCTCTGCGGCTCCGCGGGCGATCTGCTCGACCATGTCGAGGAGCAGGACGTGGTGACCTTCACCGGCTCCGCCGCGACCGGACGCAAGCTCAAGGTGCATCCGCAGATCGTCGAGAATGCGGTACCATTCACGATGGAGGCGGATTCGCTCAACTGCTCGATCCTCGGACCCGATGCGGGCCCGGATACGCCGGAATTCGATCTCTTCGTCAGGGAAGCCGTGCGCGAGATGACCGTGAAGGCGGGTCAGAAATGCACCGCGATCCGGCGCCTGATCGTGCCCGAGGCCCATGCCGACGCCGCCTCCGAAGCGATCTCGGACCGGCTCGCGAGGACGACCGTCGGGCTCCCCGAGGACGAGGCCGTCCGGATGGGCGCGCTCGTCAGCCGCGGCGACCGCGACGGCGTGCGCGAGAGGATCGCCGAGCTTCGCCGCGAGGCCGAGATCGTCGCAGGCGATCCGGAGGGCGTGTCCCTCGTCTCGGGCGATCCCGAGCAGGGGGCTTTCATGTCGCCTGTCCTTCTCCGCTGCGCTTCCCCGCTGATTGCGAAAGCCGTGCACGACGTCGAGGCGTTCGGACCCGTCGCGACCCTCATGGCCTATTCCGAGGCCGAGGAGGCGGTGACGCTCGCCCGGATGGGACGCGGCTCGCTCTGCTCCTCGCTCTTCACCAACGAGGCGAGCGTCGCGCAGGAGATCGTGACCGGTATGGCGCCCTTCCACGGCCGGGTGCTGATCGGCAGCCGGACGTCGGCAAAATCCTCGACTGGGCACGGCTCGCCGCTCGCGCCGCTCGTCCATGGCGGCCCTGGCCGCGCCGGCGGCGGCGAAGAGATGGGCGGCATGCGCGGGGTCAAGCATTTCATGATGCGCACCGCCGTGCAGGGGGCGCCGCATCTTCTGACCGCGGTCACCGGGCAATGGTCGGACGGGGCGGAAACGCGGGACGACGTGCATCCCTTCCGAAAATCGCTCGCGGAACTGAGGCTCGGCGACCAGATCGTGACCGAGGCGCGGACGATCACCGAAGAGGATGTCGAGCATTTCGCCCATTTCACCGGTGACACCTTCTACGCCCATATGGATGAGGAGGCGGCGAAGGCGAACCCGTTCTTCGAGGGTCGGGTCGCGCACGGCTACCTCATCGCGTCCTTCGCGGCGGGCCTCTTCGTCTCGCCCGAACCGGGGCCGGTGCTCGCGAATTACGGCGTCGACAACCTGCGTTTCCTGACGCCGGTCTATTTCGGCGACACGCTGCAGGTGCGCCTGACCTGCAAGGAGATCAATCCGCGCGAGGGCGCCGATCACGGCGAGGTGCGCTGGGATTGCCGGGTGACGAACCAGCACGGCGAGGTGGTCGCGCAATACGACGTGCTGACGATGGTGGCGAAGACCTGGCCTTGAGAGGCGTCAGCGCACCGCGCCGACGCCTCCGATAAGCAGGGAGGTCGCGAGGTCCGCATAATCCTCGCGGCTGAGCGCGCCGCCCTCGCGGAACCACATGTAAACCCAGTTCAACATGCCGAAAAGCGACATCGTGACCGGCATCAGCCGGGGCGGAGCGCCTTGGGTGAGGTCAGGGTTGAGCTCGGCAAGCACGTCAGAGAAGCGCCGCACGATCCGCCGCTCGATTGCGCGGATCTCGGCCTGCGCGTGCTCGGGCAGGTTTGGAGCGGCGCCGAGCTGGACTTTATGGAAATCGTCGGCGCCCCGGTAGGCCTCGAGAACTATGCCGATCAGGACCCGCAGCCTGACCTCGGGCGGTTCGCCGGGATCGTCGGCCAAAGCGAGGTTCTCCTCTAGCGCTTCGAGATGGGTTGCAATGATCGCGAAGATCAGCGCGTCCTTGGAGGGATAATAGTGGTAGAGCAGGGATTTCGACACGCCCGCCGCCGCCGCGATCTGCGCCATGGAAGCGCGCTCCATCCCCAAAGACGCAAAGACCCTCGCGGCCTCCACCAGAAGGCCGTGCCGCTTTTCGTCAAAATCGCGCGCGCGGGGCCGGGCCACGCTCAGGCCCCGCGGTTGTCGATCACGCGCTTGGCCTTACCCTCGGACCGCGCGACGCCGCCGGGATCGTGCACCTCAATACTGGCGGAGACTCCCACGACCGACTTGATGTGGTGCGCGAGCTCTCTTGCCTGCGCATCGCGTGCATCCTGCGCGGCGTGGCTCTCGAGCGCCTCACCATGCACGATCATCGCATCCATGCGGTCCTTGCGGGTGAGCTCGATCTGGAAATGCGGCGCGAGGCCCCGGCATTTGAGGATCTGCTCTTCGATCTGGGTCGGAAAGACGTTCACGCCGCGCAGGATGATCATGTCGTCCGAGCGGCCCGTCACCTTCTCCATCCGCCGCATCGACCGGGCGGTGCCGGGATGCAGGCGGGTAAGGTCCCGCGTCCGGTAACGGACCATCGGCAGGCCTTCCTTGGTGAGCGTGGTGAACACGAGCTCGCCCAGTTCGCCATCGGGCAGAACCTCACCGGTCTCGGGGTCGATCACTTCGGGATAGAAGTGATCTTCCCAGATGTGCAGCCCGTCCTTGGTCTCCACGCATTCGTTGGCGACACCGGGACCCATCACCTCCGACAGGCCGTAGATGTCGACCGCGTGCATGTCGAAGGCTTCCTCGATCTCGGAGCGCATGGAGTTGGTCCAGGGCTCGGCGCCGAAGATGCCAACCTCGAGGGAGCTTTGTTTCGGATCGAGGCCCTGCCGGCGGAACTCGTCGAGAATCGACAGCATGTAGGACGGTGTCACCATGATGATGCGGGGCTTGAAGTCGGTGATCAGCGTGACCTGCCGCTCGGTCATCCCGCCCGAGACGGGCACGACCGTGCAGCCGAGCCGCTCGGCCCCGTAATGCGCGCCGAGCCCCCCGGTGAAGAGACCGTAGCCGTAGGCGATATGGGCGATGTCGCCGCTGCGTCCGCCCGAGGCCCGGATCGAGCGCGCGACGAGATCCGCCCAGGTGTCGATATCCTTCTGCGTATAGCCCACGACGGTCGGCTTTCCGGTCGTGCCGGACGAGGCATGCACCCGGGCGACGCGGTCCCGGGGCACGGCGAACATGCCGAAGGGATATGTGTCGCGTAGGTCCTGCTTGGTGGTGAACGGGAACTTCGCGAGGTCGGCGAGTGACGTCAGATCGCCCGGATGCACGCCCGCCGCGTCGAACCTCTCGCGGTAGAACGGCGAATTGTCGTAGGCGTGGCGCAACGACCATCTCAGGCGGTCGAGCTGGAGCGCCTCGATCTCGTCGCGGCTCGCCACCTCGATCGGATCGAGAATGTCCTTCGGCGGGGTCAGGTCCTTCATGGATGGTCTCCTCCCTGTCTCTTCGGCTCTCCTCAGCCGAGAATGTCGCGGCCCGTCGCGCGCGATTGCCCGCGGAATTCCGCGACAACGGTGCCGTCCTCGCCGGTCACGCGCACGTCGTAGAGGCCCGATCGTCCCGAAAGGGCGACTTCGCGCGCTTCCGCGCTGAGCGTCTCGCCGACCTCGCCGGGGCGCAGATAGGTGATCGCATTGGACTGCGCGACGGTCACCTTCCCGTAGGTGTTGCAGGCGAAGGCGAAGGCCGAGTCGGCGAGCGTGAAGATGTATCCGCCGTGGCAGATGCCGTGCCCGTTCGCCATCTCTGGCGTCACCGTCATCGTCAACTTGGCCGCGCCGGGGCCGACGCTCTCGATTTTCATGCCGAGCGCGCGGCTCGCACGGTCGCTCTCCCACATCGCGTCGGCGCAGGCGCGGGCGAGATTCTCGGGACTCATGCTCATTTCCCCCGGAAGACCGATTTGCGTTTCTCGAGGAAGGCCGTGACGCCCTCGGCGTAGTCGGCCGAGCGTCCCGCCTTGGCCTGCGCGTCGCGCTCGGCATCGAGCTGGGCGTCGAGGGTCCGGGCCGCTGCGCCCTGGACGAGCCGCTTGGTCAGGCCGAGGCCCAGCGTCGGCCCGCCCGCCATCTTTCTGGTCAGGGCACGGGCCTCGTCCATCAGCGCGTCGTCCGCGACGACCTTCCAGATCATGCCCCAGGCCTCGGCCTGGTCCGCGCCGACCGGCTCTCCGGTCAGCGCAAGCGCCTTGGCACGCGCCTCGCCAACGAGATGGGGCAGAAGCCACGTGCCGCCAGTGTCCGGAACGAGCCCGATTTTTGCGAAGGCCTCGATGAACCTGGCCGAGCGCGCCGCGAGAACGATGTCGCAGGCGAGCGCGAGATTCGCGCCGGCGCCGGCGGCGACGCCGTTCACCGCGCAGATGACCGGTTTGTCGAGCCCGCGGATGCGCCGAATGAGCGGATTGTAATAGGTGTCGAGCGTCCGCCCCAGGTTCGGCGGTGCATCCCATGTCCGCGGATCCCGGTCACCAAGATCCTGCCCCGAACAGAAGCCGCGACCCGCGCCGGTCAGCAGCACCGCGTGCACGTCCTTGTCAGTATTGGCCCGATCGAAGGCGGCCCGGAGCCCGACATGCATCGCCTCGTCGAAGGCGTTGAGCTTTTCGGGGCGGTTCAGCGTGATCTCGAGCACGCCGTCTGACAGCTCCGAGAGCACGGGCTCGGCCGCCCTGGGGGTTGCGTCCATCTGATCCTCCTCCGGACCGGTCCTCCTCCGGTCGCAGCACAGAGTTAAGAATAAACCGACCGGGCGGTCAACGAATTCGCACGAGACCCGGCGCGAGACCGCTCTTGCGCCGCCGGCGCGCCTCGCGTTTGCTGCGTCTCGGGAGGACGAGATGACACGATTTGCCTTGGCTGCCTGCCTTGCCGCGACGCCCGCCTTCGGCGCCGATCTGCCGAACCCTCTGACGGATGCCGACTTCCTGCCGGTCACGCGGGATGAGGCGGAACTCGGGCAACTTCTCTTCTGGGACCCGATTCTCTCGGGCAACCGCAACATCTCCTGCGGGACGTGCCACCATCCTAAATTCGCGACCGGAGACGGCCTCTCGCTTGGTCTCGGAGAAGGCGGCAGGGGCCTTGGTCCGGAGCGCAGGGCCGATCCGGACAATCCGCCCGAGGAGCTCATTCCGCGCAACGCGCCACCGCTCTTCAATATGGGGGCCAAGGCTGTGACCGCGATGTTCGCCGACGGCCGGATCGAGGTCGACCCGGCGCGTCCCTCTGGCCTGCGCACGCCGATCGAGGAGGAAATGGTCGCTGGGTTCGATAACCTCCTCTCGGCGCAGACCATGTTCCCGGTCCTGAGCCAGGACGAGATGGCGGGGCATTACTCCGAGAACGAGGTGAGCCAGGCCGCACGGCAGGGGTTCATTACCGGCGAAGGCGGCGCCTGGCAGCTTCTCTCCGAGCGCATCGCCGCCATCCCCGAGTACCGGCAGCGCTTCGAGGCGGTTTACCCTGCGATTGCAGCGGGTCGCGGCATTGCATTCACCGACATATCGAACGCGATCGCCGCATTCGTGGCCTTGGAATGGCGCTCGGACAGTGCTCCGTTCGATGCGGTTTTGCGCGGCGAGGCTTCTCTCGAGGGCGCGGCGGCCCGGGGGGCCGAGCTCTTCTATGGCGATGCCGGCTGCGCGTCGTGCCATTCCGGCCCGCTCCTATCGGATTTCGGCTTCCACGCGACCGGTCAGCCGCAGCTCGGGCCAGGCAAGAAGGCGCGGTTCGAGAAGCATTCGCGCGACGTCGGACGCATGCGGGTCACGGGCCGGCCGGAGGACGCCTACGCCTTCCGCACTCCGCCTCTGCGCAACGTCGCCGAAACCGGTCCATGGGGGCATGCGGGCGCCTATGTCGATCTCGCGACCTTCGTCGCCGCTCATGCCGATCCGAGCACCGCACTCGACAGCTACGAGCGGAGCGTGACATTGCCGGGAACGCCACTCGCCGAGGAGGTCTGGCAGGTCATGGACGATCCGGTCGAAGTGGATGAGATCGCCGCAACCGCGCGCGCCGGAGGGGTGCTCACCGAGACGCAGGTCGCCGAGATCGTCGCGTTCATCGGCACTCTCACCGATCCCGCGGCGCTCGATGGCAGGCTCGGTATCCCCGACCGCGTTCCGAGCGGATTGCCCGTCGACCGCTGAGATTGACGCTCAGAAGCGAGACGCGTCGTCGCGCTCGATCGTCACCCGCCGGTCCACCTCGGTCGCCCGCCAGTCGGTCCAATCGCCGCCCGGCCAGCGCACACGGACCTCAGCCGTTTCTGTTTCACCAAGCCCCACCTGGACCGGTCCGGAGCTTCCTCCGGCATGTCCGCCGCCGATGGTGACCTCGCGCGCCTGCACCCGGCCGCCGGCCCTGACCTCGATCCACGCGCCGACGGCCCGGGTGTTAGGGGCCCGCTGCCGCAGCTCGACGGCGAGCCAATGCCCGGTCGCCTCGGTCGCGTTCTGCCAGAGCTCCATCGGGGCGCGGCGGTTCATCACCACGAGGTCGAGCCGTCCGTCGCCGTCGAAATCGCTGAGCGCCGCGCCGCGGGAGCGGTCCATCGTGGCGATACCCGCCGCGACCGAGGCTTCCTCGAACGTTCCATCAGGTGTCTGCATCAGCAGCGAATTGGGGTCGTGCATCGCGTTCGACGGCATCTGGTCCACATTGCCCTTCGCGATGAAGAGGTCGAGCCGCCCATCATTGTCCACATCGCCGAATTCCGCGTGCCAGCCGGTCGAGGGACGACCGTCGTCTCCGGCATGTGGCCGCTGTGCGTAGCTGCCGACCGAGTAGGGCGCATTCTCGAACCCCGCGCCATCGTTGAACTGCAGGAGCTGGTCGCCCATCGAGGTCAGCATCACGTCGGGGTACCCATTGCCGTCGACATCCCCGCTCGCAATGCCCATGCCCCAGAGCGACACCTCCTCCCATCCGTCCTTCGTCCCGCGCGGAGCCAGCGGATCGAGCCGCCACATCTCCTCGTAGCCGCCGCGAACGTAGTAATGGCGGTCGTTCGAGATGCGCAGCTCCGGCGTGCCGGTTCTCTGCCAGTCCGAGATCAGCATCGAGAGTGCGCACCAGCCGGGCGAGAGGGTCACGGGCACATCGTAGCGGTCACCCTCGGCTCGCAGGAGGATGTTGTCGTCGCAGGCCTCGAAGGGGCCGTCAGGGTCGTCGCGGTCGACGTAATTGCCGAAGACGAGCGTCGGAAGCGCGTGCCCAGCCTCCCATGTCGCGCTGAAAGCCGTGGTCCAGGCCTCGCGTGGGGGGACGCCCAAGGCCTCGGTTGCGTCGGTGAAGCCGCAGGCTCCGTTGCCCTTCAGAACGAGATTGGGACCGACCCGTAGGACCACGAGGTCGAGAAAGCCGTCGCTGTCGATGTCGAGAGGGTAGGCACCGGTGACCCCGGTGAGGCCAGGCGCGTCGCCGAGTTCGAAGCGGATCGGTGCTCCCGGGCTGTCGGTGACGTTGACGAAGAGGCGGGCCGGGGAGGTGCCGCCAGCGGCGAAGAGATCCGGCCTCGCGTCTCCGTTGCAATCGAGCACCGCGACGCCGCCTCCGACAAAATGTTCCCAGCCGCCTGAATAGACGTGCTCGACCGGCAGTCCGTCGGACCGGTCCAGGAAGGCCGGATCCGCCGCGACGGGTCCGGCGGCAAGGCAGAGGGCAAGCCATCTCATGCCATCTCCTCCCGGCTGGTGCCAATCTGTCTCTCGGTCACCGCCGACAGCGCGAGCGCCGCCGCACCATAGCCCCACAGGAGGTCGCCCCAGGCATGCACCTCGATCCGCGGCGCCGGACGGCGTGTGTCCAGTACGAGCCGCCGCATCTCGGACAGCGTGTCCTCGGCGTAGAGGTAGTCGTATCGCATCCGCTCCCCCGACAGGATGATGAGCGCGGGATCGAAGAGGTTCACGACGTTGGCGAGACCCACGGCGAGGTAGCGGCCTGCGCGATGAAAGATCGTCCGGGCTGCGGTGTCGCCACCCTTGGCGCGGGCGTGCAGCGTCTCGAGAAGCTGGGATACCGGCAGCACCGGCTGACCGAGCCGCCCCAGAGCGACGGCGGCCTCGCGGGCGAGCGCGTAATCCGCCACATAGGCCTCGAGACAGCCGCGCTGGCCGCAGCGGCAGAGCGCGCCGTCGAGTTGCACCTTGATGTGGCCGAGTTCCATCCCAAGACCCTGCGCGCCACGGTAGAGGCGGTGATTCAGGACGAGGCCCATGCCGACGCCGTGCTCGATCGTGACCACGGCGAAATCCGACATCTGTCGCCCGCGTCCGAACCAGAGCTCGGCGAGCGCGACGAGGTTGGCGTCGTTGTCGAGGGTCACAGGCAGGCCGAGCCGGGCTTCGGCGGTGGCCGCGAACGGCAGGTCCCGGATGGAGAGCACGGGCGACCAATGCACATGCCCAGTGGCGTGGTCGACGAAGCCTGGCACTCCGATCCCAACCGCGCAGAGGCCGGACCGGTCCATCCCGGCCCGCTTCGCAACCTCGTCGACCAGCCCGGCCAAGGTCTCGATCATCGCGTCGGGCGCCTCGATCCCGCGCGCCGGGGCGCTGACCGAAGCAAGCTCGTGCCCGGCGAAATCGAGAACCACAGCCGTATGCTCCCGGTCGGACAGCTTGACGCCGCAGACCGCGAAGGCACCGCCGCGCACGCCAAGCGCAACCGGCGGCCGCCCCCGGCTGCCATCGAGCGGATCGCGCGGCACGGTAACCTCTTGCAGAAGGCCCGACTCCATGAGTTCGGAGGTCAGCGTGGTGACGGAGGCAGGGCTGATTCCGAGATCCTTGGCGACCTGCGCGCGGCTGATCGCACCGGCCGCGCGGACGCGCTCGAAGATCTGCTGGCGTAGCGGTCGCATGCTTTCGGACATGGGCGCGATGAGCGGCCCATAGCCTTGCGGCGCCCTTACATCCTGTGGCTCGGCTACATCGTCCATTTGTTTGCGCTCCGAACAAATCCCGACGCTTTGCGGCAAGGGATCTCGTCCGCTCCTCCAGATTGAGCACGTCTCGGGCCTCTCCGCCCGCTTTCTGGACTATCAATCGCGAAATTTATTTTGACAACCGAATTTATTGTGGCAGGGTCTTGGGCGTCACGGCGATTCCGCCGCATGGCCCTACGGGACGGGCCGGACAAGGGAGGATATTACATGCACAGAAGAACGCTGTTCGCGGCGCTTGCCGCGGCGACCTGCCTGACCGCACCTGCCTTCGCGCAGGAAAGCATGACGGTGGGCGTGAGCTGGTCGAACTTCCAGGAAGAGCGCTGGAAAACCGACGAGGCCGCGATCCAGGGGGCACTTGACGAGGCGGGCGCGGAATACGTGTCGACCGACGCGCAATCGTCGTCGGCCAAGCAGCTGTCGGACGTCGAGAGCCTGATCGCGCAGGGTGTCGACGCTCTCATCATCCTCGCCCAGGACGCGTCCGCGATCGGGCCCGCAGTGCAGGCCGCGGCGGACGAGGGCATCCCGGTCGTCGCCTACGACCGTCTCATCGAGGACGAGCGCGCATTCTACCTGACCTTCGACAACGTCGAGGTCGGCCGCATGCAGGCCCGCGAGATCCTGAAGGCGCAGCCCGAGGGCAATTACGTCATGATCAAGGGCTCTCCCACCGACCCCAACGCGGACTTCCTGCGCGGCGGTCAGCAGGAGATCCTGCAGGAGGCGATTGACGCGGGCGATATCGAGATCGTCGGCGAAGCTTACACCGATGGCTGGCTGCCGGCGAACGCGCAGCGCAACATGGAACAGATCCTGACCCAGACGGGCAACGACGTCGATGCGGTCGTGGCCTCGAACGACGGCACCGCGGGCGGTGCCGTGGCGGCGCTCACCGCGCAGGGCATGGACGGGATCCCGGTCTCGGGACAGGACGCGGACCACGCGGCCCTGAACCGGATCGCCAAGGGCACCCAGACCGTCAGCGTCTGGAAGGACAGCCGCGAGCTCGGCAAGCGGGCGGGCGAAATTGCGCTCGAACTGGCCTCCGGTTCCAACATGAGCGACATCGAAGGCGCCGAGGAGTGGACCTCGCCCGCAGGCACAACGCTCTGGGCCGAATTCCTGAACCCGGTTCCGATCACGCAGGAGAACCTCTCCGAAGTGGTTGATGCCGGCTGGATCGAGCAGGACGCGCTCTGCCAGGGCGTCGAGAACGGCCCCGCACCCTGCAATTGATCATCGCGTGATGGGCGCCGCTGGCGCCCGTCCAACGGGGCCCGGCGACGATGATGCGCCGGGCCTTCATCCTTCCAGGCACCGACAGGGGGAGGGGAGATGGCCGACACCGCCGGCACTTCCAAAGAAACACGCAGCCGCAAGAGCTTTCTCGACACGCTCGAGGTCGACACGCGCCTGCTGGGCATGATCGGCGCGTTCGTCGTCCTCTGCCTCGTCTTCAACGTTTTCACAGACGGGCGTTTCCTGACGCCGCGCAACGTCTTCAACCTGTCGATCCAGACCGTCAGCGTAGCGCTGATGGCGACCGGCATGGTCTTCATCATCGTCACCCGGCACATCGACCTGTCGGTCGGCTCGCTGCTGGCCACCTGCTCCGCCGTGATGGCGATGACGCAGACGGTGGTGACACCCGACTGGCTGGGGCTCGGCCTCAACAACCCGCTGACGGCACCCATCGCTCTGATCGTCGGGCTCATCTGCGGCGCGGCGATCGGCGCGTTCAATGGCTGGCTCGTGGGGTATCTCACGATCCCGGCCTTCATCGTCACGCTCGGCGGCCTCCTCGTCTGGCGCAACGTCGCCTGGTATCTCACCAACGGCCAGACGATCGGACCGCTCGACGCCAACTTCCGGCTTCTGGGCGGCATCAACGGCACGATGGGCGAGACCGGATCGTGGATCGTCGGCGTCGTCGCCCTGGTGGCAGCGCTGCTTGCGCTCGTCTCTGCGCGCCGGTCTAAGAAAGCGCACAATTTCCCTGTCAAGCCGCTCTGGGCGGAGGTGGTCCTCGGTCTCCTGATCGCCGTCGTCATCCTCGGTTTCGTCGCGCTCCTGAACGCCTATCAGATCCCCGAGAACCGGCTCGAGCGGATGTTCGAAGCCCGTGGGGAGACGATGCCCGAGGGCTACAGCGAGGGCTACGGCATCCCCTATTCGGTTCTGCTGCTGATCTTCGTCGCGGTGGTCATGACGATTGTGGCGCGCAAGACGCGCCTCGGCCGCTACATCTTTGCGACGGGCGGCAATCCGGACGCGGCTGAGCTTTCGGGGGTCAACACCCGGCTCCTCACGGTCAAGGTCTTCGCGCTGATGGGCTTTCTCTGCGCCCTGGCGGCGGCGGTGGCCTCGGCGCGCCTGACGTTCCACTCGAACGACATCGGCACGCTCGACGAGCTGCGGGTGATCGCCGCGGCGGTGATCGGCGGCACCGCGCTCGCCGGCGGTATCGGCACCATCTACGGGGCGATCCTCGGCGCGCTCATCATGCAGTCGTTGCAATCGGGGATGGCCATGGTCGGCGTCGACGCACCGTTCCAGAATATCGTCGTAGGCGCGGTATTGGTACTCGCCGTCCTGATCGACATCCTCTACCGCAAGCGCACGGGAGCGAAATGATGGTCGACCGCAGCGGAACCCCTCTCGTCGAACTTCGCGACATCTCCATCGCCTTCGGTGGCATCAAGGCGGTCGACCACGTCTCGGTCGACCTCTATCCCGGCGAGGTCGTTGGCCTTCTGGGGCACAACGGCGCGGGTAAATCCACGCTGATCAAGTGTCTCTCGGGCGCCTACAAGCAGGACACCGGCGACGTCTTCATCAACGGTGAGCGGGCGACGATCAACAATCCCCGCGACGCCCGCGGCTACAACATCGAGACGATCTACCAGACACTCGCGCTGGCGGACAATCTCGACGCGGCCTCGAACCTCTTTCTCGGCCGCGAGATCACGACTCCGCTCGGGCTCGTCGACGAGTCGCGGATGGAGGCCGAGACCCGCAAGGTGATGGGCCGCCTCAACCCGAACTTCCGCAAGTTCAACGCTCCGGTTTCGGCGCTGTCGGGTGGGCAAAGGCAATCGGTTGCGATCGCGCGGGCGGTCTATTTCAATGCCCGCATCCTGATCATGGACGAGCCGACCGCGGCGCTCGGACCGCAGGAGACCGAGATGGTCGCCGAACTCATCGCCGAGCTGAAGAAACAGGGCCTCGGCATCTTCCTCATCGACCACGACGTGCACCAGGTGAAGCGCCTCTGCGACCGGGCGGCGGTGATGAAGAACGGGGAGCTGGTCGGCACGGTCGAGGTCGACAAGGTCTCCACCGACGACATCCTTGCGATGATCATCGCCGGAAAGAAACCCGACCATCTGGCTGCCTAGGCGGCTCGGACATTCTGGCGCCGCCCGGCCTCCGGGCGGCGCTTTTCGGGCTCGAAAGCACAGCCGAGCGAGCCTGCGCCGTTCAGAAAAAGATCACACGGATAAGTAGCGCCCAGAGGCCCGCTCCGGAAAACACGACGGGCAGGATCCACCAAGACGTGCGGTGAAGGGGCGCTTCTTCGCACACGCGTTCCGCCGGGCACGCGCCGTCACGGGGCTCGCCACTGGTCTCGCTGGCAGGACGTGAGCGTAAGGTATGCATCCCGAATGTGCTAACGTCCCTCGGCGACCGGTATACCGCAACGTAAATTCACGGCTCCCCATCTTCCCGGTCTCCGTTCCGTCCCCGCTTTTCCCATTATTTCGGCCGACCCGGCCCTATCTGTAAAGTTTTTTGCGCGAGCTGTTCGCGACGCCTCCGAGGAGGTCGATGGCGGTACGGTCGATCTCCTCTGGCCTTTTGTGGTTTCCGAAGGTAGGTGCGCGTCCAACTCTCAGGCTTTAGGACCGATCCGACATGGACCTGCGCAACGTCGCAATCATCGCTCACGTGGACCACGGCAAGACGACGCTGGTGGACGAACTGCTCAAGCAGTCCGGCGCCTTCCGCGAGAACCAGGCCGTCGCCGAGCGCGCGATGGACAGCAACGACCTCGAGCGAGAGCGCGGCATCACGATCCTTGCCAAAGCGACCTCGGTCGAATGGAAGGACACGCGGATCAACATTGTCGACACGCCCGGTCACGCCGATTTCGGTGGTGAGGTCGAGCGCATCCTGTCGATGGTGGACGGCGTGGTGCTGCTCGTGGATGCCGCCGAAGGCCCGATGCCGCAGACCAAGTTCGTGACGTCGAAGGCGCTGGCGCTCGGCCTGCGTCCCATCGTTGTGCTCAACAAGGTCGACAAGCCCGACGCCGAGCCCGACCGCGCGCTCGACGAATGCTTCGACCTCTTCGCGGCGCTCGGCGCGAACGACGACCAGCTCGACTTCCCGCATATGTATGCCTCGGGCCGCTCGGGCTGGGCCGATCACGAGCTGAGCGGACCGCGCAAGAACCTCGACGCGCTCTTCAGCCTGATCGTCGATCACGTGCCGGCGCCGAAGCAAGTCAGGAAGGCGGACGACGACTTCCGCATGCTGGCGACGACGCTGTCCTCGGATCCGTTCCTCGGCCGCATCCTCACCGGCCGTGTCGAGAGCGGCAAGCTGAAGGTGGGCGCAACGCTGCAGGCGCTCAGCCGCATGGGCCAGAAGATCGAGCAGTTCCGTGTCAGCCGGATCCAGGCCTTCCGGGGTCTCGCCTATCAGGACATCGAGGAGGCGCGCGCAGGCGACATCGTCACCATCGCGGGCATGCAGAAGGCGACGGTGTCGGACACGCTCTGCGCGCTCGCCGTGGACGAGCCGCTCGAAGCGCTTCCGATCGACCCGCCGACGATCACCGTGACCTTCGGCATCAACGACAGCCCGCTCGCGGGCCGCGACGGCAAGAAGGTCCAGTCCCGCGTCATCCGCGACCGCCTGATGAAGGAAGCCGAGAGCAACATCGCCATCAAGATCGCCGAGACGCCGGGCGGCGAGGCCTTCGAGGTCTCGGGCCGGGGCGAGTTGCAGATGGGCGTGCTCATCGAGAACATGCGTCGCGAAGGGTTCGAGCTGTCGATCTCGCGGCCTCAGGTCATCATGCGCGACGGCGAGAACGGCCGCGAAGAGCCGATCGAGGAAGTTACGATCGACGTCGACGACGATTATTCCGGCGCGGTCATCGAGAAGCTCACCGGCCAGCGCAAGGGCGAGCTGGTCGAGATGAAGCCTGCGGGCACCGGCAAGACGCGTATCGTGGCGCATGTCCCCGCGCGCGGCCTGATCGGCTACCAGGGCGAGTTCCTGACCGACACCCGCGGCACGGGCGTGATGAACCGCGTCTTCCACGGCTGGGCGCCCTATGCCGGTAAAATCGAGGGACGCCGCGCCGGCGTGCTCATCTCGATGGAATCGGGAGAGTCGGTGGCGTTCGCCCTGTGGAACCTCGAGGATCGCGGCAAGATGTTCATCGGGGCGCAGGAAAAGGTCTACGGTGGCATGATCATCGGCGAGCATAGCCGCGAGAACGATCTCGAGGTGAACCCGCTGAAAGGCAAGAAACTGACCAACGTCCGCGCGAGCGGGACGGACGACGCGGTGCGCCTCACGACGCCGACGACGCTCAGCCTCGAGGAGGCGATCGCCTACATCAACGACGACGAGCTCGTCGAGGTGACCCCGAACGCCATCCGGCTGCGGAAGCGCTATCTCGATCCGACGGACCGCAAGCGCATGGCCAAGGCCTCTTGAGCACGCTCAAAGCCAGTCCCGGTCTTGGTGGCCATTTGGAGGGCCGTGATCTCGGATGCGAGATCACGGTCCTTTTCGTCACGATCTCCGAGGTGGGGAAGGGGCCGAAGCTGCACTGGCACCCCTATGACGAGCTCTTCGTCATCCGCCGCGGCCGCGCGCGGTTCACGGTCGGGGACGAGGTGATCGAGGGCGGACCCGGTGACGTGATCCGCGGTCCGGCGCGGGTGCCACATCGGTTCGAGGTCATCGAGGTGCCCTATGAGGCGCAGGACATCCATCTCGCGCCGAAATGGATCCAGACCGACATCGAGGACTGACCGCGTCGCCGGATCAGAACGGTCCTTTGAAGATGAACCAGGCGCCGAGGGCTATGAAGCCGAAGCCGACCGCGTGGTTCAGCGTGATCGGCTCTTTCAGGTAGAGCGCCGAGAAGCCGCAGAAGACCGCTAGGGTGATCACTTCCTGCATCGTCTTCAGCTGCGCCGCCGAATAGACCCCGTGCCCGAGCCGGTTGGCGGGCACCGCGAGGCAGTATTCGAAAAGCGCGATCCCCCAGCTGACGAGGATCACGAGCCAGAGCGCCCGGTGCGGAAACTTCAGATGCCCGTACCACGCGAGCGTCATGAAGACGTTCGACGCGACGAGCAGAAGAGGCGGCGCGATATGCGCCGGGCTCATTCCGAGGTTTCGACGATCAGAAGCTCGCGTTCCGAGGCGTCGCGGGCATGGCTGAGCGCTTCCTGGTACTCGGGCGAGTGATAGCAGGTCTCGGCAGCCTCGACGGACGGGAACTTCGCCACGACGTTTCGCGGACGTTCCTTGCCTTCGAGCTGCACGTAGCGGCCGCCTCGGGCGATGAAAGTGCCGCCGTGCTCGGCGATGGCGGGGCCGGCGAGGGCGGCGTAGCGCCCGTAGGCCTCCTCGTCGGTGACGGTCACGTGCGCGATCCAGAGTGCGGGCATGGGTTCAGCCTCCGATGACGGCTTCAGCCGCCTTGATTGCATTCTCGGCGTTGTCGGCGGAGGGGCCTCCGCCCTGCGCCATGTCGGGGCGGCCACCGCCGCCCTTGCCGCCAAGCTCGGTGACCGCGGCCTTCACGAGGTCCACCGCGGAGACCTTGTCCGTCAGATCCGCGGTCACGCCCGCCGCGACGGCGGCCTTGCCGCCCGCGTCCGCGATCAGCAGAACCGCGCCGGAGCCGAGCCGCGCCTTGTGCTCGTCGATGAGCGGGGGCAGGTCCTTGCCGGTGACGCCCGAGACGATCTGCGCGAGGAACGGCACGCCGCCAATGTCCCTGGCCTCGGCAGCGCCGCCGGTGCCGCCCGACATCGCCAGCTCGCGGCGAAGCTGTGCGACCTCGTTCTGAAGCGCGCGACGTTCCTCCATCAGCGCCTTGACCCGGGCACCGACATCGCTCCGCGAGGTCTTCAGTTCCGACGCGAGATCGCCGACCGTGCGATCCTGCGCGGCGAGGTAGTCCCATGCCTCGGAACCCGTCAGCGCCTCGATCCGGCGCACGCCGGCCGAGGACGCGCTGTCGGCGGTGACGACGAAGACGCCGATATCGCCGGTCTGGGTGACATGCGTGCCGCCGCAAAGCTCGATCGAGTAGGTCGCGCCGTACGCGCCCTTGCCCGAGCCGTCCTGCGTGCCCATCGACACGACCCGCACCTCGTCGCCGTATTTCTCGCCGAAGAGCGCCTGCGCACCGATCGCGCAGGCATCGTCTGGCGACATGATCCGCGTGGAGACGGGGGTGTTCTGGCGAATGTAGCTGTTCACCTCCGCTTCGACGCTCTTCAGCTCGGCATCGGTCAGCGCCTTGGCGTGGCTGAAATCGAAGCGCAGCCGGTCGGGCGCGTTGAGAGAGCCGCGCTGCGCCACGTGATCGCCGAGTGCGCGCCGCAGCGCTTCGTGAAGCAGGTGTGTGGCCGAGTGGTTCGCCCGGATCGACGTGCGCCGCGCATGGTCGACCTCGAGCTTCGCGTAGGCGCCGGGGGCGATCTCGCCCTCGGTGACCTGGGCGAAATGGATGAAGACACCGGCGACCTTTTTCGTGTCGGTCACGCGCGCTTTGCCTGCGTCAGTGATGATCTCCCCGGTATCCCCGACCTGACCGCCCGCCTCGGCGTAGAAGGGCGTCTGGTTGAGCACAATCTGGATCTCGTCGCCCTTCGCGGCGGTCTTCACGCTCTCGCCGCCCTTCACCACGGCCTTGACCTGACCTTCGGCGGTCTCGGTGTCATAGCCGAGGAAGTCGGTTGCGCCGTGCTCGTCGGCAATGTCGTACCAGATCGCTGCATCCGCCGCCTCGCCGGAGCCCGACCACGCGGCACGGGCCTTGGCCTTCTGCTCGGCCATGGCGGTGTCGAAACCCTCGGTGTCGACGGTGCGCTCACGCTCGCGGAGGGCGTCCTGCGTCAGATCGAGTGGGAAGCCGTAGGTGTCGTAGAGCTTGAACGCCGAGGCGCCGGGCAGGGGGGCGCCCTCGGGCAGGCCGCCCAGCTCCTCGTCGAGCAGCTTAAGGCCCCGGTCGAGCGTCGTCTTGAACTTGGTCTCCTCGAGCTTCAGCGTCTCCTCGATCAGCGCCTGCGCGCGTCCGAGCTCGGGATAGGCCGCACCCATCTTCTGCACGAGCGCCGGCACGAGCCGGTGCATAATCGGCTCCTTGGTGCCAAGGAGATGCGCGTGCCGCATGGCGCGGCGCATGATCCGGCGCAGCACGTAACCGCGCCCGTCGTTCGAGGGCATCACTCCGTCGGCGATCAAGAAGGAGGTTGAGCGCAGATGGTCGGCTATGACCCGGTGATGGGTCTCGCCCGGTCCGTCGGGATCGCTGCCGGTGACATCCGCCGAGGCCTCGATCAGCGCGCGCATGAGGTCGGTCGCGTAATTGTCGTTGGTGCCCTGCAACAGCGCCGCGACGCGCTCGATCCCCATGCCGGTGTCGATCGACTGGGCGTCGAGCTCGCGCATCGAGCCGTCCTCGAAAAGCTCGTTCTGCATGAAGACGATGTTCCAGATCTCCACGAACCGGTCGCCGTCCTCCTCGGGCGATCCCGGAGGGCCGCCCCAGTACTTGTCGCCATGGTCGAAGAAGATCTCCGAGCAGGGGCCGCAGGGCCCCGTGGAGCCCATCTGCCAGAAATTGTCGGAGGTCGGGATGCGCAGGATGCGGTCGTCGGGCAGGCCCGCGACCTTTTTCCATAGATCCGCCGCCTCGTCGTCGGTGTGGTAGACCGTCACCAGGAGACGCGACGGGTCAATGTCGAACTCCTTGGTCACCAGCTCCCAGGCAAACGGAATCGCGTCCGACTTGAAGTAGTCGCCGAACGAGAAGTTTCCGAGCATCTCGAAGAAGGTGTGGTGCCGGCGGGTGTACCCGACATTGTCGAGATCGTTGTGCTTGCCGCCCGCCCGCACGCATTTCTGCGCGGTGGTGGCGCGGGTGTAGTCGCGGTGCTCGACCCCGGTGAAGAGGTTCTTGAACTGGACCATGCCGGAATTCGCGAACATCAGCGTCGGGTCGTTGCGCGGCACGAGCGGCGAGGAGGGGACCACCGTGTGGCCCTGCTTCTCGAAGTAGCCCAGAAAGGTCGAGCGGATGTCGTTGAGGCTCGGCATGGCTGTCCTTGCGGTCGGATCTTTGCGGTTGTTTCCCGCGGTGTATCGCCGGGCGGTGGGGCTGTCCACAAGGGCGTGCGCAAGGGCGCGCATTGCGCCGCGGTGTAAGGCGTGGTTCTTCCGACGCGGAACGCGGCCCTCAGTACCGGGTTGCACATGAAATTTGCAATCGGCGCGCGCGGTGCGCGCCGGACAGGGAGGGCGCGATGACGGAACCATCTCAAAACGGATCGGACGCCGGAGGCGAAGGGCATCGCGACCCGCGGTGGATCTGGGGGCTGAGGGCCTTCGGCATCGCGATCGCGCTCGTAGTCTATGCGGCCCTTGGCGGGGCCGAGGGCCTTTCGGAGGAAGCGCGGCGTGTCGCGGCGATCGGCGCACTGATGGCGGTCTGGTGGATGACCGAGGCGCTGCCGCTCTCGGCGACGGCGCTTCTGCCCATCGTGCTGCTGCCCGCGCTCGCAGGGATCGCGGTCGGCGACGCGACGGCTCCTTACGCCAGTTCGATCGTCTTCCTGTTCCTGGGCGGTTTCCTCATCGCCATCGCGATGGAGAAGTGGAACCTGCACACGCGCATCGCATTGATGACGCTGTCCCGTGTCGGGGTATCGCCGTCGCGGATCGTGCTCGGTCTCATGCTGGCCACCGGGTTCCTCTCGATGTGGGTGTCGAACACCGCCACCACGTTGATGATGCTGCCCATCGGCATCTCCATCCTGTCGCTGGTGGTCGACAGGGCCTCGGATCAGGACGGCGGCGAGGTCGAGGAGGTCGGCGCGGGCAAGACGGTCAGTGAGGCGGTGTCGGATCCGGAGATCCGGCGCTTCGGCATCTGCCTCGTGCTCGCCATCGCCTGGTCGGCGTCGATGGGCGGTCTCGGCACACTTCTGGGATCGCCGCCGAACGCCATCGTCGCGGGGTATGCCGCGGACGAACTCGGACGCGACATCGGCTTTTTGAACTGGATGATCGTCGGTTTCCCGCTTGCGCTCGTCTTCATCCTCATCGGCTGGCTGCTGATGACGCAGGTGCTCTACCGCTTCTCGCTCGACGAGATCCCGGGCGGGCAGGCGATGATCGAAGAGCGGTTGCGCGGTCTCGGGGTCCTCAGCCAGGGCGAGAAGATGGTGCTGGGCGTGTTCTGCTCCGCGGCCTTCCTCTGGATCGTGCCCGGCCTCCTGTTCGAGATCCCGGGGGTCGGCAGCGCCGCCCCCTGGCTCGACAGTCTCGACGATACCGCAATCGCGATTGCCGCCGGCATCGCCCTGTTCCTCCTTCCGGGCGAGGGAGGCGGCCGGATGGTCCTCGAATGGCGCGACGCGGAGGATGGCCTTCCCTGGGGCGTGCTCTTGCTCTTCGGGGGCGGCCTCAGCCTCGCGGGCGCCGTCGCAGGGACCGGCCTCGACAGCTGGCTTGGCGATCAGGTCGAAGGGCTCGGTGGCTTGCCGATGCTGGCGCTTGTCGCCGCGGTGGTGACGATTGTGCTTTTCCTGACCGAGATCACGTCGAACACTGCGACGGCGGCGACCTTCATCCCGATCCTCGGCGGGGTGGCGATCGGTCTCGACGTCGATGCGCTGACTCTGCTCATCCCGGCCGCCTTCGCGGCGACCTGCGCCTTCATGCTGCCGGTGGGCACGCCGCCCAACGCGATCGTCTTCGGCACTGGAGCGGTGACGATCGGACAGATGGCACGGGGTGGCGCCGTCCTGAACGTCGTGGGTATCGTGCTCGTCACGGCCTTCTGCTACCTTCTGGGCGGCATCGCGCTCGGACTCGAATTCTGACCGGCCGGAAACTGACATGAAAAGGGCGCGTCCGGATGCCGGGCGCGCCCTTTTTTGTCTCACAGTGCGGGGGGCTCAGCCCTCGACAACCTCGTCGCCGCTTCCCGCGTCGTCGTCCTCGGACATGTGGAAGTCGAGGCCATGCGCCGCGCGGATCTTGTCCTCGATCTCGTAGGCGGTGGCGGAGTTCTCCTTGAGGAACTTCTTGGCGTTCTCGCGGCCCTGGCCGATGCGCTCGTCGCCGTAGGAATACCAAGCGCCCGATTTCTCCACCACGCCCGCCTTCACGCCGAGGTCGAGAAGCTCGCCGGTCTTGGAGATCCCCTCGCCGTACATAATGTCGAACTCGACCTGCTTGAACGGCGGGGCGACCTTGTTCTTGACGACCTTCACGCGGGTCGCGTTGCCGACGACCTCGTCGCGGTCCTTGATCGAGCCGATGCGGCGGATGTCGAGGCGCACCGACGAGTAGAACTTGAGCGCGTTTCCGCCCGTCGTCGTCTCGGGCGAGCCGAACATGACGCCGATCTTCATCCGGATCTGGTTGATGAAGATGACCATGCAGTTCGAGCGGCTGATCGAGGAGGTGAGCTTGCGCATCGCCTGGCTCATCAGACGCGCCTGGACGCCCACGCTCGAGTCGCCCATGTCGCCCTCGAGCTCGGATTTCGGCGTGAGCGCCGCAACCGAGTCGACAACGACCATGCTGACGGCGCCAGACCGCACCAGCGTGTCCGTGATCTCGAGCGCCTGCTCGCCCGTATCGGGCTGGGAGATCAGGAGCTCGTCGAGATCGACGCCCAGCTTCTTGGCGTATTGCGGGTCGAGCGCGTGTTCGGCGTCGACAAAGGCGCAGACGCCGCCCTTCTTCTGCTCCTCGGCGACGCAGTGAAGCGTCAGCGTGGTCTTGCCCGAGGATTCAGGGCCGTAGATCTCGACCACGCGGCCCTTTGGCAGGCCGCCGATCCCGAGCGCGATGTCGAGCCCAAGCGAGCCAGTCGACGTGGCCTCGATGTCCTTGATCGGGTTGTCCCCGCCAAGCTTCATGATCGAGCCCTTGCCGAATTGCCGTTCGATCTGAGCCAGCGCCGAGTCGAGCGCCTTCTGCTTGTTCGCGTCTCGCTTCGAGTCCATGTCGAGAAGGTCTTCCGCTGCCATGAGTTTGCGCCCTTATTTCACACGTGCCGTGACACGGCAATCGCTGCTTCGTTCGCCTCTTGTTCTCATCTTTATGAGATCGAAAGGAGAACATTTCAAGTCCGTTCTTCCTCTCTGACTTTTAAGCAACAACGTTAAGGAGCGGTTATCGGCGGCCTCGAAAAGGGACGACCGGGGTGCCGCACGGCACGTGCCCCACCCGGCGCCGCGGCTGGAGCGTTCTTCGTGCGTCAGGTCTTCGCGATGTGCTGTATCGGGGTGAACCCCTCGAACCGCGGAGGCCCGTCGTAGAGCGGCTTGGTCTCGCCGGCATTCTTGTGAGCCGCGCGGAAGGCATCGCTTTTCGTCCAGGCGAGAAACGCCTCCTCGCTCTGCCAAACCGTGTGCGAGGCATAAAGAACGCGGCCGTCTTCCTCGGGCCCCTTCAGCATGTGGAACTCCACGAAGCCCTCCATCTCCTTGAGATGGCTGTCGCGTCCCAGCCAGAGGTCCTCGAACGCGGATGCGTTCTCGGTCGGGACGGTGAAACGGTTCATTGCGATGAACATCGATTGGCCTCCGGTGGTCAGCATTGCCCATCAGATGTGTCGCGGAAGTTCGGCTTTGTCACCCCCGTAAGCCTCGAACACATGCCCCATCGAGACGGGCGGTGCCTTACCCGAAGCGCGGAGGGATGCGTGACGCTTGCCTCGACTCGGGGTCTGTGCTCCGATTTTCGACATTCTCCGGCCGAGACCCGACCCGCGCCGCAGTGTCCTTTGAAAGACGATTTAACAACCGATGCATTGAAAAGGTTCGCGCCGATGGAAGTGACCCGTGAAGTTCGTCCGATCGTTCTTATCCGGGGCTTCGGCGGGCTCGATACCGAAGAGGAGCGCGACCTCACCCATCAGGGCTTCAATGTCGGCAGCCACTACCCCCACAAGCGGGGGCAGAACTACATCTATCCGGGCCTCGTGCTATCGATGATCCGTTCGAAATACGGGTATCACGATGCCACCAACACCATAGGGTATTACGCCCGCGCGCAGAGCGGCATTCCCGACCCGCTTCCGGAACCGGTGGCAGGCCTTCCAAAGAGCCATTTCGAGGGCACCGTCATCGTCGATCCCTTCAGCCTCGAAGAGATGCTCGAGCGCGGCATCGACATGCGACGTACGCTGTGGGTGTTCCGCTATTACGACCTCGGCTCACGCACGTTCGACACCTATCGTCAGGCGCTCATGCGCGCGATCGAACTCATCCAGGATTCCGTCGCGCTGCAGACTGGCACGCGCGAGGCGGTCAACGTCATCGCGCATTCGATGGGCGGGCTGATCGCGCGGGACACGCTCCAGCTCGGATACAAGACGACCAAAGCCGCCCACGCCGCGATCAACAAGCTCGTCACGCTGGGGACGCCCCATCAGGGTATTGCCTTCCAGCGCCTGCCGCGCCTCGATTGGCTCGGATTGTCGGCCGAGGATGAACTGGAAGCGTTCAATCCGGAGACGCAGGCGGATGCGGGTCGTCCCGGATCCTTCAAGAACCTCGCACGCAGCTTCGATCCGCGCCGCCTGCTCTGCATCGTGGGAACGAACTACCGCGATTACATGCGCATCTCCTCGCTCGCGAACCGGTTCTCTCCGCTGCCGGGAGAGGGCGGGCTGCTCTACAACCGCTCGGACGGGCTGGTGAAACATTCGGCCGCACAGATCCCCGGCGCTTACCGGACCTTCGTCCACAAGACCCATGGTGGATACAACTCGCTGGTCACCGCGCGAGAGAGCTGCGAAGTCGCCATGCGGTTCCTTTTCGGCAATACGAGGATGCGCGTCTTTCTCGAACGCGCGGAGGTCAGGCAGAAGAGCGACCGCTTCGGCCGGGACGAGGTTTATGTGGGTCTATCGGTCAAAGCACGGCGCCTCGACTTCGACCTCTTCCACCAGAGCGCCGCCGCAGAGAATTGCTACGGGCCCTTCTCGAAACCGGACCTTCTCGACGGCACCGTGACATGGGCAGGCGAGGGCAGGCTGATGTGGGAGGGCTTTCTCGACGGCACCGCGCGGCCTGACGGCAATTCCGACATTGCGCTGCGCCTGTCGCTCTACGCGGGCGAGAGGGACCTGACCGGCATCGGCTTCTCTGACGAGACGCTTCTGCAAGAGCCGATCTATCTGCAGCTGCGCGACACCACCGGCACGTTCGGCATGTTCAGTCACCCGGACATGGGGTTCAGCGATCCCGCCTCGCGGCGGCGGGGCCGGGAGTTGAAGGCAGGGTCCGATGGCTGGCGGCTCGATGTGGGCAACGAGCGGTTCACTTGCACGCTCCGCTTCGAGGTTGACACAATTCCGCCCAACGGCCCGCCGAGCCCCCTCAAGAAAACCGAGAGCATCGATCCGCTGCTTGCCTGACAAGGGAGAAACGCTTCGCCAGCCTGCGCTGCTGAGCAACTTTTGGAAGGCCGTACCCGAGTATTCATTCAGAAAACGCTACGGAAAGCGTCGCGCGGGTCTTGAGGATCGCCCTAATTGTCCTCAGTAAGGGGAAACGCCAGAGCCAGTCCCGGAGTTTGCCCTTGTCGCTGATCCTCGTTGCGCTTCTGCCGTTCCTCGGCGCCCTCCTGCCCGGCATTCTGATCGCCGGCGGGCGGCGCACCTGTGCCCTCGGCACCCTTTCGGTCACGGCGCTGGCCCTTGTGGGGCTCGTGTCGAACTTTCCTGCGCTCATGGCGGGTGAGACGGTGACGGCACGCGTCGAGTGGTTGCCCGAGCTCGGGCTCAACGCGACCTTCTTTCTCGATCCGCTTGGGGCGTTCTTCGCGACGTTGATCCTCGGGATCGGCCTTCTGATCATCGCCTACGGCCGCTACTATCTGTCGCGCGATGACGACATGGGTGAGTTCTTCACCTACCTCCTGCTCTTCCAGGGCGCGATGGTCGGGATCGTCCTCAGCGACAACATCCTGATGCTGCTGGTCTTCTGGGAACTGACCTCGCTGTCGTCGTTTCTGCTCATCGGATACTGGAAGCATCTGCCCGAGGGGCGGCAGGGCGCGCGGATGGCGCTCGCGGTGACCGGCATGGGCGGACTGGCGCTGATCGGGGGCATGCTGATCCTCGGTCAGATCGCGGGAAGCTACGATCTGACGGTGATCCTGGAAAATCGCGAGGCGATCCAGAATTCCGACCTTTACCTGCCGGCGCTGGTCCTGATCCTGATCGGCTGCTTCACCAAGTCCGCCCAGTTCCCGTTCCACTTCTGGCTGCCGCACGCGATGGCGGCGCCGACGCCGGTATCGGCCTATCTGCACTCGGCGACCATGGTGAAGGCGGGGATCTTCCTGATGGCTCGGCTTTGGCCGGTGCTCTCGGGCTCCGAGGCGTGGTTCTGGCTGGTCACGGGCGCGGGCCTCATCACAGTGGTGATCGGGGCGGTGATCGCCTTCTTCAAGCACGACCTGAAGGCGCTGCTCGCCTTCTCGACGGTCAGCCATCTCGGCCTCATCACCATGCTGCTCGGCACGGGCACGGCCTTCGGGGCGATGACGGCGGTCTTTCACATCCTCAATCACGCGACCTTCAAGGCGGCACTCTTCATGTCGGCCGGGATCGTCGATCACGAAGCGCATACCCGCGACATCCGCAAGCTCGGCGGCCTTCGGCACCTGATGCCGGTCACCGTGACGATCGCGACGGTGGCGGCCCTGTCGATGGCGGGCATCCCTCTGTTCAACGGCTTCGTCTCCAAGGAGATGTGGCTCGAGGAGGCCCTTCATACCGAGATGTTCGGCCCTGTCTGGCTGGTTCCGGCCATCTGTACCTTCGCCGCGCTCTTTTCTGCCGCTTATTCCTTCCGGTTCATCACGCATACGTTCTTCGGCAAGAAGCGTGACGACTACCCGAGCCATCCGCACGATCCCAATCCCGGAATGTGGCTGCCGCCTGCCTTCCTCGCGACGCTCGTCGTCGTGATCGGTTGCGCTCCGTTTCTCGCGGAGCCTCTGGTGAAGGGCGTCACCGGCGCCGTCCTCGGGTCCACGGCCGAGGTGCCGTCCTATCATCTTGCCATCTGGCACGGGCTTAAGCCACCGCTCTTTCTGTCGGGTATCGCCGTCGCGGGGGGGCTCCTGCTGCTCCTTCTGCACCGGTTCCTGCAGAAGGGATGGGACGCCACGCCGCGCCCCGAGGCCAAGGTCATCTTCGACGGCGTTGTCGGTGCGGCCGTCTGGATCGCGCGGCGGATCACCTGCATCCTTCATGACGGCTCGTTCACGCGCTACGCTGCCATCCTGACGGTTACCATCCTCGCGGCGGCGGTGCATGCCTACACGAGCGGCGATGTCGCGCCGATCACCCGGGCCATGCAGCAGCCGAGCGTGGTGGCCATCGTCACCTGGGTCATGCTCGTCGCCGCAACCGGCTTTCTCGTATGGAAGCATCACAACCGCTTCGCCGCGCTGATCCTCCTCGGCATCATCGGCACGATCGTGTCCGTGGCCTTCGCCTATTTCTCGGCACCCGACCTTGCTATGACCCAGATCTCGGTCGAGGTGGTGACCGTCGTCCTGATGCTCCTCGCGCTGAACCTCCTGCCGCCGCGCACTCCGAAAGAAAGCTCCGCCGGGCGGCGCCTGCGCGATGGGGTCATCGCCTGCGCGGGCGGTCTCGGAGCTGGCGCGCTGGCTTATTTCCTGATGCTGCGCGATTTCGTCGCGACTCCGATCTCGGCCTATCACCTCGACAATTCCTACGCCGGCGGCGGTGGCACCAACGTCGTGAACGTGATCCTCGTCGATTTCCGCGGCTTCGACACGTTCGGCGAGATCATCGTTCTCGGCATCGCGGCCATGGTGATCTTCGCGCTCACCGAAGCGCTGCTGAGCGGGCCGGTCCGCGCGCGTCTTCTCAACCGGACACCGAACGAGCCGCTCGCGGGCGACCGCCATCCGCTCATGATGGTCGTACTCACGCGGGTCATGATGCCGGTCATCCTGCTCGTCGGGGTCTTCATCTTCCTGCGCGGGCACAACATGCCCGGCGGCGGCTTCATCGCGGGGCTCGTCGTCGCGGTCGCCGTCGTCATGCAGTACATGGCGAGCGGCTTTTCCTGGGCCACCGCTCGCCAGCGCTATCCCTATCACGGCATCGTCGGGGCAGGGGTGATGATCGCCGCCCTGACCGGGCTCGGAGCGATGGTCCTCGGCTACGAGTTCCTGACTTCTTCCTTCGGCTACATCAAGCTGCCCTATCTGCAGGAGTTCGAGGTCGCCTCCGCCCTGGGCTTCGACCTCGGCGTCTTCCTCGCGGTTCTCGGCGCGGTTCTGCTGTCCCTTGCGAGCTTCAGCCGGCTCGCACGCCGGGCCCACGACACCGACAGCAAATACGCGATGGATATCGATCCGTCGCGCAAGCCCACCAAGCGGGAAGGGGCCTGACATGGAGCTTCTGGTCGCCAGCGGCATCGGCATCCTGACGGCAGCCGGCCTCTACCTCGTCATGCGTCTGCGCACCTTTCCCGTGATTATCGGGACGGCGCTTCTGACCTATGCGGTGAACGTGTTTCTCTTCGCGTCCGGACGGCTGGTGGTCGGTGCCCCACCGATCCTGATGGAGTCCGCGTCCGATTACACCGACCCGCTACCTCAGGCTCTCGTGCTCACCGCGATCGTGATCTCGTTCGGGATGACCGCGGTAGTCGTGGTGATCGCGCTCGGGGCCTATCTCGGGTCCGGCGACGACCATGTCGACGATCAGGACGGCGCCCTCGACACCGTGCGCAAGCTGGAGAACGTCAACCGATGAGCCACTGGACTGTCGTCCCTGTCGTGCTGCCCGCGATGCTTGCCGCGTTCCTGCTGCTTGCGACGCGTCATCACCTGTCGATGCAGCGCATCCTGTCCGTCGCCGGCAGCGTCGCGCTCTGGGCCGTCGCGCTCGGGCTCTTCCTGCGCGCGTCTTCGGGTGAGATCGACCTCTACCAGCTCGGCGACTGGCAGGCGCCCTTCGGCATCGTCCTCGTCGCGGACAGGCTGTCCACGCTGATGCTGCTACTCACGGCGACGCTCGCCTTCTTCGTGCTGCTGCATGCGATCGGAACCGGCTGGGACGGGCGCGGGCGCCATTTTCACGCGCTCTTCCACTTCCAGATCATGGGCATCACGGGCGCGTTCCTGACGGGCGACCTCTTCAACCTCTTCGTCTTCTTCGAGGTTCTGCTCATCGCCTCCTACGGGCTGATGATCCATTCGGGGGGCACGCGCCGGACGCAGGCGGGTACGCAATACGTGCTCTACAACCTGCTCGGCTCGACCCTCTTTCTCTTCGCGCTCGGCACCATCTATGCCGAGACCGGCACGCTAAACATGGCCGACCTGGCCGAGCGCGTGACGCAGATCGATTTGTCCCAGAGCGCCGGCATCCGCGTCGCGGCGGTGCTTCTCGTGATCGTCTTCGCGATCAAGGCGGCGATCGCGCCGGTGCATTTCTGGCTGCCCTCGTCCTATGCCGAGGCGCCGGGTCCCGTGGCTGCGCTCTTCGCGATCATGACGAAAGTCGGCGCCTATTCGATCATCCGCATCTACACGCTCGTCTTTCCGCCCGACCTCGAGGTGACGTCAGGTCTGCTGGACGTCTGGCTGCTGCCTCTGGCGCTTGTCGGTCTGACGGTGGGCATGATCGGGGTGCTCGGCGCGTCGCGGCTCGACCGGCTGGTGGCGTTCTCGGTGATCGGATCCATGGGAATGCTGACGGTGGCCGTGGCGCTCTTCACGACGCAGGGCATCACCGCGGGGCTCTATTACATCGTGCACTCCACCTTCGCGACGGCGGCGCTGTTCCTCATCGTCGATCTGGTCGTACGGCATCGCCACGGCGCCGGGGCCGAACTGCAAGCCGTTAGACCAGTTCCCGGCGCGCCGATACTCGCAGCGATGTTCTTTGCCGCGGCCATCGCCATGACAGGTCTGCCGCCGCTCTCGGGCTTCGTCGGAAAGCTCCTGATCCTCGATGCCTCGTTTGACAGCCCTCTTGTCGTATGGACCTGGGCGGTGATCCTGTCGACATCGCTGGTGGCTGTGGTCGGCTTCGCTCGCGCCGGTTCCACCGTCTTTTGGAAGGCTGCCCAGGGCGGCGAGGCGGCCGAGGCACGGGCGGACGATCCGACGACACAGCAGGACAACGTCGAAAGCAAGCCCAGCAGCCATCCCGAAACCCAGAATGCCCTACCGCTCGTTGCGATCGGTGGGCTCATCGGACTGATCGTGCTGCATACGATCTTTGCCGGGCCGGTGAACCGCACGCTCGCCGCGACGGCAGAGCAGCTTTTCGCGCCGGAGACCTACATCGCGACCGTGCTGACGACCGATGGCAAGGAGATCCATCACAAGGCGAAGCACGGCGAGGCCAATCTGGTCTCGCAGGAGGGTCGCGCGAGCGATGACGGTCACGAGGGCGAAGCCGAAGCCGGGGAGGGACACTGACGATGACCTATCGAAATGTGGTGCCGCACCCGCTGCTGACGCTGCTCCTTGTCGTCACGTGGTGCCTGCTGACCAATTCGGTGCATCTCGGCAACGTGATCCTTGCCGCGATCCTCGGCGTCGTGATCCCGAAAATGACCTTCGCCTACTGGCCGGATGCGCCGCACGGGATCAAGGCGGGTCGCATGGTGAGCTATGTATTGGTGGTGGTCTGGGACATCCTGCTGGCAAACGTCGCCGTGGCGTGGCTCGTGCTCACGCGGCCGAACCGCAAGATGGCGTCGACCTGGGTGACGATCCCGCTCGATATTCGCACGCCCGAAGCGATCACGATCCTGGCCGGCACGATCACCCTGACCCCCGGGACGGTGTCGGCGGATCTGTCGGACGGGGGCCATTCGCTTCTCGTGCATGCGCTCGATGCGCCCGACCCGGATGCCGTCCGCGACGAGATCAAGACCCGCTACGAGGCCCGGCTGAAGGAGATCTTCGCATGACCGAGGCGCCCGACTTTCTCACCTACGCCGTCTGGTTCGGCTTCGGCTGCGTGTCGCTCGCGCAGGTGTTGGCGATGGTCCGGCTGATCATCGGCCCGCACAGCTCTGACCGGATCCTCGCTCTCGACACGATGGTGATCAACGCGATCGGCCTGATCGTCCTGCTCGGCATCGCGCAGGGGACGGAGATCTACTTCGAGGCCGCGCTCATCGTCGCGATGCTCGGCTTCGTCTCCACGGTGGCCTATTGCCGTTTCATCCTGAGGGGAGACATCATCGAATGAGCGCGGCCTTCATCATCGACATCGCGATGGCGATTTCCCTGATCGTCGGCGGGGCGTTCACGCTCGTCGGCTCGTTCGGCCTTCTGAAGCTCGACGATGCCATGAAGCGTCTGCACGCGCCCACGAAGGCCAGCACGCTCGGAGTGGGCGCGCTGCTTCTGGCGTCGATCCTGGCCGCGCTGGGGCGGGGTGAGCCGTCGCTGCAGGAACTCCTGATCATGGCGTTTCTCTTCGTAACCGCGCCGATCTCGGCTCATTTCATCTGCAAGGTGAACCTGCATCGGCGCTCCTGCCTGTCACCGCCGGAGGCCCCCACCGACAGGACATGGGCGACGCTCGACACGGCGGACGAGGCGCCCGCTCCCAGGACGTGATGCACGGCCGGAAGGCCGTGTATCCGTGCCATCCGGCGGCATGACGAGTCACTCTCCGAGGGCAATGCCCTCGCGCCGCGGATCGGCGCCGCCGCGCAGTCCTTCGGGGGTGATCTCAATGGCATGCAGCCCCGAGGTCAGGTCCCCTATTTCCGTCTCGAAGCCGATATCGCTCAGCGGTTCGGCGAGGTCAGCGGCCTCCGTGCCGTCCTCGAGGTCCATCGTTCCGAACCGGTTCAGCACGTGCGGCGCGGCAACCGCTTCCTGCACGTCCATTTCGAAATCGATCACGTTCACCACGGCCTGCGCGACGTAGCCGATGATCCGGCTGCCTCCGGGAGAGCCCAAGACCAGAGTCGGTTGCCCGTCGCGCAGGACGATGGTCGGCGCCATGGAGGAGCGCGGACGCTTGCCGGGTTCGACGCGGTTGGCGATGGGGCGGCCGTCCTCGTGGGTCTCGAAGCTGAAATCGGTCAGCTCGTTGTTCAGCAGGAACCCGCCCGGCGCGAAAAGCCGCGACCCGAAACCGTTCTCGATCGTGGTGGTCATCGAGAGCGCGTTGCCTTCCGCATCGACTATCGAGATGTGCGACGTGGAGGGGAACTCGATCGAGGTGTCGTCCCCCCAGAGCGCGGCATGATCCCATTCGGGCTCGCCGGCCTCAACGTTGTCGAGGGCAGTGTCGCGGCCCGCGATGAGACCCGCCCGTTCGGACAGGTAAGCCGGATCGACGAGTCCGTCGGTGGGCATCGGCACATAGTCGGAATCGGCCATGTACCGGCCGCGGTCCGCGAAGGCGAGGCGCGATGCGTCGCCGATGAGGCGCCATGTCTCGGCGTCCTGTGGCCCGCCCGCGAGTTCGAAATTCTCGAGAGTGCCGAGGATCTGACCGACAGTGAGCGCGCCCGAGGACGGCGGGCCCATCCCGCAGACGTCGTGAGCGCGGTAGGTGACGCAGACCGGCGCCCGCTCGCGCACTTCGTAGAGCGACATATCGGTCATCGACAGAAGGCCCGGATTTCCAGCGGCATTCTGCACCGTCTCGACCACACCCGCCGCAATTTCGCCGGTATAGAAGGCGTCCGAGCCCCCCATCGCGATCGCCCTCAGCGTTTCCGCATAGGCATCGTTCCTGAGCGTGTCACCTGACGCGATCGGCGACCCGCCGGGCATGAAGTACTCAGCCGTCGTCTCGAAGCGCGACAGGCGCTCGGCATCCTCCGCCACAAGCTCGGCAAGGCGCGGCGAGACGGTGAAGCCGTCCTCGGCGAGCGTGATCGCTCGCTCGAAGAGACCGGGCCATTCGAGCTCCCCCCAGCGCTCGTGGGCGGCTTCGAGGAGGGCAGGCGTTCCCGGCGTGCCGACCGACAGGCCTCCGACCACGGCATCGAAGAACTCGAGCGGCTTACCCTGGTCGTTCTGGAAATATTGCGGGCGGGCATCAAGGGGCGCCGTCTCGCGGCCATCGAGCGTGGTCACCTGTCCCGACGCGGCATCGTACCAGACGAGAAACGCGCCGCCGCCGAGTCCCGAGCTCTGCGGCTCGACCAACCCCAGCACCGTCTGCACGGCGATCATCGCGTCGACGGCGCTGCCACCTTGCCTCAGCACCTCGGCACCTGCTTCGACTGCCAGCGGGTTAGCGGCGGCGACCATCCAGTCCTGCGCCTCTGTCGGGCGTCCTTCCCGTTTGCTCTCGAGGGCGGCCCGCGCGGCGTCAGACAACGGGCCGAATGCGTCCTCAAGAGCGAGCTCGGCCGCGGCTTCGGGATCGACGGCATCCGCTGCCTGCTGAGCCTGTAGCGGTACGCCTGCGATCAGCAGCGTTACGGCCAGAAGCTGTCGGTGCATGGTTCGTCTCCCCTCGCGTGTGTCTCCACCCCTGCAGGATGATCCGGTGGACCGAAAAGTCCACCTCGACGAAAAAAGGCGAACAAAACCTCTCAGGTGGGGCGGGGACTGCAATCGGCGACGGTCTTGAAATCCGGCTGCCGTGCGAAACCTTGCACATTCGAAACTGAAACAAGGACAAAGACATGAAACTCAGCGCACGCAACACGCTCAAGGGCACGGTCGTCGACGTTCAGAAGGGCTCGGTGAACGCCACGGTCAGGATCGACGTCGGCGGCGGCACCATCATCACGTCGATGATCACCAACGATGCCGTCGAAGAACTTGGACTTGCCAAGGGCAAGGAAGCCTACGCGGTGATCAAGGCGTCTCACGTGATGGTCGCCGCCGAGGATTGAAGCTCCGGCAGGCAGATGCGGCGTCCGCTTGGGGTGCGCTCGACCGTGAGTGAGATGCCGTAGATCTCCGAAAGGCGTGCGGGCGTGAGGACGTCCGCCGCCGGACCGTCGGCGAGCACGCGGCCCTTGGACATCGCAATGACGCGCGCCGACAGGGACAGCGCCTGATCGGGGTCGTGGGTCGAGAGGATCACGCCGCGCCCGCTCCCGCGGCGTGCGAGCGTCGCGATGCGATCGAGCACCGCGAGCCGATTGCCGAAGTCGAGGCTGGCCGTGGGCTCGTCCATGACGAGGAGGGGCGCTTCCTGAGCGAGCGCCCGCGCGATGAGCACCAGCTGCCGCTGGCCGCCCGAGAGCCTTGCGTAGTCGCGCCCGGCCAGGTGTTCGATCCCGATCGTGTCGAGTGCGGCAAGCGCAGCATCGCGATCGCGGGCCGAGGGTTGTGCAAACGCGCCGAGCTGCGACGTGCGGCCCATCAGCACGACCTCGAGCACCTCGAAAGGAAACGGCGGCACGTGAGCCTGTGGCACATATGCGATGGCGCGGGCGATGTCCTGCCGTGCGAGCCGCGAGATGTCCGCGCCCCCGAGTTCGAGCTTTCCGCCGAGCCGGGTGATCAGGCCGAGCAGCGTCTTGAAGAGCGTGGTCTTGCCGCAGCCGTTGGGCCCGAGCAGGCAGACGATCTCGTCCGGGCCGAGCGTAAAGGAGAGGTTCTCGCCGATGCGCTCCCGTCCGTAGCCGATCGCGAGTTCTGTCGCCTCGAGCTTCATGTCCAGCCCCTTCGGCCCGAGGCCAGCAGCCAGACGAAGACCGGCGCGCCGATCACGGCGGTGAGAATGCCGAGCGGCACTTCGATCTCGGCGATGGTTCGCGCAGCGGTGTCGACAAGCAGCAGATAGCCCGCGCCGAGCAGGGCCGAGGCGGGAAGCAGCCGGCCGAAGCCCGGACCGACCAGCATCCGTGCGATATGCGGGATGACGAGCCCGACCCAGCCGACGACGCCCGCGACCGCCGTCACCGAGGCCGTCACCAGAGTCGCCGCCGCGATCACCAGGAGGCGCGTGCGCCCGGCCTCGATGCCGAGCGCGCGCGCCTCCTCGTCGCCCATCGACAGGACGTTTATCCGCCAGCGCAGCAGGACGAGCGGGAGGAGGCCGAGCGCCACGGCAGGCAGCGCTGGAAGGATGTCCGAGGAGGTGACCGAGGCCACCGAGCCGAGCAGCCAAAAGGTGATTGCGGGCAACTGGTCATAGGGGTCCGCCAGTACCTTGAGAAGCGAGGTCGCGGCTCCGGCCAGCGCGCCAATGACGACGCCTGTTAGCACGAGCGTCAGCACCCGGTCTCCGCCGCGCACGGCAGCGGCCACGGCCATGACCACCGCGACGGCTGCAAGGCCTCCGACGAAGGCCGAGAGTTGGATGAGCGCCACGGGCAGGGAGAGGAAGATGCCTGCTACGGCGCCAAGACCGGCGCCGGCGGAAACCCCGAGGATGTCGGGCGAGACGAGCGGGTTGCGGAAGAGCGCCTGGTAGCTCGCGCCCGCCGCGGCGAGCGCCGCGCCAACGAGGCAGGCGCCCGCGACGCGCGGCAGACGGATGTTCCAGACGACGATTTGTGCCTGGTCCGATGCGCGGCCCAAGAGTGCCGCGACGGTCTGCCCGGGCGTGAGGCCGAACGGGCCGACCAGAAGGGCGCCGAAAGCGAGCGCGGCCAAACCCGCTGCCAATGCGCCGTTCAGCCCGATGCGCGTCATGCAGCCCTCATTCGGGCGGTCTGCCCTCGGCCCATTCGAGCAAACGGTCGAGTTCGGCGTCGCCGAGATCGACCCGATACCAGGTCTTGTAGAACTCCGCGGTTTCTTCGCGCAAGTCGCCCTCCCAGCGATCAGGATAGAAGAGCCGCGCCATCCACCTGAGGCCCATCATCCGGTTGAGCGAGGGCGGCCGATCGATCCAGCCGAAAGGAGCCGTGGGGGAGAGGAAGACCTGTCCGCTGCGCACCGCGTCGACGCCGGCCCAGAGGGGATCGCTCCAGACCCGGCCGTAGAAGGTCGGATCCCATGTCACGACGATTTCCGGGTCGGAGACGATCACCTGCTCCGGCGAAACCTGGACGAGGCCCTGCGTCCGGCCGCCGTCATCGGCGACGTTCACGCCGCCGGCGCGCTCGATGATCTCGGTGTTGATCGAACCGGTCATGCCTGTCTCGAGCCCGTCCGGCCCCCGCGCGAGGTAGGTTCGGGGTCGGTCCTCCTCGGGGATCTCGGCCAGTATGGTGTCGATCCGGGCGAAGGTCTCTTCGGCATCGCGGGCGAGCCGTTCGCCCCGCTCGGGCTTGCCGAGCACCTCGCCGAGAAGGCGCAGTGCGTCGGGTGTATTCTCGAACCGTCCGTCGATCAGCACGTAAGGGATGTCCATCTGCTCCTGCACGCGGTTCGCGAGATCGACATAGGTGTCGCGGACCGAGCCGAAATCGAGGATCAGGTCGGGCGCGATCTCGAGAACCCGCTCGAGATTGGCCTCGCCGCCGCGACCGGTCAGGCGGCCGGTTTCGGGAAGGTCGCGGTAGGGCTCCGCGATGTAGTCCCGTTCCTCGGGCCGGAGTGCGCGCGGCCATCCTGTCAGCGTCTCCGGAGCGATGACATAGACCAGCACCGAGGCCGGCGGGCCCGCGGCAAAGACCGTCTCGATCTCGTCCGGTATGTCCACTATCCGGCCCGCGCTGTCGGTAATGGTCCGCGCGGCGGCGGGTGAGGCGAGAAGCACGAAGGCGAGAAGAGATCTCATGATCATGCCATCACTCCCTGGGAAGGCCCGGCGCGTCGAAGCCGTAATCCGCGAGCACGGACTGGCCCGCGGGCGAAAGGATGTGAAACGCGAGCCGCCATGCAGCGTCCGGCGCGCCATCGAGCACTATCAGCCCGTAATCCGCGCCGACGGAGAGCGATTCGGGCACATGGACGATCTGCAGATCCGGGATCTCGCGCTGCGCCAGAACGGCGTTGGTGCAATAGGTCAGGAACAGATCGGCTCGGTCGCTTTCCATGACCCACGCGTACGGGTTGCGGCCCTCCGGCGCGGGATCGCTGTCCGGCCCGCCCGTCAGTTGTACCGACTTTGCCTCGAGCGCCTGCCGAGCCCCCGAAGTCAGATTTTCCGCCTTGGCGAAAAGCTCCCATGCGTAGTCACCCGACGGATCGGCACCTGGTGTCGAGGTTCCGAGGCGCGTGCTTTCGGCCAGCATGATCTCGAGAAGGGACGCGGAGGTGACCTCGAGACCCGGCTGTGCGATCCCGCAGAGACGGTTGCGGGCAAACACCACCACCGGTCCGCCTCGGCCCGCCTCTTGCAGGGTCTGCGGGTGAGACATGTTAGCGGATGCGAAGACATGCGCCCTCGCGTCGGCCTCGATCTTCTGGCGCATGAGACCCGAAGGTCCGAATGTCGTTTCGACGATAGTGCCATCGACCGCCTCGAAATCGGAAACCACCTGCCCGAGCGCAGTGCGCAGGCTTCCTGCGGCGATCAGCGATACGGCCTCCGCCGCGGCGACCGGTCCCGCACTCAGGATGGCGGCCCCGATTAGGGACAAAGTCGATACGCGCATTTCGCTCCCTTCATGCTTCTCCACCGGATTGTTCGTGGCGTCTCCCAGTTTGGGCTCCGAAAATTTCACAGTCAAATGCAAGATCTCTCTAGAAGCAGCATGACGTGAGTATTTCTATCGAGAGATTTTTGGGCGTATATCTTGAATAATTTCGGTAATCAGTCACGTTGGAGCGCAGATACAAGAGAAGGACACTTCGGAAATTTTGCAGTCCAGCGCAAAATCCATGAGCTTCGCGGAAGCCGAGCGGGCGGTCCAGTGCCGGCTCATGCCGTTCGTTGCCGGAGGTGTGACGCTGAGGTTCGGCGAGGATACCGTCCTCGATCACCTCGACCTGCGCCTTGGCCAGGACGGGTGCACGATGCTCCTTGGTCCCAACGGCGCCGGCAAGAGTCTTTTGCTCAAGGTCATGCACGGTCTTATCGACCCGGATGAAGGATACGCAACCTGGGCCGGATGTGCGGCGGGGGACGTCACTCATGTCCAGTCGCTCGTCTTCCAGAAGCCGACGCTCCTGCGCCGCTCGGTGGCGGCGAATATCGACTTCGTTCTGAAGACCCGTGGCATGGATCGTGGGCGCTTGCCATGGCTCCTCGATCACGTCGGTCTTGCTCACAAGGCGGACCAGCCGGCCCGCCTCCTCTCCGGAGGCGAGGCGCAGAGGCTCGCGCTGGCACGGGCGCTCGCCATCGAGCCAGAGGTGCTTCTTCTCGACGAGCCCACTGCCAGCCTCGATCCCGCATCGGTGCTCGCCATCGAGCGCATCGTCGCTCAGGCGCGCGACAGCGGCGTGCGGATCGTTTTCGTCACCCACGATGTCGGACAGGCGCGCCGCATGGCCGACGACGTGGTGTTCCTGTTCCGCGGCAGGGTGCAGGAACACCGCCCTGCCACGGACTTCTTCCGGGCACCGGCCTCCCAGGCGGCCCGGGACTATCTCGACGGCAACATCGTCGTCTGATTTTTTTTGAAACTAGGGGAAGAACCACATGTTCACACGCGCCATTAGCACGTCCGT
This sequence comes from Roseivivax halodurans JCM 10272, assembly GCF_000521785.1. GTDB lineage: Bacteria > Pseudomonadota > Alphaproteobacteria > Rhodobacterales > Rhodobacteraceae > Roseivivax > Roseivivax halodurans. The sequence continues at coordinate 141,155 of NZ_JALZ01000001.1, forward strand.
CGCAGCGCTTCTGCTGGCCGGAGCGGCACATGCTCAGGATCAGTCGATCATCGTGCAGTCGACGACCTCCACGGCCAATTCGGGCCTCTACGATCATCTGATTCCGATCTTCGAGGAAGAGAGCGGTATCACCGTGAATGTCGTCGCAGTCGGCACGGGACAGGCGATCACCAATGCCGAGAATTGCGACGGGGATCTCCTTCTCGTGCACGCGAAACCAGCCGAGGAGGCCTTCGTAGAGGCGGGCTACGGCACCGAGCGGACGGATCTCATGTACAATGACTTTGTCATCGTCGGTCCGGCCGAGGATCCGGCCGGTGTCGACGGCATGGAAGATGCGCAGGACGCGCTGAGCCAGATCGCTGGCAGCGGTGCGACGTTCGCCTCGCGCGGTGACGACAGCGGCACCCACCAGAAAGAACTGTCGCTCTGGGAGGGCACGGATGCGGATCCGACCTCGGGGTCGGGCGAGTGGTACCGCGAGACCGGTTCGGGCATGGGGGCGACGCTGAATGCCGGCATCGGCATGGGCGCCTACGTCATGACGGATCGCGCGACCTGGATCAGCTTCGAAAACAAGCAGGATTACGAGATCCTCGTCGAAGGCGACGAAGACCTCTTCAACCAGTACGGTGTGATCCCGGTCAGCCCCGATCATTGCCCGAGCGTGAACATCGAGGCGGCCGAAACGTTCGCGGACTGGCTGCTCTCTGCCGAGGGGCAGGAGGCGATCGGCGCATACGAGGTCGAAGGACAGCAGCTCTTCTTCCCGAACGCGCCGGCGAGCTGAGGAATTTCGCGGGTGGCGTTTTCTGTCGCCACCCGCTGAAAATGGTGCCCCCACACGGACTCGAACCGCGGACCTACTGATTCATACCACTACGGCTTTCGCCGCCACGCATGATGCGCTTTGTGGTCTGGACTTTCTCTTCACCGTAGCCCGCAAGGGCCTTAGGTGGGTGCCGTCAAGTCTCTACACATTCAATCCGGTTTTACCCGGAAAGCTTCGCTCGGGATTGCCAGCGGCGTGAACCGCCAAGGTTTCCCCGAATTTGACACCAGTTCACCTCAGCGTTTCCGCCGAGGGCTGCAACTTGCTCCGGAATATTGAGCCCGGAGCCACGCTACAAATCAGTTGCTCTACCAGCTGAGCTATAGGGGCACTGTCGTCTTACGTGCACGGATATGGCTTCATTCCGATTGGAACTCGCCCGACTTCCGCGAACCGGAAAGCAAGAGACTGTCTCCACGTCCGAGGGGGCATAACCACACCTCGATTGCAGAGCCCGACACATGCGAATCCAGCTTGGCGAGATCTATCGGTAGAGAAGTGCTGGCGCAAGTCGCGTCCTCCCGATTTGCGTGCTGCTCGAGAGACCGCTGGCTGCGCGTCGCGCTAGGTCCGGCCTCCATAAGATGGAGGTTCACAATCGCCGGACCCTGACACCGATGGCGCGTGAAAGCGGAGGGGCTCGCCATACCGTTCGACGTCACGCGGCCAAACCTCACGCGGCAGAGCGCCAATCCTCGAGTGCATTGCGTGTGCCGGACCAAAGATGAGGCAGCGCGTCACGCGGAGCCGAGGGGACCAAGCCATCGCGCTTGAGGCAGGTCTCTATCTCGGCAAGGGCGCGGTGCATGGCGGTGAAGCCAAGAGCCGCGCAACTTCCGGCGGCGCGATGCACGGTTTCTCGAACGGCATTCGGATCATCGGGTATATCGGTGCCCGAGACCTCGGTTACCGTCTCATCGATCTCGGCAAGCGCGCGTGTCAGCAGCGTCTCGCGCGCCGCGGGGGGCAGATCCCGCCAGACTGCGCCGAGATGGGCGTTGTCGATGAGCCGTGCCGCGTCTTGGGACACCGGGGCCGCCGAGGCTGGTCTTTCGCTCTCCGGCAGAACCGCCGCCGCCAGGGTGGAAGAGAGTTCGTCGCGGTCGATGGGTTTGGAGATGATGTGGGCCATGCCGGCGGCGCGGAATCCGTCGATCTCTTCCGGCAGCGCATGGGCCGTCACGGCGAGGATCGGCACACCGGCCGAGGCGCGGCCGTCGCGGGTGATCTCGCGGGCCGCCTCGATTCCGTCCATCACCGGCATGGAGATGTCCATCAGAATCGCATCGAACCGGCGCGCCCGGGCCCAGTCGACACCGGCGGCGCCATCGAAAGCCTCGGTCACGCGATGGCCATCCGCCTCGAGCATCTCACGCGCCACGGCGCGGTTGATCGGATTGTCCTCGACGAGGAGCAGATTGAGCGGGGGCAGGGGGCGCGGCTCGGCAACGGCTTTGCGCGCGACAGACAGCGTGCGATCAGTCGTGTCGCCGGCAATGGGCACGCGGACCCAGAAGAGGCTGCCTTCGCCCTGTTCGCTCTCGGCTCCGATCTCACCCTCCATCAGGCCTACGAGCCGTTGCGATATGCCTAGGCCGAGCCCAGTTCCGCCGACCTGACGCGAATAGGAGCTGTCGAGGGTTTCGAAATCGTTGAAGATGCGCTCGAGGTCGCGCTCCGAAATCCCGACGCCGGTGTCGATCACCCGGAACTCGACGGTTCGATTGTCGCCGAGCGCCTCGACTTCGATCGCGACAGATCCGTCGCGGGTGAACTTCACCGCATTGCCGACGAGATTCAGCAGGACCTGCCGGAGCCGCCTCTGATCCCCAATGCACGCGTCGCGGGCTGGGCCAACCCAAGCCCAGTCAAGCGTATCGCCTGCCTCCGTCGCGAGCGGCGCGACGGTTTCGACTACACCGTCCAGCAGCCGCGCCACCGACATCGGACGGCGCTCGATCTCCATCTTGCCGGCCTCCAGCTTCGTCAGATCGAGAACGTCGTTCACGAGGCCGAGGAGCAGCTTGCCCGAGCTCTGCATGCGGTCGAGAAGATCCGTCTGCCGCTCGGTAAGGTCATGGTCGCGCAGCAGCTGCATCGAGCCGAGAAGGCCGTTCAGGGGCGTGCGCATCTCGTGGCTCATCACGGCGAGGAATTCCGACTTCGCGCGCTCGCCCGCGAGGGCCCTGTCACGCGCCTCGGTCAGACCCTGCTCGGCAATCTTGCGGCGCGAGATGTCGCGGACATAGGCGATGTAGACCGGATCGCCTTCGCCGTCGGCCTTGCCGATCGAGATCTCGGCCGGGAAGTGGCGGCCGTGGGCGTCCTTGGCCGTCGCCTCGAACCGGCGCTCGTGTATGGCAGGTGCGGCGCCCGATGCGAGGAACGAGAGCGGCCCCTCGCGCAGATGGCCCTCACCCGCATCGGCAAAGAGACGTTCCAGCGGCATGCCCGCCTCGGTCTCGTCGAATCCGAACATATGGCGCGCGGTGCCGTTCATCTCGGCAATATGGCCGGACGCGTCGATCACGAAGATCGAATCGAGCGAGGTTTCCACGATCGTGCGGGTGCGTGCGGCGCCGAGCTGCACCTCGCGGGCGCGGTCGTCCGAGAGCCTCATCAGGCGATAGAGCGACACCGCGACGAGCGCGAGACCGGCAAAGATCGTGGCAAGCACGGCGGCAAGCAGCGCAAGCGTTCGCACGAGGCCTTCACGCTTGCTGTCCGAGACATTCGCGAATGAGGCGAGACCCTCGAGCGTCATGGCGCGAACATCGCCGCTAATCGCGGCGGCGTCCTCTGCCAGTTGCGGGAGCGCCGCGAGAAGATCGGCATCCGGGCCATCAATCAGGGGGATGGTCGCCTGCAGATGGGCTTCGATCTCCTGACGGGGATCCTCAAAGGCGGGATCTGCGCGCAAGAGCTCGAAGACGTCGCCATTGGCCAGCGTGCTCATCCGGCTGTAAAAGACATCGAACCTGCGTCGTATCGCCTCGATCGTTGCAGGTGTCGCGCGCGCCTCGGCGTCGGCAATCGCAAGTTCGTAGCGCAGATACTCCACGTCGGTCTGCGCCAGGCTCCATTGCACGTTGTCCGAGGCCGCGGTCGAGAATTCGTCGATCTGCCGCAGGACGAGCACGGCGATCCCGACGACTAACCCGACGCAGAGAATCAGAGCGACCGCGGCTGCACCGACACGTGAGTCGCGAAGAAGGCCGAGGCCGCGATATCTTCTGGTGGATTTCGGTGCGCGATGTTCACTCATTACGCGAGTTGCCTACTCTGTCACCACGATACGGTCCAGTTGCCAGATACTGCGCGAGTATATCGTTTCGGTCTGAAATTCTGGGTTGTCGTCGAATGGCCACACGATCCAGAGCGGGCCCTTGTCGCGTACCGACATCGTCTCCCCGTTGTTGAGGAAAGCGACGATCGGACCGCCATCCTCCCAGTCCGAGGCGGGGATCTCGACGGAGTAGTCGTTGATGGCGGTCGCGTCGATCGCCGCGCCAGTGGCGCCGACGACATCCATGAGGCGGTCGAGCGGAACCCCGGTGAAGGTCTGAACGCCGTCGGTCCAGATCGTCGTCGTCTTGACCGTGACGGGGTCGAGGTCCTCGAGCATGGCGCGATCAAAGGCGGCAGCGTCGCCGTCATTTGCGACGGTGATGGCGCCGGTGACGGTCAGAAGCACGTCGCCCTCCGGCATCGCGAGGTCCTGCGCGGCAAGCGGTGCCGTGGCGACCAGGAGGGCAAACAGCGACAATGAATGGATACCGGTCATTTCAGGGAGACTCGAACCAATGGGAACTCGGGCGTATTGCTTATCTCACATTCCGGTCACACACGCTGCGAGGGAAAAGGAGAAAGGGCCCTATCCTTTTGGATACGAAGCCTACCCGGAATGGGAGGGCGCCGTCAGGGGGGCGGGCTCGCCGACATTTCGGCTTCGTCTCACCCGAATACGAGTTGTCGCTGGTGTTCTCAAGAAAGCAAGTCGACAGCTTGAAGGGCCGTCCACGCCACAGGCCCAGATGTTCGGCTGGCTCGACGGCGGCCGCGCAAGCGAGCCGATTTTGCCGGTCTTCGACGCATCAGATCGAAACGACGGGCCGCATCTCCGCATTGCTACCGGCCAGACGGATGACGGAGAACGTCAGGCCTCGACGATCTCGCGAAGCTGACGAATGCGCGCCTGCGGTGCGGGATGCGTGGTGAGGAACTCGGGGGGGCGGTTCGGGTGGGCTTCCTGCATGCGCTGCCAGAGACGTATGGCGGCTTCGGGCTGAAATCCCGCGTCGCTCATGAGGGAGAGCCCAAGACTATCGGCCTCGAGTTCCTGCTGGCGGCCGTAGGGCAGGGCGAGGCCGTAGCGCAGACCCAGCCCGAGCGCCGCCATGATCTCTTGATCGAACTCGATGTCCGATTGCCTCAGAAAGAAGGCCACCACTCTCTGCAGGGCGTTCTGGGCGCGGGCGTTCCCCATCCGCTCGCGAACGTGGTCCGCCTGCAGGTGGCCTATCTCGTGGCCGATCACCGCGGCCAACTGGTCCGGGCTCTCGGCCAGATCGTAGAGCCCGCGATAGACACCGATGCGACCGCCCGGGAGCGCGAAGGCGTTCACCTGATCCGAGGCGAAGGCCACCACCTCCCAATTCGACGGCGTATCGCCCGCAGCTTCGATCAGCCGGCTGGACAGGCTCCGCACGGTGTCCCGGAAGGCCCGGTCATCGCTTTCGGGCACGTCTGAGCGGATCCTCTCCCACGCCTCCGCTCCCATTTGCGCGGCTTCTTCCTCGGACACCAGGACGGACGCCCGGTCGCAGGCAGGCAGCGTTGCGACGGGAAGCGCGGCGACGCCGGTGAGAAGTCCTCGGCGGGTAAGGTGGCAATTGCAGGTCATGGACATCTCCGCGGCTTTGCCCGGACTAGCGCGTAAGCCCTGCAGAGGTTCCCCGGGAATGAGGGTTGCAGCTCACGGACCAGGTCGTCACACGTTATCGGCTCGGCCTCGCCTGCGGTATCCCCTTGAGGATAGTAGATGGTCCCGTCCGGCGGCGTGGTCCGGTCACTTGGACGGCGAGGCGTTCCGGGACCGCTGTGCGGGTCGCCGCACCGGACGTTGGACCGGAAGATCGTAGCTTCAGCGCCGCGTTCGTGCTCAGAGCAAGATGCGCGCTTCGCAGTCGCCGCCGTGACGTTCGATCGTGCCGTTCTGCTCCACCACGAGGCGACGCACGCCGGTGTTCTCGGACGAGAAGAACAGGTCAGCCGTGGTCAGGCCACGTTGGCGGACCGCGGCAAGCCCCCGTTCGAAAAGCAGTCGGCCGTAACCGAGGCCCTGGTAGTCGTCGGCGATCGACAGCCCGATCTCCGCATGGCCGCCGCCTGACTCAAAGATCTCGAGCACGCCGTGCACATCCTCGTCGATCTCCAGAGTGAGGACCTCGTCAGGCGAAGCGTTTCCGGCGATCTTGTCGGTCTGGGCGTCGTCGGCGCTCTGGAGGAAGCGAAGCCGACGCGACACGTCTCCGAGCGTCCGGTAATGCCGCGCGAGGATGCCCCGCAGGGTCGCCAGGGTGCGGCTGGTGCCGGCGGGATGAGTGGTGATGGTCGCGTCCATGATGTCGTCCGGGCAGTGCCGTTTCTTGATTGCACTCCCGATATGGGCATCTGGCGGGCCGAACGCCTCACCCGATTGGACAGCCCTGACATGCGGTATGCGCAAGTAACGCAGGGGAAATTAGCACTCACGCGGATCCGGTCAGCGCGTCGAGCAGCGCGTCCAGATCCGGTGACGGCATTGTCCCGTCGCGCAGGCTGATGCCAACGGGTCCCGCGATCATCGGGGCGTCGAGGTGCAGGGCCCGCAAGCGGCCATCCTCGAGCGCGTCGGCGACGACGCCTTCCGAGATGAACCAGATCGTGTCCGACCGCAGGCACGCGCGCAGTCCGAACGCCGCAGACACGGATTCGAACGCGCCGGAGTGATCGCCGGCTCCGATGCTCACAAGCCAGGATTTCACCGTCTGGTGGATCACTGCGCCCGAGGGCGGCAGGAGCAGCGGGAAGGGCCCCAGATCCGTCGCGTCTCGGACAGCCACCAGGGGGTGATCGGAACGGACCACCGCCCTGATCGCCTCAGTGTAGAGCTGGCGGAAGGTCAGGCCGTCCATCCGCTGCGGGTCGGCCATGCGTCCGACGACAAGATCGAGCGCGCCCTCACGCAATTGCGAGAGCAGCAGCCAGTTCGGTCCGGTCGAAACGCGCAGCGTACAATCGGGGCGCAACTCGCGGAACCGTAGGGCCGCATCGGGCAGAAGACGCGTCGCCGCGGTCGGGAGCGCACCGACAGAAAGCCGCGTTGTCCGACCTGCCTGCTGCACCGCGTCCTGCGCCTGTTCGAGCGCGGCGACGGAACTGCCGGCGAGACGCTGGAACGCGGCTCCCGCGGGGTTCAGGACGACACGCCGTCCGGTGCGGTCGAAGAGCGGCGCGCCGAGGATGTCCTCAAGCTCCCGCAGCGACTTGGAGACCGCGGGTTGCGTCACCCCCAAGCCTGTGGCGGCCTGCGCCACCGAACCGGTGCGTGCGATGGAGAGGAACACAGAGAGGTGACGCAGACGGAGGCGGGGATCGAGGCTCATAACCCGCAGGTAATGGATGTCGCGATATTTCTCAATTTCATTGCGGGATCGGTTCTGTATCCTGACCGTGAGGAGGAGCAGCGATGACGGACCGGTACAGCCAGGGCATGAAGGTGCGACGCGAGGTCTTGGGCGACGCGCATGTGGACAGGGCCGAGGCGGGCAAGAGCGACTTCGATGTGCCTTTCCAGTCGCTGATCACCGAAGGTGCGTGGGGCACGGTCTGGGCCTCGGACGGGATAACCCGCCGGGAGCGCTCCATGCTGACGCTCGCGCTGCTAGCGGCGACGGGAAACTTCGAGGAGATCGCGATGCATGTGCGTGCGACCGCGCGCACGGGCGCCACCAAGCGCGACGTGATGGAAGCGTTCCAGCATGTGGCGATCTATGCCGGCGTGCCGCGCGCCAACCACGCGCTGAAGATTGCCAAGGCGACCTACGAGGAGATGGAGAATGAGTGACGGCACCTTCTTTACCCGCGACCGGGGCTGGCATCCTCCGGCCTTCGCACCCGGCTACAAGACGTCCGTCACTCGTTCGCCGAGCCGCGCTCTCATTTCGTTTCCGCCGACGCTCTCTGAGCAAACCGGTCCGGTCTTTGGCCACGACATGCTCGGCGAGCTCGACGACGATCTGCTGCACAACTACGCCGCGCCGGGCGAGAGCGCGATCGGTCCACGCATCATTGTCTACGGCCGGGTGCTCGACGAGGCCGGCAGGGGCGTGCCGAACGTGCTCGTCGAGGTCTGGCAGGCGAATGCGGGCGGGCGCTACCGGCACAAGAAGGAAGGCTACGTCGCGCCGCTCGATCCGAATTTCGGAGGCTGCGGGCGCTGCATCAGCGGCGAGGACGGTTCTTATTCGTTCCGCACGGTCTTGCCCGGTCCCTATCCGTGGCCGAACAACGGCAACGACTGGCGACCGGCCCACATCCACTTCTCGGTTTTCGGCTCGGGCTTCGCGCAGCGGCTCATCACCCAGATGTATTTCGAGGGCGATCCGCTGATCTGGCGCTGCCCGATCGTGAACACGATCCCCTCGCGCGAGGCGGTGGAGCAGCTCATCGCGCCGCTCGACATGAACCGCACGATCCCGATGGATTCGCGCGCCTACAAGTTCGACATCGTGCTGCGCGGCCGCCGCTCGACCATGTTCGAGAATCGCCCGGAGGGGAACTGATCATGCAGAGGCTCGACTATCTCAAGGAAAGCCCAAGCCAGACGGCAGGACCCTACGTTCATATCGGGTGCGTCCCGAATTTCTGCGGGATTTCAGGTGTCTATCCTGAAGATCTCGGCGGTGTGATGCGCAAGCCCGAGGCCAGGGGAGAGCACATCACCATCACCGGATGCGTCTGGGACGGCACCGGCACGCCTTTGCGCGACGCGATGGTCGAGATCTGGCAGGCGGACGCGGACGGGATCTATCCCGGCAACGAACCGCGCGGGCAGGCCGACCCGAACTTTGCGGGCTTCGGGCGCAACCCGGGCGATCAGAATACCGGCGAGTGGACCTTCGAAACGGTGAAGCCTGGGCGCGTGCCCATGCCGGACGGACGCCTGCAGGCCCCGCACGTTACCTTCTGGATCGTCGCTCGCGGTATCAACATCGGTTTGCACACGCGTATGTACTTCGCCGACGAAGAGGCGGCGAATGCCGAGGATCCGATCCTCGGACGTATCGAACATCAGAACCGGGTGCCGACGCTCCTGGCGGAGCCTCAGGGGCAGGGCGCCTACCGCTTCGACATCCGGTTGCAAGGCGAAAACGAGACGGTATTCTTCGATGTCTGATACTTCCGTAGCCGGCAAACCCTGTATCCTCTGCGTTGCGATCACCGGCTCGGTGCCGACGAAAGAGAACAACCCGGCGGTGCCGATTACCGTCTCCGAGCAGGTGGAATCGACACACGAGGCGTTCGAGGCCGGCGCCGCCATTGCCCATTGCCACGTGCGTAACGACGACCAGACGCCGTCCTCCGATCCCGACAGGTTCGCGGCGCTGAAGGAGGGGCTGGAAAAACACTGCCCCGGCATGATCGTGCAGTTCTCGACGGGCGGACGCTCGGGTGCGGGACAGGCGCGCGGGGGGATGCTGCCGCTGCGCCCCGACATGGCGTCGCTGTCCGTCGGGTCGAACAACTTCCCGACGCGGGTCTACGAGAACCCGCCCGATCTCGTCGACTGGCTCGCCTCCGAGATGCGCAGCTACGAAGTCACGCCCGAGGTGGAGGCCTTCGATCTCAGCCATATCCTGCAGGCGATCCGGCTGCATCAGGCGGGGAAACTCTACGGCAGGCTTTACGTGCAGTTCGTCATGGGGGTGAAAAACGCGATGCCCGCTGACCGGGAGGTTTTCGACTTCTACGTGAAGATCATGCAGGAGCGGGCGCCCGATGCCCTCTGGTGCGCTGCGGGGATCGGCGCGAACCAGGTGGTCGTGAACGAATGGGCCATCGCCGCGGGTGGGCATACCCGCGCGGGTCTCGAGGACAACGTGCGTCTCGACAAGGACACGCTCGCGCCGTCGAACGCGGCCCTCATCGCGCGCGCCGCCGAGATCTGTGCCCGCTACGAGCGCCCGGTCGCAACGGTTGCCGAAGCGCGCGACCTTCTCGGCCTGCGTTCCGCGTAGGCCGCGGCGAACGAGTGTGACAGCTCGGTCGTGGCAGCCAAGAGGGAGCGTGGGTCACTGCGCCACGAACCCGCGGCAGGGTTCTCGCTAGGGCTCAAGGCCGCGGCGGCACGGACCTTATCTCTGACGACCGGTTCGTCCCCGACGGCGATGAGACGCGCGCGCCTGGGCTTCAAGAAGGCCACTGGCGACGCGCCGATCCTCACTCCCTGAGCCAGCCGTCCTGAAAGGCGACGTCCGACAGCCCGGCGAGCCGGGACACTCTCTGCAGTTCGGCGTCGAGGGCGGCGACACGGCCCCGGCCGAACCTCGTTCCGGCTTCGGGCCAGAAAGCTCGCACGAAAAGGAGGTCGCCGTCCCGCCGCGCGTCGATCCTGCCGATCACGCGATCGCCCTGCATGACCGGAAAGACGTAGTAGGCGTACCGGCGCTTCTCCTCGGGCACGAAGATCTCGATCCGGTAGTGGAAGCCGAAAAGACGCTCGGCGCGCGCTCGGTCCCGCAGCACCGGATCGAATGGCGACAGCAGTCGGATGCGGGATGAGGGTTCGGAGAGGCTAGGGATGCGCTCGAGCATCGCCTCGGTCGTGAAGCAGCGCCGGGCGGCGCCTCCTGCCTGCGCGATCTCGGCTTCGATGATGCGTCCCGCGGCCAGCGCCTCGGTGCACCAGTCCTTGGCCTCGTCCCGCGTCGCGATCTCGAAGAAGGCGGCAAGCTCGCCGCTGGTTGCGAAGCCCAGTCGCTCCATCGCGGCGGACATCGCCCAGTCGACGATCTCGGTATCCGTCCGGTGTTCGCGGATAATCTCGGGTGGGATCACCCGCTCGGCCAGGTCGTAATGCTTCCGAAGCCCCTGCCGGTGGCAGATCGCAAGCCGACCGGACCTCCACAGGAACTCGAGCGCCGTCTTCGACGGGTGCCAGTCCCACCAGCCCGAGGAGTTCTTCGCCTCGCCGCCGCCGACATCAAGCGAAGAGGTCGGTCCGTTGTCGGCCACTTGCTTCAGGACGATGTCGAGCTCGTCGTGCCAGCCAGGCCGCTGCCAAGCCGGCCAGCGCTGGCGCATGCGCGCCTCGTCGCGTTCGAACTTGAGTCGCCACATCGGGTAGAAGGACATCGGGATGACGGACGCGTCATGCGTCCAGTGCTCGAAGGCGGACCGCCTCTTGGCCACGAGCGACCGGAGGGCGCGGGGGCGGTACCGGCTCCGCCGCGCCCAGAGGATCAGATCGTGCGCGCGCGCAAGCGTATTGACGCTGTCGACCTGCACGAAGCCGAGACCGTGCAGGAGCTCCTCGAGATCCACGCCCAAACCGGGACCGGGGGCTGGGCGCAGAAGGTGATGCCGGTCAAGGAAGAGACGGCGGGCATCGCGGTTGCTGAGGAGCGGTCTGGACATGGCGCCGCAAGGTACACGGGGGCAGCCGAAGCGCAATCGCTCCGCGCTCCGCCTTCCCCATCCTCAGGCCGGCATGAAGTTGTCGCGGTAGCGCTGGCGCAGCTCGTTCTTCTGGACCTTGCCCATAGTGTTGCGGGGCAGCTCGTCGATGAGAACATAGCCGCGCGGATGCTTGTAGCGGGCGAGTGCGGTGCTGACCTCCTCGGCGATCGCATCTGTGTCGGGCGTCGCGCCCGGCTCGGGCACAAGGACGGCGAGGGGCGTCTCTCCGAAATCCTCGTGCGGCACGCCGATCACCGCGGATTCCAGCACGCCGGGCTGGTCGTCCAGCACCAGCTCGATCTCCTTGGGGTAGATGTTGTAGCCGCCGGAGATGATCAGGTCCTTGTCACGTCCGACGATCTGCAGGTAGCCGTCCGCGTCGAAGGAGCCGAGGTCTCCCGTGATGAAGAAGCCATCCTCGCGCAGCTCGTCCGCGGTCTTTTCCGGCATCTGCCAGTAGCCCTGGAAGACGTTGGGTCCGCGCACCTCGATCCGGCCGACCTCGCCCGGCGGCACCTCGTCGGTGCTGTCCTGGGCGGTGATGCGGATCTCGACACCCGGCAGGGGGAAGCCCACCGTGCCTGCGCGGCGCTCCCCGTCATAGGGGTTCGAGGCGTTCATGTTGGTCTCGGTCATGCCGTATCGCTCGAGGATCCGGTGGCCGGTGCGGGCTTCGAAGGCCTCGTGCGTATCTGCGAGGAGAGGCGCGGAGCCGGACGTGAAGAGGCGCATGTGCGACGTCGCCTCACGCCTGAAGCGCTGGTCGCCGAGGAGGCGTGTATAAAAAGTCGGAACGCCCATCATGGAGGTGGCCTTCGGCAGCGCGTCCATCACAGCGTCGAGGTCGAACTTGGGCAGGAAGATCTGCGCCCCCCCGGCGGCGAGGATGACGTTCGTTGCCACGAAGAGCCCGTGCGTGTGGAAGATCGGGAGCGCGTGCAGGAGCACGTCGTCGCCGGTGAAGCGCCAGAGGTCCTTCAGCGCCTCGGCGTTCGACAGAAGGTTCGCATGGCTCAGCATCGCGCCCTTCGAGCGCCCGGTCGTGCCTGAGGTGTAGAGGAAGGCGGCAAGATCGCTCGGGCCGCGGTCCGCCGTGGCGAAGGTGTCGGGCTTGTCGCGCGCCGCCTCGGGCAGGCTGCCCGTTCCGTCCGCCGCCAGCGTGTGGAGCGTGGCACCGCCGTCCTTCGCCAGGGAGGACAGCGCCTCGGCCCGCGCCGGATCGCAGACCAGCATGGCCGCGCCGCTGTTGTCGACGAAATAGCTCATCTCGTCCGCAGTGTAGCCGGTGTTCAGAGGCAGGAAGATCACGCCAGCCTGCACGCAGGCCGCGTAGAGGGCGAGGGCTTCCGGCGACTTCTCGACCTGAGCGGCAAGGCGGTCGCCCGGCGAAAGCTTCGCCTCCGTCAACACGTGCGCGTATCTCGCGGCGGTGGCGAGGAAGTCGGCATAGGGCAGAACGCTGCCGTCCGGCAGATGCAGGAACGGATCGCTGCGGCCGGCATGGGGGGCGAAGAGGGCGTCGTAGAGCGTGTTGGACATGAGAAATTCCTAGGCCAGTGCCTTGTCTGCGGCCGCCGCAAGAGAGCGGACCTCCGCCGAGGTCGCGACCTCCTGCGTGGCGGCGAAGCGTTCGTGGTTCTGAGAGACCCGGCCGAGATCGTAGAGGTAGTTCACCATCAGACCGGCCGATTGCGCCTGTCCCTTCGCGGAGGTGTCGGCGCGGGCATGGATCGCGTGCACCGACGCTCCGTTCCCGAGATGGAAGCGCGCGACCGGATCGCGCGGCAGATTGCCCTTGCCCTTGATCCGGACGAGGTAGCGGGCGGCGAGACCGCGCATCCGAGCGTCGTCCTGCGGATCGTGCGGAATGCCTTCCTCGGTCAGCCAGGCCATCAGGCCGGGAATCGGAGACAGCGTGACGAAGGTCTTGAGACCGGGCAGCTCGAGAGCGAGATCTGCGGCCACCTGCTTGATCAGCGAATTGCCGAACGAGATGCTGGCGAGCCCCGACTGGCAGTTCGAGATGGAATAGAAGACGGCCGTGTCGGCGCGATCCTCCGCGAGCGCGTCGCGCCCCTCGACAAGCAGGTCCTGCACCGAGCCGGGAATGCCGCGTGTGAGGGCGACCTCGACGAAGATGAGCGGCTCGTCCGGCATCGCCGGATGGAAAAAGGCGAAACAACGCCGGTCGGGAGGTTCGACCCTGCGGCGCAGATCCTCCCAACTGTGGATCTCGTGCACGGCCTCGTAGGCGATGATCTTTTCGAGGATGCGCGCGGGGCTCTCCCAGTTGACCGGCCTCAGCACGAGGAAGCCGCGGTTGAACCAGCTCGCGAAGAGGTGCCGGAAGTCCACGTCGAGCGCCATCAGGGCGTCCTCGTCCAACCCGAGCCGCAAAAGGTCGGCGCGCATCTGGACGAGGGCTCCGGTCGCGCCGGGCACCTGGTTGAGCCGGCGGATGAGCTCCTGCCGCGGCGGCTCCGCCGCCGCCATCACCCGGCGGTAGCTCGCCTTGGTCTGGCCGGCCTCGTAGGCGTCGAGCGCGGCACGGACCTCGGCGGGATCGAGCGTCATTTCGTGGGCGAGGTGCCGGAAGAAGTCGAGCCGCCCGGCATCATCGCTTGCCGCATAACGGTCGAGGATCGTGCGGGCGAGCACCTGACCCGACCTCTCGCCGCGCGCGCCGATCAGGTCCGCGGCGAGCTCGGGCAGGGCGCGCGTGTCGCTCCGGTTGCCCCCAAAGGGGTTGAAACGGCGCTCGAAGACGGTGCTCAGAAGGTCGGCCAGCGGGCTCACGGCGCGTCTCCCATCACGAGGTCCGGCAGCCAGAGGGCGAGGCCGGGAAAGAGGCAGAGCAGCACGATGGCGACCACCATGCAGGCGACGTAGGGCAGCGATCCCATGAGGATCGTCTTGAGCTTGATGTCGGGTGCGATGCCGTTGATGACATAGAGGTTGAGGCCCACCGGCGGCGAGATCAAGCCGATCTCCATGTTGATCGTCAGCACGACGGCAAACCAGATCGGATCGAAGCCGGCGGTGGTGATGATGGGCAGAAGGATGGGCGCTGCCATCAGGATGACCGCGACGGGGGGCAGGAAGAAACCCGTGACCAGCAGGAAGAGGTTGATCATCGCCATCAGCACCCAGCGGTTCACCTCGAGATCGCCGATCCAGGCGGCGATGGACTGGGTGATGAAGAGCGACGACAGCATGTAGCTGAAGACCCCCGCCGCACCGATGATGAAGAGGATCATCACCGATTCCTTGGTGCTGTCGCGCAGCACGGTCCAGATAGCCCGGGGCGACCACATCGAGTAGATCACCATCGCGATGAGGAGGCAGAGAAGTGCCCCCACCGCCGCCGTCTCCGAAGGTGTCGCGATGCCGCCGTACATGGCGTAGAGCACGCCCACGATGATCGCGAGGAAGGGAAGGACGCGGGGCAGGATTTCGATCCGCTCGCGCCAGCTGTAGTTCCCGGCCTGAAGAACCTGCGCGTTGCCCGACTTCCAGGTCGAGTAGAGCGACCAGAGCATGAAGAGCGCGACGAGCAGGATGCCGGGCACGACGCCGGCGAGGAAGAGCCGCCCGATCGAGGTTTCCGTGGCGATGCCGTAGACGATCATCGTGACCGACGGCGGGATCAGGATGCCGAGGGTGCCGCCGGCGGCGATGGAGCCCGCGGCCACCGCGTCGGGATAGCCGCGCTTGCGCATCTCGGGGATGCCCATCTTGCCGATCGCGGCGCAGGTCGCGGGACTCGATCCGCTCATCGCCGAGAAGAGCGCGCAGGCTCCGAGGTTCGAGACGACGAGACCTCCGGGGATACGCGTGAGCCAGCGCTCGAGTGCCTCGTAGAGGTCGGCGCCGGCCCGGGTCGAGGAGATCGCGGCGCCCATGATGATGAACATCGGGATCGAGAGCAGGGCGAAGTTGTCGAGCTTGCCGAAGAAGACTTCCGGCATCAGGGACAGGGACGAGGCGCCGTCGAAGATCAGGATGAACCCTGCCGACACGACGAGCAGGCCCGCGGCGACGGAGATGCCGGAGAAGAGGACCCCGATCGTCGCAAGCGCGACGAGGGAGCCAAGCGTGAGCGGGTCCATCATTCGGCTCCTTCAGGGGTGAGGCGGGCATCGGGGGCGAGGCCGAACGGCTCCTCGATCTCGCGGCTCATGGCGTAGAAGTCCGCGGCGATCTGCAGCGCGTAGAGCCCGAAGCCGAGCGGCAGCGCGAGATAGGGCACCCAGAGCTTGGGGTTCCACGGGCTGTTGGAGGTCTCGCCCCAATCCCAGGCCTCGTGCCAGAAATGGTAGCCGTGCCAGAGCATGAGCCCTGCGATGCCGAGCGTGCAGGCCATCACGACGAAGGCCAGAACGCGGCGCGCGCCGGGCGGCAGCATCAGTGGCAGAAGATCCACGTTCACGTGGCCGCGCAGGAACTGGACGTAAGGCAGCCCCAGCATCGTCGCAGCGATCATCATGTAGGTGACGCCCTCGGTCTGCCAGATCGTCGAGCCGTTCAGGACGAAGCGGATGAAGATCATCTGGCAGGTCACGGCGACCGAGGCGACGATCAGCAGCGCGGACACAACACCCGCGATCTGGCTGAGCAATCCGATTGCGCGCAGAACGATATTGCCGCCGTGCGGGGCGGAGGATGTGGCGGGGGACGGGCCGGACATGGCGCCTCCAGTAAGGTCGGAAGGATGCGCCGGGAGCGTCGGGCCCCCGGCGCGAGGCGATCATTCGACCGAAAGGGCCATGTCGAGCAGCTTCTGCCCGTCCTCGGAGCCGTCGAGGAACGCCTGGTAGGCGGTCTCCTGGGCGATCTGGCGCCAGGCGTCGAACTCCTCTTCCGTCATCTCGGCGATCTCGACGCCGTTCTCGGCGAAGGTGTCGCGCGCCTCGCCGTCTTCCTTCTTGGCCTCCTCGAGATAGAAGGCGGTGGCTTTCTCGGCAGCCTCCATGAGCGCGGTCTGCTGCTCCTCGTTCAGACCGTCGAAGGTCGATTTGTTCATCAAGAGCGGCTGGTACATGAACCACAGCGCGTAGTCGCCGGCGGGCGTGAAGCAGGCGACCTGCTCGTAGATCCTGTAGGAGACGAAGGACGAGGACGAGGTGTTCGCGGCGTCGAGAACGCCGGTCTGCATCGCGTTGTAGAGCTCGGCCGAGGACATCGACGCGATCGAGGCGCCGGCCCCGGCGAGCATCTGCTCGAACGCCTTGCCGGCGGCGCGCATCTGCTTGCCCGCGACGTCCTCGGGCTTGGTGATGCATTCCTCGGTTCCGGCAAATCCGCCCGCCAGGTATCCGGGGACGAGGGTCATGATATTGTCCTCGTTCAGGATCGCCTCGATCTCGGCCATGAACTCGGACTCGTTGAGCCGTGCCGCGTGGTCGTGGTTCTTCACGAGGCCAGGCATAAGCGTGAGGTTGTAGGCGTTGCGCAGCCCGCCAGCGTACGAGAGCGGAAAGACGATCATGTCGACCTGACCACGGCTCAGCGGCTTGTACTGCTCGCGGGCCTTGAAGAGCGACTCGCTCGGAAAGATCCGGATGTCGAGGTCGACATCTGCCGCGGCGACCTCGTCGGCGACCATCTGGGCCACCTTGTGGCGTACGTCGCCCTCCGACCATTGGTGCGAGACGCGCAATTCCGCGGCATGAGCGCCGCTTGCAAGAAGGGCGAGCGCCGCGGCGGCGGCGGTAGCTTTGAATGTCATCTGTTTCCTCCCATTGGTCGCCCCTCCCCGGGCGAGCATGACGTGAGACTTGCAAAGCTTGTCGCTCACGTCAACAATCTTGTATACAAGATGGGCAGATTTGTGCGAACACCGGCTCCAAGACGATCCGAGGGATGGGACGTGAAACGCTCTGACCGAATTGCGGAGACCCTGGAGGGTCTGATCATCGACGGCACGTTCGCCGATGGCGAACGCCTCGACGAAGTGCAGCTCGCAGGGCGGTTCGAGGTGTCGCGCACACCCCTGCGGGAGGCGTTCCAGCGATTGGCGATATCCGGCCTCGTCGAGCAGATACCCCGCAGGGGCGTCTTCGTTCGCCAGCCGGGGCCGGTGCAACTGGTCGAGATGTTCGAGGTCATGGCCGAGCTTGAGGCGGCCTGCGCCCGCCTTGCCGCGGCACGGATCAGCGACGAGGCGCTCGAGGAGATGAAGGCGATCAATGCGCGGTGCCTCGAGGCAGTCGAGCTCCGGGACACTGACGGGTACTACTACGAGAACGAGCGTTTTCATGCGATCCTCTACCGTCAGTCCGGCAATTCCTTCCTGCAATCCGAGTGCCAGAGGTTGCATCGCAGGCTGACTCCGTTCCGCCGGCTGCAGCTGCGCTCTCGCGGCAGGCTGTCCCAATCGATGGCGGAACACGAGGCGATCGTGGCGGCGCTCGAGGAAGGCGACGCGCAGCGCGCCGCAGCCGAGACGCGCCTGCATGTCGCGGTCCAGGGCGAAAAGTTCCAGCATCTCATGAGCAGCCTCAGGCCTGCGGCGGAGTGAGACAGCCATTATTTGCGGTGGGCTTTTCGCCAAGCCGTTCAGGACATTCCCGCGGCCGATACGGTGCGAGCATATGAGATGTCCGTTCACACATGCAAAAACCGTGTTGACGCTGCATCTTGTTGTGCGTTAGGCGCGCCACCCCGTTGCCCCATGCGTTAGAAGACAAGGTCACTCCCTGTCCGCGCGCGCCAGGCCACCTAATTAGACCCGCGAAATGGCCCCGACGCCGGTGCCGCCTGCTTCATCGAACCGAACGACGCACCCGATGTTTGCGCTGCGCCTCGACATGCCGCGGCATGAGCCCCTCATTCAACAGACGACCATCCGGAAGGATACCCATGACCGACACATCCGCCGCCGGCGGGCTTGCAGAGCGTTTCAGGCGCATCGACAAGCCGCTCCTCGCCGTGACCGGAGCGTTCATCGCGCTCTTCTGCGCACTTGCCCTCATCGACATCGAGACCCTTTCGAGCCTCATCGACAGCGGCTTCGGCGCGGCAGCCCGCTATTTCGGCCTCTACTGGCAGCTCCTTCTGCTCGCCACCTTCCTGATCGGCCTCGCGATCTGCGTCTTCCCGGGCGCGAAGGCACGGCTCGGCAATCTCGACATCCCGGAATTTTCGGCCTTCCAGTGGGGCTCGATGATCATGTGTACCCTGCTTGCGGGCGGCGGCGTCTTCTGGGCGGCGGGCGAGCCGATCGCACACTATCTCTCGACCCCCGCGCTTTTCGGAGACCTCTCCGGCCAGCCCGATGCGCGTGCGGATGCGGCGCTGGCGCAGGCCTTCCTGCATTGGGGCTTTCTCGCCTGGGCGATCCTCGGCGCGCTCAGCACCATCATGCTGATGCATTACCACTACGGCAAAGGCCTGCCGCTGGCGCCGCGGACCCTGCTCTATCCCGTCTTCGGCGACAGGGCGCTGTCGGGTCCGCTCGGGCTCGTCGCGGATGCCTGCTGCATCATCTCGGTCGTGGCCGGCACGGTGGGGCCGATCGGCTTTCTCGGGCTGCAGATGGCCTATGGCCTCAACGTGCTTTTCGACATCCCGAACACCTTAACGACGCAGGCAGTGGTCATCCTCTCGCTCGTCGGCGTCTACTCGATCTCGGCGGTCACGGGTCTCGCGAAGGGGATCAAATACCTGTCGCAGTTCAACGTGATCCTCGTCTTTGTCCTCCTGGTTTTCATGCTTCTCGCCGGACCGACCGCGTCGATCCTCGGCGATTTTGCGGGTGGGTTCTCGACCTACATTTCGAACTTCTTCTCGCTGGCGCTCTTCCGGGGGGAGGCCGGCGTCTTCGGCGATCCCGGCTGGCTCGGCTGGTGGACGGTGTTCTTCTGGGGTTGGTTCATCGGCTACGGACCGCTGATGGCGATCTTCATCGCACGGATCAGCCGGGGCCGCTCGATCCGGTCGATCATCCTCATGCTCTCGATCGTTGCCCCGATCGTGACCAATTTCTGGTTCACCATCATCGGCGGCTCGGGCATCGCATTCGAGCAGATGGATCCGGGCGTCATCTCGGAGCCCTTCGACGGTTTGAACCTCGAGGCGGGCCTCTTCGCGATCACCCAGACCTTCCCCGCCGGCATCGTGCTTTCGATCGCCTTCCTCGTGCTGACCATGGCGTTCGTCGCGACCACCAGCGACTCCATGAGCTACGTGATCGCGCAGGCGATGTCGGATGGCGCGCCGTCGACCGCGCTCCGCGCGTTCTGGGGGCTGACGATGGGCGCGATGGCCCTGATCCTGATCTCGATCGGGGCAGGGGGCGTCGGCAAGCTGCAGAGCTTCATCGTCGTCACCGCGGTGCCGGTGTCGCTGATCCTCCTGCCGACGCTCTGGGACGCGCCGCGCATCGCGTGGGCCGCCGGTCGCCGCTGATCGTCGTCCCGGCAGACCGGCGCCGGCCCCTGCAACCCGGGGGCCGACGCTGAGCACGGCTCCGTGGCCGAATGCGCCTGCGGCGTGCCGGATCCCTGTAGGGTTTCGGCACGCAACCTGTCCGTAGCGGCCGGCGCTTTTCCGACGAGACGGAAGCCGCCGCGACAGCGGAAGCGGAGCCCGACACCTGACGCCTCCTGGAAAATGTTGCGCGAACTGGGGCAGAATCTGCTTAGGCTCGAAGGATATCGGACTCGCCTCAAGTGGGGGTCCGAGCACCAAGCGTCAGGGAGCCCAACATGAAAATAATTCTCGTCACCGCGGCGATCGGCCTCGCGATCGGCACGCAGGCGGTCGCGCAGAGCCACCCGCTCGACGGTCTGACCGCCGACGAGTACGACCGCGTCACCTCGATCCTGAGGGAGGCCGAAATCGTCTCGGACCAGACGCTCTTTCCGCTGATCGAGCTGAAGGAGCCGCCCAAGACTGAGGTTCTGGCTTGGGACGGCGCGGCCGAGATCGAACGCCGGGCGCTCGTGCACTACACCTCCGCGGACGGGTTCGGGGAGGCGATCGTCAACATCACCTCCGGCGAGGTCGAACACAGCGGACTGATCGCCCAGCAGGGTCAGCCGATGATCATGCTGACCGAGTTCATGGGGGCGCTGCAGGCCGCCTTGAGCGACCAGCGGATGATCGATGCGCTGGCCAAGCGCGACCTCACTCCGGACCAGACCTTCTGCCTGCCGCTGACCGCCGGGAACTTCCTGACCCCGGACTACGAAGGCAACCGCCTGATGAAGATCCCCTGCTACGTCGTGCCGGAGGGATCGAACTTCTACGCCAAGCCCATCGAGGGCCTGAGTGCGACCTACGATCTGCTCACGAACGAGATCGTCGAGGTGGTCGATACCGGCGTCGTGGATGTGCCCGAGGATCCCTGGGGGTACACCGAGGACGAGATCGCAGAGCGCGTCGCCCTGCGCCCCGACACGAACCGCGCCGAGCTCAGCCAGGACGGCGGACCCAACTTCACGCTCGAGGGCAGTGAGCTCAGCTGGGACATCTGGAAGATGCGCCTGAGGGTCGACAAGCGCCCGGGCCTCGTGGTGTCGGACATACGTGCCGACGATCAGGGCACGTGGCGGGACGTGATCTACCAGACGCATCTCTCGGAGGTCTTCGTGCCGTACATGGATCCGGACGAGAACTGGTACTGGCGGACCTACATGGACAGCGGCGAATACGGGTTCGGGCTCTTCCTGACGCCCCTGACCGCCGGTGTGGACTGCCCGGATTACGCGACCTTCCTGCCTGCGACGGTCAACGACGACACCGGCGCGGCGATGGAGATTCCCGACGCGATCTGCATCTTCGAGCGATCGACTGGCGATCCCGCATGGCGCCATTTCGAGGTCTTCGCCCAGTCAGAGGACCAGTTCGTGCCCGCGGAGGGACGGCCGCACACCGAACTCGTGGTCCGGACGGCCTCGGAAGTCGGCAATTACGACTATCTCATTGACTACCGATTCCACCAGGACGGGCAGATGCAGATCATGGTCGGCGCGACGGGGCTCGACGCGGTGAAGGGCGTGAACAGCACCTCGATGTCGGATGAGACGGCGGAGGCGGACACCGCCCACGGCACGCTGATCGCTCCGAACCTTGTGGCGGCAAACCACGACCACTACTTCAACTTCCGCATCGACTTCGACGTGGATCAGCCGAAGAACACGTTCATGACCATGGATATCGTGCCGGCCGAGGTCGACGACCAGAGCCCGCGCCGGTCGATGTGGGAGGTTCGTCACCACGTGCCGCAAAGCGAGACCGAGGCGAGCTACCAGATCTCGGCGATGCAGCCGCGCTACTTCATGGTCATGAATCACGACCGGAAAGGGTATCTCGACCATTCGCCTGGCTGGATGATCCACCACGGCTCGATCGCCTACGGTCCGTTCGATTTCTCCAACGATCCGCCGTTCAAGCGCAATCCGTGGGTGGAGAACTCGGTCTGGAACACCGTCCAGAACGACGACGAACGCTACGCCGGCGGCAGCTACGCGATGCAGTCGGACGGAAGCGAGACGCTGGCGAGCTATGTCGAGGACGACCAGCCGTTGCCGGGGCAGGACGTGGTGACCTGGTTCACGGCGGGCTTCCACCACATCCCGCGCATGGAGGATTGGCCGGTGATGTCGACCGAGTGGAAGCAGGTGCACATCATGCCGCACAACTTCTTCTCGATGAACCCGGCGATCACCCTGCGGAAGTGACCCGAGAAGGCGCCCCCGAGGCTCAAAAGCTTCGGGGAGTGCTGCCAGGTCTCCCTTGCGACCGGGTGTCATCATCCCCGCCCCACACTCATGGGTTGAGGGCGGTGGAATTGAACTCCCGCCGGTATGAGATATCTGAACGCATTCAAAGGGCGTTCGGACATAAAAGATGCCGCACTGCCGCGACAAACGAAACAAAGCGTTGACATTGGTGCGCCCCGCGCCGGACCCTTGGGGGCACCCTGCGCGGGATCTCGGTCCCGCCAATTCGATCAAGGGGCGGCTGCCGCGAATTTGCGTCAGGAACGCCCCGTAAGCTGGGAGACATGATCATGAAACTTCGCACCCTCATTGCCTCGAGCGCGCTTGCTATCGCCGCGGCGTCCAGCGCCAGCGCGGATACCTGGCGCTATGCCTTCGAGGAAGCGATGGACGAGGTCCAGGGCATCTTCGCCCAGAAATTCAAGGAAGAGGTCGAGGCGAACTCCGACCACACCGTGCAGCTCTTCCCCTTCGGCACGCTCGGGGAATCCGCCGACATTATGGAGCAGGCGCAATCGGGCATCCTGCAGTTCGTCGACCAGTCGCCCGGCTTCACCGGTGCGCTGATCCCCGAGGCGCAGGTCTTCTTCGTGCCGTACCTGCTGCCGCAGGACGAGGAGCAGCTCGCGACGTTCTTCGAGGAATCGAAGGCGATCAACGAGATGTTCCCGCCGCTTTACGAAGAGCAGGGCCTGAAGCTGCTGACCATGTTCCCCGAGGGCGAGGTCATGATGACGACGCAGGAGCCTGTAGAGGCTCCCGAAGACCTCAACGAGGTGAAGTTCCGAGTGATGACCAACCCGCTCCTGGTGGAAAGCTACCAGGCCTTCGGCGCCACGCCCACGCCGCTGCCCTGGGGCGAGGTCTATGGCGGTCTGCAGACCGGCATCATCCAGGGCCAGGAAAACCCCGCCTTCTTCATCGAGTCGACGAAGATGTACGAGGTGACCGACTACATCACCCGCGCCGGGCACAACAACTTCACGACCGCCGTGATGGCCAATCTCGACTTCTTCGAGGGGCTTCCGGAGGAGGAGCAGACGATGATCCAGGACGCGATCGACGTCGCGTTCGACCATATCATCGAGTATCAGGACGGTCTGACCGAAGAGTCGCTCGAGAAGATCAAGGAGGCCAAGCCTTCCATCACGATCAACGAGCTGTCCGAGGAACAGCGCCAGCCCTTCATGGAGACCGCCGAAGGCGTGGAGCAGGAGTTCCTCGAGATCGGCGGCGATCAGGCGCAGGCGATCCTCGATCAGATGAAGGCCGATCTCGAAGCGGTGGGTGCCGGCTCGGACAGCTGATAACGCGCAAGTCTTGCCGGACCGCTCCGTGGCGGTCCGGCTCCGGCCCCTTTCGAAAAACAACAGGACGGCAGCGATGACCGCGGACGAGCAAAGGCGCGCCGAGCGTGATCCCCAGATGATGGCCGAGGTGCAGGTGCCGGCCGCCGACGACGATATCGACGATTCGAAATACGTCTCGGGACTCCCCGGCATTCTCGGCATCATCGATGTTGGCATCGCCCGGATCGAGGCCGTCCTGCTGGCCATCGGCGTGCTGCTGATGGCGTTCAACACGATCGCCAACGTCGTCGGGCGCTACGTATTCGGCAATTCGCTCTACTTCTCCGAAGAGCTCAATCAGGCGCTCATCATCCTGATCACCTTCGCCGGCATCTCCTACGCCGCGCGGCACGGGCGTCATATCCGCATGTCCGCGATCTTCGATGCGACGAGCCCCGCGATCCGCAAGCCGCTCATGATCCTGATCGCGGTCGTCACCGCGGCGGCGATGTTCCTGCTGACCTGGTATTCGGTCGAATACGTAATGAGCCAGGCCGGACGGGGCCGGTTGCTGCCGGCGATGCAGATACCGGTCTGGTGGATCATCGTCTGGGCGCCGCTCGGGTTCTTTCTGACAGGGCTTCAATACAGTTTGACGGCGATCAAGAACGTCCTTCACGAGAACATCTGGCTCTCCACCTCGACGATGGAAGGCTACGACGATCCCCGCGAAGAGGAGGTCTGAGTCATGAGCCTTGCCATCTTCGGGACGATGATCCTCCTCCTTCTGCTCGGCTTTCCGATGATGATCCCGCTCATCGCCGGGTCCCTGATCGGCTTCGTGTCGCTCTTCGGCGGGATGGGGCAGCTCGACACCATGGTGCAGCAGATCCTCGCGGGAATCCGGCCAGCAAGCCTCATCGCCGTGCCGATGTTCATCTTCGCCGCAGACATCATGACCCGGGGACAATCCGCGGCCCGACTGATCGATCTCGTGATGGCCTTCGTCGGTCACCTCAAGGGCGGGCTCGCCGTGTCGACGGCGACGGCCTGCACGCTTTTCGGCGCGGTCTCGGGTTCGACGCAGGCGACCGTGGTCGCGGTCGGCGGTCCGCTGCGGCCGCGGATGCTGCAGGCGGGCTACAAGGACAATTTCGTCCTCGCGCTGATCGTCAACTCGTCCGACATCGCCTTCCTGATCCCGCCCTCGATCGGCATGATCATCTACGGCGTCGTCTCGGGCACCTCGATCTCGGAGCTGTTCATCGCGGGCATCGGCCCGGGCCTGCTGATCCTCGTGCTCTTCTCGATCTACTCCTACATCTACGCCAGGCGGCACAACGTCCCGGTCGAGCCGAAATCGAGCTGGGGCGAGCGCGCCCGAGCGATGCAGCGCGCGCTCTGGCCGCTCGGGTTCCCGGTCATCATCGTGGGCGGCATCTACGGCGGCATCTTTTCCCCGACCGAGGCTGCGGCGGCCTGCGTGCTCTATGCGCTCTTTCTCGAAATGGTGGTCTTCCGCGAACTCTCGATCAAGCAGCTCTACGCGACCGCGAAGTCGACGGGGCTCATCACCGCGGTGGTCTTCATCCTCGTCGGTGCGGGGGCGGCGTTCTCCTACGTCATCAGCTTCGCGCAGATCCCGCAGCAGGTGCTGGGCGCCATCGGCATCGACGATATGGGGCCTTACGCGATCCTCTTCACGATCTCGATCGCCTTCTTTGTCGGCTGCATGTTCGTCGATCCGATCGTCGTGATTCTGATCCTGGTCCCGATTTTCGCGCCGGTGGTCGATTCCGCCGGCCTCGATCCGGTCCTCGTTGGCACGATCATCACGCTTCAGGTGGCCATCGGCAGCGCGACGCCACCCTTCGGCTGCGACATCTTCACCGCCATCGCAGTGTTCAAACGCCCCTATGCGGAGGTCGTGCGCGGCACACCGCCTTTCATCGTCATGCTGCTCGGTGTCGCGGTGCTTCTGATCTTCTTCCCGCAGATCGCGCTCTTCCTGCGCGACCTGGCCTTCGCTGAATAGGAGCGGCGCGATGTTCACATCCATCCTGGCCGCCTATGACGGCTCGAAGGGGGGCTACGCGGCCCTCGAGAAGGCGGCAGAACTGGCCAAGCTCAGCGGGGCGGACCTTACGGTCCTTACCTGCTACCGTCACCATTCGATGCTGGAGGCCTCGCTCTCCATGGTCCGGGGCGCGCGCGAGACCGACCGGAATCTCGACGACATCATGCGACAGGTCTCGCGCGAGGCCGCCGAAGAGGCCAAGGCGCGGGCGCAAGAAATGGGGGTGGGAAAAGTCTCCGCGTTCATCAAGAACGGCCCGTCGGCGCGCACCATCGTTGCCTTTGCCGGGGAGCGCGGCTGCGATCTGATCGTACTCGGCTCGCGCGGACTCGGCTCCTCGGAAGGCTACCTGCTCGGCTCGGTCAGCCACAAGGTGACGAGCCTGACGGATCTGCCGGTCCTCGTCGTCTGAGGCTCCGCAATGGCGCATGATCCTCTCCGGCGCTTCGGGCTGATCGCGCTCGCGACGGACCTGACGATAGAGGGTGACGCGGCGCGGCTGATGCCTCAGGGCACGCAGCTTCACGTCACCCGCATCGCCTTCGAGAACCCGACGACGCCGGAAAGTCTCAAGCGCACCGGACCCCGGTTGAAGCAGGCCGCGGATCTCATCGTGCCGGGCGTGCCGCTCGACGGCATGATCTTCGGTTGTACCTCCGCCGCCGCCGCCCTCGGGGACACGGTCGAGACCGAGATCGGGGGGCGGGCTCCCGTGGTGACGCCGATGGGAGGATTGCTCCGCGCGCTCGAGACGCTCGGACTGTCAAGGATCGCACTGCTGACGCCGTACCTTCCCGAGACGGCGGAGCTTGTCGCCAATTATCTGACAGATCATGGGGTCGAGATCGTCTCGCGCCATGCCATGGGCTATGCCGACGATCGCGACATGGCCCGCCTGATGCCCGGAGAGATCATCGAGGGTGTGCTCGCGGCCGACCATCCGGACGCCGAGGCGCTGTTTCTCTCCTGCACTGCGCTGCCGGCGGTGCCTCTCATCGCAGAACTCGAGGCGCGGCTCGGCAAGCCGGTTCTGAGCTCGAACCAGGTCGTATTCTGGGCGACGCTCGACATCGCCCGCATCCCGGGCGACAGGCCGGGCCCGGGCAGGCTTTTCACCATCTGCAAGTGGTGAGGCGGCGCAGTCGAGATGACCCGCGGCTCGGGGCCGCCCGGGCCATCCGCCTGAAAAGCATCCCGCTCCGGCGGTGAGCCCATTGCACCTGCCTCTGGGGCATGGCCAAGTCGCTGAATGAGCTTCGCGTCCAGACTGACCCGCCTCCCGCGCCCCTTTGACGAGGACAAGGCCACCGACACTGCGGCGCACGCGCCTTGGGCCACGGGCGACACCGCGAGCCTGCTCCGCGGTGCCGGAGGCACGAGCCCGCACCTTCACGCGCTGATCGGCAAGGAGGCGGGCTGGCTCGAGGGCGCGCTCGACGCACCCGATGACGCTCTGCCGGCGCTCTTCGCCGAGCTGCGTGAAGGAGCCCCGGACACCCGCAACGACGATCTGCGCCGGGCCAAGAGGCGGGTCGCGCTCCTGATCGGCCTCTGCGACGTGGGCGGGGTCTGGAGCCTCGAAGAGGTGACCGGGGCTCTCACCGACTTCGCGGATCTCGCGGTGCAGCTGGCGATGGAGGAAGCGGTCGGACGCGAAATCCGGCGCGGCAAGCTGCCCGGGGCGAGTGAGGACGACATCGCCGATGCTGGCGGCATGGTCGCGCTTGCGATGGGCAAGATGGGCGCGGGCGAGCTCAATTATTCCTCGGACATCGACCTCATCTGCCTCTTCGACGAGGAGCGCTTCGAGGCGGACGATTTCCACGAGGCGCGGTCCTCCCTGACGCGGGCGACGCGGCGGATGTGCGCGTCGCTCAGCGATCTCACCGGCGAGGGTTATGTCTTCCGGACCGACCTGCGCCTGCGCCCCGATCCGGCAGTGACACCCGTCTGCATGGGGATGGAAGCGGCAGAGCGGTATTACGAAAGCCTCGGCCGAACCTGGGAGCGTGCGGCCTACATCAAGGCGCGACCGGCCGCGGGCGACAGGCAGGCCGGTGCGCGGTTCTTGCAAACGCTGACGCCGTTCGTCTGGCGGCGGCATCTCGACTTCGCCGCCATCAAGGACGCGCACGACATGCGCCTGAGGATCCGGGCGCACAAGGGGCTCGGCGGGCCGATCACGCTCCCGGGGCACGACATGAAGCTCGGGCGCGGTGGCATTCGCGAGATCGAGTTCTTCACGCAGACGCGGCAGATCATCGCCGGCGGGCGCGATCCCGACCTGCGGGTGCGCGGCACGGTGGACGGGCTCGCCGTTCTCGCCGAAAAGGAGTGGGTGCCGGGAGACGTCGCGCAAAGGCTGACAGAAGCCTACCGCGCGCACCGTGAGGTGGAGCACCGGGTCCAGATGATGCGCGATGCGCAGACCCACGAGCTGCCCAGCTCCGAAGACGAGATGGAGCGGCTCGCCTGCCTGATGGGCCGCGACCGGCAGGAGCTCGAGCACGAATTGAAAGACCGGCTGCAGGACGTGCACGAGATGATGGAGGATTTCTTTGCGCGCGAAGGGGGCGGCAAGGAGGATCCGGCCGAGGAGGACGGCTTCGGCGACGAGATTACCGCGCGCTGGCCGGCCTATCCCGCGCTGCGGTCGCAGCGCGCGGTCGAGATCTTCGAGCGGCTGCGTCCCGACATCCTCGCGCGGTTGCGGGAGGCGGCGAAACCCGAGGAGGCACTGCTGGCATTCGACGGGTTTCTCGCGGGGTTGCCGGCGGGCGTGCAGGTCTTTTCCCTCTTCGAGGCGAACCCGCAGCTCATCGACCTGCTGGTCGACATCGTCTCGGTCTCGCCCGATCTCGGTCGCTACCTCTCGCGCAATGCCGGTGTCCTCGACGCGGTGATCGGGGGCGACTTCTTCGATCCGTGGCCTGGCCCTGAGGCGCTCGTCGAGGCGCTCGGCGAGGTGCTGGAGCGGGAGCACGATTACGAGCGCCGGCTCGATGCGGCGCGGCGATGGTGCAAGGAATGGCATTTCCGCGCGGGGGTGCATCTCCTGCGCGGCATGACCACGCCGGGGGACGCGGCGCGGCAATATGCGGATGTGGCGGAGGCGACGCTCGCGGCGCTCTGGCCGGTCGTGGTCGAGGAATTCTCGGCCAAGCACGGCGATCCACCGGGGCGCGGGGCGGCGGTGCTCGGCATGGGCAGCCTCGGCTCGGGGCGGCTGCACGCCCGCTCGGACCTCGACATCATCGTCATCTACGATCCCGCCGGAGTGGACACCTCGGACGGGCGCAAGCCGCTGTCGGCGCGGGCGTATTACTCGCGGCTGACGCAGGCGCTGGTCACGGCGATGACGGCACCGATGGCAGAGGGACGTCTCTACGAGGTCGACATGCGCCTCAGGCCCTCTGGCAATCAGGGGCCCGTTGCGACCTCGCTGGCCGCGTTCCGCGACTACCAGGCGCGGGAGGCCTGGACCTGGGAGCATCTGGCGCTGACCCGTGCCCGCCCCGTCGCGGGTAGCGCCGAGATCGGCGCGGATGTCGAGGAGGTGCGGCGCGAGGTGCTGGCGGGCGAGAAGGACCGCGACAGGATCCTCGCCGAGATCGCCGACATGCGTGCGAGGATCGAGGCCGCGAAGGGACGTGGTGCGCTCTGGGACCCGAAAGTCGGGCGCGGCCGGATGCAGGAGGTTGAACTGATGGCGCAGGCGGGGGCTCTGCTGGCTGGCGCGGATGTCCGGGACGTGCAAGGCGGCGTTGCCGCGGCGACGGAGTGCGGGTGGCTGGAGGCGAAAGATGCCGATACGCTGACCGCGACTTACGACGCGCTGCAGGCGCTTCAGGTCGGCACGCGGCTCATCAGCGAAGAGCCGGTCGATCCCGATGATCTCGGGCAGGGGGCGGCGGCCTTCCTGCTTCGTCTGATGGGAGAGGAGAGCATGGAGGCGCTCGGCGCGCGCATCGCGGACGAAACCGAAGCGACCGGGAGCGCCATAGATCGGGCGCTGGAGGGGGCGGGGTGATGCGTGGCGATCCGGCCGATCCGAGGGGCGTGATCCGCGAAGCCTACCGGATGGAAGGTATCGGTCCCGAGGATTGCCGGTCGATTTTCCTCGACTGGGCCCTGGCGCTGCCGGCTGGCACGGACACGGTGCCGCTCATCCGCGACCTTCTGCAGCGCCACGGCGCCGAGGGGCATCCGATGACAGAGATCCTGCGCGAGGGGCTGGCGCGGGTCGAGCCCCGCCGCCGCGGCGGCGCCAAGGGGCGGCGCGAGGGCCAGTAGCCGCGTCTCGTCGACGGGGGATCAGCCGAGCTGCGATGCTTCCCTGGCGAGTGCGCTGATGCCATCCCAGTCGCCCGAGGCGACCTTGTCCTTCGGAGCCACCCAACTGCCGCCGACGCACAGCGTGTTGGAAAGGCTGAGGTAATCGTTCGCGTTTTTCAGCGAGACGCCGCCTGTCGGGCAGAACCGCACCTGCGGCAGCGGCGATCCGATCGCCTTCAGCGCGGGGGCCCCGCCATTCGCCTCGGCCGGGAAGAACTTCTGGACGGTGTAGCCCCGTTCGAGCAGCGCCATGACCTCGGACGAAGTGGCAGCACCCGGCAGCATCGGCAGGCCCGCTTCCTCGGCGGCGTCGAGCAGCCGGTCGGTCGCGCCGGGCGACACGCCGAAGGTCGCACCGGCGTCGACCGCATCCTGCACGTCCTTCGGCGTCAGCAAGGTTCCCGCGCCGACCTTGCCGCCCTCGACCTGCGCCATCTCGCGGATCACGTCGAGCGCCGCGGGCGTACGGAGCGTGACCTCGAGGACCGGCAGACCGCCTGCCACCAGCGCCTCGGCGAGCGGGCGGGCCTGGGCGGTGTCGTCCACCACGAGTACCGGGATCACGGGGGCGAGGCGGCAGAGCGCCTCGGTCTGCTGGCTGGCGTCGCTGGGGGTCATGTCAGGTCCTCGTATCGCGTGGGCCAGAGGGGTGGGAGCCTCCGGCGGGAGTATTTTCGCCAAGAAGAAGAGGCAAGGTCAGACGACGACGGCGGCGCCGTTGGACGATAGGCCCACGTTCTTGCGGAACACCTCGAAGATCTCGCGGCCGACGCCGTGCCCGTTGTCGGTGAGGTCCGCCGTGACGGCCTCGCGGCTGTCGAAATCCTCGGCGAGGCAGTCGATCGTGCCGGTCGTCGCATCGACCCTGACAATGTCGCCGTCCCGGACCCTGGCGAGGGGACCGCCCTTGGCCGCCTCGGGCGAAATATGGATTGCGGACGGCACCTTGCCGGAGGCGCCCGACATGCGACCGTCGGTGACAAGCGCCACCTTGAGGCCGCGGTCCTGCAGCACGGCGAGCGTCGGCGTCAGCGAATGCAGCTCGGGCATGCCGTTCGCGGTCGGGCCCTGGAAGCGGACGACGACCACGGTGTCCTCGGTGAACTCGCCGGCCTTGAACGCGTCCTTGACCTGCTGCTGGTCCTGGAAGACGCGGGCCTTCGCCTCGATCACGTGGCGCGAGGGATCGACGGCGGAGGTCTTCATCATGCCGCGACCGAGATTTCCGTCAAGCTGCTGGAGGCCGCCAGTGGGCTGGAACGGATCGGAGGCCGGGCGCAGGATCTTGTCGTTCTGCGTCTCTCCCGCGCCGGGGACGTAGGCGACGCGGCCGTTCTCGAGCCGCGGCTCCTGCCGGTAGAGCGAGAGGCCGTCGCCGGCGATGGTGCGCACGTCCTCGTGCAGGAGGCCCGCATCGAGGAGCTCTCCGATCATGTAGGAGAGCCCGCCCGCGGCGTGGAAATGGTTCACGTCGGCAAGACCGTTCGGGTAGACCTTGGCCATCAAGGGAACGACGTCCGAGATCTCGTCGAAATCCTCGAGGCTTAGCTGGACGCCCGCGGCGCGCGCCATGGCCGGAAGGTGCAGGACGAGGTTGGTCGAGCCGCCCGTCGCCATCAGCCCGACGATGCCGTTCACGAAGGCCTTCTCGTCGAGCACGTCGCAGACCGGCGTGTAATCGTTGCCGAGCGCGGTGATCTCGACCGCGCGCTCGGTGCCGGCGACGGTGAGCGCCTCGCGCAGGGGCGTGTTCGGGTTGACGAAGGAGGCGCCGGGGAGGTGCAGGCCCATGAATTCCATCAGCATCTGGTTGGAATTCGCTGTGCCGTAGAAGGTGCAGGTGCCGGGGCCGTGATAGCTCTCCATCTCGGCCTTCATGAGCTCGTCGCGGCCCACTTCCCCGGCGGCAAACCTTTGACGGACCTTGGCTTTTTCGTCGTTCGGCAGTCCGCTCGTCATCGGGCCGGCGGGCAGGAAGATGCCGGGGATGTAGCCGAAGGTCGCCGCGGCGATGACGAGGCCGGGCACGATCTTGTCGCAGACGCCGAGATAGAGCGCGGAGTCGAAGGTGTTGTGCGAGAGGGCAACGCCCGCGGCGAGCGCGATCACGTCGCGGGAGAAGAGCGAGAGCTCCATGCCGACCTGGCCTTGGGTGACGCCGTCGCACATGGCGGGCACGCCGCCCGCGACCTGGGCCGTCGCGCCGCTCGCCCGGGCGGCTTCGCGGATCACGTCCGGAAAGCGCTCGAAGGGTTGGTGCGCGGAGAGCATGTCGTTGTAAGCAGTGACAATTCCGACATTCGGCGCGCGCGAGCCGGCAAGGGAGTCCTTGTCCTCGCCCATCGCGGCGTAGGCGTGGGCCTGGTTGCCGCAGGAGAGATGCGCGCGGCGCGGGCCCTCTTCGGCGGCGCGGCGCATGCGGTCGAGATAGATGCCGCGGCTCTCTTCGGAGCGGGCGCGGATGCGGTCGGTGACTTTCTCGATGGTGGCGTTCAGGGTCATGGGCGGGGCTCCTTGTCCCTACATGCCTGCAACCGGCGACGGGGGCGGACACGAAAGATGGCTCTCATTCTGTAGCCTTCACATAAGTCAGTTAGCGCTATCAGTAAAGCGGGTCCGAGCGGGGAACCCGGTGCCGCGCGGCCCGGAGTTTCGTACCGATGTTGAGAAATCCGCGTCGTTTCGTACGCATCTCCGCGCATTCCGGCCGGGCTTGACCGATTTTTCGGCCCGGGCCCCGAAAGCGGGGGCGTTTGGCGGTCGAGGCGGCTTTCCTCCGCCCCGGCGGGTCACTATGAGGGCGCCATGACCGAGAGCCCAGATGCCCCCGAACCCGCCGCCGACGCGCCCGCAGACCTGCCGGTGGTGCGGCTCAAGCCCAAGGCCAATGCCCGCGCGATCCGGCGGGGGTTCCCGTGGGTCTTTGCCGACGAGCTGGTGACCGACCGGCGCACGAAGGCGCTGGAACCGGGCACGATCGCGATGCTCGAGGATGCCGAGCGCAAGACGCTCGGGCGGGTCGCGGTCAATCCGAAGTCGAAGATCATCGCGCGGATGATCGACACGGGCGGGCGCGGCATTCCCGATCACGCGTGGTTCGTGGCCCGGCTGAAGCGGGCGCTCGACCTGCGCGAGCGGCTCTACGATGCG
The DNA here is from genome assembly GCF_000521785.1 of Roseivivax halodurans JCM 10272. Classification (GTDB taxonomy): domain Bacteria; phylum Pseudomonadota; class Alphaproteobacteria; order Rhodobacterales; family Rhodobacteraceae; genus Roseivivax; species Roseivivax halodurans. Next base: position 174,287 of record NZ_JALZ01000001.1, read on the forward strand.
CCGTTCTACCGGCTGGTCCATGCCGAGGCGGACGGGCTGCCGGGGGTGGTGATCGACCGGTTCGGCGACGTGGCGGTGATCCAGCCGAACGCGGCCTGGGCCGACGTTCTGATCGAGCCGCTGGCCGAGGCGCTGGCGGAGGTCACGGGCGTGACCACGATCCTCAAGAATGCCGGGGGGCGCGGGCGGTCGCTCGAGGGGCTCGATGCCGAGGACATGGCGCTGCGCGGCGCGGCGCCGGATGCGCCGTTGCGCGTGGAGATGAACGGCGCGACCTACATGGCGGATCTCACCGGCGGGCAGAAGACGGGGCTCTTCTACGACCAGCGGGAGAACCAGGGGTTTGCCGCGCGGTTCGCGCGGGGGCAGGACGTGCTCGACGTCTTTTCCCATGTGGGCGGCTTTGCGCTGGCGGCGCTGGCGAACGGGGCGGCGTCGGCGCTGTCGGTGGACGGCTCGGCCCCGGCGCTCGATCTCGCGCGGCAGGGGGCCGAAGCGAGCGGCGTGGCCGACAGGTTCGACACGCGGCAGGGCGATGCCTTCGACGTTTTGGCCGAGCTCGGTGAGGAGAAGCGGCGCTTCGGTCTGATCGTCTGCGACCCGCCTGCCTTTGCGCCCGCGAAGCCGGCGCTCGAAGCGGGGCTCCGGGCCTATGAGCGGGTGGCGAAGATGTCGGCGCCGCTGGTGAGCCCCGGGGGGATCCTCGTGCTCTGCTCGTGCTCGCATGCGGCGGACCTTGCCGCATTCCAGGGCGCGAGCCTGCGCGGGATCGGGCGGGCCGGGCGCCGCGCGCAGCTGCTCTATACGGGGCAGGCGGGGCCGGATCATCCGCTGCTGCCGCAGCTGGCCGAATCGGGCTACCTCAAGGCGCTCGTTTTCCGCCTGTGAAGGTCCTGATCGACACGAACGTGCTCTACCCGACGGTGATGCGCGAGGTGGTGCTGGGCGTCGCCGCGACCGGTGCGTTCACCCCGCTCTGGTCCGCGCGCATCCTCGAGGAATGGGCGCGGGCGGCGCGCAAGCTCGGGCCCGGGGGCGAGGCGCAGGCACGGGCCGAGATCGCGGAGCTGCGCGAGGCCTGGCCGCAGGCCGAGGTGACGTGGCCCGAGAGCCTGGCCAAACGGCTCTGGCTGCCCGATCCGAACGACGTGCACGTGCTCGCCGCGGCCATCGCGGGCTCGGCGGACGTGATCGTGACGGTGAACGCCAAGGATTTCCCGCGCGGCACGCTCGCCGAGGAAGGGCTGTCGCGCGCCGATCCCGACAGCTTTCTGCTGGGGCATTTTCAGGCGTCTCCGGAGATCGTGAAGTTGGCCGCGGAGAACGTTCTGGCCGAGGCGCGGCGGCTTTCGGGCGAGGAGTGGCAGATGCGGCCGCTTCTGAAGAAGGCGCGGCTGCCGCGGCTCGCCAAGGCGCTGGACCCGGGTGACCTTGCCGCCCCGGCGGGGCGCTGCTAGCACCCATATCCGATAGAATTGATCGGGCAACGCACGAGGCAAGAAGCAGGTGAGCGCCGAGACCCCCCGGCTGGATATCCGCCACATCACCAAACGCTTCGAGGGCAAGACCGTCGTCGACGACGTGTCGCTGTCGATCCTGCCGGGTTACGTCACCTGCCTGCTGGGGCCCTCGGGCTGCGGCAAGTCGACGACGCTGCGGATGATCGCGGGCGTCGAGGTGCAAGACAGCGGCACGATCCACGTGGACGGCAACCTCGTCTGCGACACCGTGTTCCGGGTGCCGCCGGAGCGGCGGTCGATCGGGCTCATGTTCCAGGACTTCGCTCTCTTTCCGCATCTGTCGGTGGCGGCGAACGTGGCCTTCGGGCTGACCGGGTCGAAGGCCGAGCAGGAGGCGCGGGTGCGGCAGCTTCTGTCGCGGGTCGGGCTCGAGAGCTACATGAATGCCTGGCCGCACGAGCTGTCGGGCGGGGAGCAGCAGCGGGTGGCGCTGGCGCGGGCGCTGGCGCCGAAACCGCGGATCATGCTGATGGACGAGCCCTTCTCGGGCCTCGACAACCGCCTCCGTGACGGCATCCGGGACGAGACGCTGGCGCTTCTGAAGGAAGAGGGCACGAGCGTCCTTCTGGTCACGCACGAGCCCGAGGAGGCGATGCGCATGGCCGACGAGATCGCGCTGATGCGCGACGGGCGGATCGTGCAGCTCGGGGCGCCCTACAACGTCTACAACGCGCCGGTGGACAAGGCGGCGGTGGCGTTCTTCAGCGATATCAACATTCTGAGCGGCGTAGTTCAGGGCGCTCTGGTCGACACGCCGTTCGGGCAGTTCCTCGCGCCCGGCCATGCGGACGGCACGCGGGTCGAGATCGTGTTCCGGCCGCAGCATGTCTCGATCGACTTCGACCGCAACGGGCGGGGCCCGAACCCGACGCCGATGGCGGGCACGCCGGCGCGGGGCGTGGTGGAGCGGGCGCGGTTCATGGGGTCCGAAAGCCTCGTCGAGTTCCGGATGGATCACGACCGCGAGGTGCTGCGGGCGACGGTGCCCAACGTGTTCCTGCCGAAGGTCGGCACGCCGATGTGGCTGACGGTGCGGCGCGACCGCTGTTTCGTCTATCCCTCCGAGGGTTAGCCCTCGCGCTTGCGGTAATCCGAGAGGCGCTTGCCGGGCTCGTCCACGAAGAGGCCGGGCAGGTTGCTGAGGCTGCGCACCCGGTCGATGCGGAACGTGGCGAAATCGCCCGTGCCCTCGTCCCAGGCGATCGCCGTCCAGACGCGCCCCCAGTAATCGACATGCAGCGGGCGGATGTCGCGGGGTTTGTCCTCGCCATGAAGCGTGATGCGGAGCTTCTGGCGAGCCCGGATCGCCTTGCGGATGCCCGGCATGTGGCGGAAACCCTCGGCGGCCTCGGCGAAGGGGTAGGTGGCGAAACCGAAGCGCTCGGCCGCCATTCCGGTATCCTCGGGCAGGACCGCCTCGACCTTGCGCGAGAGGGTGAGGGCGGCCTCGGCCATCTCCTCCATGCCACTGGCGCCGACGGCGGCGAGGCCGAGATGCAGCGCCTCGAGCTCGGCCTCGGTGAGATTGAGCGGCGGCAGGGTCAGCGCGGCGCGGGCGGTGTAGCCATGGCCGCGCTCGCCCTCGACCGGAACGCCCGAGGCGGCAAGCACCTCCATGTCGCGGTAGATCGTGCGCAGCGAGACGCCGAGCTCGCGGGCGAGATCCTCGGCGCGGTGCAGGCTGCCGTCCTTGAGAAGGCGCAGGAGCGCGTAGAGCCGGTCGGTCCGTTTCATCGCAGCGATTCGCATGTGGCTTGGCGGGGGTCGGGGGGCAATACTGACAGAAAGCTGACAACTGACAACATGGTGACACGACGCACGCGAATTTAACCTCCACGAGGCACGATTTCGCCCTGCTCCCCGCTTTCCGGAGGGCGCCGGAACCTATAGAAATCGGGGTGGATTTTGCGGGTGGCCCGACCCCTCCGCCCGCCTTCGGAGGACTGATACATGCTCAACAACATCGGCCTGCCGGGCCTTCTGCTCATCGCCGTCGTGGTGCTCGTGCTCTTCGGGCGCGGCAAGATCTCGGGCCTGATGGGCGAGGTCGGCAAGGGCATCACCGCCTTCAAGCGCGGCGTGTCGGACGGCCAGAAGGAGCTCGACGACGACGAGAAGGCAGAGAGCGCCCGCGACGTGACGCCCGAGGAAAAGAAAGACAACGCCTAAATGCTGGACCTGGGCTTTGCCGAGCTTCTGGTCATCGGGATCGTGGCGCTGATCGTCGTCGGCCCGAAGGACCTGCCGGTGCTGTTCCGCAATGTCGGCCGCTTCGTCGGCAAGGCGAAGGGCATGGCCCGCGAGTTCTCCCGCGCCATGAACGACGCGGCGGACGAGTCGGGAATTCGCGACGCCGCCAAGACCTTCAAGTCGGCGACCAATCCGATGGCCTCGGCGATGGACGGCGTGAAGGATGCGGCGCGCTCGATGAAGGACGCGACGCGGTTCGACGATCTGGAACTCGACGATCACGAGGACCCGGGCCTGGACCGCAAGAAGACCAAGGCGCCCGACCCGCAGGCCGAGGCCAAGCGGCGCAAGATCGAGGCCGCGAGCGCCCGCGCGGCGGCGGAACGCAAGCGCCGCGAGGCGGACGACGCCGCACGCAAGGCGGACGAGATGGAAGCCTCGCTGGGCTCTGACGACAAGGACAATTCATGAGCGTCCGCGACGACGACGAGATCGAGGACAGCTCCGCGCCCCTCATCGAGCATCTGGCGGAGCTGCGCACGCGGCTGATCCATGCGGTGGTGGCCTTCATCATCGGCATGGTGATCTGCTTCACCGTGGCGACGCCGATCTTCAACTTCCTGACCGATCCGCTCTGCCAGGTGCTGGCGGACCGGGGGCAGGATTGCGACCTGATCTTCATCTCGCCGCAGGAAGGCTTCTTCGTTGCGGTGAAGGTGTCGCTCTTGGGCGGCTTCATGCTGGCCTTTCCCTACATCGCCAACCAGCTGTGGCGGTTCGTGGCGCCGGGGCTCTACAAGTCCGAGAAGGGGGCCTTCCTGCCCTTCCTCGTGGCCTCGCCGTTCATGTTCATCCTCGGCGCGGCGTTCGCCTTCTACGTCGTCACGCCGCTGGCCTACGACTTCTTCCTCGGCTTCCAGCAATTCGGGTCGAGCGGCGAGGCGGTGGTCGGCGACGGGGTCCGGCAGGGGCTGTCGGTCGTCTTTCAGGGTTCGGCGCAGGAATACCTCAACCTCACCATCAAGTTCATCGTGGCCTTCGGGCTCTGCTTCCAGCTGCCGGTGCTGCTGACGCTGATGGGCAAGGCGGGCATCGTGTCCGCCAAGGGCCTCGGGGACGTGCGCAAATACGCGGTGGTGGGCATTCTGGTGCTCGCCGCGCTGGTGACGCCGCCCGACGTGATCACGCAGATGATCCTCTTCGTGGTGGTCTACGGCCTTTACGAGATCTCGATCTTCCTGGTGGCCCGCGTTGAGCGCAAACGCATCGAGGAGCTGAAGGCGCAGGGCGTCTGGTTCGAGGATGACGACGAGAACGGCACCTCGTGACGGACGAGACGCTCGACCGCATCGCGGAGGCGCTCGAGCGCCTCGCGCCCGCCCCGCTGGCCGCCCCGGATTTCGGGGCGGCCGACGCGTTCGTCTGGCACACCGCGCCCGACCGGCTGGAGCCGGTGCCGCAGGTGAACCGGGTGCCGCTCGACCTGCTGCTCGGCATCGAGCGGACGAAGGCGACGCTTCTTGACAACACGCTGCGCTTTGCCCGCGGGTTGCCCGCGAACAACGCCCTGCTCTGGGGCTCGCGCGGCATGGGAAAGTCGAGCGTGGTCAAGGCGGTGCATGCCGAGGTTCTGGCAGCGGGCGAAGAGCTGAAACTCGTCGAGCTGCTGCGCGAGGACCTACCGTCGGTGGGCCGGCTTCTGCATCACCTGAGGGCCGCGCCGCAGCGGATCCTGCTCTTCTGCGACGATCTGTCATTCGGGCATGACGACCAGCATTACAAGAGCCTCAAGGCGGTGCTGGACGGCGGCGTCGAGGGGCGGCCCGAGAACGTGCTCTTCTACGCAACGTCGAACCGCAGGCATCTGATGCCGAGGGACATGATCGAGAACGAGCGCTCGTCCGCGATCAATCCGTCGGAGGCGGTCGAGGAGAAGGTGTCGCTGTCGGACCGGTTCGGCCTGTGGCTCGGCTTTCATCCCTGCAGCCAGGACGAATATCTCGACATGATCCGGGGTTATTGCGCGGCCTACGGCGTGACCGTGGACGAGGCGCAGCTGCACGCGGAGGCGATCGAGTGGTCGGCGACGCGCGGCGCGCGGTCGGGCCGGGTCGCGTGGCAGTTCTTCACCGATCTCGCGGGGCGTCAGGGCGTGCGGATCTGACAGGCCCGCCGATCCCGGAGATCAGGCTTGGCTAGCGAGGGGCGCATTCCGGTGAGGAATGCGCCCCTTTCGCGTCACTGGAGATAGGTCATCGGATCGACGGATTCGAAGCCGGCGCGGACCTCGAAATGCATGCGCGCGGGATCGCCCGGGCGCACGGTGCCGATGGTCTGGCCGCGGCTCACGCTGTCGCCCTTCGAGACGCCCTGCACGTCGATATGGGTGTAGACGGTGAGGAGGTCTCCGGCGTGTTTCACCACAAGGATCGGGATGTCGTCGGTGTTCGTGGTGATCGCGGCGACGGTCCCGGAGGACGCGGCCTTGACCGGTGTGCCCGCGGCGGCGGCGATGTCGATGCCGTCGTTCCGGCCTTTTGCGTACTCGCGGATGATGCTGCCCTGGACCGGCATCAGGAACTCTGCGTCCGAGCGGCTGACTTCGGTGGTCTCGCCGACGTCGGGCGCGGGGGCGTCCGGCGGCGGTGCGGCGGCGGTCCGCGTCTGGGTCGTGGCCGCGGGTTCGGGCTCTTCCTCCGGCAAGGGGGTCTGCGCGGAGGGCGGCGTCGGCGTCGGGGAGCCGCGGCCGGGTTCGGTCACGCTCGGCTCGCTCGCCCGCGCCGCGGTCTGGGTGTCGGCGACGGGGATCAGGAGGTACTGTCCCTCGCGCAGGGTGAAGTTCTGGTCGAGGCCGTTCCATTCGGCGAGCGCCCGCGGCGTGACGTCGTAGAGACGGGCGATGGTGTAGGCGGTCTCGCCGCGCTCGACCTGGTGCCGGATCGGCTCGGCCCCGGCAGGAGCGGTCTGCGGCGCGCTCCGGGCGGTCTGCTGCGGCTGAGGGGCGCTGTCGATGGCGTTGCCGGCGAGGGTGGTGATGTCCACCTGACCCGAGGATTGCAGCGGCGCGGTGCCGGTCTGGGCCTGCCCGGGCCGGGGCGCCGGTTCGGAGACGCGGCGGGGCAGGGCGACGATCTCGCCCGCGCGAAGGGGGTCGCCGGTCTGAACGCCGTTGTAGCTGGCGAGCTCCTCGGCCGGCAGGCCGACGCGGCTCGCGACCTGGGCGATGGTGTCGTCCCGGCGGGCGACCGCGACCTGGTAGGTCGGGTAGGAGATCGCGCCGCGGGCATCGGGTTCGGGCCGGGAGGCGGAGGCGTCGACCGCCGCGGCGGAGGTGTCGACGGGCCCCCCGAGCTTGCCGCGCATGTCGAGGTCCATCGGCCCCGAACAGGCGGCGATCGCGGCCGTGGCGCTGAGCGCGGCGGCGCGGGCTGCAAGTCGGAAACGGCGTGTCTCGGTCATCTCGATGTCCTCGGATGCGCCCCTTGTCGCCGGGGCGTCATGAAAGTCCGGGCGTAGCGGCCTGCCTGCGCCCCTGTCGCTCCTGTATACGCCCCGGCCTCATGCATCGCGCCCCAGTCCTTCGACGAGGGGTACGAAGCGCACCGAGCGCAGTTCGTCGTAGTCGAAGCCGTCTTCCGTGCGCGTGACGCGGATGAGGCTCTGCACCGTGTCGGACTGGCCGACCGGCACCACCATGATACCGCCGATCTTCAGTTGCGCCAAGAGCGGGCCCGGCGGGTCCTCGGCGGCTGCGGTCACGAGGATGCGGTCGAAGGGGGCCTGGTCGGGCAGGCCGTGGCTGCCGTCGGCGACGAAGGCGGTGATGTTGGCAAGGCCCTGCGCCTCGAAGATCTCGCGGGCCTCGATCACGAGGCGGCGGTGACGGTCGCAGGTATAGACGCGGCGGGCGAGCTGGCTGAGGACCGCCGCCTGGTAGCCCGACCCGGTGCCGATCTCGAGCACCTTGTCGCGGTTCGAGACCTGCAGCGCCTGGGTCATCAGGCCGACGACGGAGGGCTGCGAGATGGTCTGGCCGCAGGCGATCGGCAGCGGCATGTCGTCATAGGCGCGGTCGGTGAAGTAATGGCGGATGAAGTCGGCGCGGTCGACCTTCTCCATCGCTGTGAGGACCGCGTGATCGGTCACCCCGCGCGAGCGCAGCGCATAGAGGAACTGCATCTTGCGCTCGGCGTCGGCGGTCATCCGAAATGCGCCTCGAGACCGTCGAGGGCATCATGGGCGGTGAGGTCGGCACGCATCGGCGTGACGCTCACATAGCCGTCGAGATTGGCGGTGGCGTCGGTGCCGGGCCCGGTGGGGCGCTGCTGGTCGCCGCCGCGGATCCAGAGGAAGCGCCGGCCCGCGGGGGACATCTGCGGCTCCACCCCGAAGCCCGCGCCGTCGCGGCGGCCCTGGCGCACGATGCGGGTGCCCTTGACCTCGGCGCCGGGGACGGGCGGGAAGTTGACGTTCCAGAAGAGGCGGTAATCGGGGCCGGCGGGGACCTCGATCTCGAGGATGCGGCGGACGACCTCGGCGCCGTGGACGCGCGCGGCCTCGAAGGGATCGTCGGCGCGCCAGTTGGCGGGGCCGTAGAACTGCGAGAGGGCGATCGCGGGAAGGCCCTGCAGCGCGCCCTCCATCGCGCCGCCGACGGTGCCCGAGTAGAGCACGTTCTCGGCGGCGTTGTTGCCGCGGTTGACGCCCGAGAGAACGAGGTCGGGGGGCGTGTCCTTGAGGACGTCGTGCAGGCCTGCGAGGACGCAATCGGCGGGGCTGCCTTCTGCGGCGTAGCGGCGGGGCGCGAGCTCGCTCACCATCATCGGGCGAGAGTAGGAGATGCAGTGCCCGACGCCCGATTGCTCGAAGGCGGGGGCGACAGTCCAGACCTCTCCATCCTCTCCGGCCAGCTCGGTCGCGATGCCGTGCAGCACCTCGAGCCCGCGGGCGTTGATGCCGTCGTCGTTGGTGATGAGAATGCGCATGCGATGGGTCCCGGGGCTTTGGCTCTCTCTAGGAAATGTGCAGGCGGGGGGCAAGCGGGCGGGGCGGATCGCAGGCCCGCGTCGGCGCCCGCGCCCCTGCGTGTCCGGATTGCCGGCACGCGCTCCCGCCCGAGCCCGCGGGCGCCGGCAATCCGGGGCCGGGCGGCGGGTGCGGGGCTTCAGGTGAATTCGGCGATGAGGCGGCGCGCTTCGTCGGCGGGGCTGGCGAGCCTGGTCTTGTCCTCGCCGGGATAGAAGCGGGCGCGGGTCGCCGTGGGCATCGGCTTCGGAGTAAGGACGTGGACCTTCGGGCCGATCTGCGCGGTCTCGGCGGCCCAGGAGCGGGCGAGCGCGATCTGCGCGGCCTTGGTCGAGCCGTAATGGGCGAAGAACTTGGCCCCCGGCGCCTCGGCGTCGTCGAAGAAGACGGCGGTGCCCGACGGGCCGAGCAGCGGCGCCATGAAGGGGATGAGGTGCCCCATCGCGGTCACATTGGTTGCGAGGGAGCTCTGCCAGTCCTTCTGCGCGATGTGATCGGCGGGGGTCAGGGGGCCCGCATGCACGGCGGTGTGGCACCAGATCGCGGCGCCGCCCCAGCGGTCGTGGACCGAGCGGCAGAGCTGCGCCATCGCGCCTTCGTTGGTGACGTCCATCGGCGCGAGGGTGGCGGCGCCGCCCCTTGCCTTGATGCGGTCGTCGAGATCCTCGAGCCCGCCCACGGTGCGGGCGACGGCGACGATGTGGTGGGTCTCGGAAAGCGCCTCGGCGAGGGCGAAGCCCAGGCCGCGCGAGGCGCCGGTGATGAGTGCGACGGGCTCTGACATGGACGCGGAGGTGCCCCGCGCCACGGGGATTGTCAACGCCCCGGGATCTCGATCCAGTGGGCGCGGCGGCCGGTCGCGATGGCGATCCGGTCCTCGTCGATCGACACCACCTGAGACCGCCCGATCCGGGTGCCGCGGGTGACGCGCGCGACGCGTCCGTCGGGCAGGCGGATCAGCGCTTCACGCTGTCCTTCGGCGCCAAAGACGCCGAGGAGGATGGTCTTGCGGTAATTCAAACGCGCGCGGGTGGTCGCCTGCCGCGCGACGGTTCCGTTGCTGTGTCCCTGGGCCATGCTCGTGCCTCTGATTTTATGAGTGGCGCGACCATAATTGACCTCGCGCCGCCGGGGAACGGACAAATCGTCCCAGTGCGCGATCGATTGCCGATCCGCTCAACCCTGAAGGTGGGGCCTGATGTCCTGACCCAGCGCGGCGTAGAGATCGAGGAGGGCATCGAAGGAGAGGCCTGCCTCCTGCACCTCGGCCAGTGGCCCGGACCCGGCGCGGAAGGTCGGCCGTTCGGCCTCCGTGCCGGGCACGAGGGTGCCGTCGGGCAGGCCGAATTCGGGCAGCTCGTTTGCGAGCGTCGCGGGGCAGGCGGGCGGTTCGGTGCCGGCGTCTATGGCATCGAGCGTGGCGTAGAAATCCTCGGGTGCGACTTCGGCCCAGAGGGCGAAGAGCGCGGCATCCTCGGCGCCGCGGACCGGTAGGGGCAGGATTGCGCGCAGGAAGCGGCGCTCGCCGACGCGGCAGAGGTCGGCGGAGAGCTTGTCGTCGCCCGCTTCGAAGACCTCGGCGTCGCCGCGCTCGCCGAAGGGCCAGGCGTCGGGTTCCTCGAAGCCCATGTCGACGAGGCCGCCGAAGCTCTGCCCGCAGCAGGGGCAGGAATAGTCCGGATCGTTCAGTCGACGCCAGCGGGCGTCGAGGTCGAGGAGATTCATTCGGCCGCCTTCAGCCGGAAGCCCTGTTCGATCTGGTCGGACGGCTCCACCGGATATTCGCCGGAGAAGCAGGCGTCGCAATATTGCGGGCGCTCGGGATCGCGGCCGTTCGCCTCGCCGACCGCGCGGTAGAGACCGTCGAGCGAGATGAAGCGCAGCGAGTCGATGCCGAGATGGTCGCGCATCTCGTCCTCGGACATGCTGGCGGCGAGGAGCTTTTCGCGCTGCGGCGTGTCGACGCCGTAGAAGCAGGGCCAGGCCGTCGGCGGGCTCGCGATGCGGAAATGCACCTCGGCGGCGCCGGCGTCGAGGATCATCTCCTTGATCTTGCGCGAGGTGGTGCCGCGCACGACGGAGTCGTCGACGAGGATGACCCGCTTGCCCTCGATCAGGGCGCGGTTGACGTTGAGCTTGAGGCGCACGCCCATGTTGCGGATCTGCTCGGTCGGCTCGATGAAGGTGCGGCCCATGTACTGGTTGCGCACGATGCCCATGCCGTAGGGGATGCCGCTCTCGTGGGCGTAGCCGATGGCCGCGGGCGTGCCGCTGTCGGGGACCGGGCAGACGAGGTCGGCATCGACCGGGGCCTCGCGGGCGAGCTCGACGCCGATCTGGCGGCGGGTCTCGTAGACCGAGCGGCCGCCGAGGATCGAATCGGGGCGCGAGAAGTAGACATGCTCGAAGATGCAGAAGCGCGAGCGTTGGGGCCGGAAGGGTCGCAGCGATTCGACGCCGTTCTCGGGCGTGATGACGACCATCTCTCCGGGTTCGATCTCGCGAACGAATTCGGCGCCGATGATGTCGAGCGCGCAGGTCTCGGACGAGAGCACCCAGCCGTCGCCGACGCGGCCGAGGACGAGCGGGCGCACGCCGAGCGGATCGCGCACGCCGATGAGCTTGGTGCGGGTCATCGCCACGACCGAGAAGGCGCCCTCGACCCGGCGGAGCGCGTCCTCGACCCGGGAGGGAATGTCGCGCTGGAGCGAGCGGGCCATCAGGTGGATGATGCATTCCGAATCCGAGGAGGACTGGAAGATCGAGCCGCGCTCGATGAGCTCGCGCCGGAGCGCGTTTGCGTTGGTGATGTTGCCGTTATGGGCGATGGCGGCGCCGCCCATGGAGAATTCCCCGAAGAAGGGCTGCACGTCGCGGATTTGCGTCGGGCCTTTCGATCCGGAGGTCGAGTAGCGGACATGGCCGATGCCGAGCGTGCCCGGCAGCGTCTCCATCACCGCTTGCGAGGTGAAGGTGTCGCGCACGTAGCCGAAGCGACGGGCGGTGTTGAAGCCCTGCTCGGGATCGTAGGTGCAGATCCCGCCGGCCTCCTGGCCGCGGTGCTGCAGGGCGTGCAGGCCGAGGGCGACGAAATTGGCGGCATCGGCGACACCGACGACGCCGAAGACACCGCATTCCTCATGCAGTTCGTCGCCGTCGAGATCGCCGTAGTCGAAAGGATGGGCGGGGGGCATTTGGGAGGTCACGCGTCAGGCTCCAGGCGGGCTGCGTTACGCGGGCTGTCTAGGGGAGTGTGCGCCGCTTGTCACGCCCCTGTCACGAAGGGATGTGGGACAGGCCGGGAAAAACCTGCGGCGCGATGGCGCATCGCTGCGGAATTCGCGTCTGTCGGGCCTAGATGCCAGATCAAGCGAAAGAAACGAGCGGAGTAGATGGAATGGACACACTGTTCTTCGGCCTGGATGCGGTGACGCTGGCGCGAATCCAGTTCGGCTTTACGGTCGCGTTCCACTTCATCTTTCCGGCCTTCACCATCGGGCTCGCGAGCTTCCTCGCGGTGCTGAACGGCTGGTACCTCTGGTCGAAGGACGAGGCCTATCTCAACCTCTTCAACTACTGGGTGAAGATCTTTGCGATCACCTTCGCCATGGGGGTCGTGTCGGGAATCGTCATGTCCTACCAGTTCGGCACCAACTGGTCGGTCTTCTCGGACAAGACCGGGCCGGTGCTCGGGCCGCTCATGGCCTACGAGGTGCTGACGGCCTTCTTCCTCGAGGCGGGCTTCCTCGGGATCATGCTCTTCGGGCGGAACAAGGTCGGGCCGGGGCTGCACATGACGGCGACGGCAATGGTGGCGGTCGGCACCGCGATCTCGGCCACGTGGATCCTGTCGGTCAATTCCTGGATGCACACGCCCGCGGGCTACGCGATCAACGACGTGGGGCAGTTCGTGCCGGAGAACTGGCTCGAGGTGATCTTCAACCCGTCGTTCCCCTACCGGCTCGCCCACACGCTGACCGCGGCGTATCTGACGACGGCCTTCATCGTCGGCGGCGTCGGCGCCTGGCACCTGCTCTCGGGACGCGGGCATCACCGCGGCGTGCGCAAGATGTTCTCCATGGCGATGTGGATGGCCGCGCTGGTCGCGCCGCTGCAGGTGGTGATCGGCCACGAGCACGGGCTCAACACCTACGAGTACCAGCCGACCAAGGTGCTGGCGATGGAGGGGCATTTCGAGAGCTACGACAACGGCGTGCCGCTCATCCTCTTCGGGATCCCGGACCAGGAGGCGGGCGAGATGCGCTACGAGCTGTCGATCCCGAAGATCGGCGGCCCGATCCTGAACAAGGGCTGGAACGCGCAGATGGACGGGCTCGACACGGTGCCGGACGCGGAGGAGCCGCCGGTCGCGATCGTCTTCTGGTCGTTCCGGATCATGGTGGGGCTCGGCTTCGCGATGGTCGGCATCGGGCTATGGTCGCTCTGGACGCGCTACAAGGGGCGGCTCTACGACGAGGTCTGGCTGCACCGCGCGGCGCTGGCGATGGGGCCCTCGGGGCTCGTCGCGGTGATCGCGGGCTGGATCACGACCGAGGTCGGACGGCAGCCCTACACGGTCTACGGCGAGCTTCTGACTGTGAACTCGACCTCGCCGCTCGATGCGAGCGCGGTGGGTGCGTCGCTGATCGCCTTCATCGTCATCTACTTCCTCGTCTTCGGCGCGGGCGTCGGCTACCTCATCAAGCTGATGCTGAAGACGCCGGAGCGGGCGCCCTACGAGGACGACATCGATTACGGCCCGATCCGCAGCGCGGGTCTGGTGCCGGGCGTGCAGCAACCGGCGCCGCAGGGTCGGCAATCCGGTCAACCGGCGGAGTGAGGACATGGACGGACTTGGACTTTCGATCGACCTGACGGTCGCCTGGGCGCTGCTGCTCGCCTTCGCCGTCTATGTCTACGTGGTGCTCGACGGGTTCGACCTCGGCATCGGCATCCTCTACCCGTTCTTCCGCAGCAAGGACGAGCGGGACCTGATGATGAACTCCGTCGCGCCGGTCTGGGACGGCAACGAGACCTGGCTCGTGCTGGGGGGCGGCGGGCTCTTCGCGGCGTTTCCGCTGGCCTATTCGATCATCCTGCCGGCGCTCTACCCGCCGATCGTGGCGATGCTGCTGGCGCTGATCTTCCGCGGCGTGGCCTTCGAGTTCCGCTGGAAGGCGGCGTCGGCCTTCTCGAAACGGGGCTGGGACGTCGCTTTCATCGGCGGCTCCACGGTGGCGGCGCTGGCGCAGGGCATCACGCTCGGCGCGCTCCTTCAGGGGATCGAGGTCTCGGGCCGCTCCTATGGCGGCGGCTGGTGGGACTGGCTGACGCCGTTCTCGATGCTCACCGGCGTCGCGGTCGTGCTGGGCTACGCCTTCATGGGCGCGACCTGGCTCAACATGAAGCTCACGGGCGACATCCAGGCCAAGGTGCGCCGCTTCGCGCGGGTCTTCGGCATCGCGACGATGGTCTCGATCCTGCTCGTCAGCGCCTGGACGCCCTTCCTCGAGCAGGAATACTTCCTGCGCTGGTTCTCGTTCCCGGCCGCGCTGGTGCCGGCGCCGGTGCCGCTGCTCGTGGCCTTCATCGCCTGGCGGCTCTGGACCACGATCGACCGGGACGGGCGCGACTGGGTGCCGTTCGTTCTGACCTGCGCGCTCTTCGGTCTCTGCTTCGTGGGCCTCGGCATCTCGATGTGGCCGCACGTCATCCCGCCCTCGGTCACGATCTACGACGCGGCGAGCCCGGCGAAGTCGCAGCTTTTCATGTTCGTGGGCGCGATCGTTCTGGTGCCGGTCATCCTCGGCTACACCGCCTATGCCTACTGGGTGTTCCGCGGCAAGCTCCAGCCGGGCGAGGGCTACCATTGATGCTGAAGCGCATGGGATGGTTCGCGCTCATCTGGGTGCTGTCGGTCGGCGCGCTCGGGCTCGTCGCCTACGGGATCCGGCTGATGATCCTCTGAGGCGCGCCCGGGCTGCGGTAACGCCCGGGGGAGAGCGCAGGAGCGAGGGCTCTGCCCTCGCGCTCCCGGAGTATTTGTCCCAAGAAGAAGGGGGACGGGCCCCGCGTGTCAGGCGTCGCCGGCTTCGGGGATGGCGCAGACGTTCACCAGCTGCTCGTATTGCGCGGTGATCCAGCCGAGCGCCTGGTCGGGGTTCTGCGCCTCGATGCGGTCGGTGAATTGCGAGAAGACGGCCGCGGAGCGGGAATTGTCCACCATCGCGATGTCCTGCGTGCTCATCACCGTCTGGTAGACGAAGAAGGCGATCGCGACGAGGAGGATGCCGCGCACCACCCCGAAGAGGAAGCCGAGGCCCTGGTCGATGCCGCCGAGGGCCGAGCGCTGCACGAGGCTCGAGAAGAGCGGCGTGAAGAACGACACCAGGATCAGCGCGAGGGCGAAGACCGCGGCGAAGGCGGCGATGATCGAGAGCTCGCAGCTGTCCGAGAGGAACTCGCCGACCACCGGCAGCTCCTTGACCAGCGGCTGCGCCTGGGGCGCGAACATGAAGGCGAGGATGGCGGCGGCGACCCAGCCGAGGATCGCGAGCACCTCGCGCACGAGACCGCGCGAATAGGCGAGCAGCGCCGAGAGCACGATGACGACCGCCACCACGGCGTCGATGACGGTGAAGCCTTCCATGATCTGCGCGCGCCTTCCGTTCTGTTCCGTTTGCCGGGGGGGATCAGCCCGCTCCGAAGATGTCTCCGACGAAGGCCGCCAGGTCGCCCACCTCGGTGAGCGACAGCCCCGAGGCGTCCCCGGCCTTGCCGCCCCGCGGGGCGATGGCAGCGGTGAAACCAAGTTTCCGCGCTTCTTTCAACCTGTTTTCGGTTTGTGCGACGGGGCGTAGCGCGCCGGACAACGAAATCTCGCCGAAGACGACGGTCTCGGCGGGCAGGGCGCTGTCCTCGCGCGCCGAAAGGAGCGCCGCGGCGACCGCGAGATCGGCGGCGGGTTCGGAGATCTTCATGCCGCCGGCCACGTTGAGATAGACATCGAGCCCGGCGAAGGGGATGCCGCAGCGTGCCTCGAGCACCGCGAGGATCATGGCGAGGCGGCCGCCGTCCCAGCCGACCACGGTGCGGCGGGGCTGGGCCTGGGGCGTCGGCGCGACCAGCGCCTGGAGTTCGCAGAGGACGGGGCGGGTGCCCTCTATCCCGGCGAAGACCACCGAGCCGGGGGCGGGGGCGCCGCGCTCGGAGAGAAAGAGGGCGGAGGGGTTGGCGACCTCGGCGAGGCCCATGCCGGTCATCTCGAAGACGCCGATCTCGTCGGCGGGGCCGAAGCGGTTCTTGACCGCGCGCAGGATGCGGAACTGGTGGCCGCGCTCGCCCTCGAAATAGAGCACGGTGTCGACCATGTGCTCGACGACGCGGGGGCCGGCGATCTGGCCGTCCTTGGTGACGTGGCCGACCATCATCACCGCCGAGCCGCGGGCCTTGGCGAAGCTCGTCAGCTCGTGGGCGGCGGCGCGGACCTGGCTGACCGAGCCGGGGGCGCTGTCGACGTTGTCGGCCCACATGGTCTGGATCGAATCGACGATGACGAGGTCGGGGCGCTCGGCGTCGAGCGTGGCGAGGATGTCGCGCAGGTTGGTCTCGGCGGCGAGGCGCACCTTGGCGCCCGAGAGCCCCAGGCGCTCGGCGCGCATGCGGACCTGCGCGGAGGCTTCCTCGCCCGAGACGTAGACGACCGAGAGGCCCGCCGCGGCGAAGGCGGCGGCGCCCTGCAGAAGGAGCGTCGACTTGCCGATGCCGGGATCACCGCCGACGAGGATGGCGCTGCCGGGCACGAGGCCGCCGCCGAGGACCCGGTCGAGCTCGGAGAGCGCGCTCGAGGTCCGGGGCGGGGGCGGCTCGGCATGGGCGAGATCGGTCAGCGGGACCGTGCGGCCGCGGGCGGGCTTGAGGCTCTTCGAGGGGGGGCCGGCGGTGGCCGGGCGTTCCTCGGAGATGGTGTTCCATTCGCCGCAGGCCTCGCAGCGCCCCGACCATTTCGAGGTGGTGCTGCCGCAGGCGGAACAGACGAAGAGGACGGATGACTTGGCCATGCCCCGCGGCTTATCCGAGCGCGGGGCAGGGCCGCAAGGTCAGGCGCGTCTCACTCCGCGGCGCGCTGGCCGAGGATCGACACGATGCGCGCATCGTCCTGATGCGGCGCGGCCTCGCGCCAGGCGGCGAGCTCGTCCACAGGGGTGTCCTCGGCGGCGGGCTCGTGGGTCGGAGCCTGCTCCGTCTCGTGCAGTTCGGGGAGAATGCCGGTCAGCTCGTCGCAGAGGCGGGCGAGCTGCGATTCGGCGACCGCTTCGTCGGTCTCGACGCGGTCGAGCCAGCGGCGCATGTCGGTTGCGACGGTCTTGGCGTGGTCGAGGCGGCAGTTGAAATCCTCCACCTCCTGCTGGCGCTGAATGAGGAAGTCGCGGGCGCGGGCCACGTTGCGGTCGGAATAGACCTGGGCGAGGTCGCGGCTGAGATGGCTCATCTGGGAGGCGATCTCGAGCACGGAGGGTTCGAGGTCCGAGAGGTCGGGATGCTCGCGCAGATGCGCCATCCGCTCGCGGATCGAATCGAACTCGGATTTCAGGGTGAAGACGCCCTGCCGGTCGGCGGCATGGGCGACCTGGTAGGCGCGGGCGACGTCCTGCATGCCGATGTGGAAGCGGCGGTGCGAGGTTTCGAGCGCCATGATCCGGGCATTTGCGGGCAGGAAGAAGCAGAGGCCGACGGCGAGGGCGGTGACGCCCGATTGCAGGATCCATCCCGCACCCTCGAAGGTCGCGTCGCCGAAGGTCAGGGGAAGGCTCAGCCATTCGGCGTGGCCGGCCGCGCAGGCGACCGTGTAGGCCAGCAGGGCCAGCGCCAGCCCCGAAAGTGCAATCAGCGCCGTGCGCTGCATCAGGTACTGAAAGACCACGTACCCCGACCGCATCGTATCAACCATTTTCGCGCCCTCGTTCAAACACGTTCCGAATTATCCGCACATAACCAATGACGGCGATTTTATGCCGAACGCGCGAGTTTTGCTAAGGTTTCCTCGCTTGGGGCATTGAATACCTGACCTCGCTTCCTGCGAGGCTAGGGCGCACCCGATTCGGGGGCCGGAAAAAAGGCGAAATCTTGCGGACGTTTAGCGTTCGGGGCGCCAGTGGCCGAGGGCGAGGGACGCCAACACGCAAAAGCTGAAAAGATACAAGCCCCATGCTGTCTCGACCCGTCCGACGCCCACGCCCTTGGCCACGGCGACGTAGACGGCGACGAGAAAAACGTCGGCCATCGCGAGCCGGCCGAGAATCACCAGAGCAGTGTGAGAGGCCCGGCCGAGGGGGCGGATCGCGTCGCGGAGAAGGCCGATCAGCTTGAGGTAGGGCGCGGCGATGGCGAGGAGCGCGACGAGGATGGCGAGCGCGCGGTCGGTGTCCCAGAGGGCGGCGAGGCCGGAGAGGACGCTGATCTCGGAGAGGCCGAAGAGCGGCAGGAGGCCGGCGCGCAGGAGGGGCGCGACCCAGGCGACCGGGTAGAGCAGGGCGAGCGCGGCGATGAGGGCGATGCGCAGCCGCGCGGCGCTCATGCGGCGCGGGCCGCGAACCAGAGCGCCGCGACGGCGAGGAGGAGAAGCAGGGTCGCGGCGTCGATCCAGCGGTGGCGGGCGCCGGGCAGGACCGAGGAGAGCGCAAGGAGCAGGAGCGCGGCGAGCGGCCAGGCGAGGCCGCCGCCGGTTGTCAGCGCGCGCGCAGCGGCGGGATACCACGACGCGCCGGTGAGGCCGGCGGCGGGCGCGAAGACCGTGAGGGTGATCGCGGCGGCGAGGAGGGCCGCCAGGAGGGCCACGATCCGTGAAGGGCCTCTGCCGAGGACCACGCGTGGAAGGGCGAGGAGGAGCGTCGCCTCGGCGATCAGGAATTTCTGCGCGAAGAAGAGCGCGAGGACCGGCCAGCTCGGCTGAAGGAGCGGGCTCATGCCGGCTCAGCCGCCGGTGTAGCGGCGGGTGAAGCGGCCGCCGAGCGAGGTCAGGATCTCGTAGCCGATGGTGCCGGCGGCGGTGGCGACGGTGTCGATGGACTGGTGGTTGCCCAGCATTTCGACCGAGGCGGGCTCTTCGCGGGCGTCGGTGACGTCGACGCCGATGAGGTCCATGGAGATGCGGCCGACGATCTTGCAGCGCGTCTCGCCGGCATAGACGAAGGCGTTCTCAGCCATGATCCGGTGGATGCCGTCGGCGTAACCCGCCGCGATCGTGGCGATGCGCGAGGGGCGCGTCGCCTCCCACGTGTTGCCGTAGCCCACCGTCTCTCCGGGGGCGACGTCGCGCACCTGGATCACCGGGACCTCGAGATGGGCGACGGGCAGCGCGTCGAAGAAGGGCAGGCCGCCATAGACCCCGATGCCGGGGCGGGTGACGTCGAAATGGAAATCCGGCCCCATCAGCGTGCCGCCGGTGGCGGAGAGCGAGCGCGGGGCGTCGATGCCGTCGGTCATCTCGCGGAAGGCGGAGAGCTGGCGCGCGTTCATCTCGTGGCGGGGATCGTCGGCGCAGGCGAGGTGGCTCATGATCAGGACGGGCGACTGGGCGAGGGCGATCTCGCGCACCGCCTGCCATTCGGCGGGCTCCATCCCGAGGCGGTTCATGCCGGTGTCGAGTTGGATGCCGAAGGGATGGCCCGGGAGAGCCTCGAGATGGGTCACCATCTGGTCGACCGAGTTCAGCATCGGGGCGAGTTTGCCCTGCGAGATCAGCGGCGCGTCGCCCGCCATGTGGCCGTTGAAGACGCAGATCCGCGGGCCTTCGCCGAGGAGGCCGCGCAGCTCGGCGCCTTCCTCGGCGGTGGCGACGAAGAAGGTCCGCGCGCCCGCATGGGCGAGGGCGGGCGCAACCTGGTCGACGCCGAGCCCGTAGCCGTCGGCCTTGACCACGGCCCCGGGTTCGGCCCGGGAGGCCGAGCGCGAGAGGTTGGTCCAGTTGGTGACGAGCGCGCCGAGATCGACGGTCAGGGTAGGTTGAGCCATGCCTGCTGTTTGGCACGGGCGCGCGCAGGGTCAAGGCGTTTCGCGCGGGCCCGGCGGACGGGCGCCCGCGCGCCGGCGGAGGTGCACGGAGCGGCATCGTTCGGGCCGGGTCGCAGACGGGCCGTCGGCTGCCGAAAAACCTGTGGATAAGTATGGGGACGCGGCGATGCGCCTGTCGCGGCTGTCGGCGTGCCGGGGATGGGAAAGGTGGCGGGTCGGAGAGTGCCGCCTGCGCGGTCTTCTCGATGTCTCTCCGGCCCGCCGGCCGGGCTGCGGCCTGCTCGGGCTTCTGCCCTCAGAATTGTTCCACCTGTCCCTGCTGCCAGGGTTTGACGAGATTGCCGAAGCGGGTGAAGCGGCCCTCGAAGGAGAGCTCGACCGTGCCGATCGGGCCGTGGCGCTGCTTGCCGATGATCACCTCGGCCTTGCCGTGCAGGCGCTCCATCCGCTCCTGCCAGCCGGCCATCTCGTCGAGCTTGTCGTCGGACGGCTTCTCGCGCTCGACGTAATATTCCTCGCGGAAGACGAACATGACGACGTCCGCGTCCTGTTCGATCGAGCCCGATTCCCGCAGGTCCGAGAGCTGCGGGCGCTTGTCCTCGCGGCTTTCCACCTGACGGGAGAGCTGCGAGAGGGCGATCACCGGAATGTCGAGTTCCTTGGCTATCGCCTTGAGTCCCATGGAGATTTCCGCGATCTCGTTGACCCGGCTCTCGCCCGACTTGCCCGAGCCGCGCACCAGCTGGAGGTAGTCGACCATCAGCACGTCGAGCCCGTGGGTCCGCTTGAGGCGCCGCGCGCGGGCGGCGAGTTGGGCGATCGGGAGCGCCGGCGTGTCGTCGATATAGAGCGGGCAGGCCTCGAGCGATTTGGCCGCCTCGACGAAGCGGCGGAACTCTTCTTCCGTCATGTCGCCACGGCGGATCTGCTCGGACGGCACCTCGGAGGCCTCGGAGAGGATCCGGGCGGCGAGCTGTTCGGCGGACATCTCGAGCGAGTAGAAGCCGACGACGCCGCCCTCGACAGCGCCCTCGGTGCCATCGGGACGCGTGCCCTTCCGGTAGGCCTTGGCGACGTTGTAGGCGATGTTGGTGACCAGCGACGTCTTGCCCATGGAGGGGCGTCCGGCGAGGATCAGAAGGTCCGACGGATGCAGGCCGCCGAGCTTCTTGTCGAGGTCCGTGAGGCCTGTGGATATCCCCGAAAGCTGCCCCTCGCGCTGATAGGCGGCGTTGGCGACGTTCACCGCGTCGGTGACCGCCCGTAGGAAGGACACGAAGCCCTGCTGTCCCTGTCCCTGCTCGGCCATGTTGTAGAGCTGCTGCTCGGCCTCGACGATCTGCTGGCGAGGCTCGCTCTCGACGTCGATCTTGGCGGCCTTGGTCGAGATGTCGCGCCCGAGCGAGATCAGGTCCCGCCGCACGGCGAGATCGTAGATCATCTGGGCGTAATCCTTGACCGCGAAGGACGAGACCGCGGCGCTCGCGAGCTTCACGAGATAGGCGCCGCCGCCGATCTCCTTGAGGCCCTCGTCCTCTTCCATGAAGGCCTTGAGCGTGACCGGGGAGGCGAGCTGGTTACGGGCAATACGCGCCGCGGCGATCTCGAAGATCCGCGCGTGGACCGGGTCGTAGAAATGCTTGGCCGAGATGATCGCCGCGACGCGGTCGTAGACGTCGTTGTTGGTCAGGATCGCGCCGAGGAGCTGCTGCTCTGCCTCGACCGAGTGCGGTAGGGTCGTCGCATCCTCGATGCTCGCCTGTGCCGTCGACTTCGCGCCTGTCGGATCGAACGCCGTTACCTGGGACACTCTGCCGGTCCTCTCGATTCTGGATCTGCCTGCTTGAGGCCGTGACATAGCCCAAACGGAGAGGTTTCGGCAAAGTGTATGTTTCTGTGGAAAGCTGTGTATAACTTTGCAGGGGGCCGGGCACGCTCAGCATGTCGGTGGAGTCACCCACCCGAATCCCCACATGTTGAGGGCGCGATTCGATTCGCGACGCCGCGTTTGCGCTAGCGCAGGCGGTTAACCGCCGGTGCGCGCCGCCTGCCAGCTGCGGGGATCGGAGAGGAAGCTCTCCACCTCGGCGAGGGTGTCCGCCTCGAACGCCCCTTGCGCCCGCGCCTCTTCCAGCACGTCCCACCAGGTGCAGAGATGGTGCAGCGCGACGCCATGCGCGCCGAGCTTCTCGGTCGTCTCGGGGTAGATGCCATAGTAGAAGATCACCGCCGTGTGGCCGCAGGTCGCGCCGGTCTCGCGGATCGCGTCGACGAAGGAGAGCTTGGAGCCGCCGTCGGTGGTCAGGTCCTCGACGAGGAGCACGCGCTCGCCTTCCGCCATCACACCCTCGATCCGGGCGCCGCGGCCGTAGCCCTTGGGCTTCTTGCGGACATAGGTCATCGGCAACGCGAGCCGTTCGGCGATCAGCGCGGCGAAGGGGATGCCTGCGGTCTCGCCGCCCGCGACGTTATCGAAGGCCTCGAAGCCGGCGTCCCGCATCACCGTCACCGCGAGGAAATCCATCAGCGTCGAGCGGATGCGCGGGAAGGAGATGAGCTTGCGGCAATCGACATAGGTCGGCGAGGGCAGCCCGCTCGCCAGCGTGAAGGGCTCTTCGGAATTGAAGTGGACCGCGCCGACCTCGAGCAGGGCACGGGCGGTCAGACGGGCGATCTCGTCGCGGGGCGGGAAACTCGTGGGGATCATGTCGGGCCTCGGGATGTCAGTCTGTCACGCGCCAGTGGAGCGGGAAGCCGGGGTCGAAGACCGTGACCTCCTCGTCGCCTGCGGTGATCTTGGCGGGATAGTCCTGCGCTTCGCCCTTCTCGAGCGTCAGCGTCGCCTCGTTCCGCGGCAGGCGGTAGAAGTCGGGCCCGTTGAGCGAGGTGAAGGCCTCAAGCTTGTCCAGCGCGTCGTCCTCTTCGAAGACCTCGGCGAGAAGCGGCAGGGCGTTCGTCGCGGTGAAGCAACCGGCGCAGCCGCAGGCGGTCTCCTTGGCGGTGTCGGGATGGGGGGCGCTGTCGGTTCCGAGGAAGAAACGGCTCTCTCCCTCCATCGCCGCGGCACGCAGGGCGCGGCGGTGGATCTCGCGCTTGGCGACCGGCAGGCAGTAGTAATGCGGCCGGATGCCCCCGACGAGCAGGTGGTTTCGGTTGAGGACGAGGTGATGGGCGGTGATCGTGGCGCCGAGATCCTCGCCCCCGGCGCGCACGTATTCGACGCCCTCGCGCGTAGTCAGGTGCTCCATGACGACGCGCAGGCCGGGGGTGTCGCGCCGGATCGGGTCGAGCACACGGTCGATGAAGACATGCTCGCGGTCGAAGATATCGACCGCGTCATCTGTCGCCTCGCCATGCACGCAGAGCGGCAGGCCGATCTCGGCCATGCGCTCGAGCACCGGGCGGACCCTGTCGAAATCGGTGACGCCCGAGGCGGAATTCGTGGTCGCGCCGGCGGGATAGAGCTTCACCGCGGTGACGAGGCCGTCGGCATGAGCCTGCGCCACGTCACCGGGATCAGTGTCCTCGGTGAGGTAGAGCGTCATCAGCGGCTCGAACTCGGCGCCCTCGGGCAGGGCGGCGAGGATGCGGTCGCGATAGGCGCCTGCATCGGCGCCGCGCACCACCGGCGGCACGAGGTTCGGCATGATGATCGCGCGGGCGAAATGGCGCGCGCTTTCGGGGGCCACGGCCTCCAGCATCGCGCCGTCGCGCAGGTGGAGGTGCCAGTCGTCGGGGCGGCGGAGTGTGAGGCGCTCGGTCATGGCGCTGCCGTTAGCAGAGCCGGCCCGGGCGCGCCAGCGTCAAGCCGCAGCCGGCCCTGGCCGGATCCGTCGCGCACCCGCCCCCGCGATTTGCGATGGGCTGCGACCTATGCACCATTGACCCAGGCCCGCGGGCCGCGCGAGCAACGGACGACACGACGGAGAGGGACACGCATGACCAAGGTGACGTCGATCGACGAGGTGCAGGGCCTTCTCGGCAATGCGGGCTATGTGTGCGGCCGCTCGCTCGCCACGGTCGTCTTCCTGTCGCTGCGGCTCGGGCGCCCGCTCTTTCTCGAAGGCGAGGCGGGAGTCGGCAAGACCGAGATCGCCAAGGCGCTGGCCGCCTCGCTGGACCGCAGGCTGATCCGCCTGCAATGCTACGAGGGGCTCGACGCCTCCTCGGCGGTCTACGAGTGGAACTTCCCCGCGCAGATGGTGGCGATCCGCACCGCCGAGGCGGCGGGCACCCATGACCGCGACATGCTGCAGGCCGAGCTCTTCTCGGACGAGTACCTGATCGCGCGCCCGCTGCTCGAGGCGATGCGCCCGCAGCCCGGCGGCGCGCCGGTCCTCTTGATCGACGAGCTCGACCGCACCGACGAGCCCTTCGAGGCCTTCCTGCTCGAGGCGCTCTCGGATTTCCAGGTCACGATCCCCGAACTCGGCACGATCCGGGCGCCCGAGCCCCCGATTGTGATCCTGACCTCGAACCGCACGCGCGAGGTGCACGATGCGCTCAAGCGCCGCTGCCTCTATCACTGGGTCGATTACCCGACCTTCGAGCGCGAGATCGAGATCCTCGCCGCGCGCGCGCCCGAGGCCTCCGAGATCCTCAGCCGCGAGGTCGTCGCCTTCGTGCAGCGCCTGCGCACCGAGGATCTCTTCAAGCGCCCCGGCGTCGCCGAGACCATCGACTGGGCGAAGTGCCTGCTGGCGCTCGACGTCGTGTCGCTCTCGCCCGAGGTCATCGCCGACACCCTGGGCGCGATCCTGAAATACCAGGACGACATCGCGAAGCTGCAGGGCTCCGAGGCCGCGCGCATTCTCGCGGACGCCCGCGCGGACCTCGCCGGATGAGCCCGGCGCCCCTGCTTCTTCTTGGCAGAAATACTCCGGGGGTGCGGGGGCAGCGCCCCCGCGCGGTCTGACATGCCCGAATACGCCCCGATCGAGATCCCCGAGAGCCCGAAGCTCGCCCACAACATCACCCATTTCGCCCGGGCGCTGCGCCGGGCGGGGCTCCCCGTCGGCACCGGCCGGGTGATCGACGCGGTGCGGGCGGTGGAGGCGGCGGGCTTCACCTCGCGCACGGATTTCTACTGGACGCTGCATGCCTGCTTCGTCTCGCGGCCGGAGCACCGGGTCGTGTTCCATCAGGTCTTCCGGCTCTACTGGCGCGATCCGCGCTATCTCGAGCACATGATGGCGATGATGCTGCCCGCGGTGCGCGGCGTGCAGGAGGAGCGCGCCGCCGATGCCGCCGAGAAGCGCGCGGCGGAAGCTCTTCTGGGCGACGCCGCGCCCGATCTGCCGGAGATGCCCGAGGCCGAGGACGACGAGGAGCTTTCCATCGAGGTCGACGCGAGCCGCACGATGTCGCGGGAGGAGAAGCTGCGCAGCCTCGATTTCGAGCAGATGTCGACCGCCGAGATCGCCGAGGCCAAGCGCATGATCGCAAAGCTGTCGCTGCCGGTGACGCCGATCCCGTCGCGCCGGGGCATGCCCTCGTCGCACGGGGCGCGGCCCGACTGGCGGCGGACGATCCGCGCGGCGATGCGGCAGGGCGGCGAGGTGCAGAGGCTGGCCCGGCAGACTCCGCGGCCGCGCTGGCCGAACCTCGTGGTGCTCTGCGACATCTCGGGGTCGATGTCGCAATATTCGCGCATGGTTCTGCACTTCCTGCACGCGGTCGCCAACCGCAAGGGCGCGGGGTGGGCGAAGGTGCACGCCTTCACCTTCGGCACCCGGCTGACAAACATCACCCGCCATCTCGCCACGCGCGACGTCGATCAGGCGCTGAAATCCGCGGGCGCCGAGGCGCAGGACTGGGAAGGCGGCACGCGGATCGGGTCCTGCCTGCACGAATTCAACCGCGACTGGTCGCGGCGGGTCATGGGGCAGGGCGCGGTGGTACTGCTGATCACGGACGGGCTCGACCGCGACGATGCGGGGGCTCTGGGTCGCGAGATGGAGCGGCTGCACCTCTCCTCACGGCGGCTCATCTGGCTCAATCCGCTGCTGCGCTGGGACGGGTTCGCGCCGAAGGCGACGGGCATCCGCGCGATGCTGCCGCATGTGGACAGCTTCCGCGCGGGCCATTCGATCCGCTCGCTCGAGGATCTCGCCGAGGCGCTGTCGCGGCCGGACGATGCCGGGGACAAGGCGCGGCTTCTTGAAATGATGTGATCGGTCTTGGCGGTCCCTTGCCGGTTACCGCAAGGGGCGGGGGAACCGCCTCGCGCTCTTCCGGCGTTCTCCGTCTGACGCTGCATTGGGCAGCCACGGGAAGGAGATGTCATGACGACGGGCATTCTGAAGACGACGACGGCGCTTGCACTGGTTCTGAGCCTCGCGGCGCCGGGACCGATCCTCGCGCAGACCGAGGGCGACGGGCAGGGTCAGGAACTGACCGAAGAGGAGCTGCTGCTCCAGCAGCAGGAACAGGCCGCAGAAGAAGAGGCGGAGCCCGCTCCGGCAGAGGAGACCGCTCCGGCAGAGGAGGCCCCGGCCGAGGAGCAGGCGGCTCCGGAAGAGGCCGTACCGGCAGAGCCCGCGCCGGAAGAGCTGCAGGAGGCACCCGCCGAGACCGAGGCCCCCGCGGCCGAGGAGAGCGCGGCCGAGCCGGCCGAGACGACGGAGCCCGCCGAGAGCGCACCGGCGGAGGCCGAGGCGCCCGCAGCAGAGACCGAGGCGCCCGCCGCGGCTGAGGCGCCCGTCGCCGAAACCGAAGAGAGCGATGCGGCTTCGACCGAGGCGCAGCCCGAGGCGGACGCGGAGGCCGATGTCGAGGCGACCGGGGACGCGGATGCGACCGCGACCGAGAGCGAGGGTGCCGAGAGCGAGGGTGCCGAGACCGAGGCTCCTGCCGCCGACGCGCTGCCCGACCCCGAATCCGACACGCCGACGCGCTCGGCCAACCCCGAGCCGGCCGAGACCGAGGCACCGGCGGAGGACGCGGTCACCACGGAGGAGAGCGCTCCCGCTGCCGGTAGCGAAGCCACGGGTGAAGCCGCGGCCGAGACCGAAGAGCCGGTGCCAGCCGATGAGGAGGCGCCTGCTGCCGCGTCGGAGACCGGAGACGCGGACAGCGACGCGAGCCCGGAGGCGACCGCAACGGATGACGCCGCCCCCGAAGAAGATACGGACCGCGCGACGGCCGACGAGCTGAGGGAGAGCCTTGGCGGCGAGAGCGACAGCGAGAGTTCTGCGACGACGAGTGCTGCACCTGACGCCGAAGCTGATGCGGAGGCCGAGGCCACCACGGATGGCGAGGCCGAGACCGGTTCTGACGCGGATGCCGCAGCGGATGCCGAGACGACGGACGAGGACGCGCTGCGCCAGAGCCTCGAGGAGGCCGATCCGTCGGCCGAAGGCGAGGCGGACAGCGCGACCGCAGCCGAGGAAGGCGACGCTGCGACCGAGGATGCGGCTGCCGCCGAGGAAGAGCAGCAACCGCAGGACGCTGAGGCCGCTCAGGACGAGGCCGATACGCTCGCAGAGGAAGACCGGGCCGCGCAGACCGCGGCAGCGGCTTCGGGCGGGACCGAGAACGCCGAGGTGGTCGAGGAGACCGTGACCGAGGAATCCTCGCGCAGCTCGGACGAGGAGTTCGAGAGCGAGATGTCCGCGTCGAACGATGACGACGACGAGGATGACGGCGAGAGGGCCGAGAAGATCCGGACCTTCCTCGGCGGTGCCGCGGCCGGCGCGCTCGGTGCCGTGGCGATCGACCAGCTGCTGCGTCCGAACGAGCAGGTGGCGACGTCTGCCGGCGACCGCGTCGTGCTCGAGCGCAACGGCCAGTACCGGGTGCTGCGCAACGACGATGCGCTGCTGCGTCAGCCGGGCTCGGACGTGACCTCCTATCGCTATGACGACGGCTCGACCCGGTCGGTCGTGCTGCGCGAGGACGGCACCCAGATCGAGACGATCCGGGCCGCGGATGGCCGGGTGCTGCGCCGGACCCGGACGCTGCCGGGCGGCGAGACGGTTCTGCTCTTCGACGACACGCAGTCGTTCGAGGAAGTGTCGGTCGCCGATCTGCCGCAGGTGCAGCAGAACCGTCAGATGATCGAGTACCGCAATGCGGGCGAGGACGAGCTTCGCGCGGCGCTGCGCCAGGAGAACGTCGAGGGTCTGGACCGGTCCTTCTCGCTCAACCAGGTGCGCAACATCGCCGAGGTGCGGAACCTCGTGCAGGAGATCAACGTCGACTCGATCAACTTCGACACCGGATCTGCGGTCATCCGTCCGGACGAGGCCGAGGAACTGTCGGCGCTGGGCAACGCGATCCGTGACGTGATCGACGAGAACCCGGGCGAGGTGTTCCTGATCGAGGGCCACACCGATGCGGTCGGCTCTGCGGCGATGAACCTCGCGCTTTCGGACCGCCGTGCGGAATCGGTGGCGCTGGCGCTCAGCGAGTATTTCGACGTGCCGACCGAGAACATGGTTGTGCAAGGCTACGGCGAGTCCGACCTTCTGGTCGAGACCGAGGCGGACGAGCGTGCCAACCGCCGCGCCGCGGTGCGCCGGATCACGCCGCTGCTGGCTGCTCAGCAGTAAGCGACAGGGGTGGGGCCGCGAGGCCCCGTCTCAGTCCCGTTTCCGGACGGGCCAGACTTCGACGATGCCGGCGGCGAGCACCAGAGCGCCGCCGGCAATTTCGTACGTACCGAGATGCTCTCCGGCGAGAAGTGCGCCCGAGACGGCGCCGATCAGAACCTCGGACATGAGCAGGATGCCGGTGCGCGCGGGCTCGAGCCGGGGCGTCGCCCACATCAGACCCGCCATCGCCGCCCCCCACCAGAGCGCGCCCGCAGGCACCGCGACGACGAGCGCGGAGATCCCGGGCACGGGCGGGAACGGTTCGAGGAACGGGGCGAGGGCGAGCGTGCAGAGCGTCGCGCCGAGTGCGAAGACGAAGGCGGCGGCCTCGGGTCTGACCGCCGGGCGTCGGCTCATGGCCGTGGTCGCGATGGCCCAGAGCAGGCCCGAGACCAGCGCCAGCCATTCGCCGGTGCCGCGGGGGAGGGGAAGATCGCCGTCGGCGCCGAGCATGAGCCCAAGGCCCGCGAGGCCGAGCGCGATCGCGACGAGGCGCAGGCCCGGCACGGGCGCGCCGAGAGCCCAGGCGAGCAGCGTGCTCCAGACCGGCGTGAGGAAGAACAGCAGGATGATGATCGCGACGCGGCCGTAGACGAAACCGGTCGAGTAGAGCGCGAAGGACGCGCCGCCGAGCGCGATGGAGGCGAGCGCGAGGGGCGAGGCCGCGGCGATCTCGCGGCGGCGGATCCAGGCCACAGGGGAGAGCACGAGCGCGGCGGTGGCGACGATGGCGAGTGTGCCCCATGCGCCGGGCAGCGCGAGCGCGTCGAGACGGCGCACCGGGAGCCAGTAGAAGCCCCAGAGCACGCCGCTCGCCACCACGGTCGCGGTGGCGAGAGCGGTGATGCGCGCCTTGTCCAAGGCGGGGATCAGCCGAAGGTTTCGGCGAAGGTGCCCGCGTGGATCGCCTTCAGGTCGGCGAGGGGCGCCGAGCTCGATCCGAAGCTCACGTCGGTGCCGGTGAAGCGGCCGACGCTGGAGAGCGTGACGCCGGCGCGGGACGCGCGGGTCATGAGTTCCTCGGCGCAGTCGAAGTTGCAGGCGATGAGGTAGCGGCCCTGATCCTCGCCGAAGAGCACCGGGGTCTCGTCGCTGTCGATGCTGACCCCGACATCCGATCCGGCCGCCATCTCGAAGGCGGCGAGGGCGAGGCCGCCATCCGAGAGATCGGTGCAGGCGCGGATGAGATCGCGGTTGGCGCGGATGAACTCGCCGTTGCGGCGCTCCTCGTCGAGGTCGACCTCGGGGGCGTCGCCGTCCTCGCGCAGGAAGACTTCGGTCAGGAGCGCGGAGCGGCCGAGATGCGACCCGGTGCGACCGACGAGAAGGGCCACGTGGCCCTCGCGCGCCCGGTCCAGGATCGGCTCCTCGTCCGCGGCGATGAGGCCGACCGCGCCGATGGTGGGCGTCGGCAGGATCGCGGCGCCGTCGGTCTCGTTGTAGAGCGAGACGTTGCCCGAGACGATCGGCATGTCGAGCGCCTCGCAGGCGGCTCCAATGCCTTTGATCGCGCCCACGAACTGCCCCATGATCTGCGGCTTCTCGGGGTTGCCGAAGTTGAGGTTGTCGGTGCTGGCGAGGGGCTTCGCGCCGACCGCGCAGAGGTTGCGGTAGGCCTCGGCCACCGCCTGCATGCCGCCGAGCTCGGGGTTCGCCTTGACGTAGCGCGGGGTGACGTCGGCGGTGAAGGCGAGCTTCTTGTCGGTGCCGTGGACGCGGATCACGCCAGCGCCCCAGCCGGGGCCCTGGACCGTGTCGGCCATCACCATCGTGTCGTATTGCTCGTAGACCCAGGAGCGGCCGCAATAGTTCACGCTGCCGATGAGGTTCTTCAGCCCGTCGACGGGATCGATCTGCGGCACGTCCCAGATCGTCTCGGCGGGCGGCGTCTCCTCCCATGGGCGGTCGTATTCGGGGGCGCGGCCCGAGAGCGAGGAGAGCGGCAGGTTCGCCTTTTCCTCGCCGCCATGCATGACGACGAAGCGGTCGTCCGCGATGGTCTCGCCGACGATGGCGAAGTCGAGGTCCCACTTGTCGAATACCGCGCGGGCCTCGGCCTCGCGGGACGGATCGAGCACCATGAGCATGCGCTCCTGGCTTTCCGACAGCATCATCTCGTAGGCGGTCATGCCCGTCTCGCGGGTCGGCACGCGGTCGAGGTCGAGCCGGATGCCGAGCCCGCCCTTGTCGCCCATCTCGACCGCCGAGCAGGTGAGGCCCGCGGCGCCCATGTCCTGGATCGACACGACCGCGCCGGTCGCCATCAGCTCGAGACAGGCCTCCATCAGGCGCTTTTCGGTGAAGGGGTCGCCGACCTGCACGGTCGGGCGCTTTTCCTCTATGCCGGCGTCGAACTCGGCCGAGGCCATGGTCGCGCCGCCGACGCCGTCGCGGCCGGTCTTGGCGCCGAGATAGACGACCGGGCGGCCGACGCCGCTCGCCGCGGAGTAGAAGATGCTGTCGACGTCCGCGATGCCGGCGGCGAAGGCGTTCACGAGGCAGTTGCCGTCATAGGCCGGATCGAAGCGGACCTCGCCGCCGACCGTCGGCACGCCGAAGGCGTTGCCGTAGCCGCCGATCCCCTCGACGACGCCGTGCACGAGCTGCCGCGTCTTCGGGTGGTCCTTGCTCCCGAAGCTGAGCGCGTTCATCGCCGCGACGGGCCGCGCGCCCATGGTGAAGACGTCCCGCAGGATGCCGCCGACGCCGGTCGCCGCGCCCTGGTAGGGCTCGATATAGGAGGGGTGGTTGTGGCTCTCCATCTTGAAGACCACCGCCTGGCCGTCGCCGATATCGACGACGCCCGCGTTCTCGCCGGGGCCGCAGATCACCTGCGGGCCGCTGGTCGGCAGGGTGCGCAGCCACTTCTTGGAGGACTTGTAGGAGCAATGCTCGTTCCACATCGCCGAGAAGATGCCGAGCTCGGTGAAGGTCGGCTCGCGCCCGGTGATCTGCAGGATCCGCTCGTACTCGTCGGGCTTCAGACCGTGGGCGTCGATGATCTCGGGCGTGATGGCCGGTTCCTGCATGCTGAGCGCGTCCCTGTCGTGGCGTTGGGAGGCTCTTTAAGGCTTCGCCGCGCGAGGCGAAAGGGTGCGTGCCGGGCCTTCGGACGGATGAGGGGCGCTGCCCCTCTTGGCCTGACGGCCAATTCACCCCGGAGTATTTGTGCCAAGAAGAAGAGCGCGCAGGGAGTGAGGGGCGCAGGCGCGACTGCGGTCTTTTGTGGGGTATATTAATACCTATTTTGCAACGTGCTGTTTTGTATAGTGAAATCGGGCGCTGCGGTTCTTGACTGCACGTTTGCGATCCTTATAACCCGCCCATCGGATTGAGCGGGCCGCGCACCGTGCGCCTCTCGCAAGCCTACGAACTCAAACCAGGGGATCCCCCGTCATGAAAACCTTCTCTGCGACGCCCGCGGATATCGACAAGAAGTGGATCGTGATCGATGCCGAAGGGCTCGTTCTCGGTCGCCTCGCGTCGGTCGTCGCTTCGCGTCTGCGTGGCAAGCACAAGCCCAGCTTCACGCCGCACATCGACATGGGCGACAACGTCATCGTCATCAACGCCGACAAGGTGCAGCTGACCGGCAAGAAGCGCCAGGAGCACTTCTACTGGCACACCGGCTACCCGGGCGGCATCAAGTCGCGCACCAAGGAGCAGATCCTCGAGGGCGCGCATCCCGAGCGGGTCGTGTTCCAGGCGGTCAAGCGCATGCTGCCGGGCAACAAGCTCGCCAAGACGCAGCTGACCAACCTGCGCGTCTATGCCGGCACGGAGCACCCGCACGACGCCCAGTCGCCGGAAGTGCTCGACGTCAAGGCGATGAACCCCAAGAACACCCGGACGGCGAAATAATCATGGCTGATCAGATCAACTCCCTCGAAGAACTGGGCGAAGCCGCGGGCACCGCAGCTGTCGTCGAGCCCGAGATCAACCGCGAGCCGAAGCGCGACGAGCTCGGCCGCTCCTACGCGACGGGCCGCCGCAAGGACGCCACCGCGCGCGTCTGGATCAAGCCGGGCTCGGGCAAGGTGACGGTCAACGGCAAGCCGCTGAACGAGTATTTCGCACGCCCCGTGCTGCAGATGATCCTCAACCAGGCCTTCACCGTGGCCGGCGTCGAGGGCGAGTTCGACGTCATGGCGACCGTCAAGGGCGGCGGCCTCTCGGGCCAGGCCGGTGCGGTCAAGCACGGCATCTCCCAGGCGCTGCAGCTCTACAACCCCTCCTTGCGTCCCGCGCTGAAGGCGGCAGGCTTCCTGACCCGCGACAGCCGGACCGTCGAGCGCAAGAAGTACGGCCGCGCCAAGGCCCGCCGCAGCTTCCAGTTCTCGAAGCGCTGATACCAAGCGATTGGCGATGCCGTGTCTTGCGGCATCGCCCACGACCGCAGGGCGAATGATCGTGGACCATGGCTAGGCGCGTCCTGTTCCCCTTCGTGGGAGAGACTGTCGGCGGCAGCCACGTGTCGGCTCTCAGCCTTGCGCGGACGCTCGATCCGGGGCGGTTCGAGCCCGTCGTCTCGCAGCATGTGGACGGCCTCCTTTCCGACTATCTGGACCTGCTGGGTCTCCCGGCGATGCCTGCTCCCGATGTGGCTCTGCCTCGGCTGCGGCCGGTCTGGCGTCAGCCGTTCACGGTGCTGCGCCTTTTGAACGGCCTCAGCGCTTTCCTTCGGAAACATCGCATCGACATCGTGCACAGCCACGATCTGCGCATGCATGTTGCTTGGGGGCTTGCGGCGAGAGGTGCGGGCATTCCGCATGTCTGGCACCAGAGGACGCCGTCGCCGTCGCCGGTGACCCATCGCTTCAGCCGCCATTCGGCTGTCGTGCTGACCGTCTCGGAGTATTGCCGCAGCAAGCTTCCGGGTGCGATGGCGCGGCGGGCCGAAATCGTGCCGAACCCCGTGGAACTCGATGGCGCGATCGGCCGGGATCGGGCGCGGGCCACCCTGAGCGCGCGACTCGGGCAGCGCGGCGAGGACGGGATTGTCGGGTTCGTCTCCAACCTGGCGGATCGCAAGCGGCCCGAGCTTTTCGTCGAGGTTGCGGCACGGCTGGTCGAGGCGATGCCGGGCGCGGATCTCGCCTTTCCGATGATCGGGGCGGGAGACACCGAGGTGCGGCGCCGCGTCGAGGCGAGGATCCGCGATCTCGGGCTCGGGGATCGCGTGCAACTTCTTGGCCCCTGCTTTCCCGTGGCACCGCTGATCGAGGGCATGGACCTGCTGATCGCCCCGGCGCGGCACGAGGCCTTCGGCCGCACGCTCGTCGAAGCGATGTTGGCGGGCACGCCGGTGGTGGCCTCGGACGACGGCGGCCACAGCGACATCGTCGACGAGGGCAGGACCGGTCGTCTCGTCCCGCCCGATGACGGGGCGGCAATGGCGCATGCGGCCGGTGCGCTGCTGAGCGATGCGGCCATGCGGAGCGGGATCCGCGCCCGGGCGCGCGAGGAGGCGGAACGGCGCTTTTCTCCGCAGGCCCACACCGCCCGGGTCTCGGAAATATACGACCGCGTCACCGCGGGGGCATCTGGGGGCGTTTGATGAAAATTGTCTTCGTTGTCGGGTCGTTGCCGGATGTTCCCGGCGGAGGAGAACGCGTCCTGCGGGACGTGGCATGCGGCCTCGCGGCGCGCGGACACCAGGTCTGGGTGCTGCATTTCGGAAAGAGCCCGGCGACGGGGTTCTACGAGTTCGGCCATTCCGGCCTGCACACCGAGGCGCTGGCTTTGAAAACGCGCGACCGCATGGCCTGCGCCGTGAGCAAGAGCGTGGCATCGTGGCGCGGCGACGACGAGACCATGTTCTGGGCCAAGCATCTGGGCGGCCGCGTTGCCCTGCGCCGACGCCTTTCGGAGATAGGGCCGGACGTGGCCGTCGGCTTCATGGGAGTCGGGGTCTGCACTCTCGGGCCGGTGGCCAAGGAGCTGGGCCTGCCGTGGATCGCCTCGCTCCACAATGCGCCGGAGAAGCTCTTCCGGCCGGAGACGGGAAAGGCTTTGGCAACCCAGAGGATCATCCTCGACGCCTCGGCAATCGGGTTTCCGCTCGCGGAACATTTCGCCGATCTCGCCAAGCGCCGGCCGGAGCGGGAAGTGGTGCTGCCGAACCCGGTGGCCCTTCCGGACTGCGTGCCAGAGGCCCCGCGAGAGCGCCTGTGCCTGGCAGTGGGCCGGCTCGTGCCGGTCAAGCGCTTCGATCTTCTCATCTCCGCTTGGGCCATCGTCGCCGAGCGGGAGCCGGACTGGCGGCTGGACATTCTGGGCGAAGGGCCCGATCACGCGGCTCTCTCGGCGCAGATCGCGGAGCTGGGGCTGGAGACGTCGGTGACGCTGCGCGGGCCGCGGAAAGACGTCAGTGCATTTTACCAGCGGGCCGCCATGCTGCTGCATCCGGCGCGGTTCGAAGGCTTCGGCCTGGTCCTGGCCGAGGGCATGGGCCAAGGTCTGCCGGTCATCGGCAGCGCCGAGACGTCCGGCGTCCGCTCGCTGGTGCGCGACGGGGTCAACGGCCGGCTGCTGCCGGGGCCGCTGACGGCGGAGGCGATGGCGGAGGCCGTTCTCGAGCTGATAGGCGCGCCGGAGCGGCTCGCGCGCCTTCAGGAAAACGCGCCGGCGACGGTCGCGGATTATGCGCCGCAGCGCGCGATCGACCGCTGGGAAGCGGTCCTTCGGCAAACCGTGGCGCCTAGCGGTCCGGCGGGATGAGGCCGAGGCCGCGGAGATAGACGCCGATGCCGCTCTCGAGCAGGTCCTCGGGCGGGAAGGGCGACTGGTTGCCGGGCGAGTTGCGGGCGAAGAGCTCGACCACGCCGTGGCTCATGGCCCAGATATGGGCCGAGAACATCGAGGCGGGCGGCCGCCGGTTCTCGGGGATGTGCACGGAGAGGTCCGTCGCCGCGCGTTCGAGCACGCCCCAGGCGCGGTGGGCGACGGCGGCGAGGTCGGGCGAGCGGTTGACCGAGATGCCGCTCTCGAACATCGAGATGTAGTGGCCGGGATACTTGCGTGCGAAGGCAAGGTAGGCGCGGCCCACCGCCTCGAACGCGGCAAGGGCCGAGGGCTGGCCGGTCTCGTAGGCATGTTCCATCACGTCGCAGAAGATCTCGTAGCCCTGTTTCGCGGCTTCGGCGATGAGATCCTCGCGACCGTCGAAATGGCGGTAGACGGCGGCGGGGGTGACGCCGGCCTGCTTGGCGGCCTCGGACAGGGTGAAGCCCATCGGGCCTTTTGCCTCGATGAGCTCGAGCGCGGCGTCGACGAGGGCCTGCCGCAGGTTGCCGTGGTGATAGCCGCGTTTAGGCATGCCAGATGTCCGGGCCGCCGGCGATCTGTCCGTCGACGAGGCCGAGCGCCGCGTCGTTGCGGTTGTCGTAGGGCAGATCCGCCAGCACGCTGCGGATCGCCTCGAGCCGGGCGCGGCGCTTGTCGTCGGCGCGGATCACGGTCCAGGGCGCGTGGGCGGTGTGGGTCCGCTCGAACGTCTCGCGGATGGCGCCCGAATAGGCGTCCCAGCGCCAGAGCCCCTCGACGTCGATCTTGGACAGTTTCCACTGCTTGAGCGGGTCGCGTTCCCGGCTGAGGAGGCGGCGGAGCTGCTCGGCCTGGCCGACGTTGAGCCAGAGCTTCACGAGGTGGATGCCCTCGTCGGTCAGCATCTTCTCGAAATCGGGGGCCTGGCCGAAGAAATGCGCGCGCTGAACCTCGGTGCAGAAGCCGAAGACGTGCTCGACCACCGCGCGGTTGTACCAGGAGCGGTCGAAGAAGACGATCTCGCCCGCGGCGGGCAGCTCGTTCACGTAGCGCTGGAAGTACCACTGGCCGGCCTCGGTTTCGGACGGCGCGGGCAGGGCGACGAGCCGGGCGCGGCGCGGGTTGAGGTTCTCGCGGAAGCGCTTGATCGTGCCGCCCTTGCCGGAGGCGTCGCGCCCCTCGAAGAGGATGGCGACGCGGCGGCCGGTGCGGGCGACCCAGTGTTGCATCTTCACGAGCTCGATCTGCAGCGCGCGCAGGTCCCTCTCGTAGGGTTTCTTGCCCAGCCGCTCGGCATATGGAAAGGAGGGGGTCAGCACGCGGTCCGGGTCGCTGTCCGCGATCGCCCTGCGCACCTCGGCGGGGGCGTCGCGGTCGTGAAAGGCGCTGATCGCGCCATCGAAGGGCAGGGACTCGCTGGTCGTCACGGGGGGTGCGTCCTCGGCATGTGCGTCGGCGCTATGTAGGATGTTAAGGCCTTTAACGCAAACGCGCCGCGGGGGCGCGTCAGCGCAATCCGGCGCGGCGCGCGGCGCGGTCGATCGCGTCCTCGACGGGCTGCGGGGCGACCTGATGCGGCATGTGCCCGATCCCGTCCAGAACCGTGAGGCGGGCGTCCGGCAGGATGTCGGCGAGGCGCCTGGAGTGGATGTCGAGCGGCACGATCTCGTCCGCGTCGCCGTGCACGAGTTCCACCGGGAGCCGCAGGGAGGGGTAGCGCCTCGACATCTCGACGACGTGCGGGCGGAGCGTGTTCACCTGCCGCGCATTGGCGCGGAGCGAGGCGGGGCGCAGCGTCAGGCCGGCGCCGACATAGTCGAGATAGCCCTCGGGCGCGGCCTGCGGCGCGAAGATCGTCGCGACGGCCTCGTCGATGCGCGTCTCGCCGGCGGTGGCGGCGACGACGGGCGCGAGGAGCGCGCCGCCGACCGAGGAGCCGAGCACGGCGTATTGCGCGCCGAGATCGCCCGGCCACGGCATCGTGGCGCCGGAGACGACGACGAGCGCCGCGGGGTCGTGGTCGAGGGCCCAGGCCATCGCGACCGCGCCGCCGAAGGAATGGCCGACAACGACGGGGTTCGAGACGCCGAGCTTCGTTGCCGCGCGCGCCAGCAGGGCCGCCTGCTCCTGCGGGCTCTCGGCGCCCGCGTTGAACGCGCTTCCGTAGCCCGGCAGGCGCTCGGTATAGCCGAGGCCGGGGCGGTCGAAGGCGATGACGCGGTAGCGGTCGGTCATGCGCTCGGCGAAGCGGAAGGTCCAGTCGCGCAGGTTGCCGCTCGCCCCGTGGATCAGGACGAGGTCGGGCCCGGAGCCCGCCACATAGGCATGGACGCGGGTGCCGTCCACGTCGACGAACCGGCCGATCGGGGGCCAGCGCTCCTCGGCGCTGCGGGCTTCGGAGCCTGCGCGCTTGCCGGTCGCGGCGGCGCAGGCGGCAAGGACGAGGAGGGCGAGGGCGAGGACGGCCTTGAGGGTCATCGGGCCGCCACCGCGGGCGCGTCCGCCGCCTCTTCCCCGATGCGGGCGACCTCGTAGGGGGTGGTGAGATAGACCTGACTGATCCAGTTGCCGTAGAGCAGATGCGCGTGGCTGCGCCAGCGGTTCTGGGGCGGCAGGCCGGGGTCGTCGCCGGGATAGTAATTCGCAGGCACGTTGATCGGCTTTCCCGCCGCGACGTCGCGGTCGTATTCCTCTTTCAGCGTGCCGCTGTCGTATTCGAGGTGGTTGAAGATGTAGAGCGCGCGGTGGGCCGGATCCTCGACCAGCGCGGGGCCGGTCTCGGCGCTGTCGATCAGGATCGGGAGGCCGGCGGCGGTGATCTCGCCGCGGCGCAGTTCGGTCCAGCGGGAGACGGGCATCACCATGTCGTCGGAGAAGCCGCGCAGGTAGGGCGAGGCGGGCGCGAGGTTCTCGTGCCGGACGCAGCCGAAGGCCTTGGCCTCGAGCAGGTGCTTCTTCACGCCGTGGAAGTGGTGGATCATCGCCATGCCGCCCCAGCAGACGCCGAAGGTCGAATGCACGTGGCTCTGGGTCCAGTCGAAGACGCGGGTGAGCTCGTCCCAGTAGGTGACGTCCTCGAACTCGAGATGCTCGATCGGCGCGCCGGTGATGACGAGACCGTCGAACTTCTCACCGCTCGCCTCGACCTCCTCGAAGGGGCGGTAGAAGCTCTCCATGTGCTCGGCGGCGGTGTTCTTGGTCTCGTGGGAGGTCATGCGGATCAGCGAGAACTCGATCTGCAGGGGCGTCGCCCCGATGAGGCGCGCGAACTGGTTCTCGGTCGCGATCTTCTTGGGCATGAGGTTCAGAAGGCCGATGCGCAGCGGCCGGATGTCCTGTTTCTCGGCCAGCTCCTCCGACATCACCATCACGCCCTCGCGGTCGAGGACGGAATAGGCGGGCAGGTCGGCGGGAAGGCGGATGGGCATGTAAGGTCTCTGCAGCTGCGAAGGCGAGAGATAGGTCATGGGGCGCCCGGGCTCAAGCCGGCGCGCGGATGCGTCAGCCGGGCAGGGCGGCGGCGATGACCTCCTCGAAGTCGGCGGCGTCGCGGACCGAAGCCATGTCCTCGGCCCTGACGGTGACGCCCCAGTGCCGCGCCATCGCTTTGTAGAGCGGCTGGCGGTGGGCGAGCGCGCGGGCATAGGTCCAGCGGATGAAGGCGTCGGGATCGACGGCGCCGGGGGCGATGCCGGTCTCGTCGAGATAGTCGGTCCAGGCCGTCGTGAGGAAGGCGGGACTGTAGGCCATCGGTTTCGGGGCGCGGTCGAAGCGGCGGACGAGCTCGGCGGTGTGATCGTCCGAGCCTTCGATCCAGACCATGAGGCAGGTCTGCGCGAGGGCCGACAGGATCGGGTCGTTCGGATCGTCGGGCGTCACCCATTCGCAGATCGACCCGCCGGTGTCGCAGACGAAATGCGGATAGCCGTAGAGCGCCTTGGCGCGGTCGATGAAATAGGGCGTGTCGAGCAGGGCCTGCTCCTCGGCGCGGGCGAAGCGGTCCTGCCGCAGGCGGTAGGTGCCGATGTCGAGCCCGCCCTTGGCCGGATCGCCCGGCTTGCCGAGATAGGCGGAGACGGCGGTCAGGTTGTGGAAGGTGATGTTCGAGCCGATGTAGATCGAATCCGACAGGAGCAGATCGCGCAGGAACGGCACCTTCATCGCCTCGAGCTTGGCGTTGTCGGTGATGTATTCGCCCATGTAGCGGGTGCCGATGCGGTAATCGATCGAGTAGTGGAACCACGCGCCGCTCTCGCGCAGGAGGTTCGACACATGCGTCTTGCCGAGGCCCGACATCGCATAGAGCAGCACGCGCTTCTCGGGCGCCGCGCGCCACTCTTCCCTCGTCTCATAGATCATCGCGCTCTCTCCCCTGCCGAGGCGATGTGCTAGCGGCGCGAAGGGGTTGCGTCAAACGCTTCGCGCATCGCGCGCAGAGGGCGGCCGTCGATCACCACGAGGCCGAGCGCGAGGAGCGCGAAGCCGGCGAGGGCGGAGGGATGCAGCTCCTCGCCGCGCACGAGGGCGCCGAGGGTGATCGCGACGGGCGGGATCATCAGGGTGACGAGCATGAGGTTGCCCGAGCCGGCGATCGCGAGGATGCGGTAGTAGAGCAGATAGGCGCAGGCGGTTGCGACGATCGCGTAATAGGCGATGGCGGCGAGGGTGCGGGGCGCGAGATCAAGGGGCGGCGGGCCCTCGAGAGCGAAGGTCAGCGGAGCGATGAGGAGCGTCGCGCCGGTCAGCATGCCGGCCGCGGCGACCTCGGGCGGGAAGACGCGGAGCCGCGCCCGGCCCCAGGCACCGGCGACGGCGTAGGAGAGCGTGCCGCCGATCACCGCGAGCTGCGCAAGGCTGCGGATGTCGAAGGAGAGGAGCGCGCCCCAGCCGATGGCGGTGGCGACGCCCGCGAAACCGAGGGCGACGCCGACGGCCTTGCGTCCCGTGAGCCGCTCGTCGGCGAAGACGAGGGAAGCGAAGAGCACACCCCAGACGGCCGTCCCCGCGTTCAGGATCGAGGTGAGGCCGGTGGTGATGTGGAGCTGGCCCCAGGCCATCAGCGAGAACGGGATCGCGTTGTTGAGAAGCCCCATCAGCAGGAACGCGCCCCAGGCGCCGCGGCCCCGCGGCATCGGCAGGCGCCGGAGCAGGACGTAGAACCAGAGCGCGGCGGCCGCGGGCGCGACCCGGTAGAGGACCGAGGCGAGCGGCGCGATCTCGTCGAGCGCGGTGCGGATGGCGAGGAAGGATCCGCCCCAGATGAAGGCGAGGAGCAGGAGCGCGGCCCATGCGCGGGCGGGGATGTGGGTCTGCGGCGTCATGGCGCCGACCCTGCACCGGAACGCGGCGTCTGGCGACCCGGAAGATGCGCCTTGCGGGCGGGACGCGGCCCATGAAAAAGGGCGCCGTCTCCGGCGCCCCCAGGCTGTCCTGTCCGGTCTCGTGCCGGATCAGAAGGTGTATTCCGCGCGGAGGCCGACGCCGACCGCGTGGTTGTCCTCGAAGGAGGCGACCGGCTGGCCCGCGACGCCCGCATCGGCATCACCGAGCCAGGAATAGTTGATCCCGCCCGAGAGGTTCATGCCGCCGTTCGAGTAGCGCCCGCCGAGCGTCACGCCCCAGAGCCCGTCCGTGGGCCCGAGCGGGGAGACGACGTCCTCGCTGCCCTCGGGCTCGTAGGTCACGCTCATGGAGCCCGCGAAGTCCTTGGTGAAGGCGCGGCCGAGGCCGAGCGTGTAGCGGTGACCGTCCTCGAGGTTGACGAGGTCGGAGCCGAGCCGCGTCGGCACGAGATCGACCGCGGAGAACTCGGTCCAGCGGTAGCTCGCCAGCAGCAGCGTGCCCTCGGCGATGCCGGTCTGGAAATCGAGGTTCAGCGATTGAGGCGTGACGTAGTCGATGTCGGAGGTGAAAGTCTCGCCGAAAATCCGCTCGGTGATCTCTCCGTCATGCTCGATCTCGGGCGAGTAGGCGGCCGAGAAGCGCAGCGCGATCTCGGGGATCTCGTAGGCGAAGCCGAGGACGTAACCGGCCTTGGTGTCGTCCTCCATCTCGAACTCGTAGCCATCGGTGGCGGCGAAAGTATCCGAAAGTCCTTCGAAGGCCGCGCCGATCGCCGCCGTGGTGCCGGCGCCGTAGGTGCCGTCGATGCTCGCCGCCGCGTCGGGGCTGCCGGCGAGTGCCGCGCCCACGGTGGTGCTGTCGAGCGCCGGCGCACCGGCCGGCAGCCCCGCGTTGAAACCGCGCGTCGCCGCCGACGTCGAGATCGCGTTGCGATAGGCCACGCCGTTGAGGCCGACATCGGCGTTCACGCGCTCGGCCTTGATGCCGCCGAAGATGCTGAATCGCTCGCCGATCTTGTAGCGCATCACGAAGGTGAGCGCCTCGCTGTCGAGATCGGCATAGGTGCCGCCGAGATTGGACGTCAGCGGGTTCGCGTCGTAGTCGATGTCCGCGCCGTAGGGCTGGTCGAACATCAGCGAGTAGTTGAGCTGCGGCGTGATCGCGTTGGTATAGGCGAGTCCGGTCTGTGTGTAGCTCTCGCCGACATCGTCGTAATCGCCGCCTGCGCCGCCGATATCCTCGCCGTCGATGCTCGGATTGACGAAGCCGAAGCTCAGCGCCGCGGTGTTGTCGGCGGCGAAGATCGGCAGGAGCGACTGTCCCGACCGGTCGAGCCCGGCTGCTCCGGCGCTGCCGGCTGCCAGGGCAAGTGCAAGCGTCGACGCGCCTGTCGCTAGATATTTCATGTAGGCCTCCCTCATCTCTCGGCGGATGTCTCCCGTCATGGGAACGCTAGCGGGAGGAAAGTTTCGCCTACAAGTTTTACCCGGCGTCACGCTGACGCGTCGCTGCGTAACGTCACTTTGGTGTCACAACCCGGGTCTCGCGCCAGATATTCGCATAGTTCGCACCGAAGATGATGGCCGCGCCGAGAAAGACGTAAGGGTCGAGCGCCTCGCCGTAGAGAGCCATGCCGACGAGGGCGATGATCGGCAGGCGCGCGAAGTCGATCGGCATGACCACCGTCGCCGGAGCGAGGCCGAGCGCGGTCGTCAGGCAGAAATGCGCGACGAGCCCGGCGGCGCCGATGATCGCGATGAGCGGCCAGGAGGCCGCGGTCGGCCAGGCGATGTCGCCGTCGAGCCCTGCGCAGATCAGCCCGAAGACCGCCTGCATCAGAGTCAGCCAGAAGAGGATCGAGGCGATGTGCTCGGTCCGGGTCAGGCGGCGGGTGAAGACCGCCGAGCCCGCAAAGCCGATCGCCGCGCCCGCGGCGGCGAGCAGGTTCGGATCGAAGCTGCCGGGAGCGGGGCGAGCGACGATCAGGATGCCGAGAAAGCCGGCGAGGCCCGCGAGGACGCGCGCCTTGGTCAGGTGCTCTCCGAGAACGAGCAGCGAGAGCAGCATGACCCAGAGCGGCGAGGTGAACTCGACCGCGAAGACCTGCGCCAGCGGTACCGTCGCGACCGCGTAGAACCAGAGGTTCTGTCCGGCGAAATGGCTGAGATTGCGGATCGTGTGGAGCCCCATGCGCCGCGCGCGGATCTCGCTCCGCGTTCCGGTCAGGCTCGTGACCGAGAGGACCAGCAGGACGCCGATCAGGCTGCGGTAGAGCATGATCTCGAACGTGTCGAGATCGAGGCTGACCTCCCGGCCCGCGACCGCCATGGTCGAGAACGAGAGGATCGCGCCGCCCATCCAGAGGCAGGCGCGCAAGGTGTCGGATCGGGCGGTGAGGGCGGAGGTCGTGCTCATGGCGGGCAGTAGCGGTCAAGCGCCGGCGGTTTGCAAGGGCCAGACGCCGGCTCGCTGCGCGCCGGGGGCGCTGCCCCCGGACCCCCGGAGTATTTGTGCCAAGAAGAAGGAGGGACCGGGCGCCGGAGGGGGCGGCGGCCGCGGTTGTCCGTCAGGTGCGGCGCGGGGGCTAGGCGGCCGGTTCGTTCATTCCCACTCAATGGTTCCCGGAGGCTTCGAGGTCACGTCATATGTGACGCGGTTGATGCCGCGCACCTCGTTGATGATGCGCGTCGCCGTCTCGCCGAGGAAATCGTGCGAGAACGGGTAGTAATCGGCGGTCATGCCGTCGACGGAGGTCACCGCGCGCATGGCGCAGGCATAGTCGTAGGTGCGCCCGTCGCCCATGACGCCGACGGTGCGGACCGGCAGGAGCGCGACGAAGGCCTGCCAGATCTCGTCGTAGAGACCGTGGCGGCGGATCTGGTCGATGAAGACCGCGTCGGCCTTGCGCAGGATCTCGAGCTTTTCGGGCGTGATCTCGCCCGGGCAGCGGATCGCGAGGCCGGGCCCGGGGAAGGGGTGGCGGCCGATGAAGCTTTGCGGCAGGCCGAGCTCGCGGCCGAGCGCGCGGACCTCGTCCTTGAAGAGCTCGCGCAGCGGCTCGACGAGCTTGAGGCCCATCTTTTCCGGCAGGCCGCCGACATTGTGGTGCGACTTGATGGTGACCGAGGGGCCGCCGGCGAAGCTGACGCTTTCGATCACGTCGGGATAGAGCGTGCCCTGCGCGAGGAAGGAGGCGCCGTCGATGTCGTTCGCGTGCTTCTGGAAGACGTCGATGAAGAGCCGGCCGATGGTCTTGCGCTTGACCTCGGGGTCGCTGACCCCGGTGAGCTCGCCGAGGAAGAGGTCGCGCTCGTCGGCGTGGATCAGGGGGATGTTGTAGTGGTCGCGGAACATCGCCACGACCTCGTCGGCCTCGCCCTGGCGCAGCAGGCCGTGGTCGACGAAGACGCAGGTGAGCTGGTCGCCGATCGCCTCGTGGATCAGGACCGCCGCGACCGAACTGTCGACGCCGCCGGAGAGGCCGCAGATGACCTTGGCGTCGCCGACCTCTTCGCGGATCTGGCGGATCGCCTCGTCGCGATAGGCGGCCATGGTCCAGTCGCCGGTAAAGCCCGCGTCGCGCACGAAGTTCTCGAGGAGCGTGCGGCCGTTCGGGGTGTGGTGCACCTCGGGGTGGAACTGCACGGCGTAGAACCGGCGCTCGAGATCGGAGGTGACCGCATAGGGCGCGCCGGGCGAGGTGCCGTAGACCGCAAAGCCGGGCGCGAGCCGCGCGACGTGGTCGCCGTGGCTCATCCAGACCTGCTCGCGGCCGGTGCCGTCCATGAACCAGCCGGTCAGAAGGTCGATGCGCTCTTCGGCGGGCGTGACCCAGGCTCGGCCGAATTCGGCGGTGCCGTCGCCGCGATGGACCTCTCCGCCGAGCATCTGCGTCATGACCTGCTGGCCGTAGCAGATGCCGAGGACCGGAACGCCCAGCTCGAAGACGCGCATCGGGGGACGCGGCGCGTCCTCGTCCACCACCGAGGCGGGACCGCCGGAGAGGATCACCGCCTTCGGCTTCAGATCGTCGAGGAAATCCTCGGTCACCTGCTGGAACGGGTGGATCTCGCAATAGACGTTGAGCTCGCGCAGGCGGCGGGCGATGAGCTGCGTCACTTGGGAGCCGAAATCGACGATGAGAAGGCGGTCATGCTGGGTCATGGACGCCGAATAGGGCGAAGCCCGGGACGGCGCAAGCACCGATGGCTCAGCCCATGGAGGAGGCCCTGGACTTGCCCGCTCGGCGGCCGGCCGTGCGGTCGCGATGCCAGCTCCAGAGGGCGACGCCGCTCCACGACGCGATGTAGACCCCGCCAAGCGCGATGATGACCGCGCCGGGCACGGGGCCGATGGAGGCCCTCTCGACGGCTTCGGCGACGCTCGCGGTGGGGGCGGGGTGAACGATGATCTTGCCGGCGAAGGCGAGGGCCTGGATCAGCAGGATCCAGAGGTAATTGCGGCGGATGCGGCGCCCGAC
Source organism: Roseivivax halodurans JCM 10272 (assembly GCF_000521785.1). Classification (GTDB taxonomy): domain Bacteria; phylum Pseudomonadota; class Alphaproteobacteria; order Rhodobacterales; family Rhodobacteraceae; genus Roseivivax; species Roseivivax halodurans. The sequence goes on from NZ_JALZ01000001.1 coordinate 219,217, forward strand.
CGCGACGAGGAAGCTGACATGATAGCGCGGGCGGAGGTAATCCTCGGCCAGGACTCCCTGCCAGTCCTCCTCCATGTGCAGGTCGCCCTCGATCAGCATCGGGGCGTAGAAATGCGTCTCCATCCAGCGGGCCCGGGCGCGCCAGACGTTGAAGTAGCGGTAGCGGCGCGCCTCGAGGACGAGAAAGAGCATGATCAGCACGCCGACGAGCACGAGCGGCAGGGGTGACGCCTGCGGCGCGGCATAGGAGATCGAGAGCGCGACGCCCAGCGTGACCACCGACCAGTTCGTGGTCGTGTCGAGGCGCGTGCGCCACATCGTGCTGCGATACACCTCTCCCCGGTAGAGATGCGCGAGCGCGCCCATTTCCGCCGCGGTCAGGGTGCCACGGGGTTTGCTGTCCTCGGCCGAGATCGCGATGTCCTCCGGGTTGCCTCGGGCTGAGCATGCCCGCGCGGGGGCGAGGCGGTCAATCGCGCCGGATCACGGAATGGGGGAAAGCAATTCGGGCGCGGTGACGATGTGGCGCACGCCGTGGGCGTGGTGTTCGTCGAAGACGTTGCCGCTTTCGGCCCAGTCGTGCAGCGAGCCGATGTCGAGACGCGCGCAGTCGGGCCGGACGCTCCACGTCACCTGCAGGGGCGAGCAGGCCGATTGCGAATAGGACGACCCGGTCGTGGAGCCCGCGAAGGTCACGGGATCGCCGGTGCCTGTGGGCAGGGCGCGGGGCTGGGGGCGGCCGTCGGCGGTATGCCCGCGATAGGAGAAGTCGGAGAAATCGAGCGCGTCGGGATCGTTCACCAGCAGGAAGACCTGCGCCTCGACCCGCAGCTCGGGATTGGTGCAGGTCTCCGACAGGCAGGAGCCGAGGCCCGGGCCGGGGGCGACCGGGCAGGAGGTGAAGACCCAGTGCACCTCGATGGTGTTCCCCGGGGACACACCTTCGAAGTTCCGGCGGCTGGTGGGCGCAAGGTCGGACGGCGAGAGCCGCCAGGTGTCGTTGCAGGCCCAGCCGCCATCGGGACCCTCGCCGGCCGGCACCGAATATCCGGGGCCCTTGTGCTCTGCCTGCGCGTGGACGTGGATGTTGCAGAGGCGCATGTCGCTTGCGGGCGGGGCCGGCGTCCAGACCTGGCGGTTGAGACCGATGCGGGACGCGATGTCGCGCGGGGCCTGGGGGCCGTATCCCTGGCAGATCTCCTCGGCCCCCGCGGGCAGGGCGAGCGCGGCGAGGAACAGGGCGAGGCAGGCGAGGATCCTTGGCATGCGTTTTCCGGATCTGGGAGCAGGCCGCATTCCAGCATGCGAGGTCTCAAGATCGGGTTTACGGCGCCCTGCCGAACATCATGTCGCATTCAGGACGCAGAGGCCGCATACGGGCGGCGCTCGCCACGGGACTGGGGATAGACCGAAGCCAGACGATGTGAGGGGAACCGATCATGCAGGACCAGACCGTAGGGCGGCGCCGCGGGCGCGCGAGTGGCGGTGGTGCCGCACGGCGCGCCGAGCGCACGGCCACCGGCGTCGAGACCGCGCGGTTCATCACGCGCAACATCCCCGATTACGAGGTCCTCACCGAAGAGGCGATCGAGACGATCGAATGGAACGCCGAGACGGTGCTCGAAGAGATCGGCGTGAATTTCGTCAACAATCCCGCGGCGCTGGAGCGCTGGCGGCAGGCGGGCGCGGATGTGAGCGGAGAGCGTGTGCGCATTCCGCGCGGCCTCGCGCGCAAGCTGATCGCGACAGCGCCGGGAGAGTTCGTCCAGCATGCCCGCAATCCCGAGAGGTCGGTGACGATCGGCGGGCGGAACCTCGTCCTCGCGCCCGTCTACGGGCCGCCCTTCGTGCGTGATCTCGACGGCGGACGGCGCTATGCGACGATCCAGGACTTCCGCAACTTCGTGAAGCTCGGGCACATGTCAAAATGGCTTCACCATTCGGGCGGAACAGTGTGCGAGCCGACCGACGTGGCGGTGAACAAACGCCATCTCGACATGATCGAGGCGCATGCGACGCTGACCGACAAGCCGTTCATGGGCTCGGTCACCGAACCCGGCCGGGCGCGCGATTCGGTCGAGATGTGCGAGCTGATCTTCGGCAAGGAGTTCGTGCAGGGCAATTGCGTGCTGACCTCGCTCATCAACATCAACTCGCCGCTCACCTTCGACGACACCATGATGGGCGCGCTCGAGGTCTATGCCGCGGCGGGTCAGGCCTGCATCGTGTCGCCCTTCATCGTCGGCGGCGCGATGGCGCCGGTCACCGTTGCTGGCACGCTGACGCAGGTGCTCGCCGAGAGCCTTGCGGGATGCGCCTATACGCAGCTCGTCCGACCCGGCGCGCCGGTGATCATGGGGGCCTTCGTGACCTCCATCGACATGAATTCGGGCGCGCCGACCTTCGGCACGCCAGAGGCGGCGCAGATCACCTACGGCGCGGGCCAGCTCGCGCGACGGCTCGGGCTGCCCTACCGCTCGGCGGGCGCGTTCAACGGCGCCAAGCTGCCCGACGCGCAGGCCGCCTACGAGACCGCGAACACGCTGCAGACGGGGCTTCTCTCCGGCGTCAACTTCATGCTCCATGCCTGCGGCTGGCTCGAGGGCGGGCTCGTGTCCTCCTACGAGAAGTTCGTGATGGACGCCGATCAGCTCGGCGCGCTGCACAGGATGGCCGCGGGTGTCTCGGCGGACGAGACGGCGCAGGCGATGGACGCGATCCGCGAGGTGGGGCCGGGCGGGCATTACCTCGGCTGCGCGCACACGCAGGCGAATTTCAAGTCGGCGTTCTGGCGCTCCGAGGTCTTCGACTACAAGCCCTACGAGACCTGGTCGGAAGACGGCGGGCAGGACACCGCCACGCTCGCTTCCGCGCGGGTGCGCAAGCTTCTCGATGCCTACACGCCGCCCCCGATCGATCCGGGCATCGCCGAGAGCCTGCGCGATTACGTGGCCCGCAAGAAGGACGCCGAGCCCGACGCCTTCGCGTGATCGGGTGGCGGAGCGATCTCCTCTGATGCCTGTTCCCGCCGCGCGATCTCGAGCTCGGCGATGATGGCTGACAGAAGCTCGACGTGGCGCGCCGGCGAATAGCCCGCGCTTCCCGACCGCCGCGCCGCGTCGAGCGGCTCTTCGGTTTCGAGCAGCCGCGTGAGGGCCTCTTCGGGGTCTGCGGCGGCCTGCGCGCCGATCAGGCGGGGCAGGTGGCGGCTGCGGGTGTACCCTTCCGACCCGATGCGGGCTGCCCGCACGAGCAGCCGCGGCCGGCGCATTCCGGATACAATCTGAGATAGAGTTTGCATGTTCGGCTCCTTGTGACGCCGACGCATGGTTTCACGGTTTCTGACGCCGTCGCGGCGGTTTCCGCTCGGCGGTCTCTCAATTTCCGATTGTTTGTGAATTCGAAGCAAAATTGAGGGGCCGGCAGGAATGTTAAGGTTTGGGTAACGTTAACCAACAAACCATTACGTCATTCCTGTGGACTTATCTGGGGACAGTACGTGTAGAAACTGGGGACAAAGGCATGTTGACGATCAGAAGTACCGCTACCGGGAGGATCCTGCCGGACTGGGTGCCGCCCGAGGCGAAAAGATATCTCGAACATACCGAGAGCGGCACGTCGATGCGCGCGCTCGCCCGCGCGTCGGGCTGCCACGCCTCCACGGTCATGCGGCAGGTGCGCAAGATCGAGGTGCGCCGCGAAGACCCGCTCGTGGATGCGGCGCTGCGCCAGCTCGGCGCGGTTGGGGGACGGGCAGAGGGACATACGATGCAGGAGGGGGCCGGCGTGACCATGTGCAAGGGCGACAGCGGCGAGACGCTGGACGACGCGACGCTGCGGCGCGAGGCCGAGAAGGTCCTGCGGATGCTGTGCTGGCCGGGCACGATCCTGGCCGTCGCACGCGACATGGACAAGGCGGTGGTGGTCAGCGGCGATGCGACCGGTGCGGCCGGGCGCAAGCTCGTCGTCGATGCGCCGGTGGCGCAGGCGATGGCGCTGAAGGAGTGGATCGCCTGCGGAGAGCCGGGGCGGGTGTCGCGCTATGCGATCACGGCCGCCGGACGCACGGCGCTCCGGGAGATGACGCAGGTCGGCGACGCCACCGCCGCGGGGTTCGCCGAGGCGCCGATCCGGTTCGAGCCGCGCGAGCGGATTGTCCCGCCCCCCGACCGGCGTGCCTATGTGGCGGAGACACCGGTTCTGGCGCTGGCGCGGCGGCGCGACAAGGCCGGAGAGCCGTTCCTGACCGCGGCGCAGTATCAGGCCTCCGAACGGCTGCGGGAGGATTTCGAGATCGCCTCGCTCGCCCCCGGAGGAGAGCCGGACGTCTCGGCCATGACGCGTGGAACCTGGGCGGTGGGGTCCGTGCGCGGGCGGCCCGGCGAGGCGGCGGACCGGATGGCGCTGGCGCTGGCGGAACTCGGTCCCGGCCTTGGCGACATGGCCATTCGCTGCTGCTGCAGGCTCGAGGGGCTAGAGACGGCGGAGCGCAGTCTCGGCTGGTCGGCGCGGTCGGGCAAGATCGTGCTGCGCATCGCGCTCGACCGGCTGGCGCGTCATTACGCCAGCGAGAAGGGGCAGTTGCGCGGCCTGATCGGGTGACCGGGCGCGCGCGGAAAAGCGCCCGCAGAGAGCGGGCGCTTCACATGTCGGTTTGCCGGGCGGGACTTATTCCGCGGCCTGCACCGGTGTGTTGTCGGTGACCGGAATGGCCGGCTGGCTTTCGGCGGCCTCGCGCACGCCCCGGGCGTAATCGGGGTGCACCCGTTCGAGGACCGCAAGCCAGCGCTCCTTGACGCTGTCCGAGCAGGGCGCCATCGCGCCCGCCATGTTCTGGTGGAGACGCTTGCGCTCGTCGTCCGAGAGGACCTCGGCATAGAGCTTGCGCGGCTGGACGAAGTCGTCGTCCGTGACCTCCTGCGGATAGCGGTACGCTTCGGGGTCGATGCGCAGCGGCGGCTCCATCACGCTCGGATCGGCGACCGGGCCGTCCCACTGGTTCGGCTCGTAATAGGCGTCGGGATTGCCGAAGTCGTTGGAGAAGAACCGCATCGAGCCGTCCTTGTGGTAGTGTTGCACCTCGGACTGCTTGGCGGCGTTCGCCGGAAGCATCTCGTAATGCGTGCCGAGCCGGTAGCGGTGCGCGTCGGCATAGGACCAGACGCGGGCCTGCAGCATCTTGTCCGGCGAGAAGCCGATGCCCGGCACCACGTTCGACGGCGAGAATGCGGCGTTCTCGACCATCTGGAAGTAGTTCTCGGCGTTGCGGTTGATCTCGAGCTCGCCGACCTCGATCAGCGGGAAGTCACCGTGCGGCCAGACCTTGGTGAGGTCGAACGGGTTGAAGTCCTGCTTGGCCGCGTCTTCCTCGTTCATCACCTGGATGAAGAGCGTCCATTTCGGGAAGCGGCCAGCCTCGAGCTCGTTGTAGAGATGCTCCTGGTACTGCTCGCGGGTCGAGCCGATGATCTTCTCGGCTTCCTCGTTGGTGAAGTGCTCGTGGCCCTGATGGTTGCGGAAGTGGAACTTCACCCAGAACCGTTCGCCCTGATCGTTCCAGAGCGAGAAGGTGTGGCTGCCGTAGCCGTTCTGGTGAAAGGGCGATTTCGGGATGCCGCGGTCCGACATCAGGATCGTCACCTGGTGGACAGATTCCGGCTGCCCGGCCCAGAAGTCGAACATCGCTTCGGGCGAGCGCATGTTGGTCTTGGGGTGGCGCTTCTGCGTGCGGATGAAGTCGGGGAACTTGTAGGCGTCGCGGACGAAGAAGATGGGGGTGTTGTTGCCCACCATGTCCCAGTTGCCCTCTTCGGTGTAGAACTTCAGCGAGAAGCCCCGGACGTCGCGCTCGGTATCGGCGGCACCGGATTCGCCGGCCACCGTGGACCAGCGGGCGAGGACCTCGGTCTTCTTGCCGATCTCGCCGAAGATCTTGGCGCGGGTGTACTTGGTGATGTCATGCGTGACGGTGAAGGTGCCGTGAGCGCCCCAGCCCTTGGCGTGCACGACCCGCTCGGGGATGCGCTCGCGGTTCTGGTGGGCGAGCTTCTCGATCAGCTGGTAATCTTCGAGCAGGACCGGGCCGCGCGGGCCGGCGGTCTTGGATGTCTCGTTGGACGCGTAAGGTGCGCCTGCCGTGGTGGTCAGCGTCTTTGCCATGTGACTATCCTCTCTCACAGGTAGTAGAGGAATGCGCGGGGACGCGATCGGGTCCGATTGTCCGGCATGACATTTCCGCGCAGGGGCGATATGAGAAACTTATGAGTGTCACCCTGCGCCAGCTTACCTATTTCGTCGCGCTCGCCGAGGCCGGCCATTTCGGCCGCGCAGCCGCGCAGGCGCATATCTCGCAGCCGGCCTTGTCGTTGCAGATCAAGGAACTGGAATCGCAGCTTCAGGTGCCTCTGGTGGAGCGGCTGCCGCGCGAGATCCGGCTGACGCGGGCCGGGACCGAGGTGCTGACGCGGGCGCGCCGCATTCTCGCCGAGGTCGACGATCTCGGGCAGGCGGTGCGCTGGCGCGAAGGGTTGTCGGGGCGCCTGCATCTGGGCGTCATACCGACGGTCGCGCCGTATCTGCTGCCCGCCGCCCTGACGCGGATCCGGGCGCGGGATCTCACGCTCGAACTGCGCGTGCGGGAGGCGCAGACCGACGCGCTGCTCGACGGGCTCAGGGCCGGCCAGCTCGACGCGGCGCTCGTGGCGTTGCCGGTGGCCGCGGACTGGTTCGTGACCGAGCCGCTTTTCGAGGACCGCTTCCTGCTGGCCGGATCGGACCGACGGGTGAAGGCCTGGGCCGAGGACGTGGAGCAGCTGCGTCCGACCGAGCTCAGCGCCGATCAGCTCCTGCTGCTCGAGGAGGGGCATTGCCTCGCCGATCAGGCGCTCGACGTCTGCGGGCTCACCGGACGGGGGCAGGTCGATCTCGGGGCCTCGTCGCTCTCCACGCTCTGCGGGCTCGTCAGCGAGGGCTTCGGGCTGACCCTGCTGCCGGAGCTTGCGGTGCGGGTCGAGGCGGCCGCGTTCGACCGGCTGGCGCTGGCGCGATTCGAGGCGCCGGAGCCGTCGCGACACCTCGCGCTCGTCCGCCGCGCCTCCTCGTCCGACGACGGCTGGCTGCACGATCTCGGCGAGCTTTTCCGGGAGGCGGCGGAGCCGCTCCTCATGGAAGCGCGCCGCGCATGTCCCTGACCGGGCGCCGTTTCGGGCGCTGGGGCGATGCGCGGGGCCGTCATCTGCGGGCCGCGCGCGGGTGCAGAGGACCCGACCAGCCGGGTACGCGCACGGGGCATGGCGGGCATGCGACACCGCGCGGGGCTGGAAGAGCCCCCTGCAAGGCCTTACACTCCATTCAAACGATTAAGATTTAGGGCCCGTCCGCATGCGTGATCTCAAGATTCCCGGCCAGCGCCACCCCGAGAAGGCGCACCGGCAAGACAACGCCCAGCCGAAGAAACCCGACTGGATCCGCGTCAAGGCGCCGGGTGGTCAGGGCTATGCCGACACGCGCAAGATCATGCGGGAGCACAACCTGACCACGGTCTGCGAGGAGGCGGGCTGCCCGAACGTGGGCGAGTGCTGGTCCCAGGGCCACGCCACGATGATGATCATGGGCGAGATCTGCACCCGCGGCTGCACCTTCTGCAACGTCGCGACGGGGCGGCCCGACACGCTCGACGCCTTCGAGCCCGGACGCGTCGCGGATGCGGTGCAGAAGCTCGGGCTCAACCACGTGGTCATCACCTCGGTCGACCGCGACGATCTCGACGACGGCGGGGCGGAGCATTTCGCCCAGACCATCCGCGCCGTGCGCCATCGCGCGCCGGGCACGACGATCGAGATCCTGACGCCCGATTTCCTGCGCTGCGGGCCGGATGCGCTCGAGACGGTGGTCGCGGCGAAGCCGGACGTCTTCAACCACAATCTCGAGACGGTGCCGGGCCTCTATACCGAGGTGCGCCCGGGCGCGCGGTACTTCCATTCGCTGCGCCTGCTGCAGCGGGTGAAGGAGATCGATCCGCGCGTCTTCACGAAGTCCGGGATCATGGTCGGTCTCGGGGAGGAGCGCGCGCAGGTGCTGCAGGTGATGGACGATCTGCGCTCGGCCGATGTCGACTTCATGACCATCGGCCAGTACCTGCAGCCGTCGTCGAAGCACCATCGGATCGACCGGTTCGTCACCCCCGAGGAATTCGCGGGCTACGAGAAATCCGCCTGGGGCAAGGGGTTCCTCATGGTGTCGGCGACGCCGCTGACCCGCTCGTCCTACCATGCGGGCGACGATTTCGCGCGGCTGCGCGATGCACGCGAGGCGAAGCTGGCGGCAGCTGCGGGCTGAGCGCTCCGCCTTTTCGGGCAGTCTGTGATCCCGCCGGTGGATGCCTCCGGCGGGAGTATTTTTACCAAGAAGAAGGGGCGGGCGCCTATTCGGGCGGAAGCGCTTTGACGTAGGCGGCGACGGCCTCGCGGTCCGCGGCGGTCAGCTGCGCGAAATTCGCGACCACAGCGGCCATGTGGCCGCCGGCGCTGTCGAAATCGGGGGTGAAGCCCGATTCGAGGTAATAGGCGATATCGGACGCGGACCAGTCGAGATCCTCGGGGCGAAGCGACGGGATCGTGCCGTCGCCGGAGGGGTTCGGGGCGCCCGCGAGCCAGGCACCGGTTCGGAGGCCGCCGAGCGCGTCGCGCGGCGTGTGGCATTCGCCGCAATGGGCGAGCGCCTCGACGAGGGTGCGGCCGCGCTCGAGCTCGGTGCTTTCGGCGGGGCGGATCCATTCGTTGCGGAGATAGAGCAGCTTCCAGGCGCCGACGGCGCGGCGGATGTTGAAGGGGAAGGCGACCTCGTGCGGGATGCTTTGTGCATCGCTCTCGGGGAGCGTCTGCAGAAAGGCCCAGAGGTCGGCGACGTCCTGATCCTCTAGCCGCGTATAGGCGGTGTAGGGGAAGGCGGGATAGTAATGCGCGCCCTCGGGCGAGACGCCGCGGATCACCGCGCTTGCGAAATCGGTGAGGGACCAGCCGCCGATGCCGGCGTCGGGATCGGGCGAGATATTGGGCGCGACGAAGGTTCCGAACTCAGAGGGGAAGCGCTGGCCGCCGGCGAGGACGAGCCTGGCATCGCCCTCGGCATCGGGGGCGTGGTGGCACGAGGCGCAGCCGGCGGCGGTGAAGAGCGTCTGCCCCGCCTCGGCATCACCCGTGAGCCCCTCGAACCGCGCGGCCTCGACCGGATGGGCCCGGGTGAGCCAGAGGCCCGCCGCGCCCGCGAGACATGCGAGCGCGGCGAGGCCGAGAAGGATCGCGCGGATCATTCGTTCGAGGCGCGGTACTCGTCATGGCAGGCGCTGCAGGCGTCGCCCACGGGACCGAGCGCCGGGCCGAGCGCTTCGCGGCCATCGCCCGCCACCTGCTGGAGGCCGCCCGCGGCCTCGCCGAAGGCGGACCATTTCGCCAGCAGGTCGTCCGTGTTGTCCCAGATCGCCGGCAGAGCGCGGGTTCCCTCGAGCGCCTCGCTGGACGAGCCCTCGGGGAAGAGCACCAGCGGATTGGTCTGGCTGACCGCGACGAGGTTGTCTGCGGCGGTCTGCGCCATCTCGGCGTCGTATTCGGCATCGCCCTTGGCCATGTCGCCGATGATCCCGAGATTGATCGCCATGATCCGGAACATGCCCTGACGTGCCTTGAGATGGCCGTCGAAGTCCTGGGCGACGGCGGGCGTCGCCAAGGCGAAGATGGCGAGAACGGAAACGGTGCGCAGCATCAATGAGCTCCCTGCAATGTTCTTGGCTTCGGCAACCGTAACGTGAGGAGGTCGCCGGGCAACGACACAATGCGCGGTAGCGCGGCGGACGGAGCGCGCGACCGACACGGCCGGATGAGATGCGTTCCGGGAAAAGCGTTATTCGGCAGAGGGTTCCGGCGTCACGATGATGTCGTGCCTGAAGGTGACCGGGCGCAGATGGCGCGTCCCGGTCACCGCAAAGTGAAAGCGCGGAGTTGCTCTCAGCCGCGGCCGCGGGACGCGAAGCGTGGCAGCATGGCCGAGAAGTCGCGTCCGGAGCCGTCCTCCTCCTCGACGAAACGGGCATAGAGATCGGCCGCCGCCTGGCCGAGGGGCGTGTCCGCATCGGCGCCCGTCGCCGCCTGCATGGCGAGGCGCAGATCCTTGAGCATGAGGTCCGCGGCGAAGCCGGGCTTGTAGTCGTTGTCGGCGGGCGATTTCGGCCCGACGCCCGGCGCGGGGCAGTAGGTGTTCATCGACCAGGACGAGCCCGAGGAGGTGGAGACGACGTCGAACATCGCCTGCCGGTCGAGGCCGAGCTTGTCGGCGAGCGCGAAGGCCTCGCAGGTGCCGATCATGGTGATGCCGAGGATCATGTTGTTGCAGATCTTCGCCGCCTGACCGTTGCCGGAGGGGCCGCAATGGACGGCCTTCTTGCCCATGATGTCGAAGAGGGGTCTGGCCTTTTCGAACCCGGCCTCGTCGCCGCCGACCATGAAGGTGAGCGTGCCGTCCGTCGCGCCGCCGACGCCGCCCGAGACGGGCGCGTCGAGGGCCGAGAGGCCAGCCGCAAGGGCCTGTTCTCCGACCGCGCGGGCGCTGTCCACATCGACGGTCGAGCAGTCGAGATGCACCGCGCCGGCATTCATCGCCGGGATGATCTCGGAGGCGACGCGCCGCAGGATGTCGCCGTTCGGCAGCATCGTGATGGCGACCTCGGCGCCGCGGACGGAATCCGCAGCGCTGGCGGCCATGGTCACGCCCTCGATCTCGACCCCGGCGGTGTCGAAGCCGGTCACCTCGTGGCCCGCGCGCGCGAGATTGGCCGCCATCGGCCCGCCCATGTTGCCCAGCCCGATGAACGCGATCTTCATGTCGTTGTCTCCCAGTCGTGAAAGTCGAGCCGCGCCTCGCGGACGGGCTGCAGCATGGCAGCCACGTCGGCGAGGGGCAGGCCGTCGATCTCGTGCCGCCATTTCGGCGCACGGTCCTTGTCGATGATCTGCGCGCGCACCCCTTCGAGGAAGTCGGAGCGATCGAGCGCGCGGTGCGTGAAGCGGTATTCGAGGTCGAGCGCCTTGCGGATATCGGCGCCGCCCGCCTTGAGCCGGTGGACGATCTCCAGCGTCGCGCCCATGGAAAGCGGCGAGGAGCGTTCGAGGATCTTGAGGCTGTCCCTCGCGAAGTCGGTGTCGTCGCGGCGCAGGAGGTTCACGACGTCCCGCAGTGTCTCGCCGCCGAAGAGCGCGTCGATGTCGCCGCGCATGGCGGGCAGGGTGGCTTCGGGCGGGGTCGTGGCGAAATCGGTGATCGCGTCCGGCGCGCCGGTCTCGATCAGCGTCGCCTTCGCGTCCTCCCAGCGCTCCTCGGGCACGTAGAGGTCGGCAAAGCCAGTATGGATCGCGTCCCCGGGGCCCATGCGGGCGCCGGTCAGGCCGAGATATTCGCCGAGCCGCCCCTCGGTGCGGGCGAGCAGGTACGAGCCGCCCACGTCCGGAACGAGGCCGATGGCGCATTCGGGCATGGCGACCTTCGTGCTTTCCCCGATGACGCGGTGCGAGCAGTGGCAGCCGATGCCGACGCCGCCGCCCATGACGAAGCCCTGCATGAACGAGAAGATCGCCTTGGGGTATTCGGCGAGCATGGCGTTCATGCGGTATTCGTCGCGCCAGAAGGCGCGGGCGAACTCGCCGTTGCCTTCTGCCGCCTCGCGATGCACCCGGGCAACGTCGCCGCCCGCGCAGAACGCCTTCTCGCCCTCGGCATCCATCACGACGAGGTCGATTTCGGGATCGTCGCGCCACTCCAGCAGCGCGTCGATCACCTCCGTGCACATGGCGTGGTCGAGCGCGTTGAGGGCCTTCGGGCGCGTCAGCGTGATGCGCCCGGCGCGCCCCTCGCGGGCGATGGTAATATGGCTCATGCCGCCTCCAGCATCTTGCGCGCCACGATGAGGCGCATGATCTCGTTGGTGCCCTCGAGGATCTGGTGCACGCGCAGGTCGCGGACGATCTTCTCGATCCCGTAATCGGCGAGATAGCCGTAGCCGCCGTGCAGCTGCAGGCACTGGTCGGCGACGCGGCTGCCCGCTTCGGTCACGAACTTCTTGGCCATGGCGCAGCGCTTGGTCGCGTCGTGCGCGCCGTTGTCGAGCGACCATGCCGCCTGGTGGAGGAAGACGCGCGCCGCCTCGAGCTCGATCTCCATGTCGGCGAGGCGGAACTGCAGGGCCTGGAACTGGTCGATGGGGCGGCCAAAGGCGGTGCGCTCGCGCATGTAGGCAAGGGTTGCATCGAGCGCAGCCTGCGCCGCGCCGAGGGAGCAGGCGGCGATGTTGAGCCGCCCGCCGTCGAGGCCCGTCATGGCGTAGCGGAAGCCCTGTCCCTCTTCGCCGAGGAGGTTCTCGGCGGGTACCTCGCAGCCGTCGAGCTGGACCTGCCGCGTGGGTTGGGCGCGCCAGCCCATCTTGTCCTCGAGAGCGCCAAAACTCAGCCCCTCGGTGCCGTCCTCGACCAGCATCGCCGAGATGCCGTTCGGGCTGTCGTCGCCCGTGCGGCACATGACGATATAGGCGTCCGAATAGCCGCCTCCCGAGATGAAGGCCTTGGTTCCGCTGAGCTGCCAGCCCTGATTGGTGCGCTCGGCGCGGGTGCGGAGCGCCGCGGCGTCCGAGCCCGAGCCCGGTTCGGTCAAGCAATAGGAGAGGACCGTTTCCATCGTCAGGGCGCTCGGCAGGATGCGGTCGCGCATCTCGGTCGAGCCGAACCTGTCGATCATCGCGGCGCACATGTTGTGGATCGAGAGGAACGCCGCCACCGAAGGGCAGGCCATGGAGAGCGCCTCGAAGACGAGCACCCCGTCGAGCCGCCCGAGACCTGCGCCGCCCGCCTCGTCGCTCACGAAGATCCCGCCGAAGCCCAGCTCCGCCAGCCGCGGCCAGAGCGCGCGGGGAATGGTCCCGTCCTTCTCCCATTGAAGCGCGTTCGGCGCGATCTCGGCCGCCCCGAAGTCGCGCGCCATGTCGAAGATGGCCTCCTGCTCGTCGCTCAGGCTGAAATCCATCTCGGCCTCCCCCTCCTTTGCCGCTCAATCACCTAGCTCGCTCTGCGGCAGGGGTGCAAGGTGAGCCGTTCCGGAGGGCTCACAAAGCCGCTGCGGGCCGGCGGATGCAGGCCTGCCCGGGCCGCCATGGCGGCTATGCGGGGGCGGTTCGATTCGCTGCGGGACGCGCGGATTGGTGGTCAGTGATGGGGGATATCAACTCGGGGACGAGCAGGCCGGGCGCCGACCGCACTCTGCGGATGCAAAATGCGGCTTGAATGGGTTTTTTCTTTGGTGGGCATCATTCCCCGACGTAAGGGTGCTGACTTAGACCGGCTGCGTCCGTGGTGGACGTCGCGCGTTCAGTAGTCCTCTGAGAAGCGGGGAACATTTTATGAGATTCAAGGCGCGTATCGTCGGGGGAGTGCTTGGCCTCTCGGCAGCCTTTTGCGGCTCTCTTGCGGGAGCGGCGACTGTAAATTCCTGTGCGACAGGCTCCGGTCTGGCATGCCTCGTCGACAAGGACCAATTCGGATCCGGCAATAGCGGCAACGACAAGGAAGAGAGTGTCGAACTCGCTCTCGCTGCCGCACTGAGCCTGGCGTCGATCGATCTGAAACTGCTGGGCAAGAGCGACGCCGGTTATGGCCCGGCGGTCTCGGGCACGAGCGGCTCATGGACGACGCCGAGTGCCGTTGCGTATTTCACCGTGAAGTCGGCAAACAGCTACGTCATCTACGCGGCCAACAACGCGCTTACCGGATCATGGTCGACCATGGGCATAAACAACAAGAAAGGCGAGCAGCGGGACGTGTCGCATATTTCGTACTGGTCCACAAGCGACGTATCGCCCGTTCCGGTGCCGGCCGCGGGCTTCCTGCTGATCGGCGCGCTCGGAGGTCTGGCCGCCCTGCGCCGTCGCAAGGCCGCCTGACGGCAGCACGATACTCGGATCGATGGGGCGGCTCTCGCGGGCCGCCCCTTTTCGTTTGCGCGGCGCGGTCCGTCGGTAACCCGTTGTCATGGAACGTGATCGTCTCCGGCGCAAGTTCGCCGGTCGGGCGCGGGGCTGCGGAACGGTTCACGGCGCCGCGAGGTTATCGATGCAATCCGGAGCGGAGCATCGCGCCGGTCACAGCAATTGACGGAGACGCATCATGAAACGGTCTACCTCGATCCTCGCACTTGCCGGCGCCCTTGCCGGTTTCGGCACCATGGCCTCCGCGCAGGCGGGCGGCAGCGTGGTCTGCCGCGACTTCCTTCTCATGGACGAGCAGCAGCAGGGCAACGTGGTGCTCGAACTCGTGCAGACGGAAGACGGCGTCGCGACGACCTCGGACATCGAGGGCGACTACGCGATCGGGCAGGTGGACGGTCTGATCACCGCCTGCGAAGCCAACCCGCAGATGACCACGGCCGAGATCGCGGCGGACGTCTTCAGCCAGAAGGACGGCGACGGCGCGCCGGCCACCGTGAACTCCGAAGGGGATACCGCTCAGGACGTCCTGTCCGGCGATGCAGCCGGTGCCGGCGCAGACGGAACCGATGACGCGGCGGACGAGGATGGCGCGACGGACGGAGCGTCGGGAATGGATGGCGCCGAGGATGCCGGCGATACGTCGAGCACCTCCGACGGTGACGACGGCGCGGGCGCCGATGCCGGGGGCGACGCGGCAGGCGGCGCCGATGCCGGCGGCGACGATGCGGGCGGTGGCGCCGGCGGGTCCGACGACGGCGGCAGCGACGGTGGTGATTCCGGTGGCGATTCCGGCGGTGACAGCGACGGCGGCGGCTCCGACGGTGGAGATGGCGGCGACGGTGGCGATGGCGGCGACGACAGCTGACCTTCTCTATTCCGGTGGAACGAAAAAGGGCGGAGCCGCGGCTCCGCCCTTTCTGTTGTCCGTGACCGATAGGGTCAGTCGATGGCCTTGAAGTTGAACTCGCCGCCATCCTTGATGCCCGAGGGCCAGCGCGAGGTCACCGTCTTGGTCTTGGTGTAGAACTTGAAGCTGTCCGGTCCATGCTGGTTGAGGTCGCCGAAGGCGGATTTCTTCCAGCCGCCGAAGGTGTGGTAGGCGAGCGGAACCGGGATCGGGACGTTCACGCCGATCATGCCCACGTTGACGCGGTTGGCGAAATCGCGCGCCGCGTCGCCGTCTCGGGTGAAGATCGCGGTGCCGTTGCCCATCTCGTGGTCCATGGTCAGCTTCAGCGCTTCCTCGTAGGAGGCGGCGCGGACGGTCGTCAGCACCGGGCCGAAGATCTCCTGCTGGTAGATGTCCATGTCGGGCGTTGCGCGGTCGAAGAGGTGCGGGCCGACGAAGAAGCCGTCCTCGTAGCCCTGCATCTTGAAGTCGCGGCCGTCGATGACGAGCTCGGCGCCCTGGTCGATGCCGGATTGCACGAGCTTGAGGATCTTCTCCTTCGCCGCGGCGGTCACCACGGGGCCGTAATCGACGTCGTCGCCGGCGGTATAGGGGCCGACCTTCAGCTTCTCGACGCGGGGCTTCAGCTTCTCGATCAGCCGGTCCGCGGTCTCGTCACCGACCGGGACGGCGACCGAGATCGCCATGCAGCGCTCGCCCGCCGCGCCGTAGCCCGCACCGACCAGCGCGTCGGCGGCCTGGTCAAGATCGGCGTCCGGCATGACGATCATGTGGTTCTTGGCGCCGCCGAAGCACTGCACGCGCTTGCCGTTCGAACAGCCGCGGCCGTAGATGTATTCCGCGATCGGGGTCGAGCCGACGAAGCCGACGCTCGCGATGCCCGGATGGTCGAGGATCGCGTCGACCGCTTCCTTGTCGCCGTTGACGACCTGAAGGATGCCCTTGGGCAGGCCGGCCTCTTCCATCAGCTCCGCGAGGAGCAGCGGGCAGGACGGGTCGCGCTCCGACGGCTTCAGGATGAAGGCGTTGCCGCAGGCGATGGCGGGCGCGAACATCCACATCGGGATCATGGCGGGGAAGTTGAACGGCGTGATGCCGGCCGAGACGCCGAGCGGCTGGCGCATTGAATACATGTCGATGCCGCGGCCCGCGCTGTCGCTGTATTCGCCCTTCAGAAGCTCGGGCGCACCGATGCAGTATTCGACCACCTCGAGACCGCGCTGCACGTCGCCCTTGGCGTCCGGGAACGTCTTTCCGTGCTCGCGGCTGATCGCCTCGGCGAGCTTGTCCATGTTCTCGTTCAGGAGATGGACGAACTTCATCATCACCCGGGCGCGGCGCTGCGGGTTGGTCGCGGCCCATTCGGGCTGCGCTGCGGTGGCGATCTCGACGGCCTTGTTCAGCTCTTCGGTGCTCGCGAGCGGCGCCTTGGCCTGAACCTCGCCCGTCGCGGGGTTGTAGACGTCGGCAAAGCGGCCCGACGTGCCCTTCACGTGCTCGCCGTTGAGGTAGTGGGTCAGTTCCTGCATCGGAGTCCTCCTTCGGATTTGCCGCCACAATAGGCTTGCAGATTTGCGGGATACAGAGGCAATCTTCCAAAAGGGCTTTGCGCAAATGCAAAGGCCGGCCCGGCGGGCGAAGCTGCCTTGCATGTCAGGGGCTTGGCTCGACCAGCGACGGGCGCAAGGAGCGGCAACATGACCGACTGGGACGACATCCGCATCTTCCTTGCGACCGCGCGCGGCGAGAGCCTCTCGGCGGCGGGGCGCAGGTTGCGGATGGATCCCGCCACGGTGGGGCGGCGCATCGCGCGGCTCGAGCAGGCGCTCGGCACGCCGCTTTTCGCCAAGTCGCCGCAGGGCTACGCGCTGACCGGCGCAGGCGACCGCCTGATGCGACATGCCGAGGAGGCCGAGCAGGCGATGCAGGCGGCCTCGGAGGCGGTGGCGGGCACGACAGAGGGGCTTTCGGGGCAGATCCGGATCGGGGCGCCGGACGGCTGCGCGAACTTCGTGCTGCCGCAGGTCTGCGCGGCGATCGCCGAGGATAATCCGGACCTCGACCTGCAGATCGTGTCGCTGCCGCGTGTCGTGAACCTTTCCAAGCGCGAGGCCGACATGGCCATCGCGGTCTCGGCGCCGACGGCGGGGCGGCTCGCGGTGCAGAAGGTCACCGATTACCATCTGCATCTCGCGGCGACGCGCGGATATCTCGAGGAGCATGCCCCCATCGAGAGCCTCGGCGATCTCAGCGGTCACCGGATCACCGGTTATATTCCGGACATGATCTTCGACAAGGAGCTGGACTATCTCTCCGACCTCGGGGTCGAGCGGGTGAGCCTCGCGTCGAACTCGGTCGCGGTGCAGTTCCAGTGGCTGCGTCAGGGGGCGGGGCTCGGCATCGTGCACGACTTCGCGCTTCCCGCCGCGCCCGATCTCGTGCGGGTCCTGCCGGACCAGCTGTCGCTCACCCGCGCGTTCTGGCTCGTGCGGCACGCGGACGACCGGCGCCTGCCGCGTCTCAGCCGCTTTGCCGCCGCATTGAGCGACGGGATCCGGCGGGAGGTCGCGCGACTCGAAGGTCTTACTTGACAGGAGCGGGGCGCGAAGCGGACGCTTTTTCAAACACGCGCAATATGGGAGGCGCCGCAATGCAGGTTCAGCACATCCTCAAGAGCAAGGCCGATGACGGGGTGGTGTCGGTCACGCCGGGCACGCTGGTCCGGGACGCCGCCAAGGTTCTGGCGGAGCGTCGGATCGGTACGGTCGTGGTGTCGGAGGACGGGCAGACCGCACAGGGCATCCTCTCGGAACGGGACATCGTGCGGATGCTCGCCCAGCGCGGCGCGGCGGTGCTCGAGGCGCCGGTCGAGGACCTGATGACCCGCGACATCCAGACCTGCACCCGCAGCGACGCGGCGGACGAGGTGCTGCAGCGCATGACCGAGGGGCGCTTCCGCCACATGCCTGTGATCGAGGACGGAAAGATGGTCGGGCTCGTGACCATCGGCGACGCGGTGAAGGCGCGCCTGACCGAGCTTGCGATGGAGAAGGACGCGCTCGAGGGCATGATCACCAGCAACTGGTGATCTGAAGAGACTCCCCTTGCATTCGCGGGCGCAATATTGTTGCGTCCGCCGAAGGCAATGAGGGAGGCGCGGGATGCCGACGGGGCTCTATCCGGGGACGTTCGATCCGATCACGCTCGGGCATATCGACATCATCAGACGCGCCACCGTGATGGTCGACCGTCTCGTGATCGGCGTCGCGATCAATGGCGACAAGGGGCCGCTCTTCGATCTCGGCACGCGAGTCTCGATGATCGAGGCCGAATGCGCCAAGCTCCAGAGCGAGACCGGAACCGAGATCGTCGTCCATCCCTTCGAGAACCTGCTCATCGACTGCGCCCGGGACGTGGGCGCACAGGTCATCATCCGCGGCCTGCGGGCGGTCGCGGATTTCGAGTACGAGTTCCAGATGGTGGGGATGAACCGCGCGCTCGACCAGTCGATCGAGACGGTCTTCCTCATGGCCGAGGCGCGGCATCAGGCGATTGCCTCGAAGCTGGTCAAGGAGATCGCGCGGCTCGGGGGCGACGTGTCGAAATTCGTCACCCCCCCGGTGCGCGATGCCCTGCAGGCGCGCTTCGCCTCTCAGCCGTAGACGGCGCGGCGGGCGACGTCCTTTTCGATGCCCGCCATGTCGAGGTCGATGCGGGTCTCCATCGGCAGGCCGCGCAATTCGCGGAGCGTGCGGCGATAGGAGCTGTGCTTTTGCAGGCGGGCGTTCAGAGTGCTGAAGAATTCGGTCATTGTGATGTCTCCGTCCGTTGACGTGTCTTCCCTCCCGTTGGCGCTAACCTGGGGCTTGCTGCGCCGCAGCACAACTTCGGTATGTCGAACGCCGCCATGACCTGAGTGCAGGGCGGGCGGGTTCGCCGGTCGGGCGTTAACCTTGGCTTCAGCGATGGCCGGTAATCTGCGGGTCGAATGCGTGAGGCAAGAGGCCAGGAATGGATGCAGCGATTTCAGTTGGCGGGACAGGCGGCCCGCTTCCGAGCCGCCCGCAGGCGCGGCCCGCTGGGCAACGAGGCGATTTTGCTGCAGCTCTCGCGGCCGAGGCAATGGCTCACCTTGCCGTCGCGGCGCCGTTCCAGGCACCCGTTCCCGTGACCGCGCAGCCGCTGCCGCCCGCGGCGCAGGGTTATGCGGCGGCGCGCGCGGCGGTCTCGGAGCAGTAGGGCACAAACGAAAAAGGCCGGACCCCGCGGGATCCGGCCTGAATTCCGGGATGAGGTCAGCTCAGCCGAGCTTGCCCATGGCGACGGCCGTATCGGCCATCCGGGTCGAGAAGCCCCATTCGTTGTCGTACCAGGACAGCACGCGGACGAAGTTGCCGTCCATGACCTTGGTCTGGTCGGTGGCGAAGATCGACGAATGCGGATCGTGGTTGAAGTCCTGGCTGACGAGCTTGTGGTCGGTCACACCGAGAATGCCCTTGAGCGGGCCGCTGCCCGCCGCGGCCCGGATCGCCTCGTTGATCTCTTCGGCGGAGGTGTCCTTGTTGGCTTCGAAGGTGAAGTCGACCACCGACACGTTCGGCGTCGGCACGCGGATCGCGACGCCGTCGAGCTTGCCGTCGAGATCGGGCAGCACGAGGCCGACGGCCTTTGCCGCGCCGGTCGAGGTCGGGATCATCGACAAAGCCGCGGCGCGCGCGCGGTAGAGATCCTTGTGCATCGTGTCGAGCGTCGGCTGGTCGCCGGTATAGGAGTGGATCGTGGTCATGAAGCCGCGCTTGATTCCGATCGCGTCGTGCAGGACCTTCGCCACGGGCGAAAGGCAGTTGGTGGTGCAGGAGGCGTTCGAGACCACCTTGTCGTCCGCCGTGAGCGTCTCGTGGTTCACGCCGTAGACGATGGTCTTGTCGGCGCCGCTCGCCGGGGCCGAGACGAGCACACGGCTCGCGCCGTTCTCGAGATGCGCCGCCGCCTTGTCGCGGCTCGTGAAGATGCCGGTGCATTCCAGCACCACGTCGACGCCGCCCCAGGGGAGTTCCTTGGGGTCGCGGAGCGCGGTCACTTCCATCGGGCCGCGGCCGACGTCGATGGTGCTGTCGGAGGTCTTGACCTCGTGCGGGAAGCGACCGTGGACGCTGTCGTACTGGAGGAGGTGGGCGTTCGTCTCGACCGGGCCGAGGTCGTTGATCGCGACCACCTCGATATCGGTGCGGCTCGATTCCACGATGCTGCGCAGGATGTTGCGCCCGATCCGGCCGAAGCCGTTGATGGCAACCTTGGTCGTCATGGGAAAGTCTCCTCCGGGTGGTCTGCCGGTTGGTTGGTGTTACCGCTAACGATCAAAGCGGCCTTCGAAAGTCAAGGTGCGCCCGTGCAGCGCGCCGTCAAGCTCGGGCCCGGGACGCTCGAATGTCGGAGCGAGGCTGCCAGAGCAGGCGAGGCCCGTCTAGGTTTGCGGCTGCCTGGCGAAGACGAAGCGCGAGAAGTGGCGGTAGCTCTCGCCGGGAAAGAGATCGACCTGCGCCCGCGCGCCGATATTCGCGGCATCGACCCAGGCCTGCGTCTCGAGCGCGATGCCGGCGCGGGCGCCGTAGCTGCGGCCGCCGAGCCCGAGCCCGTCCGGCACGGAAATGAGCGAGCCGTCGTAGACCTGTAGGCCCGGCTCCGTCGTCTCGATGTTCATTCGGGTGCCGCCGGCCGTCAGGGTCGCGACGTGCCGCGGCGCGCGGCGGGTGTCGGAGAGGCAGAACCCGTGGTCGATGCCGTGGGGCACCTGCGCGGGCTGCCGCAGGTCGTAGGAGGTGCCCTCCACGGGCACCGGCGGGCCTTCGGGGATCTGGCGGCGATCGACCGGCTGCCAGAGATCCGCGGCGACGCTGAGGAGATGGTCGTCGATGACGTCCGAGCCCGAGAGGTTGAAGTAGCTGTGCGGCGCGAAGTTGCACAAGGTCGGCGCATCGGTCGTTGCGGTGATGGCGATCACCAGCGCCGGGCCTTCGAGCGAATAGCGCACCTTGACCTTGAGGGTGCCTGGAAAGCCCATGTGCCCGTCGGGCATCGTGTCGCTCAGCACGGCGTGGGTGCCGGAGGCCTCCTCGATCTTCCAGAGCCGGCGCCCGCTGCCGTCGTGGCCGCCGTGCAGCGTCTGGACGTGGCGCTCGTTAAGATCGAAGAGACAGGTGCTGCCGCCGATCTCCGCGGTGCCGCGCGCGATCCGGTTGGCGACCCGCCCGACGATGGCGCCCATGTAGGGCATCTCGCGGGTGTAGTCGGCGGCGTCCTCGAAGCCGAGCACCAGCGGGTGCTCGATCCCGGCGAGGCGCAGATCGCGGAGCGTCGCCCCGTAGGTCAGCAGCCGCGCCGTGAGCGTGTCGTTCTCGAGCCGCAGCTCGTGGATCGGGCGGCCGCCGGGCGTCTCGGCGACGATCTCTGAACTCATGTGGCTCTCCTCCCCGCCGAACCTTACATCAGTGCGCGTGCGCCGCCAGTGCCTCGTGCGCGGCACGGAAGCCCGCGAGCGTCATCTCCTCGGAATCGAGGATCTTGGGCGCGACGCCCTGGCTCTCGAGCGCGCGGGAATAGGCCTCGGCCATGTCGGGCTCGCCGACGACGCGCACGTCCTGCCCGAGCCAGTAGGGACGGACGGAGGCCAGCTCCGTCCCGATCAGGAGGCCGGTGAGCCGCGCCCGCGAGGCTTCGGGGCCAAGATCGCGCAGCAGCGATTCCGCGCGCAGGGTGAAAAGGGACGAGGACAGCGCCTCGGGCCGCGAGAGGCCGCGGTCGAGCCCCTCGGCGAAGGCGTTCGCGTCCCAGCCGGTGCTGCCGACGCTGAGGCGCAGGACGGAGCGCTCGCTCAGCATCCCCAGGAGCTCGCCGGTCATGCAGGTGCGGAAGCTGACGACCTCGCCCGCGCTCACCTGCACCCAGATCGTGTGGAGGCCGGGCAGGCAGATCACGCCGTCGAAGCCGGGCTCGGAGGCGAAGACGCCCGCGATGCGCATCTCCTCGCCGCGCATCACGTCGGCGGGCTCGGCCTGACTGAGACCGGGAAGGACGTGCACGTCGAGCCGCGGATCGCGGGTCGGCGCCTTGACGGCGCGGGTCGCGGCGAGCGGGGCGATCGGGACGGCGGAATAGGGTGCCTCGATCCAGCCCTGCCGCGCGCCGACCATGCCGCAGGCGAGGATGCGTGTCGCGCGCCCCTCGGGCAGGCGGTTGCGCAAAAGGCCGAGCAGCGTCGGTTCGTAATCGGAGGGATCGAGCACGCCCATGCCCTGATCGCTGTCGAGGCGCTTCGAGACGCCACCATCCGCGTCGATCTCCCAGAGCCGCAGATGCGTGGTGCCCCAGTCGGCAGCGATCCAGTCCATGGGCAGTGCTCCTTTACTCTATCCAGTGGTCACGACGCCGCCGTCGGCGGGCAGGACCTGTCCCGTGATCGCCCCGCTGGCCGCGGAGGCGAGAAACAGCGCCGGCCCCACCATGTCCCCGGGCACGAGGGGCCGGGGCAGGCATTGCCGCGCGAGATGCGCGGACACGGCCTCCTCGGTGGCCCAGAGCGCCTTCTGCCGCTCGGTCATCACCCAGCCCGGGGCGAGCGCGTTCACGCGGATGCCGTCCGGACCGAATTCTCGCGCGAGCGACCGGGTGAGCGAGGTGATCCCGGCATTGGCTGCGGTGTAGAGCGGGTAGCCCGCCTGACCCATCAAGTAACTGATCGAGCTGAGGTTGACGATGGATCCGCCGCCCGCCTCGCGCATGGCAGGTATGACCGCACGCGCCGCGAAGAAGTAGGAGCGCAGGTTCACCGCCATGCTCTCGTCCCAGAACTCCGGCGTGACGTCGAGCGTGGCGTGGCGGGTGTCGTTGGCGACGTTGTTGACGAGGATGCCCGTCGCTCCGTGTGTCTCTCGCGCCCGCCCGAGTGCGGCGTCGAGCGCGCCGAGGTCGGTCACGTCGCAGGGGAGGAAGAGCGCGCCGCCGGACTCGGCCCTGTCCTCGAGGTCGAGGAAGGCGACCCGCGCGCCCTGATCGAGGAATCCGCGGACGAGGGCCGCGCCGATCCCGGAGCCGCCCCCCGTCACGACCACCGCGGATCCCGCAAGGTCGGGAAAGGTCGCGGCGCTCGTGTGCATGTCCGTCACCGGGTTGGCCCCGCTCTGGTGTCGCTCATGCGCACCGGTCTAGCGCGCACGAGATCCGGGTGAAAGCGGTTCAGACGATGCCGAAGGACGAGATCGCCCTTGCAAGATGGCGGTACCCCGCGACGTTCGCGCCGCGGCGGTAATCGGGGGTCTCGCCGGTTCCGGCCTCGCTGGTCACGGTCGCATGGATGTCGGCCATGATGCCGTGCAGCGCCTTGTCCACCTGATCCGCGTCGAGGAAGCGGCCATGCGCGTTCTGGCTCATCTCGAGGCCGGACACCGCGACGCCGCCCGCATTGGCCGCCTTGCCGGGCGCCTGAACGATGCCGGCCTTGTCGAGAACCGCGATGGCCTTGGCGGTGAGCGGCATGTTCGCGCCCTCGGCCAGCAGGGTCACGCCGCTGTCGACCACCATCTTCGCGGCGTCCTCGTCCATCTCGTTCTGGGTCGCGCAGGGCAGGGCGACATCCGCTTCGAAGCCCCAGGGCAGTGCGCCGTCGTGCCATGTCAGCCCGTAATCGCGGGGCGGCTCGGCGATGTCCTCGCCGGCGGCCTTGCGCTCGCGCACCCAGGCGACGGCGTCGCGGGAGAAGCCGTCCGGGGCGTGGAGCGTGCCCGAGGTGTCCGAGAGGGTGACAACGATGCCGCCCCGGTCGATGACCTTGTCGGCGGCGTGGGTCGAGACGTTCCCCTTGCCCGATATCGCCACGCGGGCGCCCTCGAGCGCGCGATCCTGTGCGGCCATCATGCAGTCGACGAAGTAGACGAGGCCGTATCCCGTCGCCTCGGTCCGCATGACGGAGCCGCCGAACGCCGGGCCCTTGCCGGTCAGCGCGCCGTGAAAGACGCCCTTCTGGCGCTTGTAGGCGCCGAAGAGCCAGCCGATCTCGCGCTGGCCGACGTTGATGTCGCCGGCGGGCACGTCGAGATCGGGGCCGATATGGGGGGCAAGCTCGGCCATGAAGGCCTGGGAGAAGCGCATGATCTCGGCCTCGGAACAGTCCGAGGGATCGAAGTCGGAGCCCCCCTTCGCGCCGCCGAGCGGCAGGCCGGTCAGCGCGTTCTTGAAGCACTGCTCGAAGGCGAGGAATTTCAGCACCGAGGGCGTGACCGACGGATGGAAGCGCAGGCCGCCCTTGTAAGGGCCGATGGCGTTCGACATCTGCACGCGCCAGCCGCGATTGATGCGGGTGCGGCCCTCGTCGTCCTCCCAGACCACGCGGAACTGGATCATCCGGTCGGGTTCGGTCAGGCGTTCGAGCACCCGGGCCTCGGCGAAGCCGGAATTGGCCTTCTCGACGGTCAGGACGTCTTCGGCCACTTCCTCGACCGCCTGGAGGAACTCGTCCTGTCCGTCATTGCGGGCGGTGACCGCCTCCATGAAAGTCTCGACCAGTGCGTCGCGTCGATCCATGTCGTGCTCCTTGAGATTTCCGGTGCCGTAGGGCGTCGGCGGAAAAACGCAGGAGTGCGCGGATCGGTCCGTTCACGACCTGGCGATGTAGCGATCGCGGCGATGGTTCACGGTGATGATGAGGTTGAGAATCACCGCGCCGAGGAGCGACCAGGCGACGATTTCCCAGGGGAAGAGGAAGAGCGCGACGGCGAAGACGCAGAGGTCGAAGGCGAGCTGCGTGTTGCCGGCCTTGATGCCGCGGGTGTCCTGCAGCCAGAGCGCGACGATCCCGACGCCGCCGAGGGTCGCGCCGTGCCGGAAGAGCCCCAGAAGGCCCATCCCCGCGCAGAGGCCGAAGAGCGCGGCGCCGACGGCGGGGTGCAGGGGCTCGACGGTCAGCACCAGGGGCATGAGGTCGGCCATCGCCGACATGGTCGTCACGGCGACGAAGTTCTTGACCGTGAAGCGCCAGCCCATCTGTTTGATGGCGAGCCAGTAGAAGGGCAGGTTCAGCACGAAGAAGGCAAGGCCGAAGGAGATCGCGGTCGGGTAGGAGATCACCAGCGCAAGGCCCGCGATCTGCCCGGTGATGAGATCCGAGGCGCGCAGGAACTGGATCGAGAGGGCCACGAGCGTGCAGCCGATCATCATTCCCTGCACGTCTTCGGAGATCGTGTGTCGGTCGGGCGGCGGCGTGTCGAGCAGGATCATGCGATGCGTTCTGGCCGCCGCGGCCCGGATTGCAAGGGAGAGCGCCGCGTCAGCGCGGCCTGCGGTGCGTCCGGATGCGCAATTGCCCAATCGGTGGGCATGGGGGCGTGCATGCCGGACGCTGGCGGCGCCCGGCATGACGCGTGTCAGGCGTTCAGCGCCCGGCTGAGGTTCTGGTCGATCTTGTCGAGGAAACCGGTCGTCGTCAGCCAGCCCTGGTCCGGCCCCACGAGGAGGGCGAGGTCCTTGGTCATGTGGCCGGCCTCGACCGTGTCCACGACGACCTTTTCCAGCATCTCGGCAAAGCTCTGCAGCTCGGCGTTGTCGTCTAGCTTGGCACGATGCTTGAGCCCGCCGGTCCAGGCGTAGATCGACGCCACCGAGTTGGTCGAGGTTTCCTCGCCGCGCTGGTGCTGGCGGTAATGGCGCGTCACCGTGCCGTGCGCCGCCTCGGCCTCGACGATGCCGCCGTCGGGCGTCATCAGCTGCGACGTCATGAGGCCGAGCGAGCCGAAGCCCTGCGCGACCGTGTCGGACTGGACGTCGCCGTCGTAGTTCTTGCAGGCCCAGACGAAACCGCCGTTCCACTTCATCGCGCAGGCGACCATGTCGTCGATCAGGCGGTGCTGGTAGTGGATGCCCTTGGCCTCGAACTTGTCCTTGAATTCCTCCTGGTAGACCTCCTCGAAAATCTCCATGAAGCGGCCGTCATAGGCCTTGAGGATTGTGTTCTTGGTCGACAGGAACACCGGCCAGCCGAGCGAGAGGCCGTAGTTCAGCGAGGCGCGGGCGAAGTCGCGGATCGAGTCGTCGAGGTTGTACATGCCCATGTAGACGCCCGCGGACGGCGCGTCGTAGACCTCTTTCTCGATCACGCTGCCGTCCTCGCCGACGAACTTCATCGTCAGCTTGCCCTTGCCGGGGAAGTGGAAGTCCGTGGCGCGGTACTGGTCGCCGAAGGCGTGGCGGCCGATCACGATCGGACGTGTCCAGCCGGGCACGAGGCGGGGCACGTTCTTGCAGATGATCGGGGCGCGGAAGACGACGCCGCCGAGGATGTTGCGGATCGTCCCGTTGGGGGAGCGCCACATCTTCTTGAGCCCGAACTCCTCGACCCGCGCCTCGTCGGGGGTGATCGTCGCGCATTTCACCGCGACGCCGACCTCCTTGGTCTTCTCCGCCGCGTCGATCGTGATCTGGTCGTCGGTGCGGTCGCGCTCGGTGATGCTCAGGTCGTAGTAGAGCAAATCGATGTCGAGATAGGGCTTGATCAGCTTCTGCTTGATGAAGTCCCAGATGATCCGGGTCATCTCGTCGCCATCCATCTCGACGATGGGGTTGTCGACCTTGATCTTGGTCATGGGGTGGCTCCCTTCGCCTCGTCGCCGTTGCGGCTGCCATAGCGAGGAAAGACGGGCGCGAAAAGACGGTATGCGATTGTATGCTGAAAATGACGCACGCCGCCGGGGATGTGCCCGGCGGCTGTGCAGGTCGGCTCGGTCAGGCGGCGGCAGGCGCCGCTTCGGTCTCGGCCTCGATCCGGCGCATGCCGCGCATGAGCGTGACGGCGAGAGCGGCCTCGACGAAGATCGCGCAGGCGAGCGGCAGGGGGGTGCCGTCGAACATCAGGCCCACCGGCACCGCGAGGATCACCGCCGCGACGGTCGAGATCGCGCCGATGAGGCTCGCGGCGAGGCCCGCGATATGGCCGAGAGGCTCCATCGCGATGGCGTTGAGGTTGCCGACCGAGAGACCGATCATGAAGAACACCGTCGCCTGCCAGATCACGAAGGTCGCGAAATAGGCGGTTTCGGGCAGGGAGATCAGCGACAGCAGGATCATCACGCCCGACGCGACGACCTGAAGCGAGAGGATCGTGGTGATGATCCGGCGCATGCCGAGCTTCACGACGATCCGCGCGTTGAGGAAGCTCGCGGCGCCGGCGCAGATGGCGACGGCCCCGAACCAGAGCGGAAACTCGTCGCCGCGGCCGAAGGTCATGTCGTAGACCTGCTGCACGCTCGACAGCATCGCGAACATGATGCCGAGGGTGAGCGATTGCACCAGAATGGAGAGGCGCACGATGGGATGGCCGAACATCTCGCGCGCGGCCTCGACGAGCGCTCCGAAGCGCAGCGGGCGGCGCGCCTCGGGCGGATGCGTCTCGGGAAGGCGCACGGTCAGCCAGACGGCCGAGATCACTGAGAAGAGGACGAAGGCTCCGAAGATGCCGCGCCAGCCGGCGAAGGCGATGATGACCGCCCCGAGGCTCGGCGCCAGCGCGGGCACGAGCGTGAAGACGACGAGCACGAAGGACATGATCCGCGCCATCTCGCGTCCCGAGACGAGGTCACGGATGATGGCGAGCGCCACGACACGGGGGCCGGCCGCGCCGAGGCCTTGCACGAGGCGGGCGGCGAGCAGGACCTCGAGGCTCTGCGCCTGCGCCGCGACGATGGCGGCCGTGATGTAGAGGGCGCAGCCCCCGAGCACGACCTTCTTGCGTCCGTAGGCATCCGACAGCGGCCCCGTCACGAAGGTGCCGAGCCCCATGCCGAGCACGAAGACGGTGAGGATCAGCTGCGCGGCGTTGACGTTCTCGGGGGTCAGCGCCTCGGCGATCTCAGGCAGGGCCGGGAGCATGGCATCGATCGAGAACGCGATGGTGGCGAACATCATCGCGATCAGTGCGACCAGCTCGCCGCGGCGGATGGGCAGGGAGGACATGGGGCAGGCTCGTCTTCTTGGGGTGAGGACGCATATAGCAGCCTCGCCTTTCGGAAACCACCGAGTATCCTTCAGGTTCCGCGCGCAGGGAAGTGTGCGCATAAGCGCAGGGTCTGAAATTTTGCCTTCGTATCAGTCGGATGGTGGGAGGGCCTCAGTGCGGCGCCGGGCGGGTCGCATGACCGCCCTGCACGAGCCGCATGGCTCAGGCCTCGGCGTTCGCCTTGAGTTCCGCGATGACCTTGGCCCAGAGGTCCGGCGGCTGCGCGCCCGGGACCGCGTGCTTGCCCGCGACGATGAAGGTCGGCACCCCGGACACGCCCATCTCGCGCGCCGCGCGGTCGCGGTCCATGATCTCCTGTCGGTCGGACTCGCTGTCGAGCAGCCTCATGATCACGCTGGCGTCGAGCTCGATCCCGTCGGCGATGTCGGCGAGCGTCTCGCGGTCGCCAATGTCGCGCCCGTCGTGGAAATAGGCCTTGAAGAGCGCCGAGACGGCCGCGGTCTGCCGCCCTTCGATCCCCGCCCAGTGGATCAGCCGGTGCGCGTCGAGCGTGTTCGGCGTGCGCCCGATCCTGTCGAAGGCGATGTCGAGGCCAAGCTCTTCGGATTGCTCGAGGATCGGCCGGTAGGCCTCCACCGCGCCGTCGGTGCCGCCGAACTTCTGCTCGAGATAGGCGCGGCGCTCCATGCCCTCTGCCGGCATCTCCGGGTTGAGCTGGAACGGGTGCCATTCGATCTCGAACGGATGGTTCGGGTCGTCCATCAGGGCGCGGTCGAGCTGCGCCTTGCCGATGTAGCACCACGGACAGATCGGGTCGGACAGGATGTCGAGCTTGACCATGGCGGCCTCCTCTGGGGTTTCGGGGGGATCTAGCAGAGCGGGGCGGGGATTGCACGTCACCGGGGCATTTGCGCCGCAAGGAGCCGCCGCAGGAGCTTGCCGTTGCCGCTTTTCGGCAGCGCGTCGAGGCGCACCCACATGCGGGGGCGCTTGTAGGCGGCGAGCCTCGGCTCCACCCAAGCGGTCAGGATGTCGTCGGCAAGCGGCTCCGGACCGGTCCAGAAGGCCGCGATGATCCGCACGCCGTCGCGGATCTCGACATCGGTGACGCCGACCTCCTCGACGCCGGGGTGATCGTGGATCGCCGCCTCGACCTCGAGCGGGGAGACCCGGAGCCCGCCCGCGTTCATCAGATCGTCCGCGCGGCCGAGGAACGAGATGGCGCCGGTGTGGTCCATCCGGCCCTGATCGCCGGTCAGGAACCATTCGCCGCGCATCTTCTCGGCGGTGGCGTCCGCGTCGCCGACATAGCCCAGCAT
The DNA here is from genome assembly GCF_000521785.1 of Roseivivax halodurans JCM 10272. GTDB lineage: Bacteria > Pseudomonadota > Alphaproteobacteria > Rhodobacterales > Rhodobacteraceae > Roseivivax > Roseivivax halodurans. Next base: position 248,466 of record NZ_JALZ01000001.1, read on the forward strand.
GAGACCGGGGTCGGAGCGGTGGATCGCGATCTCTCCGGGCTCGCCGATCTCCGCGGGCCCGTCCGGGCCGAGGATCGCGACGCGCCGCCCCGGCTGAGGAGCGCCGAGCGTGCCCGGCGCGGCCCGGCGGCTCGGGGAGGAGGAGATGAAGGTCGAGCATTCCGACATCCCGTAGGCCTCGTAGATCTCGGTTCCGGTCGCCGCGCGCCATGCCTCGTGCACGGGGAGCGCCATCTTCTCGCCCGCCGAGAGCCCGTGCCGCAGTTTCGGCAGCGGCTTCACGTGATTTCTGAGCATCTGGCGGTAAACGCCTGGAGCGGCTGCGAAAAGGCTCGCCTCGTGGCGCGAGAGGAGGAGCGGCAACTTCGCGGGCGTCACACCTTCGGCGGGGATCAGCGCCGTCGCGCCCCGCGTCCAGGGATCGAGCAGGCCGGTGCCGAGCGTGTAGGTCCAGTTGAAGGCGCCCGCATGCAGGAGCCGGTCGGACGACCTCAGGCCGTACCAGCCGTCCATCATCATCTGCCGCGCCCAGACCGCGCGGTGCGCATGGCCGACGGCGCGCGGGGTGCCGGACGTGCCGGAGGTCATGACGATGTAGGCGAGGCGCTCGGGGTCGACCATCGCGTAATCCGCGGGGGGCAGATCGCGCCACGCCATCATGTCCGAGGTCTGGTACGTCGGCACGCCCGCGTCGCAGGAGGCCACGCCCGGGTCGCGCAGGATGGCCGCGGGGGCGAGCTGGTCCACGATCTTTTGCACCTCGGGCGCGGTCAGCTGCGCGGAGGTGGGCACGGGCACGAGGCCGGCGGCGATCGCGCCGAGGAAGGCGAGCGGGAATTCGATTGTGTTGCCAAGCCGCAGAAGGACCCTGTCTCCCGGGCCGAGGCCTTGGGCGAGCAGCCCCGAGGCGGTGCCCAGCACGGCGGCCTCGAGACGGCCGTAGCTCCAGCGCTCGGCGCCCGTCGGCGCGACGATGGCGAGGGCGATCTTGGCCGGATCCGGATCCGAAGCTCGCAGCACGTGGGCTGCGAGGTTGAAGGGCGCGGGGCAGGGCGGCGGCGGCCCGTCGTCGAAGATCGCTGGCATGGGACCGAGTTAGCTCGCGCGCGGCCGTTCTTGCAAGCGACCCCGGCGCTGCGTATCACCAAGCGTCATGACAAGCCGCGATCCCCAGAGCCTCATCCGCATCGCCCGCGAGGCCGGCCCCGCCGAGGAGGGCGAGCCGCTGAACCTCGGCGAGCGCGTGCGCGAGCTGCGCAAGGCGCGCGACTGGACGCTCGAACAGGCGGCGCGGCAGGCGGGGCTCGCCCGCTCGACCCTGTCGAAGATCGAGAACGGGCAGATGTCGCCCACCTACGATGCGCTGAAGAAGCTCGCCATCGGGCTCGAGATCTCGGTGCCGCAGCTCTTCACGCCGCCGACCCGCGACAAGGTGAACGGTCGGCTCTCGGTCACCAAGGACGGCGCGGGCGTGCCGCAGGCGACCGCGACCTACGAGCACACGCTTCTGGGCGAGACCCTCACCAAGAAGCAGATGCTGCCCTACCGGGCGCGGGTGCGGGCCCGGTCGATGGACGAGTTCGACGGCTGGGTGCGGCATGACGGCGAGGAATTCCTCTACGTCCTGACCGGCGTGATCCGGCTCTACACCGAGTTCTACGAGCCGATCGAGATGCGCCGCGGAGACAGCGCCTATTACGACGCCACGATGGGGCACAACGTCATCTCGGTCAGTGACGACGACGCCACCATCCTCTGGGTCACCTCGCTGGTCTGAGCCCGGGGACGCTGCCCCCAGGGGCACGGACAACAGGATAGTGCGACTTTCGGTCACCGGGGTGAGCGCGGCCCAAAAATATGGCGCATCGTCGCTGCAATGTGAAACTCTTTTGAGGAGAGTGTCGCTTCGCATTGTCAGCTAGGGGTTGCGTGGTACGGTCGCCGCGATATTCCCCAGACGAGAGACGCGCATGAACTTCGTGTCAATTTCCCTCGATGACCTCGTGGCGTTTCAGTCGTTCAAGGCGCATTATGCGGGGATACTGCACACCCCCAACATCGAGCGCCTGAGCACGCTGGGCTCGAGCTTCGACAACGCGTTCTCGCAGGTGGCGAAGTGCAACCCGTCGCGCACCTCGGTGCTCACCGGACAGCGGCCGGAGCAGACCGGCGTGCTCGACAACAACGTGAACTGGTACGATCTGGTCGATGTCACCAAGACGCTGCCGCATGTCCTGGCTGATAGCGGCTTCGCGACCACCGTGCTCGGGAAGGTCTACCACAACAGCGACATCATCCCCGGAGCCGAGAACTTTCCGTTCACCCTGGCCGCCGACAAGAGCTACTGGAACGGCGGTTTCGGATCGACCTTCGACAGCGGCGTCCTCGAGGTGCCGGAAGAGCTGCACGGCGACTACATCAACACCACCGACGCCATCGAGGTGGTCGAGGGCTGGGCCCCGGGAGAGGACAACGCGCTCTTTCTCGGCATCTACCGGCCGCATTCCACGCATGCCGTGCCGCAGGAATATTTCGATCTCTATCCGCTCGAGGATATCGAGGTCCCGTTCACGGTGGAGGACGATCTAGACGACGTGCCGGCGTTCATGCGCGACCTCGTGCAGGAATGGTACCACTCCGACATCACGGACGCGGGTTACTGGGCGAAGAAGATCCAGGCCTATTTCGCAAGCGTCTCGTTCGCCGATGCGCAGCTCGGCCGCCTTCTCGACTCGCTCGAGGCGCAGGGGGTGATGGACGAGACCGTCATCATGATGTGGAGCGATCACGGCTATCACCTGGGAGAGAAGGACGCCTGGCACAAGTTCACCTTGTGGGAGGAGGCGGCGCGGGCGCCGCTGGTGATCTACGATCCGAACGCCTCGGGCGCGAACAGGGTCGTGGACACGCCCGTCGAATTGCTCGACATCATGCCGACCGCGCTGGATCTGCTGGGCCTCGACACCGGCCTTCAACTCGACGGCCGGTCGCTCTCGGCGTTCCTGAACGGCGACGACCCGGGGCAGTCCGGTCAGGCCTTCACGTCGATGTACGGAAGCCTCTCGCTGCGCACCAACGACTACCGACTGACCGTCTACGAGGACGACAGCCTCGAACTCTACGATGTGGTTGGAGATCCGCGGCAGATCGTGAACCTCGCCTCGGATCCGGCGTATGGGGATGTCGTGCAGGATCTGCTCGGTCGCATGCAGGATTACGAGGAAGAGAACGGCTGGGTGCGGGCGGGAACCTCGATCGACCTCTCGGACGATGCAACAGCCCGGTCGGTGATCTTCACCGCCGATGATGTCGAGGTCGTGGGCCCGGGCGGGGACACCACCTACTTCCTGAACGGGTCCGGCCAGACGATCGTCGAGGCGGCGGATGGAGGGATCGACACGGTCTATTTTCGTGGCGATCTGGCGCTTCCGGACAATGTCGAGAACGCTGTCGGTAAGGAAAAGACGCCTGCCAACAGATCCGAGGTGATCGGCAATTCCAGCGACAATTTCATCAGCTACGCCAAGATCGCGCGCGGCCGCGACGGGAGGGACGAAATCCACCTCCCTGCGGCGGGCACGGCCTACGGGGGCGGCGACAGCGACAGCATCTACGGATCGGGGAGAGGCGATTACATCCACGGGGGCGCGGATCGCGACTATCTCTTCGGAGCGAACGGCGACGACACCCTGGTCGGGGGCTTCGGCGATGACATTCTGAGAGGACAGGGCGGCTTCGATACCGCCAGCTACCGATACGCGGACGGTCCGGTCACGGTCGATCTCGAGTCGGGGCTGGGGTGGTTCGGAACCGACGAGGATCGGCTCTTCGGGATCGAGGCGATCGAGGATAGCCGGCAGGACGATCTTCTTTCAGGCGACAACCGGGCGAACGGCTTCCACGTGTCGACCGGTGACGACAGCATCGACGGCCGCGGGGGCATCGACACGGTCACCCTTGGTGCGCCGTTCGGCAACGTGGCCTCGGCGTGGGAACGTCCCGACGGGCGGGTGTCGGTCTCACTGATCTCGAAAGGAGAGCGGTCGAGCCTGCTGCTGACAGACATCGAACGTATGGCGGACCTCTCCGGAGACGTGCTGGACATGGAGGACTTTCTGGCGCGCTACGGGACGCGGCCGGAGGACGAGAGCCCGTTCGACTTCACCGGCGACGGCGCATCGGACCTCCTCGTGCAGGACCGGGAGACTGGAGAGATGGCAGTCTTCGACGGCATCACGATCGGGAGCACGGCGATCCCGGCGGTCGGCGCGTTCCTCGCCACGGTCGATCTCGACGGCGACGGGGTACGCGAGATCGCGTATCGCTCGGCGCCAGACACCGTGACGGTGACCGACATGCAGGGCAACAGGACGGCCACGTTCGGCGCGATGGACGAACGCGAGATCCTCGCCTTCGCGGATTTCGACGGTGACGGTCGCGACGAGACGCTGATGAGGCATACGAACTCGGGCGGAGTGTTCTGGATCGAGGCGAGCGGGACGGGCATCGGTTTCGGTGCAAAGCCCTCCGGCATCGCTGCGATCGGCGACTTCAACGGGTCCGGAACGGCCGACATCCTCTGGCGCGACGCATCGGGGCAGCTGAGGTCCAACGACGGGGCTGACGGCGGTTTCATAGCCCGGTACGAGGGCGGCGGGGACGGCACGCCCGTCGCCGTGGGTGATCTCGACGGTGATGGCGAGGAGGAGATCGTGATGTCGGACCCCGTGACGAACGAGATGTCCGTCCTCTCCCGAGGCAGCATTCCGCGGGTCGTGGCGGAGGCCGGAGGAGGCACGTTTCAGGGACTGGCCGATACCGACGGCGACGGCGCGACGGATATGGTTGTCAGAACGTCTGACGGACGGTTCGTCGCTCTCGATCACCGCGGTGTCGAGGTGTCGGATTTCGGCCTCCGGCCGGTGCACGAGGCGGTGGCCATTGCGGATTTCGACGCCGATGGGGCAGCCGATCTGCTCTTCCGGCACATGCCGACGGGCGGCGTCTTCGCGGTGAGTGGCGACGGGGAGGCGATCACGGGCTTCGGGTCCAAGGAAGAGGGCGCGTTCCTCGCCGCAGGCGATCTGAACGGCAACGGCACGGAGGATCTTCTGTTCCTCACGCCCGCAGGGCGGGTCAGCGCCAACGATGGGACGGGCGGCTTCATCGGACATTACGAGCTCGACGTGACGCAGCTCCTCCTGGATTACGAGGAGTCCGATTTGGGCCTTCTCGGCGAACCCGACTACTATGACTTCTGGAGCATCGCGAGCCCCGCGGGCTGACGCCGCGGGGCACCGTCGTCGTCGAAAGCCTCAGACCGTGTAGACGGCCCCGAGCTCCACCACGAGAGGGTGGTCCGAGACATCGACGGAGACGCTGTCGGCGTTCTCGAACGTCTCGATCGGCGCGCTTCCCTGCATCGGATCGTAGATCGCCACGCTCGAATAGACCGCACCCAGATCGAGAGTGACGGTGAGCGTCTCGGCCTCGATTTCCTCGAGGCTCGCGCGGTCCCAGATCACGTCCTCGCGCCAGATGATGATATCGGTTTCGTCTGCCGCCTCCTGGATCGCAAAGCTCCGGGTATTCGCGTCACCGCCGGTCAGCTCGTAATCGGTGCCGGCGGTGGGCTCGAAGTCCGGATCGACGCCGTCGCTGAGGATCGTGGTCAGGGCCTGCAACGCGACCGCCGCCTCCTTGGCCGTGCCGTCGGAGGTGAAGAGACCGAAATTGTTCTGCGGCGCCCTCGGATCGCCGGTCGTCCGGTCGAAGAGCTCGTAGAGGAAGACCTCCTCGACCCCCTGCAGATAGGAATCCATGAGCGCGTTGAGCGTCAGCTTCGCTTGTACTGTCTCATTTACCGCGATCGGGTGACCTTTGATCATGACCGTCGGGTACCCGATTTCGGTGATCATCGCGGGGCTGTCCGAATCGATGAGCTCGGCGTTCTCCAGCCGGTTCATGATGTCGTAGAATGGGACGAGCCGGGTGTTGGTGTAGATGTGCGAGTTCGTGAAATCCGACGAGGCGGAGAGGTCGCCGAACCCCTCGTAATTCTCCGCATCCCGGCCGAAGAAGACCGAGAGGTTGATCACCGAAGTGTCCTGCAGGTTCGGATCTGACTTGATCGCGTCGTAGAGGAACTGCTGATAGGCGGCGGCCGCCGTCTTGCCCGAGCCGCCCTCGAAGTCGAAATCGAGATTGCCGACCTCGTTCAGCCCTTCGATGGCGCGCACGCTACCCGGGTTCCGGATCTCGAAGGAGTCGAAATAGGCCAGGTACTGGTCCATGAGCTCCTGCCCGAATTGCGGGAAGAAGTTGCGCACGGTGAACGTGAAGTCGTAGCCCATGTCGGCCAGCTGTTCGTAGCTGTTTCCCGGGTCGAGATTCTGCCGGACCGGCGCGCCCGTGCGAATGTGATCGAAGCCGATGAAATCCATCGCGCTGTCGATGAGAGAGACGGTGGTGTCCTCGTAGAAATTCGCGTCGATATGGACGTTGATCGCGAGGAAATCGAGGAACTCCGCGGCGGCGAGGCGCGAGGTGTCCGTGATCTCGTAGGTTTTTGGGGGGACCAAGGAGCCGTCCAGAGACAGGCCGCCTTCTCCGATCAGCTGCTCGAGGTTCACGAAGTTCGATGCCTTCAAGGTCGCGGCCTCCCGGAACGAAGCAGGGCCCGCGCTGCCGTCGGCATCGATCTCGACGATCGAATCGCCACGGCCGTAATTGAACGTCACGCGGACGAAGTCCGAGATCTCGTCCAGCGCGGGATCGAAGCCGGGGAGCAGCTTGCCGAGGTCGATCCTGTCGCCCTGATCGGTGTCGAAATCGTAGATGATGTCGGAGCCTGCCCCGAGAACGAAGGTGTCCGCACCGCCGTTGCCGTAGAGATCGTTGACTCCCGCGCCGCCGTAGAGGACGTCGCGTCCCGCGCCGCCGCGCAATTCGTCCCGTTCGGTTCCGCCGCGCAGCGTGTCGTCTCCGTCGCCGCCGGTGATGAAGTCGCGTCCGGCGTGCCCGGACAGGATGTCGTTGCCGCTGTGGCCGAAGAGGGAGTCGTTGCCGTTGCCGCCGCGCCCCTCGTCATTGCCGGGACCCCCGTGCAGCAGGTCGTGCCCGTCGCCGCCGGCCAGGAAATCGTCTCCGTTCTGACCGTAGAGAAGATCCGGGCCTCCGTCGCCGCGCAGGGTGTCCGCGCCATCGCCGCCGCGGAGCTCGTCGGGATTGTCGCCGCCCAGAAGCAGATCGCGGCCGCCATTGCCGACAAGAAGATCGCCGCCGTCATGGCCCGCCAGGGTATCGTCTCCGTCGCCGCCGTAGAGCTCGTCCGAGCGTGCGCCGCCCACAAGGGAGTCGTCGCCATCGGCGCCGTAGATCGTGTCCTTCCCCTCGGACCCGTAGACCGTGTCCGCGCCGTCGTCGCCGTAGATCAGGTCGTTGTCGGCGCCGCCGTCGATCTCGTCGTCGCCCCAGCCGCCGAGGATCTCGTCGGCGCCGGTCCCGCCGATGATCATGTCGTTGCCGGCATTGCCCTGCAGCGTGTCGTTGCCGTCATCGCCGAAGAGCGTGTCGTTGCCGTCTTCACCCGAGAGATCGTCGTTGCCGGCCCCGCCGATCAGGCGGTCGGCGCCGGTTCCGCCAATCAGCGTGTCGCGATCGTTCCCGCCATCGAGAATGTCGTTGTCCGCGCCACCTTCGAGAAGGTCGTTGCCGGCTTCGCCGAGAAGCACGTCATCGCCGTCGCCCCCCAGCAGGGTATCGCCAAGGAGACCGCCGGAGAGCGTGTCGTCATCCGCCCCTCCCACCAGCAGATCCCGTCCGTCTTCGCCGAAGATCTCGTCCATCCCGATATAGCCGTAGAGAACGTTGTTCCGGGCATTCCCGCGCAGCGTGTCGTCACCGTCGGTGCCGAAGAACTCGATAGCATCGTCGCTCGTGACCATTTTCAGTAGCTCCGGTCTGGTATTCGGTTTCTGCACTCGGTGGCGGGCATGGCGCGATCGACATCCTCGGATCCGCCTGCACTTCGCGTTTAGCGCGAGTCCTCCGCAAAGGACAGGGCAGGGAAGGATGCCGAGCGAGCAATCGCTCGCAGCCCGCCGTCCTGCGCAATTCTGAGGCAGTGCCGATGATCGATGCGGCGCATGCATGCGCCTCGGCCCCGTGGTGGCGATGAATCATATCCTGTCTACAAAGGAAAATTCGGGCTTTGAACGATGGATTCTCCGACTTTTCTGCTGCCTTGCGGTCGAATGCGGCAACCGCTGCATCCGGTCGCGTTCGCAGGGCAATGCTGCGGAAGACCCGGCATATTCCGAAATTTCCTCTGGACACCGACGTAACCAAGGGTTGTGTATGGCGCTGACTCGGCACGGCGCCGTTCGGGCGCTGTCGTCTCATGCCCTTCGGGTTCCAATCCCCCTGATCCCGTCTCCAGGGAAGTTAAGCGGACTGATGACGCCACCACCAAACAACCTTCCCCTCGGCTCGTCTTCTACGAGTGGCGCTTCCGGTTTCGGCAGGGACGACCCGTCCAGGGTGGATATCGGCGCGCTTGCGCTGATGGTCTGGCGCAACATCGGCACGCTTGCCGCCGCGGTGGCCGTCGCCGTTCTGCTCGGCGCCGTCTACGCGTTTCTGATCGCGACCCCGCTCTACCGCACCTCCGCCAGCATGGTGCTGGACGCGGGCAGCTCCGATGTCGTGAGCCAGAGCGGCGTTCCGGCCGAGGCGCGCGCGTCGGAAGCAATCCTGGCCACCAAGGCGGCCCTGATCCGCAGCCGTCCCGTCCTGGGACAGGTCGTCGATCAGCTGAACCTGATGGACGATCCCGAATTCAACGAGAACGCCGCGATCCACACCGAAGCGAGCGATCCGGAAGAGCGCGCGAACATCGCGGCACGTGACCGCCCGGCGACCGTTCAGGCGCTGGAGGAGGCGGTCAACCTGCGCAACGTGCCCGGGACGCTCATCGTCGATGTCGCCGTCACGACGCGCGATCCCGCGAAGTCCCAGGACATCGTGAACACGCTGGTCGATACCTATCTCGAAGAGCAGGTCGCGGTCCGGAGGGCCGACGCGCAGGACGTCATCGAGCGGCTGTCGGACCGCCTCTCGGATCTTCAGGCCCAGCTCGGAGAGACGGAGACACGGATCGAAGCCTTCCAGTTCAGCGGCGATCCGGAAACGCGCTCTGCCGAGACGGTGGAGCTCGAACGTCTGGCGGGGGAGGCGGAGGCGACGCGCGAGATGTCGCAATTCATGCTCACCCGGCTGAAGGAGACGGCAGCGCGGCAAAGCCTTCTCCGCCCGGATGCCCGCGTGGTGTCCTACGCGACGATGCCGCAGAACGCCGTCGCGCCGCGGAAGAAGCTGATCGTCTTCTTCGCCGCCCTCTTCGGCGGCATGGCCGGGCTTGCGGCAGTCTATCTGCGCGACTCCCTTCGCGGGGGTCTTCACAGCCCGCGCGAGCTCGAACATGCGGCGAGGACTGCGCTCTTCGGCGTGACGCCCAAGGTCGCCTCGTCGCGGCTCGGGCCCGTGCGGGCAGCGCTGAAAGGGCTTCAGGATCCGGTCTATGCCACCGCAATCGAGGATATCCGGACCACCCTGGCGTCCCGTCCCGGCGCCTCCGGCACGCAGATCATTGCCGTCACCTCGGCGCGGGCCGGCGAAGGCAAGACTGTGCTTGCGAGTTCCCTGGCCGCGAGTTTCGGGAGCGGCGGACGTCAGGTCCTGTTGATCGATGCCGACATGCGCAGCCGGGGGGCAAGCGTGGACCTCGCGCCGGAGGCCGAGCGCGGCCTGGTCGCGCTCTGCCACGGCACGGAGCGGCTCGCGCACGCCATCCTTCACGACGCGGCTTACGGCTTCGACTTCCTGCCGTGCGAAGACGCGCCGTCCAACGCCGTGGATCTTCTGAGCTCACCCGAATTGGCCGAAATCCTCGCCGAGGCACGCAGCCGCTACGACCTCGTCATCGTGGACATGCCCTCGGTTCTGCCGGCCCCGGACGTGAGGGTCATGGGTCATCTGGTGGATGTCCTGGTGTTTCTCGCTCGGCACGACAAGACGCCGGCGCGCGCGATAGATGACGCGCTCGTCGTGCTCGAGCGGGCAGGGCTCGCGCCCAGTGGCACCGTGATGTCGCAGATGCCGCGGCGCCGTCTGGCGCGTCGGAACCCTCGCGTGGCGGGGCGCGCCCTAAGGCGGTCCAGCGGACCGACCCGCATGCCGGACAAGGAGCTTCACCCGCGTCCGGCAGAGTGACGGGGGCGACGACGCAGCGCCTAAGCTGCCCGTCGCCGCGCGAGCATCTCCCCGTAGAGGTCGAGCAGCCGGCGGCGATGCGCGTCGGGGCCGAGCCTCTGGCGGAGGGGGAGCGGATCGAAGGTGGGAACGTCGTCGATCCGGGTCAACGCATCCGCGAGCGCATCGACGGTCGGCTGCCGGTAGACGAGGCCGTTTTCGCCATGCTCCACACATTCGCGCGCCGCACTCCACGTGCCGCAGATGACCGGCACTCCGCGCATCAAGGCCTCGATGGGGACAAGGGGCTGGCCCTCGTACCACAGGCTCGGGAAGACCAGCGCCCGCGCCCGGCCCAGTGCCTCCTGGACCGCTTCGGGAGGTTGCCATCCAAGGATCTCCGCCTCGGGATTGAGGCGCCGCACCGTCTCGCTCTGCTCACCATCGCCCAGAAACATCGCGCGGACGCCGGCCCGGCGCGCAGCCTCCGCGAACTGCGCCGCGCCCTTTTCCTGCGACAGCCTGCCTACAAACAGGAAGATGTCGTTCTGCCGAGGATCGACCGGAGGCAGCTCGGGCGCGTCCACCGGGTTTGGGACGTGGTGGAGACGGACCTTTCGCCCCAGATGCGGCGTCATGACCTCGCGCTGAAGCTCGGAGATGTAGGCGACGTCGGTGAGGCCGCCCGGCAATTGCCCCGGACCCCATGTCGCGACCTGCCGCGTCACGCGCCATCCCTTGTGCAACATATGCCGGGCGTCGCAATTCGTTGCGAGACACGAGGCCCCGAGTGGGCGCCGCGTGCAGATTTCCTGCTTGCGGTAATCGTAGAAGCCACCGTTCGGACAGGCGAGAAAATACTCGTGCATCGTGAACAGAACCGGCATCGGCGCATTGGCCAGGACCGGTCCGATGGCCGGTGAGAGGCCCTTTGCGTAGCCGTGGCAATGAATGACGGTGTCGGTCGGATCGAGCCCGTCGATCACCGCCGTGAGCCTCTTGGCCGCTTCCCCGTTCCAGATGCCGCGGCGCATGGCACGCAGCCGGTTCGGATCGTCGAGGATCGTGGGCTGGTCGAGGCAGATGACCGAAATCCGCTTGTGCTCCAGCCGGCGCGAGACCGGCCCGCAAGCGGCGAAGAAGGTGACTTGGACACCCGCATCGGCAAGCATCCGCGCACTGTCCAACGCAACCTTTGCCTGACCGCCGTTTATGTCGGCAAAGTCGCCCACGATGAGAACATGGGACGGTGAATCGAGGTCGTGCGGGGGCGCCGGAAGGGGAGGCGAGAGCGGCATGGCCTCCGCACGAGGTGCGTCGTCGGTAGCCGCCGGGCGGCTCGCTTCTTCTGTCACAATTCTTCTGCCTTGATCATGATACCGGGGTGAAGGAGGCACATACGCCACCTCCGCGAGCTGGCGTGTCGATCCTCGAGTTCGCATAGCACCGAACGCCTCCGAACGATAGCAAATACACAAGTATAAGTTGAATACGTTGGGGGCGCCGTGAGTCTGCCCTCGCGCTGAAGGCGCGCCCGGCGTCGATGCGACGAAAGACGCCAACGGTAAAGAACCACGGTGCGCCGCAGCAATCAATACCACAACCAGAAGAGGAAGCTGGCGCTTTAGATAGCATCGAGCGGCAGAAAGTTCCATTCTTGTGCAGTATGTTGACAAGGCTGGTGGCGTGCATTGACGCCGAGCGCATCCAACCTACAGACTAGCCGGAAGACGATGGGGCGCCTGGTGCGACTCGTTTCTTTCGTCCCGTCCTCGCTCAATAAGTTAACATTTCGTTATCCCCGAGGCACAATTTTTAGGAGAGTGCGGCTATGGCACTTTTGTCTCGCGTTAACCATTGTGCCTTGCGTGAGAATCGATCTACTAACGGGTGAGTTGCGATATTTGGCCTCGTTCTGAGGTTGTCTTGGACGAAACCTGACGTCGGGAAGACCCATGCATCTGGATACCCTTGAACAACAGCGCCTGGAGCGATCCGCGGCACCCTTGGGCGGTGTCGCAAAAAGGTCCTTCGACATCGGCTTCGCCATTCTGGCGATCCTCGCCTTTTCGGGGGTGATGCTTGTGGTGGCCGTGATCACCAAGCTTTGCAGCCCGGGCCCGATCTTCTTCGTGCATGAGCGGGTGGGGCATGGCGGACGGACGTTCGCATGCCTGAAGTTCCGTACGATGGTCGTCGACGCCGATGAGCGCCTCAAGGAGCATCTGCGCGACAATATCGCCGCGCGACGGGAGTTCGAAGCGGACAGCAAGCTGAAGAACGACCCGCGGATCATTCCGGTGGTCGGCAAGCTTTTGCGGTCAACCAGCCTCGACGAGGTTCCGCAATTCTTCAACGTGCTGGTGGGGCACATGAGCATCGTGGGTCCACGCCCGATCACGCGCGCCGAGCTGGAGCGCTATGACACCGCCAAGAGCGATTACCTCGCCACGCGCCCGGGTATCACGGGTCTCTGGCAGGTGTCCGGACGCAGCAACATCAGCTTCGATCGGCGCGTCAAGATCGACGCCACCTATGTTCGGCACTGGTCGTTCCGGCAGGATCTCGAGATCGTGTGCAAGACGCCGCGGGCGGTGATGTGGCGCGATGGCGCGTGCTGATGCGCCCGCGTGGGACCGAATTCTCGGCGGTCCGGGGTCAGCTTCGGCCTTCGTGCCGCGGTTCGTGGCGGGCCGGCACGACATGGCGCGCCTCCTCGTCGCCTTTGAAGGTGTCCATCAGCGCGATCAGCCCGACGGCGATCGGCGCGGTCGCGAAAAAGATGACCACGCCCACCCATATGGCTGTGCCGAACACCAACGGCGCTGACACCGCCGCGACGAGCGCGAGCAGGGGGAGTCCGAGCAATAGCCCGCGAATCTTTCCGTTCATACTCTTGCCGCCTCCAACACCTTCTAACCTTCGAACCTATCACACGGGCCCGCGGAACATGAACCGTGCCCTCGTGCCAACAGCCTAATTGAGGCAAAAATGCGGATCCTTCACATTTGCGAGACGGCAAAGGGCGGCGTCGGGACGTATATCGGCCTTTTCGGCGAATTTTCCGCGGATCTGGCCCGATCCACCGTGGTCGCGCCCGCTCCGCATGTCTCGCAAGTCGGGACGAAGGTTGAGGTCGTTCCTTACTCTTACCCGAGCCGCGGCATCCGCGCGCTCTCCTCCATGATCCGGGCGACATTGAGCGTCCGCCGGCGCATCGAGCCCGATGTCTACTTCTTTCACAGCACATTTTCCCTCGTGGCGCTTCTGCTGCTGCGCCTCGGTTTCGACTCGCGCACCGCGATCTTCTGCTCGCATGGGTGGGCCTGCAGCCGCTACGAGGAAGGCAGCTGGAAGCGGCGCATCGTGCAATCCGTGGAAGGCACGCTCTGCGGGCTTGCCGATGTCGTCGTCAATGTCTCCGAGGGCGAACGCGCCCTGGCGGAGAAGGGCGGGTACCGCGGCAAACATGTCGTCCTCGAGAATGCGGTGCCCGAGCCGCTGGACGGCGCCCCGCACGTTGCGCCCGAGAGGGGCACGCCGAGCCGTGCGATCCGCCTTCTGTTCGTCGGACGGCTGGACCGTCAGAAGGGCCTCGACCTTCTACTGGAGGCGTGGCGTGCGATCGGCTCCCAACGCAAGGACCTCGAACTGCACGTGGTCGGCGCGAGCGTCAACAACGATGCGACCCTGGCCGAGCTGCCGCCCCGCGTCCGCCTCCACGGATGGATCGATCGGGCCGACATCGATGCCTGGTACCGGTCGGCGGACGCGATGGTGGTTCCGTCGCGATGGGAGGGTCTGCCGCTGGTGGTGCCCGAGGCGCTCCGCAACGGGACCCCCGTTCTCGTGAGCGATCGCAGCGGCATGCCGGGGCTGATCGAAGAGGGTAAGACCGGCCACAGCTACCCGCTGTCGAGCCAGGGCATCCGAACCTGCCTCGAAGGCCTCGATCTCGACGCGTTGCGCGGCATGCGGCCGAATTGCCGTGAGGCCTACGAGAGGCGCTTCAGCCTCGAGAGGTTCCGGAAGGGGTTCGCGTCCATTCTGGCGGATCTCGCGCCGGTCGCCCCTCAGAAATCTGCCCGGAAGGTGCACGGGTGATGGAGACGGAACGCTTGCCGAACCTCTTCGTCGCCGGGGTGCCAAAGGCCGGCACGAGCTCCATCCATACCTGGCTCTCGCATCACGACGATGCGGTCGGCTCGCGCGACAAGGAGACCTACTTTTTCGTCGATCCCGGCACGCACATGTACCGGAGCGACTTCAACGTCGAGAACGGCCTCGCCGGGTACGAGACGCAGTTTCCGGTCGACCCCGGAAGCCACCCCTCGGTGATCTTCGAGTCGACGCCGAGCTATCTCTACAGCGCGGCGGCGCTCGAGCACATTCCGGATCTGCCCACGCGCCCGCGCTGCCTCTTTGTGGTGCGCGAGCCGTCATCGCAGATCTTTTCGCTCTTCTCGTACTTCCAGGGCAACTGGAACTGGGTTCCGCCCGAGATGAGCTTTCGCGACTTTCTGGCGGCGGTCCGGGGGCGCAGTCACGATTTCCAAGGCAACGAACTGGCACGCGATGCCCTGGGCAATGCCGCCTATGTGCATCACCTCGAACGCTGGCGTGCGAGACTGGGGGACGAGCGCATGATGGTTGTGACATTCGACGAGCTCGCACGCGATCCGCGTCTGCTCATGCGCCGGATTGCGGAATTGGCGGGGCTCGATCCATCCTTCTACGACAGCTATGATTTCCGGACCGAGAACGAGAGTTACGCGCCGCGCAGCCAGAAGCTGCAATCCGTGAATGTCGCATTGCGGAGCCGGCTGCCGAAAGGCCGCCTTTATCGCGCGCTGCGCCATGCCTACAGGGCGCTCAACACGCGCAAGGCCGACGGCCCAGATGCGGCCGACCGGGCGGCACTGGCCGAGCTCCGGGGCGAGTACCAGGAGTCGAACCGCAAACTCGCCCGGACTTTCGGCGTCAATCTCGATGCGTGGGTCTGAATGGTGGAGCGTGTGACAAACGGCACCCGGTTCCTAGCGACAGGCGCAGTCTCGCGTGGAAACGTGGGATTGGTCGATCGGACGAAGTCGGTCCTCGCGGCGGTCAACGACAGGCTCATGCCGCAGCGCGTGGTCTTTCACCACGTGCCCAAATGCGGCGGCACCTCGGTGGGGCGGGCCCTGCGGAAGCGGTTCATCCTCAGCCAGGCGACGGTCGTGCCCGAGTCCAGCTTTCGCGCCTTCGAGGCCTTCACCGGGCGCACGGACCGCGAGGCCATGCTGGTGGATGTGCTCGATCTGCGAGAGCAGATGCTGCTCTACTATCTGTTCGAGGATGTGCGGTGCGTGTCGTTGCACGTGCGCTTTTCGAACACCGCATACGATCTCTTCCAAGAGCGGTACAAGTTCGTCACCATCCTGCGGGAGCCGGTGGCGCGCTTCGTGTCGCACTACTTCTGGAGCTATCGGAAGGCCGGTGCCCACGCCCGCATCGACGAGGATTTCGAGAGGTTCCTCGAGACGCCGCGCGCGCGCCGTCTCGGCGCGTCCTATGTCGAGTACTTCTCGGGCCTGCCCAAGGAGGAGGACGTGACGACGTCGCGCGCCATCTCCCTGGCGATCGAGAACCTCCGGCGCATGGACGTGGTCGGCCGGCTCGACGATCTCGACGAGTTCCGGCGCAGGATGCACGAGGAGCTCGGCGTTCGGGTCAAGATCGGACACGAGAACAAGATGCGTCAGCCCGCCTCGCGCAAGTCGGAAGTCGTGACGCCCGAATTGACGGAGAAGGTCCGGGAGCTGTGCGCGCCGGACATCGCCGTCTGGGAGGCGATGCATGGCTGATCCGTCCGTCTTCGTGCTCGGGGCGCAGAAATCCGGTACCACGACGGTGGCGGACCTTCTGGCCGCACAGCCGGAGGTCTTCGTCCCGTCCATCAAGGAAACGTATTTCTTCTGCGACGAAACGCTGTGGGAGAAGGGCATCGACTGGTACCGGCAGGAATTCTACGGCTCCGGCCCGGCGCAGGAGGCGCGCCTGTGCTGCGATGCGACCCCCTTCTACCTCGCCTCCGACGCGGCGCTCGAGAGGCTCGCAGCCTATACCGGACCCGAGGCGCGCTTTGTCGTCGTGCTGCGCGATCCGGTGGCACGGGCCTATTCCGCCTACTGGCATCAGCGGCGCCTCGGAAACGAGGACCTGTCCTTCGAGGCCGCCCTCGAGGCCGAGCCCGCGCGGATCGCCGCGGCCCGCGCGGAGGGTGGTCGGTGGTGGCGCCATGCCTATGCGGAGGCCGGCCGGTATTCGGGGCAACTCGAACGGGCCTTCGACCTGCTCGGGCGCGACCGCATCCTCATCCTCTCCCAGCCCGACCTGCGGGATGCGCGCCAGCTCGAACAGAGGCTCCGCGAGCATCTGGGCCTGCCGCCGCGCAGCTCTTCGGGCTCCGGCGCTCTGCAGGCCAACAGGGCGTCGATGCCGCGCTCCCAGGCCCTGCAGAGATTCGTCACGGGCCGGAACCCGATCAAGCAGGTTGCGCGGAAGGTTCTGCCGCGGGAGCTGCGCACGCGGATCGGTCGGACGATCCTGAAGAGCAACCTCAAGGCGCAGAGCTACCCTCCGATGCGGCCGGAAACGCAGGCCCGCCTGCAGGAGATGTTCGCCGCCGATATCGCGGCACTCTCCGCGCTCGGCGTCGATGCGGATCCGTGGAAAAGGGCAGGGTAGGGGCATGGCGACCGTGGCACCCGCGCTCTCTCTGAGGTCGAACCTCGCGTTCGGCCTCTTCGGAAACGTGATCTTCGCCATCACGCAATGGGCGATCGTCGCCGTGGTCGCCCGGCTCGGCACTCCCGAAGAAGTGGGGGCCGTGACCATCGCCACGGCGCTGGCGACGCCCTTGTTCATGCTGGCGGCGATGTCCATGCGCGAGGGCCATTCCGTCGACGATCTGACCGAATTCGGGCGCGACGACTACTTCGCGCTGCAATTCTTCAACGGGCTCTTTGCCGCCGCGGTCGTGCTCGCGCTGGTGGCCATCCTCTACAGCGACGCCGGCACTCTGGTGCAGACCTCGACGATCGCGTTCACGCTGGTGAAGTTCGTCGGCAACCAGGCGAACATGCATTTCGGGATCTTCCAGCGCGAGCAGCGGCTCGACTTCATCGCTATCGCCTACATCACCCGCGGCATCGCCGGACTGGCGGCCTTCGGCGTGGTGTTCTGGGCCACCGGCGTCCTCTGGCAGGCCTTCTGCGCGGAAGCTCTGGCATGGCTCTTGGTCCTGCTGACGGTCGACCGCCGGCTTCTGGCACGGTTGGATGTGACGGGCCGCCTCACCGGGATATTTCGCGCCGATCCGAGAAAGCTGATGCGCCTGTTCCTGTGGATGGCGCCCCTCGGCATCGCCGGGTTCCTGACCAATGCCTCCGCAAGCGCGCCGCGGCTCGTGCTCGACCGTTATGTCGACCTCGCCGCCGTCGGGGTCTTCGGAGCGATCACCTATATCGGCACGGCAAGCCAGCAGGTCATCAATTCGATCGGCTCGGCCTCCGCCTCGCGCCTCAGGCGTCTTGTAAGGACAGGCAATTCGCGGGGCTTCATGAAGCTTTCCGCGAAGCTCGTGGCGCTATCGGGCGGGCTCGGGGTGCTGCTCGTGATCGCCGTGGCCTTTGCGGGAGAGGCCATCCTGACAATCCTTTACGGCGCGGATTACGCGAACGTCACGCTCTTCGGCATCGTGGCGGTCTATATCGCGCTGCGGATGGCCTTCGCGCCGCTCCAGTTCTCGCTTTCGGCCGGGCACGCCTACTGGAATCGCCTCTTCGTCAGTGCCGCGGGCTTCGTGGCGACCTTGGGGGTCGCGCTTGCGCTCGTCCCGCGCATGGGGGCCGAAGGGGCGGCCTGGGCGCTTGTCGCCGGAGCGGTGATGCGCACCTTGCTTCTCCTCGTCTTCTTCCGGCGCCTGGCGCTGTCGGTGGGTCAGGCAGCGGCCGTCGGAGACGTCGCTGCCGGAGAACGGGCATGAGCACCGGCTCTGTCCTCTCGCACCGGTCCGGCCGATGCCGGAGAGCGGGGCGGCCATGATGGTCGGTCTCAGGGCGGAGAGACATTTCTTGGGACCGGTTCTGACCTGCGTCATGCTCGGCACTGTCGGCGCGAAGTGGCTGGTCGTGGTGACCCTTGCGGGCAAATCGCTCGAGCTCTCCAATATCGGGCTCCTGTTCTCTCTCGGGATATTCGGGTGTTGGGTCCTCCCCGAGCGCGGCTTCCGCAGCATTCCGGTCCTGAACGTTCTCCTTCTGCTGCTCCTCCTTCTCCTCGGCGGATTGATGATCCGGGGGGACCCGATCGACATCGTGGTGATGTCAATCGCCCATGTCCTCGGCGCCTACGCGGTCGCCACCATCGCGCGTGTCGACGGGCGCATCTCCGTCCTCGGAGGGTTCCTCGGCATCTTCGGCTTTCTGGCGCTGTCGGTGATGATCTCGGGCGTCGATGTGCTTTTCGGCGTGCTCGACTACCTGCGCACGCTCGACCGCGACCGGTTCGCGTTCCAGGTGCTTCGGCCGATCTACAACGCCTTCGTCACCGACAATACCGACGAGATCACGGTCCAGATCAACAACGCGCTCTGCGCCGCCTTCGTCCTCATCTACATGATCGCAGGATCCCACGCCGTCCTGGGGAATCGCATGATGGCGCTGGTCTGCGTGCTGTGCCTCGCGATGGTGTTCACGATCTTCTCGAGCTCGGCGGTGCTCGCGGCAGCGGCTTCCACTTTGATTTTCGGATTCGTCGCCGTGATGCGCGTGCGCGGGTTCTGGCAGATCTATGTGCTTGTCGGCCTGACCCTGCTGGGCGGCATGGCACTTGCGGGCGGCATCTCGGAGTACCTGGTCGCGAATGTCGCCGATGACACGGGCTCGCGGGACCAGCGGATCGAGCAATATACCGCAGCCCTCGATCTAATGGACCGGCATATCTGGCTCGGGACGGGGTATGTGGAAGTCTCCGGCCATTCGATCCACAACTTCTTTCTGTTCTCCTTCGTCTCGGTCGGCGTCGCGGGCGGCGTGCTGTCGCTGGCGGTCTTCGTGCTGGCGGCGGGTCTGTCGCTCAAGGGATGCCGGCTCCTCCTCACGGAGCGCGAGGTGACGCCACCGATGGTGATGCTGGCGTGCCTTCCTATCCTGTTCGTTCTGCGCAGCCTCGTCGGCGGTGCGGGCGGGTTGCCGACCGGTCCCGGCATTCTTGCGCTGGGCTTCGCGCTGGCCGCGCTGCGCCAGCTTCAATCGCAAGGCGCAGTGATCGACGAGCCCACGAGGCGAGGGGCGGCGCCAAGACGGCGAGACGCCGCGCTCGCATGGAAGGCATGACGATGAACAAGGTGCAGCGCATCGACGCAGGCCGTCCGGCAGAGGGCGACACGACGACCTTCGCCGGTCGCCGGGTCGTCCTTGTGACGGGGGCGCCGAGGTCTGCGACCACGCCGGTCGGCAACGTGTTGTCGATGGCGCCTCACTCCTTCGCCGCCTACGAGCCGCTCGGCCCGACCGGTCTGCGCGACGTGGCGGACCGCTTTCCGATGACCGGACCGACCGACGGTCCAAACGAGCAGGACTTGAGCCTCATCCTCGCCAGGATAGCGGCCTTCCGAGGGCCGCTCAAACCGCAGACGCGCCCCGGCGCTGCCGCGACCTTGCGGTCGCGTGTGATCGGCAGCCGAACGCTGCAGAGCTTCCGCCTGGGGCGGCTGCAACCTTGGGTTCGAAATGTGATCTGGAAGGATCCGCACGCGATC
The DNA here is from genome assembly GCF_000521785.1 of Roseivivax halodurans JCM 10272. Taxonomy (GTDB): domain Bacteria; phylum Pseudomonadota; class Alphaproteobacteria; order Rhodobacterales; family Rhodobacteraceae; genus Roseivivax; species Roseivivax halodurans. The sequence continues at coordinate 268,522 of NZ_JALZ01000001.1, forward strand.
ATGCTGGTCCCCGACCTCGTGGAGCGCGGATTGCCGGTGATTGTCACCATCCGGCGCCCGCAGGCCCATGCCGGCAGCTACAAGAGGCTTGGCTGGACCTCGCGCGCGGCCGAGATCCATCCCCGCTGGACGGCCCGGTTCGGGCGCGATCCCGTCTCGGAGCGCTGGCTGGACAGGGCGAGCGATCCCGTTGTCTCGGGGGCGCTGATCTGGCGGATGAGTTACCTGCCGCTCCTGAGGGAGCAGGTGCTCGATCGCGTGTGCATCGTCACCGCGCCCTCGCTCGAAGCCGACGAGATGGCGACCTACCGCATGGCCTTCGCTCATGCCGGGCTGGACTTCACCGGGAAAATCGCCCGCTTTCTGGAGCGCCGGGCAGAGGCGGCCGCGGATGCCAGCGCGGACTCGTCCGTGGTCCACGACTGGAACCGGTCGGTCGCATCGGCCAACAGCTATTGGCGGGAGCTGCTGAGCGGCGAAGATCTCGAGGCCATCGAGGATCTGACCGCCGACCTCGAAGGTCAGCTTTTTCCGGCGCAGGGTGGCTCAGCAGAGGAGGGACGGCAATGAAATCAGGTCTCTCCAGGCGGGAGTTGATGGTCGACAGCGTGCTGGCGGCGGCGGTCCTCGGCGCGGTCTCGACATCGACGGCAGAGGCGTACAGCGCTCGGGCGGGTCTTCACGTGTTCGACAGCGCCGCGGCTTTCGCGGATGCCGAGGGGCTCGCGCCCGGTGACGTCGTTGTGCTGCTGGGCCGGCGCGAGGCGCTCGATGGTGGCGGCGCGCTGTGGCAGGTCGCCGCGACGGGGAACCCCGACGACATCTGCGCCATCGCGCTCCGGAATGGACATGTCGGCAGGCTGGCGCATCAGAGCTGCCAGGATGTCCGGGCCGCTGGGGTGTTCCCCGACACCCCGGGCGACAGGGTGGCGGCCGCGCTTGTCGCGCTCACACGTCACGTCATTGCCGGAGGCGGTGGCGTCATACGGATGTCGCAGCCGATCCGCAGTGGCTCCGCCGTCTTCCCGCGCATTCCGGAGCGGTCGCCGGTCGCCTTCGAGATGGTCGGAGGAGGGCAGGTCTCCCCAGCTGATCCCCAACCCGGACGTTTCATGTGGGATTTCGACGACGGGGGCGGCATCACCTTTCCCACCTTCCGCAACATCATGGTGACCGGCACTCGCCAGGAGCGGCCGCGCGGCAACGGGATCCGGATCGGGCCGTCCAACCGCATGACGATCGCCAATTGCTTCGGGCGGTTCATCGACGGCTGCGCCTGGCAGATCGAGGGCGCGAACAACGCGCAGATCGACATCGTCACCTATGAGTGCGGCTCGGAAGACGGCACCTATGCGCAGAACCACCTGCAGCACAGGGACCGGAACAAGGGGCCGAACGACATCGTGCTGTCGGGCACGACGGAGCGGGACAGATACGGAATAAACATCGAAGGCGCCGCCATCCTGCGCAACGGGTCTGCGCTGAAGCTGCACGGCTCTCCGCACACCCGCCGCGCCTTGCGCCTGCACCGCTGCAATTCCTTCGATCTGCGGGTCTATGCGTCACAGACCTGGGTCGGGGACGGCTTTATCACGGTCACGGATGCCGGTGCCGAAGAGGCCGGGCTGACGAAGCACCGCGCCGCGCTGGGCGTCAATTCGCGTGGTACGCTGAGCATCGCGACGATGTTCAATGTCCGTTATGCAGGCCGGGATCGCGGGCACTGGTGCGTCGTCGATCTGCAGCGACCGGGATCGTATCTGCGCCTTCGCGGCGACATCCTCCCGCAGGCCGAGCCGGTGCATGGCGGTGCGGATTACCGGCACCTGCGCATCGCGGGCCCCGGGCATCCGATGGCAACCATAGATCTCGGCGACCTTCGGTGGCCGGCAACGGCGGACCGCGCTCGCTTTCTGGCGGACGACCGAGAGCCGCGCGAGCGCACTTCGGCACTCGCCGTCCAGGCGGAGGCCGGCGCCCCGGCGGCCGAGATCATCGACGGCGTACTCGACATGCGGAACATCGGGTTCATCGACCTCGCGCCGACGGCTTCGGCCGGTCTGCGCCGCGTCGATCTGGAGCCCGGGCAGACTGGGACGCTGTGTTCCCCGAAGGGAGCGGTCGTGGTCCGGGATACGGACGTATTGCGGCTCGCGGGGGGCAAGGATTTCGAAATGACACCGGGATCGACCCTGACGCTGATCGGGGCCGGATCGCGCGGCGCGCACGAGATCGCCCGGTGCGAAAGATGAACATGCTCGGCAGGGCCGACGTCATCCGTCGGTCGCATGCCGGCAGGACAGGAGCTGGACACATGCCGAATTGGACGATCAGGGCCCTTGCCCTCCTCTTGATCGCTCTGGCGCCAGGCGCCGGGATTGCGCAGACCGGGGCCGAGATGCCCAAGCTGGCCGCCGGCGACGTTCTGTCGTTCTCGATCGTGGGATTGCCGGACACCCGCCGGGAGGTGCCGGTGGGCGGCGACGGATCGGTATTTCTGCCGCTGGTGGGCACGCTCACTGCTGGCGGGCGCACCATCGCGGAATTCCGCGAGGCGCTGGAAGCGCATCTGCGCGGCGCGCCCATGCTGCTCCCGATGGGGGGCGACACCAACGCACGGCGAGGCGTCTCCGCAAGCGAGATTCTGGTCGATGTGGTACGCTACAGGCCGATCTACGTGTCGGGCGATTCCGCGCTGGTCGGGGACATCGAATTCCGTCCCGGCATGACCATCCGGCAGGCCTGGGTGATGGCCGGCGGACCGAGGCGGCTCGAGGACGAGAACGGGCTCCGCATGGCCGAGACGCTGGCCCGACAGGATGCCGCACGCGAGGAGATCATGGCGCTCCGCGCCGACATCGAACGCCTGACGGCGGATCTGGAGGCCCTGGCGGCTCCGGGCGATGTCGGTGCTTCCGACGCGGAAGACGGGCCCGAGACCGCACTTGGCACGACGTGGCTTCAGGCGCGTCTCGATGCCCGGGAGAGCGCGCGGGAGACCACCGCGACGCAGCTCGAGATCCTGGGGCAGCGCGAGGACAAGCTCGTCGAGTTGCAGGAGGTCAGCGCCGAGACGGTGCGCGTGGCGGAGCGCAACCTCGAACGGGTACGCGATCTCGCCGACCGGGGCGTCGCGACGGCCACCGCGCAGGACGATGCACGCTACGATCTGCTGCAGTTCTCGTCGCGTGCGCTCGAGACCAGCGAGAACCTGCTGGAGCTGCGTGTGGAGATCGCCCGCCTTCGCGAGAGCCTCGAGTCCGAAGAGGCGGAGGCTCAGATCGATCTGCTGGAGCGGATCGAGGAAAAGACCTCGGACTTGCGAGAGGCCGAAGCGCAGTACCGCACCCTGCAGAGCTATCTCGCGACGTACGAGCCCGAGGGCGGAGACGAGCGGACGCCGCCGCAGGTCCGGTTGTTCCGCACCTCGTCGGACGGCACCACGCCCCGGTCGGCCGATCTGGACGAGCCGGTGATGCCCGGCGACGTGCTGGAATTCACGCTCCGGGCGTCGGAGGCGGCGATCCGCTAGGGCGAGGCCTCAGCGCGGGGCTCCCGGTGGCGCGGCATGAAGACGGCGCCCCCCGTATTGGTGAAGGCGGCGGAGCAGAGCAGGGCCGGCGGTCTGGGCCATCCCGGTCCCGACCGCGACAATCGATCGACCATTGCCGCCTGACCGGAGGAGGGCCATGAGACCCGACATCAGAGCCTCAGGCGCGCTGGGCAACATGATCGGCTGGGCCATGAGCGGCCAGCTCGTCTACGTTCTGGGGCAATTCGCGCTCCTCGCGCTCCTGACCCGCCATGCGAGCGTCGAGGATATCGGCCGCTTCGGACTGGCCGGCGCCATCGCCACTCCGGTGTTCTTCTTCTTCAACCTCGGCTTGCGCTACAACACCGCGACCGACCTCTGGAGCAGGATCGCCTTCGTCGACTTCCTTGCGTTGCGTCTGATCGCGACGATCCTGGGGCTTCTGGTCGTTTTCGCGATCGCGTGGCTCCTGATGCCCGACCCCGTAAGCCGTCTGATCCTGATCGCCTTTGCTCTGGCGAAGGCCACCGAAGCGGTATCGGACCTCGCCTACGGGGTATTCCAGAAACACGGTCGCCTCGAACTGATGGCGCGCTCGATGATGCTCCGGAGTGTCGGCAGCGTTGCTGTCTCGGCGGCGATCCTCATCCCGGGCGGCTCGGTGCAGGCCGCGCTTGCCGGCATGTTCCTGGCGTGGCTCTCGGTGTGCCTCGTCTTCGATCTGCCGGGCGCCGTGGGCCTCGAACGCTCCGCGGAAGGCATCGGCCGGCCGGCCCTCGACCGGCTGCGGCGTCTTGCGCTCGGGTCCCTGCCGCTCGGGATCGAGGGCCTGCTCGTGCATGTGAGCACGGGGCTGCCACGTCTCCTGCTCGCGGGTATGGCGGGGCTGGAAGCGCTCGGCTACTTCACGACGATCGCCTACGTCTACCAGGCCGCGACGACGCTGCAGCAATCGGTCAACCAGGCCATTCTCGGTCGCTTGGCGGAGGATTGGCAAAGCCGGCGCGTCGCGCATTTCTACGCATTGCTCGTACGCCTCTCGGTCATCGTTTGCGGGGTCTCGCTCGTGGCCGCCGTCCTGGCGGTGCCCCTGGGCCCGGCCGCGCTCAGCATCGCGTTCGGCCCGGACTATTCGGCCCATGCCGGACTGCTGTCGCTGATGTTCGTGGCTATGGCCCTGACGATGCCGTATTCGGTCCTGCAGACCGGGCTCATGGCGCAGCGCCGGTTCGGCATCCAGGCAGCCAATCGGGCGATCTACGCGGCCCTTCTGGCGGCAAGCTGCTATCTCGCGATCGCGGCGTTCGGCATGGAGGGCGCGGCGCTCGGGCTGGCGGTAGCCGCATCGGTCCTGGTCGTCGTCACGGCTGCGATGCTGGTCCGCTCCCAGCCCGCACCCGACGGCGCCACGACGCCGTAGGACGGGCGCGGCCAGGCGGCATCAGTCCCGTCTGGCGGTCTGCCGACAGCTTCATCGGTCTGCGAAGTGAGGCGGTCTCGGCTCTATTCCTCGTACCACCACACGTCGGGGTGGAAGTTGATGAAGTCGCCGTAAATGGGCAGCCTGTCCGGATAATGCAGGTTCGCGTCGTGGGCGATCCGGCTTTCCGTCCACTGGTAGATCGGGATGACGTAGCGGCCGGCGGTCAGCGCGCGGTCGAGCGCCTTGGTCGCGGCGACGAACCCTTCGCGGCTCTCAGAGGTCAGGATCGCGTCGATCATCGCGTCGATGGCCGGCGACTGCACGCCCATCCAGTTGAGCGAGCCCTCGGATTCGGCGGCGGCGGAGCCCCAGTAGAGCTTCTGTTCGTTGCCGGGCGAGAGCGAAAGGCCCCGCGTGTAGTACGTCATGTCGAAGTCGAAGGCATTGGTGCGCTGGTTGTATTGCGCCGGGTCGACGAGGCTGACCTGGGCGTCGATGCCCATCCGGTCGAGTGCCTGCACGTAGATGTCGATGATCGAGGCCGCCTCGGCATTGCCCTGCGGCAGGAGGATCTCGAACGAGAGCGGCTTGCCTTCGGGCGTGGTCATCACGCCGTTCTCGACGGTGTAGCCCGCTTCTTCCATGCGGGCCATCGCCTTGCGCAATCCCGCCCGGTTGCGCGCCGAGCCGTCGCCCACGGGAAGGGAATAGCCCTCGAGCGCGCCGGGCACCAGCGAATCGGCGTGCGGCCTCAGCAGCGTCTCGACCTTGCCGGTGGCCGGCCCGTGATCCATGCCGAGGAGCGAATTGGAGAAATACGAGGTGATGCGGGGCTGGCGGCCGCCGGTCATCGTCCCGTTGATGAACTCGAAATTGAAGGCATGGATCATCGCGTCGCGCACGCGCCAATCCGAAAAGGCGGGCCGGCGGGTGTTCATCACGAACCCGGTGATGCCGGTCGGGCGCTTGTGCGGGATCTCGGACTTCACGATCTCGCCGGACTGGACGGCGGGGAAGTCGTATTGCGTCGCCCATTTCTCGGCATTGGTCTCGCGGATCGAGGTGATCTGACCGGCCTTGAAGGCCTCGAAGAGCACCTGCGCGTCGGCGTAGAACTCCATGCGGATCGTGTCGAGGTTGGCCTGACCCTTTATGAAGGGCAGGTCCTTGCCCCAGTAATCGGGGTTGCGGGTCAGCTCCACGTAGCGGCCGGGCTCGAAGTCGGTGATCGTGTAGGGCGCGGTCGCGATCGGGATCGTGTCGAGTCCCGATTGAGTGAAGTCCTCGTCCGCCCATTGCGCCTTCTTGAGGATCGGGCGCATGCCGATGAGCAACGCGAGCTCGCGGTTGTCGGTCGAGAAGGTGAAGCGCACCGAGCGCGGGCCGGTCTGCTCCATGCTCTCGACCTGGGCCCAGGTGCCGAGATAGCGCGGGTGCCCTTGCGTGCCGAGCGTCTCGTAGGACCACATCACGTCCTCGATCGTCACCGGCGTTCCGTCCGAGAACTCGGCCTCCTCGCGCAGGGTGAACTCGGCCCAGGAGCGGTCCTCGGCGACCTCTATCGATTCGGCGAGCAGGCCGTAGAGCGTGAAGGGCTCGTCGTAACTGCGGCCCATCAGGCTTTCGTAGGTGAGAAAGCGCAATTGCCAGGGCACGGTGCCCTTTAGGATATGCGGATTGAGGCTGTCGAAACTGCCGACCTCGCCCACGGTGATGCCGCCGCCCTTGGGCGCATCGGGATTGGCATAGGGCAGCGACACAAAATCCGGTGGCAGTTCCGGCTCGCCATACATAGCGATGCCGTGCTGCGGTTCGGCCGAAAGCATCATCGGGCAGGCGCAAAGGCAGAGGGCGCCGGCCAGTCGGCGCACGTGACCACTCCAAGCCAGGTTCATCGGGGCTGCACTCCTCAAGTCTCTTGCCTCTGGGTCTCGTCTCTACGCCTGCTTTTCCACGCAATCAAACTTTTAGCTTGGCTTCCTGAGGTGGAGGGGCTATGTATGAAGCACTGCTCGATAGGTTTCTTGCCTGTATGAAACCTGCCTCAATAACTGAACGCCGGCCTTGTGCCGGCGTTTTTTTTGTCTGCCGCGACCCATCGCACATCGCGCGGTTGTACGCGAGCCCCCATGTCCAGGGACCTTTTCCCGCAGGCCTCTTGTTTTGCACGTGCAGCGACCGCAGGGTCCGCGTGCAGATTTTCCATCGGAGGCATTCGCGATGACACAGAGCCTGAAGGGCAAGACCGCCATCATCACCGGATCGAACTCGGGCATCGGGCTCGGCGTTGCGCACGAGCTCGCGCGGGCTGGGGCGGACGTGGTGATCAACTCGTTCACCGACCGCGAGGAGGACCACAAGCTCGCCGCCGATCTCGGCAAGGAGCACGGCGTCACCGCGCGCTACGTCAAGGCGGACCTCTCGAAGGGGGACGAGGCCCGGGGCCTCATCCGCGAGGTCGGGCGCTGCGACATCCTCGTGAACAACGCCGGCATCCAGCACGTCGCGCCGATCGAGGAGTTCCCGGTCGAGAAGTGGGATGCGATCATCGCGATCATGCTCTCGGCCGCCTACCACACGACCGCGGAGGCGCTGCCGATGATGCGTGAGGCGGGCTGGGGCCGCGTCGTGAACATCGCCTCGGCGCACGGGCTGACCGCGTCGCCCTACAAGTCGGCCTATGTCTCGGCCAAGCACGGGCTCGTCGGCATGACCAAGGTGGTGGCGCTCGAGACCGCGAAGGAGCCGATCACGGCGAACGCGATCTGCCCCGGCTACGTCAAGACGCCGCTCGTCGAGGCGCAGATCCCCGACACCGCCAAGAAATACAACATGAGCGAGGAGGAGGTGATCGAGAAGGTCATCCTCGACCGGCAGCCGTCGAAGGAATTCGCGACGACCGGTCAGCTCGGGCAGACGGCGGTGTTCCTGTGCTCGCCCGCGGCGGACCAGATCACCGGCACGACGATCAGCGTCGACGGCGGCTGGACGGCGCTCTGATCCGCGGCACGTCCGCTGCAAGGTGCGAGGGCTCTGCCCTCGCGCTCCCGGAGTATTTGTCCCAAGAAGAAGGGCGCGGCCCGGGAGCGGGCGCCGGGTGCGGCGTGGCGGTTTCTGGCCACCGGCCCCCGACGGGGTTATGTCTGCCCGGACTGCCAGCCCCCGGGAGATCCGATGCCACCCGAAACGAGCCAGACAGAGACCGACTCGCAGGTCGCGGCCGAGGAGCGCCGCTCCGGCCTTCGTACGATCCGGCGGGTCGCGCCCTATCTCTGGCCCGAGGGCGAGCCTTGGGTGAAGCGGCGCGTGGTGCTGTCGCTGGCGCTCCTGGTGCTGGCGAAGCTCATCGCGGTGGGCACGCCGCTCTTCTACAAGGCGGCGGTCGACGCGCTGACCGAGGGCGAGGTGACGCCGGCCTGGGCGCTCGGCGCGGGCGCGGTGGCGCTGACCGTGGCCTACGGCATGGCGCGGCTGATGAACACCGGCTTCCAGCAGCTGCGGGACGGGGTGTTCAGCCGGGTCGGGCAGCGGGCGCTGCGGCAGATCGCGCTCGAGACCTTCGCCCATGTGCACCGGCTCTCGCTGCGCTACCACATCACCCGCCGCACCGGCGGTCTCAGCCGGATCATCGAGCGGGGCGTGAAGGGCGTGGAGTTCCTGCTGCGCTTCCTGCTCTTCTCGATCGGGCCGCTGGTGCTGGAGCTCGCGCTGATCGCGGCGGTGCTCTTCTTCCTGTTCGATCCGCGCTATCTGCTCGTCGTGACGGTGACCATCGCGGCCTATGTCTGGTTCACCTTCAAGGTGACGGAGTGGCGGGTGACGCTGCGCCGCGAGATGAACGCGCAGGACACCGACGCCAACCAGAAGGCGATCGATTCGCTGCTCAACTTCGAGACGGTGAAGTATTTCGGCGCGGAGGCGCGCGAGGCGGCGCGTTACGATCGCTCGATGCGGGCCTACGAACGGGCGGCGGTGAAGACGCAGGTGTCGCTCGCGGCGCTCAATTTCGGGCAGGCCTTCCTGATCACCGCGGGGCTCGTGATCGTCATGGTGATGGCGGCGCAGGGGGTCGCGGCCGGGCGGTTGACGGTCGGCGACTTCGTCATGGTCAACGCCTACATGATCCAGATCACCATGCCGCTCAATTTCCTCGGGACCGTCTACCGCGAGATCCGGCAGAGCCTCGTCGACATGGGCTCGATGTTCGACCTCCTGGATCAGCCGGCCGAGGTTTCCGACAAGCCGGGCGCGCCGGACCTCGCCGTCTCGCGGGGTGTGGTGGAGTTTGACGACATCCGCTTCGGCTACGATCCCGAGCGGCCGATCCTGAAGGGCGTCTCGCTGCGGGTCGGGGCGGGCGAGAGCGTCGCGCTGGTCGGGCCGTCGGGGTCGGGCAAGTCGACGATCGGGCGGCTGCTCTTCCGGTTCTATGACGTGCAGGGCGGGGCGATCCGGATCGACGGGCAGGACCTGCGGGACGTCCGCCAGGAGAGCGTGCACGCCGCGATCGGGGTGGTGCCGCAGGACACGGTGCTCTTCAACGACACGATCCGCTACAATATCGCCTATGGCCGCGAGGGGGCCGGGCAGGACGAGATCGAGGCGGCGGCGCGCGCGGCGCAGATCCACGATTTCATCGAGAGCCTGCCCGAGGGATACGAGACGCAGGTGGGCGAGCGCGGGCTGAAGCTCTCGGGCGGCGAGAAGCAGCGGGTCGGGATCGCGCGGACGCTGCTCAAGGATCCGCCGATCCTGCTGCTCGACGAGGCGACCTCGGCCCTCGACACCGAGACCGAGGTGGAGATCCAGGGGGCGCTGGCGCGGGCTGCGGAGGGGCGGTCCGTGCTGACCATAGCGCACCGCCTCTCGACCATCGCGGATGCGGACCGGATCGTGGTGCTCGAAGCGGGTGAGGTGGTCGAGGAGGGCACCCATGCGCAGCTCCTCGCGCGCAGGGGCCGGTATGCCGGGCTCTGGGCGCGTCAGGCGGCCGAACGCGAGGACGCGGCGTGAAGCGGCAGACGAGAGCGCTTGCCGGGATGGGGGGAGCCTCCGGCGGGAGTATTTCCGCCAAGAAGAAGCCGGGGGACGGGGCGTGAGCCGGAAGGACTATCCAGAAACGCCGGACGGGCGGTACTTCGTCGCCAAGGGGCGGATGTGGCGGAAGACGGATCCGCGGCTCGGCGACAGCGAGCGCCGCGCGGCGGTGAAGGCGCTGATGCAGGCGCGGCGCGGGGTCGGGCAGGCTGCGGGCGACGGCGACGAACGTGCAGCCCGGGATGCGGTCGATGCGGCCAAGCGGCGGCTCGGCGAGCGCGGGCCGGTCTGGTGGGACGACGGCGCGCCGGACGAGGGCGGCAAGCATCCCTCGAACACCTCCTACGCGGAGTGGTGGGACGGGCTCGATCCGGCGGCGCGGGAGCGGGGCTCCTAGCGGCGCGGCAGGCTGACCATCGCGGCAGCGGTCAGGATCAGCGCGGCGCCGGCCATCGCCTGCCATCCGGGGACGGTTGCGAAGATCACGAGATCGAAGAGCAGCGCCCAGACGAGGCCGGTATATTCGACCGGGGCCAAGGTTGCGACGGGCGCGCGGGCGACGGCTTCGGTTCCGGCGATGGCGGCGAGACCGCCGAGAAGGCCGGTCGCCGCGAGGGCGATCGCGGCGTCTCGGTCCGGGACGACCCAGCCCCAGGGTGCCGAGCCGAGGGCGAGGAGCGACGAGATCAGCGCCATGTAGAAGGCGATGGTCGCGGCGGGCTCGGACCGGGTCATGTCCTTCACGAGAACCCGGACAACCGCCATGACGAGCGCGAATCCGAGGCCGGCGGCGACGCCGATGACCGCGCCGTCCTCGGGCAGTGCCAGAGCCGACCAGAGCATCAGGAGCGTTCCGGCGAGGCCGAGGAGCACGGCGCCGAGGGCGGCCGTACCGACGCGCTCGTGCAGGAAGGCGGCGGCGAGTGGGAGCGACAGGACCGGCGCGAGGAAGGAGAGCGCCTCGGCGCTGGCGACGGGGAGATGCGCGAGCGACAGGAACGAGAGCGCGATGGAGAGGCCGCCGAGCGAGCCACGGATGAGATGGGCGCCCGGCCTTGCGGTGCGCAGGTTCGGAAGGATGCCGCCGCGGAGCGCCATGTAGACGCAGATCGGGCCGAGCGCGAGCGCGGAGCGGACGAAGACGACCTGGCCCACGGGCACGCTCTGCGCGGCGGCGCGGGCGGCGGCCGACATGGCGGTGAGGAGGAACACCGCGAATAGGCGCAGGGCGATGCCGTCGAGGGCGGAGGGGCGGGCGGGTGTCGTCATGGGGGTGTGGTAGCGCTAACATTCAGCGGGATCAAGCGCGGATCCGTCACCTGCCCCGCGTGATCCGAAGCGTCGGAAGACGTCTTGTGCCGATGGATCGCGGGCCCAGGTCCGGTCCGCGATCCGGCGCGCCGGGGTTATCTCACTCTGCGGCGCGGAGCTGCGCCGGGCCCGGTGCGGGTCCGGCCCGGGGCTCGTCCTCGTCCCACAGGATCAGCGGCGCGGGGGTGCGGCGGGCCCGTGTGGAGACGGCCCAGTCCTGCGCGGCGCGGCTCGCCCGTCCGAGGGACAGCGCCGAGAGCGCGCGGCCGAGCCAGAGCGCATAGGTCGTGACCCAGATCCGCGCGGCGAGCATCGCGGGCGTGAAGATCAGCGTCAGTATCGTCGCGACCCCGAGGCCGAAGACCACCGCGGTCGCCAGCTGCTTCCACCAGAGCGCGGTCGGGCTGTCGATCGTGTAGCCGCCAGCGAAGAAGTCGAGGCTGAGGCCGAACATCATCGGCGCGAGGCCCGCCATCGTGGTTATGGTCGTGAGCAGCACCGGGCGGATACGGTCCTCGGTGGTGCGGACGATGGCCTCGTCGCGAGGCATGTAGCGCTCGTATTCCTGATAGGTGTCGATCAGCACGATGTTGTTGTTCACGACGATCCCGGCCAGCGCGACGATGCCGGTGCCGGTCATGATGATCGAGAAGGTCTGTCCCATGACCAGCATTCCGATCAGCACGCCGGTGGTCGAAAGGACCACGGCGAGAAGGACCAGCACCGCGTTGTAGAGCGAGTTGAACTGCGCCAGCAGGATGATGAACATGAGGAAGAGGGCGGCTCCGAAGGCCTGGCCGAGGAAAGCCTCGCTTTCGGCCTGGTCCTCCTGATCGCCGGTCCATTCCCAAGCGATGCCGGGAGGGAGCTCCTGCGCCTCGAGCCAGCCGGTCAGCAGCGCGATGCGTTCGTTGGGGTTCACCGGGACGAGGTCGAGCGCGCCGGTCCGAAGGCCGGCGGTCACGCCTTCGAGCTGCGCGTCCTCGCCGAGCGCGACGAGTGCGAGGGGGCCGTCCGGCCCTTCGGTGGTCGCGTCGCCTCCGCCATCCGGAGCCGAGCGGAGCGTTGCGGCGACCGCGCCGTCCTCGTCCACCGCCTTGACGAGGTTCGGGAAGACATCGGCCTTCACATCGAAGTAGCGCTTCTGGTCGGTGCGGTTGATTTCGGCCAGTTTCTTGACCGGCTTGCGGGTGACGAAGTTCGAGAGCGGCACGAGACCGTCCGGGGTGCGGACCTTGAGCGTGTCGAGGGTCGAGAGCAGCCGCTCCTCCTCGGGCAGGCGCACGCGGATCTCGATCTCCTCGTCCGACGTGTCGACGCGCATTGTGTCCAGCAGGATCCCGCGCGTGACGAGTTGCACCATAGCGCCGACGGTGGCGACGTCGGCGCCGTAGCGGCCGGCCTTCTCGACGTCGACGTCGATCTCCCAGTCGATGCCGGGCAGGGGGCGCGTGTCCTCGACGAGGCGGAGGCCCGGTGTGGCGTCGAATTGCGCCCGCGCCCTTTCCGTCACCGCCAGAAGATCTTCCCAGTCGTCGCCGGTGATGCGCAGATGCACGGGCTTGGGAGAGGCGGGGCCCATCGCCAGGTTGAGGATCTCGGTCTCGATGCCGGGGATCGTCGCGAGCTCTCGCGAGAGCTCGGCGATCACCACGTCCCCGTCGAGGGCGGCGTCGCCGACGCGATCCTCCCACGGCACGGTCTCGAACTGGACCTGTCCGATCGTGTCCTTCGGAGCCTCGGCGCCGCCGGTATTGTTGTTGAGACCGCTCTCGCCGGCGAAGGCGAAGGCGGATTTCACGCCCGGATGGGCGAGAACGATCGCCTCGGCACGGGCGACGAGCGCGTCCTTTTCGGCGAGGCTGAGATTGCCGCGGGCCTTGACGTAGACGAGGGCGAATTCCGGCTCGCTTTCGACGAAGAACTCCACGCCGTTCTGGTTTTGGCCGTAATAGATGAAGACCGAGCCCACGAAGACGAAGATCGTGCCGATGGCGACGATCGGACCGAGCGGGTTGGTGGCGACGAGTGCGATGAACCGGCCGAAGAGCGAGCGGCGGTATCCTGCGGTCAGTCTCCCCGGCCGGCCGGGGCCGAGGATCCGCCGGCGCAGGCCGCGCGCGCCGTTCCCGATCCGTATGAACAGGGCCGCGAGCGCGAGGACGAGAAGCAGGCCCGCCGCGAGCGCCACCGCGACCGCGACGACAAACCCGAGGATCATCGCGAAGACGTGGGCGAAGGTCGGGATCACCGAGCCGAGCATGTCCGCGCCGTCGAGCGCGCCGAAACGGGCGACCATAGCCGCGGAGAGGCTGGGAGCCGTCCCGGCCCCGGCGGCGATTCCGAGCGCGGCAAGCGGCAGGAGCGCGAGATGGGCCAGAAGCGGCAGGCCGCCGATCTCGGCGGCACGGGTCTTGAGCCAGCGCTCGAGCCGGCCGACGACGCCGCCCATGACCGGCAGGTAGACGAGCGCGACGACGAGCGAGGCCGAGAGCACGAAGATCAGCGTGACCGGCAGCATGCCCATGAACTCGCCTGGGATTCCGGGCCAGAAGAGCATGGGCAGGAATGCGCAGAGCGTCGTCGCGGTCGATGAGACGACCGGCCAGAACATGCGTTTCGCCGCGTCGACATAGGCGTGCATCGGGCCGACGCCCTCGGCGATGCGCTTGTCGGCGTATTCGACCACGACGATGGCCCCGTCGACGAGCATGCCGACGGCGAGGATCAGGCCGAACATCACGATGTTCGAGACCGACACGCCCATGAGTGCGAGGAAGGCGAAGCAGAGCAGGAACGAGGTCGGGATGGCGAAACCGACGAGCAGCGCCGGGCGCAGGCCGAGCGCGGCGAGCACCACGATCATCACGAGCGCGACGGCGGTCAGGACCGAGCCCTCGAGCTGGCTGACCATCGAGGCGACCTGCCTAGACTGGTCGTTCGAGGTGCCGATCTCGACCGCGGCCTGCAGCTCGTGGGGCCAGCCCGCACGGGTCCCCTCGACGACGCGCTCGATCTCGGAGACGGTGTAGATGAGGTTGTAGCCCTTGCGCTTGACCACCTGCAGCGCGAGCGAGCTCTCGCCGTTGAAGCGCGAGGTGCCGGTGCGGTCCTCGAAGGTGAGGTTGATCGTCGCAAGGTCGCCGAGCGTGACGATCCGGTCGCCGTTCACCTTGACCGGCAGGTCGTAGACGTCGCGGGCGGTGTCGAAGGAGGACGGGATCTTGACCGCGAAGGTGCCGGTATCGGTCTCGACCTCGCCGGCGGCGATCAGCTGGTTGTTGTTCTGCACGACGCCGATCAGTTCGGCCGCGGTGACGTTGTAGCTCTCGAGCCGGAGGGGATCGATCAGCACCTCGAGCATCTCGTCGCGGTTGCCGGCGAGGCCCGCCTCGAGCACGGCGTCGAGGCCTTCGATGCGGTCCTGAAGGTCCTTGGCGATCCGCGTCATGGTGCGCTCGGGCACCGGGCCGGTGAGGTTCACGACGACGATGGGAAATTCCGAGAAGTTGATCTCGTTGATCGAATACTGCTCGGCGCCGGCGGGAAAGTCGGCCTGGGCGCGGCTCATGGCGTCGCGCACGTCAGCCATGATCTTGGTCTTGTCCCAGCCGAACTCGAATTCCAGCGAGACGCCCGCATAGCCCTCGGCCGCCGTCGCGCCCATGTCCTTCAGGCCGTCGAGATCCTGAAGCTCGGTCTCCATCGGCTTGACGAGAAGGCTCTCGCTGTCCGCGGCCGAGATGCCCGGGAAGGGGACGGAGACGAAGAGGGCGGGGATCTCTATGTCGGGCTCGCCCTCCTTCGGGAGCTGCCAATAGGCGAAACCGCCGACGACGAGGCTGAGCGCGATGAAGGCCATGACCATCCGCGCGCGCGCGGCGGCCCAGTCGACGATGCCGGTCATGGCACGATATCCTCGAAGGAGGGCAGGACGGCGACGCCGTCGGTGACGTATTCCTGTCCGAGCGTGATGACGTCCGCGGCCTCGGGCAGGCCCGAGACCCAGAGGCCGCGCGGCGTGTCGCGGATGATCTCGACCGGCACGAAACGGGCGGTGCCGTCGCCCGCGACGGTGCGCAATCCGAGCGCGCCCTCGTCGTTCAGCGTCAGCGCCGATTGCGGCACGAGATGCGCCAGGGCGCCGTCGCTCTCGATGGCGATCTCGGCGGTCTGCCCGGCGGAAACAGCAAGATCGGGGTTCGGCACCTCGATCTCGACCCGGAAGGTGCGGGTGGTCTCGTCGGCGCTGCGCGACACGAAGGTGACCTTGCCCGACACGGTGCCGCCCCCGGTAAGGCGGGCCCCGGCCGCGGCGCCGACCGTCACGCGCCCGATATCGGCCTCGGGCACGAAGCCCACGAGCTTGATCGGGTCGAGCTGCAGGATGGTCGCGCAGGCATCGCCGCCCATGCCGCCCGATTGCATCAGCGCGCCGAGTTCCGCGGTGTCGCTTTCGAGAAGTCCGTCGAAGGGCGCGCGGATCGTCAGCTTGTCGATCTCTTCCTCGGCGCGGGCGACCGCGGCCTCGGCCGAGCGGACGCGCGCTGCGGCGCCCTGAAGGCCCGACTTCGCCGCCTCGACACCGGCCCGCGCGGACGAGATCGCGGCCTCGGCGCTGCGCATCGCCGCGCGGGTGGCGGCGACGCGGGTCTGGGAGGCGAAGCCCGAGCCCGAGAGCGCGGTCGCGGCCTCGGAATTGATCCGGGCTTCCTCGAGCGCCGCCTCCGCTTCCGCGAGCCGGGCCTCCGCCTCGGGCACCCGGGCCTCGGCCTCTGGGCGGGAGGCGCGGGCCTCGGCCAGCGCGGCACGCGCTTCCTCGAGGCTGGCGGCGCGGGTGCCGGGATCGAGCTCGCAGAGGATCTCGCCCGCTTCGACGAAGGCGCCCTTGCGCAGGGGGGGCGACACGACCTTGCCGGTGGTCTCTGCCATCACGGTCACCTGACGCAGCGGCTGGGTCTCGCCGCGCAGGACCACGGCACTGTCGATCTCCTCGGCCGCGCTCTTCATCGCCATGACGCGGATCGCGGTGCCGGTTTCCGGCTCGGAGCCCGCCGTGGCCTCGGCCGGCACGGCATCCGCTGCGCCTGTGGCGCCCGGTCCGGCGAACAGTTCGGTCAGCCGGTCCCGCTCCATGACGAGTGCATAAAGGACGGCGGCGACGAGGGCGGCGAGGAGGATCGGAAAGAGGCGCATCGAAAGTCCTGTCCTATTGGCCGCGTGTCCCGGCCCGGATGCGGCCGCGCGGCCCCGGCGCTCCGGAGCGCCGGCAACGTCACTGTTACGCTAAACCGCCCGGTTTAGATGAGTGATCATCGGATTTTGTTCAATATGTCGCAACGTCATTTGGAACAATCGGAGTGATGCGGCCGCACGGCGATCGCTGTCTACACTGCTTGGCAGCGCTTCCACCCTCGGCTAAGAGGGCCCCGACGCTGTTTGCACTGGTTCGGAAGGGGGCGCGGGTGAGCAATCCCGACAGTTTCATCGACGAGGTCACAGAGGAGGTCCGCCGCGACCGCCTTTACCGATACCTCAAGCGCTACGGGTGGATCGCGATCCTCCTGGTCATCGTGATCGTCGGCGGCGCCGCGTGGCGCGAATACAGCGCCTCCCGCGAGGATGCGCGGGCGCAGGCCTTCGGAACCGCGGTGCTCGAGGCGCTCGATGCCGAGACGCCGACCGAGCGGGCCACGGAGCTTCAGGATATCGAGGCGCCAGAGGGCGGCGCGCAGGCCGTGCTCAAGATGCTGATCGCGGGCGAGCAGGCGGCGGCCGAGGATGCCGATCCCGAGGCGGCGCGGCAGACGCTGACCGAGGTCGCCACCAGCGGCGCGGCGCCGGTCTATCGTCAGATCGCCAGCTACAAGGCGCTCACGCGCGAGGGCGTGCCGGCCGAGGATCGCCGCATCGGCTTCGAGGCGATGGTGCAGGAGGGCGGCGCGCTCCGGCTCCTGGCCGAGGAACAGCTCGCCCTGCTCGAGATAGAGGCGGGGGATACCGAGGCTGCTCTCGAGCGCCTGGAGGCCATCCGGCAGGATTCGGAGGTGAGCCAGGGCTTGCGCCTGCGCGCCTCGCAGTTGATTGTCGCGCTTGGCGGATCGGTCGAAGAGGGCTCCTGAGAGAGACCCGGAACGTCTGATTGAGAAGAACGGGGACGGACACGTGCGCAAGCTCATGACACTCGCGGCGCTGACGGGCGCCACGCTCCTTGGGGCCTGCGGCGAGCGCGAGGTCATCCTGCCGGGCGAGCGCCTCGGCGTCCGCGAGGTCCTGCAGGGCTCGCCCGTCGATGCAGGGACGCCGGCGAACCGCGCGCTTTCGGCCGCCCTTCCGGGGCCGGTCGTCAACGGCGCATGGCCGCAAAGCCCGGTCAGCCCGCATGTGCGCACCGATCACGCGGCACTGTCGCTGCCGCTGGCACTGGCCTGGGCGACGGATATCGGTCAGGGGGACGTCAAGCGCCAGAGGCTCAACGTCAATCCGGTCACCGACGGTGCGCGGGTCTACACGATGTCGTCCGATTTTGTCCTGAGCGCGGTATCGGCACGCACCGGACAGGTGATCTGGAGCCGCACGCTGACACCGTCCCGCGACCAGAGCTATCAGGCGCAGGGCGGGGGGCTCGCGCTCGGCGGCGGCGCGCTCTTCGTCGCCTCGGGCTTCGGCGGGCTCTATGCGATCGACCCCGAGACCGGCGGCGAGAACTGGCGCCAGAACCTCGACGCCGGCGCGACCGGTGCGCCGAGCTACCGCGACGGCATGGTCTATGTGACCTCGGGCGACAGCATCGGCTGGGCGCTGCGCGCGACCGATGGCCGGGTGCGCTGGACGACCGAGAATGCCGAGAACATCGGCGGCGTTGCGGGCGCGCCCGCTCCGGCGCTCGGGTCCGAACGCGTCGTCTTCGGCTTCGGAGACGCCACGCTCCGGACCGCGTTCCGCGAGGGCGGCTACGCGCTCTGGTCCGAGAACCTCGCCGGGGGGCGCCGCGGCCGGGTCCTGTCGAAGATCGACGATCTCACGGGCGATCCGGTGATCGCCGGCGACACGGTCTATGCCGGCAACCATTCGGGGCGCTTCGCCGCCTTCTCGCTCGCGACCGGCGAGCGCCGCTGGGAGGCGCAGGACGGCGCTCTCGAACGCCCGGCGGTCGTCGGCAACTCGGTCTACTTCGTGTCCGATATCAACCAGCTCGTCCGGCTCGACCGCGAGACCGGCGCCCGCGTCTGGGCGCAGGAGCTTCCGGGCTGGCGTCCGAGCGCGCGGCCGTCGCGGCGGCGCGACAGTTCGGTCGCAAACCACGGGCCGGTCGTGGCGGGCGGACTGCTATGGGTGGCCTCCTCGGACGGAGCGCTGCGGGGCTTTGCTCCCGAGGACGGACGGCTGGCCGCGCAGGTGGCGGTGCCGGGCGGCGCAACCACCCAGCCGATCGTCGCGGGCGGCACGCTCTATCTCGTCTCCGCGGACGGGACACTGATCGCCTACCGCTGAGCGCGCGATCGCGGCTTTTCAGCGCCGCGCAAATCGGCTAACCCGTGCGCCTTCACCCAGGCGGAGCGATCCCATGTCCTTCACCCTCGCCATCGTCGGCCGTCCCAATGTGGGCAAGTCGACGCTCTTCAACCGGCTCGTCGGCCGGCGGCTGGCGATCGTCGACGACCAGCCGGGCGTCACGCGCGACCTGCGCGAGGGCGAGGCGAAGCTCGGCGATCTGACCTTCACGGTACTCGACACCGCGGGGCTCGAGGACGCGACCGACGATTCGCTTCCGGCGCGGATGCGGCGGCTGACCGAGCGCGCTGTGGACATGGCCGATGTCTGCCTCTTCGTCGTCGATGCCCGCACCGGGATCACGCCAACCGACGAGATCTTTGCCGAGATCCTGCGCAAGCGCGCCGGCCACGTGTTGCTTGCGGTGAACAAGGCCGAGGGGCGCAACACCGAAGGCGGCGTCCTCGAAGCCTGGAATCTCGGGCTCGGCGAGCCGATCCCGCTCTCGGCGGAGCATGGCGAGGGCATGCCCGACCTCTACGCCGCGCTGATGCCGCTGGCCGACGGTTTCGCCGAGGCGGCGGAGCGCGCGCCCGACGAGCCCGATCTTGGCCTGCCGGTCTCCGAGGAGGCGGACGAGGGCATGCAGGTGCCGACCCTCGAGAAGCCGCTGCAGATCGCCGTCGTCGGCCGGCCGAATGCGGGAAAGTCGACCCTGATCAACAAGCTCCTCGGCGAGGAGCGGCTGCTCACGGGACCCGAAGCGGGCATCACCCGCGACGCCATCTCGGTCATGATGGACTGGGAGGGCGTGCCGACGCGCATCTTCGACACGGCGGGCATGCGCAAGAAGGCCAAGGTGCAGGAGAAGCTCGAGAAGCTGTCCGTCGCCGACGGTCTGCGCGCGGTGAAGTTCGCCGAGGTCGTCGTGGTGCTGCTCGACGCCGCGATCCCGTTCGAGCAGCAGGACCTGCGCATCGCCGACCTCGCCGAGCGCGAGGGCCGCGCGGTGGTGGTTGCGGTCAACAAATGGGACCTCGAGGAGGACAAGGGCGCCAAGCTCAAGGAGCTTCGCGAGGCCTTCGACCGGCTTTTGCCGCAGCTGCGGGGCGCGCCGCTGGTGACGGTCTCGGCCAAGACGGGCCGCGGGCTCGACCGGCTGCGCGGCGCGGTGATCCGCGCGCACGAGGTCTGGAACACGCGCGTGCCGACGGCGAAGCTCAACCGCTGGCTCGGCGAGATGATCGAGGCGCATCCGCCGCCGGCGCCGGGCGGGCGGCGGATCCGCCTGCGCTACATGACGCAGGCCAAGACGCGCCCGCCGCATTTCGTGGTGATGTGCTCGCATCCCGACAAGATGCAGGATTCCTACACGCGCTACCTCGTCAACGGATTGCGCGCCGATTTCGACATGCCCGGCACGCCGATCCGGCTGGTGATGCGCGGGCAGGGCGCCCGGAACCCCTATCGCGGCAAGCGCGAGAAGAACGCGGGCGCGTTGCAGAAGCACCTCGACAAGCGCAAGGGCTGATCAAGCGGAGGGCGCTGGCGCGCGCGCTCTATGGCCGGGGGCAGGCCCCCGGACCCCCGTTGGCACCCAGCGTCGATCTCAGGCGCGGCGGCGGCGGCGTCCTTCGCGGCCGCGGGACGCGGTGTCGCCGGGGGCGCGGTTGTGCTGGATCCACGCCGCGCCGGACGGGTCGTTGTCGGTGAGGAAGTTGGCGGCCCGGATCGCCGTCATCTCGACGCCCGGCCGCGCCTCGGTCGAGCCGATCCCGAAGAGGCGGCAGAAGGTCTCGTCGTCCATGCCCTCGGGCAGCATCACGCCGGCCGCCTCGACCTCGGCGCGCTTCTCGGCGATCCTGGCCGGGGTCAGCGGCAGCGCGCAGGGGTTCATGATCGCCGAGGTCATGCCGCAGGCCATCGCCATCGGCAGGAAGGCGGTGTTGATGCCGTGCCGGTTCGGCAGGCCGAAGGACACGTTGGAGGCCCCGCAGGTGGTGTTGACGCCGAGCTCGTCGCGCAGGCGCCGCACGAGGGTGAAGACCTGCAGTCCTGCCGTCGCCATCGCGCCCACGGGCATCACCAGCGGGTCGACCACGATGTCGTGCGGCTTGATGCCGAAATCGGCGGCGCGCTCGACGATCTTCTTCGCGACCTGGAAGCGCACCTCGGGATCCTCCGAGATGCCGGTGTCGTCGTTCGAGATCGCCACCACGGGCACGTCGTATTTCGCGACCAGCGGCAGGACGTAGTCGAGCCGCTCTTCCTCGCCGGTGACCGAGTTGACCAGCGGGCGTCCGTTGCAGGCGGCGAGACCGGCTTCTAGCGCTGCGGGAACCGAGCTGTCGATGCAGAGCGGCACGTCGACGAGGCCCTGCACCAGCTCTATCATCTGCCGCATGAGCGGCGGCTCGGTCTCGTTGGGGTTGGGGTTCGAATTGTAGACGACGCCCGCGTTCACATCGAGAACCGTCGCGCCGCACGCGACCTGCGCCAGCGCGTCCGCCTCGACCGTGGAGAAATCCCCCGCCTCGAGCTCGACCGCGAGCTTTTTGCGGCCCGTCGGGTTGATACGCTCGCCGATCACGCAGAACGGCTGGTCGAAGCCGATGATCGCGGTCCGGGTCGCGGAGTGCAGCAGCGTGCGGGTCATGGGGCGGGCTCCCGTTGGTCAGAGGCGTTGGGCGATGAGGTCGTCGAGGGCGGGGCCGGAGAAATCGGCGATGGTGGCGTGCGCGCCTGCCTCGATCAGTCGGTCGTGCGGCAGGCTGGAGCGGAGCCCAATGGTGAAGGCCCCGGAGGAGCGGGCCGCGCGCAGACCCGAGGGGCTGTCCTCGAAGGCGATGCTGCGGCGCGGCTCCGTGCCGAGCTGTTCCATCGCGGTGGTATAGGGCAGGGGGTCGGGCTTCGAGCGCGGCAGCTCGTCGCCGATCACCATGACCTCGAAGCGGTGACGCTGACCGATCGCCGCCAGCATCGCCTCGGCGTTGAGGCGTGGTGCGTTTGTCACGACGCCGACCGGCCAGCCTTCCGCCTCGGCACGGTCGAGGAGGTCCGGAAGGCCTGGCATCGGCGCGACGCGTTCGGGAAGCAGGTCGCGGAAACGGGCCTCCTTCTCCTCCGAGAGCGCCTGTGAATCCTCGCCCGGAAAGTCCGTGCCGAAGATCGCCGCATTGTGCCGGCCGTGGATGTTGCGAAGGTAGTAGGCCTTGTCGATCTCGCGCCCGCGGCTCCTGTAGAGGTCGATGAAGACCTCGATATGGAGCGGGTCGGAGTGCAGGAGCGTGCCGTCGAGGTCGAAGAGAAGCGCATGTGTCATGACAGCGGGCTAGACGCCCGTCGCCCGGGCGGCAAGCGAGGCGTCGCCGCGCTGTTCTGCCATCCACTCCGCCGATGGCGCGATCCCGCCGAGCGGGAAGAGGTGGAATCCCGCGATATTGGTGCGCGGGTTTCCCGCCACGTGGCGGGCGAGGGCGCTCGCGACCTCTGTCGGGGCGTAGGGTTTCACGAGCTTGGTGACGTCCGCCGCGCGCCGTTGCAGCACCCGAAGCGAGGGACCGACGCCGCAGGCCACGGCAAAGCGGATCAGCGTCTGCAGCTTCGCCGGCCCCGCAAGACCGACATGGACCGGCAGGGTGATGCCGGCCGCATCCAGCCGCTCGGCCCAGGCGATGACCGGATCGGCCTCGAACGCGAACTGGGTCACGATGGCCATCTGCGCGTCGGTGCGGTTCGCAAAATCCTGTTTCCAGCGCAGCGCCTCCATGACGATCCGCTCGCCGCCGTCCCGGTCGATGTCGCGGTTGCCCTCGGGATGGCCAGCGACGTGGAGACGGGTGAACCCGGCCCGGTCGAAGAGGCCGGTCTCGGCAAGTTGCATCGAGGAGTGGAAGTCGCCCTTCGGTTCGGAGATGCCGCCTGCGAGGAGGAGCGCCTCATGCACGCCGGCCTCGCCCTGGTAGCGGGCGATCCAATCTTCGAGCGTCGCGGCATCGGCGATGAGGCGCGCGGGGATGTGCGGCATGACGGTGAAGCCGGCCAGCGAGAGGCGGCGCGCGGCGGCGACCATGTCCTCGATCGGGGTGCCGTCGATATGGGCGATGTAGACGCGCATGCCCGCGGGCAGCAGCGCGGCGGGATCCTCGATCTTGGCCAGCGTGCGCGGCATGACCTCGATCGAGGCGGTGGCACTCAGGGCCTGCAGCGTGGCGTCGGGGGCGGCGGGCGCGGCGGTGGTGCGGCGGAAGGGCAGGATGCGCATGTGGGGCTCTCCTCTCAGGTGCCGGCGCGGCCGCCGGCGGCGACGAGCGCGCGCAGGCTTTCGGCGTCGTAGATCGCGGCGATGCGGGCGGCTTCGGCATCGGCCGCATCCTCGTCGCTCGGGGCCTCGACGGGGTAGGGATCGCCGCGGCGCCAGTCTTCGAGATAGGCGTCGGTTCCGGTGGCGCCGGTGGCCATGGCGGCGCGGTCGATCGCCTGCTCGAACCGTTCGGGCAAGGGCCGCTTGATGGCGCGGCGCCCCCGGCCGAGAACGATCTGCGCGGGAATGTCGCGCCAGTAGACGATGCTGACCTCGGGCATGCGGGCCTCCTCGATCGGTTTCCCCAGCGATAGCCGAGCGAGGTTGACGCAAGGTGCCCGTTTCCGACTTTGTGCGATGCGCAGGCGACGCTGGCCCCCGGCCCGGGTCGCAACGTCGCGGGAGGGTCCGTCAGGCTTGCACGCCGATCCCCGCAAGCGTATCGTGAATTCAAGTTGATATCGGAAAGGCGCAAGTCATGGCGCCAGAGCGTCCCGGAGGTGCGGGCGCTTTCCCGAAACCGGTCGAGAGCCCCGCGCCCGCCAAGCCGGATCCGAGCGAGCTCTATGCAGCGCTGGATCTCGGTACAAACAGTTGTCGCATGCTGATTGCCCAGCCGAAGGGCAGCCAGTTTCACGTCGTCGACAGCTTCTCGAAATCGGTGCAGCTCGGCCACGGGCTCGAGCGTACCGGTCGGCTGTCCCGCGCCTCGATGGGCCGGACGGTGGCGGCCCTTCGTGTGTGCCAGCAGAAGATCAAGCGGCATCGCGTGCGCCGGATGCGGCTCGTCGCTACGGAAGCGTGCCGGCGGGCTCAGAACGCGCGCGCCTTCATGCGGCATGTGGAGCGCGAGACCGGGCTCACACTCGAGATCATCCAGCCCGAGGAGGAGGCGCGGCTCGCGGTCATCTCCTGCGCGCCACTCGTCTCGACCAAGACCGAGCAGCTGCTTGTCGTCGATATCGGCGGCGGGTCGACCGAGCTCGTCTGGATCGACCTCTCCTCGGTGCCGCACCGTGACCGGCCGAAGGCGATCATGCGGCTGCATGCAGGGTTCCATTCGGCTGAAACCCCGTTCCCGGCGGCCAAGGTCGTGGACTGGATCAGCGTTCCGCTCGGCGTCGCGACGCTGCGGGACCAGTTCTCGGACGTGGAGGACGACGCGGCGCGCTATGCGCTGATGTCGTGGTTCTTCGAGGAGAACCTCGCCGAGTTCGCGCCCTACAAGGACGAGCAGGAGCGGGCGGGCTTCCAGATCGTCGGCACCAGCGGCACCGTGACCACGGTCGCGGCGTCGCATCTGGGGCTCAAGCGCTACGACCGCACCAAGGTCGACGGGCTGCGCATGACCTCGGACCAGATCGAGACGGTGATCCGCGACTACCTCGAGATGGGGCCGGCGGGCCGGCGGCGCGATCCGCGCATCGGCCAGGACCGGCAGGCGCTGATCATGTCGGGGGCGGCGATCCTTCAGGCGCTGCTGCGCTGCTGGCCCACGGACCGGCTGTCGGTCGCCGACCGCGGCTTGCGCGAGGGCCTGCTCTACGCGCAGATGTCGGCGGACGGGGTGCTCGAGGACGGGCCGTTCTGAGGGATGGGCGCGGCGGAGCGAGGGCTCTGCCCTCGCGCTCCCGGAGTATTTTTGCCAAGAAGAAGACAGGACCGGTCCGGACGGCGCGAGGCGCCCGGAACGTTGCGCAAGAACGAGGTGGGGCGATGGCGAAGAAGCCGGACGGCAGGAACAATTCCGGGCGGGGGCAGCGGGATCTGTTCGTGAAGGTGAAGACGGCGCGCGGGCGCAAGCCTTCGTCGACGCGGTGGCTGCAGAGGCAGCTCAACGATCCTTACGTCAAACGCGCGAAGGCGGAGGGGTACCGCGGGCGTGCGGCCTACAAGATCCTCGAGCTCGACGACAGGTACCGGTTCCTCGTGCCGGGCGCGCGGGTCGTCGACCTCGGCTGCGCGCCGGGCGGGTGGTGCCAGGTTGCGGTCCTTCGCGTGAACGCGCTCGGGCAGAAGGCGGGCAAGGCGGAAGGCCGAGTGCTGGGGGTCGATCTTCAGGAGGTCGAGCCGGTGCAGGGCGCGGAGATCCACCAGCTCGATTTCATGGATGATGGCGCGGACGAGCGGGTCAAGGCCTGGCTCGGCGGCTCGGCGGACGTGGTGATGTCGGACATGGCGGCGGCTTCGTCGGGGCACAAGCAGACCGACCATCTGCGGATCGTCGCGCTCTGCGAGGCGGCGGCGGAGTTCGCTTTCGACGTGCTGGAGCCGGGCGGGACCTTCGTCGCCAAGGTTCTGGCGGGGGGCGCGGAGACTGGGCTGCAGACGCTCCTCAAGAAGCGCTTCGACAAGGTCGCCAACGTCAAGCCGCCGGCCTCGCGTCAGGATTCCTCGGAGAAGTTCGTGGTGGCGACGGGGTTCCGCGGGCGGGCCGTGCCGCCGGCGGACGAGGAGGAGGAGGCGTGAAGCGCGTTCTGATTTGCCTCGCGCTCGCGGGATGCGGCGCTGCCCCCGCGCCGGACACGCCGGCCACCCTGCGCGATCCTGCGGCCCCGGTCGGCGCGCAGATGGACGTGACGGCAGACCGGCTCCACGGGGAATGGCGGATCGTCGAGGGGGCGGGTGTGCCTCCGGGCGCCTCGGTCAGCATCGCGCCGGGCTGCATCGTGATCGCGGGAGACAGCTCGGATCTGGTCGAGGTGGCGCCGGGGCGGTTCTCCGCGGACGGCGCACCGCTCTGGGTGCACTGGCTTGATGCCGATGCGCGGACGGTCGCGATGGGCGATCCCGGCGGCGGGCGGGTCTTCGTCCTCGACCGCACCGGCGCTCCTGGCGAGCGGCTGATCGCGGCCCGCGAGATCCTCGACTGGTACGGCTACGACCTCGCCGCCCTGCGGGGCTCGTGACACTCGGTGGCGACAAGGGCTGCGTCGAGCGCGGCGCGGACCTCGTCCGCCGCGGCACCGGCATCCACATCGTGGCGGGTGAGCGCGAAGCGCAGGTAGAGCCCGTCGATCAGCGCCGCCAGGCGCCGCGCGATCGACTCGGCCGACGCGCCGGCAAGGGGGCGCAGATCGTGCATCAGGTTCGAATGCAGCCGTCGGTGATAGAGCGCCAGGAGCCGCGCCGCCTCGCCGGAGGACTGGGCGAGGACATAGAAATTGAGCCAGGCCGCGACCGCCCCGTCCCTGAAATGGCTGTCGGCGAAATTCGCGTCGATCACCGCGTCGAGCCTCTGCCTCGGGCCGGACGCGGCACCGAGCGCCGCGCGGACGTCGCGGCCGTAATCGCGCAGGATCGTGCGCATCGCGGCGAGGAACAGGGCCTCCTTGTCGCCGAAATAGTGGAAGGCGAGACCCGGCGAGACCCCGGCGCGTTTCGCGATCTGACCGACGGTCACGCCGAGCGTGCCGCGTTCGCCGATCTCGCGGATCGTGGCGGCGATCAGATCCCGGCGGCGGGTCAGCTCCTTGCTCATGGCTCTGGAAACCTTGGGAAGTATTCGGTTGCAGGATCGAGTCTAGTAGATCATTAATTGACCCGTCAATCAATTTTGCCGCGCCTTCGCGTCACATCCGCGTTGGCCCGGGCCAACACGGAAGGGGACGCGAGAGATGCTGGACTGGCTCACATCGTACAAGATCCCCGTGGGAGACGCCGCGGAGGTGATCTTCGACGGGATCCGGACCTATGGCGGATGGCTGCTCGACGGGGCGGCCGTCGCGATGGAGGCGCTGATCGACGGCGTGCTCTGGGTCATGGAGACGCCGCATCCCTTCATCGTCATCGCGGTCTTCGTCGCGATCGCCTATGCGCTGCAGCGCAGCTGGAAGGTGGCGCTCTTCGTCGCGCTCGGGTTCCTCTTCATCCTCAATCAGGGCTATTGGGAGGAGACGCTCGAGAGCCTGACGCTGGTTCTCTCGGCCTGCGTCGTCTGCATGGGCATCGGCGTGCCGATCGGCATCGCCGCGGCGCATCGGCCGAAGCTCTATACGGCGATCCGGCCCGTGCTCGACCTGATGCAGACGCTGCCGACCTTCGTCTACCTGATCCCGGCCATCGTGTTCTTCGGCATCGGCATGGTGCCGGGGCTCATGGCGACGGTGATCTTCGTCGTGCCCGCGCCGATCCGCCTGACCTATCTCGGTGTCTCCTCGACGCCGCAGCCGCTTCTCGAGGCGGCGCGCGCCTTCGGCGCGACGGGCAGCCAGGTGCTCTGGAAGGTGGAGATGCCGAGCGCCTTCCCGCAGATCATGGCGGGGCTCAACCAGACCATCATGCTGTCGCTGTCGATGGTTGTGATCGCGGCGCTCGTGGGTGCCGACGGGCTCGGCGTGCCGGTGGTGAGGGCGCTCAACCAGGTGAACACGGCACTCGGTTTCGAGAGCGGCTTCGTGATCGTCGTCGTCGCCATCATGCTCGACCGGATCCTGAACGTGGGAGCGCGCAAATGAGCACCGCCGTGAAAATCGACAACGTCTCCATCGTCTTCGGAGACGAACCGAAATCCGCCCTGCCGCTGATGGACGAGGGCCTCGACCGCGCCACGATCCAGAAGAGGACCGACCAGGTGCTCGGCGTGCACGACTGCTCGGTCGATGTGCAGGCCGGAGAGATCCTCGTCCTCATGGGCCTCTCGGGATCGGGCAAGTCGACCCTGCTGCGGGCGGTGAACGGGCTGAACCCCGTGGTGCGGGGCTCGGTCACCGTCAACGACAACGACTGGTCCTGCAACGTCACCACCGCGAGCGACGAGGACCTGCGCACGGTGCGCCGCGAATGCGTGGCGATGGTGTTCCAGCAGTTCGGGCTCCTGCCGTGGCGGAGCGTGCGCGAGAATGTCGGGCTCGGGCTCGAGCTTGCGGGCGTGCCGAAGGCGGAGCGGGGCGAGCGCGTCGAGCGGCAGCTCGGACTCGTCGGTCTCGACGGCTGGGGCGACCGCAAGGTGGCGGAGCTCTCGGGCGGCATGCAGCAACGCGTGGGCCTCGCCCGCGCCTTTGCCACGGACGCGCCGATTCTCCTGATGGATGAGCCGTTCTCTGCGCTGGACCCACTCATCCGCACCAAGCTGCAGGACGAGCTCCTGGAGCTTCAGCGCGAGATGCAGAAGACCATCATCTTCGTCAGCCACGATCTCGACGAGGCGTTCAAGATCGGCAACTGCATCGCCATCATGGAAGGCGGGCGGATCGTCCAGTGCGGCCGGCCGGAAGACATTTATGCCCATCCGGCAAACGATTACGTGGCGGAGTTCGTGGCCCACATGAACCCGCTCGGCGTGCTGCGGGCGCGCGACGTGATGGAGCCTGCGGCCGGCACGCCCGAGCACACGGTCGATGCCAATTGCCCTGTCGCGGACGTCATGGCGAGGCTCACCGAAGCCGGCGGACCGGTCGCGGTCGAGGAAGCCGGGCGGATCATCGGCCAGGTGAGCTCGGCCGGGATCGTGAAGCACCTCGCAGGGCCCGGCGCGGGCGGCTGAGCCGCAGGCCGGCCCCCTCGTCATTCCCGGGGCGCGGCGATCCCGCGCCCCCGGCGACGCTCAGGTCAGCGCGTCGAGGATGCGCGCCCAGCTGCGGATCCCGCGATGGAAGCTCTCGAGATCGTATTTCTCGTTCGGGGAATGGATCTGGTCGTCTTCCTTGGCAAAGCCGATCAGCATCGCGTCCATGTCGAGGATCGACTTGAAGTAGCCCGCGACCGGGATGGACCCGCCGGCGCCGACATAGGCGGCCTCCTGCGGCCATTCGAGGCTGAGCGCCTGCCGTGCCTGCTCGAAGGCCGGGTGATCTGTCGCCATGACCGATGCGGGCGAGGCGCCGTGCGCCTCGAACTCGACCTTGCAATCCTCGGGCACCTGCGTTCGCACCCAGTCGCGGAAGCTCTCGCGGATCGCGTGCGGGTCCTGTTCGCCGACGAGGCGGAAGCTGACCTTGGCCGAGGCGCGCGACGGCAGCACCGTCTTGAAGCCGTCGCCGGTATAGCCGCCGATGATGCCGTTGATCTCGCCGGTGGGGCGCGACCAGATCATCTCGAGCGGGGTGCGGTCCTGTTCGCCTGCCGGAGTGGCGAGCCCGACGCCGCCGAGGAAGGCCGCGTGATCGAAGCCGAGCCCCTCCCATTGCTGCCGCAGGCCCGGGTCGAGGTCCGGCACGCCGTCGTAGAAGCCCGGCACGACAACGCGGCCGCTCTCGTCGTGCAGCCCGCCGAGGATCCGCGTCAGCACGCGGATCGGGTTCATCGCCGCGCCTCCGAAGAAGCCCGAATGCAGGTCCTTCGTTGCGCCGGTGATGGTGATCTCCTCACCCAGAAGACCGCGCAGCATCGTCACGATCGCCGGTGTCTCGGCGTCGAAGAGGCCGGTGTCGCAGATGAGCGCGACGTCCGCCTTCAGCTCCTCGGCGTTCTCCTTGAGGAACGGCACCAGCGAGGGCGAGCCCGATTCCTCCTCGCCTTCGAGGAAGAAGGTGATGCGGCAGGGCATGCGGCCGGTCTCGGCGTGAAAGGCGCGGCAGGCCTCGATGAAGGTCATCAGCTGACCCTTGTCGTCCGACGCCCCACGGGCGCGGATCACG
This sequence comes from Roseivivax halodurans JCM 10272, assembly GCF_000521785.1. GTDB lineage: Bacteria > Pseudomonadota > Alphaproteobacteria > Rhodobacterales > Rhodobacteraceae > Roseivivax > Roseivivax halodurans. The sequence goes on from NZ_JALZ01000001.1 coordinate 298,200, forward strand.
CGGCCCTTGTCCGTATCCTCCATCGCCGGATCGAACGGGTCGCGGTCCCAGAGTTCGAGCGGGTCCACAGGCTGGACGTCGTAATGGCCGTAGAACAGCACGTGGGGCCCGTCGCCGTCCACATGGCCCACGACCATCGGATGCTTCGGGGTCTCACGCAGCGAGGCGTCGACACCCATCGAGGTGAGATCCTGGACCAGCCATTCCGCCGCCCGGCGGCATTCCGGCGCGTATTTCGGATCGGTCGAGATCGAGGGCACGCGCAAGAGGTCGAAGAGGCGCTCGGTGGCGTTCGGCAGATCGGCGTCGATGCGGGATAGGACGGCGTCGAGCGACATGGGTGTCTCCTGTGATCGTTTGATCCTTAGGTACCAGCGCGCGCGACCGTGTCCAGCCGGGCGCGCGGGACTTGCCCGGTGGAAAGATGCGAATGTACCGATTACATCCAATGTTTCCGATGCGCGTCGCGGCCCCTTGATGTGGATCAAAGCTGCGACCAACCGTCATGGGTTAGGCGGTTGTTCGGAGCTTTGTGGCTCTATATGCATCGGGAACGCGGCGGAAGCGTGCTTGTGGAGGAGCGGGTCCGGCAATCCCGCGGGGTAAAGACCAAGGAGACGAGAGCGTGGACTACAACGCCGAGCTGGACCGAGCCATCGACCGCCTTTACGAAGAAGGACGGTACCGCACGTTCATCGACATCGAACGCAAGCGCGGCCAGTTCCCCCACGCCACCTGGCGCAAGCCGGACGGATCCGAGCAGCCGATCACGGTCTGGTGCGGCAACGACTATCTAGGGATGGGTCAGCATCCGGTGGTGCTCGAGGCGATGCACGAGGCGGTGGATGCCACCGGTGCAGGCTCTGGCGGCACGCGGAACATCTCGGGCACGACGGTCTACCACAAGCGTCTCGAGGCAGAGCTTGCCGACCTGCACGGCAAGGAGGCGGCGCTCGTCTTCACCTCGGCCTACATCGCCAACGACGCGACGCTTTCGACGCTGCCGAAGCTCTTCCCGGGCCTGATCATCTATTCCGACGCACGGAACCACGCCTCGATGATCGAGGGCGTGCGCCGCAACGGCGGTGCCAAGCGCATCTTCCGGCACAACGACGTCGCTCACCTGCGCGAGCTGCTCGAGGCCGACGATCCTTCGGCGCCCAAGCTCATCGCCTTCGAGTCGGTCTATTCGATGGACGGCGATTTCGGCCCGATCGAGGCGATCTGCGATCTCGCTGACGAGTTCGGCGCGCTGACCTATATCGACGAGGTTCACGCGGTCGGCATGTATGGGCCGCGCGGGGCAGGGGTGGCCGAGCGCGACCGCCTGATGCACCGGCTCGACATCGTCAACGGCACGCTCGCGAAGGCCTATGGCGTGATGGGCGGCTACATCGCGGCGTCGGCCAAGATGTGCGACGCCGTGCGGTCCTACGCGCCGGGCTTCATCTTCACCACGTCGCTGCCGCCGGCCGTCGCCGCCGGCGCCGCCGCGTCGGTGGCGCATCTCAAGCGCGATCGCGACCTGCGGCAGCTTCATCAGGAGCGGGCGAAGATCCTCAAGACACGCCTCAAGGGCATGGGTCTGCCGCTGATCGACCACGGCAGCCACATCGTGCCGGTGATCGTCGGCGATCCGGTGCACACCAAGGCGCTCTCGGACATGCTGCTCGACGGCTACGGGATCTACGTGCAGCCGATCAACTTCCCGACCGTTCCCCGCGGCACGGAAAGGTTGCGCTTCACCCCGTCGCCGGTGCACGGCCCGGACGAGATGGACCGGCTCGTGAGCGCCATGGACGAGCTCTGGTCCCATTGCGCGCTGAATCGCGCCGAACTCTCCGCCTAATTGCGATAAACGCTGTCGATTTGCTTGTTATGTGTTAGCTTGCCTCTGATAAGGAGCGTGACACGACTCGGGAAATCGCCCTGAGTCGATCGATACGCGCTCTCCAGGGCATGGGACGCAGGACGGTGAAATCGAGGCAGCCGCTATGAAGATGCGGGCAGCATCACTGCATGACGAATATGGCGACGGCGGATCCCCGCGCGGGTTCGACGATTTCGAACTGCGTCTGGGCGATGTCATGCGCGGTGAACGCGCGACGCTCGGAAAATCGCTTCTCGACGTGCAGCGCGAGCTCAGGATCAAGGCGAGCTACATCGCCGCGATCGAGAATTGCGATCCCGACGCCTTCGACACTCCGGGCTTTATCGCCGGATACGTGCGCTCCTATGCGCGCTATCTGGGAATGGACCCCGACGAGACATTCGCCGTCTTCTGCGAGGAGAGCGGGTTTTCGGTCGCCCATGGGATGTCCGAGAAGGCCTCCGTCCTGAAGCGTCCGGCCGAGCCTTCGCAGCAGTCCAGGACGCAACCTGCGCGCGATCCCTTCAAACATCCGAGCATGCCCTTCACCCCGGCGAACGAGGGGATGTTCTCGCGGATCGAACCCGGCGCGGTCGGCTCCATGCTGGTCCTGATCGCGCTGATCGGCGGCATCGGCTACGGCGGCTGGACCGTTCTCCAGGAAGTGCAGCGCGTTCAGGTCACGCCGGTCGACCAGACCCCGATCGTGCTGTCGGATCTCGACCCGGTCGCCGCCGCGCGTACGCCCTCGTCCGAAGGCGAAGAGGTCGAAAGCGCGGGCGTCTTCTCGCCGCCCTCGAACGAGGCACTCGACAGGCTCTACCGTCCGCAGGCGCTCGACGTGCCGGTGCTGGTGGCACGGGATGCGCCGATCTCGACCCTCGATCCGAGCCGGGTTGGCCTCTTTGCAGGCGACGCCTCCAACGATCTGCCGCAGGTGCAGACTGCGAACAACGCGACCTCCGCCATCGAGCAGACCCTGGCTGAGGTGCTCGGCGGCGCGGGGAGCCGCGATCCGATCATCGGACCGCGCGACGGCGTGACGCTGGTCGCTGTGCGTCCGGCCTGGGTCCGGGTCACGGATGCGAGCGGCGCAAAAGTGTTCGAGGGCATACTGAACGCGGGCGACACTTTCGCCCCCGAACAGACGGTCGAGGACCCACAGTTGCAGGTCGGCGAGAGCGGCGCTCTCTACTTCACCGTCGCCGGTCAGACCTACGGGCCGGTGGGCGCCCGCGGCGCCGTGACGTCGGGCATCGATCTCGGCGCGCAGGCCGTGGCGGATCGTTTTGCACGCGCGGATGTCGCGGAGGATCCCGACCTTCAGCGGGTCATCGCAGAGCTCGGCCTCGATCGCGAAGAGCGCGTGGCTAGCGCAGCGCCCGATGCGGAAGCCGCGCCGTCGGAAGAGCCGGTGCCGACGGTTCAGGTGCTCGAACGGGGAGCGCCGGGGGTCACCGTGGTCGCCGTTGCGGATACCTGGGTGCGGGTGCGTGATGCGGCCGGGGCCACGATCTTCGAGACCGTCATGTCCGCGGGCGACATCTACGAGGTGCCCCGGACCGAACAGGCCCCGACGATCCGTTCGGGCAATGCCGGCGCCGTTTATTTCGCTGTGGGCGGCCGGACCTACGGCCCTTATGGCAGCGAGGGTGCCATCGCCGACAATCTCGCGCTCTCGGTCGCGGATGTGACTGGCGCGATGTCGCCCGCCGATCCCTCAGGAAATGCCGCGCTCGGCAAGGTGGTGGCGGAGCTCGACATCGGCTCCGCCGGCCCGGAGGACGCCGGGTCCACGGATCAGTGAGGTCGCGCCCGGTTGAAGCGTGCCGCCCCCTCGGTTAGCTAGAGGCCAAGGACCGGCCCCGCAGCGGCGGGGCCCACGGCCACGCTCGATGGAGGGCTGAATGAGCCTCAATCACGTCCGCCCCTGGCGCAACATCTACCGCCGGAAGTCCCGGCAGATCATGGTGGGCAACGTGCCTGTCGGGGGCGATGCACCGATCTCGGTGCAGACGATGACCAATACCGACACCACCGACGTGAAGGCGACCGTCGATCAGGTGCAGCGCGCCGCCGATGCGGGCGCCGACATCGTGCGCGTCTCGGTGCCCGACGAGGCCTCCTCGAAGGCGCTGAAGGAAATCGTGCGCGAGAGCCCGGTGCCCATCGTCGCCGACATCCACTTCCATTACCGCCGCGGGATCGAGGCGGCCGAGGCGGGCGCCGCCTGCCTGCGGATCAATCCCGGCAACATCGGCTCCGAGGAGCGGGTGCGCGAGGTGATCTCGGCCGCGCGCGATCACGGCTGCTCCATGCGGATCGGCGTCAACGCCGGCAGCCTCGAGCGGCATCTCCTCGAGAAATACGGCGAGCCGTGCCCCGACGCGATGGTGGAAAGCGGGCTCGACCACATCCGGATCCTGCAGGACAACGACTTCCACGAGTTCAAGATCTCGGTGAAGGCCTCGGACGTCTTCCTCGCCGCGGCGGCCTATCAGGGTATCGCCGAGGCGACGGACGCGCCGATCCACCTCGGCATCACCGAGGCGGGCGGGCTGACCTCGGGCACGATCAAGTCCTCGATCGGCCTCGGCAACCTCCTGTGGATGGGGATCGGCGACACGGTGCGCGTCTCGCTCTCGGCCGATCCCGTCGAGGAGGTGAAGGTCGGCTACGAGATCCTCAAGGCGCTCGGACTGCGCCATCGCGGCGTCAACATCATCTCGTGCCCGTCCTGCGCCCGTCAGGGTTTCGACGTGATCAAGACGGTTGAAAAGCTCGAGGAACGGCTCGAGCACATCAAGACGCCGATGTCGCTATCGATCATCGGCTGCGTGGTGAACGGCCCCGGCGAGGCGCTGATGACCGATGTCGGCTTCACCGGTGGCGGCGCGGGCCGTGGCATGGTCTATCTCGCCGGAAAGAAATCCCACTCGATGTCGAACGACGAGATGGTGGATCACATCGTCGAGCAGGTGGAGAAGCGCGCCGCCGAGATCGAAGCGGGTGAGGTCGCCCCGACCGAAGCGGCGGAGTGATCGTCCCGCGTTCTTCTTGAACCAATTAAATCGGGAGGACGCCGGCGATCAGCTGGCGTCGACCCGGACGCTCTGCGTGACGAGTTCGGCGGGGCCGTAGCTGGTCAGGAAGGCCACGTCCGTCGCGTCGCGCCCGACGCAGATCCGCGCGTTGTCGAAAGGAATCGTCATGCGTGTCGGATCGACGAGGCGCCAGGCGCCGTCAAGCCAGACCTCCGCCACCGCGTGGAAATCGGGCGGCGTGACGTTGAGCCCGTAGGTGCTCGCGAAACGCGCCGGGATGGTGCCGGCGCGGGCGAGGGTGATCAGCAGATGCGCGAAGTCCCGGCAGACCCCCTGCCGCTGCACGAAGGTCTCGAGCGCCGAGGTCTCGGAATTCGACACGCCCGGCGTATAGGCAACATTCTCGAAGACGAAGTCCCGCATCGCGGCGATCTTCTCGCCCCCCGAGAAGCGGCCGAATTCCTGCGCGACGAAGGCGAGGAACTTGTCAGAGGGGCAGTACCGCGAGGGCAGGAGATATTTCACCACATCCTCCGGAAGCTCCGCCGGGGCGTGGCCCGACAGCGTCGCGATGTCGGAGGTGCTGCGCAGGATCTCGACGTCAGCCCGGTAGCGGCAGGTGAGCCGCTCCTCGGGCCGGCACCAGAGCCGCGTGCCAACCTCGTCCTCGGCCCTGTTCGTCCGCGTCACCAGCCCGCCGAGGTCGAGCTCCTCCGACAGGATGCGCTGATCCGCCATCGGAGCTGCGGAAATTTGCAGAAGGCAGTCCGTCGGCGCGTCGAAACGGTAATCGAGCGTGACGTCGATGTGCAGGGTCATGTCGGCTCCAGCCGGTTGAGATACGGGACGCGGTGCCCCTACTCCCCCAGATAGCGCTCGAGCACAATTGTCGGCATGTGACCGCGGATCATCTTGTCGGCCATGACGTAGGCGGGAACCATGTCGAGCGTCAGCCGCTCCATCATGGCCCTGTCCTCGGGCTTCTGAGAGACGTCGATCACCGTCGCGGCGATCTGCACGCGCTGCGCCAGTTCATCGAGGTCTCGTTCTGCGGCGGCGCAGTCGGGGCAGTCCTGTCCGACCAGAAGGGCGATCTTTACCGGTCCGTCCGCCGCGCCGATCAGCGGGCGGTCGCGAGAGAAGAGGGCGGCGGCCTCGCCCTCGATCCGCGCAAGGTCGCTGGCGATCTCGTCGGCATAGAGCCCTTGGGCGATCTCGGTGGCGAGGCCCGGGTCCGATCCGAGCGCCGGACCGACGAGTTCGGGCTCCAGATGAAACAGTTCTCTCAGCTCCTCGCCGAGAGCGGCCGTTTCCTCGAGGCTGTCTGCGATGACCTCTGCCGCCCCGGCGGGGACCGCAGACATCATCGCGACAAGGAGAGCGGCGCCACGCGCCGAGATCATCCCGCCTCGCGGGCGTCTTCGACGATCGCGCGCATCTGGTCGATGGTGACGTAACCGCGGATCAGCTCGTCGCCCATGACGAAGGTCGGCGTGCCGCGGATCTGGAGCTGCTGCGCCAGTTCGCGCACGCTGGCGATCTCCTCGGTCACGGCGTCGCTGTCCATCTCGTCCATGACCGCGTCGGCGTCGAGGCCGAGCGTGCCCGCGATGCGCTTCAGCGCCGTCTCACTGGGCTCTCCGGACATCGCCATGAGCGCGTCGTGCACGGATTTGTAGGCCTCGTCTCCGCCGACATTCTTGGCCGCGATGGCGAAGCGCGAGGCGGTCATCGAGGCCTCGCCGAGGATCGGGAATTCCTTGAGGATAAAACGGATGTTGCCGTCGCTCTCGACAAGCTGCTCAACCTCGTCCTTGGCGCGGCGGCAATAGCCGCAGCGGTAATCCATGAACTCGACGACGGTGATGTCGCCGTCCGGATTGCCGCCGACCCAGGAATAGCCGTCTTCGAAGATCGCGTTCGAATGGGCGGCGACGAGTTCGCCATCGGCCTGCGCCTGATCCGCCGCCTGCTGCTGCTCCAGCGCATCGACCGCCTCGAGGATCACCTGGGGGTTCTCCATGAGGTACTCGCGAACCTCGGTCCGGAACGCCTCGCGCTCGGCATCGGTCATGTCGGTGATGTCGAAGGCGGCCGCGGGGACGGCGGCGAATGCGAGCGCGAGGGCCGAGGCGGCGCTGCGGGCAAAGTTCATGCGGACATCTCCTTTTAACGTCGCGCGGAGAATGGCGGGAGCGGCCCGCGATCACAACCCGCACCCGCCGCGGTATCCCGTTTGTGATGGCGGCGCATCGCCTATGGGGCCGATGCCCCCTAACCGGACGGAGCCACATGAGGTAGGATCGAGGTCACGAGGTCGGGCAAACCGACCCGGAGCAGAGGCAGGAGCAGATCCATGTTCAATATGGCAGCGACAGTGGCGCTGGTCGCCGCGCTTGCGGCAACGATGGCGGTGGCCGTTCCCAAGACAGCAGAGCCGCCGAAGGTGGAACATTCCACGTCCGAGGGGTGAAAGGCACCCGCTGCTCGTGTAGGGTCGCCGCAAGGCAGAACGGCTCGGGCAGGGCGATGGGCAGATTTCGAAGATTGGCGGCTTTGGGCGCGTCGCTGCTCTGGGCCGGCGCAGCGCCTGCGCAGGATGCGGGCGGCGTCGCGCGGCTCGATCCCGATGCGAGCGCCGTTCGCGACATCTGGGGCGGTGCCCGGATCGACCTCGCTCTCAGCGAGGGGGTGCCCTGGCGTGTCTTCACCCTGACGGAGCCTCCGCGCCTCCTCCTCGAGTTCCGCGAGCTCGACTGGGGCGAGGGCGACCCGCAGAGCATCGTCAGCGGCGCGAAGGTGCGCGCCCTGCGGCCCGCGGTTCAGAGGCCCGGCTGGTCGCGGCTGGTGGCCGAGCTCGGCGGGCCGATGCGCATCTCCTTCGCGGATCTTCGCATCGATGGCAGCGGTGCGGCTAAGCTGTCGGTGCGCCTAGGCGATACCGACGCCGAGACCTTCGCGGCCCTGTCGGGCACAGCGCGCAACCCGCTGTGGGATATGCCGGAACCGGCCGGGATACGGGCGATGCCCGAACGGGACGGGGTTCTGCGCGTCATGCTCGACCCCGGACATGGCGGCGTCGATCCGGGCGCCCAGCATGGCGGGGCGACCGAGGCCGAGTTGATGATGACCTTCGCGCGCGATCTCAAGGACGTGCTGCTGCGCTCGGGCGGTTTCGACGTCGAGATGACCCGGAGCGGCGACGGCTTCATGTCGCTCGAGGGGCGGGTGGCCGCGGCGCATCGGGCGGGGGCGGAGGTCTTCGTCTCGCTCCATGCCGATGCGCTCGAGGACGGCGTCGCGCGGGGGGCCACCGTCTACTCGTTGGCCGACAGCGAGGCCGGCGCCGCGTCGGCTGCGCTGGTCGAGCGGCACGAACGCGCGGATCTCCTTGCCGGTCTCGACCTCTCCGGCGCCGACGACCGGGTGGCGGGCGTGCTGATGGATCTGGCACGGCTCGACACCCAGCCGCGGAGCCGCGCGCTCGCCGAGGCCATCGTGGCCGGCATCGCCGGGAGCGGCGGCAGTCTGCACAAGCGCCCGCTGCGGCAGGCTGGGTTCTCCGTGCTGAAGGCCGCGGACATTCCGTCCGTCCTCGTGGAGCTCGGGTTCCTGTCGACCGACGCGGAGCTGCGGAACATGCGCGATGCGGAGTGGCGGGCCCGCATGGCGCGGGGTATCCGCGACGGGCTGCGGGCCTGGCAGGTTTCGGACGCCGCCGCCGCGGAGCTGCGCCGCAAATGATGCCAGGGCGGATGAAGACGTGTTTTGACTGACCGGACGCAAGCGTTTATCGCGCGTTCACCTATCTCGTGGGAGCCTACGCCATGCTGCGTTTCATCATGTCCTTCTTCGGCGCCATCTTCTCGATGGTCACGCTCGGCGTGGGCATGCTCGCCCTCTCGCTCGGAGCGGTGTTCTGGATCTACGGATCGGACCTGCCGAGCCACGAGAGCCTCGCGCAGTACACGCCGCCGACGATCAGCCGGATCTATTCGACCGAAGGCCGGATCATCGACGAGTTCGCGCAGGAACGCCGGCTCTTCACGCCTGCGAACGAGATCCCGGACATGGTGAAGCAGGCCTTCATCTCGGCCGAGGACAAGAACTTCTACCAGCACTCGGGCTACGACACCCGCGGCATCGCGGCCGCCGTGATCGATGCGGTGAAATCCCGCGGCCAGGACGTGCGCGGCGCCTCGACCATCACCCAGCAGGTGATGAAGAACTTCCTGCTCTCGGGCGACCGCCGCGCCGAGCGCAAGATCAAGGAGATCATCCTCGCCACACGGCTCGAGGAGACGCTCTCGAAGGACAAGATCCTCGAGCTCTATCTCAACGAGATCTTCCTCGGGCAGAACAGTTACGGCGTGACCGCGGCGGCGCAGACCTATTTCAACAAGTCGCTGAGCGAGCTCGAACCGCACGAGGCGGCGTTCCTCGCTTCGCTGCCGAAGGCGCCGTCGGACTACCATCCCGTCCGCAACAAGGAGCGGGTCACGGCGCGGCGCGACTACGTGCTGCGCGAAATGTTCCAGAACGGCTACATCGCCGAGGACACCTACGAGGCGTCGGTGAACGAGCCGCTCCGGACCGTTCAGAACGGCGATTTCGAGCCGTTCCGTGCGAGCCTGCCGCCGCGCGGCTACTTCACCGACGAGATCCGCCGCCAGCTGTCCCAGGATTTCGGCGAGGAGAAGTTCTTCTCCGGCGGCTTCTCGGTCCGCGCGACGCTCGATCCCGAGATGCAGGTCGAGGCGTCCCGCGCCCTGCGCGAGGCGCTCGAGAACTATGACCGCTCCCGCGGCGTTTGGCGCGGCACCGGCAAGACCATCGAGGAGGCCCAGCTCGGCACGGAGGCGGACTGGCGCGCTGCGCTGCAGGGCGTGAAAGTTCCCCGCGACATCGAACTCGAGCGTCCCTGGCACCCCGCCGTCGTGCTCGAGGTCGGGGACAGCGCCGCGCGCATCGGCATCGAGGGTGTCGATGAGGATGAGGACGGCCACTGGATCCCGGCCGAAGACGTGACCTGGGCGCGCAAGTGGAACCGCGAGACCGAGCGGCTCGAGGACCGCGCGAACGTTGCGGGCGACCTGCTCGACGTCGGCGACGTGGTGCTCGTGCGCGAGATGACCTCGGACGACGACGGCAGCTTCATCCGGTGGTCCCTGCGGCAGGTTCCGGTGGTCGAGGGCGCCTTCATGGCGATGGACGTCAATTCCGGGCGCGTGCTGGCGATGCAGGGGGGCTTTTCCTACCAGCATTCCGTCTTCAACCGGACGACGCAGGCCAAGCGGCAGCCGGGCTCGTCCTTCAAGCCGTTCGTCTACGCGGCGGCCCTCGACAGCGGCTATTCCCCGGCGACGATTGTCGTGGACGCCCCGATCGAGATCAACACGCCGCAGGGGCTCTGGCGGCCCAAGAACTACACCAACCAGTTCTACGGTCCGACGCCGCTCCGCACCGGCATCGAGCGGTCGCGGAACCTGATGACCGTGCGCCTTGCGCAGGAGATCGGGATGAGCACGGTCGCCCGTTACGCGGAGCGCTTCGGCGTCTACGACGACATGGGGCTGCACCTCGCCAACGCGCTCGGGTCGGAAGAGACCACCGTCTTCAAGATGGTCGCCGCCTACGCGATGTTCGCCAATGGCGGCGAGCGGGTCGAGCCGACGCTCGTGGACCGCATCCAGGACCGCTACGGCAACACCGTCTACCGCCACGACACCCGCGATTGCGTGAACTGCGTCGATCCGAACCTGCCGACCGGCTACGGCCCGCGCATCGTCTCGGACCGCGAGCGTATCATGGACCCGGTGACGGCCTACCAGATCACCTCGATGATGCAGGGTGTGGTCGATCGCGGCACCGCCGCGGGCGCGGTCAACCTGCCGGTTCCGACCGCGGGCAAGACCGGCACCACCAACGATGCCAAGGATGTCTGGTTCGTCGGCTTCACTTCCAACATCGTCGCAGGCTGCTATATCGGTTACGACCAGCCGCGCACGCTCGGTTCCGGCGCGTCCGGCGGGGGCCTCTGCGGCCCGGTCTTCCAGTCGTTCATGGAGAAGGCGGTCGCAAAATACGGCGGCAGCGAATTCAAGGTCCCCGAGGCGTGCGAGTTCATCAAGATCGACCGCTTCTCGGGCTCGCGCCTGCCCGACGGCGCCAGCGGCGACAACGTGGTCTCGGAATGCTTCCGCGCCGGCGAGCAGCCGATCTTCGGCGTCCAGATGGACGGCGGCTGGGCCATGGGCTCGGGCTTCGAGGTGATCCAGCCCGACGGCCGTGCCAAGCAGGTCACGACCTCGACCGGCAAGAAGGCGGTGGTAGGACCGAAGGCGAGCTTCGGAACGATGTCCTCGGGCGGTCTCTACTGATCGGCGGGAACCAGGCCGGCTTGGCGGGAGCGAGGGGCCAGCCCCTCGCGCTCCCCGGGATATTTCGGTCAAGAAGAAGCGGGGGCCCGGTCCTTGCCCGTCTGGCGGCGCTGGGGTATCAGACCCGCCAGTCCTTTCGGAACATGGGTTAGACAATGCGGGCCGAGGCCGAGAACACCGTCGCGCGGATCGAGAAGTCGCTGGAGCTGCTGGGGCAGCGCCTCAACTGGGAGACCGCCGAGCACCGGCTCGAGGAGTTCAACGCCCGCGTCGAGGACCCCAACCTCTGGAACGATCCCGCGGCCGCACAGAAGCTCATGCGCGACCGTCAGGCGCTGGTCGACCAGATGGAGACCTACCGCTCGATCCGGCAGGACGTGGACGATCAGAAGGAACTGATCGAGATGGGCGAGGCGGAAGGCGACGAGGACATCGTCTCCGAGGCCGAGGCCGCCCTGAAGTCTCTAGCGGTGAAGGCCGAGGCCAAGGAACTCGAGGCGCTGCTCGACGGCGAGGCGGACGCCAACGACACCTTCCTCGAGATCAATGCCGGCGCCGGCGGCACCGAGGCCTGCGACTGGGCGCAGATGCTCCAGCGCATGTATGTCCGCTGGGCCGAGTCGAAGGGCTACGACGTCGAGCTGCAATCGGAAGAGGCGGGAGGCGAGGCCGGGATCAAGTCCTGCGCCTACAAGATCTCCGGCCGAAACGCCTATGGCTGGCTCAAGACGGAATCGGGCGTGCACCGCCTGGTGCGCATCTCGCCCTTCGGCAAGGGCACGCGCGAGACCTCCTTCGCGTCGGTCTGGGTCTATCCGGTCGTCGACGACAACATCGAGGTCGAGGTGAACCCCGCCGACATCCGGGTCGATACGTTCCGCTCGTCGGGGGCGGGCGGTCAGCACGTGAACACCACCGACTCGGCGGTGCGGATCACGCACCATCCGACCGGCATCGTGGTGACCTCGTCCGAGAAGTCGCAGCACCAGAACCGTGACATCGCGATGAAGGCGCTGAAGTCGCGGCTCTACCAGATGGAGCTCGAGCGCCGGCATGCCGAGATCAACGCCCAGCACGAGCAGAAGGGCGATGCCGGATGGGGCAACCAGATCCGCTCCTACGTGCTGCAGCCCTATCAGATGGTGAAGGACCTGCGTACGAGCGTGGAGACATCCGACACGTCGGGCGTGCTCGACGGCGATCTCGACCCGTTCATGGCCGCGACGCTGGCGCTGAAGGTTTCGGGCAAGGCCCGCGCCGACGCCCGCGAGGATTGACCGCGCACGACGCGGCGCGTCCGGTCAGCCGCGCAGGTAGGCCAGATCCTCGTCGTCGAGATCCCCGGCCTCGCACCAGCCGGCGCTGCGGGCCGCGGCCATCACTTTCGCAGGGTCGTCGCCGAGAAACTCGTGAAGCTGCCGCTCCTTGCGGCGTCGTTCCCCGTTCGGAACGTCCGGCCAGCTGACGAAGCCGCGCCACATGGTCCGCCGCCCCTTCACCGGTTCCATCACGTTATAGGCCATGCCGACGCCGTCGCGCCGCGCGGTGACCGCCATGTAACCTGCGCCCTGGGGCAGGAGCGCGCCGCGGAATTCGCGCGCCGCGGGCGACTTTTCCCGCCCCCCATCCGAAACGCTCCTCGCAGGGTCGTAGCCCCTGAGGAAGGCGTGACCGTCCTTGCGATAGACGAGGAACAGACCCCGGATATAGCTGTCCTGGTGGACCGCGCTTGGACGCACGAAGCGGAAGAGGCCGTCCGGAAGAACGACATCGAGCTGCTCCGGTCCCTTGTGGGGCAGGTATTCCCTGACCTCGGGGTGGAGGAACGGACCGTTCGCGGCCGCGGCGACGATCTCGACCGGTTCGAGGAGGATGCGCGCGTCCACCTTGAAGTAACGGCAGATGCGGTAGAGGACGTCCGGTCGGGGAAAGCTCTCGCCGGCCCGGTAGCGGTTGAACTGGGTCCGATTGATCCCGAGCTCGCGGCAGAGCGCCGAGATGGACGGGGAGGCCCGGGACAATTGCTGCAGATTTTCCCCAAGTCGTGTCCTGAGCTCCGCAGGGCTCGGATCCCGCTCTTGTAACGCCATGCTGCCTCCCCATTCGTTGGAGGCGTGAGCTTCGGTGCCTCGAGCGGGCTCCGTGAGCGCCCGCCCCGGTCTTGCGTCAGATTAACGGAGTCGAACGCATAGGATGCAAGGCATGTGACATGATTTTGTTCGATTTATCGGGCGCGCGGTAACATATTACGGTCTCTTTCGCGCTCCGGAAGGATGAAGCGGCACCGGCCACCACCGTGAGGGGTGCCTCGTGATCCATTCTTCCGAATCACGAAAAATTCACGGAGCAGGCCCGTCAGGCGCCGCGCGACAATGCCGCAACGCCGGTGCGCGCGATCTCGACGAGCCCGAGCGGACGCATGAGATCGGCGAAGGCGTCGACCTTCTCGACCGTGCCGGTGATCTGGAAGACAAAGCTCTCGAGCGTCGAATCCACCGCCTGGGCGCGAAAGATATCCGCGAGACGCAGCGCCTCGACGCGCTTGTCTCCGGTGCCCTCGACGCGCAGCAGCGCCAGCTCGCGCTCGACGGCCTTGCCCTCGACGGTGAGGTCGTGCACGTCGTGCACCGGCACCATGCGGCCGAGCTGCGCCTTGATCTGCTCGATCACCTGGGGCGTGCCGGTGGTGACGATGGTGATGCGCGAGCGGTGACCCTCGTGATCGACCTCCGCAACCGTCAGGCTCTCGATATTGTAGCCACGGCCCGAGAAGAGCCCGATCACGCGGGCCAGCACACCGGCCTCGTTGTCGACGAGCACCGCGAGCGTATGGCTCTCCTCGTGCTCGTCGAAGCTGGGGCGGAGGTTGTAGGCCGAATGCTTGGTCGAGCCCTTCTTGATGTTCAGTGCGCTCATGTCCTGTCCCTCATCGGGCGGGCGGCGGTTGTCCGCACCGCGCACCTGCCTTCTTCTTGATCCAAATATCCTCGGGGGTCCGGGGGCGGATAGCCCCCGGCGCTCCTTACACCAGAACCGCGCCGCCGGCCTTGATGGCGTCCTGCGTCGAGGCCTCGCCCAGAAGCATCTTGTTGTGCGGCTCGCCCGACGGGATCATCGGGAAGCAGTTCTCGTGCTTCTCGACGAGGCAGTCGAAGATCACCGGTCCGTCGTAATCGAGCATCTCCTGGATGGCGTCGTCGAGGTCGGCGGGATCGTCCACCTTGATGCCCTTCGCGCCGAACGCCTCGGCCAGGAGGACGAAATCGGGCAGGGCCTCGGACCAGCTGTGCGAGTAGCGCTCGCCGTGTAGCAGCTCCTGCCATTGCCGCACCATGCCGAGCCGCTCGTTGTTCATGATGAACTGCTTGACCGGCAGGCGATACTGCACCGCAGTGCCCATCTCCTGCATGTTCATCAGCCAAGACGCCTCGCCCGCGACGTTGATCACGAGCGCGTCGGGATGCGCGATCTGCACGCCGATCGAGGCCGGGAAGCCGTAGCCCATGGTGCCGAGGCCGCCGGAGGTCATCCAGCGATTGGGGCCCTCGAAGCCGAGATATTGCGCGGCCCACATCTGGTGCTGGCCGACCTCGGTCGCGATGTAGCGGTCGCGGCCCTTGGTGAGCGCTTCGAGCCGCGCCAGGGCGTGCTGCGGCTTGATCGTCTTCGGTGAGGGCTTGAAGGACAGACAGTCGGACTTCTTCCAGTCCTCGATCTGCGCCCACCAGCGCTGGATGCCCTCGCGGTTCACCTTGCGGCCGCGCGACTTCCAGAGCTTCAGCACGTCCTCGAGAACGTGGCCCACATCGCCGAGGATCGGGATGTCGGCACGGACGACCTTGTTGATCGAGGAGGGGTCGATGTCGATATGCGCCTTGCGCGAGCGCGGCGAGAAGGCGTCGATCCGTCCGGTGATCCGGTCGTCGAACCGCGCGCCGACGTTGATCATGAGATCGCAGCCATGCATCGCGAGGTTCGCCTCGTAGAGCCCGTGCATGCCGAGCATGCCGAGCCAGCTCCGTCCCGAGGCGGGATAGGCGCCGAGACCCATCAGCGTCGAGGTGATCGGAAAGCCCGTCGCCTCGACAAGCTCGCGCAGAAGCTGGCTCGCCGCGGGACCCGAATTGATCACCCCGCCGCCGGTGTAGAAGACCGGACGCTCGGCGGTCTCGATCGCCTCGACCAGCTCCTCGATCATGGCCATGTCGCCCTTGACCTTCGGCTGGTAGCGCGCAGTCTTGGCCTTCGCCTTGCCCTGATATTCGGCGCTCGCGAATTGCACGTCCTTCGGGATATCGACGAGGACGGGACCCGGGCGGCCTTTCGTGGCGACGTGGAACGCCTCGTGGATGACCGCCGAGAGGGATCCGGTGTCCTTGACCAGCCAGTTATGCTTCGTGCAGGGGCGGGTGATGCCCACCGTGTCGGCCTCCTGGAAGCCGTCCGAGCCGATCATGAAGGTCGGCACCTGGCCGGTCAGGACGACGAGCGGGATCGAATCCATCAATGCGTCGGTGATGCCGGTGACCGCGTTGGTCGCGCCGGGACCCGAGGTGACCAGCACGACGCCCGGCTTGCCGGTCGAGCGGGCATAGCCCTCGGCCGCGTGGACCGCACCCTGTTCGTGCCGCACGAGGATGTGGCGGATGTCGCTTTGCTGGAAGATCTCGTCATAGATGGGAAGTACCGCGCCGCCGGGATAGCCGAAGACCACCTCCACGCCCTGATCCTTCAGGGCCTGCACCACCATCTTCGCTCCGGTCATCGCCTTGGTCATCTCATCCGCTCCGTACTCAGGCGTCCATCACTTGCGCATAAAAAAGCCCCCGGACTGGTCTCCGGAGGCGCATGGGGTCAGAGAAGGGTCTCCGCTTACCGGCCCATGCGCCATTGTCCTACGAGGTCTACGAGAAGGGTCGTCATCCGCGGCGGTCCTTTCCTGCGCAACCGGTACCTACGGCGCTTGTCCCCGGGCGTCAACCACGATGGGGCGAGAAAAATGGCGCGAAGGCTGTGTCATTCTTTCCGATTGTTGCTTCCGGCGGAGTGGCGAAGGACATATTCGGCAATCGTCACATCAATGCGAGGCCTGGTCGGCACGGCACACGCAATGGTGAGCCGTCGCATGGTGACGGGCGCCACCTCGGGCGCCATGTCGGGGCCAAACGACAGGAGACCGATCATGCTGACCCGCCGTGCCCTCATCGGCACCGCCGCCGCGACGCTCGCCCTGCCGGCATACGCACAATCGCGTCCCGATTTTGCGACGCGCGCCGCGGAGCTCGACCAGATCCACGCCCTGATCGTGCGCCGGGGCGGGGCGGAGACCTTTGCCGAACGGTATGGCGGGGCCGGGCTCGACGGCATCGCAAACGTCAAATCGGTGTCGAAGACGGTTCTCGCCCTGCTGACCGGGATCGGGATCGAACGCGGCGTGCTCTCGGGTGTGGATCAGGCCGTGGTGCCGCTTCTGGAGCGCGGGCCCTACGGTGATACGCGCGACGAGATCACCGTCGGGGATCTCCTCTCGATGCGGGCCGGGCTCGCCAGCGTTTCGGGCGGCAATTACGGCTCGTGGGTGTCGAGCGGCGACTGGGTCGGATACGTGCTCGACCAGGAGCGCGTCTCACAGCCCGGCGGGCGATTCAACTACTCGACGGGCGGATGGCACCTGCTGGGCGTCGCGCTCTCGAACGCGGCGGATCGGTCGCTGCTGGAGCTCGCGCGGAGCTGGCTCGGGGAGCCGCTCGGAGTGGATTTCGCGCCTTGGGTTGCGGATCCGCAGGGCAATTACCTCGGCGGCAACGACATGGGGGTGAGCCCGCGCGGGCTGTCTCGGATCGGGCAGATGGTGCTCGATGGCGGCCGCTGGGAGGGCGAGCAGGTCGTGCCGCAGGACTGGATCGCCCGGTCGTGGGAGCCGAACGCCCGCTCGCCCTTCTCAGGCGACCGCTACGGCTACGGCTGGTTCCTGAGCGAGGTGGCGGGCACGCCGGTGCGGTACGGGCGCGGTTATGGCGGGCAGGTGCTCGCCGTCGCGCCGGAGCGGGACGTCGTGATCGCGATCACCTCGGACCCGACGCAGCCGGCCCGCTCGGGCGGTTATTTCGGCGACCTGAAGGACCTGATGGCCGCGATCCTGCGCGAAGACGTCTGATCAGGCCCGGCGGCGGCGCCGGGTCGTGGCCGCGCCGAAGCGCACCTCCGGGATGTCGACGACTCGCCGAAGCTCCGGAAAGGGCGCGCTCGCGTGGGGGATCGCATTGGCGGCGACGAAATGCTCCTGGAACCGCGGCTCGACCGCCGTCTCGACCTTGGTGATGGCGCGAACCAGCCGCTCGACTTCGGCGCGGGCTTCGACGTCCAGCAGCGCGATCCGCGCGCCGGTCCCGGCTGCGTTCCCCGCGCTCGTGACCTTGCCCAGCGGCGCGTCCGGGATCATGCCGAGGACCATCGCGTGCAGCGGCGAGATATGCGCGCCGAACGCGCCGGCGAGCACGATCCGGTCCACGCGGTCGACACCCATCTCGTCCATCAGGAGCCGAGCACCGGCGTAGAGCGCCGACTTGGCGAGCTGGATCGCCCTTATGTCGCCTTGGGTCACGGTCACCAGCGGCCCTCCGGCCTCGCACCCGTCATGCAGCACGTAGGAATGCGTGCGTCCGTCGGGTAGGATCCGCTTCGATCCGGTCTCCTCTGGCGAGCCGATGAGGCCGCCCGCGTCCACCAGCCCGGCAAGGCGCATCTCCGCCACCGCCTCGATGATGCCGGAGCCGCAGATGCCGGTGATGCCCTGCGCGCCGACCTTCTCCACAAAGCCCGGCTCGTCCGACCAGAGATCGCAACCGATGACCTTGAGGCGGGGCTCCTTGGTGACCGGATCGATGCGGATCGCCTCGATCGCCCCGGCGGCGGCACGCTGGCCGGACGAGATCTGCGCACCCTCGAAGGCCGGGCCCGTGGGCGATGAGCAGGCGAGGACGCGCCTGCGGTCACCAAGTAGGATCTCGGCATTGGTGCCGACATCCACGGTAAGGGATAGCTCGTCCGAGAGGTCGGGCCGCTCAGACAGCGCCACCGCGGCGGCGTCCGCGCCCACATGGCCCGCGATGCAGGGCAGGACATAGACGCGCGCCGCGGCGGGCAGGGCGGCGAGACCGATGTCATGGGCGCTGAGCGACAGGCTGTCCGAGGTCGCGAGAGCGAAGGGCGCCTGGCCGAGCTCGACAGGATCGAGACCGAGGAAGAGGTGTTGCATCACCGGATTGCAGACAAGCGTCATCTCGAGGATCAGCCCGGGCGCGATCCCGGCCTCGGCCGCGACGTTGCCGACCAGCGTGCCCATGGCGTCGTGCACCGCGGCAGTCATCTCGGTCGCGCCGCCCTCGTTCATCATCGCGTAGGAAACCCGGCTCATCAAGTCCTCGCCGAACCGGATCTGGGGGTTCATGATGCCGGACGAGGCCACCACCGCGCCGGTCGAGAGGTCGGTCAGATGCGCTGCGATCGTCGTCGAGCCAAGGTCCACGGCGAGCCCGTAGATGCCGCCCTCATGCAGCCCCGGCCAGATCGCAAGCAGCCGGTGCGCGCTATCGCGATGCCCTTTGTGGAGCGCGCAAGTGACGCGCCATTCGCCAGTGCGGAGTGCCTTCTGCAGCCCCGCCAGCACCGACGGGTCGATCTCCAGCCGCTCGACACCCCATTCTGCCCGCAGCGCCTCGGCGAGCCGTTCGGCATCGCCCGTTGGAGCGTGCATGTCGGGCTCGGCGACCTCCACGTAGGCCAGCCGGGTGGCGGGGTTCATGGCGATCTCGCGCAGAGCTGCGTCCTTGCGCACGACCTGCCGGTGCACCTGGCTCTCGGGGGGCACGTCGAGCGCCACATCGCCGAGGATCTTCGCCTGGCAGCCGAGACGGCGGCCCGTCTTCAGTCCGCGCTTCTCGTCGTAGCGCGCCTCGACCGCGTTCCACTCCGACAGCGCCTCGGGCCGCGAGACGATGCCATGCTTGGAGAAGTCTCCGAAGGCCGGGGCGATCTGGCATTTCGAGCAGATGCCGCGCCCGCCGCAGACGGAATCGAGATCGACCCCGAGCCGCCGCGCCGCGTCGAGCACCGAGGTTCCAGTCGGCACGCGCCCGCGCTTGCCCGAGGGGGTGAAGACGACGAGGGGATCATCGGCCATGAGGCGCTCCGTTCAAGCCCGCTCCCCATGGCATACGTATATGAATCGCAGCTTGACCGCCCGCCGCGCCGCCTCGCCGCCCGAAAACGACATGGGGGCCGAACTCAGGCGGTCTGGGCCTTTTCCAGCCGTTCGAGCGCGGTCATCCAGAGAGCCTCGGCCTTGTCGAGACCCTGCATGACCTCGGCGTATTTCTTGTTCCAGGTCTCGAGCTCGCCCGCCCGCGTGTCCTCGTAGAGTTCGGGATCGGCGAGCTTCTTGGCGAGCTTGTCGCGCATGTCGTTGAGCTTCTCGACCCGGGCCTCGCATTTGCGCACGTCCGAGCGCAGCGCGAGGATCGCATCGCGCGAGAGCTTCTTCGGCTTGGCCTCGGCCTTGGCCGCTGTCTTTTCGGAGCGCGCCGGCTTGTCGGGGGTGAGCAGCATCTGCCGGTAGGCGGCGAGATCGTCCTCGAAGGGCGCGACGGTGCCGTCCTTCACGAGCCAGAGCCGGTCCGCGACCATCTCCAGCAGGTGCATGTCGTGGGTGACGAGGATCACCGCGCCCTCATAGGCGTTGAGCGCCTCCATCAGGGCCTCGCGGCTCTGGATATCGAGGTGGTTGGTCGGCTCGTCGAGGATCAGCATGTGCGGCGCATGGAGCGTCGCGAGCAGGAGCGACAGTCGCGCCTTCTGACCACCCGAGAGACGCCCGACCTCGGTCTCGGCCTGCGCGGCGCCGAGCCCGAAACCGGCGAGCTGAGCGCGGAGCTGCGGCGGCGCGACGCCGGGCCGGGCGCGCGAGAGATGCTGGAGCGGGGTCTCTTCGATGCGCAGCTCGTCGACCTGATGCTGCGCGAAATAGCCGACGCGCAGTTTCGAGGCCGCCGTCATGTTGCCGTCCATCAGAGGCAGGCGATCCGACAGGAGCTTGGCCAGCGTCGATTTGCCCTGACCGTTCTTGCCGAGGAGCGCGATCCGGTCGTCCTGATCGATCCGCAGGTTCAGCCGCGACAGCACCACCGTCTCGCCGTAGCCGGTCTTGCCGCCTTCGATGTTGATGATCGGCGGCGACAGCTCGCCCGGCTGCGGGAAGGTGAAGCGCCGCGCCTCGGCCTCTTCCGGCAGGGTGATCGTCTCCATCTTCTCGATCATCTTGACGCGCGATTGCGCCTGCTTGGCCTTGGACGCCTTCGCCTTGAAGCGGTCGACGAACTTCTGCAGATGCGCGCGCCGGGCCTCCTGCTTCTTGGCCTGCGATTGCAGGACCGCGCGCTGCTCGGCGCGCTGGCGGGCGAACTGGTCGTAGGAGCCGACCCAGTAGGTGAGCTGCTTCTCCGACAGGTGCAGGATGCCGCCGACCGCGCGGTTGAGAAGCCCGCGGTCGTGGGAGATCACGATGACCGTGTGCGGGTATTTCGCAAGATAGCTCTCGAGCCAGAGCGCGCCCTCGAGATCGAGGTAGTTGGTCGGCTCGTCGAGGAGCAGAAGGTCCGGCTGCGCAAAGAGCACGCCCGCGAGAGCGACCCGCATCCGCCAGCCGCCCGAGAAGGCGGAGCAGGGCATGCGCTGCTCCTCGTCGTCGAACCCGAGGCCCTTGAGGATGTTCGCCGCGCGCGCCTCCGCCGACCAGGCGTCGATGTCGGCAAGGCGGGTCTGCACCTCGGCGATGCGGGTGGCATCCGTGGCGCTCTCGGCCTCGGCCATGAGCTCCGCCCGCTCGGTATCGGCCTCGAGCACCGTGTCGATCAGCGAGGTCTCGGACGAGGGCACCTCCTGCGCGACGCCGCCGATGCGGGCACGCGAGGGCAGGGCGATCTCGCCGCCGTCGAGCGTCAGCTCGCCCCGGATGAGGCGGAAGAGGGTGGTCTTGCCGGTGCCGTTGGCGCCGACGAGGCCCACCTTGTGGCCCGCGGGAATGGTGGCGGAGGCCCCGTCGAAAAGAGGCCGGCCTTCGACCGAATAGGAGATGTTCTCGATGCGCAGCATGCGCTGCGCTCTAGCAGAGGCGTCCGGCTTCGGAAAGCGGGTCCGGAAGGATTGTCCCCGTGCGGGACCGGGAGGGGGATGCGCCCCCTCCCGCAGCGCGTCAGGAGGGCGAGCCCGCCTTGTGCTCTTCCTCGACGTTGCGGTTCCAGATCGACTGGTCGATGCCGCGGTCGAGACCCTCGTGCTGGCGGATCCGGAAGAGCGGCTCCTCGCCGGCTTTCCGCTGCGCGAAGTAGTCCTTCGTCAGCCTGCGCACCGTGCCCGAGAGCAGCAGGAGTGCCACGAGGTTGATCGTCGCCATGGAGGCCATCGCGGCGTCGGCGAAGTTGAACACCTTGGTCACCGGCTGCACCGCGCCCCAGACGACCATCGCGAGCTGCATGCACTTGAAGATCGTCAGCGGCGTCTTGCCCGCGAGCCCGAGGAACTCGAGCACGTTCTCCGAATAGGCGTAGTTGCCGATGATCGAGGTGTAGGCGAAGAACAGGATCGCCACCGCGATGAAGAGCGGCCCCGCGGCACCGATATGCTCCGCCAGCGCGTTCTGGGTGAGCTCCATGCCCGTCACGCCGTCGGGGCCGTAATCAACCGCGCCCGAGAGCATGATCATCAGCGCCGTCGCGGTGCAGATCAGGATCGTGTCGATGAACACGCCGAGGCCCTGGACGAGGCCCTGCGACGAGGGGTGGTGCGGCTCGGGAACGGCGACGGCCGCGATGTGAGGCGCCGAGCCCATGCCCGCCTCGTTCGAGAAGAGGCCGCGCTTGACCCCGTTCAGCACCGCCGCGGTGAACCCGCCGGTGAAGCCGCCCACCGCCTGGTCGAAGCCGAAGGCCGCCTTCACGATGGTGGCGAGCGCGCCCGGAACTTCGGTGATGTTCATCGCGATGATCACGAGCGCGACGAGCAGGTAGAGGCCGGCCATGAACGGCACGACCTTCTCGGCGACGCGGGCGATCGAGGGAATGCCACCGAAGATCACGATGGCGACAAGGCCAGCGATGACGATGCCGGTGGCGAGCTTCGGAATGCCCATGGCGCCTTCGGCCGCATCGGCGATGGAATTCGACTGGACGGAGACGAAGATCAGGCCGAACGAGCACAGGAAGAAGAAGCAGAAGACATAGCCCAGCCATTTCGCGTTGAGCCCGTGCCACATGTAATAGGCCGGCCCACCGCGATAGCGGCCGTCGTGGTTGCGCACCTTGTAGAGCTGCGCCAGCGTCGATTCCGCATAGGCCGTGGCCATGCCGACGAGCGCCACCATCCACATCCAGAAGATCGCGCCGGGTCCACCGAGGTATATCGCCACCGCGACACCCGCCAGGTTGCCGGTGCCGACGCGGCTGGCGAGGCTGATGGTCAGCGCCTGAAGGGGGCTGATCCCGTCGGACCCGGTGTGCCTCGAGGAGGAGATGACTCGGAAGAACTCACCGAAATGTCGGAACTGCAGACCGGAGAGACGGAAGGTGAGGAAGATGCCCACCGCCAGAAGGCCCCAGACGAGGACGTATCCCCACAGGACCGTGTTCAGGAAATCGACGATGACGGACATGCACACCCCCATTCACGTTGTCGTTGAACATGTTGCAATCACGGATGTATTGCGGCGACGCCATGCGGCAACGCCGACGCCGGACCGGGGGGCGTCATCTCTGCGGTTTTCAATCCCCGAGGGCCATGCTACGGGAGCGCCGATCCGAGCGCCCGCCCTTGATGCGGGCCCGCAACCCGAAAGGCACATCATGGCGACCGAACGCACCCTGTCGATCATCAAACCCGACGCGACCAGCCGCAACCTGACCGGCAAGATCAACGCCAAGTTCGAGGAGGCCGGCCTGCGCATCGTGGCGCAGAAGCGCATCCAGCTGAGCAAGGAGCAGGCTGGCGAGTTCTACAAGGTGCACGCCGAGCGTCCGTTCTACGGCGAGCTGTGCGAGTTCATGGCATCCGGGCCGGTTGTCGTGCAGGTGCTCGAGGGCGAGAGCGCGATCACCAAGAACCGCGAAGTCATGGGCGCGACCAACCCCGCCGATGCGGACGAGGGCACGATCCGCGCCGAGTTCGCTGAATCCGTCGGCGAGAACTCGGTCCACGGCTCCGATGCACCCGAGACCGCAGCCGAAGAGATCGCATTCTTCTTCTCGGGTCTCGAGATCGTCGGCTGAGCGAAAAGCTGACAGCTGACATGCGAAACGGGAGCCCGGCGGGCTCCCGTTTTTCGTTTGTGCATCCGGTTCAGACGAAGGCGCCGCGTTCCGGGGCTAGGCGACCGCCGTGCTTCTTCTCGACGTGTTCCCGGATCAGCGCGGCGTTCTTGCGGTTCGACTTGTAGCCGACGTCGAACACCGTGCCGATCACCGGGATCGAGCCGATCACGTAGTCGATGCCCGAATTGAACGCCATCCGCCCGATCGTGTGCGAGGGCACGCCCATCTTGTAGGCCGAATGAAAGATATGCGCGGCCGGGATCAGGGCGATGGTGTCGCCGACCCCCGGCACGATGCTGAGGATACCGTCCCAGCCGAAGCGGATCTTCGTGCCGGGGATACGAAAAGCGGAATCCATCTGTGCGGCGAGCCGTTCGAGCCGTTCGACCCGGTGCAGATCCTCGATATGAAGCGGTTTTGCGTCTATTTCTGCCATCACACGGTGCGCGGGCCGGTGCGGGCAATGACCCAGATCGCGTGCACGATCCCGGGGATGTAGCCGAGGAGGGTCAGCAGGATGTTGATCCAGAAGTGCTTGCCGAGGCCGACCTGCAGAAAGACGCCGAGCGGCGGCAGGATGACCGCGAGGATGATGCGGATGAGGTCCATGGGGGTGTCTCCGGTGCTTGGATATAGCGTTGCAGACGGAACGCAGGCTCCGCATGCCGGTTCCGGCCCCGCACGTCGCCGGGGCGTGGAAGGCGGTGGCGGAAGCCGCCGTAGGCACGCACGTTTTGACGCTGGCGTGGGCGCTCCGCCCGTGTTACCAGCACCTTATGAGCATCGCAGCCATCATCATCTGCTGCATTACCTGCTGACATCCGTCGGCGGGCCGCTCTTTTCGTTTTCTCCAGAGACCGAACTTGGTAAGCCCGCCGCGAGCGAGAGAGGCCCGCGCGAGGACGCCATGGACATCCGTCTGACCAACACGAAGACCCGTGCGAAAGAGGTCTTCACGCCGATCGATCCCGAGAACGTGCGCATGTATGTCTGCGGCCCGACCGTCTACGACCGCGCCCATCTTGGTAACGCACGCCCGGTCGTGGTCTTCGACGTGCTCTTCCGGCTGCTGCGGCACGTCTACGGCGCGGACCACGTGACCTATGTGCGCAACTTCACCGACGTCGACGACAAGATCAACGCGCGGGCCGAGGCCACGGGGCGCGACATCGGCGAGATCACCGAGGAGACGATCGGCTGGTTCCTCGAGGACATGGGCGCGCTCGGCGCGCTCGAGCCGACCCATGCCCCGCGCGCCACGCGCTATATCGGCGAGATGGTCGCGATGATCGAAAAGCTGATCGCGGACGGGCATGCCTACGAGGCCGAGGGGCACGTCCTCTTCGCGGTCGAGAGCTTCGAGGCCTACGGCGCTTTGTCGGGCCGCTCGGTCGACGACATGATCGCGGGCGCGCGGGTCGAGGTGGCGCCCTACAAGCGCAACCCGATGGATTTCGTGCTCTGGAAGCCCTCGGGCGAGGGGCTCCCCGGGTGGGACTCGCCTTGGGGCCGCGGGCGACCCGGCTGGCATATCGAATGCTCGGCGATGGCGGATGCACTCTTGGGTGAGACATTCGACATCCACGGCGGCGGCAACGATCTGATGTTTCCGCACCACGAGAACGAGCTGGCGCAATCGTGCTGCGCGCATCCGGAGGGCGGTTTCGCTAAGGTCTGGCTGCACAACGAGATGCTGCAGGTCGAGGGCAAGAAGATGTCGAAATCCCTCGGCAACTTCTTCACCGTGCGCGACCTGCTGGACGAAGGCATCCCGGGCGAGGTGGTGCGGATGGTTCTCATGTCCGCGCATTATCGCAAGCCGATGGACTGGACCGCGCAGAAGCGGCGCGAGGCCGAGGCGGCGCTCCGCAAATGGTACGCGCTGGTGGCGGACGCACCGGATGGCGAAGGCCCCCATGCGGACGTGGTCGCGGCGCTGACGGACGATCTCAACACTGCCGGCGCGATCTCGGTGCTCCACCAGCTGGCGGCCGCCGAGGACGGACCGGCGCTGCGGGCGTCGATGAAATTCCTCGGCCTCATGAGCGGCGCGGTCCCGGACTGGGCCTCGGCACCGGGCGCGGATCTGTCGCGCTGGGAGGACCGCCTCGCCTCGGCCCGCGCGCAGGCGATGGAGAGCAAGGACTTCTCCGAGGTCGACCGGCTCAAGGGCGTGCTCAAGGACGCGGGCGTCGAGGTGCGGATGTTGAAGGCCGGCGTCGAGCTCCTGCCCGGACCCGATTTCGACGCGAGCCGGCTGGAGGAGGCGTGATGGCCGAACGGCTCTATCTCTACGACACCACGCTGCGCGACGGGCAGCAGACGCAGGGCGTGCAGTTCTCGGTGGCCGAGAAGCAGAAGATCGCCGCGGCGCTCGACGATCTCGGGCTCGACTATATCGAGGGCGGCTGGCCGGGCGCGAACCCGACCGACAGCGCCTTCTTCGAGGAGGCGAAGCCGACCCGCGCCACCATGACCGCCTTCGGCATGACCAAGCGGGCAGGACGGTCGGCGGAGAACGACGACGTGCTTGCGGGCGTGTTGAACGCTCGGACGCCGGCGGTCTGCCTCGTCGGCAAGACCCACGATTTCCACGTGACAGCCGCGCTCGGCATCGGGCTCGAGGAGAATGTCGAGAACATCTCGGCTTCGGTGGCCCATTGCGTCGCGCAGGGGCGCGAGGCGCTTTTCGACGCGGAGCACTTCTTCGACGGTTATGCCGCGAACCCGGACTACGCCCTCGAATGCCTGGTCGCGGCGCGAGACGCGGGCGCGCGCTGGATCGTGCTCTGCGACACCAATGGCGGCACGCTTCCGGACCGGATCGCGCAGGTCATCCGCGAGGTGATCGCCGCGGGCATCCCGGGCGAGCGGCTCGGCATCCACACCCACAACGACACGGAAACGGCGGTCGCGGGATCGCTCGCCGCGGTCGAGGCGGGCGCGCGGCAGATCCAGGGCACGCTCAACGGCCTCGGCGAGCGCTGCGGCAACGCCAACCTCATCTCGCTTCTGCCGACCCTACTGCTCAAGGAACCCTATGCGAGCGCCTACGAGACCGGGGTCAGCGCCGACGCGCTCTCGCGGGTCACGCAGGTGAGCCGGATGCTCGACGATGTCCTGAACCGCGTGCCGCTGAAGCAGCTCCCTTACGTGGGCGCGTCGGCCTTCGCCCACAAGGCGGGACTGCATGCGAGCGCGATCCTGAAGGACCCTTCGACCTACGAGCACGTCGAGCCGAGCCTCGTCGGCAACCAGCGGTTCATCCCGATGTCGAACCAGGCGGGGCAGTCGAATCTGCGCCGTCGCCTGATGGAGGCGGGGATCGAGGTCGCACCCGGGGATCCGGCTCTGGCGCGCATCCTCGAGCGGGTGAAGGAGCGCGAGAACGAGGGATATGCCTACGACACCGCGCAGGCCTCGTTCGAGATCCTGGCGCGAGAGGAGCTGGGCCGGGCCGCGGATTTCTTCGAGGTCAAGCGCTACCGGGTGACGGTGGAGCGGCGGAAGAACAAGTACGACAAGATGGTGACCTTGTCGGAAGCGGTGGTCGTCGTGAAGGTGGACGGCGAGAAGAAGCTCTCGGTGTCGGAATCGATGGACGAGACCGGATCGGATCGCGGTCCCGTGAACGCGCTCTCGAAGGCGCTCGCCAAGGATCTCGGACCCTACCAGGAGATCATCGAGGACATGCGCCTCGTCGACTTCAAGGTTCGGATCACCCAAGGGGGGACCGAGGCGGTCACCCGCGTCATCATCGACAGCGCGGACGGGCAGGGGCGGCGTTGGTCCACGGTGGGCGTGTCGCCGAACATCGTGGATGCGAGCTTCGAGGCGCTGCTCGACGCGGTTCGCTGGAAGCTGGCGCGCGACGTCGGCAGCGCGGCGAAAGCCGCGGAGTAGGTCGCCGTCGGCGGCGAGGGCTCTGCCCTCGCGCTCCCGGAGTATTTTCGCCAAGAAGAAGGGGGCGCGGGTCTTTCCTCTGGGCCGCCGGTTGCCTAGGTGCCGGTCATGGATTTCGATCAGGACCTCAACGCCTGCGCGGAGCTCGTCGAACGTGGCGATCCGGACCGCTTCCGGGCCGCGATGGCGGCGCCGGTCGCGGCGCGGGTCACGCTCTTTCCGCTCTATGCCTTCAATGTCGAGATCAGCCGCGCGCCCTGGGTGACCGAAGAGCCGCTCATCGCCGAGATGCGGCTGCAATGGTGGGCAGACGCACTTGCCGAGATCGAGGGCGGCGGCGTCGTGCGGCGGCACGAGGTGGTGACGCCGCTTGCGCATGTTCTTGATGCCGAAGGCGCGCGAGTGCTTGCTGCCGCGGTGGAGGCGCGGCGGGCGGACGCGGCCCGCGAGGATGTGGCGGACGAGGCAGCGCTCGACGGCTATCTCGCGGATACCGGGGGCGCGCTTCTCTGGGGCGCCGCGCGAGCGCTCGGGTCAAGACAGGAGGCGCGGGCTCGCGCGGTGGGTCTTCGGCTTGCCCGGGCGAACTGGTGCCTCGGCGCGGCGGAGCTGCAGCGCCGGGGCCGGCGGCCTTTCCCGCGCATGGAGGCGGCGGCGGTCGGCGCACTCGTTGCCCGCTGGCAGGACGACCGCGCGGATCTGGACGAGGCGCCCTCGAAGCCGCAGCGGCTTGCAGAGCTCTGCGCGTGGCGCGCAGGCGCGGTGCTGAAGGCGGCTGCGGGTGATCCCGCTTCGGTGATGGAGGGGCGGATCGGCGGGTCCGAGGTGGGCAAGCGGGTGAGCCTCGCGCTGCGGGCCGCCGGGATCGGCCGGGTCGCCTGAGCGCTTATGCGGCCGGGCGGGCAGCAGGGCGCAGCACCAGCCAAATGAGCGCCGCGCCGGCGAGGAAGACGAACGGGGCCATCGCGAGATTGACGCTCGACCAGCCTTCCTGAGCCGTCCCGCCCGAGCAGTTCATGAGGCCGCCCGAGGCGAGCGACGCCACCGTGACGCCGCCGAAGACGATGAGGTCGTTGAGGCCCTGCACGCGGCCGCGCTCTTCGGGGCCGTGGGCGGAGGCCAGCATGGAGGTCGCGCCGATGAAGCCGAAATTCCAGCCGAGCCCCAGCAGCACCAGCGCCCCGAAGAAGTTCGTGAGCTCGACGCCCGCGAGCCCGGTCGCCCCCGCCGCGGCGAGAAGGACAAGGCCGGCGGCGACGATCCGTTCCGCTCCGAAGCGGGCGATCAGGTGGCCGGTGAAGAAGGACGGCGCGAACATGGCGAGCACATGCGCGCTCACCACGTCGGCGGCGGTGTTCTGGGCAAAGCCGCAGCCGACCACGGCAAGCGGCGTCGAGGTCATCATGAGGTTCATGAGCGCGTAGGTGACCGTCGCGCAGATGATCGCGACCGCGATGCGCGGTGTGGCGAGCAGCTCGGCCACCGTTCGGCCGCGCGATGCGCCGGGCTCGGGCCGCGGCGGTCGCGGGATGTCGAGGAAGAGGAAGAGGACCGCACCTGCGAGGTTCAGGACGATCACAGCCGCATAGGCTCCGAGGAACGGAATCACGAAGGCGTCGGAGGTGACCTTGACCAGCTGCGGGCCGATCAGCGCCGCCGCGAGCCCGCCGGCGAGCACGTAGGAGATCGCCTTGGGACGGAAGCTCTCCTCCGCCGTGTCGGCCGCCGCGAAGCGGTAGAAGTTCTGCGCGGACATGTAGGTGCCCGTCAGGAGGCTGCCGAGAAGGAAGAGGCCGAAGGATTGCTCCCAGAGGCCCCAGGCGGAGACGGCGCCGCCGAGGGCACCCGCACCGGCACCTACGAAGAAGCCCGCGCGCCGTCCCGCCCGCTGCATGAAGCCCGACAGGACCGGCGCCGACAGCATGGAGCCGAGCACGATCAGCGAGATCGGAAGCGTTGCGAAACACGGGTTCGGGCTGAGCGATTGGCCGGCGAGCCCGCCGAGCGTGAAGATGATCGGCATCTGCGCGCCGAGCACCGCCTGCGCGAGCACCAGCACCATCACGTTGCGCCGTGCGCGGGTCTGAACGGTCGTCGTCATGCCTAACTTGCTAGGCCGCGGCGGGGGCCTCCGCAAGAGGCTGGCGGCACTGGGCAAGTCACGGTCGGGGCGATATGACCGGGCCATGAGGGATCTTGCAAATGCCCCGCCCGCCATCTTCGGCGGCACGGCCGAAGCGCTCGAGCTGGCGCGGCGGATCCCCGGGGCCGTCCTGCTGCTGCCGCCGGGCGAGCGGCGGCCTCCCGGCGTGCCGGGGAGCTTCGAGACGGCGGACATCTCGGCCGATTGGCTGGCCCGTACCGGCGTCTTCGGCCTGATCATCGCCCCGCATCCCTTCGGTGCGGAAAGTGCCCGCGCCGCCGCCGCGGCGGCCGATGAGCAGGGGGTGCCGCGCGTCTTCCTGCGCCGTCCGGGCTGGAGAGCGCCGCGCGGTGCCCGCTGGCACCGGGCGCGGTCGGCGGAGCAGCTTCCCCGCCTCATTCCGGCGGGGGCGAGGATCTTCGCCGCGACCGGGCGCGACGATCTCGCAGCATTGCGCAGATTGAACGCGCGGGTCTTCCTGCGCCGGATTTCGGGACCGCCGGAACCGATCCCCGGAGTGATCGCGGTTGCCGGAACGCCGCCCTTCACGGTGCGGGAAGAGATGCGCCTCTTCCGGCGCCTCGGCATCGATTGGCTCGTCCTGCGCGACGCGGGCGGGCCGGGTGCGCGCCCGAAGCTCGATGCGGCGCACCGCCTCGGCTTGCGCGTCGCGCTGATCGACCGCCCCGCCTGGCCCGACGGGCCTTGCGTCACCACAGCAGAGGAGGCCTTGCAATGGCTGAGCCGGACGATCCCGTCGGCCGCATCATCCTGAGCGACGCCTGCGTCGCCGAAGGCGCGGAATGGCTCGCACGGGCCGAGCCGCGCTTTGCCGAGGCACTTGCCCGGACGGGGCCGCTGCCGCTGAGGCGCAATCCCGACGGGTTCGGCCAGCTCCTGAGCGCCATCGTCAGCCAGCAGGTCTCGGTCGCGTCGGCACGAGCGATCCGGGCCAGGCTCGAGGACGCGGGCATGACCTCGCAGGCGGCGATCGCGCATGTCGACGAGGACCATTTGCGCTCCCTCGGCCTCTCCCGTCAGAAGGCCCGCTACGCCAAGGCCCTGGCCGGGGCGGGCATCGATTTCGACGCGCTGCGCACCGCGCCGACACCGGAGGTCGTGCGGACGCTGACCGAGGTGAAGGGGATCGGTGTCTGGACGGCCGAGATCTTCGCGATGTTCAGCCTCGGGCGGGCCGACGTCTTCGCCCCCGGGGATCTCGCGCTGCAGGAGGGCGCGCGGGTGCTCTTCGACCTGCCCGAGAGACCGAAGGAGCGGGCGCTCCGCGAGATGGCCGAGGCCTGGTCGCCATGGAGATCGGTTGCGGCGCGCGCTCTCTGGGCCTACTACCACGTCGCAAAGAACAGGGAAGGCATCGCATGACCCGCGTATTGCAAGCCGGCCGGCGGCCGCCCGTCTCCGGCGACACCCGCTCGGCCGTGGTGTTCCTCCACGGCTACGGGGCGAACGGCGCCGATCTTCTCGGTCTCGCCGACCCGCTCGGCGAGCACCTGCCCGACACGCTCTTCGTGGCGCCCGACGCACCCGAGGCCTGCGCCGTCAATCCGATGGGCCTGCAATGGTTTCCGATCCCCTGGATCGACGGATCGAGCCAGGAAGAGGCGGAAACCGGCATGCATGCCGCGGCGAAGGACCTCGACGCCTTCCTCGACGCGCTGATGGTCGACGAGGATCTGATGCCCGAGCAGGTGGCGCTCGTCGGGTTCTCGCAAGGGACGATGATGGCGCTTCATGTCGCGCCCCGCCGCGAGGATCCGGTGGCCGGGATCGTCGCCTTTTCCGGCCGGGTGCTTCAGCCCGAACTTCTCGCCGACGAGGCGATCAGCCGCCCGCCCGTCCTGCTGGTCCATGGAGATCAGGACGACGTCGTCCCGCCGCATTCGATGCAGGAAGCCGCCGAGGCGCTGCAGACCGCAGGCTGGCAGGACGTCTACGCCCACGTGATGAAGGGTACGGGCCACGGTATCGCACCCGACGGCCTGTCGGTCGCGCTCGCGTTCCTGCGCGACAAGGCGGGGTTCTGAGGCGCCGCCCCCGTCGTTCCATCCTCGGCAACAGTGGGGGCCGGTAGCCCGGCCTCCGCAGCCCTCGCACCGGAAATGTGGTCGCGACGCATCGTCGCCTCGCCTTATCCAGCCTGTCATGCACATGTTGCAGTCACCCGATATCCGATCGGGCGACACCGCATATTGCGGGACTTGTGGGAATCGGATCGCGATATATAGTTATCGAGAGGCTGGGGCGGGTTCCCCGTCCTGGCGGGCCGGAAGACGGGCAGGCAGGGCGAGGACCGAGTCGAAGATGGACGGTGACTTCAGGACACATTTCGTGCGGGAACCGGGTGCGCTCAAGCATCATCCGGCGCTCGTGCTCAATGCGGATTACAGGCCGCTCTCGTACTACCCGCTCTCGCTCTGGCCATGGCAGGAAGCGGTGAAGGCCTCGTTCCTCGACCGGGTCGACATCATCGCCGAATACGACGAGGTGGTGAGAAGTCCCTCGATGACGCTCAGGATACCAAGCGTCGTGGTGCTGAAAGATTACGTCAAACCCCAGAAGCGCGTGGCCTTCACGCGCTTCAATCTTTTTCTGAGGGACGAATTCCGCTGCCAGTATTGCGGATCGACCGGCGAGCTGACCTTCGACCACGTCGTGCCGCGCGCCTCGGGTGGGATCACCAGCTGGGAGAACGTCGTCGCCGCCTGCGCGCCGTGCAACCTGCGCAAGGGCTCGAAGAGCCTGCGGCGCTCGGGCCTCTCGCTGCGCAGGCCGCCGCGACAGCCCGGGGCGGAGGAGCTGCGCAACATGGGACGGAAATTTCCACCGAACCATCTGCACCACAGCTGGCTCGATTTCCTCTACTGGGACGCCGAACTCGAGCAGTAAGGCTTGGCGAGAGCCCGGGTCGATCGAAGTGATGAGATGTGGTCAGCGACCGGACAGCGGCACCGCCATGGGGGCTGACCGTCTGGAGATTGGCGGACGTGAGCATTGCGCCTCGGACGTCCCGACCGGCGCAATGGCTGTTTTCCCGCGCTGTCAGATCCCGCGATAGGCGTGCCCGGCATGCGCCGGGCCGCGATCCTATGTCAGCTCGGCTGCTGCTCCGCCTTCGCGGCTGCGGCCGGCTGCTGCGGCGTGGTCGAGGTGGTCTGGCTCGAGGAGGGGGCCGGTGCACCGCTCTTGCCGCGCTGCGACAAGGGATCGTCCTGACGCTGCACGGAGCCTTCGAAATGCGCGCCGCTCTCGATCGCGATGGTCTTGTGGATGATGTCGCCCTCGACCCGCGCGGTGGCGGTGAGACGGACCTTGAGGCCACGCACCCGGCCGACGATCCGGCCGTTCACGACGACGTCGTCGGCGATGCATTCGCCCTTGATCGTGGCGCTCTCTCCGACTGTCAGCAGATGCGCGCGGATATCGCCTTCGACGGTTCCCTCGATCTGGATGTCGCCGGTCGTCTTCACGTTGCCGGTGATGTGCAGATCGTTGGACAGGACGGAGGCCGGAGGCTTCGCCTTGGGAGCCTGCGGCTTGAAGTCCGAAGACTGCCGCGGTGTGGTCGCATTGTCTTGGGCTGCCGGCGTCTGATCGTCCGTCTTGGGAGCCGGATCGTTGATTTTGCTCTTAGAAAACATCTTTCGCAGCCTTGAGATAAGTCATGGGATTCACCGCCTTGCCGCCGACGCGAACCTCGTAGTGGAGGTGCGTGCCGGTGGATCGTCCGGTGTTTCCCATATCACTGATCTTCTGACCGCGCGAGACCTTTTGCCCAACCTCGACATGCAGCTTCGAGTTGTGTGCGTATCGGGTCTCGATCCCGAATTCGTGCCGGATCTTCACCAGCCGCCCGTAGCCCGACATCCAGCCGGCAAAGGTGACCACGCCATCGGCTGTCGAGTAGATCGGGGTACCGTGCGGCGCCGCGAAGTCGGTGCCTTCGTGCATCCGGCCCCAGCGGCGGCCGAAGCCCGAGGTGAAGCGGAAGGCATCCTTGAGCGGCGAGGCGAAGGGCACCTTCTGGGCCGCGATCCGGTACATGTTGAGCCGGTCCATCTGGCCGAGGATGTCGTTCGCGCGGCTCGCGTCGGGGCCGAGCTCCTCGCCGCGGGTCGAGAAGGACAGCGGCGTGAGCGGTCCGCCCTGTCCGGAATAGCCGCGGCGCACCTCGTTGATGATGCGGTCGGGATCCATGCCGGCATTCTCGAACATCTTGTCGAGCGGCTCGACGGAGACCTTCATGGCGTCCTCGAGCTGGCGGAAGATCATGTCGTTCTTCTCTTCCATCAGCCGGATCTCGGTCGCCATCTCGTCGGCGCGCAGGATCGCGTCCTCGGCGTCGGCGACGACCTTGTCGCGCTCTTCCGCCGTCTTGGCGAGGGCGGAGGCCAGGAAGTCCATCGTGCCGTCGTCTCCGGCGCCGGCAATTGCGGTGCCGCCGTCCTCGAGGCTCTGACGCAGGGCCGCATATTGTTCGCGGTAGCCCTCGCGCTGCTTCATCACGTCGCCGAGCGTCGCCTGCACGACGTCGAGGCCGGTGGCGAGCTCCTGACGCCGCGCCTCCGACTTGAGGAGCTGCGACTGCATCGCCGAGACCTGCGCGAGCGCGGAGTTGAAGCGCTCCTGCGCGGCAAGGGCCTCGGCGGCCCGGGCGTCGCGCTCGGCGGCCACGTCGTTGAGGCGCTGGCGGTAGGTGACCTGATCGCGGATCGCCTGTTCGCGGTAGGATCCCGCACCGATCGAATCCATCAGGAGGATCGCGGTGGTGACGATCGACCAGGTGATGATGGCGGTGGAACCGGCGAGGGCGATCGCCTGCGTCTCGGGCTTCAGCCGGATGAAGCGGGTATCGCTATCTGATCTCAGGAAGAGGCGGCGTTCTGGAAGATAGCGCTCTAGGAGCGCGTGTGTCTTGATCGCTAGGCGCGTTCTCACCTGGTCGTCCCCTGTCCCGTCTCAACATGTGGTACTCGGTTCAACTGACACCCGGCACCTTGGTCAAAGCCATTACGCGTGCCGGAAATGCGTTGCAACGATTTGAGGGGGAACCATCCTGCACGAGCGGGAAACCGCGCCAGACCGGCAAAAATCCGCCGATAAATCAACGACTATGCTGACGCTGGGTCAGATTTGCGGCGGCGACGGAACGGTCGCGCGGGGGCCATGAGGCGCGGGGGACCGGGTCTCGCCATTGCAGGTCTCGTCCCTATGCGGGTCGGCTTCAAGGCGTGCATGGGCTACCGCCGGACGCAGGCGACGGGGTGTGGCATCGGGCCCACATCGTCGCAACGCGCCCGGTCCGTATGCCCACGACCCAGGCATCGCCCGCTGCCGGACGTCGTGCGCGGGGATGCTGGAGCGGCCCTGATCTTTGGAACCGGGCGCCGGCGGGAGGACCCCGGCGCCCGTACTCGCTCAGAGCGCCTGTACCGCCTCGAGGACGTCCTGGGCGTGGCCCGGAACCTTCACCTTCGGCCAGACCCGGAGGATTTGCCCGTCGCCGCCGATCAGGAACGTCGACCGCTCGATGCCCATGAATGTCTTGCCGTACATCTTCTTCTCCTTCCAGACGCCGTAGCGCTCGCAGACATCGCCCTCCTCGTCCGAGAGCAGCCGCACGGTCAGGCTCTTCTTGGTCATGAACTTCTCGTGGCTTGCGATGCTGTCCTTCGAGATGCCGAACACCTGTGCGCCGGCGGCTTCGAAGTCGTGCAGGAGGGCGGTGAAATCCTCGTTCTCCTTGGTGCAGCCCGAAGTGTCGTCGCGCGGATAGAAGAACAGCACGACGGGCGCCGGGCGGAGCTCTGAAAGGGTCACTGTCCCGCCGCCGGTGGCGGGCAGGGTGAAATCGGGGGCGGGATCGGTCGTGTCGAGCATGTCGGAACCTCCTGGTGTCTCATCGGCTGTGGCCCGCGCATGGCAGACGCGGGATGTTGGCCTTCCGGGCAGATGCGCGCCATATAACGCGCGAGGCAAGCATAAGTCGGGAAGGCCGGGCATCCAGTGACAACGGCGAAAGGGCAGAGACGACGGCGCTGGCCGATATGGCTGGCGGGCAGTCTCGTCCTCGTCGCGATGCTCGTCGCTGTCGGCATCGGTGCGATCGTCGGCCGGCCGCTCGTCGCGCCGGACTGGCTCAGCGACCGCATCGAGACGCGGATCGCCGATCTCGTTCCCGGCGCACGTATCGGTTTCGGCGACCTCAACCTGCGGATCGGGCATGACGGGCTCGTCCATGTCGGGCTCGACGACGCGTCGCTCGTGGCCGTGGACGGGACAGAGATCGCGGCGCTTGCCGAGATCGAGATCGCCGCGGCCCTGGCGCCGCTTTTCGAGGGGCGGGTCGCGTTGCGCGAGGCACGGGCCTCGGGTGGTTTCCTGAGCATCCGGCGCGGCGCGGACGGTCGCATCGGGATCGGGCTCGGGGTCTCGGGCGGAACGCCCCCGTCGGTGCCCGATGCGGTCGCGGCGGTCGACGCCGCGCTCGAGGATCCGCGACTCGCCGGGCTCGACGAGGTCACGCTCGACAATCTCAATGTGCGCTATGCCGACGCGCGGGCGAACCGGACATGGCGCGCGGATGGCGGGCGCATCGTCGTGCGGCGGGAGGAGGGGACGCTGCGCCTGTCGGGCAGCGCCGCGCTCCTCGGTGCCGGCGACCGGGCCGCGACGCTCGAGGTCAGCGCCGAGAGCGCAATCGGCGAGACGGATCTGTCGTTCGGGATGTCGCTCGGGGACCTCTCGGCACGCGACATCGCCACCCAGAGCCCCGCGCTCGCCTGGCTCGATGTGCTGCGGGCGCCGATCTCCGGCTCGTTCCGCGGCTGGCTCGACGACGGCGGTGGCCTCGGCGGGCTCGACGCGACGCTCAGGATCGGGCCGGGCGTCCTGCAACCGACCGACGCTGCCGAACCCATCCGGTTCACCCGCGCCCAGACATACTTCTCCTACCTGCCCGAGACGGGCGTCATCGACTTCTCGGACATCTCGGTCGAGAGCGAGGCGGGTCGTGGCAGCGCCTCGGGACGTGCGCAGGTCCTGGGCGGAGACCGGGCCGAGATCGTCGGTCAGTTCATCGCCGGCGACATCGATACCAATCCCGCTGGCGCCTTCGTCGCTCCCCTGCAGATCGCCCGCGCCGAGATGGACCTTCGGCTGAAGCTCGATCCCTTCCGCCTCGATATCGGGCGGCTGCGCATCGCGGATCCCGACAAGACGCTTCGCGCGAGCGGCCATATCGACGCAGGTCCCGAAGGCTGGTCCTTCGCCGTGGACGCCTCCGCCGAAGAGGTTGCGCCGGAGACTGTCGAGAGGCACTGGCCTCCCGCGATCGCTCCCGGGACACGCGACTGGGTGGTCAGCCGGGTGATCGAGGGACGGGCCCGCGACGTGGTCTTTTCGCTCCGACGGGCGCCGGGCGCGGGGCCGGAGCTTTTCCTCGATCTCGGTTTCGACGGGGCCAAGGTCCGCTTCTCCGACGATCTCCCCCCGGCCGAGGGGGGCGCGGGGCGGCTCGTCATCGCAAACGACCGGATCGCCGTCAGCCTCGCCGAAGGGTATCTGACCGCGCCCGAAGGCGGCGAGATCGATCTCGCCGGGTCGGAATTCGTCATCCCCGACACCCGGCAGCAGCCGGCCACCGGCGATCTGCGGCTGGCTGCATCGGGACCCGTGACCGCGGCGCTTTCCGTCCTGAACCTGCCGCCGCTCTCGATCCTCGACAAGGCGGGGCAGCCGGTGGATCTCGCCGCAGGCACGGTCGAGGTGACCGGATCGCTGGTCCGTCCCCTCGAGGAGGGCATCGACTACGCGGATCTCGATTTCCGCTTCGAGGGGATCGCGCGGGACGTCGAGAGCAAGGTCGTGGTTCCCGGGCGCCGGCTTGCGGCCGAGGCCCTCGATCTCTCGGTCACGCCGGAGCAGGTCCGCCTCTCGGGCGCGGCGACGCTCTCGGGCGTGCCGTTCGACGGCAGCTGGACGCAGCCGATCGGGCCGGGATCGGGTGACGGCCGGGTCTCGGGCACCGCGCGGCTCAGCCCCGAGGCGGCCGACGCCTTCGGCGTGGGACTGCCCTCGGGCCTCCTGTCGGGTGGAGGTCCGGCGCAGGTCACGGTCGATCTGCCCTCCGGCGCGCCGCCCCGCTTCCGCCTCACCTCGTCGCTCGGCGGGATCGGCCTCGCGGTTCCGCAGATCGGCTGGCAGCTTCCGCGGGCCGGGCAGGGAGAGCTCGAGATCGCCGGGGTTCTGTCCGATCCCGCGCGGATCGATACGCTGCGCGTCGACGCGGGCGGGCTCAGCGCGTCGGGTCGCGTCGCGCTCCGTGGGGATGGCGGGCTCGAGGCGGTGACGTTCGACCGGGTGCGGATCGGCGACTGGCTCGATGCGCCGGTGACGCTCGTCGGCCGCGGCGGCGCGGCCCCTGCCGTCCAGGTCGGAGGCGGCAGTCTCGATCTGCGCGGAGCCGATTTCGGCGGCGGCGGATCGGGATCCGGGGGCGGAGCGGACGTTCCACTCGACGTCTCGCTCGACCGGCTGACGATTTCGGAAGGCATCCAGCTTCTGGACCTGAACGGCAATTTCAGTGCCCGGAATGGCGGCCTCGCAGGGAATTTCGCCGCGCGCATGCAGGGCACCAGCGCCGAGGTGCAGGGGCAACTCCTGCCCCAGGGCGGCGGCACCGCGCTGCGCCTGTCCTCGGAGGATGCGGGAAACGTGCTCGAATCGACCGGCATCCTCAAGACGGTCGCGGGCGGGCGGATGGTGCTGAACCTCAATCCCACCGGCACGCCGGGGACCTATGATGGCGCAGTGACGGTGACCGATGCGCGGCTCCGGGATGCGCCGGCCATCGGCGCGCTGCTCGATGCGATCTCGGTCGTCGGCATCATCGACCAGCTCGAGGGGCCGGGGATCTATTTCCAAGACGTCCAGGCCCAGTTCCGGCTCGAGCCGTCCCGCGTGGTGCTGACCCGGTCGAGCGCGGTCGGCCCCTCGATGGGCGTGTCGCTCGACGGCTATGTCGACCTCGCCTCGGGAGTCCTCGATCTTCAGGGCGTCCTGTCGCCGGTCTACGTGCTCAATTCCATCGGCGCGATCTTCACCCGGCGGGGCGAGGGTCTGCTCGGCTTCAATTTCAACATCGAGGGCACTGCGGACGCGCCCCGGGTTGCGGTCAATCCGCTTTCGGTGTTCACGCCGGGCATGTTCCGCGAGATCTTTCGCCGCCCGCCCCCGACAACCCGGTAGGACCGCATGCGCCTCGACGATTTCGACTTCGACCTGCCCGAAGAGCTGATCGCGACGCGGCCCGCGCGGCCCCGCTCCTCGGCGCGCCTTCTGGTGGCCGAGGGCGATCGGATCACCGATGCCGTCGTTTCGGATCTCGGGCAATGGCTGCGCCCGGGCGACCGGCTCGTGCTCAACGACACCCGCGTGATCCCGGCGCGCCTCTCCGGCGCGCGCACCCGCCTCTCCGCCGAGGGAGAGGTGCAGGCGCGGATCGAGGTCACGCTGCTCGAGCCCGGGGCGGACGGCACCTGGACGGCGCTGGTGAAGCCCCTCAAGAAGGTGCGCGAGGGCGAGACGATCCGCTTCTCGGACGCGCTTTCGGCCGAGCTCGTGGCCAAGGACGAGGGGCAGGGGCGGCTGCGCTTCAACCTCGCGGGCGAGGATTTCGATGCAGCGCTTGCGGAGGCGGGGGCCATGCCGCTGCCGCCCTATATCGCCGGACGCCGGCCCGCCGACGACCGCGACCGAGAGGATTACCAGACGATCTGGGCCGAGAAGCCCGGCGCCGTCGCCGCGCCGACCGCCTCGCTGCATTTCGACGACGCGCTCCTTGGCGATCTCGCGAAGCGCGGCATCGCCTTCAGCCACGTCACGCTGCATGTCGGCGCAGGCACGTTCCTGCCGGTCAAGGTCGAGGACGTGACCACACACAGGATGCACGCCGAATGGGGCGAGGTGTCCGACGCGGCCGCGGCGGAGATCGCCGAGACCCGGGCGAAGGGCGGCCGGATCATCCCCGTCGGGACGACCGCGCTCCGGCTCCTTGAGACCGCCGCGCGCGAGACCGGCGAGGTGCGGGCCTGGCAGGGCGAGACCGACATCTTCATCTATCCCGGCTTTCGCTTCCACGCCGCGGACGCGCTCATGACCAATTTCCACCTGCCGAAATCGACCCTGCTGATGCTTGTCTCGGCGCTGATGGGGCGCGAGCGGATGCTGGCGATCTACGCTCACGCTGTGTCCGAGCGGTACCGGTTCTTCTCCTACGGCGACGCCTCGCTGCTCATCCCCGGATGAGCCGCGGAGGATGATGGACGGAGCCTCGCGGGCGCTATAGCGAAGGCGCCGAGACGACTCGGTTATCAGTCAAAGGCCCCCGGTCATGATCAACGTGCTCGCCGGCTCCTGGCCGCTCTTCTTCGGCGTCCTCCTGCTGCTGCTCGGGAACGGCCTGCAAGGCTCGCTTATGGGGATCCGCGGCAATGCGGCGGGCTTCTCGCCCTTCGTGATGTCGGTGATCATTTCGGCCTATTTCCTCGGCTTCATGATCGCCTCGCGAATGACGCCGACCATGATCCGCCGGGTGGGACACGTGCGCGTCTTCGCCGCGCTCGGCTCGATGATCTCGGCCGCGCTGATCATGTTCCCGACGATCGAACATCCGGCGGTCTGGATCGCGATGCGGGTGCTTCTCGGCTT
Organism: Roseivivax halodurans JCM 10272; assembly: GCF_000521785.1. Classification (GTDB taxonomy): domain Bacteria; phylum Pseudomonadota; class Alphaproteobacteria; order Rhodobacterales; family Rhodobacteraceae; genus Roseivivax; species Roseivivax halodurans. The sequence continues at coordinate 338,627 of NZ_JALZ01000001.1, forward strand.
CGCCTTCTGCGGCGTCTACGTGACCTCGGAGAGCTGGATCAACAATTCGGTCACGAACGAACGGCGGGGTCAGGCGATCTCGCTCTACATGATCACCCAGATGCTGGGCATCATCGCGGCCCAGGCGCTGCTTCTGGTGCCCGACCCGTCGGGGTATCTCTTGTTCATCATCCCCTCGGTGCTGGTCTCGATCTCCTTCGCGCCGATCCTGCTCGCGATATCGCCGACCCCGGCCTTCGAGACGACGAAGCCGATGAACCTCTGGTCGCTCTTCCACACGACGCCGCTCGGCTTCGTCGGCATGAGCCTCATGGGGGCGGTCTTCGCGCTGCAATTCGGCATGTCGGCGGTCTTTGCCTCGATCGCGGGGATGACGCTGCAGCAGACCTCGATCTTCGTTGCGGCCTTCTACGTGGGCGCGCTGATCTGCCAATACCCACTCGGCTGGCTGTCGGACCGCATGGACCGCCGCGTGCTCATCGCCATCGTCGCCGCCGCGGGCGGGACCGCCGGCATCGGCGGGTTGCTCTTCACCGACAGCTTCACCGTGCTCGTCGTGGTGGCAGCGATCACCGGGGGCTCGGCCAATCCGCTCTATTCGCTGCTCATCGCCTATACCAACGACTTCCTCGCGCCCGAGGACATGGCGAGCGGCTCGGCCGGGCTGATGTTCGTCAACGGCATCGGCGCCATCATCGGCCCGCTTGTGACGGGCTACCTGATGCAGGCGATCGGGCCGCGCGGATACTTCATCCTGATCGCGGTGCCGATGCTCGCGCTCACGGGCTACGCGCTCTACCGGATGACGCGCCGCGCCGCTCCTTCGGTGGACGAGACGGGAAGCTACACCTACTACGCGCCGACGGGCACGGTGGTCGCGATGGAATACGCCCAGGAGGCCGCGCTCGAAGCGGCGGACGCGGATGAGGACCGGACGACGTGAACGGAACTCGGGTGGCGATCCTGTCGGAAACTGACATGAATTGTGACTGTCTCAATTCGCCGCGAAAGCAGTAACGTCCTAGCATTGATATTTGTGAATTAGATAGGTGCACCAATGGCAGGCCCGCAAGACATTCTGTCGTTCTGGCTCGACGAGGTCGGGCCCGAGGGGTGGTACAAGCAGGACGCGGAGATCGACGACGCGATCACCGCGCGGTTCTCGGGTCTCTGGTCCGAGGCGATGGAGGGGGGCCATGCCCTGTGGCTGACCCATGCCTCCGGCGCGCTCGCCTATATAGTCCTGCTCGACCAGTTCTCGCGCAACATGTTCCGCGGCGAGGGCCGCGCCTATTCCGCCGACGCGGTCGCGCTCGCCGCCGCCAAGCAGTCGGTGCACAAGGGATGGGATTTCAGGATCGACGAGCCGGCACGGCAGTTCTTCTACCTGCCGCTCATGCATTCCGAGAACCTTTGCAATCAGGACCGCGGCGTGCGCCTCATCAAGGAGCGGATGCCCGAGACCGGCGCGGAGAACCTTCTCCACGCCAAGGCGCACCGGGACGTCATCCGCCGCTTCGGTCGATTCCCGCATCGCAACGAGGAGCTCGGCCGGGCGACCACGGCGGAGGAGCGCCGCTTCCTCGACGAGGGCGGTTACGGGCGTGTGGTCCGGGAACTTAAGGAACCGGCCTGACCGGCTCAGAGGCGTGAGAGGAAGGCGCGGACGCGCGGCAGCAGCCAGTCCCAGAGGGTCGGTGCGCCCCGCGCGATGGGCGGGCCGATCCGGGCCTCGAAGGTCTCGACCGTGACGCCATAATCGCGCCAGGATCCGCCATCGGAGGCGAGGTTCTGGTTCGGGGGCTGGAAGCGGTCGAGCGCCTTTGCGAAGCGCGCATCGGCGCTCTCCGCGGCCTCGAACTCCTCCCAGAGCATGCGCAACTCGGCGGCCTGATCGTCGGGCAAGAGGCCGAAGATCCGACGCGCGGCGGCTTCCTCGTCGGCCGCGGTCGTGCTCGCGTCGTGGCTGCCGAAGATCGGTGCATCTCCGGCGTCGATCTCCACCAGATCGTGCAGCAGCAGCATCCGGATCACCCGGTCGCGGTCCACGCCCTCGGGTGCATGGTCGCCGAGCGTCAGCGCGTAGAGTGCAAGGTGCCAGGAATGCTCGGCGGAATTCTCGAACCGGGCGCCGCCTAGGACTCGCGTCGCGCGCTCGATCCCCTTCAGGCGGTCGGCCTCGGCGAGGAATGCCATCTGACGGTCGAGGCGATCGCTCACGACGCGCCTCGCGCCGCCCGCGGATGCGCCCGAACGGGACGCCGGCCGCCAGCGTCCCGCGGGTAAAGCGCATCAGCCCGGGACATCGCAGCGCTCAGCGGGTGCTCTCGGTCAGGCGGCGCTTCACGTAATCGGACACGGTGCCGATCATCGTGTCCATGTGCGGTCCCTCGAAGAAATGGCCGGAGCCCTCGATCTGCTCGTGGGTGATCGTGATGCCCTTCTGCTCCTTGAGCTTGTTCACCAGCGACGTCGTGTCGGCGGGCGGCGCGACGCGGTCGCCGGTGCCGTTGATGATCAGGCCTGAGGAGGGGCAGGGGGCGAGGAACGAAAAATCGTACATGTTCGCTGGCGGCGAAGCCGAGATGAAGCCGGTGATCTCGGGGCGGCGCATCAGGAGCTGCATCCCGATCCAGGCGCCGAACGAGAAGCCCGCGACCCAGCAATGCTTGGAATTGGCGTTCATCGATTGCAGGTAGTCGAGCGCCGAGGCGGCGTCGCCGAGCTCGCCCACACCCTGGTCGTACTCGCCCTGGCTGCGCCCCACGCCGCGGAAATTGAACCGCAGCACGGTGAAGCCCATGTTGTAGAAGGCGTAGTGCAGGTTGTAGACGACCTTGTTGTTCATCGTCCCGCCGAATTGCGGGTGCGGATGAAGCACGATGGCGATCGGGGCGTCGCGGTCCTTCTGCGGGTGGTAACGGCCTTCGAGGCGGCCTTCGGGGCCGGGGAAAATCACCTCGGGCATAAGCGGGCGGCTCCTTTGCGGCCCCGGCTCTCGCGTCGTCATTAGTTGACGCAATCCGTAAGGCTCTTTAGAACTCTTCTAAATCCCGGGCGACGTTGTCCCGGGCACGACGTCCGAGGCAGATAGGCAATTGCCCGGACAAGGTCAATTGCCGTCCCTGCCGGACGGCCAGGTTCGGAGATGGCGATGAAGCTCAGCACGAAGGGCCGGTACGCGATGGTGGCGCTCGTGGATATCGCGCTGCAGCCGCAGGGCGCGCTCGTCACTTTGGGCGAAATCGCCGAGCGGCAGGACATCTCGCTGCCCTATCTCGAACAGCTCTTCGTGAAGCTGCGCCGCGCCGGACTGGTGACCTCGGTGCGGGGGCCTGGGGGCGGCTACCGCCTCGCCAAGTCCGCGACCGAGATCCGGGTGGTGGACGTGCTGGCCGCAGTCGACGAGACGGTGAGCGCGATGCATACGGGCGCGGGCGCCTCGGGCGGGCTCTCGGGCTCCAAGGCGCAGTCGATGACCAATCGGTTGTGGCAGGGTCTCTCGGCCCATGTCTATGTCTTCCTGCATCAGACGCGGCTTTCGGACATCGCCGGCAACGGGCTCGTGCCGTGCCCGGCCGTGCCGTCGCTCTTCGCCGTGGTGGACGAGGCATGAGACGACGGGATCCGGATGTGGCTGCCGGACCGGGGCTCTGCCCCGGACCCCGGAGTATTTCCGCCAAGAAGAAGCAGGGGCGCGGATGAGCCGGGTCTATCTCGACTGGAACGCGACCGCGCCGCTCCGGCCCGAGGCGCGCGAGGCGATGATCGCGGCGATGGATGTCGTCGGGAACCCGTCCTCTGTGCATGGCGAGGGGCGGAGCGCAAAGCGGATCGTCGAGACGGCGCGCGCGCAGGTGGCCGAGGCCTTCGGAGCGGAGGGGGCGGACGTCGTGTTCGTCTCGGGCGCGACCGAGGCGGCGGCGCTCGCCTGCGCGGGGCGGGGCCTCAAGGGTGCCGATATCGAGCACGACGCGGTCGCGGCCTGGATCGATCCGGCGCTGCCGGTGGACGGGCAGGGGCGCGTCGACGTCGCGGATCCCGCGCACTCGGTGCTGCAGGCGGCCAACTCCGAGACCGGCGTGGTGCAGGATCTGCCCCAGGGTCTCGCCGTGACCGACGCGACGCAGGCTTTCGGCAAGTTGCCTGTCGCCTTCAACTGGATGGGCGCGGAAATGGCGCTCCTCTCGGCGCACAAGATCGGCGGGCCGAAGGGCGTGGGTGCGCTCGTGTTGAGGCGCGGCACCGACCTTGCCGCGCAGATCAGGGGCGGCGGTCAGGAGATGGGGCGTCGCTCCGGCACCGAGAACGTGATCGGCATCGCCGGTTTCGGGGCGGCCGCGGCGGCCGCGCAGCGCGATCTTGACGCGGGCGTCTGGTCTCGGGTGGAAAAACTTAGAAACGTTCTAGAATCCTCCATTGCAGACCGGGCTCCGATGACTATTTTTGTCGGGAAAGATGCGGCCCGGCTCCCCAACACCAGCGCCTTTGCGGTGCCCGGCTGGAAGGGCGAGACGCAGGTGATGCAGATGGACCTTGCGGGCTTCGCGATCAGCGCAGGCTCCGCCTGTTCCAGCGGCAAGGTCCGCGAGAGCCGGGTGTTGCGGGCGATGGGATACGACGGTGCGACGGCCTCGGGGGCGATCCGCGTGAGCCTCGGGCCCGACACGCAAGAAGACGACGTGAGCCGCTTCGTCGAGGCATGGCTCGCAGGTTACGAGAAGTTTCGCGCGAAGGCCGCCTGAGCGGCGGGCGCGATGACAGCGGCCGCGATGGCGGCGCGATCAGGAGAGGACGATCCGGCATGACAGCTCTGGACCAGACCGAAGCGAAGGAAGGCGTCGACCAGGAAACGGTCGACAAGGTTCGCAATCTCGGCGGCAAGTACAAGTACGGCTGGGAAACCGAGATCGAGATGGATTACGCGCCGAAGGGCCTCTCGGCCGACATCGTGCGTCTGATCTCGGAGAAGAACGAAGAGCCGCAGTGGATGACGGACTGGCGGCTGGCAGCCTACGAGCGCTGGCTGCAGAAGTCGGAGCCCGATTGGGCGATGGTCGAATACCCCCAGATCGACTTCCAGAACCAGTATTACTACGCCCGGCCGAAGAGCATGGACGTGAAGCCGAAATCGCTCGACGAGGTGGATCCGAAGCTGCTCGAGACTTACGCGAAGCTTGGCATTCCGCTGAAGGAGCAGATGATCCTCGCGGGTGTCGAGGGCGCCGACGAGGCTCCGGCAGAGGGCCGCACGGGCGGCGGCGAGGAGCGGCGCGTCGCGGTCGACGCGGTGTTCGACAGCGTCTCGGTCGGCACGACCTTCCAGAAGGAACTCGAGAAGGCGGGCGTGATCTTCTGCTCGATCTCCGAGGCGATCAAGAACCATCCCGAGCTGGTGCAGAAGTACCTCGGCTCGGTCGTGCCGGTGTCGGACAACTACTACGCCACTCTCAACTCGGCGGTCTTCTCGGACGGGTCCTTCGTCTACATTCCGCCGGGCGTGCGCTGCCCGATGGAGCTCTCGACCTATTTCCGCATCAATGCCGAGAATACCGGCCAGTTCGAGCGGACGCTGATCATCGCGGACAAGGGCTCTTACGTCTCCTACCTCGAGGGCTGCACCGCGCCGCAGCGTGACACCGCGCAGCTGCACGCGGCCGTGGTCGAGATCATCGCCGAGGAAGATGCCGAGGTGAAGTATTCGACCGTCCAGAACTGGTTCCCCGGCGACGAGGACGGCAAGGGCGGCATCTACAACTTCGTCACCAAGCGTGCCGATTGCCGTGGCGACCGGTCGAAGGTGATGTGGACCCAGGTCGAGACCGGCTCCGCCGTCACCTGGAAGTATCCGTCCTGCATCCTGCGCGGCAACGAGAGCCAGGGCGAGTTCTACTCGATCGCGATCACCAACAACCACCAGCAGGCCGATACCGGCACCAAGATGATCCATCTCGGGAAGAACACCCGCAGCCGGATCGTGTCGAAGGGCATCTCGGCGGGGCAGGCGCAGAACACCTATCGCGGTCTCGTCTCGATGCACCCCAAGGCCAAGAACTCGCGCAACTACACCCAGTGCGACAGCCTGCTGATCGGCGACAAGTGCGGGGCGCACACGGTCCCCTATATCGAGGTCAAGAACAACTCGAGCCGGGTCGAGCACGAGGCGACGACATCCAAGGTCGATGACGACCAGATGTTCTATTGCCGTCAGCGCGGGCTCGACGAGGAAGAGGCGGTGGCGCTGATCGTGAACGGCTTCGCCAAGGAAGTGCTGCAGGCGCTGCCCATGGAATTCGCGATGGAGGCCCAGCAGCTCGTGGCGATCTCGCTCGAAGGCTCGGTTGGCTGACCGGGGGCTGCCCCGCCCGGAGCGGCGGGGCGCTTTCAACTCGATATCATCAGCAGAGGCTTGGCGCGATGATCGTGACCACGACGCAGAATGTGGAAGGCCACCGCATCACCGATTACCGCGGCATCGTCGTGGGTGAGGCGATCATGGGCGCGAACGTCGTGCGCGACTTCTTCGCCCAGGTGACCGACATCGTCGGCGGGCGCTCCGGCGCCTACGAGGCCAAGTTGCAGGACGCCCGCGAGATCGCCTTCCGAGAGCTCGAGGCCCGGGCCGAACGGCTCGGCGCGAATGCCGTGGTGGGCGTCGATCTCGATTACGAGGTCGTCAGCGACTCGATGCTGATGGTCTCCGTCTCGGGCACCGCGGTGGTGCTCGACTGACCATTTCCGCCCCTCGCGACGGGGCGACCGACAGACATGCGGCCGAGGCCGCGACAGGACCAAGAGGAAGACATGCTCGACATCAAGAACCTTCACGTGAAGCTCGAGGACGAGGACAAGCAGATCCTCAAAGGTGTGGACCTGACCGTCGAGGCGGGCAAGGTGCACGCGATCATGGGGCCGAACGGCTCGGGCAAGTCGACGCTGTCCTACGTGCTCTCCGGCCGCGAAGGCTACGAGGTCACGGACGGCTCTGCGACGCTGCTCGGCGAGGACATCCTCGAGCTGGAGCCCGAAGAGCGCGCCGCCGCCGGCATGTTCCTCGCCTTCCAGTATCCGGTCGAGATCCCCGGCGTCGGCAACATGACCTTCCTGCGCTCGGCGGTGAACGCGCAGCGCAAGGCCCGCGGCGAGGAGGAGATGTCCTCCTCCGAGTTCCTCAAGGTGATCCGTGAGAAGGCCAAGGACCTGAAGATCGACCAGGACATGCTCAAGCGCCCGGTGAACGTCGGCTTCTCGGGCGGCGAGAAGAAGCGCAACGAGATCCTGCAGATGGCGATGCTCGAGCCCAAGCTCTGCATCCTCGACGAAACCGATTCCGGCCTCGATGTCGACGCCATGAAGCTGGTCTCGGACGGCGTGAACGCGCTGCGTAGCCCGGATCGCGGCTTCCTCGTCATCACCCACTACCAGCGTCTTCTCGACCACATCGTGCCGGACGTCGTGCACATCATGTCGGACGGCCGCATCGTGAAGACGGGCGGGCCGGAGCTTGCCCGCGAGGTCGAGGCAAACGGCTACGCCGAGTTCAAGGAGACCGCATAATGGCGATGCTCAAACCCAAGACGCCCGAGCCGCGGGCGCTGGATCTCGCCGAGACGCGCATTTCCGCGATGACGCTGCCCGAGGGCGGCTGGGCCGAGCCCGCCCGCCGCGAGGCTCTGGAGCGCGTCCGCAAGACCGGGCTGCCGATCTCGCGGGACGAATACTGGAAATACACCAAGCCCGACACGCTGACCGCCGTCGAGGCGCCTGCCGCATCGGTCTTCGACGGCAAGGAACCCCCGGTCTTCGACCAGTTCGACCGGCTCAAGATCGTGTTCGTGGACGGCGTGTTCGACGCCGAGCAGTCGGATGATCTGTCCCTCGAAGGGATCGAGATCGAGCGGTTGGCCGAGTCCCAGGCCGACATCCACTGGGCCAAGGAGGTCTACGGCAGGCTCGAGGCGCGCGGCCAGTCGCTGGTGCAGCGCCCGCTCGCGGCGCTCAACACCGCGTTCGCGACAGACGGCGTTCTGATCCGCGTGACCGGAAAGCCGTCCAAGCCGGTCAGCCTCTTCTACGTCCACGAGGTGGAAACCTCGGACGCGATGTTGCACCACGTCGTGAAGGTCGAGGAAGGTGCGGAGGTGACGGTTCTCGAAGCCGGTCCCGCCGCCGCGCGCTTCAACCAGTGCATGGAGGTCGAGGTCGCCGACCGGGCCACCTTCCGCCACATCCGGGCGCAGGGCAGGGACCACGAGCGTCGCGCCGCGACCCATCTCTTCGGACGTCTCGGCGAGGAATCGACCTTCAAGTCGTTCACCCTCACCGCCAACGGCGTGCTGACGCGCAACGAGGCGGTTCTGGAGCTGACCGGTGACAACGCCGTGGCGCATGTCGCGGGCGCCTGCATGGGCGACGGCGATTTCCACCACGACGACACCGTCTTCGTGACCCATGACGCGGTGAACTGCGAGAGCCGCCAGGTCTTCAAGAAGGTCCTCCGCAACGGGGCCGTGGGCGTCTTCCAGGGCAAGATCCTCGTCGAGCCCGGCGCGCAGAAGACCGACGGCTACCAGATCTCGCAATCGCTGCTGCTCGACGGCGACAGCGTCTTCGAGGCGAAACCCGAACTCGAGATATACGCCGACGATGTCGCCTGCTCGCACGGCTCCACCTCCGGCGCGATCGACGACGAGGCGCTCTTCTATCTGCGCTCGCGCGGGATCCCCGAGGCCGAGGCGCAGAACTACCTCACGCTCGCCTTCCTCGCCGAAGCGGTGCAGGAGATCGACGACGCGGACCTTCAGGAGGCCATCGTCGAGCGCATCTCGCAGTGGCTCTTCCGCCGCATGGCGACGTGAGGACGTCTTGCCGGTCACGAGTGACATTGTCGCCACCTACCGGGGGCCGGGTGCCGTCATGCGGCGCCTGCTCTCGGGCGGCCCGCGAGAGGATCGCGCGCTTGCCGTCCTCATGGGCGCCTGCGCGCTGATCTTCATCTCGCAATGGCCGGCGCTCTCTCGCCGCGCGCATCTCGAAGGTCAGGAGCTCGATCCGCTGCTCGGCGGTGCGCTCTTCGCGTGGCTCTTTGTCGCGCCCTTGCTTCTTTACGGCCTTGCCGCGCTGAGCCACCTCGCGGCGAAGCTCGCGGGCGGCAAGGGAACATGGTTCGGCGCCCGCTTGGCGCTCTTCTGGAGCGTCCTTGCCTCCACGCCCCTCATCCTGTTGAACGGGCTCGTCGCGGGGTTCCAGGGACCCGGTCCGGCGCTGAGCCTCGTCGGGGCCCTCTGGTTCGCCGTGTTCCTGTGGTTCTGGATCCGCAGCCTGATGGTCGCCGAGGAGGGCGCATGACACTCAACGGGTTTCTCTCGCTTGCCTGGCAAAGCGTGACCGCCCCGCGCGACGTGGCGCGGCTCCTGCTGTCGCTTCGGCTCGGGACCGAGGTCGTGCTGACGGCGTTCGCCCTCGTCGTCGTGCTGCAGACGATCTTCGTCGCGCTTTCGGCGCAGATCATGCCGCCCGATCCTGCCGTGGCCTCCATCCTGTCGCAGCCGATCGTGTTTCTCGCGATCCTCTCCACCGTGCTGTGCGTGATGATCCTTGCGCTGACCTTTGCCGGGCGCGGCCTCGGCGGCGTCGCGCAGGTGCGCGACGTGGGCGTGCTGATCGTCTGGGTGCAGGGGCTCGACGTACTCGTGCAGGCGGTGCTTGTCGTGACCGCGCCGCTTCTTCCGGGGCTGGCCGCGATGATCTCGCTGCTGGCCACCGGTGTCGGCCTCTGGATCCTTATCAACTTCCTCGCCGAAGCTCAGGGCTTCGAGGGCGTGGGCAAGGCCGCGCTGTCGGTGCTGCTTGCGGTGACCGGGCTCGCGCTCGGCGCCTCGCTGTTCCTGTCGCTCACCGGTGCCACCACGGGGATCGTTCCCAATGTATGACGTCACAGCCATCCGCCGCGACTTCCCGATCCTGTCGCGCGAGATCAACGGCAAGCCGCTGGTCTATCTCGACAACGGGGCATCGGCGCAGAAGCCGCAGGTTGTCATCGACGCGGTCACGCGCGCCTATTCCGAGGAATACGCGAACGTTCACCGCGGCCTGCATTATCTGTCGAACCTCGCGACGGAAAAGTACGAGGGCGTGCGCGGTACAGTCGCGAACTTCCTCGGCGCGCCCTCCGAAGAGGAGATCGTGCTCAATTCCGGCACCACCGAGGGCATCAACCTCGTCGCCTATGGCTGGGCGATGCCGCGGATGGAGGCTGACGACGAGATCGTCCTGTCGGTCATGGAGCACCACGCCAACATCGTGCCGTGGCATTTCCTGCGGGAGCGTCAGGGCGTGGCCCTGCGCTGGGTCGATACCGAGCTCGACGGCTCGCTCGACACCCAGAAGGTCATCGACGCCATCGGCCCGAAGACCAAGCTTGTCGCGATCACCCATCTTTCCAACGTCTTGGGAACCGTCGTTGACGTGAAGGCGATCTGCGAGGCGGCGCACGAAAAGGGCGTGCCGGTGCTCGTCGACGGCAGCCAGGCTGCGGTGCACATGCCGGTCGACGTGGCCGATATCGGCTGCGATTTCTACGCGGTTACCGGCCACAAGCTCTACGGGCCGAGCGGGTCCGGCGCGATCTACATCAGGCGCGAGCGGATGGAGGAGATGCGCCCCTTCATCGGTGGCGGCGACATGATCAAGGAAGTCCACAAGGACGAGATCACCTGGAACGACCCGCCGATGAAGTTCGAGGCCGGCACGCCCGGCATCGTCCAGACCATCGGCCTCGGGGTCGCGCTGGATTACATGACCGACCTCGGGATGGAGAACATCGCCGCTCACGAAGCTGGTCTCGCGGACTATGCGCGCCAGCGTCTCGACGGGCTCAATTGGCTGCAGGTTCAGGGCAACGCGCCCGGCAAGGCCGCGATCTTCTCGTTCACGCTCGAGGGCGCGGCCCATGCCCATGACATCTCGACGATCCTCGACAAGAAGGGCGTCGCCGTCCGCGCAGGCCATCACTGCGCCGGCCCCTTGATGGATCATCTTGGAATTTCAGCGACATGCAGGGCGTCTTTCGGGCTCTACAATACCGAAGGCGAGGTCGATGCCTTGGTCGAGGCCCTGGAGCTGGCGCAAGAGCTCTTCGCCTGACGATCCCCCTCATGTTCCCATTCCGGAAAGTGGATGCTAGCTTCGCTGCACCTGCAAACATTCCGGAGAGACCACATGGGCCCGATCACCGAGGCGGATCAGATATCGGACATCGCGTTCGGCTTCATGGGATCGAAGACCCTCTTTGTGGCTCTGGATCATCAGATCTTCACGCATCTGTCGAAAGGTGCCGGGGATGCCGATGAAATCGCTGTAAAAACCGGTCTGCACCGGGACCGTGCCGAAACGCTCCTGACCGGCCTCGCCGGTCTCGGGCTGCTGACCGTCGAGGAGGGCCGCTTTGCCAATGCGCCCGGGGCGGAGGCGTTCCTGGTCCACGGCGCCAAATACGATTTCGGCGACTATCTCCGGCTTCAGGTGGGCCAGCAGATGTACGCCCTGATCCACCAGCTCGGGGCCGCGATCGCCGGCCGGATGCCCGCAAACGCCACGGCGTCCTACGAGGACTGGTTCGAGGACGCCGAGGAGGCGCGGCTCTATTCCGAAAGCCAGCATGCGGGCTCGCTCGGTCCCGCGCGGCAGGTCACGCGCAAGGTCGATCTTTCCGACGCGAAGACGCTCCTCGACGTCGGCGGCGGCACCGGGGCCTTCGCCATCACGCTCTGCGACGCTTTCCCCGAGCTCACCGCGACGGTCGTGGACTTCCCGAACGTCGCAAAGCTCGGTCGCGGCTATGTCGAGGAGGCCGGTCTCTCGGACCGCATCTCCTATGTCGACGGCAATGCGCTCAGGACCGACTGGCCGGGCGGGCAGGATATCGTGATGATGTCCTATCTGCTCTCCGGCGTGCCGGGCGCAGAGCACGAGACCCTGATCCGCCGCGCCTACGAGACGCTCGCGCCGGGGGGGCGACTTCTCGTGCATGACTTTGTGGTCGAGGCTGACCGATCCGGCCCCAAGCTGGCGGCGCTCTGGCAGCTGCAGCACACCGCGTTCACGCCCGAGGCGCGGTCGGTCGATGTCGCGGGGCTCGAACACCTGCTCGGGGCGAACGGTTTCGCCGAGGTCGAGACGATCGAGATGATCCCCCAGATGACCAAGCTCTGCGTCGGACGCCGGTCGGCCTGACGTAATGCGCGGCGCCCCCCGGGGGACAGTGGGGGCGCCGCGTCCGCGCAGTGATCCTCACCGGCCGACAGGGAAGCGGCCGCAGGGGACGTGAGGATCCGCGCAGATCTCTCAGGGTCGACGGCGCCCGGACAGCGCCGCTTGCAGGCCACTTCGCGGGGAGCACAGCCGAACAAGGACCGGTCCCGGTTGTCGGCGCGGCCATGTCCACAAGAGCGGAAGCGCCGCAAGGCCTGCGTCATGAAAAGCTAAGTTGTTCAATAAGCTCGCTGTGAATGGGCAAGGGTTGTGCGAAGTCCAGGTCACGCTACCAAAGGGTGTGTGTGATGTCCCGACCGATTTTGTGTCCGCTGCCCGCATCATCCCGGGTTTCCGGCTTGCGTATCGCCGCATGGCCCGGTAGGAGGCATCTTGCGACGCACCCATAGCTCAGCTGGATAGAGCGCTGCCCTCCGAAGGCAGAGGCCTCAGGTTCGAATCCTGATGGGTGCGCCACTTGATCCCAAGAAAAAAGTGACGGAATGGCCGTTCTCGGCCCAGTCGCTACGGGTTTGCACCGCTCGCGCGAATGATCGGATGTCGGGCCATGTGCAGAGCATGGACATCGGACGTACCCTCTGTCGGCCTCCGGCTTGCGTCGCGCGACAGGATCCCGGGGCGCACGATGTGCGCCCCCGGAGTTATTTGCGTCAGATACCGTTCCGAGTGGTCCGCGAGCCGCTCAGAAGGGGCTGTCGGGATAGTAGTACTGCTCGGCGTTCTCTTCGGTGATGAGCACGGAGCCGATCGTGAACGTCCCCGAGACCGGCGCATTGGACACGAGGCCCACCGCAGTCATCTCGATGGCCGTCGCGATCATGGCCGGCGGGTAGGTCACGTCGGCGGGGATCATCTCGTCGCCCTCCATGACGCGCTGCACCATCTCCTTCATGCCGGCGCCGCCGAGCACGAACTGGATGTCGTCGCGTCCCGCCGCTTCGATCGCGGCCAGAACGCCCACGGCCATGTCGTCGTCCGAGGCCCAGACAGCGTCGATCTGGTCATGCTTCTGCAGGAAGTCCTGCATCACGTTGAAGCTGTCATCCCGATTCCAGTTGCCGTGCTCCATGTCGAGAATGTTGATGCCGGAGCCCTCGATCGCGGACTGGAAGCCTTCCACGCGCTCGTTGTCGATGGTGGTCGGAATGCCGCGCAGCACGACGATGTCGCCGCCGTCCGGCATCTGCTCGACCATGTATTCGCCCGAGACGCGCCCGAAGCCGGGGTTGTCGCCGGCCACGTAGAGATCCTCGACTCCCTCGACCGACAGGCCGCGATCGACGACCGTGACCCAGGTGCCGCTCTCGGCGACGGACTGGATCGGCGGCGTCAGCGGATCGGATTCGAATGGCAGCACCACCAGCGCGTCGATGCCGCGGGTCGCGACCATGTCCTCGATGTCGTTGACCTGAGCGCCCGCGTCGGACGCGGCCGTCAGCACGAAATCGAGCTGCGGATAGGCCTCTTCGAGGCGTTCCACGGTCTGCTGCGCGTGGAAGTTCATGCCCCCGGCCCAGCCATGGGTCGCGGCGGGGATCGACACGCCGATCACCATCGTATCGTCCTGCGCCCAGGCTGCGCCGGACATCGCCAGCATGGTGCAGCCCATCAGTGCGGTCTTCATGTAACTCATCTTTTTTTCCTCCCTTTTTCGGTCGGCTGGGCGGTCAGCCCTTGGCCTTGGCTTCCCGCTGCAGAATGACGGCGAGAATGATGATGACCCCCTGGATGGCGCCGTTGAGATAGGGCGACACGAGGTCGGTCAGATTCAGGATGTTGTCGATCAGGCTCAGGATCAGGACACCGATCACCGTGCCCCAGACCCGTCCGAACCCGCCCTTGAGGACCGTGCCGCCGATGATGACCGCGGCGATCGCCTCGAGTTCCCAGAGAAGGCCGGTGGAGGCGGAGGCCGAGCCGAGGCGCGGCACGTACATGATCGTTGCGACGCCAACGAGGACGCCGAGCATCGCGTAGGTCAAGAGCCGCGTGCGGTTCACGTTGACGTTGGAATAATGGGCCACGTGCTCGCTCGAGCCGATGGCGGCGCAATGGCGGCCGAACCGGGCGCGGCTCATCAGGATCTCGCCGCCGATCACGACCAGGGCGAAGACGATGATGGGCCAGGAGATGCCGAGGATGCCGTCGAAATAGACCGGTCTGTAGAAGGTGCGGAGCCCGAAATCGAGCGACAGCGTGCCGCCATCGGCGAGCCACGTGACGAGGCTGCGGTAGATGCCCATGGAGCCGAGCGTGACGATGAACGCCTCGATCCCGAGCGTCGTGATGAGAAACCCGTTGAGGAGCCCCGCGGCCAGCCCCGCGAGAAGCGCAACGAGCATCCCCAGGAGGATGATCGGCACCCCGACCCCGAGCGTGGGCAGGGCCGCGTTCATCACGAGGATCATGAGACCCGCGATGAAGGCCGCCATGGAGCCGACCGAGAGATCGAGCCCGCCGGCGGTGATCACGAAGGTCATGCCGACCGCGATGATGCCGATGAAGGCCGAGCGCGCCAGCACGTTGGTGATGTTGGCGGCGCCGAGGAAGTTGGAATTGAGCGACGCGCCGATCGCCACGAGCACGATGAGGGCCAGTATGGGGCCGAGCACGCTCATCGAGGGCAGGGCGCGGCGGGGGCGCGTGTTGGTGGTCTCGGTCGTCATCAGGCCACTCTTTCGGTCTCTGCGGCGCCGAGGCCCATGGCCAGGCGCACGATGGCATCTTCGGTGATCTCCTGGCCCGTCAGCGTTCCGGCGACCCGACCCGTCCGCATGACGAGGACCCGATCGGCGAGGCCGATCACCTCCTGCATCTCCGAGGAGATGACGATCACGGCGTGTCCCGAGGCTGCGAAGTCGCGCAGGAAGGCGTAGATCTGCTGCTTGGTGCCGATGTCGATGCCACGCGTCGGTTCGTCGGCGACGAGGATCCGCGGCTCGGACATCATCACCTTGGCGAGCAACAGCTTCTGCTGGTTGCCCCCCGAGAGGTTGCCGACGCGCATGTCGCGCCGCCCGGATCGGATGTCGAACTCCGAGATCGCGCGATCGAGTGCCCGCTCCTCGGCGGTGCGGTCGATGAGGACGCCGCCGAACTTCTCCAGCGATTGCAGCGTCAGGTTCTCCCACATCGGCTTGTCGAGGAGAAGCCCGCGCAGCTTGCGGTCTTCGGTCAGGTAGCAGAGGCCGTGATCGAGCGCGTCGGACGGCCGCCTGATCGTCACCGCGTCGCCGCCGATCTCGATCCGCTCGGCACTTGCGGTGCGGAGGCCGCAGAGCCCCTCCATCGCTTCCGTGCGGCCCGAACCGATCAGTCCCGCGATCCCGAGGATCTCGCCGTGCCGGAGCTCGAATGACACCGCTTCGGCCTGACCCGGGACGTCGAGACCCTGAACCCGCAGCATCACCTCTCCGGACATTCCGGCCTTCGCGGGGTAGAGGTCAGACACGTCCCGCCCGACCATCGCGGTCGCCATTCCGTCTTCGTCGATCCCGCCTGCGCGGCCGTCATGCACCACCGCGCCGTCGCGCAGCACCGTCACGTGGTCGGCGATCTCGGCCACCTCGCCGAGCTTGTGCGAGGTGAAGAGGATTGCGGTGCCCTCGGCCTTGAGCGCGCGGACACGCTCGAAGAGCGTCCGTGTCTCGGAGGCGGTCAGGACGGCAGTCGGCTCGTCCATGACGAGCACGCGCGCGTCGCGGCTGAGCGCCTTGGCGATCTCGACCATCTGCTTGTCGGAATTCGAGAGCTTCGCGACGGGCGTGTCGGGATGGACGTGGCAGTTCACCCGGTCGAGATATTCGCGGGTCAGCCGCCGCATCCGCGCCTTGTCGAGAAGCCAGCCCCGATGCAGCTCGCGGCCGAGAAAAATGTTTTGCTCGACAGTGAGTTGCTCGGCGAGGTTGAACTCCTGATGGATCATCACGATCCCGGCTTCCTCGCCCTCGTGAAGGGAGCCGAAGGTCACTTCCTCGCCGTCCAGAAGGATACGGCCCGAGGTCGCGGGCTGGTAGCCCGCGAGGATCTTCATGGTCGTGGACTTGCCCGCGCCGTTCTCTCCGATGAGCGCCAGCACCTCGCCCGCGCGCAGATCGAGCGTCACGCCGTGAAGGACCTCGACCGGGCCGAAGCTCTTGCTGACGTCCCGAAGGCTCAGCACGGGCGTTCCGGTCATAGCGTCACCCAGGCCGCATCGTCCCTGGCCGAGGTGACGCAGGCCCGGATGAAGGCCATGCCCTCGAGCCCCGCGGCGAGGCCCGGAAGCTTGCCCATGACCGCCTCGCGGTCTTCTCCCGACTGCACCGCGCGGATGGCCTCGGCCGCCTCGGAATAGAGCGTCGCGAAGGCTTCGAGATAGCCCTCGGGATGCCCCGGTGGGATGCGGCTGACGGCGGTCGAGGCGTCGGTCGCCCCGGCACCGTTCCTTGTGATCCGCTGCGTCGGCTCACCGTGACGGGTGTACCAGAGGACGTTCGGATCCTCCTGCGCCCATTCGAGCCCGCCCTTGTCGCCGAAGAGCCGCAGCCGCAGCCCGTTCTCGTATCCCGGCGCCACCTGGCTGCACCAGAGCATGCCCCGCGCGCCGCTGTCGTAGCGCAGCATCACGTGGGCATTGTCGTCGAGCGCCCGGCCCGCGCCGAAGCTCTGCAGGTCGGCGGCAAGGCGCGTCGGCGTCTCTCCGGTGACGAAGGCGGCGAGGTTGAAGGCGTGGGTGCCGATATCGCCGATGGATCCGCCGGCGCCCGAGCGTTCGGGGTCGGTCCGCCATTCGGCCTGCTTCACGCCCGAATTCTCCACGGCGTCGGTCATCCAGTCCTGCGGGTATTCGACCTGAACGACGCGCAACTGCCCGAGGCCCCCTTCGGCGACCATCGCCTGCGCCTGCCTGACCATCGGATAGCCGGTGTAGTTGTGGGTCAGGACGAAGAGCGCCTTGCTGTCCCTGACGGCGGTCGCCATCGCTTCGGCATCGTCGAAGGTGGCCGTCAGGGGCTTGTCGCAGATCACGTGGATGCCGCGCTCGAGAAACGGCTTCGCCGCGGCGAAGTGGACATGGTTGGGGGTGACGATGCTGACCGCCTCGATCCCGTCCTCCCGGGCTGCCTCGGCCTCCGCCATCTCCTCGAAAGAGCCGTAGGACCGGTCCGGATCCAGCCCCAGCGCCTCGCCGCTCTTCTTCGCCTTCTCGGGCGTGGAGCTGAGGGCGCCCGCCACGAGATCGAAATGCCCGTCGATGCGGCTCGCGATCCGGTGCACACCGCCGATGAAAGCGTCGGCGCCGCCGCCGACCATGCCGAGTCCGATCCGTGCCATCAGTCCAGTCCCAGAAGCTTGCGGTTGGTCGCGTCGTCGATGTCTCCGCCGGCGAAGTCGTCGAAGGCGTGCGGGGTGACGCGGATGATGTGGTTGCGAACGAAGGCCGCGCCTTCGCGGGCGCCGTCCTCAGGGTGCTTGAGGGCGCATTCCCACTCGACGACCGCCCAGCCGTCGAAATCGATCGCCGCCATCTTCGCGAAGATGGCCCCGAAATCCACCTGTCCGTCACCCGGAGAACGGAAGCGGCCCGCGCGGTCGATCCAGGGTTGGTAGCCGCCATAGACGCCCTGCCGACCGGTCGGATTGAACTCCGCATCCTTGACGTGGAACATCTTGATGCGCTCGGCATAAATGTCGATGTTGTCAAGGTAATCAAGGCATTGCAGCACGTAGTGGGACGGATCGTACAGCATGTTGCAGCGTGCGTGCCCGCCGAGGCGCTCGAGGAACATCTCGAACGTGACGCCGTCGTGGAGGTCCTCCATCGGGTGGATCTCGTAGCAGACATCGACGCCGCATTCGTCCGCGTGATCGAGGATCGGCCGCCAGCGCGCCGCAAGCTCGTCGAAGGCCGTGTCGACCAGACCCTGCGGCCGCTGCGGGAAAGGATAGACAAACGGCCAGGCGAGCCCGCCCGAGAAGGTGACATGCTGGCCGATGCCGAGATTCTTCGACGCGGTCAGCGCCTTCTTGACCTGCTCGACGGCCCAGGCCTGGCGCTCCTTGGGTTTACCCTGAACCTCCGGTGCGGCGAAGCCGTCGACCCAGGCATCATAGGCGGGGTGCACCGCGACCAGCTGGCCGAGGATGTGCGTCGACAGGTCGGAAACCTCGACGCCGTTCTCGCGCGCCGTTCCGACCCATTCGTCGCAATAGTCCTTCGACGTCGCCAGCTTGTCGAGATCGACGAGGCGCGCATCCCAGACCGGGACCTGCACGCCCTCGTATCCGCATGTCGCCGCCCATCGGGTGATGCCGTCCCAAGAATTGAACGGCGCTTCGTCCCCGGCGAACTGCGCCAGGAACAGGCCGGGGCCCTTAATCGTCTTCATGTGTCCTCCCTTGACCGGACCGCGCACCGTTCCTCCTCGGCGCATCGACCCAGCGTAATGTAATCGATTACATCAAAGCTATACCTTGTGCGCAAGCCCTGTGTCAGCATTGAGCGTGGATAAGGAAGGGGTCATGGAAACAAGGGTCCGCATCGCCGATGTCGCTGCCGCAGCCGGGGTCTCCACGGCGACGGTGAGTCGCACACTGTCGTCTCCCGATGTGGTGGGCGCCGAGACGCGTGCCCGGGTGATGGCTGCCATCGACGCGACCGGCTACCAGATCAACGCCGCGGCGCGGGACCTTCGCCGGCGCAGGGCGCGGACGATCCTCGTGCTCGCGCCGAACCTCGCCAATACCTTCTTCAGCAGGATCGTCGCCGCCATCCAGAACGTGGCCGGAGAGGCGGGGCTTGCGGTGCAGATTTCCGACAGCCGGACCAGCAAGGAGGTTCTCGCGCGGCTGGGTCGGGAAGGGCGCGCCGACGGTATCCTGCTGCTCGACGGCTCGCTTCCGCCCGACATCGTCCGCGGCTGGCGGCTGCCGGTGATCCAGCTTTGCGAATGGAACGAGGAATATGGGCTGCCGAGCCTGCGCATCGACAACGCGGCCGCGGCGCGGATGGCCGTGGACCACCTCGTGGAGCTCGGGCATCGAACGCTGCTGCACATCTCCGGTCCGGCGGGAAACATTCTCGGACGGGTCCGGAAGGCGGGCTTCCTCGAGGCGGCCGCCGAGACAGGCGTCGACGCGCAGGTGGTGAACGGGGATTTCACGATGGGGTCGGGCGTAGCGGCCGCGCGCGCCTGGGCTGCGATGACAGACCGGCCGACGGCCATCTTCACGGCTTCAGACGAATGCGCCTTCGGGTTCGTATCCGAATGCAACGCGATGGGTATTCGCGTGCCATCAGACGTGTCGGTCATCGGCTTCGACGACGTCGACTTTGCCGGTCACTACATCCCGGCGCTGACGACGATCCACCAGCCTCGCGCGCGCCTCGGTCGCATGGCAGCCGAGCGCTTGATCGACGCGTTGCAGTCAGGAGAGCCGCTAGGACGGGACGACATCTTCATCGACCCGCATCTCGTCATTCGCGGCAGCACAGGCCCGCATTCTACACGCAGATAGGCGGGCCGGTCGTCTTGGTCGGTCCGGCGGGGCGGGACCTCAGCGGATCACGGATACCGGACGATAGAACATCTTGGCGAAGCTCGGGCCGTAGATGGCGACGATCGTTTCGTAGACGGCAAGGGTGACAGGCATGGTCTCGTCCTTCTGAGGGCGGAGATACCACCACATGATGTGGTGGTATGTAGCGTCAACTCTACGATGCAAAATCCGGTTCCCGCATGCGACCTTGGTCGGTGGCAGGGCCCGGGTCGATTTTCGGACTGACGTCAAGGCGCTGCACCTCGTGTGCACAACCTCAGCGAGACCTTCGATGACGGTCCGGGACGAATTCGTGGTATCCTCACCCTTGCGGGCCACGACATTTCGGCCCGTTCGATTCTCCCGAAAGGACTTTTCCATGTTCCCCACGCTCGACATCCAGCAGCCGCGGCCCTTCGATCTGGTCGGCTCGACCATCCTCATCGCCGGCAACGCGGCCGGCTTCGAGGGCACGCTCAGCATCACAGTCTCCGAAGGCCATGACGAGGTCACCGGCATCGCCAGCGTCGGCTCGCTGGGCCTGCGCCAGTTCCAGGCCTCGATCTACATCCCCGACGCCACTGCCTTTCAGCTCACCCGCATCTTCGTGACGATCGCCGACGACACGGGCAACGAGAACGGCCCGTCGGTCGTGATCCCGGTCCTCTTCGGGCCGCGCATCCTGGCGGGATATTCCGGCTGGCAACCCTACACCGTGAGGGCAGGCGACACCCTGACCGGCATTGCGCAAAGCCAATACGGCAATGCCGACTTTCAGCCCATTGCGGACGCCAACCAGAACACGCTTGCGAACCCTGACCTGATCTTTCCCGGCCAGATACTCCGCATACCCCGCAACGATATCTGACCGGATCAGCCTGCGCTGCGGGCGATCCAGTCGGCGATCATCAGGTCGAGATGCGCGCCGCCGCCGTTCTTGTAGACGGTGATCTCGTCGTCGCCGCGTCGCCCTTGCGACGTGCCGGGGACGAGGTCGTAGAGATCGCCCCGCACGTCGGCTTCCGAGATCACGCCCGCCTCGAGCGGGATCTTGAGCTCGCCGATGTGGCCGAGCGTCGTGTCGCGACTGTCGACGAACAGCGTTCCTTTCGCGATGAGCGCATCGTCCGCTTCGCGCATGTCCGACTTGAATGCGCCGATGAGGTCGACATGGGTTCCGGGCGCGATCCAGTCTCCGCGCAGCACGGGCTCGCGCGCCATGGTCGCGGCGGCGACGATGTCGGCGCGGCCCGCAGCCTCCGCGAGCTCGCCCGCGACCGAAAGCTCGACGCCCGGCACCGACAGATCGTCGACGAGCGCCTTTGCCTGCTCGTCGCGCCGCGCCCAGATCTCGACATGCTCAAGCTCCGGAAAGATCGCCGTATAGGCCGATACGAGGCTCCGCGCGACCACGCCCGCTCCGACGATGAGGAGCCGTCTGCTGTCGGGCCGCGCAAGCAGCGACGCTCCCAGCACGGAATCCGCGGCGGTCTTGAATTCGGTGACGAGGCGGCTTTCGATCACGGCGCGGAGCTCGCCGGTCTCGGGTCCCATGAGCATCATGGCGCCCTGCACGGTGGGCAATCCGCGGACGGCGTTTCCGCCCATCACCGTCACCGACTTCACCCCGCAGCCGAGCCCCTCGATCCGCGCCGCCCGGGTCAGGAGCGTCGCGTCGGCGGGCCCGAGAAAAAGGTCGCCGATCTCCGCACGGGGGAGGTGATGCCCGGAGCGCAGCGCTTCCACCGCGCCCGGCCAGTCGAGCTTCGGGGCGAGGGCGTCGTAAGTCAGAAGATCGGTCATGGAGCCTCCGGGTCACACAGGGCCGAGTGCTAGCGCATCGGGCGCCCACGGGAAACGCCCGTGGTCTCGACAGCGGCCGGGCCCCGCGCTAGCACGCTCGGAAAGACAAAAAAATACGGGCAGGCCCAATGCGAACATTCCGATCCCTCGGCGCGCTTCTCCTGGCGCTGGTGACCCTCTCCGCATGCGGGCCGAGCTACGAGAACGGGCCGCCGAGCCCGGAGCCGGGCGAGATCCGGGCGCTGGAACAGGCGATCCTAGATCTCGGTGGCGGCATTGCCGAGCAAGAGGCTGCGGCGACCGCCCGGATCGCCTTCACCTATCCGCTGGACCTCGCCGAGAGGTACATGATCACCGACCCGCCGCTCATCCACAACATGAAGGTGAATGCCGGCCGCAAGCCCCGGGGGCTCTGCTATCAATGGGCGGACGATCTCGAGGCGCGCCTCGAACGGGAGGGCTTCACCTCGCTCGAACTGCACCGCGCCATCGCCAATCACGACAAGCCGCTGCGCATCGAGCACAGCACCGTCATCGTGAGCCGTCGCGGCGCGCCGATGGAGGAGGGCATCGTGCTCGATCCCTGGCGCTGGGGCGGCAGGCTTTATTGGGTCCGGGTGCCCGAGGATCCCAAATACGACTGGTGGCCGCGCGGCGAGGTCTTTGCCTGGAAGCGCGGGCAGGAGGGCGAAATGCGGGGCGAGATCCCGGCCTATTGAGGCCGGCGACGCTCAGCTGTTGCCCGACCCCGTGAACCGGGCCGCATCGGCGGCGGCTCGGCGGATCGCGTTCGATTTGTGCACCGTCTCCTGGTACTCCGCCTCGGGATCGCTGTCGTAGACGACGCCGCCACCCGCCTGGATGTAGAGCTTTTCGTCCTTCACGATGGCGGTACGGAGCGCGATGCACATGTCCATGTCGCCGCCGGCGCTGAAATAGCCAACGCCGCCGCCATAGACGCCGCGCTTCTCGGGCTCGAGCTCGTCGATGATCTCCATCGCGCGGACCTTGGGCGCGCCCGACACGGTCCCCGCAGGGAGACCCGCGAGCAGGGCCGACAGCGCGTCCTGATCCTCGGCCAGCTCGCCCACCACGTTCGAGACGATATGCATGACGTGGCTGTAGCGCTCGATGACGAAGCGTTCGGTCGGGCGCACCGTGCCGATCTTCGCGACGCGGCCGGTGTCGTTGCGTCCGAGATCGAGCAGCATCAGGTGTTCGGCGAGCTCCTTCTGGTCGGACAGCAGGTCCGCCTCGTTCGCCGCGTCCTCCTCCGGCGTCGCCCCGCGGGGCCTCGTGCCAGCGATGGGACGGATCGTCACCTCGCGGCCGAAGACCCGCACGAGGATCTCGGGGGAGGCGCCGATCACCTGGAAGCCGCCGAAGTTGAAATAGAACATGAAAGGCGAGGGATTGGTGCGGCGCAAGCTGCGGTAGAGCGCGAAGGGCGGCAGCGGGAAATCCTGCGTCCAGCGCTGCGACGGCACCACCTGGAAGATGTCACCCGCGCGGATGTAGTCCTTCGCCGTCTCGACCGCGGCGCGATAGGCCTCGGGGGTGAAGTTCGAGACCGGCGCGCCGACCTCGCGCGCCTCGCCAAGCGAGCGGCTCGCCTGCGGCACGCTGCGTTCGAGATCGCGCACCGCGTCCATGACCCGTTCGGCCGCCTGCGCATAGGCCGCCCGCGCCGATTGCCCGTTGCCGGCCCATGCGGGCGCGACCACGGTCACTTCGCCCTTCACCCCGTCGAGCACCGCGATCACCGAGGGGCGCAGCATCAGCGCATCGGGCAGGCCGAGCGGGTCGGGGTTCACATCCGGCAGGCGTTCCACCAGCCGGATCATGTCGTAGCCGAGATAACCGAAGAGCCCCGCGGCCGATTGCGGCAGATCGTCCGGCAGATCGATCCGGCTTTCCTCGATCACCCGGCGCAGCGCGGTGAGCGGATCGTCCGCCTGATCCTCCCAGGCGCCCGGATCGAAGCGCGCGGCACGGTTCACGCGGCTTGTCTCGCCCCGGCATTCCCAGACGAGATCGGGCTTCATGCCGATGATCGAGTAGCGCCCGCGCACCTCGCCGCCGGTCACGGATTCGAGCAGGAACGCGTCCTGCGCGTTGCCCGCGAGCTTGAGCATCAGCGACACCGGCGTGTCGAGATCGGCGGCGAGGCGGGCATAGACCACCTGGCTTCGCCCCTCGGCATGGACCTTCGCGAAGCTGTCGAAATCCGGGGTCAGCGTCGCCATCGTCACTGCATCTGGCTGTGCACGGCGTTGAGCGCCTGCTGGTTGATCTCGACGCCTGCACGGCGCTGGATGTCCTCGACATAGGCCGAGGTCAGCGCGTTGGCGATGTCGCCCGCCGCGCGGCTGCGCAGCTGCTCGGCAATCTGCGCTGCCTGGTCGCTTTCGAGATCAGCGGGCACGATTTCATCGAGCCGCACGATCGCGACCCGCCCCTGACCCGGCAGGACGACCACGCCGCCCTCGTCGAGTGTGAAGATCTCCTCGACCGAGCCCTCTGGAAGGCCGTCGAGCGGCGTCGTCCGGGAGACCGCGTCGAGCGTGCGCGGCTCGAGCCCGGCACCCTCGAAGGTCGCGCCCTCGCGCAGGCGCTCCGCAATGCGCGTCGCGTTGCCTTCAAGCGCTTCGGTGATCCGGGCGCGCTCCCAGCCGGTCAGGACCTGATCGCGGACCTCCTCGAAGGGGCGGGGCGCCTCCGGCAGCACTTCGTCGACCCGGGCGGCGAAGAGGCCGCCATCGCCGGTCTCGACGATGGCGGGATAATCCCCGGGCTGCATGCTCCGGACGGCCTCGCCGAAAGCGGGGTAGGATGTGATGCCGTCGCCGGATTCGCCCGCGTAATCGACCTCGCCGAGCTCCATGTCGGTCTCGCGCGCCAGATCCTCGAGGGTCGCCCCGCCGACGAGGCGGTCGTCGTAATCGCCGGCCTGACGCTGGATCACCTGCCGCGCCTCGTCGAGAACGAGGCTGTCGCGGAGCGCGGGCTGGGCCTCCTCGAAGGGGGTCTCCTGCGCGGCGAGCTGGGCGTTCACCCGGAAGAGCGCGGGGCCGAGCGGCGACGGCGCAGGGCCCGCGACCTCGCCCGTCGAGATGTCGAACACCGCATCCGCCGCGTCGCCGAGATCCTCGCGCGTCACGACGCCGAGATCGACGTCCGACAGGTCGAGACCGCGCGCCTCCACGAGGTCGTCGAAGCTGGCCTCGCCGCTCTCGATCCGGGCCGCGGCGTCCTGGGCCGCCTCCTCGGAGGAGAAGACGAGGCGCTCGACGATGCGACGTGCGGGCATGTTGAACTCGGAATTGCGCTCCTCGTAGGCCTCGCGCAGCCGCTCCTCGCTGATCTCGACGGTGTCGACGAGCATGTCCGGCGTCACCCAGGCATAGGTGATGCGCTTGGTCTCGGGCCGGGTGTAACGCTCGATATTCTCGTCGTAATAGGCCTGGAGGTCCTCGTCGGAGGGCTCCGGGATGCCCGATTGCAGGTCGGAATTGTCGAGAATGGCGAAGGTGAAGTCGCGCGTCTCGGCCGCATATTGCACGATCGTGTCGACATAGGCCTCGGGCATCCGGTTGCCGGACGCGATCGCGCCCTGCAGGAGCGAGCGGGCGATGTCGTCGCGCAGCTGCATCTCGAACTCCCGCTCCGACAGGCCGGCATTGTCGAGCGCAAAGGCATAGGCCTCGCGGTCGAACTGCCCGTCGGGACCCTGGAAGGCGCCGATGCCCTGAAGCTCCTGCGCCAGGACCTCGTCGCCGACCGAGAGGCCGATCTGGTCCGCCTCCCAGTCGAGCGCGGCCTCGGTGACGAGCTGGCCCAGGATCTGCCGGTCGAGGCCCGAGGATTGCAGCTGGGCCACCGTCATCGGCTCGCCTGTCTGCTGCGTCATCCGCTGCATCTGGTTCTGGAGCGCCCGGGAATAGGCGTCGATCCCGATCTCCTCGTCGCCCACGGTCCCGACGGAGCGGGCGTTGCCCGAGAGGTTCGTCGCCCCGAAGCCGATGAGACCGATGAAGAGAAGACCCATCAGGGCCCAGACGAAGGCCTTCGAGAGGCCTTTGGCCTTCAGTGCCATATGCGGGTGTCCTTCCTGCCGGAATGTCGTCGCGCGTGGCCGCTGCCCGCGGGGGCAGAGCCGGTCCGCGGCTGTCTATGCGCTGGTCTGCCCGCTCGCAAGGGGCCGGTCCACCGCGGCAAGGCGGCGGAAGAGCTCCGCGATCTGCTCCTCGTCCACATTGGCGAAGGCGAGGCGGATCTGGCGGGCGCCGGAGGCGTCGCCCTCGGGCATGAATATCGTGCCCGGAAGGCAGAGGACGCTCTGCTCGGCGACGAGATCGCGGGCGAGCGCATCGGACCGCGTCTCGAACGGATGCTCGAGATAGGCGAAATAGGCGCCGAGCCCCATGAGCCGCCAGCCGCGCGCCTCGAGCACGGGCATGTTCGCCTCGATAGCGGCGCGCCGGCGCAGAATCTCGTCGCGTTCCCCGGCGACCCACTGGTCGAGATGGCGCAAACCCCAGAGCGCGGCCCGCTGACCGATCTGCGGGGCGCAGATGGCGACCGTGTCGAGGAACTTCTCGACTTCCGCGAGAAGTCCCGGATCGGCGACGATCGCCCCGACGCGGTGACCGGTGAGGCGGTAGGCCTTCGAGAACGAGTAGAGCTGCACGAGCGTCGGGTCCGGCCCCTCGGCGCGCAGATCGTGTGGCGCGCCAGAGCGGCTGTCGAAGTCGCGGTAGGTCTCGTCGACGATGAGCCGAAGCCCGTGCTCCGCCGCGAGATCGCGGAAGGCGCTCAGGGTCGCCGCGGGATATTCCACCCCGCCGGGATTGTTCGGGCTGACGAGGGCGATGGCCTTAGTGCGCTCGGTGACGAGGGCGCGGGCCGCCTCGGCGTCCGGGATCAGGTCGGCGCCGGTGGCGAGCGCAACGGCGCGGACGCCCTCCATGTCGAGCCACATCTTGTGGTTGAAGTACCACGGAACCGGCAGGATGACCTCGTCACCCTCGCCGCAGAGCGCAGCGATGACTGCCGCGAAGGCCTGGTTGCAGCCTGCGGTGATGGCGATCTCGTCTGCACTGACCGCGCCGCCGTAATGGCGTGCCCACGCCACTGCGAGCTCCTCGCGCAGGTCGGAATTACCCAGCACGGGCCCGTAGAGATGCGTCGCGGGATCGTTCAGCGCCTCGGCCATCGCCGCGCGCAAGGGCTCCGGCGGTGGATCGACCGGCGCGGCCTGGCTCACGTTGAGGAGCGGCCGGCCAGCGGGAAAGGTCACCCCCTCGAGCCAGCGGCGCGCCTCCATCACCGGCGGGGCGAAGGTCGTCTCGGTGCGGCTGGTCATGGCGGGCGTCACGCTCTTTTCTGGGGGTGGGACCGGGGCGCTGCCCCGGTCCCCGGGATATTTCCGTCAAGAAGAAGGGCCGGGGCGGATCAGTCGTCGGCGCCGTGATAGGGTTTGACGTATTGCAGCGCCATGTCCCAGGGGAAGAAAATCCAGGTGTCCTGGCTCACCTCGGTCACGAAGGTGTCGACCTGCGGCTTGCCTTGCGGCTTGGCGTAGACGGTCGCGACATGGGCCTTGGGCATGGCAGCGCGCACCACCTCGAGCGTCTTGCCGGTGTCGACGAGGTCGTCGACGATCAGAACGCCGGTGCCGTCGCCGACGACGTCCATGTCGGGGGACTTGATGATCTGAGGCTCGGCCTGGGTCTGGTGGTTGTAGGACTTGACCGAGATCGTGTCGACGGTGCGGATGTCGAGCTCGCGGCTGACGATCATCGCCGGGGCCATGCCGCCGCGGGTGATCGCGACGACCGCGCGCCAGCCGCCTTCGCCGGCCCCCTGATCCTGCAGGCGCCAGGCCAGCGCCCGTGCGTCGCGATGGAGCTGGTCCCAGCTCACGTGAAAGCCTTTCTCGTGCGGCAGTCGGTCCATATGGGTCACCTGTCGATCAGAAGTTTGAGCCCCAGCGCCGCCAGCACCGCCGCTGCGACCCGGTCGAGAACCGGCTTCAGGGCGAGATATCCCGAACGGGCCGGGGGAGTGGCGAGAGCGAGAGCGAAAAGGGAGCAGAGCGTCCATTCGACCGCGAGGTGATTGGCGACGATGAGGGCCTTCTCGTGCGGGGCAAGGCCCGCCGGAAAGATCACCAGCAGCACCGAGGCGGCGAAGAGGACGGATTTCGGATTGGCGAGATTGACGAGCAGCCCGGTGCGGAAGGCCTGGCCGCCCGCCGACCTTCCGCTCTCGGACAGCGGCGTCCGCGCATCGCGCCAGAGCGCCGCCGCGAGCCAGAGCAGGTAGAGCGCGCCTGCGACCTTGAGCGTGAGATAGGCCCAGGGGACCAGCGCGAAGATCGCTTCGAGGCCCAGCAGGGCGGCCGCGGTCCAGGCCGCCGCCATGGTCCCGAGGCCGAGACCCGTCGCGATCCCGGCGCGCGGCCCCTGCACCAGCGAGGTGCGCAGCGCGAGGAGGAGCGCAGGGCCGGGGCTCGCCATCGCGGCGAGAAGCGTCAGGTTGAAGGCGAGGAGATGCGGCCAGTCCATGCCGGGCGGCCGCTCAGGCCTTCTCGATGTCGGGGGCGTCGGGGGCCTTCATGCCGACGATATGGTAGCCCGCGTCGACATGGTGCGTCTCGCCCGTGACCCCGGAGCCGAGGTCCGACAGAAGGTAGAGCGCCGACTTGCCGACATCCTCGATGGTCACGTTGCGCCGCATCGGCGAATTGAGCTCGTTCCACTTCATGATGTAGCGGAAATCGCCGATGCCCGAGGCCGCGAGGGTCCGGATCGGACCGGCCGAGAGTGCGTTCACCCGGATGCCGTCGCGGCCGAGATCCTCGGCCATGTAGCGCACGGAGGCTTCCAGAGCCGCCTTGGCGACGCCCATCACGTTGTAATGCGGCATGACCCGCTCGGCGCCGTAATAGGTCAGCGTCAGGGCCGAGCCGCCATCATTCATCATTTCGGCCGCGCGCTTGGTCACCGCGGTGAAGGAATAGACGGAGATGTCCATGGTCGACAGGAAGTTGTCGCGCGAGGTGTCGACGTAGCGGCCGCGCAGCTCGGTCTTGTCCGAATAGCCGATGGCGTGGACGATGAAGTCGAGACTGTCCCACTGCTCGCGCAGGCCCTCGAAGAGCGCATCGATGGAATCCCAGTCGCCCACGTCGCAGGGCAGCACGATCGTCGAGCCGAGGCTTTCCGCCAATGGCGCGACGCGCTTCTTCAGCGGCTCGCCCTGGTAGGAGAAGGCCAGTTCCGCGCCCGCATCGGCGCAGGCCTTGGCGATGCCCCAGGCGATGGACTTGTCGTTCGCAAGGCCCATGATGAGACCCCGCTTGCCTGCCATCAGATTGTTTGACATCCACGCCCTCCAGCCGACATTGCACCACGCCGTCCTTTAGGGGATGGACGGGGGACCATCAAGGGCTGCCGCCCGACAGCGGACCTGCAACCATCTTGACTTAACGGGAGGCCGCGCATGGCCGAGAGAACTGGCATTTTCGCCGGGGAAGACCCCTTCGAGATCGCGCGCGCCTGGCTCGCGGAAGCCGAGGATCGCGAGGTCAACGACCCCAACGCCATCGCCCTGTCGACGGTGGACGAGACCGGCATGCCGAACGCCCGCATGGTGCTGCTGAAGGAGATCGAGGTTGCGGCCTTCGTCTTCTACACGAATTACGGCAGCGCCAAGGGGCGCGAGATCGCCGGCGCCGGCAAGGCGGCTTTCGTCTGGCACTCGAAATCTTTGCGGCGGCAGATCCGCGTCCGCGGCACGACCGAACGGGAGGACGGGCCGCAGGCGGACGACTATTACGCCTCCCGCTCGCTCAAGTCGCGCCTCGGCGCATGGGCGTCCAAACAGTCGGAGCCGCTCGAGAGCCGGGCCGCGCTGATGGCGGAAGTCGCCCGGGTCACCGCCCGCTTCGGGTCGAATCCCCCGCGGCCGGACTTCTGGGGCGGGATCAGACTCGTGCCTCAGGAAGTAGAGTTCTGGGCCGACGGCGCATTTCGGTTGCACGACCGCTTTGCATGGCGTCGGCGTGATCCCGCCGAACCCTGGACCGTACAGCGCCTAAACCCGTGAGGAGGCGCATTTGACGGATTTTTGCGGCAGCAGGCAGACTTGCGCGTATGTTTTGAATGTGACCTGCTCGCGGCCATGTTATGATGCGGATCATTCGTTAACGGCAGGTGCTGCGTGATACAGGAAGATCGCCCGCTCGACGGAGAACGGGTTCAGGGTCGGGTGAAGTGGTTTGATCCCAACAAGGGTTTCGGATTCGTCATCGCCGATACTGGCGGGCCGGACATTTTGCTGCATGCCAACGTGCTTCGCAATTTCGGCCAGAGTTCCGTGGCCGACGGCGCGCGCATCGAGATCGGCGTCCAGGAAACCCCGCGCGGCGTCCAGGCGGTTCAGGTCTTCAGCATCGCACCGCCGGTCGAGGCATCGACCGCTCCGCTTGCGGATTTCGAGACTATGGACCCCGAACTCCTCGCCAATGCGGAGCTCGAGCCGGCGCGGGTGAAATGGTTCGACAAGGCCAAGGGCTTCGGTTTCGCCAATGTCTTCGGGCGGACCGAGGACATCTTCATTCACATCGAAGTGCTCCGCCGCTCGGGTCTCGCGGAGTTGCAGCCGGGCGAAGCGCTCGCTATCCGTTCGGTCGAAGGGCGGCGCGGCCGCATGGCGACCGAGGTGATGGCATGGGAAGCGGCAATCTCAGACGAGTCGTAACGGGGGTGGCGCTCGCGGGGCTGCTGCCGGCAGCCGCGCAGGCGGCATGTTCCGAGGATCGCGTGGGTCTGCGCGGCGAGTTCGGCGAGGTCAGCTTCCGCGTCGATGTGGCCGACACTGCCGACGAACGCGCGCAGGGGCTCATGAACGTGCCCGAGATGCCGCGATTTTCTGGAATGCTCTTCGTCTACGAGCGGCCCCAGCCGGTGGCTTTCTGGATGAAGAACACGCTCATCCCGCTCGACATGATCTTCGCGGACGAGGCGGGCGTCGTGCAGCGCGTCCATGCCGAGGCGGTGCCGGGGGACCTGACCGGCATACCGGGGGGCGACGGCATCCAGTACGTTCTCGAGGTCAACGGCGGGCTCGCCGCCGACCTCGGGATCGCGCCCGGCACCGAGATGCGGCATCCGTCGATCGATGACGCTGCGTGGCCCTGCGACGCGGGCTGAGATCGGGCCTTTTCAAAGCTGCACTGCGGCGCTAGAGGAGAGCCGTTCGGGGCGTAGCGCAGCCTGGTAGCGCGACGGTTTTGGGTACCGTAGGTCGGAGGTTCGAATCCTCTCGCCCCGACCACCTTCTAAAGAGCATCGGTGAGGGCGCGGGACCGTAGGGTCCGAAGCCAAGTGCATGACCAAATGTTGTGCATCGACCCTTGATCCATTCCGGGCTTGATCGTGGCGCGCGTGTCACGGCGCAGAAATGTGCACGCTCTGATGGCTCTGTGGAAAACCTGTGTGGAAGAGCGTTTTTCCCCGGATTCGCAGAGGGTGCTTGCCCGGAGCGCTCTGTGCACATCTTCCATTAGTGGTGCTGATGCTTCGGGTTTGCACTACATTTGGTGAAAAAGCCTTTGACTTCAGCCCCCGAGTCGCGCCAGATTGTATGGGCCGGCCTTGAAGCCCACAATATATAGTGGGCTCGGCAGGGGAGGCATACACAGCGTCATCCAAGCTCGGATCAGCACCGCCACACCGGCGTGGCGGGGCAGGGACGTTCGTGTCGCCGACCGACCGGGGCGGGGCAGTGCAGAGCGATGAGACAAACGGGGCTCCAGATGAAGATCGAACGTCATTACACGCGTGCCGGCGAAGACGCCTATGCCGGCATCGAATTCGTCTCCACCACGTCGGAGATTCGCAATCCCGACGGGCGGGCGGTCTTCAAGCTCGACAATGTCGAGGTCCCGGCCGGATGGAGCCAGGTCGCCGCGGACGTCATCGCGCAAAAGTACTTCCGCAAGGCCGGCGTTCCGACCGAGGTGAAGCGCGTGAAGGAAGCCGACGTTCCGGAGTTCCTGTGGCGTTCGGTTCCCGCCACTGCCGAGACCGAGAAGGGCGGCGAGACCTCGTCGAAGCAGGTCTTCGACCGGCTCGCCGGCGCCTGGGCCTATTGGGGCTGGAAGGGCGGCTACTTCACCACCGAAGAAGACGCGCGCGCCTATTACGACGAGATGCGCCACATGCTGGCGAGCCAGACCGCCGCGCCGAACTCGCCCCAGTGGTTCAACACTGGCCTGCACTGGGCCTACGGCATCGATGGCCCGGGGCAGGGCCATTACTATGTCGATTACAAGACGGGCAAACTGACCAAGTCGAAGTCGGCTTACGAGCATCCGCAGCCTCATGCGTGCTTTATCCAGTCCGTCTCCGATGACCTCGTGCAGGAAGGTGGCATCATGGACCTCTGGGTCCGCGAAGCGCGCCTTTTCAAATACGGATCCGGTACCGGCACGAATTTCTCCTCCCTTCGTGCCGAAGGGGAAGCCCTGTCGGGCGGGGGCCGCAGCTCCGGCCTGATGGGCTTCCTCAAGATCGGCGACCGGGCGGCCGGCGCGATCAAGTCTGGCGGCACCACGCGCCGCGCGGCCAAGATGGTCATCTGCGACGCCGATCATCCGGACATCGAGGAATTCGTGAACTGGAAGGTGCGCGAGGAGCAGAAGGTCGCGAGCATTGTGGCCGGCTCCAAGATGCACGAGCGGATGCTGAACGGCATCTTCGCGGCGATCCGCGCATGGGACGGCGCCGAGGCGGACGCCTACGAGCCGACGAAGAATGCCCAGCTCAAGACCGCCCTGCGTGAGGCGAAGAAGGTCCAGATCCCCGAGACCTACGTCAAGCGCGTGCTGGATTATGCCAAGCAGGGCTATGCCTCGATCGAATTCCCGACCTACGACACCGACTGGGACAGCGAGGCCTACGCCTCGGTCTCGGGCCAGAACTCGAACAACTCGATCCGCGTGACCGACGCCTTCCTCAAGGCGGTCAAGGACGATGCCGACTGGGAGCTGCTGCGGCGCACCGACGGGACGGTCGCCAAGACCATCCGGGCGCGTGATCTCTGGGAGCAGGTCGGCCATGCCGCCTGGGCCTGCGCCGATCCCGGCATCCAGTTCCACGACACCGTGAACGCCTGGCACACCTGCCCCGAGGACGGCGAGATCCGCGGCTCGAACCCGTGCTCGGAATACATGTTCCTCGACGACACGGCCTGCAACCTTGCGTCGATGAACCTGCTGACCTTCCTCAAGGACGGTGCGTTCGACGCGGAAACCTACGTGCACGCCACGCGCCTCTGGACCCTCACGCTCGAGATCAGCGTGACCATGGCGCAGTTCCCCTCGAAGGAAATCGCGCAGCTCTCCTACGACTTCCGCACGCTCGGCCTCGGCTATGCCAACGTCGGCGGCCTCCTGATGAATCTCGGCCTCAGCTACGACAGCCAGGAGGGCCGTGCGCTCTGCGGCGCGCTGACCGCGATCATGACCGGCGTGGCCTATTCCACCTCGGCCGAAATCGCCGGCGAGCTCGGTGCCTTCTCGGGCTACGAGCGCAACCGCGAGCACATGCTGCGGGTGATCCGCAACCACCGCCGCGCCGCCTACGGCGAGACGGACGGCTACGAGGGGCTGGCGGTCAAGCCGGTCGCGCTCGATCACGCGGGCTGCCCCGACGCGAAGCTCGTCGCGCTCGCCAAGTCGTCCTGGGACGAGGCACTGAAGCTCGGCGAGAAGAACGGCTACCGCAACGCCCAGACCTCGGTGATCGCGCCCACGGGGACGATCGGCCTCGTCATGGATTGCGACACGACCGGCATCGAGCCCGACTTCGCGCTTGTGAAGTTCAAGAAGCTCGCGGGCGGCGGCTACTTCAAGATCATCAACCAGTCCGTCCCGGCGGCGCTCGAGAAGCTCGGCTATAAGTCCAGCCAGATCGAGGAGATCGTCTCCTACGCGGTCGGCCATGCAAGCCTCGGCAACGCGCCCGGCATCAATCACACCGCGCTCATCGGCCACGGCTTCGGCCCGGCGCAGATCGAGAAGGTCGAGGCCGCGCTCGCCTCCGCCTTCGACATCCGCTTCGTCTTCAACCAGTGGACGCTGGGCGAGGAGTTCTGCACCGGCGTGCTCGGCATACCGGCGGAGAAGCTGACCGATCCGGCCTTCGACCTGCTGCGCCATCTCGGTTTCTCCAAGGCCGATATCGAGGCGGCGAACGACCATGTCTGCGGCACCATGACCCTCGAGGGGGCGCCGCACCTGCAGGAGAAGCACTACGAGGTCTTCGACTGCGCCAACCCCTGCGGCAAGCGCGGCAAGCGGTTCCTGTCGGTCGAGAGCCACATCCACATGATGGCGGCGGCGCAGAGCTTCATCTCGGGTGCGATCTCCAAGACGATCAACATGCCGAGTGATGCCACGATCGAGGATTGCCAGAAGGCTTACGAGCTCAGCTGGTCGCTCGGCACCAAGGCGAACGCCCTCTACCGCGACGGCTCGAAGCTGAGTCAGCCGCTGGCGTCCGCGCTGGTCGAGGACGACGACGAGGCCGCCGAGGTGCTCGAGACCGGCTCGACCCACGAGAAGGCGACCGTGCTGGCCGAGAAGGTGATCGAGAAGATCGTCATCAAGGAGGTCGAGAAGGCCACCGCGCGCACCAAGATGCCGGAGCGCCGCAAGGGCTACACCCAGAAGGCCATCGTCGGCGGGCACAAGGTCTATCTCCGCACCGGCGAGTACCAGGACGGCGCTCTCGGCGAGATCTTCATCGACATGCACAAGGAAGGCGCGGGCTTCCGGGCGATGATGAACAACTTCGCCATCGCGGTGTCGGTCGGCCTTCAATACGGCGTGCCGCTCGAGGAATTCGTCGACGCCTTCACCTTCACCAAGTTCGAGCCTGCGGGCATGGTGCAGGGCAACGACAGCATCAAGAACGCGACCTCGATCCTCGACTACATCTTCCGCGAGCTGGCGGTGTCCTATCTCGACCGGACCGACCTCGCCCATGTCAAACCCGAGGGCGCGACCTTCGACGACATCGGCCGCGGCGAGGAGGATGATCCGTCCAACCTCACGGAGGTTTCCGAGAGCTCGGCATCGAAGTCACTCGAGGTGCTGAAGCAGATCAGCTCCACCGGCTATCTGCGCAAGCGCGTGCCGCAGGACCTCGTGGTGCTGCAGGGCGGCTACGGCGCGACCGGCTTCGCCGGTCCGAACGATCCCTCGTCGGCCTTCTCGGCGGTCGTCGGCGACGGCGAGACGAATGTCGCGGTCGCGCAGCGGGGCAGTGCCAAGCCCGCGCCGAAGCCGGTCGACCCGGCACTCAAGGCGCGCATGCAGGGCTTCGAGGGTGATCCCTGCGGCGAGTGCGGCAACTACACGCTGGTGCGCAACGGCACCTGCATGAAGTGCAACACCTGCGGCGGCACCTCGGGCTGCAGCTGACGGAACCGGCTTGTGCCGCCGGTCCGGGCAGGGGTCCCCAACGGGTCTCATCTGCGCCGGATCGGCGGCAACGGCATGTCCGGTGCCCGCGCTCCGATACGCATGTCCAGGGTTCAGAAAAATGCGGGCCGAGCCACGATGGCCGGCCACTCACTCGGCCGGCGCGTCGATCTCCAGCGTGATCGCTGCATACCAGTCGGCGATCTTGCGAATCTCCTCGTCCGAAAGACCGGCGGCGACCTCGGACATGATCGCGTGCGTGCGCTGACCGCGCTTGAACGCCTTCAGCTGCGTGTCGATGTAGATGTTGGTCTCTCCGGCGAGGTTCGGGGCATCGAGCAGG
The DNA here is from genome assembly GCF_000521785.1 of Roseivivax halodurans JCM 10272. Lineage (GTDB taxonomy): Bacteria > Pseudomonadota > Alphaproteobacteria > Rhodobacterales > Rhodobacteraceae > Roseivivax > Roseivivax halodurans. The sequence continues at coordinate 374,062 of NZ_JALZ01000001.1, forward strand.
AGTGAGATGCCGTCCGCGCCGTGGCAGGAGACGCAGGCCTGGGGGGCGTCTCCTTCGCTGACGCCCTCGGGCAGCGACGCGTGCGCCGAGTGACCCGCATACCACGCGGCCACGTCCGAGATCTGCTGCGCGCTCAGCCCCGCGGCGACCACGCTCATCATCTCGTGCTCGCGACGGCCGGTCTTGAAGGCCATGAGCTGCGCCTCGAGATATTCTGCCGGCTCTCCCCCGATATGCGGCGCGATCGGAACGACGGCATGACCGTCGATGCCGTGGCACGTCCGGCACATGCCCGCGACCTGCCGGCCGGCGGCGGGATCACCCGCCTCGGCCGGCGCCGACACTCCCCCGGCGAGCGTCAGCCCGCCGAGGATCGTCGCGAAGGCCCGCCTCATTCCACCACGGGCGCGGGATTGTAGGCGATGCGCCAGATCGCTCCGGCGAAATCGTCGGAGACCAGCATCGAGCCGTCCGGCAGGAAGGCGATGTCCATCGGGCGCCCGCGATATTCTCCGGTTGCCTCGTCGAGCCAGCCCTCGGCAAAGACCTCGGCTCCGGTGGCATTGCCCTCCTCGTCGAGGCTGGTGAACATCACCCGCGCGCCGACTGGCGTCGTGCGGTTCCACGAGCCGTGCTGCGCCCAGAAGATGCCGCCCCGGTACTCTTCGGGGAAGCTGTCGCCGGTATAGAACCGCATGCCGAGATCGGCGGCATGGGCCTGGAGCTCGAGCTGCGGCGGCGTGAACTCGACGCCCTCGGGCCGCTCCACGCTGACGTAATCGGGGATCTCCACCGACCCGTTCACCCACGGAAAGCCGAAATGCTGGCGCGGTTCGGTCTGGCGGTTGAGCTCTCCCGGAGGCATGTCGTCACCCATGCCGTCCACCTGGTTGTCGGTGAACCAGAGCGAGCCGTCGGCCGGGTTGAAGTCGTGACCGACCGAGTTGCGGATGCCGCGGGTATAGACCTCGCGGCCGGTGCCATCGGTGTTGATCCGGATGATGCCGCCGATGCCGAGCTCGTCGTACATCAGGTGCTTGTCGACCGGCTGCACGTTGTGCGGCTGGCCGAGCGAGACGTAGAGCTTGCCGTCCGGACCGATCCGGCAGACCCGCGCGGTGTGGTTGAAGCTCTCCTCCTCCTCGGGAATGAGCTCGCCCTTGGCGACGACCACGCTGACCGCGGGATCCGGGCCCTCGAAGAAGAACTCGGCGGCAGGAAAGCTCAGGATCCGGTTGCGCTCGGCGATGTAGAGGAACCCGTCGGGCGAGAAACACGGGCCGTTGGGGATGTCGAAGGCGATCGAGGGCGCAAAATCCTTCACCTCGTCGGCGACGCGGTTGCGGTCGCGGTCGACGACCGACCAGACCTTGTCCTTGCGCGTGCCGGCGAAGACGACCGTGCCCTGCGGCGCGACGGCCATCGACCGGGCATCCGGCACCACGGCATAGAGGCTCACCTCGAAGCCCTCCGGCACGCTGATATGCGGCACGATCTCGCGGAGCGCCTCCGCGCTGCCGGTCTCCTGATCGACATAGGTGAAATCGGCATCGGTGCGCTGCATGTTGCCGAGCTTTTCCATGTTGTCCTGCGCCAGAGCGGGCGCGGTCAACATGGTGGTCAGCGCAAGCGCCGACACGAGTTTGGTCCTGTGCATTGAAGTCCTCCCGATAATTATTTTATTTAATCATGACGTAGCGTCATCCTGCCGCGCTTGCGGGCGGCTGGCAATATTCGATCTGATGGAGGAAGTCGCGCGACACGACGGAAAATGCGCTCGCCGTACCGATGCGGGGGAGGAGCCGCTCGGCCAAAAAAGGCGCAAACGCCACGAACACTCATGTCGCGCCGGAAGACCGACACATGATCCTTCGAGACCGGCGCCGCGGCACCGGTCTCGAGGGGCAGTTCAGCCGCGTGTCGTGAGGCGCTTCTGGTTGGCGCGGGTCGCGCTGCCGATCGGGCGCAGGCCCGCCATCGAGGCCGCGGCGAAGCCCTTGTTCCCGGCGAGCGCGCGCGAGGTCAGCTCTGCCGATTTGGCGAAGACGGCGGGCTTCTCGAAGATCATCCGCGCCGCTTCCGCGGGGTTCATGATGCCGAGGCTCATCTGCATCGTGCGGATCTGGATGACGGCCCCGGCGCTCATCATCATCTGCATTCCCTGAAAGCCGGCGCGCTGCCAATCTTGCGCCGCCTTGAACATGTCTGCGATCATCTGGTCACTGTCCTTGCCCTTTGTGATGGAGGAAGCCGCGGAACGAGACCGCGGTTCCTCCACCATGGCGGGCATGCGCCGCAGGCATGGCCAAGTATCAGTGCGCGACGAGCAGATCCACGGGCGCGCGATCCAGCATCTCGCGGGTGACGCCCCCGATCAGCCGCTCGCGGAGCCGCGAATGGCCATAGGCGCCCATCACCACGAGCCCAGCCCCTAGGCTCTTCGCGCTCGCCACGAGATCGCGGGCGATGCTCGGCATCGACCCCGACAGCGTGTCCACCTCCGCATGGATGCCGTGGCGCGAGAGGAACGTCGCCGCCTCCTGCGCCCGCTCGAAGAGGCCCTCGGTGCCGTTCTTCGGCTCCGAGACGACCAGCGTCACCGCTTCAGCATCGGAGAGGACGAGCAGGGCGGCCCGGATCGCCGCCATGGCGACCGCGCTGCCGTTCCAGGCGACCATGACGCGCCGGTAATCGGGCGCAGCGTCGCCCCGCGGGACGAGAACCGGCAGATGGGCGTCGAAGAGCGCGGCGTCGAAGATGGCGCTGTCCCAGGTGGTGGCGTCCGGCCCGAGAGGGGCGGGCAGGACCGCCAGATCGGCGTAGCGGGCGGTCTTGGTGAAGGCCCGCGACGCGCCCTCGGCCAGCGCGACCTGCGTCCGGATTGTCCAGGCCACATCCTCGCGTGCGAGGCGCGCGCGGGTCGCCGAGGCCAGCGCGTCGACCCGGTCCTGTGCGGTCTCCGCCGGCCGCACGAGCACTGCAGTCCCGTAGAGGCCGAGCCCCGGATCGATGTCCTCCTCGGCAAGGCAGCACGCGTCGAGATGCGCGGTCCAGTAGCGGGCCCTTTCGATCGCGGCATCGAGGACGCTCGTCCCCCTGCGGTCGACGAGGGCGGTTGTGATGGTGCGGTAGGGCATGTCGGGTACTCCCCTGAAAACGTCCCGGCCCGAGAGGAGCCGGTCGGTGTGACACTCAGCGTCGGATGATGGGTATGCGGCGCGGCTCGGACCTCGAGTTCGCCGCCCTCGGAATGGACAGCGTCAGAACGCCGTCCTTCAGCACCGCGGACACGCGCGTGCCGTCGGCATCGGGAGGCAGGCGGAAACTGCGGGCGAAGCTGCCGAACTGGCGCTCCCGGAAATACCAGTGCTCGCCGCGCTCCTCGTGCTCGGCGCTCTTCTCGCCCGTCACCGATAGCACGCGGTCATGGACCGAGATCTCGAGATCGTCCTCCGCGACGCCCGGAAGCTCCAGCGAGATCTCGTAGGCGTCCTTCGTGATGGCGGCGTCGGAGGCGGGCGCAAACCAGTCCGCGACCCGCCCCGCAAGCGTGCGGAAGGGCTCGAGGCGGGGCGGCCAGAAGCCCTGAAGATGCGAAGTCTCGACCATGGATTCCCTCCGGGCAGCGAGTCGTGCCGGCAGTTTCGGCAATCCCGAGGGCCGGGTCCTTGATCCGGATCAATCCCCGCCCGGCGGCGACCGCACTCCGATCCTCGCTCAACAAGCCCCTCGCAGCGTGTCACGCCCCGTCCGCGATCCCGACCGGGAGCCGGATCACTCCGGGTAGGCAATTCCTCGGAACGGAGGGAAGTCGGCATAGCGCCTCCGCCGATCCTCGAGCGGCTCCGATGGCTCCTCGCCGAAGCGCAGCAGGCTTCGCGTCGGACCGATCCAGCTCGATATCCCGCGCTCGGGTGCCTCGCGCCAGGTGAGGTTGAACGCCGCCCGCCGCGCGAAGAAGGTGATCGCGTGGTAGTCGAGATGGTCGTGCAGCCACCACGCGAGGTCCCGCCAGTCGCGGCCCGCCTCGAAGCGCCCGGCGAACCACGGGATCACGATACAGGCGCAGGCGCCCATCCGCCCCTCGGCATCGAGCGCGTCCCAGGTGTGGCCCGCGCGGTTGGCCTCGGTCGAGGCGCAGTTGAGCCCGTGCCTGTTGCCGAACTCGTTGACCGCGGGCGCGCGGTAGGACGAGCGGACCTCGATCGGTCCGAATGTCTCGACGAGTGGCTCGAGGAGCGTCGTCGCCAGCATCCGGCCCGCCGTCAGAGCTAGGGTCGGATCGTCCGGCACGTTGCGGATGCCCTCGATGGCGCCGATCTCGGAATAGAGGAAGTTGCGCATGTAGAAGTGTTTCGAGAGCTGCTCGCGCCCCAGCCGCTCGAGCGTCCGCACGCTGCGCGGTCTGCCGGTGTAGCGACCGAGGGGCGGCAGGTCGGTCACCGCGCGACATCTCCGGCACTCACCTCCGCGAGCCGCAGCGTCTGACCGCCGAGCGCCCGGAACGCCCGCTGCCGGCAGGAGAGGACGATGATCTGCAGATCCGCCGCCTGCCGGTGCAGCGCGGTGAACATCTGCTCGATCCGGTCGTCGTCGGTGAAGACGAGCGCATCGTCGAGGATCACCGGCGCGTGCCGTCCCGCCGCCGCAAGCATTCGCGCGAAGGCGAGCCGCACCAGCAGCGCGACCTGCTCCTGCGTTCCGCCGGAGAGAATCTCGACCGGCTCAGCCTCGCCCTTCCGGACCAGCGCCGAGGGAAGGAGATCGCCGTCGTCCCAGGTCAGCTCCGCATCGGGCCAGAGGAGGTGAAGGAGCGGCTTCAGCTCGCGCACGACCGGTTCGAACAGCAACTCGCGGGACCCGGTCTTCGCCGCCTCGAGCGCCGCCTCGAGCCGTTCGAGGACCTTCACCTCGTGGGCGATCCGCGCGAGGTCGGCCTCGGCCAGCGCAAGCTCCGCCTCGGTTTCGGCGAGGCGCTCCTCGACCGCGTCACCCGAGCCGCGCGAGATCCGCTCCTCCAGCGTCGCGAGCTCCGGGCGCAGGCGCGCGATGTCGGCGCGGGCTTTCTCGTCGACCGAGCGTGCGCGGGCGAGCGCTGCCTCCGCCCCGGCGAGATCGGGCGCTTCGCGCGCGGTCTCGGCATGCAGCGCCTCCGCCGTCTCGAGCGCCGCGCGCGCCTTGCCGAATTCCTCTTCGAGCTGCGCCTCGGTCACATCTCCCAACCGTTCGACCGAATCCTCGGAACGCGCGCGCCGATCCTGCGTCGCCCCGAGCGCGGTTTCCGTACGGGCCGCATGGGTGCGGGAGTCCGACAGCCGCTCCGCCGCCGCATCCCGCGCCGCCTGTGCCGCGACCCGAGCCGTACCTGCGTCATCGAGCGCAGCCTCCGCCTCCGGCAGGTCGGGGCCGTCCGAGTCCTCAGACACCTCCGGGATCGCCGCCAGCGCCGCGCGCAACGGCTCGATCCCGTCCACCGCGAGGGATGCGAGCACCGCCTTCGCTTCGCCATGCCGTCGTTCCGCCTCGGTCCGGGCGGCCGAAGCCTCCCGCGCCTCGGCCATGGTTCCCGCGCCGATCCGGTCGAGGGCGCCGCGCAACGCGGCCTCGGCCCTCTCGACGCGGCCGTCATCGGGACCGGCCGCGGGGCGCAGGTCCAGCTGTCCCACACCCTCGATCTCGAGCGAGACGTGCCGGGTGACGGGAACTGCGCGGCCGTCGTCCAGCGGCTTGCCTCCCATGCGCACCGTACCGTCACGCCCCGCCGCGTAGCTCATCGTCACCTGCGTCGCTGCGGCATCGCGCGTGGCCTTCGCCGTGGCGACCTCCGAGAGCAGCTTTTCGAGCTCCCGCAACGCCTCCGGATCGGGCCCGCGTTTCGCTGCGGCCGCCGCGCTCTCCATGTCGCGGCGCGCCGCCTCGGCCCGCTCGATCCGAGCCGCAAGCTCCTTGCGCCGCTCCGCCCCGTCACGGGCGGCCTGAAGCCGCGCGGCCTCCCGCCGGGCGGTCTCGCATTCCGTGACGCGGCGCTTCGCCGCCTCCAGCGCGTCCTCGGCCACGTCGAGCGCGTCCTGCGCCGCGTCCCGCTCCGCCGCCGCGGCCGCGGACGCTTCGGCGGCGAGGCTCGCCTCGTCCGTCGCCTCCTGCCGCTCCGCCAGAGCCGCCCGCAACGTCTCCAGCCGGCCACGCACATTCGACACCGAAATGCGCGCGGCCTCGACCTTGCGCGCCTCGGCCTCGACCGCCTCGGCATGGCGCCGTGCCGCGTCGAACGCCTCCGTCGCGCCCTTCAGCCGCTCCTGCCGGTCCGCGACCTCGTCCGGATCTTCAAGCTCGTCGAGCGCCCGTTTGGCACGGCGCCGCGCGTCGAGCGCCTCGTGCAGCCGTCGAGCGGTCTCCGCGAGGTCGTCCCGCTCCGCGGTCAGTATCTCCACCCTGTCGAGCGCCGCCTTCCACGGGCCGCTCTTCCTTGGCGTGCGGTTCTTGCCGGTCGCGTAGAGCCCGAGCTCCTCGCGGCAGCGGGTCAGCGCGTGATCCATGCGCCGCCCGCCGGTCATCGTCTCCACTTCCTCGCCGACCGCGTGCATGAGATCGCGCCGCGCGACGAGGGCGGCATCCTGATCCTTCTTCGCCGCGCTGGCGAATTGCGTCATGCCCTGTCGGACCCAGACGAGCCCCGAGGGCTCGCCCTCTCCGCCGCCGAGCAGCGCGCCGATCCAGTCCTCCGCCGCATCCGCCTGCGCGATCAGCCGTCCGTCCTGCGTGACCGTCGCCGAGGGTTTCGAGAGCCAGCGCTTGGCCAGAACGAAACGGCCCTCATCGGTCTCGACCTCGACGCTGACCTCGGGCGCGCCGCCCGCATGGGGCCGCAGCGCGACGATGTCCCGCGCCCGCGATCCGTGCGGCGTGAAGAAGAGCGCCTGCACCGCGTCGAAGAGCGTCGACTTGCCGAACTCGTTCGGCTCGCAGAGCACGTTGAGCCCGTCGGTGATCCCCTCGACGCGCGCCGCCGCGGTGAAGCGCCGGACGTTGTTCACCTCGATCGCGCGGAGCCTCATGACGCCGCCTCCCGGACATAGCCGTAGAGCCGCGCGAGGGCGTCGCCCGCGATCTCCCGCTCGGAGGCCGAGAGAGTGTCGGACATCGCCTCCTCCCTCAGCGCCTCGGCCGCCATCCTAAGCGCCCCGGCGCGGTCGATCTCGTCGATATCGGTCGTCTCGTAGCGCGTGCCGAGCTCCGCGGTCACGAGCTCGAACCGGGCGAATTCCGGCCCGTGCCGCGCCGCCGCCGCGGCAAGGTCCGCCTGTTCCGCGAGCCCGGTCCAGCCCGTCGCGCGCACGCGCAGCAGCGTGTCGCGCCGGTCCTCGACCGGCAGCAGCGCCTCGAGCGAAGCGCCCGCATCCTGCCGCGGGGCGAGCGCCAGCTCCATCTCGGCCCAGAGGAACTGCCCGGTCTCGACCTCCGCGACCTGCGGCGCGGCGCCGGGCTCGAGCGCCACCGCAAGGCACACGCCGCGGCGGGAATGCTTGAACCGGTCCTGTTCGGGCGTGCCGGAATAGTGGACGCGCTGGGAGACCTCCATCCGCCCGTGCCAGTCGCCGAGCGCGAGGTAGTCGAGCCGCGCCGTGCAGTCGCGGTCGGGTGGAATGCTCTCGCCGCTCTCGGTGAAATCGGTGATGCCGCCATGCGCGAGGCCGATCCGCAGGTGGCCCTCCGCGCTCGGCATCGTCGCGAGCGGCGCGCTCGGATCGGTGCCCGAGGACCGCCATGCGACCGGGCAGGGCAGGAGCGTCGCGCCCTCGGCGATCACCACAGGTTCCGCAGACGTCAGCGGATGCACGTTCTCCGGCGCCTCCGCGCGTATCCTCTCCCAGAGCGGCTCCGCATCCCGAAGGTTGTCGTGGTTGCCGGGCAGGATCCACCAGTGGATATCCCGGTCGCCCCCCATCGCGGCAAGCGCCTGCCTCCAGATGGCGGGCGAAGGCGTCGCGGTGTCGAACGTGTCCCCGGCCAGGAGGACATGGTGCGCGCCATGATCCCGCGCGGCGCGCGCGATCCGCCCGATCGCCCCGTGCCGCGCCTCCATCAGCCGCCCGCGCACGTTCCCGTCGGGCGGCTCGGGGATGTTCGCGAAGCGCCGCCCGAGATGGAGGTCGGAGGCATGGATGAAGCGAAAAATCGGCATCGGAAATCCGGTCTGGTGAACCAGCGCAAGCGCGCCGCTTCACCAGACCAGATCGGCCGGAGCGGGAAAAGCCCGGGCGCGCCGGCTCCCGGCCTACGTGGCGTCAGGCCTCCTGCGCCTCCTCGCGGCCGGGGCGGTAATCCGTGCGGTCGGAGAGGAACTCTCCGAGATTCTGCAGGCTGTCCACGTGACGGCAGATCGTGCGCATCGCGATCAGCACCGGGATCGCCACCACCATGCCGACGACCGACCAGGTCCAGGCGAAGAAGGACACAGACAGGAACACCACGACCGTGTTAAGCCGCAGGCTGCGGCCGACGAAGGTCGGCGTCACGAATTGCCCCTCGATGAAGGTCGCCATGAAATAGGTGCCGCCGACGATGACGCTCCACCAGATCCAGTCGAAGGTGACGAGCGCGACGCCCGCCGAGATCAGGACGCCGGCGAGGGCGCCGGCATAGGGGACGAAGTTGAAGATGAAGGCGACGAGGCCGAAGACCCACGGCATGGGCATGCCGTAGAGCCACATCGCGAGGCCGACAGCGCATCCGAGGGCGGCGTTGATGATGGTGATCGTCAGCAGGTACCGCGACAGCTTGGCCTCGAGCTCGCGCACCACCTCCATCGCCCGGCGCTTGTCCCGGAAGGTCGGCAACACGTGCACGATCTTCTGGTAGAACATGTCGCCCGTGGCGAGCAGGAAGAACAGCAGCACGATGGTGAAGACCACCTGCGCCAGCATCCCGGGAAGCAGCAGCATCATGTCGAGCGCGGGGCTGCCGCCTTCGAGCTTCACGCGCTGGACCTCGGGATCGCTCGACCCGAGCAGCCCCTGAACGCGGTCGAAGGCGCCGAAGACCGATTCGAGCGGCCGTGAGACCTCGGCGAGCTTCGTGCGGATCTGCGACATGATCTGCGGCGCGTCCTCGACCCAGGCGGTGACCGGCATCGCCAGCGCGCCGGCCAGCAGGAAGAGGCCGGTGAAGAGCACGATCATGATCAATAGCGCGGTCGCCCAGGCCGGAATGCCGCGCCGGTCGAAGACGCGCCGGATCGGCGTGAAGATGAGCGACAGGAGCAATCCGAGGAGGATCGGCACGATCAGCGTCTGGGCGTAGGTCAGCGTGAAGATCGTCGCATAGATGAAGACGCCCACCATCGCCCATTTCGGGATCCGCGCCCGAAGTGACCACAGCCAGGATGACAGCGTATCGGCATGCCTCGTGTCGTTCGCCCGCTGCTCATCCGGGTCCGCCATTGATCGCTCCTTTATGGGGTTTGAAACACAACAACGGGGCCGGGCTATGGTTTCGGCGTCGCGGATTACCTATGCGCAACGTGCGAAATGTCATCTCTGGGCGCGGATTGTCCCGGGCGGTATGGGAAGGCGGTCCGAAAAGCCGCGTTCCCCCGCCGGAACGTCGCGGACGAACGAGACCGGAGCGTCCTCAGTGACCACTCCAAAGACCGAGTCCCACGCGTCCCGGCCGACCCCGTGCCGGTGCCAGACAGAAAGACGCCGCATGTCCAAGTACGCCCTGACCGTCACCTGCCGCTCGACCCGCGGGATCGTTGCCGCGGTCTCCACCTACCTGGCCGAGAACGGCTGCAACATCACCGATTCCGCGCAGTTCGACGATACCGAGACGGGCAGGTTCTTCATGCGCGTGAGCTTCGATTCCGAGGAGGGCAGGGACCAGGGCGAGCTCGAGGCCGGGTTCGGCCCGGTCGCGGACGAGTTCGGCATGGATGCCGCCTTCCACGACGCCGCGGTGAAGATGCGCGTCGTCATCATGGTCTCGCGCTTCGGCCATTGCCTCAACGATCTGCTCTATCGCTGGCGCATCGGCGCCCTGCCGATCGAGATCGTGGCCGTGATCTCGAACCACATGGATTACCAGAAGGCCGTGGTGAACCACGACATCCCCTACCACACGATCCGCGTCACGCCCGAGAACAAGCCCGAGGCCGAGGCCGCGATCATGCGGGTGGTCGAGGAGACGGGCGCCGACCTCATCGTGCTGGCCCGTTACATGCAGATCCTCTCGGACGAGATGTGCCGCAAGATGTCGGGCCGGATCATCAACATCCACCATTCGTTCCTGCCGTCCTTCAAGGGTGCGAACCCCTATAAGCAGGCCTTCGAGCGGGGGGTGAAGCTGATCGGCGCGACCGCGCATTACGTGACCGCCGATCTCGACGAGGGGCCGATCATCGAGCAGGACACCGTGCGCATCACCCATGCGCAGAGCGCGTCCGACTACGTCTCGCTCGGCCGCGAGGTCGAGGCGCAGGTGCTGGCCCGCGCCGTCCATGCACACAGCCACAACCGCGTCTTTCTCAACGGCAACAAGACCGTGGTCTTCCCGGCCTCGCCCGGCGGATACGCCTCCGAGCGCATGGGTTGAGACGTGCCGCCCCGCGGAGGGGCGGCACCCGTTCAGGACGCCTTGCGCATCCCGTCTTCGGAGGCGTCGGTCGGCACCAGCGCCTTCACGACGTCGGTCATTGAGATGACGCCGATCATCCGGTCTTCTTGCGTCACCCGGTAGGAACGGCCCGTCTCGCCGTCGGCCCGCGCGATGATGTCCTCGAGCGTCGCGTTGGCCTCGACCGCGCCGGAAAGCCCGCCGGGATCCTGCGTCGTCTCGGTCATCACGGTGCGGGCGCGCAGGACGCGGGCGCGGTTGATGTCCGAGATGAAGTCCACGATGTAGGGATCGTTGGGGTTCATCAGGATGTGCTGAGGCTCGCCCTGCTGCACGACTTCGCCGTCCTTCAGGATCACCAGGTGATCGGCAAGCTTCAGCGCCTCGTCGAGGTCGTGGGTGATGAACACCACCGTCTTCTGCAGCTCGCGCTGAAGCTCGATCAGCAGGTCCTGCATGTCGGTGCGGATCAGCGGATCGAGCGCCGAGAAGGCCTCGTCCATCAGCATGATGTCCGAGTTCGAGGTCAGCGCCCGCGCGATGCCGACGCGCTGCTGCATCCCGCCCGAGAGCTGGTGCGGGAACTGCTCGCCCTGGCCCTCGAGGCCGACACGGTCGAGCCATTTCCTCGCCTCGGGCTCCCATTCCGAACGCGGCCGCCCGTCCACCGTCATCGACGTCGCGGCGTTCTCGAGCACCGTGCGATGGGGCAGGAGCGCGAACTTCTGGAACACCATCGACATGTGCTTGCGGCGCATCTTCCGAAGCTGCGCGTCGGAATAGTCCATGATGTTCTCGCCGTTGACCCAGACCTCGCCGTCGGTCGGATCGATCAGGCGGTTGAGGTGGCGGATCAGCGTGGACTTGCCCGAGCCCGAGAGGCCCATGATCACGGTGATCTCGCCCGGCTTCATGTCGACATTGATGTCGCGCAGGCCGAGCACGTGGCGGTGCTCATCGAGGAGCTCCGCCTTGTGCATGCCGTTCTTGGCGTGGGCGAGGGCTCCCTGAGGGTCCTCGCCGAAGATCTTGTAGAGGTTGCGGATCGAAATCTTGGGATCGGCCATGGTCGCTCCTTCAGGTCTTCTGCGCGGCGTTGACGCGGGCGAGCGCCGCCTTGGTGGAGCGGTCGAGGATGACCGCGAGAAGCACGATGCCGAGGCCCGAGATCAGGCCGACGCCGAGCTCGAGGTTGCGGATGCCGCGCAGCACCAGCACGCCGAGGCCCGGGGCCGAGACGAGCGAGGCGATCACCACCATCGCGAGCGACATCATGATCGTCTGGTTCACGCCGGCCATGATGTTCGGCAGCGCCAGCGGGATCTGCACGCCGTAGAGCTTCTGGCGCTTGGTCATCCCGAACGCGTCCGCGGCCTCGATCACCTCCTTGTCGACGAGCCGGATGCCGAGATTGGTCAGACGGATCACCGGCACGATGGCGTAGAGGATGATGGCGATGCCGTAGAGCTTGGGCTCGGTCACCGAGAAGAGGAAGATCAGCGGGATGAGGTACACGAAGGGCGGCAGCGTCTGCAGCATGTCAAGCACCGGGATCATGATCCGCTGGAGCTTGTCCGAGCGCGACATGGCGATGCCGATGGGCACGCCCAATAGGACGCAGATTACCGCGCAGACGAAGATGATCGCCAGCGTCTGCATCGCGTAGTCATAATAATCGATGAAGGCGAGCGCGGCGAAGCAGCCCGCGACGAAGGCCATCAGCTGCCACGAGCGGCTGACCACCAGCACGATCAGCGCAAGCGCCGGGATCATGATCCACCACGGCGTCTCCTGGAAGAGCCAGAGCGCGTTCGCGAGCGCCCAGCTCAGCGGCTGGGTGATCGGATCGAGCACGTAGGAAAGCGCGTCCTTGATGTCGAGAAAGCCGCGCTCGAGCCCCTGCGTGACCTCCCGCGATTGCGGGAAGGACGCGCAGGCGTCGTTGAGGGAATCCATCGAGGGGAAGGGCGTGTCCCAGAGGGAGGTCTCGGGTGCGCCGCCGCCTGATTGTCCGACGAGATCGGCCATCGACATCGGGGCGGAGCCGCCCGAGCCGTCGCCGTCGCACCAGTCGCGCAGCCCGAGGCTGTTGAAGACCCAGTCATAGGTGGCCATGGGGTATCCTGTCCTGTTGAGGGGCCGGGCGCGCCGGGGCGCACCGTCCGGAAACGCAAACGGCGGCCCCGGAATGCCGGGGCCGCCGCGCGCCGTGTCAGCCGATCACTGCTCGAGCACGCTCGCGAGGTTCTCGCGCGCGCTGTCGCTGATCCAGTTCGACCAGGTGTCCTGGTAGTTGGTCAGGAAGTAGACGGCCCCTTCCTCGCCCGATGCGGAGTTCTCCTCCATCCAGGCCACGATGGAGTTCATCGTGTCGGTCTCGAAGGTCATGTTCGTAAGGAACTCGGTCAGCTCGGGATATTCGCCCGAGAAGTCCGTGGTGACCGCGGTCTTGATCTCGGCCGGCGGGAAGGAGGTGCGGCCCACATCGGTGGCGTCGGGGTTCTGCGCCGCCTCGTGCGCCTCCTGATCGTACTCGCCCATGTCGACCTGCACGAGGTCGTAGCGGCCGATCACGGCCGTCGGGGCCCAGTAATAGCCGAACCAGGGCTCCTCGCTCTCGAACGCCGAGGCGATGGAGGTGGCGAGCGTCTCGCCCGAGCCGTGGTTGAAGATCTCGATGCCGGCTTCCTCGACGCCGAAGGCCGGCAGGAGGTTGTCGTTGAAGACGCGGCAGCCCCAGCCCTCGGGGCAGTTGTGGAGGCGTCCGCCGACCAGCTCGGGGTTCTCGAGGATCCCGTCGATAGTCTTCAGCTCGGGATGTTCTTCGGCAAGGTAGGCCGGGATCCACCACGCATCGATGCCGCCGGGATCGAGCACGGCGCCGAGCTCCTCGACACGGCCCTCTTCCTTGAGGTTTTCATAGACGTTGCCGGTGGCGTTGACCCAGAGCTCGGTCACGATGTCCGGCTCGCCGTTCTCGGCGACCGAGGTGATCGCGGGCACGGTGTCGGACGGCACGATCGAGACGTCGCAGCCATAGCCCTGTTCCATGATGAAGTTCGCCACGTTGGTGACGACGGACGCGGAGGCCCAGTTCATCTCGGTGATCGAAACCTCGCCGCAGCTTCCCTCGTCCTGAGCGAATGCCGGTGCGGCAAGCAGAGTGAGTGCTGTCGTGAGCGTCAGTTTCCGCATGGATTTCCCCTGTTTCCACGGTCTCCGGGGGCCTCGCGCGCCATGCGGGTCGGTCGTGCCGACGGCGGCACGACGCGAAGGTTGGGCGGCGCCGTATCGCGCCGCCGATGCCCCGGAACTTGCGGTGGCGGACCCTAACGGCGGATCTCCGCCGCTGTAACCGTGAAAGATGCAATGATGACGTTGCATAAAAAGACGTCCGGATATGCCGTCGCGTCAATGTCTTGGACGTTCCGGGAAAACGATCAACATGTGACTATCGGCCCGTGCGGCCCCATTGTCATTTTGCAATCTCCATGCATCTTGATGACCGAATATTGACTGCGTCCGAAAGACTGCTCCGTGACTGAAACGACCGACCTGCCGGCCTCGCTGCGCGACTATCTCTACCGGACCTCCGTGCCGCTCGCCGTGTCGGACATCGCCGGCGACGTGCCGCTGGTGCTCGTCAACACGGCGTTCTGCGACCTCACCGGCTATTCCGAAGACGAGGTCGTCGGGCAGAATTGCCGCTTCCTGCAAAGTGAGGGCACCGCGGAGGAAGACCGCACCGCGCTGCGCGACTTCGTGCGGGGCAGGGGCGCCGACAACAGCCGCTTTCCGATCCTGAACTACAAGAAAGACGGAAGCGAGTTCCACAATTTCGTCTTCATGACGCGGTTGCGCGACAGGTCAGGAGAGGTCAGGTTCGTTCTGGCCTCTCAGTTCGACATGACCACCGCGGTGCAACGCACGAAGATCGAAACCAACGACGAAACGCTGAAGCGCACATTGTCCGACGTCGAGCAGATCGGACGCGAGTTCGGGCTCGCGATGATCGGTTCGGCGCAGATGATCTCGGACTCGGTCGCCACGATGGCGCGGCTGACCCTCGACGACGATCGGCCATAGGCGCCGCAGGCTGTACGGTAGACGAGACATGAGAGACAACGAGACGGATGCGGACAAGGTCCGGTCCGCCACCGAGGAACGCGAACGCATGTGCATCGTCGGGATCGGTGCCTCGGCCGGAGGGCTCGAGGCGATCCGCGAGATGCTCACCGAGGCGTCGCCCGAGAGCAACCTCGCCTATGTCGTCGTCCAGCATCTCGATCCCAACCACGAGAGCCTGCTGGCCGAACTCCTTGGCCGGCACACCGCGCTCAATGTGCGTCAGGTGGCGGGCGGCGAGAAGATCGAGCCCGGCAACGTCTACATCATCCCGCCGGGCCACGGTCTTTCGGTGACGAACGGCGTGCTGCAGACCACCGAATTTTCGCAGCCGCGCGGTCTGCGCCGCCCCATCGACGACTTCTTCGAGAGCCTCGCCATCGACCAGGGCCGGTTCGCGGCCTGCGTGATCCTCTCGGGCACCGGCGCCGACGGCAGCGCGGGCCTGCGTGCGATCAAGGAACATGGCGGTCTCTGCATCGTGCAGGACCCGTCGACCGCGAAA
Organism: Roseivivax halodurans JCM 10272; assembly: GCF_000521785.1. Lineage (GTDB taxonomy): Bacteria > Pseudomonadota > Alphaproteobacteria > Rhodobacterales > Rhodobacteraceae > Roseivivax > Roseivivax halodurans. The sequence goes on from NZ_JALZ01000001.1 coordinate 389,303, forward strand.
TACGACGGCATGCCCACCTCGGCGCAGAGCACCGGCCTCGTCGATTTCGTGCGCGCGCCCTCGGGCATCATCGAGGCGATCCGGCAGTTCTACGCCCACACCCTCGTCGACACCGCCGATCAGCAGCTCAAGCAGACGGTCGAGCAATCGATCAACGACATCTGCGGGGTGGTGCGCAACTTCGTCGGGCACGATTTCTCGGGCTACAAGCAGTCGACCCTGGTGCGGCGGGTGCAGCGGCGCATCCAGGTGCTCGATCTCGGCGACGCGAGCGCCTATCTGCAGCACATCCGGTCCGATCCCGACGAATGCGAGACGCTCTTCCGCGAGCTGCTGATCAACGTCACGCGCTTCTTCCGCGACAGCGATCATTTCGACGCGCTCCGCGAGCATGCGGTTCGCCCGCTCGTCCGCAACGCCGGCAATCAGGACGAGATCCGCGTCTGGGTTCCGGGCTGCTCCTCGGGCGAGGAGGCCTATTCCATCGCCATGATGTTCGCCGAGGAGGTCCGGCTGCAGCGCCGCTCGGTCAACATCCAGATCTTCGCCACCGATATCGACGAGCAGATGCTGCGCCTCGCCCGCGAGGCGATCTATCCGCAGGCCGCGCTCGCCGACATCCCCGAGGAGATGCGCGAGCTCTACACCATCGCCCGCGACGGCAAGTTCCAGGTCTCCGCCAAGATCCGCGACATGATCCGCTTCTCGGTCCATTCGATCGTGCGGGATCCGCCGTTCTCGAACATCGACCTTCTGTCCTGCCGCAACCTGCTGATCTATTTCGGCGACCAGCTTCAGGCCTCGGCGCTGCCGATCTTCCACTACGCGATCCGGCCGGGCGGGCTGCTGTTTCTCGGCCCGTCCGAAACCGTCGGACGGTACGATCACATGTTCCACGCGGTCGATCAGTCCGCGCGCATCTTCCAGCGCAACGACAGCCGCCCCGAATATCCGCTGCACCTGCGCGGCCAGACGAGCACCGGCAGCACGGCCCGGCGCAGCACCCGCGAACGGGACGCGCCCTCGACCCGCGTCGAATGGAGCGACGGAGGCGCGGCCGAGCGCGTCCTCGCCGCCTACGCGCCGCCGACGCTTCAGGTCAGCGCCAAGGGCGAGATCCTGCGCTCGACGGGCAGGCTCGGGAAGTATCTCGATGTCACGCTCGGGGAGGACGGCAGCAAGTTCGCCCCCTCCGTCGCGCGCCCCGGCGCCCGCGAGGCGGTCTCGGCGATCATCCGGCAGGTGACAAAAAGCGGCAAGCGCACGATCAGCCGCGATCTGACCGCGCAGTCCGAATTCGGGCGGCAGGCCTTCGACCTCGTCGCCGACCCGCTCGACGACGGCTCGATCCTGCTCGTCTTCCGCGAGCGCGACCGGTTCGAGGCACTCGACGACGACGAGTTCGAGGAGGTCGATCCGTCGGACAGCCACGTGCAGAGCCTCGAGGACGAGTTGCGCTCGACCCGCCAGCGCCTGCACACCACCGTCGAGGAGCTCGAGACCGCAAACGAGGAGCTGAAGAGCTCCAACGAAGAGATGATGTCGATGAACGAGGAGCTCCAGTCTACGAACGAGGAGCTCTCGACCGTCAACGACGAGCTCAAGGGCAAGGTCGACGAGCTCTCCATCGCCAATGCCGATCTCTCGAACTTCTTCGCCTCGACCGCGCTGCCGCTCGTGGTGGTCGACGCCGACATGGCGATCCGGAACTTCACCGACGCGATCCAGTCGATCTATCCCTTCCGGGGCACCGACCGGGGCCGCCCGCTCGCCGAGGTCACCAGTACCCTGCGCGGCAACGAGGAGGTTCTGGGCGCCATACGTGACGTGATGACGACGGGCGAGGTCCGGCACCTGCGCGTCAGCGACCGCGCCGAGGACCGGACCTGGAGCCTCGTCGTCACGCCCTACCGCACCCGCGAGGGACAGCTCGACGGCGCGACGCTGGTCTTCAACGAGCTGACCGACGCGCTCCGGCTCGAAGAGGCACTGCGCCACGAGGGCGAGCGCCTGCGCCTCGCGCTCGACGTCACCGGCCTCGGCGTCTGGGAATGCGACCCCGAGGCTCAGACCGTGAGGCTCGACGACACCGCCGCCCGCATGCTTGGCATCGACGAGACGACCGCAACCTTCGACACCTTCCTGCGCAACATGCCCCAGGTCGATCGCGACCGCGTGGCGGCGGAGCTCGACAAGGTCACCGCAAACGGCGAAGGGATCGAGGTGACCTGCATGGTCGAGGGGCCGGACGGGGAGAGCCGCGCGGTCCAGATGGTCGGCCACCGGGTCGAGAGCAACCGCGCCGCGCGCATCCTCGGCGTCCTCTTCGACGTGACCGCCGAACACGAGGCCCGTCACGTCCGCGAGATGATGCTGCGCGAGATGAACCACCGCGTGAAGAACATGTTCTCGATCATCTCCGGCATGGTCCGGATGGCCGGCCGCACCACCGACAGCGTGCCCGACCTCATCGAGAGCATCGAGAACCGCGTCACCGCGCTCGCCCGGTCCCATGATCTCACGCAGCGCGCGCCGAGCGACGGCAACCTGACGCTCGAGGACGTGGTGAGCGCCTCGCTCGAACCCTATGCGGGCAACGCCGCGGTCCGCATCACCGGGCCGAAGGTCACCGTCGGCACCCGCGATTTGACCGCGCTGTCGCTGCTCCTACATGAATGGGCGACGAACGCAGCCAAGTACGGTGTGCTCGGGCCGCTCGACGGGCGGCTGGATGTGACCTGGGAGACAGTGGATGACGGCGTTGTCGAACTTGCATGGAACGAAATTTACGCCGCGCCGATTGAGCCCGAGGATGGGCCCTCCGGGTTCGGCTCGACGCTCGTGCAACTCTCGGCGGCGCAGCTCAGGGGAAGTGTCTCGGTCGATCCTGGCGAGCGCGAAAGAAGAACAGTGTTGACCTATGAACCTCAGACCGAAACTTGATCCGGTGGCGCGACCGCGCGTTCTGATCTGCGAGGACGAGCCGATCGTGGCGCTCGACCTGCAGTTCCTCGTCGAAGGTTACGGCTTCGACGTGCTCGGGCCCCATTCGACCGTCGCCCGGGCCCTGTCCGCGCTGGAGCGCGAGCGGCCCGACGCCGCGATCCTCGACGTGCGTCTTGGCGATGGTGAGGTCTTTCCGGTCGCCGAGCGTCTGCAGGAGATGGGCGTGCCCCTCATCTTCCATTCCGGGCACACCTACGACGACGAGATCCGGGCCCGCTTTCCAGGCGCCGCCTGCTGCCAGAAACCCATCGTGACCTCGCGTCTCGAGGACGAGTTGCGCCGCGTGACCCAGCGAGCGTCCGTCGAATAGCCCCTCGCGTCTCCGCGCCAGCGGGACGATGCACATACCCCAAGTCTAGAGGCTGGTTTCAGCCTCTCCGGAGAGCCCGATGATCCAGCTTCTGTCGAGCGTCTGGGCGCTGCTCCTCGGCATATTCCTCCTGATGGTCGGCAACGGCATGCAGGCGACGCTCATGGGCGTCCGCGGCGACATCGAGGGCTTCTCGACCTTCGAGCTATCGCTCGTCACGTCGGGCTATTTCATGGGCTTCCTCGCGGGTTCGCGCATGACGCCCGAGATGATCCGCCGGGTGAGCCACGTGCGCGTCTTCGCCGCGCTCGGCTCGCTCATGTCGGCGGGCCTCATCGCCTTCCCGATGCTGACCGATCCCTGGTCCTGGACGCTGCTGCGCCTCCTGCTCGGCTTCTGCCTCTCGGGCATCTACGTGACCTCCGAGAGCTGGCTCAACGACCGCGCCACCAACGCGACGCGCGGCACGCTCCTGTCGGCCTACATGGTGGCGCAGACGCTCGGCATGGTTGCCGCGCAGGGTCTTCTCAACTTCGGCGACGCGGCCGGCTACGGCCTCTTCATCGCCGCCTCGATCCTCGTCTCCGTCGCCTTCACGCCGGTGCTGCTGTCGGCCGTGCCGGTACCCGCCGCCGAGGCGATCAAGCCGATGAGCCTGCGCCAGCTCTACGAGCGCTCGCCGCTCGCCTCCGTCGGAACGCTCATTCTCGGCGGCGTTTTCGCGGCGCAGATGGGCATGGCCTCGGTCTACGGCGCCAAGGCCGGCCTCTCCGTGCAGGAGATCTCGGCCTTCGTTGCCGCGCTCTTCATCGGCTCGTTCCTGTTCCAGTTCCCCGTCGGCTGGGCGTCGGACCTGATGGACCGCCGTCTCCTCATCCTGACGCTCGCGGCCGCGGGCGCGGTGTCCTGCGTCTTCGGCTTCCTCTTCCAGTCCTCGCTCACCGCGCTCCTCGGTGCGGCGCTCTTTCTCGGCGGCACGGCGAGCCCGCTCTATTCGCTCTTCATCGCCTATACCAACGACTATCTCGAGCCTGACGAGATGGCCGCCGCGGCCTCCGGCATGGTCTTCGTCTACGGCGTCGGCGCGATCCTCGGCCCGATCGTCACCGGGCAGGTCATGGACCTCTACGGCCCCGAGCTCTTCTGGGCGGTGCTCGGCATCCTCTTTCTCGCCATCGCCTGCTGGACCGCCTGGCGCATGACCCGGCGCGCCGCACCCGCGGGCGACGGCTCGGCCTATCTCAACGTTCTGCCCAACTCCTCGACCGTCGCGGTCGGGGCGGCCTACGAATGGTACGCGGACGCCGCCGAGGAAGAAGGCGATGCGGACGAGAAGGAAGAGGACGAGAGGGCGGGCTGACGGCCGTTACGGCCGCTCCGCCGTCTCGTTCAGCGTCGCGGGCGCAAGCGCCGCGTAATAGGCCGCGAGCGCGGCGATGTCCTCGTCAGACAATTCCCGCGCCGCGCTGTGCATCAGCTCCTGCGTCGGCCCGCCGCCGCGCGCGCCGTCCCGCCAGAGCTTCAGCTGCGCCTCGAGATAGGGTGCGTGCTGGCCCGCGAGCGCCGGAAAGCTCTCCTTGATCGGCTCAGGCCACGGTCCGTGACAGGCGCGGCACGAGGGTACGTTGCTGTCGCCGCCCTCGGCATAGGCCAGCGTCCGGCCTTCGCCCGCCAGCTCCGACATGTCGCCCGCGTCGCCCGAAGGCTGGTACTCCGCGAAGCGCGCCGCGAGATCCGCCAGCGTCTCCCGCGGCACCTCGCTCGCGGCATGCTCCATGAACCCGCTGTCGCGCGCGCCCCGCGCATAGGCGTCGAGCGCGACACTCATGTATTCCGCGGACAGGATGTCGAGGCGCGGGATATGGGGGTTATCCGTTGCGCCGCGCTCGCCATGGCAGGCGGCGCAATACTCGAAGCCCTCGGCGCTCCCGCCCTCCATCCGCGTCAGCGCCTCGTATTCCTCGCCGGTCATGCCGTCCTGGACGTCCATCAGGAACGCCACCACCGGCCACACCTCGGGTTCGCGGTCGGCGGGCCAGGCGGGCATGCCCGACATCTTCACGCCCTCGTCGACGATCCAGTGGAATTCCTCGGGATCCCAGTTCCGCGACGCCACCTCGATATGTGGCGGCACGGGGTTCATGACCTCCATCGTCGCGGTGCGGTTGCGCCCCGGCGCCGAGTGGCAGACGGCGCAGGCCGCCTCGAAATGCCGCGCGCCGAGCGCCGCCATCTCGGGCGTCAGCTCCGGCACCTCGCTCTTGGGCGGGGCCTGGCGCTCGACCGATTGGCGGAACGTCGTGTGCAGCGCCCAGCTCACGCCCGGCAGATGCCCGGACCGCGCCGACACGTTGTAGAGGCCGAAGCCCACGACGGAAGCACCGACGACGGCGCCCGCCACGGCAAGCGTGCCCAGCGTCCAGGCGATGGTTTCGGGGTCGAGGTCGGGGCGGCGAAGTTTCATGCCGTGCTCCGTTCAGGGTCGGGGCCGAGCGCGCGCGCGGTCAGCCAGAGCCCGCCGAGCAGGTAGATCGGCGTGCCTATGGCGAGCATCAGCATGCCGCCGGTCTGTTGCGGTCCGAGCCCGCCGCAGAGCGCGCAGGTCTCGAGATAGAGCGGCGAGGGCGCCAGCGTCAGCAGCGCCCCGAGCAGCGTCATGTGCATCGAGGTGAGCAGCAAGCTGCCGGCCCCGGCGAGCGGCTGGTCGGTGTTGAGCGCGCCCGCCCAGACGAGCAGTCCCGCGCCGAAGAAGCTCGCCTGCTCGACGATCTTCCACGGTCCCCCGAGGCAGCCGAGCCCGTGCAGCTGCGGCAGATGCCAGCCCCAGACCACGACGAATTCGATCACCGCTCCCGCCATCACCGGTGGCGCCCAGCGCGCGCGACCGTTCAGCGCCAGCACCATGAGCGGCGCCGCGATGGCGACGAGCACCATGTGCTGCACCATGTGCTTCGGGAAGAAGCCGAACCAGCCCTGCCATGGCAGCAGATACGCGGCCATGATCGACACGAGCGCCGCGCCGAGGAAGACGGGGCGCATCATACGCAGCTCCCGACGAAGGCGGCGGGCAAGGCGACGTAGATGACGCCGATCACAGACACCACGCACAGCAGGAACCCGGCATGGCCGATGAATTCCCGCCGGTCCTCGACGGTCAGGCCGTCGTGCTCGTAATCCCAGTCGTCGGTGTAATCCCATTGCCGCCAGGACAGCCAAGCGGTGATGCCGATCAGCACGAGCGCGCCGAGCGTGACGCCGAGGATGCCGAGCCGAAGCGGCCCGGCCTCGTCGCCGAGCTTCTCGCAATAGATCGCCGTCATCGCGTAGACGGTGCAGAAATGCAGCGCCCAGAGCGTCGGCCCGGTGATCAGGAACCACAGGCTCTGGTGGCGGTCGAGGATCTTGGGCCAGCTCATGACAGCACCCTCGGGAGCCAGCCGATCACCGCCGCGGCGATGATCGCGGACCCGCCGTGGAAGTGCCAGTAGAGCGTCGTGTTCCAGAGATCCGCGTCATAGCGCGAGGTGAGCTTGCCGAAGAACGTTCCGGCGAGGCAGTAGAGCTGCATGATCACGCCGCAGGCGGTGTGCGCGCAGGTCCAGACCGCAAGACCCCACATGATCGCCGGATAGGCATGCGATGTCGGATCCATTCCCATGAGTGAGAAGCACATCGCGCCGCCGCCCGCGGCCGCGAGCAGCGGCGCCGCGATGAGCAGGCCCTGCGCGAGGCGCTGCATGCCGCCCCGGTTCACGCCCCGCGCCGCGCGCGTCGCCGCCCAGGAGAGCGCGTAGAGGATCGCTGCGCCCGAGATCCAGACCGCGTCCGCGTGAAGGGCGCCCGCAGGCGGGAAGTCCGGCGAGGCCGTCCAGTAGTAGAACACCCCGAAGATGAGCGAGGTGAACGCGGTCGCGTCCCCGAGCATGGTGATGAACACCGCCCACCAGCCCGGCGCCTTCGGGCCCGAGACGTAGAGCGGCAGCCTGAGCCCGAGGCTCACGTCCTGCGACGGGCGGACCGGCACCTGCGCCGTCGCGGTCCAGAGCCAGTAGAGCACGCAGACCACCGCGAAGGCGGCCGAGATCGCCGCCGGCACGTACCAGCTGAAGGTCGGGAAGATGAACGCGCCGCCGGTGAAGATCGCCGCCCAGATCGTGCACCATGCAGGACCCGTCACCCGAGTGACGTGCTGCGGACGCGCATCCACCGCCGAGGTGATGATGGTCTCGCGGTAGCCCTCCTGGCTGTCGGGCAGGTAGTAGCGCCCCGCGTCGATCCGCTCGAGCAGCTTCGGCTGGTCCCAGAGCGGGTAGCGGCTGGTGACGAACGGCACCGAGCGCACGCCCCAGTTCTCGTCGTTCGGGTCGTCCGCCCATTCGAGGGTTCCGGCCTTCCACGGATTGCGCGGCGCGCGCGGCTGGTGCTTCTTCGAGCGCAGCAGATCGTAGGCGAAGACCAGAACGCCCGCCGCAGTGATGAACGCGCCGACGGTCGAGATCATGTTCGCCATGTCCCAGCCGATCCCCTCGGGATAGGTGTAGACCCGCCGCGGCATGCCCGCGAGGCCGGTCCAGTGCATCGGCAGGAAGCAGATGTTGAAACCGGTGAAGCTCAGCCAGAACGACCACTTGCCGAGCCGCTCGGACATCATCTTCTTGGTGAAGAACGGATAGTAGTAGTAGATCCCGCCCACGATCGGGAAGATCATGCCGCCGAAGAGCGTGTAGTGCAGGTGCGCCACGATGAAGTAGGTGTCGTGCACCTGCCAGTCGAAGGGCGCGAGCGCGATCATCACGCCGGTGAGCCCGCCCGCGGTGAACACCGCCATGGCGCCGGCGATCCAGAGCATCGGCAGGATCATCTTGACCCGGCCCACCATCAGCGTCGCGACGAAGGCGAAGAGCTGCACCCCCGTCGGGATCACCACCGCCTCGGACGCCGCCGAGAAGAAGCCGAGCGAGAGCGACGGCAATCCGGTGGTGAACATGTGGTGGACCCAGAGCCCGAAGCTCAGGAAGCCGACGCCGACCGCCGACAGGACGATCCAGTTGTAGCCGACGATGGGTCGCTGCGCCGCCGTCGGGATGATCATCGCGGCAAGCGCGATCGAGGGCAGGAAGACGATGTAGACCTCCGGGTGGCCGAAGATCCAGAAGAGGTGCTGCCACAGCAGAGGATCGCCGCCCCGCTCGGGGTCGAAGAACGGCCAGTCGAAGCTGCGCTGCATCTCGAAGAGGAAGTCGCCCGCGATGAGCGGCGGGAAGGCGAAGAGGATCATCACGCCGACGACGAGCACGTACCACGCGTAGAGCGGCATCAGGTTGATGCGCATCCCCGGCGGGCGGCACTTGATGACGCCGACGATGAGCTCCACCGCCGCCGCGATCGAGGCGACCTCGATGAAGGAAAGGCCCAGCAGCCAGATGTCCGGCCCGATGCTCTCGTCGATCGTCGAGAGCGGCGGATACATGAACCAGCCGCCCTCGGGCGCGACCCCGAAGAGGACCGAGGACAGAACGAAGATTCCGCCTATCAGGAAGCACCAGTAGCCGAAGGCCGACAGGCGCGGGAACGGCATGTCGCGCGCCCGCAGGATCTCAGGCAGAAGCAGGATCGACAGCGCCTCGAACATCGGCACGGCGAAGAGGAACATCATCGCCGAGCCGTGCATCGTGAAGAACTGGTTGAAGGTGCTGGCGTCGAGGAAGTCGTTCTCGGGCACCGAGAGCTGCACCCGCATCAAGAGCGCCAGAACCCCGGCGCAGAGCATGAAGACGAACGCCGTCATGCAGTACCACTTGCCGACGAACTCGTTGTTGACCGCCGAGATGATGCGCCAGCCCGCGGGCGCGGCCCAGGCCTTGCGGAGCCGCTGCTCCTGCGCCTTCGACACCTCGGGATCGACCGGCTCGTTCAGCATGTCTTCCGTCGGCGGGTAGATCCCGTAGGGCCCGTGCTCGCCTTCGACCGTGACGAAGGTCTCGTCCTCGATCCGTCCCGGTTGCCAGGTGGTGCTCAAATCAGGCCCTCCAGATAGGCGGCGAGATCGCTCAGATCGTCGTCCGAGAGATGGTCGTAGGCGGGCATTTCCGCGCCGGGCTTCACCGCCTTGGCGTCTCGCACCCAGCGGATCAGCGACGGCTCATCGAGGGGCAGGGTGCCCGCCGCGAGCGAGGTCCGCGAGCCGAGATGCGTGAGGTCCGGCCCGACCTTGCCGGTCGCCGCCGTACCCCGCACCTGATGACAGGCGCCGCAACCCTCGGCGAAGAACACCTCGCGCCCGCGGGTCGCCGCCTCGCCTTCAGGGGCCACCGCATCCGTGGCCGCGTTCTCGAGCCAGGCGTCGTATTCCTCCTGCGGCAGGACCACGGTGTTGAACGCCATCCAGGCGTGGCTGTCGCCGCAGAATTCGGTGCATTGCCCGCGATAGGTGCCGGGCTCGAGGGGCTCGAGGCTCATCCGCGTCTCGCGCCCGGGGAACATGTCGGTCTTGCCGCCGAGCGCGGGCACCCAGAAGGAATGGATCACCTTGTCGGCGGTCAGCGCGATCTCGGACCGCGAGCCTGCGGGCAGCACGATCTCGTTGGCGCTCACGATCGGCGCGTCCGCGCCCTCGGGCCAGTACTCGACCCGCCACCACCATTGCTCTCCGGTCACCTTGAGCCGGGTTCCGGTGCCCTCCGCGCGCATGTCCGGCATCGCCGCGAGGGCGTAGGAGAGAAGGCAGGCGATCACGACCGTCGGGAAGACGATGCCGCCGCCGATGATCAGCGCCTCGGCCTTCTTCGGCGACATCTGCCGCACGTTGATCCGGGTCACGTAGACCATGAGCCCGTTCATGAAGATCCAGAGCACCACGGCTCCGGCGAGCATGATCCAGAAGAGGTTGGCGAGAAACCCGGCATCGGTGCCTGCGGGGGCGAGGACGTGCTGGACGCCGGAACATCCGGGCAGGGTGGCGAGGGCAAGAGCGCACAAGGCCTGCCGCAGCCTCGGCCGCACGATGCGGTCGTCTGACATGTCGTGTCGCGTTGTCCCGTCCCCCGGATCAGCGGTGCCTTGTTGGGCCTTCGTCGCGGCCGGACCGCGCATCGCCTTCGATCCAATGAAGGTCCACCAGCGCAAGGTTCCCTTCAATGTCGAATTCTTGTGCGATCGTTACTTGAAACGGGATAGCGCCGCGACGGCGGAATTCAACTGCCCGGAGTCCGGTCACCAGGATCCTGGCCCGTCCGACCTCCTTTTCCCCGCGGCCGGAGCGATCCCGGTCGCACGGTACGGAACCACGACATCTCCCGCGCACCGAAGTCCTGCGGCTTCGGGCGGAACGCCTGTCGCTCCGGTGTCTCTGCCCCTAATCTCTGCCCCGTGGTGTCCTGCAGGCACCCAAGGTTCAAAGGAGACGACAGATGACCGACCGGAAGCTTGCCCTCGTGACCGGGGCCGCGCAGGGCATCGGGCTCGCCTGCGCCAGGGCGCTCGCCGCCGATGGCGCGCAGGTGATCCTCGCCGACATCAAGGGAGAGGCCGTCCGCGAGGCCGCCGCGTCGATCGGGCAGGGCGCCGTCGCCTGCGAGGCCGATATGGGCGATCCGGACCAGATCGCGCAGCTCTTCGACAGGATCGCGCGCGATCACGGACCGCTCTCGATCCTCGTGAACAACGCCGGGATCGCGAAACCCGCCGATTTCCTCGAGATGAGCCTCGAGGAGTGGCGGAGGGTGATCGACGTGAACCTGACCGGCACCTTCCTCGCGACCCAGGCTGCCGCGCGGATGATGTCCGAGGCCGGCATCCCCGGCGCCATCGTCAACATGTCGTCGATCAACGCGCAGGTGGCCATCCCGGCGATCGCCTCCTATTGCGCCTCGAAGGGCGGCGTCGCGCAGCTCACCAAGGCTGCCGCGCTTGCGCTCGCCGAGCACGGCATCCGCGTCAACGCCGTCGGCCCCGGCTCCATCGATACCGAGATGATGGCCGGCGTGAACGCCAATCCCGAGGCGATGCAGCGGGTGCTCTCCCGCACGCCGCTGAAGCGGGTCGGCACCGCCGAGGAAGTCGCGAACATCGTGGTCTTCCTCGCCTCCGACAAGGCCAGCTACGTCACCGGCGAGACGATCTATGTCGATGGCGGACGGCTCGGGCTCAATTACACCTGCTGACCCCGAGCGGAGCCGGGCGCCGCGTTAGCGCGAATTTTATCCTCCTGAGGACCGGCAGGCGGCGCGGCTTTACCGCGTCTTAAGGCGGGTCGGGGAATGTGCCCCTGTCCGGCGTGCCGCCGGCCCCTTGCAGGAGGCTTCCCCATGTTCCGCAATTCCCTGTTCGGCGCGGCGCTCGCCACGCTCTCGCTTGCAGTCCCGTGCGTCGCGGCCGAAGGCGACACCGACATGGCCGAATTCGTCCGCGCCAAGGCCGCGGAATGGATGGCCAACCCGGTGATCGCCGCCGCCGTCGCCGACAGCAACACGGCCCATTCAGGGCTGTCCCCGGCCGACATCGAGGCGCTCGACCAGACCTGGAGGTCCGAGATCGGGCAGGCCTCGACGCCCACCATCTCAGGCGTCATCAATTCCTCGGCGTCGAAGGCGCTGGTCGAAGCCGTCGCGGCGTCGAACGGCCGCATCGTCGAGATCATCATGATGGACAACACCGGCCTCAACGCCGCCGCCTCCGGCATCACCTCCGATTTCTGGCAGGGCGACGAAGAGAAATACACCGCGACCTACGCCGCCGGTCCGGGATCGGTCCACAAGAGCGAGATCGAGTTCGACGAATCCGCCCAGGCCTACCTCGTCCAGGTCTCGGTCCCGCTGGCCGACGCCTCCGGAAACCTCGTGGGCGCCGTCACCGTGGGCCTCGACATCGACGCCTTCTGATCCGTCCGTCCGCGCCTCTCGCCATCTGGAATCCGCTCATGTCCCGACCGCTCTCGTCGTTCTCTTTCCGTTCAGTCTTCGTCAAGAGCGCCGTGCTCTGCGTGGTCGCCTGTCTCGTGGTCTCGGTCGCGCTGTCGGTGGTCTATTCCCGCGGCATCCTCCAGACCGCGTCCACGACGCTGGAACACGAAGCCCGCACCATCACCGATCTCATGGGGGATACGATGACCCCTGCGGTGCGCTTCCGGGACGAGGCCAAGGTCTCGGGGACGCTTGCGGAGTTCCTGAAGCTGAGCGAGGGCCTAGCCGCCGGCGGACTCGCGCTCGGCGCGGACGGCATCGAAATCGGGTCTGCCTCGACCGGCGCGGGGCTTGCCCCCGACCTTCTGGGTCTCGCGCGGGAGGCCCTCAAGACGGGCGAACGGCAGGTCTCGGCGGACGGGCTGCGCGTCGCCGTTCCCCTGCGCATCGAGGCGGGCACGGCTCCCGTCGGGGTCTTTGCCACCCAGTGGACGACGGAAGAAGCCTCCGCCGCCACATCTAAGCTCCTGCGCTACGCGGCCCTCGTCACGGCAATTCTCATCCTCGTCATCGTGGCGGCCACGACGTTCCTCTACAACCGGATGATCGTCGGGCCGATCCATACGGCCAAGCGGGCGATCGAGGGGCTCAAACAGCACGATTACACCAGCGAGATCCCTCTGACCGGCCGCGGCGACGAACTCGGCGCAATCGCGCGGGCCCTCGACGGTCTGCGCGCCGATCTGGCGAGCGGCGAGGCCGCGCAGCGCAGTGCCGCGTTCCAGAGCGTCGCCTTCCGCAACTGCTCCGCCGCGCTGATGCTCGTCGATCCCGACTTCACCATCCGCGAGGTGAACGAGCCGCTCAAGGCGCTCTTCCGCAAGGCGCAGGACTCCCTGCGCCAGGAGGGCCGCGCGAATGTCGACCCCGAGAACATGGTGGGCACGTCGATCGACGCCTACCATCCGAAATCCTCGCCGATCCGCACCCGGCTCCAGTCGATGGGCAAGGATCCGGTCGAAACCCACATCCGGCTCGGTATCGCCACCGTCGATCTCCGGATCGACCACGCCCGGGACGCGGCCGGCAACACCATCGGCTACGTGCTCGAATGGCGCGACGTGTCGGACATCTGGTTCAAGAACGCGATGGTCGACGCGATCGATGCCTCGCAACTGCTCTGCCAGTTCACCGTCGAGGGCCGCGTCCGGCGCGCCAACGAACGGTTCTGCAGCGCGATGAAATGCTCCGAGGACGCGCTGGTCGGCCGGGATCTGAGGGACATGGCCCATATCTCCGGCAAGCAGGGCGCGGGACTTTCCGACGCCATCGCCAAGGTGCGCGCCGGCACGCCCTTCTACGGGGAGTTCACCTTCCCCCTCCCGGGCGGCGGAACGGCGATCGTCGACGGCAGCCTGACCTGCGTGCTCGACCGCGACGGCCAGCCCAACCGGCTAGTCCTCCTCGGCAAGGACGTCACCCGCACGCATCTCGACCTCGAGGCGGCGCGCAAGCGCGAGGAGGCGGATAAGAGCGAACGCGAGAAGGTCGTCGATGCGCTTCGCGTCGGCCTCCGCCAGCTCAGCGCGGGCGACCTGACGAGCCGCATCGACAGCGGTTTCGCCCCGGATTTCGAGGATCTGCGTCTCGATTTCAACGGCACCGTCGAGAACCTCGAGCGCGCCATGACCGAGATCCTCGACAGTGCCGCGAACATCCGCAACGAGACCGGCGACATCAGCACGACGGCGGACGCCCTCTCGCGCCGCACCGAGAGCACCGCCGCGACGCTCGAGCAGACCGCGGCCGCCCTCGATATGCTGACGACCTCGGTGCGCAATACCGCCGAAGGGGCGACCCAGGCCGACAAGGCCGTCGGCGCGGCCCGCGTCAATGCCGAGGAAAGCAGCGGCGTCGTCCTCGAGACAGTCGCGGCCATGGACCAGATCGCCGCCTCGTCCGAAGAGATCACCTCGATCATCAAGGTCATCGACGACATCGCCTTCCAGACCAACCTGCTCGCGCTCAACGCGGGCGTCGAAGCCGCCCGTGCCGGAGAGGCGGGACGCGGCTTCGCCGTCGTCGCCTCCGAGGTGCGCGCGCTGGCGCAACGCTCCTCGGATGCCGCGCGCGAGATCAAGGAGCTGATCGCGGAAAGCGGCGGGCAGGTCCAGAAGGGCGTCGATCTCGTCGGACGCACAGGCAAGGCGCTGCAGGCCATCGCCAATTCCGTGACCGAGATCGCGGGCCTCGTCTCGGACATCGCCGGCTCTGCCCAGCAGCAATCGATGAGCCTCGGAGAGATCAACTCCTCGGTGACCCAGCTCGATCAGACGACGCAGCAGGTGGCCGCGCGGCTCGAAGAGACGACGGCCGCCAGCGAGGCGCTGCGCAATGACGCCGTGTCGCTCGTCGATACGCTCGCGCGCTTCAAGATGCGCCAGTCCGGCCACCAGATCGACGCGGCGCCGGCGAAGGCGCCCGCTGCCCAGGCTCCCCGGCGGGCGGTTACGGCGGCGTCCGCTCCGCAGCCGGTCGAGAAATGGGCCGATTTTTGAGATGCCCGCGCATGGCGCACCTCTCGCTTCCCGGCCGACCCTCGTCGGCCCTCAAACGGACACCTGAGATGACCGATCTTACCGCAAGCACGGCGGACCCGAGCCTGGTCAACCGCCTGGTGGTCCAGGGACAATACGAGGCGACCGGAAATCCTTCCGTGGTGCTGTCGACCCTTCTTGGATCCTGCGTCGCCACCTGCATCAGCGATCCTCTGGCGGGAGTGGGCGGCATGAACCACTTCCTTCTCGCCGGCGGGGACGGGAGCGGGACCGACAACGAGCGGTATGGCTCCTACGCGATGGAAGTGCTCATCAACGCGCTCCTCAAGCTCGGCGCCCGGAAGTCGCGCCTGCAGGCGAAGCTCTTCGGCGGAGCGACCATGGCGGGACGCATGGGCCGGATCGGCGAGGCGAATTGCCGCTTCGCGACCGCCTATCTCGAGACCGAGAAGATCCCGCTGGTCGCGAGCAGCCTCGGCGGCCAGAGGGCGCGCCGGGTGCGGTACGTGCCGGTCACCGGTCAGGCGCAGCTGCTCTTTGTCGCCGATACCTTCCCCACGATCTCGCCTGCCGACCGCGGAGCCTCCGCGCAAGGCGAGGTGGACCTGTTCTAGGAGCAGCCCCCGGATGTCCACGACACTTTCACTGCCCGAAAAGCTCGACACCCGCGCCGCCGAGGACCTGGCTGCGATGCTGGGCGCACAGGAGCCGGGGGACCTGCGCCTCGACGGAACGTCAGTGGCGCGGCTCGGCGCCCTCTGCCGCCAGATCCTCTGGGCCCTCCAGGCGGACCGTGTCGCCCAGGGCTCCAGCGTGACGATCGCCGCGTCCGAGGCGATGGCGGAGGATCTTCGCCTGCTCGGCCTCGCCGGCGATCTGGTTTCCGAAGGGGATGACACATGAGTCTCAAGATCCTGGCCATTGACGACTCCCGAACCATACGGGAGATGCTGCGGATGTGCCTCGCGCGCGCCGGTTTCGACGTGCACACCGCCGAGGACGGCATCGCCGGGCTCGACTGTCTGCCCGAGGTGGAGCCCGACGTGGTGATCACCGACATCAACATGCCGCGGCTCGACGGGTTCGGCGTGATCTCGGCGATCCGGGCCGATGCCGAGCGCACCGCCCTGCCGATCCTCGTGCTGACGACCGAGAGCGCGCAGGACCTCAAGCAGCGGGCGCGCGAGAGCGGCGCCACCGGCTGGATCGTGAAACCCTTCGACGACGTGAAGCTCATCGCAGCCATACGCCGCATCGCCGCAACGTGAGACGCCCATGTCCTCTCTCGACGACATAAAGCAGATGTTCTTCCTCGAATGCGACGAGCTTCTCGAGGCCCTGAACGACGGTCTGGCGGATATCGAGGCGGCGCTTCCGGCCGGCGAGCTCGATCCCGAGGTCATCAACGCGGTGTTCCGGACCGTGCACTCGATCAAGGGCGGGGCTGCGTCCTTCGGTCTCGACGCGATCGTCCGGTTCTCTCACTCCTTCGAGACCGTGCTCGACCTCATGCGGTCGAACAAGCTTCTTCCCGACGCCGAGAACGTGCGGGTGCTGCACCGCTGTGCCGATCACCTCGCCGATCTCGTCGCCGCGGGGAGGGCGGACGCACCGACCGATCCTTCGGCCTCCGAGGCGCTGGTGCGCAGGCTCGACGCGATGACGCCCGGCAGCGCGGCGAAGGCGCCTGAGCCTGTCGCGGTACCTCAGGCGCCCGTGGAGGATGAACCCGCCGACGGCGAGGTCCCGCTGACATTCGCCCCGCTCGCCATTCCGCTCGCGTTCGACATCGCCGACGCGGCGCCCGGGCCGGGCATCTTCCGGATCGATGTCGCCCCGAGCGCCGAGCTCTTCGCCACCGGGAACGACCCCGTGCATCTCTTCCGGGAACTGGCCGGTCTCGGAGATCTGACCGTCACGGCGATCACCGACGAGGTTCCGACCCTCGCCGAGCTCGATCCGCTCATGCCGTATCTGCGCTGGCAACTCCAGCTCGAGACAGTATCCCCCGAGGCCGACATCCGCGAGGTCTTCGACTTCGTCGAGATGCTGGCCGAGGTCAGGATCACGCGCATCGATGCCGGCGGAGAGAGCGCCGCCGACGAGGACGCGCCGCAGATCCCGGCCGGGAGCCGTCCCGACGCCCGGGAGGAGGAGGCTTCGGCGGAGGGCGCCGAGACCTTCGGGGTTGCAGGGGCGGGCGATGGCGCGGGCGCTGCGCAGGGACGTTCCGGCCAGGCCAAGTCTGCCAAGAGCACCGTCCGGGTCGACCTCGACCTCGTCGATTCGCTGATCAACATCGTCGGCGAGCTCGTCATCAACCAGTCGTTCCTGACCCAGAGCTTCATCGAGGCCAATGTCGCGAACCGCGCCGACATCGGTTCCTCGCTCGACGAGTACAAGGGGCTCGCCCTGCAGATCCAGGAGAGCGTGATGTCGCTGCGCGCCCAGTCGGTCAAGCAGCTGTTCCAGCGCATGGCGCGTATCGTGCGGGAGACGTCGGAGGTCGCGGGCAAGCAGGTGGTGTTCGAGACCGAGGGCGAGGACACCGAGATCGACAAGACCGTCATCGAGCGTCTGATCGAGCCGCTGACCCATATCCTGCGGAACGCGATCGACCACGGGCTCGAGCCGACCGCGAAGCGGCGCGAGACCGGCAAGCCGGAGGCCGGCACGGTGCGGCTCTCGGCGTTCCATCGGTCCGGCCGCGTCCTGATCGAGGTTTCGGACAATGGCGGCGGGATCGACCGTGCGCGCGTCTTCGAGATCGCCGTAAAGAAGGGGCTCGTCTCGCCCGACGCGCAGATGAGCGACGCGGAGACGGATCGTCTGATCTTCCTGCCCGGGTTCTCGACCAAGGAGGCGGTCACGGATCTGTCGGGCCGCGGCGTCGGCATGGACGTCGTGCGGAGCGCCATCCAGAAGCTCGGCGGGAGGGTCGCGATCCAATCGGTGCCGGGCAAGGGCACGCGCTTCTCGATCTCGCTGCCGCTGACGCTGGCGGTGCTCGACGGCATGGTCGTCGACGTGGCGGGCCAGACGATGGTCGTCCCGATCACCGCTGTCGTCGAGACGATCCGCCCCGATCCCTCGGCGTTGCACTGGATCGGAGCGAGCGCCCACGTGATCAAGGTCCGCGACGCCCTGGTGCCGCTTGTCGATCTCGGCCTCGCCTTCGGATATCGCACCGAGCCGACCGAGGCGAACGAGCTCGTCCTCCTTCTCATCGAGACCGAGCAGGGCGACCGCTGGGCGCTCGCCGTCGATCGGATCATCGACCAGCGCCAGGTCGTCATCAAGAGTCTCGAACGCAATTACGGCCACGTCGAAGGCGTGGCGGCCGCAACGATCCTCGGCGACGGCAAGATCGCCCTGATCATCGACCCCGAGGAGATCGCGTGCATGGCCGAGCGCGAGCAGACCCCCCCGGCGCCCATGCTGGCAGCGATTGGAGAATAGGATGTCGACGACCGACGAGACGACCGGCAGAAGCGCCCGCGAACTGGTGTCCTTCGCGATCGGGGATCAGGATTTCTGCATGGACATCATGCTTGTCCGGGAAATCCGCGGCTGGACGAACGTGACCATGCTGCCGCACGCGCCTTCGTTCATCCTGGGTGTCATCAACCTGCGCGGGGCGGTGGTGCCGATCGTCGATCTGGCGTCACGGCTCGGGCTCACGCCGCTCGAGCCGACCCAGCGCCACGTCATCATCATCGCGTGCTCGGAGAGCAGACCGTCGGATTCCTCGTGAGCGCGGTGTCGGACATCCTCGGCGTCTCGCCGAGCGAGATCCAGGCGCCGCCGAAGGTGGGTGACGATGCCACCCAGGGCTTCATCGAAGGCGTGATCGCCAGCGACGATCGCATGCTGCGCATCCTCAACATCGCCGCCGTCCTCCCCCGCATCCAACTGCCCGAGGACGCCTGATGACCGAGATGTCGGGGGCGACGCGGATGAAGTCGGCGGAGACGGAGTTCACGGATGCGGATTTCCGCTCCATCGCCGGCATGCTGCACGAGCATTCCGGGATCAGCCTCGGGGAGGAGAACCGGCCGCTGGTCTTCTCGCGTCAGAGCAAGCACCTCCGGCGCCTCGGCCTTTCGCGCTTCGGCGATTACATCGCGCTGGTGCGGCGTGCGGACCAGGCCGAAGAGCGCTACCGGATGATCACGTCGCTGACGACGCATACGACGCGGTTCTTCCGGGAGGGGCAGCATTTCGAGTATCTCGCGACCGAACTGATGCCGCGGCTCGGAGAGGCGGCGCGCCGGGGAAAGCGCCTGCGGTTCTGGTCGGCGGGATGTTCCACCGGCGAAGAGGCCTACTCGATCGCCGCGACCGTGCTGCAGGCACTGCCCGACGCAGGACGCTGCGACGTGCGCGTGCTCGCGACGGACATTAGCAGAGAGGTCCTGACGGTGGCCGAGGGCGGGCGGTACCGCAATGCCGGGCTCTCGGGCATTCCCGAGCACATCGCGCCGATCTTGCTCGAGCCCGATCCCGATGCCGACTACGTGCGAATTGCCAAGCCGGTGCGGGACCTCGTGACGTTCCGCTACCTCAATTTCGTCGAGCCGTGGCCGCTGAGCGGACCCTTCGATGCGATCTTCTGCCGCAACGTGGCGATCTACATGGCCGAGGACATGCAGGCGCGCGTCTGGGCGGGGCTGGAATCCGTGCTTGGCCCCGAAGGCGTGCTCTTCATCGGCCATTCCGAGCGTCTCGGGCCCGAATTCCGCGACCGGCTGGAACTTTGCGACAAGACGACCTTTCGACGCGTCGGATCGGCGCGCGCCTCCTCAGACTGCAGGACAGATTGACATGTCACTCAAGGATTCGCTTTCGGTCATGGTGGTCGACGACATGAGCACCTCGCGCAGCCTCATCCTGATGGCGCTCGAACAGATCGGCATCCAGCACATCGACTTCACCAAGGACGGCCAGTCCGCGCTGCAGAAGATCGCGGCCAAGCCCGTGCACCTGGTCATCTCGGACTACAACATGCCGGGGCTGAACGGCCTGCAACTGCTCGAGGCGTTGCGCCGCAACAAGTCCACGAGCCGCATCGGCTTCATCCTCGTCAGCGGCAAGCTCGACAAGGAGATCCTGACCACGGGACAGAAGCTCGGCCTCAACAACTTCATCACCAAGCCCTTCGACGTGCCGCAGATGAAGACCTGCCTGCAATCGGTGGTGGGGCCGCTTTGAGCCGCAGCGAGACCCGGGTCCCGCTCGACCTGCTGTTTCGCCGTCTCGCCGGCGAGATGCGCCAGCTCGAGCAGGACGGGCTGAAGCTCGAGGGATGGATCAGCGGTGCGCTGCAGGAACGGAACGAGGCGATGCCGCCGGTCTCGGCCGCGCTTCAGAACCTCGATCGGCTCTTGCAGACGCTCGGCGAGCTCGGCCTGCTCTTCGAGGGGCTTGCCGTTGAAATCCGGGAAGCCCCCGTGCTCGATCTCGAAAACGCCATCGGCCAGGTCCGGCTGCGGGACCTGACGATCGCGCTGGTCGGCGGCTCCAGCGTCGAGGGCGCGGCAGCAAGCGGCGAGGTCGATTTCTTCTGAGCGTGCGATGACGGCCGCATCGGCGCCGGAACGGTCCAGCAGAGCGCGGCAGAGACGGGACCGGAGGGCGCCGGGCGGTCCTCCGCAATGCGGACGGCGTCCTTCGGCAACGCGGCGCGTATGGTGAGCGGTGCCCGGTGGCGCGCATGAGGCGGACGCATTCCGCCGGGCGCTCAGGACCCGCCACCCTCGCGGCCTTCGCGCCACGACGCCCAGGCCTCTGGAGTGTCGAGATCGGTGAGGGCGGCGCGGCCGGGCAGGGCGACGCCAACGACGCACGGGGCCGAGGCCAGAACCTCGCGGGCGCCCCTGTCCCCCTCAATCGCGCGCAAGGCGGCAAAATCGCGGCGGGGGAAGAGGACAGGATGACCCGGCGCTCCGCCCGCATCCGTTCCCCGGATCACGCAAGGCTCCGCAGGATCGAAGGCGCCGCACAGGGTCTCGAATTCGCGCCTGCCGAGCTCGGGCATGTCACCCGGCACGATCATCACCGCCACCGCGTCTTCGGGTAAGGCGCCGATGCCCGCCCGGATCGAGGCCGCCATGCCCTCGCCGGCATCCGCAACGGCAACGCGCGTGACCGAGAGCCCCTCGAGCGCCGCCACGCGGGCACCCGCGCCGGCCGGCAGGGTCACCACGACATCGCGGCACGCGGCGAGGGCCTCCTCCGCTTGACGGCGCAGCAGCGGAACCCCGCCGACCTCCATCAGCAGCTTGTCCGCTCCCCGCATGCGTTTTCCGAAGCCCGCGGCGAGAATAAGTATTGAAATCCGCGCCACGCGCGCTTGTTTGCCCATCATCCCCTCATGAGCGACACGTCGCCTCCGATCCGCGGAGGACCCTGCCGAAACCGACTTGATTGGCCAACGATATTGACATGAGGGCCTTTTTCCTGAGAACCCCTGTCCTTGACATGTTATCATCACCCCTGGCGTCGCAGTTACGTGCTCCGACCGCCGGGCGAGCCGACTCCCGAGACACTCCGACACACTGACCGACCCACGACCGGAACATCCATGCGCGCAGCGACCCCAGACAACCAGGCCGAGCGTCTCGAGGAACTCGAGAGCTACGGCATCCTCGACACCGGAGCCGAGGACAGCTTCGACGAGGTCACCGCGCTCGTGAAGCACATCTGCGACGTGCCCGTGGCCCTGATCTCGCTCGTGGATGCGGACCGTCAATGGTTCAAGTCCCGGGCCGGCTTCGAGCCGGTGCAGACCTCGATCGACATGGCGATCTGCGCGCATACGATCCTCCAGGAGGACGTGCTCGAGATCCGCGACACCCAAGAAGACGCGCGCACCCGCGACAACCCGCTCTGCACCGAAGGGGAGACGCCGATCCGGTTCTACGCCGGCGCCCCGCTGATCTCGCGGTCGGGATACGCGCTGGGCTCGCTCTGCGTCATCGACACCCAGCCGCGCGAGCTCAACGAGGTCCAGCGCGAGGCGCTGACGACCATGGCGCGGCAGGTGATGCGGCAGCTCGACCTGCGCCGGGCGCTGCGCAACGAGGCGATCCTGCGCGACGAGATCGACCACCGGGTCAAGAACTCGCTGCAGACCGTGGCGTCTTTCATCCGGCTCTACACCGCGCGCGCCAAGCAGGACGAGACCCGCGATGCGCTGCAGGCGATCTCGCGGCGGGTCAACGCCATCGCCCAGCTTCACACCGAGCTCTACCAGACCTCGGAGTTCGACATGATCCGGCTCGACACGTATCTCACCCGGGTCTGCGAGCTGATGCGTGGCTCGATCGGACGCAATGTCCGCATCCGCACCAACTTCGCGCCGGTGCGCGTCGACAGCCGCAAGGCCGCGACGCTCGCCATGATCGCGAGCGAGTTCGCCGCCAATTCGAGCAAGCACGCCTTCCCGGACGGCCGCAAGGGCACGGTCACGATCTCGCTCCAGAAGGATGCGGAGGATGCGATCCACCTCGTCTGCGAGGACGACGGCATCGGCGACCAGGCCGAGACGCTGCGCAGCGAGGGAAGCGAGATGTCCTCGATCGGCATGCGCCTGATGGAGAGCGCCGCCGAGCAGATCGGCGGCCAGCTCGAACTCGGAGCCGGCCCGGACGGCTACCGCCTCAGCCTCGTCACGACTCCGGGGAGCGCTGAAGCGGGGCCTCGAGAGGTCTTATTTTCAGCCGAGTGAGGCGGTTGTTGTCGCGGCCGACGACCTCGAACCGGAAGCCGTGGAAGCTGAAGGCCTGTCCCACCGTGGGAATCATCTGCGCCTCGTGGATCACGAGCCCCGCCACCGTGTTCGCCTCGTCGTCCGGCAATTGGTAGTCGGTCGCGCGGTTGAAGTCGCGGATCGTCATCTGCCCGTCGATCCAGTAATGCCCGTCCTCGGCGACGCTGATCGTGTGATCGGCATCGGGGTCGAACTCGTCGGTGATCTCGCCCACGATTTCCTCGAGGATGTCCTCGAGCGTGATCAGCCCCTGCAGCGCCCCGTATTCGTCGACCACCAGCGCGAAATGGGTGCGCCGCCGCAGGAATTGCCGCATCTGGTCGTCGAGCGAGGTGGTGTCCGGCACGAAATAGGGCGGCATCGCGATATCCGCGATCTTGAAGCTCTTGAGCGCCTCGAGGCTGCTCTCGGCGCCCTCCATCAGCTTGTACATC
Source organism: Roseivivax halodurans JCM 10272 (assembly GCF_000521785.1). GTDB lineage: Bacteria > Pseudomonadota > Alphaproteobacteria > Rhodobacterales > Rhodobacteraceae > Roseivivax > Roseivivax halodurans. Next base: position 412,282 of record NZ_JALZ01000001.1, read on the forward strand.
GCCCGCAACAGGTCCTTGGCGTGCACGAGCCCCACGATGTTCTCGGGATCGTCCTTGTAGACCGGCAGCCGCGTGTGGCTGCTCTGGAGGCATTGCTGCAGGATCTCGGAAGGCTCGGCGTCGGCGTTGATCATCTCGATGCCCGAGCGGTGGAGCATGACCTCCTCGACGGTCCGCTCGCCGAGATCGAGCGCGCCGAGGATGCGGTCGCGGTCCTCCTTCTCGACCACGCCCTCGGAATGGCCGAGATTGAGCGCGCCCGCGATCTCCTCGCGCACCGCGAGGATCTGGCTGTCGGGATCGGTTTCGACCCCGAAGAGCCGCAGCACCAGGCGGACGAATGCCCGGACCGCGCCGACGACCGGCGCGAAGACGAGGATCACGACCTGGATCACCGGCGCGACCCGCGTCGCCGCGCTCTCGGGATTGGTGATCGCGTAGGTCTTGGGCAGCACCTCGGAGAAGACCAGAACCAGCAGCGTCATGATCAGCGTCGCGATCGCCACACCCGACTCGCCGAAGAGCCGGGTGAAGAGCGCGGTCGCGAGCGACGTGGCAAGGATGTTGACGAGGTTGTTGCCGAGCAGGACTGACCCGATCAGGCTTTCGTTGTCCTCGGTGATCTTGAGCGCCCGTTCGGCACCCTTCGATCCCTTGTCGGTGGCGGCGCGCAGCTTGCCGCGGGAGGCGGCGGTCAGGGCCGTCTCGGATCCCGAGAAGAAGCCCGACAGCACGAGGAGGGCGATGATGGCGAGCGACGTGATCCAGAAGGCTGCGTCGAGGGCTGCGGCGTCCATATAATCCTTGGGGGGTGTTGTTGCGGTTAGCTGGTTATGTGCTGAGGCGCGCGCGCGTTCAAGTGTCCCGCGCGAGCGGATGGTGATCGAGCACCAGCTCGCGCAGGCGCGCCTCGATCACATGTGTGTAGATCTCGGTCGTGCCGACATCCGCATGCCCGAGGAAGGTCTGGATCGCGCGCAGGTCGGCCCCGTTCTCGAGAAGGTGCGTCGCGAAGGCGTGGCGCAGCGTGTGCGGCGTCACCTTGGCGGGCGAGACGCCGGCATTGACCGCCACGTCTTTCAGCAGCGCGTAGAAGCCGTGCCGGGTGAGGTGCCCGGTCTTGCCACGCGAGGCGAAGAGATGCGGGGAGGCGGGCCGGCCGTCGGCCTTCGCCTCGGCCTCCTGTCGCTCGCGATGGGCGAGCCACGTCGCCAGCGCCTCGCGGGCGGGCGGGCTCAGCGGCACCATGCGCTCCTTGCCGCCCTTGCCCCGGATCAGCAGCATTCGCGGATCGCCCCGCGCCGCCGAGAGCGGCAGGGTCACGAGCTCCGACACCCGCATTCCCGTCGCGTAGAGCACATGCATGAGGCAGCCGTTGCGCAGCCGGTCCGCCTCGGTCCGCCCGGTCGCCTCGGCCGCCGCGATCAGCCGGTCCACCTCCTCGAGGCTCAGCGTCTTCGGCAGCCGCCGGTCGCGCCCCGGTCCCGAGATCTGGATCGCCGGATTGTCCCCGCGGAACCCTTCCTCGAAGGCGAAGCGGTAGATCTGCTTGATGGCCGACAGCCGCCGCGCCCGCGTCGACTTGGCGAAGCCCTGCGCGTCGCAATGGACGAGATAATCCTCCACGTCGGCGCGCTCCGCCCCGGCGAGGCTCCGGCCCCGTCCCGAGAGCCAGCCGGAGAAATCCCGCAGGTCCCGTCCATAGGCGAGGAGCGTGTTCGTCGCCGATCCGCGCTCCGCGACCTGCGCCTCGAGAAAGGCCGAGATCCAGCGCGCGTCGCTCACCGGAGCGGCTCCTCGGTCAGGATCGCGAGCTGCAGCGCCGCGCGCCGCGCCGTATCCTCGAGGCCGAGCGCCCGGAACGTCGCCAGCGCATCGGTCAGATCGCCCGCGTTGCCCGCCGCGCCCGACCCGAAGAGGGTCATCGCCCGCAGGATCGCCTCGCCGAGCCGGCCCGAGCGCGCCATCTCCGCCAGATCGTCGGGCGGCGCGGCGTTCTCCGCGAAGGCCTGCGCGATGGGTTGGGCATGCGGCACGCTCGGCGTGGCCTGCGGAGCCTCGCCCCGCGCGATGGCCGACAGAAAGCCGAGAACGCCGCCCTCGGCCTCGATCTCGCGCGCCGCATCCTCGTAGCCGTCCGACAGGAGCGCCGCCTCGGCCGCGATCCGACCGGCACGGCCCTCGAGGTCCAGCTCGGCGAGCTCCTGGCCGAAGAGCCGCGCGAAGGGCACCGCAAGATCGTTCGACAGCATCAGCGGCCAGACAGCGCGCAACGTCTCCTCGATCTCAGCGGTCTCTCCGGCGGCGAGCGCGGCCTCGAAATCCTGCAGCGCCGCGACCCGGTCCCAGACCCCGCCCGACGCGGCGGGCTCCTGCTCGGTGTAGATGCCGAGGAACCGGTTCTCGGACACCGCGCCCGCCCGGACCAGCCGCTCCACCGCCTCGATCTGCGCCTTCCATCCGAAATCGCCCGACAGGTGCGACGTGGCATAGGCGCGGGGCAGGGCGGTCGTCGGCAGCGGCTCTCCGACCGCCGAATAGAGCACGAATTGCAGCGGTGTCGGCGAGAGCGGCGGCGGCAGCGACGGCAACTCCTCGGCGGCCTCGGGCGAAAGGAACCGCTCCAGCAGATCCGCATCGCGCCCCGTCAGATCGCCGAGCGCGCGCCCCGTCTCGAAGGCCAGCGCCGCCCGCGGCCAGTCGCCGTTCCGTGCGGCACAAAAGACACGCGGCGCGACTTTTTCGGTCAGTCTCGGGTTCTCGTCCAGCGCCTTGCAGGGGTCGTCCGCCCGCCCCGTCAGCAGCGCGACGTCGAACCACGTCTCGAAAAGCGGCCGTTCGGCCGGGCCCGCGCGGTCGAGCAGCGCCGACGCCGCATCCAGCGCGCCGACCTCCACGAGCCGCCGCACCCGCGTCGCCAGAAAGTCGCGGCTGCCCTCCGGCGGATCCGCCTCGGCCAGCATCAACGTGTTGAGAAGCGCGGACAGCGCCGGCACCGCCGGGTCCACCTCCGCGATCAGCCGCGTCAGCCGCTCGGGATCCGACCGCGACCAGAGCGAGCGCGGCAGCCCCGTCATCGACATCGGCAGGAGCCCCGCCGCTGCAGGCTCGGTCTCTCCGATCGGCCCCTCGGCGACGGTCGGAGCGCGCGCATCGATCGCCACGGGCGGCTCTTCGCGAGGGGGCAGGATCGCCCGCGAGCCGGTCGCGGGAGGCGCGATCGCCGGGGCCGCGCCCTCGCGCCCGAGCCAGTCGATCGCCGACAGCGGCTCCTGCGCCAGAAGCGGAGAGGCCGCGACCGTCATCGCGATCAGAAAGGGGGCGCCGATCATGCCAGGACTCAGTCGACCTCGAGATCCACCGGTTCGCGCACCTCGGTCTGCGGCGGCGTGAAGTCGGCGCCGAAGAAAGGTCCCACATAAGCGTAGACGACCAGCAGCACCACACACAGCGCCAGCAGATATAACAGCCATTTCAGGATAATTCCCATGCTCTTGCCCGTCCCTCGCCTCGGCATTTTTTTGCACTTATAACTGGCATTCCGGGCGAGTTCACGTCATTCAGCCGGGAAATTCGAAATTTGGGCACGTGATGGCCGAGAGAGTGGCAATTCCCGATCTGCGGCTGAAAAAGCCGGTGGTCATGGTCGGAATGATGGGCGCAGGCAAGACCGCGGTGGGCCGCGCGGTTGCGGGCCATCTCCACGTGCCGTTCCTCGATTCGGACCACGAGATCGAGACTGCCGCGAACATGACCATCGCCGAGATCTTCGCCCGCGACGGCGAGCCCTTCTTCCGCGTCAAGGAGGCGCAGGTGATCGCCCGGCTGCTCGCCGGCCCGCCGATGGTGCTCTCGACCGGCGGCGGCGCCTTTATGCAGGAGGACAACCGCGCGCTCGTCGCGCGGCTCGGCGTCTCGGTCTGGCTCAAGGCCGATCTCGACACGCTCTGGGCCCGGGTGAAGCAGAAGGCGACGCGGCCGCTTCTCAGGACGGCCGATCCCTACGGCACGCTCGCGGGCCTCGTCGAGGCGCGCGATCCGACCTACGCGCTCGCCGACGTCACCGTGCGCAGCGAGACCGGCTTCTCGATCGACCAGACCGCCCGCCGCGTGATCGACGCGCTGAAAGCCCGCCCCGACGTGCTGGAGACCCCCGAATGACGACCCAAACCGTGCATGTCGCCCTCGGGAGCCGCGCCTACGACGTCCGAATCGGGCCGGGTCTCATCCCGCGGGCCGGCGCCGAGATCGCGGACCTTCTCGCGCGCCCCCGCGTCGCCATCGTGACCGACGAGAACGTCGCCGCCGCGCATCTCGGCGCGCTTCAGGCCGGCCTCGACGCCGAAGGGATCGCGCACGAGGCGCTGATCCTGCCGCCGGGCGAGGGCACCAAGAGCTGGACGCAGCTCGAGGCGTGCGTGGGCTGGCTTCTCGACCGGCGGATCGAGCGCCGCGACGTCGTGATCGCCCTCGGCGGCGGCGTCATCGGCGACCTCGTCGGCTTCGCCGCCGCGATCCTGCGCCGCGGCGTGCGCTTCGTGCAGGTGCCGACCTCGCTCCTCGCGCAGGTCGACAGCTCCGTCGGCGGCAAGACCGGCATCAACACCGCCCACGGCAAGAACCTCGTCGGCGCCTTCCACCAGCCCGCCCGGGTCCTCGCCGACACCGCCGCGCTCGACACGCTCACGCCCCGCGACTTCCGCGCCGGCTATGGCGAGGTGATGAAATACGGCCTCCTCGGCGACGCGGACTTCTTCGGCTGGCTCGAGGAGAACGGCCCGCGCCTTGCCGCCGGAGACGCCGCCGCCCGCGCCCGCGCCGTCCGCCGCTCGGTCGAGATGAAGGCCGAGATCGTCGTGCGCGACGAGACCGAGCAGGGCGACCGCGCGCTCCTCAATCTCGGCCACACCTTCTGCCACGCGCTCGAGGCGGCGACCGGCTACTCGGACCGGCTCCTTCACGGCGAAGGCGTCGGCATCGGCTGCGCGCTTGCCATCGCGCTCTCGGCCCGGCTCGGCCTCTGCCCGCAGGAGGATCCGAGCCGCGTCGCCGCGCACCTCTCCGCCATGGGCATGAAGGCGCGCCTGTCGGACATCCCGGGCGATCTGCCGGACGCGGACGCGCTGCTGTCCCTCATGGCGCAGGACAAGAAGATGATGGACGGCAGGCTGCACTTCATCCTCGCCCGCGGCATCGGCGATGCGTTCGTTACCTCCGACGTGCCCCCGGACGCCGTGCGGGCGCTCCTCGTCGAGGCGCTCAGCGACCGCGCCGCAGCATCATGAGCTCGCCCACGTTCTCGCGCGTGATGTAGCCGAGGACGCGCCCCGCGCCGTCCGTCACCGCGACCGCCGGTCTGCTGCCGAGTGCGTCGAGGATCGAGGGCAGGGGCGCCGCGAGCGCGACGCTCGGGATGTCGCGCCGCATGATCTCGCCCACGGGCCGCGTCCGCTCGCCCTCGGCCATCGCCCGGAAGAGCGCATCGCGCGTGAGGAACCCCGCCAGCGTTCCGTCCGGCGCGAGCACCGGGAACTCGTGCTGCGTCGTGCGGATCAGCGCCTGTCCGGCGGTCGCGAGCGTGTCCTCGGGCGCGAGCCGCTCGAACTCGGTGATCATCGCGTCCCGCGCCGACAGCCCCTCGGCGACCGAGCGCTGCGAGACCTCGGAATTCTCCGCGCTCGCCGCGAGGAAGACGAAGGTCGCGACGAGCACGAGCAGGATGTTGCCGCTGAAGAGCCCGAGGAACCCGAGGCCGAAGGCGATGACCTGGCCGACGAGCGCCGCCCGCTTGGTCGCCTTCACCCGCCCCATGAAGAGCGCGAGCCCCGCCCGCAGCACCCGCCCGCCGTCCATCGGGAAGGCCGGGATCAGGTTGAAGACCACGAGCCAGATGTTCACCGCGGCGAGCCGTCCGGCAAAGCCCGCGGCGGTGCCGTCGACCGCCGTCAGTGCCGCCATGTCGAGCCGCGCGCCGAAGAGGATCAGGAGCCCCGCGATCACCACGTTCACCGCCGGGCCCGCGAGCGCGACCTTGATCTCCTGCCACGGCTTCTCGGGCATCCGCTCGAGCCGCGCGAGGCCGCCGATCGGCAGCAGCGTGATGTCGGGAGTGCGGATGCCGTAGCGCCGCGCCGTCAGCGCGTGGCCGAACTCGTGCGCCACGACGCAGGCAAAGAGCGCGAGGATGAAGGCCGTGTTGAGTAGCGCCGCCTCGGGGCCCGCGCTGACCCAGGCGCTCGCCGCGATCCACGCGAGCAGCAGGAAGAAGGTGGCGTGGACGCGCAGCTCGGATCCGAGCAGGCGACCGATGGGAAAGGACCAGGACATGGCGCAACCGGAGATGAGGGACGTCTCTCATCCACATAAGGCTGCAACCCCGCCCCGGGGAGGGGCGGGGTGTCGCGCCGGGCCGTGCCTCAGAACGGGATCTCGTCGTCGATGTCGCGCGACGGCGCCCGCGAGGGCCCCGATCCGCCGCCGCCGTAATCGCGGTCGCCGCCGCCGCCGTAGCCGCCGCCATTGCCACCCTCGTAATCGTCCGGGTAGCCGCCGCCACCGCCGCCGCCGAAGTTGCCGCCGCCCGAGGGGCCGTCACGGCCGTCGAGCATGGTCAGCTCCGAGCGGTAGGGGCGCAGCACGACCTCGGTCGAATAGCGGTCCTGGCCGTTCTGGTCCTGCCACTTGCGGGTCTCGAGCTGGCCCTCGATATAGACCTTCGAGCCCTTCTTGAGATATTGCTCGGCGACCCGCGCGAGCGGCTCCGAGAAGATCGCGACCGAGTGCCACTCGGTCTTCTCCCGGCGCTCGCCGGTATTGCGGTCCTTCCAGGATTCCGAGGTCGCGATCCGCAGGTTGCAGACCTTGCCGCCGTTCTGGAACGTGCGCGTCTCGGGGTCCCGCCCGAGATTGCCGATGAGAATGACCTTGTTCACCGATCCGGCCATGTGACCTCTCTTCCTGTCGTACCTGTTCGCCGCGCCGATTCCCGAAGGCCGCGGCATCGTTCCGTCGCTTCTACACTTTCACCCCGGCCTCCGGAACAGGTGACCGACCCGACTTGCCGCCGCGCAACTTGGGCACGAACCCATTACTAAAGCCCTGAACCGCGAAAATCGTGATCGACACGGGGGCTGGGCGGAGCGCCGTCCCTCGTCTAAAGTGCCCAAAAAATCGACCGACAGCGAGGGACCATGACCAGATCGATGCGCCTCATCTGCGCGGTGGCGGGATTATGCACGCTGCTGCCGCTGACCGCCTATGCCGAAGTGCTCTCCTCGTCGGGGCGGGCGCGGCTCTTCTCCTCCCAGACCCGGGTCCTCGACAGCCGCGCGGCCCAGCAATACAACAATTCGGTCCGGCTCCAGCCGCCGCGGGTCGAGACGCCCACGAAATGGGGCGACGCCGGCACCGCCCCGGCCTATGCGGGCCGCTACAAGGGCGAGCTTCTGCCCGTCGCCCGTCAGGCCGCGCGCCGGCACGGCATCCCCGAGGATCTCTTCCTGCGCCTCGTGCAGCAGGAATCGGGCTGGAACCCGCGGGCGCGCTCGCACAAGGGCGCCCTCGGCCTCGCGCAGCTCATGCCCGCCACCGCCCGCGCGCTCCGCGTCGATCCGCACGATCCCGCGCAGAATCTCGAGGGCGGCGCGCGCTACCTCAAGGCGCAATATGTCGAGTTCCAGTCCTGGCGTCTCGCCCTCGCGGCCTACAACGCCGGCCCGGGCGCGGTGCAGAAATACGGCGGCGTGCCGCCCTATGCAGAGACCATGAACTACGTAAAGGTGATCTGGGGCCAGTGAGGTCCCGTCACTCCGCGAGCCCCAGCGCGTAGAGGTGGATCGCAAAGCTCGGATGCATCTCCGCGCCGACCACCTCGGGGCGGTAGTGCCGCACCAGCGACCGCCAGTAGGGCTGCACGATCACCGCATCCTCGCGCAGCATCGTCTCGAGCTCCACCATGACCGCGACGCGCTCTTCGGCATCCGCGATGGTCAGCGCCCGGTCGAGCGCCGCGTCGAAATCGGGATTGGCATAGCCCGTCTCGTTCCAGACCGCGCCCGAGCGATAGGCGAGCGCCATGATCTGCACCCCGAGCGGCCGGTGGTACCATTCCGTGATCGAGAGCGGAAAGCTCTTCCATTCCGACCAGAAACGCGAGCCGGGCAGGGCGGTATGCGTCGCCCTGATCCCCGCATCGAGCAGCAGCGCCTCGATCGCCGCGCCGGTGCGGCGCGTCACACCGTCGTCCAGCGTGATGATCTCGTGCTCGAAATCCTGCAGACCTGCCTTGATCAGCGTCGCGCGGGCCTGCACGGGATCGAAATCCGACGGGCCGATATCGGCATAATCGGGCTGGATCGGCGCGACGTGGTGGTTTGCCGCCACCTCGCCGAAACCGTCATAGCCGAGCTCGAGGCACACCGCGTTGTCGACGGCGAGTGCCAGCGCGGCCCGAACGTCGCGATCGGCATAGGGCGTCCTGCCGTTCACTTCGGCCGTCTGGTTGCCGCGCAGCACCACCGTCGCCGCGGTCGTGACTTCCGAATGCGTCCAGCCGAGCGCCTCGGCCTCCTCGATGAACCGCCCCACGTTCTCGTAGAGCATGTCGATGCGGTCGTCCTCGATCGCCCGGACCCAGGTGGCGGGATCGGTCCCGAGATCGACGAACTCGATCCGGTCGAGCGTCGCGGGCCCCCATCCGGGCAGATCCTCGCCCCACCAGACGTGCCCCTCGGCGCGCACCAGCACCGCCGCCTCGCCGGGCGTCAGGCTCTCGGGCACATAGGGACCGGTGCCCTTGGGCGCCTCCAGCATGGTCTCCGGGTCGAACTCCGCCGGCACCACCGCCGCCGGGTAGTCGGCGAGCGAGACCATCAGCGTCGCGTCGGGCCGGCGCAGCCTCAGCCGCACGGCCCCCTCCTCGATGGTCACCGCATCCTCGGCGAGCCGGTTGGTCTCGGGATCCTTCAGCGACGACAGGCTTGCCGCCATCACGTTGCCCTCGACGCTGCCGTCGCACCAGTAATCGAACATCCGCGCGACGTCCTCCGCTCCGAAGGCCGTCCCGTCGTTCCACGTCACCCCCTCGCGCGGCACGAGGACATACTCGCTCGCATCCTCGTTGACCTGCCAGTCCGAGAGCAGCATGCCCCGCAGCGTGCCGTCCGCCTGGTATTCGACGAGATACTCGAGCCAGCCGCGCGCGACATTGGCGATCTCCGGCCAGTCGAAGGTGCGCGGATCCTTGAGCGGACGCACGTCCTGCTGGATGCGCAGCGTGCCGCCGGACCGGCGGGCAGAGGTCTCCTGCGCGGCCGCCGGCAGAAAGCCGGCCGCATAGGCCGCCGAGACCGACACGCCAAGCGCCGTCGCCCGCGTCAGGAACTCGCGGCGCGACAGCTCTCCGGCGCGGACCTCGCGGGCCAGACCGGGCAGGGCGGGGTGCACGCGGCCGCGCGGCCTCACGCGCGGCGGCCCGCGACGGCCGAGGTCTGAGGCGCGCGCCCCGTCGCGCGGGCCCGCAGCGCCGAGGGCGCGGCCCCGGTATGAGCCTCGATGAAGCGCGAGAAATAGGCCGCGCTGTTGAAGCCGAGCGCCTCCGCGACCTCGCCGATGGGCGGTTCGGGATCGGTCAGCCGCGAGCGCGCCTCGTGGATCACCCGGTCCATCAGCATCTCAGAGGCCGTCAATCCGCAGGCGGCCTTGGCGGTGCGCGTCAGATGCGTCGGCGTGACGTCGAGCATCTGCGCGTAATCGGCAAGCATGAGGTTCGACCGGAAATGTTCGACCAGGAGCCTCGAATACCGCCGCACCAGCCTCTCGGCCTCGGTCTCGCGCGGGGCATCGACGATCCCGTCGGTCTTCTGCCGCTCGAGCCAGACCGCGACCAGCGTCAGATGCGCCGCGAGCGCGTCCTGCACGAAGGCCCGCCCGCCGCGGATCTCGCGCTGCATCGCCTCGATCTCGGCGGTGAGCTCGGCCTGCGCCATCGCGTCCCGCGGCCGCAGGTGCAGCGGCTCGGAGGGCAGCCGGTCCGTCAGCCCCTTCGGCGCCTGGATCACCTGCGCGAAGCCCTGCGAGCCGAGCTCGACCGACATCAGCGTGCCTGCCGGGAGGAACACCGCGTTGTTGGTCCCGAGGCCGCGCCGCACCCCGTTGATGACGATCCGCCCCTGACCGCGCGTCACCCAGAGCAGCAGATCGTCGTTGCGGTCGTGCAGCCGCTCCATGCGCCACGGCTCGCCGCCGGTGACCTGCACGAACGGCTGGCACCGAATCGAGCGCGCGTCGGGGACGGCCTCGTGGATTCGCGAGGGTGTCTTCAGAAAGGCTGGTCCGGTCATGATCAGGCGGCCTCCTCGGCCGGGCTGAGGGTGTGCCATTGGCGCATTCTGGAGCGGAACCAGGTGCGCTGACGTTTCGCGAATTGACGCGTTAGCGTTACCGCGCGCGAGGCGGCGGCGTCGAGGGGCATTTCTCCCCTCACGTGTGCGACGAGTTCCGAGGCCCCGATCGCCTTGGCCGAGGGCAGCGTCTCGGAGAATCCCGCCGCATTGGCGCGGGCCTCGTCGAGCGCGCCCTCCGCGAGCATGGCCGCGAAGCGCCGCTCGATCCGCCCGTCGAGCCAGTCCTTCGGCGCGTCGATGACGAAGGCCTGCGCATCCGCCAGCGGCAGCCGGGGCGGCGGCGTTGCGTCCTGCCACGACGCAAGACCCCGCCCGGTCATGTGCTGCACCTCCCAGGCGCGCTGCACGCGCATCGGGTTGAGCGGATCGATCCGCGCCCGCGTCTGCCCGTCGAGCTCCGCGAGCATCGCCTCGCGTTCTCCGGCGGCGATCCGCGCGTCTGCCTCCGCGCGGGTTGCGGGATCCGTCTCGGGGATCTCCGCAAGCCCCTCGGTCAGCGCGCTGAAATAGAGGCCCGTACCGCCGACGATGATCGGCCGCTCGGACCCTGCGAGGATCGGCTCCAGATCGCGCAGCCAGCGTCCGACCGAATAGGGCGTGTCGCCCGGGACATGGCCGTAAAGCGCATGGGGCGCGCGCGCTTCCTCGGCCACCGAGGGCCGCGCGGTCAGTACCCGCCAGTCGCTGAAGACCTGGATCGCGTCCGCATTGACCACGACCCCGCCCTGCGCCTCGGCGATCCGCAGCGCGAGCCCGGACTTGCCGCTGGCCGTCGGGCCGGCGATCAGCACCGGCAGATCGGGCGCAATCGTGTCGAGGTCGAGCATCGGGCTCCTTTGCGCGCGGGCAGGTCGGTCCGCTGTTCTGCAGTCTTCGGCCGAGCATCCGAACCCCGCCGCAACCCGGCATTGTCCCCGCACGGTTTTTCATACATCAGTGGGGGGAATCTAGACTGCCGCCGGGCGGTGGTGCAACACGGGGTCTCCCGTATGCGCCGCGTGTCGCCGATGCTCCGCTTCGGTTGCCCGTTCCGGGGGCACCCTATACAATCCCGGCCGCCCCGCGATATGGTCCCCGCGACAAGGGCGCGGCCCGGCAAAGGACGACAGAGACAAGATGGCAGACGACTTCGAACTCGACACCGACGACCTCGAGCGCCGCATGGAAGGCGCCATGAGCAACCTGCGGACGGAGTTCGCGTCGCTCCGCACGGGCCGGGCGTCCTCCTCGATGCTCGAGCCGGTGCAGGTCGAGGCCTACGGACAGATGACCCCGATCAACCAGGTCGGCACGGTGAACGTGCCCGAGCCGCGGATGGTCACGATCAACGTCTGGGACAAGAGCCTCGTCAACAAGGTCGAGAAGGCGATCCGCGACAGCGGCCTCGGGATCAACCCGCAGATGAACGGCACGATCATCATGCTGCCGATCCCTGAGCTCAACGAGGAGCGCCGCCGCGAGCTCGGCAAGGTCGCCGGCCAATACGCCGAAGGCGCCCGCGTGGCGATCCGCAATGTCCGCCAGGACGGCATGCAGACGCTGAAGCGGAACAAGGACAACATGTCGGAAGACGACCAGAAGTTCTGGGAGAACGAGGTCCAGACCTTGACCGACACGTATATCTCGAAGGTCGACAAGGCGCTCGAGACCAAGCAAGAAGAGATCATGCAGGTCTGAACCTGTCGCCCGGCTCGGGCGCGAAGGAGGCACTCTATGGCCAAACCGATCGGCGAGTGCGGCGGCCCGCGCCACGTGGCGATCATCATGGACGGCAACGGTCGCTGGGCGCAGGGCCGCGGCCGTCCGCGTCTCTTCGGTCACCAGGCCGGCGCGCGCCGCGTGCGCGAGATCGTCGAGGCGTGTCCCGATGCGGGCGTGAAATACCTCACGATCTTCGCCTTCTCGACCGAGAACTGGAAACGCACCCAGTCCGAGGTCGCCGGCCTGATGAGCCTCTTCCGCCGCTACATCACCAAGGAGGCGCGCAGCCTGCGGGCCGAGAACGTGCGCGTGCGCTTCATCGGCGACCGCCACAAGCTCGACGACAAACTGCGTCTGCTGATGGACGAGCTCGAGAAGATGACCGCGCATTGTACCGGCGTGAACCTCACCATCGCGCTCAATTACGGCGGCCGCGACGAGGTCGCCCGCGCCACCAAGCGCCTGGCCGAAGATGTCGCCGCCGGCCGTCTCGAACCCGCCGATATCGGCGAGGAGACGCTCCCGCGCTATCTCGACACCTGCCTGCTTCCCGATCCCGACCTCGTGATCCGCACCAGCGGCGAGGCGCGGATCTCGAACTTCCTGCTCTGGCAGTCGGCCTATGCCGAATACGAATTCGTCGACACGCTCTGGCCCGATTTCTGCGCCGAGGAATTCGCGCAGCTGACGGCCGGTTTCGGGGGCCGCGAACGGCGGTTCGGCGCCGTCCCGGCATGAGCATCAAGTCGAAGTGGGACGATCTGGGCGAACGCTTCCTCTCCGCGGCGCTCATGGTGGGGATCGGCATCGCCGGCGTATGGGCCGGCGGCATCGTCTTCCATGCCCTCGTGGCGCTGATCTGCGGCGTCATGGTCTGGGAACTGGTGTCGATGCTCGACGCCAAGCGCGACCGCTCGCCTTACGTGCTCGGCCTCACCGCCGGCATCGCCATGCTCATCGCCTCCGAGGTGCCGCCGGCCTTCGCGCTTCCGCTCGTCGTCGCGCCCTCCATGCTCGGCCTCGGCCAGATGGAGCGGGGCGGCGTGACCTACGCAAGCTTCGCGGTGCTCATCCTGCTCGCCGGGTTCGGCCTCATCGTGCTGCGCGACCGCTACGGCATCGAATGGCTGATCTGGGTGATCCTCGTCGTCGTAACCACTGATATCGCTGGATATTTCTGCGGACGCATCATCGGCGGAAAACTCCTCTGGCCCCGCGTCAGTCCCAAGAAGACTTGGGCCGGCGCGGTCGGAGGCTGGGTGGCCGCGCTTCTGGTCGGGGCCTGCTTCATGGCCTTCACCCGCGCCGACGCCGCCATCCTCGGCCTGTCGCTCTCGGCCTCGATGGCGAGCCAGATCGGCGACATCGCCGAAAGCGCCATCAAGCGCCGGGCAGGGGTCAAGGACAGCTCGACCCTGATCCCCGGCCATGGCGGCCTCTTCGACCGGTTCGACGGCATGCTCGGCGCCTCGGTCTTCGTGCTCATCGCCGGCCAGCTCGTCGGCTTCCCGCCGGGCATCCCGGGGGTCTTCTAGTGTCCGCGACGCGGCGCGTATCCATCTTCGGCGCAACGGGATCGATCGGGCAGAACACCATCGACCTGATCCGCCGCGACCCGCACGCCTACGAGGTCGTCGCGCTGACCGGCGGGCGCAATGTCGGCCGTCTCGCCGCCGACGCGGCCGAACTCGGCGCCGAAATCGCCGTCACCTGCCACGACGAGGAACTGCCCGCCCTCCGCGCCGCGCTCGCCGGAAGCGGCGTCGAGGCCGCCTCGGGCGACGCCGCGATGATCGAGGCCGCCTCCCGCCCCGCCGACTGGGTCATGTCCGCCATCGTCGGCGCCGCGGGGCTCGCGCCGGGGCTGAAAGCGCTCGAGACCGGCGCGACGCTCGCGCTCGCCAACAAGGAAAGCATGGTCTGCGCCGGCCCGCTGATGCTCGCGGCGGCCAAGCGGCACGGCGGCACCATCCTGCCCGTCGACAGCGAGCATTCCGCCGTCTTCCAGGCGCTCCTCGGCGAGGACATCTCGGCCGTCGAGCGGGTCATCATCACCGCCTCGGGCGGCGCCTTCCGCGACTGGCCGCTCGAGAAGCTGGCCACCGCGACTCCCGAAGAGGCCGCCACCCATCCCAACTGGGACATGGGCCAGCGCATCACCATCGACAGCGCGTCGATGTTCAACAAGGCGCTGGAGCTCATTGAAACGAAAGAGTTCTTCAGGATCGCGCCGGACCGGATCGAGACCGTCGTTCATCCCGAGAGCCTGATTCACGCCCTCGTCGGCTTCACCGACGGCGCGCTCATGGCCCATGTGGGCCCGCCCGACATGCGCCATGCCATCGGCTTCGCGCTGCACCACCCGCACCGCAAGCCGCTGCCCGTGCAGCGCCTCGACCTCGCCGCCATCGGCCAGCTGACCTTCCGGCCCGCGGACGAGACCCGCTGGCCCGCCCTGCGCCTCGCCCGCGAGGTCATGGTAGCGGGCGGGCTTTCGGGCGCCATCTTCAATGCCGCAAAGGAGCGCGCGCTCGACGCCTTCATCGCGCGCCGGATCGGCTTCCTGCAGATGACCGATGTGGTGGCCGAGACGCTCGACAGGCTGTCGGCCGAAGTGGGACTTAATGACGCCGTGATCGACCTTGATACGGTCATGCAAGCAGACCATCTCGCACGGAAAGCTGCGGACGAGATCATAGGACATCAGGGAGCGGATCTTTGGACATCGTGACGTGGCTGCCGCAGTTCGGCGGATTCCTCTGGACGCTTCTGGCCTTCGTCGTCGCGCTCTCGATCATCGTCGCGATCCATGAATACGGTCATTACATCGTCGGCCGCTGGTCCGGCATCCACGCCGAGGTCTTCAGCCTCGGCTTCGGACCCGTCCTGCTGAAGCGCACCGACAGGCGGGGCACGCAATGGCAATTCGCGCTCTTCCCCCTCGGCGGCTACGTCAAATTCAAGGGCGACGCGAATCCCTCGGGCGGCGCCGACGAGGACGCCCTGCGCGGCCTCTCGGCCGACGAGCGGCGCAGCACCATGACCGGCGCGCCCCTCTGGGCCCGCGCCGCCACCGTCGCCGCCGGACCGCTCTTCAACTTCGCGCTCTCGATCATCGTCTTCACCGGCATCTTCATGCTGCGCGGCACCACCGCCGAACCGCTCGCCGTCGGCGATCTCTACGAGCTGCCGATGACGCAGGAGCTGCGCATCGGCGACGAGCTCGTCGCCATCGAGGGCGAGGATGTGCCGCCCTTCGAGAGCGGCCGCTTCGGCGAATTTCTCGACGCGCTCCCGGTCGAGGAGACGCTCGACTATACCGTGCGGAGGAACGGCTCCGAAGAAATCGTGCAGGGACCCTACGTGCAGCTTCCGCTCGCCACCGAGGTCCTTCCGCTCTCCGCGGCGTCCGATGCCGGGCTCGAAAGTGGCGACGTCATCCAGGCGGTGAACGGGCAGGGGATCGTCGCCTTCGACGAGCTGCGCGAGATCGTCGAAAGCTCCGAGGGCGCGCCGCTCGACCTGACCGTCTGGCGCGAGGGCGAGACGCTCGACCTCACGCTCGAGCCGCGCCGCGTGGACGAGCCGCAGCCCGGCGGCTCCTTCCGCACCGTCTACCGCATCGGCGTCGCGGGCGGCATGTTCTTCCAGCCCGCCACCGTCACCCCGGGCCCGTTCGAGGCCTTCGGCGCCGGCGTCGCGCAGACCGGAGAGATCATGCGCGGCTCGATCTCGGGCCTCTGGCACATGATCACCGGCGCCATCTCCACCTGCAACCTCTCGGGCCCCATCGGCATCGCCGAGACGAGCGGCGCGATGGCGAGCCAGGGCACGCAGAGCTTCATCTGGTTCATCGCCGTCCTCTCGACCGCGGTCGGCCTTCTGAACCTCTTCCCGGTTCCGGTCCTCGACGGCGGCCACCTCGTTTTCTACGCCTACGAGGCGGTCTCGGGCCGCCCGCCCTCCGACAAGGCGCTGCGGGTCCTGATGTCGCTCGGCCTGACGCTGGTTCTCGGCCTCATGGTCTTCGCGCTCACCAACGACATCTTCTGCCCCTGACGGCGCCACGAAAGCGCCGCCCCACCGTCCGGTTTCGGCCGCCTTCGCGGAGCAATCTTCCGCGTGGATGCGGGGCCGGACACGGGGACAGACATGCAGGTGATCTTGGGGGGATATCGCGGATTGCGCGCGATCTGCCGCCTCGGCATCGACGGAATGCTGACGGTGGCCGTCATCGCCGGGGCCCTCGCGATCGGCGCCACGATCCTCGCCGGCTGAGCGCCGATCCGGGCGCCTCTGTGCGGCCCGGGAAACACGTCTGAAAACCCTGTCTTTTGGTGTTTTGACAAGGTCCGGAAGTCCCGATACTGAACTCAATTGAGGGATATCGACGGGACAGGCGGCATGATCGAGAACAATAACGCTCGCCGCACGGGCAACAGGCTCGCGCATCTGAAACTGGCTTCCGGCGCGGCGGCGCTGGCGCTCGCGCTCTCGGCGGTTCCGGTCTCGCTGCCGAGCCCCGCCTTCGCGCAGAGCTACACCTTCACCGACGTCGCGATCGAGGGCAACCGCCGGGTCGAACCCGGCACGATCCTCAGCTACGCCGGGATCGCGCGCGGCCAGACGGTGAACGCGGCCGAGCTCAACGAAGCCTACCAGCGCATCCAGGGCTCGGGCCTCTTCGAGGAGGTCGAGATCGTCCCGCAGGGCGGCACGCTGCTCATCCGCGTGGTCGAATTCCCGACGGTCAACCAGATCTCCATCGAGGGCAACCGCGCCATCGACGACGACGCGCTCCTGCCGCAGGTCCAGACCCAGTCCCGCCGGGTCTATTCCCCGAGCCAGGCCGAGGCCGACGCCGACGCCATCGCCGACGCTTATGTCCAGCAGGGCCGGGTCGCCGCCCGCGTCCAGCCGCGGGTCATCCGCCGCTCCGACAACCGCGTCGACCTCGTCTTCGAGGTCTTCGAGGGCGGCGTCGCCGAGGTCGAGCGCATCGGCTTCGCCGGCAACAGCCAGTATTCCGACCGGCGCCTGCGCCGGGCGATCCAGACCAAGCAGGCCGGCTTCCTGCGCGCGATCATCGCGTCCGACACGTTCATCGAGGAACGCATCAACTTCGACCGCCAGGCGCTGAGCGACTTCTACGCCTCGCGCGGCTACGTCGATTTCCGCGTCACGGGCGTCAACGCCGAGCTCAGCGAGGAGCGCGACGCCTATTTCCTCACCTTCAACGTCGAGGAAGGCCAGCAATTCCGCTTCGGCGGCGTCTCGGTCTCCTCGGACCTGCCCGAGGTCAACGCGCCGCTCTTCCGCGAGGCGGTCCGCGTGCGCCCCGGCACCGTCTACTCGCCGAGCCTCGTCGAACGCGACGTCGCCCGGCTCGAACGCCTCGCCATCCGCGAGGGGCTCGACTTCATTCGGGTCGAGCCGCGCATCACCCGCAACGACCGCGACCTCAGCCTCAACGTCAATTACGTGCTGACCCGCGGCGAGCGCATCTTCGTCGAGCGCATCGACATCGAGGGCAACACCACCACGCTCGACCGCGTGGTGCGCCGCCAGTTCGACACCGTCGAGGGCGATCCGTTCAACCCGCGCGAGATCCGCGAGACCGCCGAGCGCATCCGCGCCCTCGGCTTCTTCCGCAATGCCGAGGTCAATGCCCGCGAGGGCTCGAGCCCGCAGGAGGTGATCGTCGACGTCGATGTCGAGGAGCAGCCCACCGGCTCGATCAGCTTCGGCGGCTCCTACTCGACGTCGAGCGGCTTCGGCATTCAGGTCGGTTTCTCCGAGCGCAACTTCCTCGGCCGCGGCCAGCAGCTCGCCTTCCAGGTCTCCACCGGCGTCTCCAACCAGCGCTACTCGTTCAACTTCACCGAACCGGCGCTCCTTGGCCGCGATCTCGCCTTCGGGCTCGATCTCAGCTACGCCGAGACCAACCGCGACAATTCCGAGTACAACACCGCGATCGGCACCTTCTCGCCCTCGCTGACCTTCCCGATCGCCGAGAACGCCGACCTGCAGGTCCGCTACACCGCGCGCTACAACGACCTCTCGATCCCCGACGAGAGCGAGGTCGGCCAGATCGTCCGCTCCGAGGCGGCGCGCGGCGAACAGGTGGAAAGCTCCGTCGGCTACACGCTCAGCTACGACACCCGCCGCACCGGGCTCGACCCGACCGCGGGCGTGCTGCTCGAGTTCAGCCAGGATTTCGGCGGCCTCGGGGGCGACCAGCAATTCATCAAGACCGCGGCCCGCGCCTCCGCGCAGCGCCTCGTCTACAACGAGGAAGTCACGCTCCGCGCCACCGTCGAGGCGGGCGCGCTCAACTACCAGGGCGACGGCAGCCGCGTGACCGACCGCTACTTCCTCGGCACCAGCCGCATGCGCGGCTTCGAGCCGGGCGGCATCGGCCCGCGCGAATTCGACGATGGCGGCGACATCGATGACGCGCTCGGCGGCAACTACTTCGCCGTGGCGCGTTTCGAGGCCGAGTTCCCGCTCGGCCTGCCCGAGGAATACGGCATCTCCGGCGGCGTCTTCTACGACGTCGGCAACCTCTGGGGCCTCGACGAGACCAACGACAACGTTCTCTACGAGGACGGCGCGCTGCGTCAGGTCGTCGGCGTCTCGCTCTTCTGGACGACGCCCCTCGGCCCGCTGCGCTTCAACTTCTCCGAGGCCCTCCAGAAGGAGAGCGAGGACAAGGCTCAGAACTTCGAGTTCACCATCTCGACCGACTTCTGATGATCCGCGCCCGGCACCTCCTCGCGCCGGTCCTCTGTCTCGCGGCCGGCCTCGCGCCGGCCCAGCAGCAGGGGCCGACGCGCGGGGCCATGCCTCCGCTCACCGGCGGCGAGCCCGTGGGCCGGGCCGTGCCCGGCGCCATCCTCACCGTCGAGATCGAGCGCCTGCTTCAGGAAAGCGCCTATGGTCAGCGCGTCCTTCTCGAAATCGAGAAGGAGGGCCGCGCCATCGCCGCCGAGAGCGAGCGCATCGCCGAGGAGCTCCGCCGCGAGGAGGAGGAGCTGACCGAGCGGCGCGACGGGATGGAGCCCGAAGCCTTCCGCGAGGCCGCCGACGCCTTCAACGCCAAGGTCCAGGAGCTGCGCGCCCGGCAGGACCAGAAGGCGCAGGAATTCGGCTTGCGCACCGAACAGGCGCGGCGCCAGATCATCGCCGCCGCGCGTCCGATCCTGCAGTCGATCATGGAAGACGCGGGCGGCGCGGTGCTGGTCGAGCGCCGCCAGACCCTGCTCAGCGCGGATGGCGCCGACATCACCGACGCCGCCATCGCCGAGCTCGATGCCGAGATCGGGGACGGCAGCGACCTCACCCTTCCGGACCCGGGCCCCGCGGACGAGGACGCCATGCCCTCCGCAGAGGACCCGGGCGTCCCGATCCTGCCGCAGAGCCCCGGCACCGAGTAGCGCGCTTGTTCACGGCGCCCGGCATTGCTAGGGCTTTGGCGGAATTCATCCCGAAGGACCGCCCATGACCGATACGCTAGCCAGTGCCGACATCCAGCTCATCCAGCGGATCCTTCCGCATCGCTACCCGTTCCTGCTCGTGGACCGGGTCGAGGAGATCGACGGCACGGCACGCGCGGTCGGCATCAAGAACGTCACCATGAACGAGCCGCACTTCCAGGGACACTTCCCGGGCCTGCCGATCATGCCCGGCGTCACCATCGTCGAGGCAATGGCCCAGACCTCCGCCGTGATGGTCGGCGTGACCATGGAGCTCGCCGACAAGGGGGTGCTCATCTACTTCATGGGCATCGACAACTGCAAGTTCCGCCGCAAGGTCGTCCCCGGCGACCAGCTGCGCATGACGCTCGAGACCGTCCGCGGCAAGCCCGGCGGCAAGGTCTGGAAATTCTCGGGCCGCGCCGAGGTGGACGGAGAGATGGCCTGCGAGGCGGAATTCACCGCCATGATGGATCTCAAGGCGTGAGCACCGCTCCAGTCATCCACCCAAGCGCGGTGGTCGAGGACGGCGCCGTGATCGGCCCCGGCTGCGAGATCGGCCCGTTCTGCCATATCGGCCCGCAGGTGCGCCTCGGCGAGGGCTGCATTCTGAAAAGCCACGTCGTCGTCACCGGCGACACCGAGATCGGCGAGGGGACGATGATCTTCTCCTTCGCCGTCATCGGCGAGGTGCCGCAGGACCTCAAGTTCCGCGGCGAGAAGACCCGCCTCGTGATCGGCAAGCGCAACCGCATCCGCGAGCACGTGACGATGAATTGCGGCACCGAGGGTGGCGGCGGCCTCACCTCGGTCGGCGACGACGGGCTCTTCATGGCAGGCTGTCACGTCGCGCACGACGTGCGCATCGGCAACCACGTCATTCTCGTCAACAACTCCGCCGTCGCCGGCCATTGCGTGCTCGAGGACGAGGTGATCGTCGGCGGCCTCTCGGGCGTGCACCAATGGGTGCGGATCGGCCGCGGCGCGATCATCGGCGCGGTCACCATGGTCACCAACGACGTCATCCCCTTCGGCCTCGTGCAGGCCCCCCGCGGCAAGCTCGACGGGCTCAACCTCGTCGGCCTCAAGCGCCGCGGCGTCTCCCGCGCCGACATCACCGCGCTCCGCGCCGCGTTCCAGATGCTCGCGCAGGGCGAGGGCGCCTTCGCCGACCGCGCCCGCCGCCTCGGCGACGAGACCCAGAGCGATTACGTCCGCGAGATCGTGGCCTTCGTTCTCGCCGGCAGCGACCGCCATTTCCTGACCCCGGGCTGAGGCGGGCCATGCTCGCGCTCATCGCCGGACGGGGCCGCCTGCCGCGCGCGGTGGCCGAGGCCCAGCCCGAGCCGCCGCTCGTCTGCGCCCTCGACGGCCACCGGCCCGAGGGCCTGACCCCGGACCTGACCTTCCGGATCGAGCGCCTCGGCGGGCTCATGGAGACGCTTCGGCGCCGCGGCATCAGCCGGATCTGCCTTTGCGGCGGCGTCGACCGCCCGACGATCCGCCCCTCCGCCTTCGATTGGCGCACGCTTCTCCTCGTGCCGCGCATCCGCCGCGCGCTGACCCGTGGCGACGACGGCGCCCTGCGCAGCATCATCGCGCTCTTCGAGGAGCGCGGCTTCACCGTGATCGCCGCCCACGAGGCCGCACCGGACCTCCTTCCGCCCGCAGGCGCGCCCACCACGGTACAACCCGACGCCCGGGCCGAGGCACGCCTCGGCGACGGCGTGATCGCCGAGATGGGCCGCGCCGATCTCGGCCAGGCCTGCGTTATCCTCGGCGGCGGCGTCATCGCCCGCGAGGACGACAGCGGCACCGACGCCATGCTGCGAGGCCTCGGGCCGGACGCACGCGGCGGCGTGCTCTACAAGGCCCCCAAACCCGATCAGGACCGGCGCGCCGACCTGCCCACCATCGGCCCCGAGACGGCGTCCGGCGCGATCCGCGCCGGCCTCCGCGGCATCGTGATCGAGGCGGGCGGCGTCATCGTGCTCGACCGCGCCGAGGTCATCCGGCGCCTCGACCAGGCAGGCCTCTGGCTCTGGGTGCGCAAAAGGACATCGGAATGAAGGTCTTCATCACCGCGGGCGAGCCCTCCGGCGACCGCCTCGGCGCCGCGCTCATGGCCGGCCTCAAGGCGCAGGCCGGCGAGGAGATCACCTTCACCGGCATCGGCGGCCCGCTGATGGAGGCGGAGGGCCTCAACTCGATCTTCCCCATGGACGAGATCTCGATCATGGGCATCGGCGAGATCCTCTCGCAATATCGCTCGCTCAAGCGCCGTATCCGCCAGACCTCCGAGGCCGCCATCGCGGACGCCCCCGACGTCGTGATCACCGTCGACCTGCCGGAATTCTCGCTCCGCGTCGCCGCGCAGATCAAGGAGAAGGCGCCGCAGCTGCGCATCGTGCATTACGTCGCGCCCACCGTCTGGGCCTGGCGCCCCGGCCGCGCCGCCAAGATGGCGCCGCATATCGACCAGGTGCTCGCGCTCCTGCCGTTCGAGCCGCCCTACATGGAAGCCGCCGGCATGCGCTGCGACTTCGTCGGTCATCCCGTCGTCAGCGAGCCGGTCGCAGGCCCCGAGGCGATCCGCGCCTTCCGCGAGAGCCACGGCATTGGCGACGCGCCCCTCGCGCTGATCCTGCCGGGGTCGCGCCGCGGCGAGGTCGCCCGCCTCGGCCCGGTCTTCGGCGAGGTCGCCCGCCGCGTCCACGCCGCCCGTCCCGAGATCCGCTTCGTCATCCCCGCCGCGCCCGCTGTGGCTCAAACCGTGGCGGATCTCGCCGCAGGCTGGCCCGGCGATCCGGTCGTCCTCGACCCGCGCGCGCTCGGCGATGCGGCGCTCGACACCAAGCGCGCCGCCTTCGGCGCCGCCGACGTCGCGCTCGCCGCCTCGGGCACCGTCTCGCTCGAACTCGCCGCCGCCGCGACGCCGATGGTCATCGCCTACGACATGAGTTGGCTCTCGCGCCAGATCATCGGCCGGCTCCTGCGCACCGACACCGTCACGCTCGTGAACCTCGTCGCCGAAAGCCGCACGATCCCGGAATTCATCGGCAAGTCCTGCCGCCCCGATCGCATCGCGCCCGCGCTCCTGTCGGTGCTGGGCGCGCCCGAACGTCAGGCGCAGGCGATGGAGCTCACCATGCAGCGTCTCGGCCGCGACGGCCCGGCGCAGGGCGACCGCGCCGCCGCCGCCGTGCTCGACGGCCTCAAGACCCGCCCATAGAAAAGGCCCCCGCGGATCGCCGCGGAGGCCCTTTCGGCATACCGGAGAAGACCGCTTACTGCTGCGGCTGCTGCGCGGGCAGGGGCGTCGCCTCGAGGCTGTCGAAGCCCGCCGTGAAGCCCGACAGCGACATCTCCGCGCTCACCTGCTGATCCGGCGCGCGCACCGGCACGATCGAGATCCGCGCCGCGACACCGGCCTTCAGCTGGTTCAGCTCCGCATTCGTCAGGCCGAACCGCGCAACGCAGCCGTCCTGACGGCAGGTGGTGAACTCGTAGCGCTTCGCCTGGCCGCCATCGACCGCAAGCGTCAGGCGCTCGGTCAGCAGCGTCTCGAGCGGCACCACCACGTTCATGCCGGCGGCAAAGTTCATGCCGTCGGGAAGCTTGAACACCAGAGCCTCGGCCAGCGGCTGTCCGTCGCCCGCCTCGAGCAGCTGGTAGAGGCGGCAATCGCCTTCCTCGCCGTCCGGGAAGCGCACGCACTGGACCTGCCAGGCGCCCTCTTCGGACTTCACGAAGGCTTCGGGTCCCACCGGCTCTCCGCCCGACAGCCCCATCGGGTTGCCGTCCTGGCCGGTATCGGCGGTCTCTCCACCGCTCTCGGCCGCGGGCGCCTCGGTTTCCGGCGCCTCCGTGGTCGTCTCGCCTTCGGTCGCCTCGCCCTGGTCGTCCTGGGCAAACGCGGGCGCTGCAGCCAGCGCGGCGATGAGCGAAAGGTGGGTCAGTCTGATCGTCATGAGCTCCTCCGAGCGGTCTCGTCACATACGTCTCGGCCGCGCATATCACGGGGGGCAGGGGCTGTCAGGGGGTGGTTTCACCTGCCGCCCGGGCAGGTCCGCCGAGGGCCCGCAAGTTGCCGCGGCGCATTAAAAAAGGAGCCTCGTCGAGGCTCCTTTCCATCGTACGGCCCGTGTTGCGGTGCCGCTATCTCCCTGCCGGACCGGCCGGCTTCATCATTGCACGCGACGCTACGATGCGCTTTTCCTTCGGTCAACAGGCAATATTCCGCCGTCCGCCCGGACGCGCAAAAAAAAGACCGCGCCCGTGGACGCGGCCAGTCTGACAGGGAGGAAGTCTGCCCGGACCCCGGAGAGGACATGGGGACCGGACGGGGACATCCATGACATCGACCCGTTAACAATTCCTTCTCGCACCGGTTGTAAGCGGCGCGCGCGCTCCATCACAGGCGGCAAGAGCGTAAAAATATGCCGCGCGCCCGTCGCCTTTCTGCGCGCAAGCCTATCTGAGTGCAGTCAGGCTATCGCGAGATTGTGAAGGTGACATGGCTGCGGACCGAATGCTGACACTCGATCATCTGGCCGTCGCGGCCGAGTCCCTCGAAGAGGCGACCGCTCACGCGGAGGCCGCGCTCGGCCAGCCGATGGAGCCTGGCGGCAAGCACGCCAGATATGCAACGCACAACCGCGTGGTCGGGCTCGACGGCAGCCTCTATCTCGAGGCCATCGCCGCCGATCCCGGCGCACCGCCGCCCGCCGCCCCGCGCTGGTTCGGGCTCGACACCTTCGCCGGGCCGGCGCGGCTCGACAAATGGATCTGCCGGGTGCCCGATATCGCCGCCGCCCGCGCCGCGCTGCCGATGGCGGGCGAACCGGTGGAGCTGTCGCGCGGCGCGCTGCGCTGGACGATGCTCGTGCCCGAAGACGGCCGGCTGCCCTTCGACGGGCTCTTCCCGGCCCTCATCGAATGGCAGAGCCCGGTTCCCCCCGGCAACGCGCTCGCGCCGACGGGCTGGGCGCTGGACGAGCTCACGGTGGCCCATCCGCAAGCCGCCGAGCTGGCGGAGCTCCTTGGCCCGCACCTTGCCGACCCGCGGATTGCCTTCCTGACCGAGCCCGTCCCGGCCCTGCGCGCGCGCCTCTCGAATGGCGGGCGGGAGCGTATCCTGCAGTGATCATCCGTCCCGCCGAACAGAGCGACGCCGACGCGCTCGTCGCCATCGCCAACCCGATCATCGCCGAGACGACGATCACGTTCTCCAGCACGCTGCGGACGCGGCGGTCCATGCGCGCCTACATCGCCGCGCGGCGCGAGACGTTCTTCGTGGCCGAGACCGGCGGCGAGGTGACCGGTTATGCCACCTGCGCGCCGTTCCGGTCGGGCAGCGGCTACGTCCGGACCTTCGAACACACGATCCTCCTCGCGCCCGGAGCGCGCGGCCAGGGGCAGGGGCGCGCGCTGATGGAGGCGCTGACGCAATGCCTCGTTCCGCAAGGGGCCGGCTCGCTCGTCGGAGCGATCAGCGCCGAGAACGCGCAGGGCATCGATTTCCACGCCGCGCTCGGCTTCACGCAGGTCGGCCGCATCCCCAGCGCGGGCTGGAAGTTCGACCGATGGATCGATCTTGTGCTGATGCAGAAAATGCTGACCGCTTCGGCCTGACACCGGGCGGTGGTTGCCCTACACTCCCCCCATGTCGATCTGGACCAGAATATCCGAGGCGCTCGCGGCGCTTGCGGGCGGAGAAGGCCTCGGGGCCGTTTTCGATCGCCTGCGCACGCCGCCCGAACGCTCCGTCGCGTTCGCCATCGCCGTCATCGCGCTCTCGGCCAAGATGGCCAAGGCCGACGGGCTCGTGACCCGCGCCGAGGTGACCGCCTTCCGCGAGGTCTTTCACATCGCGCCCGAGGACGAGGCGGGCGCCGCCCGCGTCTTCAACCTCGCCCGGCAGGACGTCGCGGGCTACGAGGAATATGCCCGCCGGATCAAGCGCATGTTCGGCGACCAGACCGACGTGCTCTGCGATCTCATGGAGGGGCTCTTCCACATCGCTCTGGCGGATGGCGGCTTCCATCCGGCCGAGGACGAGTTCCTCGAGACGGTGGCACGCATCTTTGATCTGGACGAGACCCGCTTCCGCGCCATCCGCTCGCGCTACGTGCCGGGCGCCGTGCCCGATCCCTACGCCGTGCTCGGCGTCGATCCGGACATGCCGCTGACCGAGATCCGGCGGGTCTGGCGCGGGCTCGTGCGCGACAGCCATCCCGACCGGATGATCGCCCGCGGCCTGCCCGAGGAAGCGGTCAAGATGTCCGAGAAGCGCCTCGTCGCGATCAACGAGGCGTGGGAGGACATCTCGGCCCGTCACGCCGCCTGAGCCTTTGCGCGGGGCCGATCGTCACCTATCTTCGGGCCATGACACGCACGTTCCTCGCCGCCGCCTGCGCCCTCTCGCTCGCCGCCGCGCCGCTCCCGGCGCAGGAGGCCGAGGACGAGCGCGGCTTCGGTCTCATGGAACGCGGGGCGGAGCTCTTCTTCCGCGGCATCCTCGAGGAGATGGGCCCGGCCATGCGCGATTTCCGCAACTTCGCCGAGGGCGTCGAACCGGCAATGCGGGATTTTCTCGCCGAGATGGGCCCGGCGCTCAAGGGCATCCTCGAGGAGGTCGAGGACTGGTCCGTCTATCACCCGCCCGAGATGCTGCCGAACGGCGACATCATCATGCGCCGTAAGGAAAAGCTCGATCCCGAAGAGGCGCCGGAGGGCGAGGTCGACATCTGACCTCCCGCCCGCGCCTCAGATCCGGCGCACCTCGCTTCTGGCATCGAGGGAGCTTGCCAGCGAGTTGAACCGCGCCTCGGCCACCTCGCCGAACAGAGCCTCCGCATCCGAGGTCAGGTCGAGCCGCAGCGTCTTCTCCAGCGGATCCCAGTCGAGGCTCGCGCCGGCCTGGCTGTGTTCCGACATCCACAGCATCGCTCCGAAGCGCATCGCCTTGCCCAGGATCTCGGCCTCCCGCGTCTCCTCCGGCCCGATGAGCGCATGCAGGTTCTCGAACCGCGAACCCTCGCGCTTGTTGCGGTAGCGGTGCAGCAGAGCGAGCCCGAGAAAGATCCGCTCGGCATGCTTGAGCCCGCCGAGATTGGCGCGGGTCGCGTTGTCGAAACAGGTCTCGGCACGGTAATCGGGATGCGCCCGCCAGCTGACGTCGTGCAGCAGGCACGCCGCCTTCACGAGCCGCATCCGCGCCGGCCCCGCCTCGGGAAAGAGCGGGCGCACGAACTTGAAGAGCCGCTTGCCGAAACCTGGCAGCCGCGCGTCCTTCGCCTCGGCGAAGCGGCACGATTCGATCAGCGGATCTCGGTCGCGCAGATCCTGCGGCATCTGCTCGTAGAGCAGGCCCTCGCGGATCCCGTAGCTCGAGATCGCGATATCGGCGGGCTTGAACTGCTGCACCAGCCGCTTCAGCACCTCGACCGCGTAGGGCACGAGCGCCATGCGCGACGAGGAGAGGGAGCATTGCTTCCGCAGCGCCTCGAGATCCGCCTCCTCGATGAACTTTGCGGTCTCCATCACCGCGTCGGCATCCATCCGGTATTCGTGCAGGACATGCAGCGGATAGTTCTGCCGTTCCATGTCGATCCGCGCGATGGCACGCCACGAGCCGCCCACGAGAAACAGCCGGTCTCTCTGCGTGCCGAGCTTTTCGGCGAGGCCCTCGACCACGTCCTTGATGTGCTTCTCGCGCGCCTTCTTGGACTCCATGTCCCTCAGCTTGAGCGGACCGAGCGGCGACGACACCCGCCGTCCGACCTCGCCCCTCGAGATCGCGGCCAGCTCCATCGACGAGCCGCCGATGTCGCAGACGAGCCCGTAGCTGCCCGGCCAGCCGAGCAGAACGCCCTGCGCCGAGAGCCGCGCCTCTTCCTCACCGTCGATGACGTGGATCTGAAGCCCGGCCTCGCGAAGGACCTCCGCGCGGAACTCCGGCCCGTCCTCGGCGTCGCGCACCGCCGCCGTCGCGACCGCGGTCAGCGGGGCGATGCCCATGCCCTTCGCGAGCAGGGCGAAGCGCTTCAGGGCCGACAGGGCCCGCCTGCGCCCCTCGGGATCGAGCCGGCCGGTCTCGGACATGCCGCTGCCGAGCCCGCACATGATCTTCTCGTTGTAGAAATAGGCGGGCGAGCGCGCCGCCCCGTCGAACACCACCAGCCGGACCGAGTTCGACCCGATATCGACCACGCCGACGCGCGCCAGAGCGCGGGCCTTGGGATCGTGAAACAGCGGTTTCTCGAACGGAGCCCACTCGGCGTGATCCGCGTCCCCGTCCATGTCGTCCTACCCCGTATCCCAGGTCCTTGCCCGCGATGTCTCGCAAGACCGCGCGAGGGGGTCAAGCGCGCAGGACGGTCGGCGCCGATCCGACGTCAGGGCATCCCCTCACTCGTCGGCGCCGTGAGTCAGCGTCGGCACGTCCGCCGCGCCGGCCGATCCGCGCCCCGAGAGCGACGGGTTTTCCATGAAGAACCGGTGGCAGTTGAAGGCAAACTCGCCCTCCGGCACCGGCTTGCGCACGAAATGCCCGTCGGGCTGCATGACCCAGCTCTGCGCCACGTCGGCCAGGTTCGCCGCCATGATCTGGCTGACGATCTGCGCCTTCACCGTGTCGTTCTTGATCTCGACCAGATGCTCGACCCGCCGGTTGAGGTTCCGCCCCATCCAGTCCGCCGACGAGATGAAGACCCGCGCCTTCCGGTGCGGCAGCCCGTGCCCGTCGCCGAAGCAGACGATGCGCGAATGTTCGAGGAACCGCCCCACGATGGACTTCACCCGGATGTTCTCCGACAGCCCCTTCACCCCAGGCCGCAGCCCGCAGATGCCGCGCACAACGAGCTCGATTTTCACGCCCGCCTGGCTCGCCTTGTAGAGCGCGTCGATGATCCCGGGCTCGATCAGCGAGTTCATCTTGGCCCAGACATGCGCCGGACGGCCCTTCGCGGCATGCCCGGCCTCGCGCTCGAGCATCTCGATCAGCTTCGGCTTCAGCGAATGCGGCGAGATGGAAATGTTCTCGAGCCCCTCGGGATGGGCATAGCCCGACAGGTAGTTGAAGACCTTCGCCGCATCGCGCCCAAGCTGCGCATCGCAGGTGAAGAAGGACAGGTCGGTGTAGAACCGCGCGGTGATCGGGTGGTAGTTGCCGGTGCCCCAATGGGTGTAGGTCACCAGCTTGTCGCCCTCGCGGCGCACCACCGTGGCGATCTTGGCGTGGGTCTTCCACTCGAGGAATCCGTAGACAACGTGGGCGCCCGCGCGCTCCAGCCGCCGAGACTGGCGGATGTTGGCGGCCTCGTCGAACCGCGCTTTCAGCTCCACGAGCGCGGTGACCGACTTGCCGTCCTCCGCTGCCTCGCAGAGCGCATCGACGATCGGAGAGTTCTTCGAGGTCCGGTAGAGCGTGTTCTTGATCGCCAGCACGTCGGGATCCTGCGCCGCCTGGGTCAGGAAGCGGATCACCATGTCGAAGGTCTCGTAGGGGTGGTGCAGCAGCATGTCCTTCTGGCGGATCGCCGCGAACATGTCGCCGTCGTGATCCTGCACCCGTTCCGGCACCCGCGGCGTGTAATTCGGCCAGAGCAAATCGGGCCGCGCGTCGAGCACCAGCTCCTTGGTGTCGACGACGCCCACCATCCCGTCGAGCTCGACGATCTCGTCGTCGCGCACATGCAGCTCGCGCATGACGATCTGCTTGAGCCCCTCGGGCGCGCCCGCCGAAATGGTCGTCCGCACAACCTCACCGCGGCGGCGGCGCTTCAGCGCCACCTCGAATTCGCGCACGAGATCCTCGGCCTCTTCCTCGAGTTCGAGATCGCTGTCGCGCAGAACCCGGAAGCCGAAATGGTCCTTGACCCGGTAGCCCGGAAAGAGCGCGGCGATATGCAGAAGCAGCACGTCCTCGAGGAAGATGAAGCGGTGCTGGCCGTCCTCCGCGGGCAGCGCCACGAAGCGGTCGATCTGCTGCGGGATCGGCAGCAGCGCTTGCAGCGCCTTGCCGCCCGACGCCTTCTGCTCGAGCTGCAGCGCGAGGCAGTAGCCGAGATTGGCGATGAACGGGAAGGGATGCGCGGGATCGATCGCAAGCGGCGACAGGACCGGAAAGATCTGCTCGATGAAGGTCTCGCGCAGGTGATCGCGGTCGGCCTCGGTGAGCTTGTCCCGCTCGCAGATATGGATGCCCTCGGCCTCCATCAGCTCGCGCAATTCGCCCAGAACCCGCTGCTGCGAATGCATGAGCTCCCGCGCGCGGGCATCGATCTCGCGCAGCTGCTGCGCCGGCGTCAGCCCGTCCGCGGCCGGCGTCGTGTTGCCCGCCTGCGTAAGCTCCCGCAGGCCCGCGACGCGCACGTTGTAGAACTCGTCGAGATTGCTGGCCGAGATCGACAGGAACCGCACCCGTTCGAGCAGCGGAACCCGCGGGTTCTCCGCCTCCTCGAGGACGCGCCAGTTGAAGCCGAGCCAGCTCAGTTCGCGATTGAAGAAGCGTCCGGGGCCGTTCGGGTCGAGGTCGGGCATCTCGACAGGCGCGGCAAAGGGAGCCTGCAGGAAGTTTGCGTCATGCGTCATGCCCGCCTTATTGCGGCCGCCCGTGACAGTTTCGTGACCCTTCGCACGGCCCTTCGCGTCACCTAGCGTCATGTCTCGCCCTCCGGGGTCATTCGGTCGAGACAGTCGCGGGCGATGGCGAGCGTGATCGGCCGCCGCCGGGCCAGCGCCGCGCCGTCGATCGCCGCGACCAGCCGCTGCGCGGTGTCGAAGCTGCGCCGCATCCGCGGAACGAGATAGTTGATGACCCGCGCATCCGGCGTCAGCTGCCGGTCGTCGAAGAGCTTGGCCAGCACCGCCGACAGCAGCACGTCGTCCGGCAGTTCGAGCTGCGCGAATTGCGTGCCCATAAGCCGGCTGCGCAGATCGGGCAGGGCGAGCCCGAGACGCGCCGGCGGCACCTGCGCCGTCATGAGCAGCGCATGACCTTCCGAGAGCGCGAGGTTGTGCAGGTGAAAGAGCGCATCCTCCCCGGCGCCATCCCCCGCGATCCTGTCGACGTTCTCGACGCAGACCGGGCGCGCGGCGAGCGCCGGGATGTCCGCGTGCGCCAATGTCTCCGCGCCGACGACGTCGCCCTCGCTCTCGCGCTGCCAGACATGGGCGAGATGCGTCTTGCCCGAGCCCTTGGGGCCGACGAGCATGAACTTGTTCCCGCTCCAGTGCCGCCACGCGTCGATCTGCGCGACCGCCATGGCGTTGGCCTCGGTCACGAAGAAATCCCCGCGCCCGAGCGCGGGTCGGACCGGCAGGTCGAGGATGAGCTGCTCCGCGGCCCGCATCCTATGCTGTCCCATCGCCGCCTCCGCCCGAACTGCCGGTGTAGAGGCGGGAGGATTTGTATTGCGCGACGAGGAAGCGCATCACGACGCCGAGCGCCGCCGCGACCGGCACCGCCACCAGGAGCCCGACAAAGCCGAAGAGCGTGCCGAAGACCGACATGGCGAGCAGCAGCCACACCGGGTGCAGACCGACCGAATCGCCCACGAGCTTCGGCGTCAGCACGTTGCCCTCGATCACCTGTCCGATCTGGAAGATCACCGCGACCGCGATGATCCAGATCCAGTCGCCCCAGAACTGGAAGAGCGCGAGCCCGATCGCCAGCGCACCGCCCACGATCGCTCCGACGTAAGGGATGAAGGTCAGCAGGCCGGCGATCACGCCCACGACAAGGCCGAACTGCAGCCCCACCACCATGAGCGCCACCGCGTAATAGGTGCCGAGGATCACGCAGACCGTGCCCATACCGCGGATGAAGCCCGCGAGCGTGTGGTCGATGTCGCGCGCGAGCTGCCGGATCGTCGGCGCGTGCTGGCGCGGCAGCAACTCGTCGATGCGGGCAACCATCCGGTCCCAGTCCATCAGCAGGTAGACGGCGACGACCGGCACGATGACGAAGAGCAGCAGGATCGACACGAAGGACGCCGCACTCGTCAGCGCCG
The DNA here is from genome assembly GCF_000521785.1 of Roseivivax halodurans JCM 10272. Lineage (GTDB taxonomy): Bacteria > Pseudomonadota > Alphaproteobacteria > Rhodobacterales > Rhodobacteraceae > Roseivivax > Roseivivax halodurans. Next base: position 443,878 of record NZ_JALZ01000001.1, read on the forward strand.
TCTGGATCAGCTCGCCGGCACGGCTCCGCAGCGCCTCGCCGAGATTGGTCATCGCCTCGCGGAAGGCCTCGTCGTCGAACTGCACCTGCGGGAATTGTTGCGAGAGCCAGCCCTGCACGTTCTGGAAAAGCTCCGGCGCCACCTGGATGAGCTGGGTCGTCTGCCGGAAGAGGGTCGGGATCACGAGCACGGCGATCAGGATGAAGAGCAGCACCGCCCCGATCGTGATGATCGCCGTGGCCAGCCCGCGCGACGCGCCAGCCCTCTCCAGCCGGTCCGCCACCGGATCGAGCAGGTAGGCGATCGCCGCCCCGAGCACGAAGGGCAGGAGCACGTTACCGAGGAACCACAGCAACACGATCAGCACCAGCGCGCCGATGCCCCAATATTTCAGCTGTTCGCGGACGGGCAACTTCATGTGTCCTTCCCTTGGGCTCCTCCTGCTCTTCTGCGGAAGGACGCAGCGCCTTGCAAGCGCTTCGGGCGCAATTGCGTCACTCGGCCCGCACGCACCGGCGACCGAGCGCCGCGAGTTCTGGCCGACATCGCCGAGACGACGCAAATTCGGTACGTTTTGGCGCCGGATTCTTACGTTTCGTACGAAAGTCCGCCCCCGCCGATCGGATCGCGGCGCATTGCATGTGGCCGCGCGTTTCGCCTACATCGGCCCCAACACACCAGTCGAGGGACCTTCATGCGCCTCAGCCGCTACTTCCTGCCCGTCCTCAAGGAAACGCCGTCCGAGGCCCAGATCGCCTCGCACCGGCTGATGCTGCGCGCCGGCATGATCAAGCAGGCCTCCGCAGGCATCTATTCCTGGCTGCCGCTCGGCTACCGCGTGCTGCGCCGGATCGAGCAGATCGTGCACGAGGAGCAGCAGAAGGCCGGCCATATCCCGATGCTGATGCCGACCCTGCAATCGGCGGATCTCTGGCGGGAATCAGGGCGTTACGACGCTTACGGCCCCGAGATGCTGCGTGTGCGCGACCGCCAGGACCGCGACCTTCTCTACGGTCCCACCAACGAGGAGATGATCACCGACATCTTTCGCAGCCACGTCTCAAGCTACCGCGAACTGCCGATGACGCTCTACCACATCCAGTGGAAGTTCCGCGACGAGGTGCGCCCCCGCTTCGGCGTCATGCGCGGCCGCGAGTTCCTGATGAAGGACGGCTACAACTTTGATTTGACGTACGAAGACGCGATGCACGCCTACAACCGGCATCTCGTCTCTTACCTGCGCACCTACGAGCGCATGGGCCTTCAGGCGATCCCGATGCGCGCCGAGAGCGGCCCCATCGGCGGCGACGACACCCACGAATTCCTGGTGCTGGCCGAGACCGGCGAGTCCGAAGTCTTCTACGATTCCGAGATCACCGAGCTGACCTTTGGCGAGCGCAAGATCGACTACGAGAGCCGTGAAGAATGCCAGGCCGTGCTCGAGGAATTCACCTCGCGCTACGCCCGCACCGACGACACCCATGTCGATACCGAGTTCGAAGAGCAGGTCCCGGAAGAGCGCCGCCGCCGTGCCCGCGGCATCGAGGTCGGCCAGATTTTCTATTTCGGAACAAAGTATTCCGAGCCAATGGGCGCCACGGTCGTCGACGACCAGGGCAACCACGTCCCGGTCCACATGGGCTCTCACGGGATCGGTGTCTCGCGTCTTCTGGGCGCCATCATCGAGGCCAACCACGACGACAACGGCATCATCTGGCCCGAGGGCGTGACGCCCTTCCACGTCGGCATCGTGAACCTCAAACAGGGTGACGAGGCCGCGGACCTCGCCTGCGAGCAGCTCTACAACGCCGTCGTCGAGGCCGGTCTCGAGCCGCTCTACGACGACCGCTCCGAGCGGGCAGGGGCCAAGTTCGCCACAATGGACCTCATCGGTCTGCCCTGGCGCATCACCGTCGGCCCCCGCGGCCTCAAGAACGGCGTCGTCGAGCTGACCTCGCGCCGCACCGGCGAGAGCGAGGAGCTGACCCCAGATCAGGCCGTCACGAAGGTCGCGCAGATCTACGCCGGCAAGCTCTGATCGTCTGCTCTTGCGGCGGGACCCCACGCCCCGCCGCAATACTGATTTCCTATCTTTCGTAGACGATTAGGCGCTGCTCAAGCAGCGGATTCCACCTCGGCGACGATGCCGTTGACGACTTCGCTCAGCAGCCGTTCATCCTCGCATTCCGCCATCACCCGGATCAGCGGCTCGGTGCCCGACTTGCGGATGAGGACGCGCCCCTTCGAACCCATCTGCGCTTCTGCGGCCCGGATCGTCTCCTGCACGTTCGCGGCTTCGAGCGGCGCGCGCCCGGGGGCATAACGCACGTTCTTCAGCAGCTGCGGCACCGGCTCGAAGACATGCGTGAGGCGGCTCGCAGGCTCGCCCGTGCGCACCATCTCCGCAAGGAACTGAAGGCCCGCCATCAGCCCGTCGCCCGTCGTCGCGAAATCGGTCATCACGATGTGGCCCGATTGCTCGCCCCCGAGATTCCAGCCGCCCCGGCGCATGGCCTCCACCACATAGCGGTCGCCCACCCCGGTCCGCTCGAGCGTCAGGCCGGCGCCCGCAAGGTGCTTCTCGAGCCCGAGGTTGGACATCACCGTCGCCACCAGGGTGCCGCCGTTAAGTCGCTCCTCTGCTGCCCAGCGGGTCGCCATCAGCGCCATCAGCTGGTCGCCGTCCGCGACCTCGCCGCGCTCGTCGATCAGGATCACCCGGTCCGCGTCCCCGTCGAGGCAGATGCCGAGATCCGCGCAATGCGCGACCACCGTCTCGGCCGCGACGCGCGGCTTGGTCGATCCGCATTCCTCGTTGATGTTGAAGCCGTTGGGCTGCACACCGACCGGGATGACCTCGGCGCCGAGTTCCCACAGAACCTCCGGCGCCGCCTTGTAGGCCGCGCCGTTGGCGCAATCGACGACCACCTTCACCCCGTCGAGCCGGATGCCCGGGGGCAGGGTGGACTTCACCCGCTCCTGGTATCGGAAGCGCCCGTCATCGATCCGCCGGGCGCGGCCGATCCGGTCCGCATGGGCCGGCTCGACGCCGGAAGCGACCAGCGCCTCGATCTCCGCCTCCGCCTCGTCCGAGAGCTTGTAGCCGTCGGGCCCGAAGAACTTGATGCCGTTGTCGCGGGCGGGGTTGTGCGAGGCCGAGATCATGATGCCGAGATCGGCGCGCATCGAGGGCGTCAGAAGACCCACCGCCGGCGTCGGCACGGGGCCGAGCAGGAGCACGTTCATGCCCGTCGAGGTGAGGCCCGCCGTGAGGGCGTTCTCGAACATGTAACCCGAGCGCCGCGTGTCCTTGCCGATTACCACGCGGTGCACGCCGCCATGCTCGCGGCGGAAGTAGCGTCCCGCGGCGGCGCCGATGGCAAGCGCCACCTCGGCCGTCATCGGGTACGTGTTCGCCGTGCCGCGCACGCCATCGGTTCCGAAGAGCTCACGTGCCATCGTAATTTCCCCTGCTCACTGCCTGCCATAGGTCGAGTGCGGCCCTTGTTTCGGCCACGTCATGAATGCGGAGAATCTGCACCCCCTGCGCGGCCGCGGCAAGCGCTACGGCCAAAGAGCCCGGCATCCGCGCGGCGGGATCCCGCATGCCCGAGATCACGCCAATGAAACCTTTGCGCGATGCACCGAGAAGGACAGGGCACCCGATCCCGTGAAAGAGCGAAATTCCTTTCAATAGCGAGAGGTTGTGGCCAATCGTCTTGCCGAAGCCGATGCCGGGATCGATCACGATGCGGGCGCGCGGAATGCCCTGCGCCTCCAGGGCCTCGACGCGCTCCGCCAGCCAATCGTAGACGTCGAGCAACACATTCTCGTAGCGGGGCTCATCCTGCATCGTCTTGGGATCGCCCTGGGCATGCATCACGCAGACTGGCAGTCTAGCCTCGGCGCAATAGGCGGGGAGCGTCTCATCGAAGGTCAGCCCCGACACGTCGTTGACAAGCGCGGCGCCAGCCTCGACCGCGGCCTCGGCGACCGGACGTTTCCGCGTGTCGATGGAGACCGGCGGCATGTCCGGGCCGGTGATCGCGGCGATGACCGGAGCCACCCGCTCCAGTTCCTCGTCCGCAGGAACGGTATCGGAGCCGGGCCGCGTGGATTCGCCCCCGACATCGATGAGGTCAGCCCCGGCCTCTCTCATCGCAAAGGCATGCGCCACGGCGGCATCGCGCCCGTCATGCTTGCCGCCATCCGAAAAGCTGTCCGGCGTGACGTTCAGGATCCCCATGAGCCGACTTCGATCCATCTCGAGCCCCGCGACGGGATCTCTCGGTACGGTCAATGCGCCCCGCCACGACGCCGGTACTTCGGTTGCCCGCACGACGACCGGCTCCGCGTCTCGCGAAAGACGTTCGGCGTGGGTGAACCACAACGCTCCCCCGGCAAGCGGCAGGGCGTCGTCGGGGCGGGCAAGACCATGCTGGACCAGCGGTCGGAAGTAGACATTCATGCCGCGCGGGATGTCCGAGCGGCGCCCCGAAGGCAACCGGCAAGTGCTGTCAGTCGAGCCTGTCGCCGATGTCGAGACGCCGGACGGGAATGTCGCAGCCGGCCGGAGCGCCGGCTCCGACAACAATGAGCTCCCGCGCGGAAAGTTGTTCGGCAAACCATGCCGCAAGTCCGGCGGCATCGCGCGCCGGGCCCTTTGGCCCCTGAGTGGCGTCGAGCACGATTTTCGACGGCGCCCAGATGCAGACCTGTCCGTTCTTCATCGCCCAGTCGAGCTCCGTGCGGGTGGCCACCACCTTGGCGCGGTGATCGCGGGCGGCCAGCCTCCAGCCGTTCTGCTCGATCGCGAGGAGGTCGATACGGCGCTGAACGAGCGCGTGTCCGGCCTGCGGCACGGGCAGATCGTGCGCGCCGACGCAGAAGATGAGCGGCGCACCCGAGGCCTCGAGAAGATCGGTCCAGCCCGGAAGACCCGGCGCATCGAGCGCCTCGTTCGCAAGGTAGACGACGCGGGGATGCGGTCGCTCCTCCGCGCGGGCGGCGTGTTGTGCACCCAGATCCCCGCGGGCGCGGACGATCTCGACCCCGAGCGCTCCCGGTCCGCGATCGAGCTTCTCGATCCGCACGAAGGCCCGCAGCGCCTGCGGCTCGACCAGAATGCGCTCCGCGATGCGTTCGGCAAGCGTTTCGAGGAGGTTGACCCGCTCCGCGGCAAGCTCCGAAGCGATGGCCTCGGTCACCCGGTCGTACGAGAGGATACGGTCGACATCGTCGTCGAGCGGTCCGGTGAACGGCAGGACCTCCACCACGACGTTGAAGTTGATGCGCTGGGTTGTGCCGCGTTCCGCCTGGAAGGCACCGATCTCGACTTCGCGGATATGATCGCGCAGCGAGATGCGGTCACGCGGTTCGTCCCCTGCGGTCGCAACGCTGCGCTCGGAAGGATGGGAAAAGGCTAGTCGGATCTCAGAGGCCATGGCGCAGCTCCTGACGGGGCGATTTGCGCGACGTTAACCACGGTCCAGGGCCAAGGGCCATCCGATAGCGGCGGGCCGGGGCGGAATGGCGACACCCTGCGCACTCAAGCCGAAAACGACGTCGCCCGGAATTCCGACGAAATTCCGGGCGACGGGCCTCTAAATTCGATGAGCCCGAGGGTGAGACCCTGCGTCTCAGTTCATCGAGATTTGCAGCGGCTGACGATAGAACCGGTGCACGCCGATCTGGGTCGTCATCGGAAACTCGCTTGCCCAGCGGGGATTGACCGCGACCGTGTGATAATGCGTTGCACCCTCGGTCAGCTCACGCGGCGCTCCTTCGAGCATCAGGGCGGCCACCTTGCCGACCTGCGCGCGCGCTGCCGTCTCGGACATCGATTCCGGATGGCCATCGCAGGTGTAGGAGAACTGGCAGCTCTGGTTGACGACCCCGCAGACGGTGCCCGGGTAGCGCGGGCTGTCCACACGGTTGAGGATGACCTCGGCGACCGCGAACTGGCCACGGAGCGTCTCCCCGCGGGCCTCGAAATACAGGGCCTCCGTCAGGCATTGCCACGCGTCACCGGTCGCCTCGATCGACTGATTTGCCAGCCATGCGGTGTCGTAGCGCATGGCCTTCACACTGCTGCCGTTGGCGCTCGCCGGCGTCACCAAGCGTTGCAGATGTGCCGCGCTCGCCGCATTGAGCGCGCGGGCTTCTTGGTTGAACAGAGCGGACATGTTCGAGTCATCGGTATCCGCCAGGAGCGGGGTGGCCACGACTAGGGCAGCAAGTGCCTTGGACAGCACACGGAACATTCGCACACCTCGTTTTGTTGTGAGTTTCGGAGCGGCGCATCCCCAAACCGCTCTGCGTTCGCGAGGGGGTAAAAAATTTGTCCCCGTGTGTCCACAAAGTGCATTCCGTTTAGGCAACCTATTGCCGAGCGGATTCCTGCCGTGCGCATATGTTGTGAGGTATTACGGTCAGCCCGCCTCGATCTTGTCCCGGATGGCGAATTGTGCGGCGGCGAGCCGCGCCACCGGCACGCGGAACGGAGAACAGCTGACATAGTCGAATCCCGCATCGCGGCATATCCCGAGGGACTCCGGGTTGCCTCCGTGCTCGCCGCAGATCGACATAGTGATTCCCTTTCGGCCCCGACGACCACGTGCGACGCCGATGCGCAACAACTCGCCGACCCCCTCGCGGTCGAGGAGGTGGAAGGGATCCTCTTCGAACACGCCCATCCCAACATAATCGGACATGAAACGGCCGGCATCGTCGCGCGATAGACCATAAGTCATCTGCGTCAGGTCGTTCGTGCCGAAGCTGAGAAAATGCGCGTGCGCCGCGATCTGGTCGGCCAGCAGACAGGCGCGGGGCGTTTCGACCATGACACCCAGTCGATAGGTGAAGTCACGACCACGCTCTGTCTTCACCGCCGCCGCCACGGCGTCGATGCGGGTCTTCACGATCTCGACCTCGCGCGGCGTCGAGACGAGCGGGATCATGACTTCGGGCACCACCGGGTCATCCTCGCGCGAGGCCTCGAGCGTCGCCTCGAAGATCGCGCGGGCCTGCATGTCGTAGATCTCCGGTACGGTCAGGCCGAGCCTTACGCCCCGCATGCCCAGCATCGGGTTGTATTCCCCCATTTGTTCCACCCTGCGGGTGACGTCGGACACCGCCATCCCGAGCGCTTCGGCAAGCTCGCGCAGACCTGCGCGGTCGGTCGGAAGAAACTCGTGGAGGGGCGGATCGAACAGGCGAATGCAGACGGGCAGGCCGGTCATAATCCGGAAAAGCTCCGTGAAGTCCGCCCGTTGCATCGGCAGAAGCTGGTCGAGCGCGGCGCGACGGTCTTCGGGGCCGTCCGCAAAGATCATCTCTCGCATGACCGTCAGGCGGCCCGGCTCAAAGAACATGTGTTCGGTGCGGCAGAGCCCGATTCCCCCGGCGGCGAAGTTCCGGGCGGTTTGCGCGTCCGCCGGCGTATCCGCGTTGGCGCGTACCCCGATGTCGCGCTCCGCATCGGCCCAGGCCAGAAGGGTCTGGAACGAATCGTCGAGCAGCGCTTCCACCATGGCCGGAGCCCCGGAGAGAATGGTCCCGTTGGTCCCGTCGACGGTGATGATGTCACCCTCGCGGAAGAGACGGCCGTCCTCCGCGAGGAGCTCGCGCCGGCGCAGGTGAAACCGCATCCGGTTCGCGCCGACGACGCAAGGAAGCCCGAGGCCCCGTCCAATCACCGCCGCGTGGCTCGTCATGCCGCCGCGTTCGGTCAGGACCGCCGAGGCGGCATGCATTCCGCGCACGTCCTCGGGCGAGGTCTCGCGGCGGACCAGAATGCAGGGCTCGTTGCGGGCGGCCGAGGCCTGGGCTTCGGCGGAAGAGAACACGATCCGCCCCGAAGCGGCGCCGGGCGATGCGGCGATCCCGCGACCGATCGGATCGCGCGCGGCCTCGGGGTCGACCTGACGGTGCAGAAGCTCGGACAGCGCCCGCGGCTCGACGCGCATGAGCGCTTCCTGGCGGGTGATGATGCCGTCTTCCGCCAGCCGAACCGCCATGCGCACGGCGGCTCGCGACGTTCCCGTCACCACGACGCCGTCGAGGATGAAGAGCCGTCCGTTCTCTATGGTGAATTCCATCTGCATCTCGGCGCGCAGGCGCTTTCGGGCGAGCGCGGCATGCGAGAGAAGCTCGGAGAACGCTTCGGGCGCCAGGTCTTCGAGCGAGGGGCCCCGCGGATCGCGCTCGAGATAGAGCGAGGCTGCACCCTTGGCGAGGGCTTCGCGTCCCTGGCTCTGGCTGAGGTAGCGGCCGGTGATCTGGGGCAGGCCGGTGCTTTGGTTCACCAGCTGCAGAACGCCGGAGCCGCATTCGCCGTGGCCGAGCCCGAGCGCCATTTCCTGAACGACGAGGCCGAGACCCGCATCGGCAGGCGCTCCCTTTGCCTGTCGGAGGATACGGGCGGTCGTGCCTTCCCAGGCCCGGGCCATGGAGCGCAGAACCTGCGAAAGCTGAACCGCGCGGTCCTGCGGAAACGGCTCTTCCGCTTCTTCCTCGTAGGCGGCGAGGGCGGCGGCGAGCCCTTCCTCCCCCTCGGCCTCGATACCGGCGAAGGCGTCGGCATCGAGCCGGGCGACATCGACCGCATAGGCGTGAACGAAGCGGGTGTAGAGGGCTGTCGCAGCCGCGCGGCCTATCTGCTCGGCGAGAGACGCGTGGGTGTCGTCGGTAATGCCGATATTGAGCACCGCTCCGGGGCCGCCCCAATCGGGATCCTCGGAGGAGGGCCGGACGCAGAGCACGGCGTCGGGCGCGAATTCCCCCAGAAGGGCCTCCACGTCCGGCATCCGCTCCGCCGCTATTCCCTTCACCGCGCCGAATGACAGGGCCACGGTGCGTGGAACCGGCAGATCGAGACGCACGAGTCTCTGCAGGCACTTCGCCCGTCCGCCGTGGGTCGGCGACTGCACGGGGGCTGTCGGCGTTATCAGTGTCACGTCCCGGCTGGTCTCGCCGGGTTGCTGCGGTGCGGCATCTTCCATCTCGCGCGCAGGATACGCCTCAGCGGCCTGCATACAAGGGCAAGCTCTCGTGCCGGACGGCGAGCGGCAATTGCACTCCAAGCTGGAGCGCGATCGTCCGGCCTAGCCTTCGAGCCGCGTGAGGTCGGCCACCTGACCGCAGACCTGCCGGATGCGGCTGATGAGGTTGAGCCGGTTGCGCCGCACGATCTGGTTGTCGGAGTTCACCTGGACCGCGTCGAAGAAGGCATCGACCGGCCCGCGCAGACGCGCCATTGCCGCCATGGCCGCGGCGAAATCCTCGTTCTCCATCGCAGGAGTGATCTCGGTCTCGGCCGCGTCGAGGGCTGCGAAGAGCGTCTTCTCCTCCTCGGTCTCGGCAAATTTCGGATCCGCGCCAAAGCTGTACTCGACGCCATCCTTTTCCTCGGCCTGGCTGAGGATGTTGTTGGCCCGTTTGAATCCCTGGATGAGGTTCTCACCGTCCTCCGTGGCCCGGATGGCCTGAAGCGCCCGGGCCCGCTTCATGAGCAGGGTAAGATCGTCCGAGCCGGGCATGGCGAGGCACGCGTCGATCACGTCGTGGCGGATACCCTCGTCGCGCAGATGCACCTTCAGGCGGTCGTGGAAGAAGGCGAGAAGATCCGTGATCGCCTCGTCCTTTTCCGGCCCGCCGGGCCAGGAATGCACCTTCGCTGAAGCTTTCATTGCTGATTCAAGCGGCAGTCGGAGCTGGTTCGACAGCACCAGCCGGATCACCCCGAGTGCCGCGCGGCGGAGCGCGAAGGGGTCTTTCGAGCCAGTGGGTTTCTCGTCGATGGCCCAGAAGCCGGTCAGTGTGTCGAGCTTGTCAGCGAGCGAGACGGCGACCGATACCGGAGCGGTGGGCACCGCGTCTGCTGGTCCGAGGGGCGAGTAATGCTCCTGGCAGGCCTGCGCGACTTCCGCCGGGAAGCCAGCGGCTTCGCTGTAATAGCGGCCCATAAGCCCCTGCAGCTCCGGGAATTCTCCGACCATCTCTGAGGAGAGGTCGGCTTTGGCGACATGTGCGGCCTGCTCGGCGAGGTCCGCGTCGGCGCCCATCTGCGGAGCGAGCTCGCGCGCGAGGGCGGCTATGCGGTCCACCCGAGCCGCCTGGCTCCCGAGCTTGTTGTGAAAGGTGACCGAGGCGAGCTGGTCGATCCACGGCTGCATTTTGGCATTAACGGCGACCCGCAAGTCATTGTCCCAGAAGAACTTCGCATCCGAGAGGCGCGCGGCGAGAACCTTGCGGTTGCCGGCGAGGATTGTCGCGCCGCCATCGTCCGTCTCGCGGTTGGCAACGGTCACGAAGCGCTCAATGCGGCCGGTGCCCGGGTTGCGCACCGAGAAGAACTTCTGGTGCTCCTTCATTGAGGTCATCAGCACTTCGGGCGGCAGACCAAGGAACTCGTCCTCGATTTCGCCCATCAGCACGACGGGACACTCGACGAGCCCGGCGACCTCGGCAAGCAGGACCTTGTCCCCGACCATCTCCATGCCAGAGGCAAAGGCGCGCTGTTCGGCATCGTGGCGGATGATTTCGGCGCGCTCGGCGGGGTCGAGCACGACATGCGCCTGCTTCAGCTTTGCCGCGTAATCCTCGAATCCGGTGACCTTGATCTCGCCCGGCGCCATGAACCGGTGGCCTTCGGTCACGTCGCCTGCCTTGATACCATCCACGTCGAGCGGCACAACGCGATGCTCCGCCTCGTCCGAGATCACGCAGAGGATCCGGTGCAAGGGCCGCACCCAGCGCAGGCTGCCCGTGCCCCAGCGCATCGATTTCGGCCAGGGGAAATTGCGGATGGTCGCCTCCAAAACCTCCGCCACGATCTCGTCCGCGGGGCGGCCGGGGGTCGTCACCGTAGCGAAGTAGAAGCTGCCCTTCTTTTCCTCGCGCTCGACCAGATCCTCGCGCGCTACCCCTGCGCCGCGAAGGAAGCCTTCGATGGCCTTCTCCGGCGCGCCGACTTTCGGCCCGCGACGCTCTTCCTTCAGGGTGGGCGACTGCGCGAGCATGCCCTCGACGGCGAGCGTCAGCCGGCGCGGTGTCGTGAAGGCGGCGGCGTGGGCGTAGGTGAGGCCCGCGTCGACCAGGCCGTCGGTCATCCGCGCCTTGAGATCCTCGGCCGCGCGGGTCTGCATCCGGGCGGGAATTTCCTCGGAGAAAAGTTCGATCAGGAGATCGGGCATCGGGCTATCCACAAACAGGCGAAAGGTCAGTCGCGGCGGTGGATACCGGGCCGGGGAGGCGCCGTCCAGCAGGTCGCGGGACGGCGCTTTTCCGTCATCAGCTTGTGGCGGCGCGGGCCTTGCTCTCGGCCTTCGCCTTGGCGCGCATCGCCAGCGTCTCGACATCGCTGCCCGCGCGGGCAGGGACGATCCGGTAGATCGCCTCAACGAGGTTCTCGAGCGCGAACCCCAAGACGCCAAGCGCGATCACACCGAGCAGCAGGCGGCCATGCGGCGCGGACTGGATCTCGCCGAGCGCCTTGCCGATGCCGCCGGCCTGGCTCGGATCCGACGTCAGCGCGGCGTAGCCGATCAGCGCACCGATGATGGCAATCAGCGTTCCTTGGGCGATGAAGCCTGCCTGAAGGGCCGGATCGAGCTTTCGCGTGGTCGGCGTGACCCGCAGGTTCTCTTTGTATTTCTGCTGGATGCCCTTGTAGATGTAATAGATGCCCGCGCCGATGGTGCCGAGCGCGATGGCTGCAACGATCCATTTGCCGTAGGGCAACTGCATCAGCTTCGCTGTCCAGTTCTGCGTGCCGTTCCCGCCGCCCGAGGAGCTTCCCATGGCGAGGGTCGCGACCGACACCCCGAGGGCCGCGTGGATCGCGCCGGTCACGATGAGACCGCCCCGAGCGAAGAGACCCGAGCCGTCGTCGCCGCGCCGCTCGAGGTCATAGGCCGCTGCGATGAAACGCCAGACCGCATAGCAGACGAGACCGATCGCGATCACCCAAAGCAATACGGTGCCGAAGGGCGCCGATTTGAGGTTCGAGAGCGCGTCGGTGGTTCCTTCGGTGCCGCCGCCTCCCTTGATCGCGGCGGTCAGGGCGAGGCCGCCGACAACCGTATAGACGAGGGCGCGCGCGGAATATCCCGCGCGCATTACTGGAACCACCCATGCAGGTGCGGTCTTGGCCATGGCGCTCTCCTTTGCGTTACCGGCAAAGCGCGTGGGGCTGCTGGGAAGTTCCTGTATTTCTGCGTTGCTGGCGTTCAGCCCGCCGGTTGTGCGGGGCAATCCTCCCCGAGGGGCGTTCCGTCATAGGATTTGTCGCCGCACTCGTTGATCTCGTGCCAGACATAGCCGAACCCATCCTCGGTGATCGCGACGACCCGATCGATGCCGAACTCGATGTTACGCTCCGAGAGGAAGACGTCTGCGCGGCCGTCCTCGATCATCTGGCCGATCTCCTCCGCGTCGAAGCACGAGAACCAGCCCGGGGCGACCCGCGGCACGGCGTCCGGATAGAGCTTGTAACTCTGTGCCGCCTCTTCGAGCGTGAGGTCGGTGCGGAAACAGGCGCGGTACCGGATGGGCGAGGAGCCGGCGTCGATCCCCTCGAAGCCCTCGAACGGGAGCGGCTCGGGGGCATCCGACCCCATTGGCGTGAGCGATATCTGCGCCTCGTCTTCGGGCACTTCGTCGTAGAAGGCGTAGACCTGAAGGTAATACATCGCTCCGCCGGCGACGATCGCGACGACGAGGATCAGGGCGGCAAGTATCTTTCCGGTCACGGTGTCCTCATCGATTCATCTCGATCGCGGGATTCTCCATCAGGCCGCCGCTCCGGCGGCGTCGGTCGTCACGAACGCATCCGCGCAGGCCTTTGCCAGGGCCCGGACGCGGCCGATATAGGCCTGCCGCTCGGTCACGGATATGACCCCGCGTGCGTCGAGCAGGTTGAAGAGGTGAGAGGCCTTGATGCACTGGTCGTAAGCGGGGTGGGCCATCACGATCCGTTGACCGGATTTGGGGTCGATCTCATCGGCGTCGAGGATCCGGCGGCACTCGGCCTCGGCGTCCTCGAAATGCCGGAGCAGCACCTCGGTATCGGCGATGTCGAAGTTCCAGCGGGAATATTCCTGTTCGGTCTGGCGGAACACGTCGCCGTAGAGAAGGGGCTGCGGCGAATCCGGAGAGTTGAACGGCATCTCCATCACATGGTCGATGCCGAGCACATACATCGCCAGCCGCTCGAGACCATAGGTCAGCTCGCCCGAAACCGGGTGGCAGTCATGACCGCCGACCTGCTGGAAATAGGTGAACTGCGACACTTCCATGCCGTCGCACCAGACCTCCCAGCCGAGGCCCCATGCCCCGAGCGTAGGGCTTTCCCAATCGTCCTCGACGAAGCGGACGTCGTGATGGGCCATGTCGATGCCGATGGCTTCGAGACTGCCGAGATAGAGCTTCTGCAGGTCCGGCGGCGACGGTTTCACGAGGACCTGGAACTGGTAGTAATGCTGAAGACGGTTGGGGTTCTCGCCGTAGCGGCCGTCCGTGGGCCGGCGCGAGGGCTGAACATAGGCCGCCGCCCAAGGCTTGCTCCCGAGCGCGCGCAGCGTCGTCGCCGGATGGAACGTGCCGGCGCCGACCTCCATGTCGTAGGGCTGGAGGATCGCGCATCCCTTGGCAGCCCAGTAGGTCTGCAGGCGCACGATGATCTCCTGAAAGCTGGTCGGTTTGTCGCTCGCGCCCATCTCGCATCCCCTTTGTCCGGTCGCCGCGTTGATTATGGGGCCACAGGGCCCGGGTCAATTGCGCGGCTCGCCACAAATTGACGTGCGCGCAATTCGCGCTCTGATAGTCGTGCTGGAAAAGGGCAGAGACCCGCTCAAAACAAATCATTCGAGGGACGACAGCAGCGCATGGCAACCAAGCTCTGGACACTCGGCGCCGCACTGGTGCTTTCGACAGGAATGGCGACGGCACAGCAGCAGCCCGCTTTCATCCAGATCGAGGCGCAGCCCTCCCTCTCGCGAGCGGAGGACAGGGTCCGAGATTACGCAAGTTATCTCTCAAACGTAAACGGCTTCGCACTCGGAAGCGGATGGTACGGAATAGCGCTAGGACCGTTCTCCCCTGAGGAGGCGGCAGCGCGGCTGAGCCAGCTTCGCGCAAACGGACAGATCCCGCGCGATTCCTACGTCGAGGAGCCAGATCGTTATCGCAGCCGGTTCTATCCGGTCGGGGCGGGCGCGATCATTTCGCCCGAACCCTCTGTGGAGCCGAGCGAGCAGCAGGACGAGGCCGAGACCCCGCCGCAAGACGACCAGAATGCCGAGCCGAGCCGCGAGACCGTGCGCGAGGCGCGCGCCAACGAGCGGGACCTGTCGCGCGCAGACCGGGAGCAGATCCAGGTGGCGCTGAAATGGGCGGGTTTCTACGACGGTCCGATCGACGCCGCCTTCGGCCAGGGGACGCGTCGCTCCATGGCCGGATGGCAGGGCGAGAACGGCTTCGAGACGACCGGCGTGCTGACCACTCGCCAGCGGCAGGAGCTTCTCGGCCAATACAACGCCGTGCTCGACGGAATGGGCCTCGAGACCATTACAGACAACCGCGCAGGCATCACGATCGCCATGCCGCTCGGGGTCGTGGAGCCCGGCGAGGCCGCGAGCCCTTTCGTGCGCTACGAGCCGACGGGTGACCTCGACGCCCGCGTATTGCTGATCTCCGAGCCGGGCGACCGGGCCACGCTGAACGGCCTCTACGAGATCATGCAGACGCTCGAGATCGTTCCCCCCGAGGGCGAGCGCTCGCGCAACGAAAACAGTTTCACGCTGACGGGGGCAAACGACCGCATCGTCAGCCACACCGAGGCGCGGCTCGTGGACGGCGCGGTGAAGGGTTTCACCCTGATCTGGCCTGCGGGCGACGAGGAACGGCGCACACGTGTCCTGAGCCAGATGCAGGCCAGTTTCGACCCGGTGCCGGGGGTGGTTCTCGACCCGGCCACGCTCGAAGCCGAGGAACAGGCCGTGGACCTCGTCTCCGGGCTGCAGATCCGGCGGCCGAGGGTCTCCGCATCCGGCTTTTACATCGACGGCTCCGGCACGGTGCTGACCGCGCTAGATGCAGTCGAGGGCTGCGGCAACATCACGCTCGATAGCGCACATGAGGCGGAGATCGTGGCCCGGGACACCGGGATCGGCGCGGCCATCTTGAAGCCCGAGGCTCGGCTCGCGCCCCGCGAGGTTGCCGCATTTCGGACCGATCCGCCACGGCTTCAATCCGAGGTCGCGGTTTCGGGCTATTCCTTCGGCGGCGTGCTTCCCGCCCCGACGATGACATGGGGCAAGCTCGAGGACGTGCGCGGGCTTAGCGGCGAGGAAAACCTCAAGCGTCTCGCCCTCTCTGCCGAGCCGGGGGATGTGGGTGGACCGATCCTCGACTCGCAAGGCGCGGTTCTCGGTATGCTGCTGCCGCGCGAGACCGGCGGGCGGCAATTGCCCGAAAGCGTGAGCTTCGCCGCCAAGGCCGAAGCGCTGGAAAGCCTGATCACCGAAGCGGGTCTGCGCGCCAAAACGACCCGCGGCTCAGCCGAGATGCGCCCGGAAGATCTGACCTCGATGGCAACCGCGATGACGGTGCTCGTCAGCTGCTGGGAATGATCACCGCCGCATGATGGTCCGCCGCAGGGCGGGCCATTGACTGATCCCGATTCCCGAGAGGATCAGCGCGAGGGCGAGGAAGAGCTTGGCTTCGACCGGCTCGTCCAGGATCACGATGCCGAAGATCACCGACCAGCAGGGCACCTGGTAGTTGGTGAGGCTCATGAATACCGGACCCGCGCGACGGATCACCAGCACCCGAAGGAGATTCGCGCCCGCCGTGGGTACAAATCCGAGGAGGGCGATCCAGCCGAGCGTCTCGGGGGCTGGCAGGGGCGGCGGTCCTTCGAGGAGAAGCGCTAGGGGCACGATCATGCAAGAGCCGATCAACAGCGGCACGGCCGCGAGACCCAACGGATCGGCGGGTGGCAGACGACGCATCGTGACCGAACTCACTGAATAGGAAAGCGCGGCACCGAGGCAGGCGAGCCGGCCCAGTGGCTCGAGCGGATCGCCGGTGGACCGGAAGGCGCCGCCACCGATCAGAATCATGACGCCGACGAAACCGATGCAGAGACCTGCGCTGCTGCGCCACGTCATCTTCGCGTCGGGCAGGGCGAAATGACTCAAGGGCAGAACGATGAGCGCGATGGCGGCCATCGATACGCCGGCGAGGCCCGAACTCACATGCGTCTGGGCCCAGGCTAGGCAAAGATAGGGCACGGCAGTCGAGAGCGCGCCGATGAGGCAGAGCCCGGGCCAGTTCCGGTCCCGACCGCTCCAGAGCCGCCCGCCCGTTAATGCGATCCAGATGACCAGCGTGAGTGTCGCTGCGAGCGTGACACGTCCCGCGGCGAGCCATGCCGGGCTGATGCCGGCGAGCGCAAGCTCGATCACGAGGAAGGTCGCGCCCCAGACGATCCCGAGCGTCCCGACCATGGCCCAGTCCCGAGCGGCGGGCGTCGCAGGACCTCTGGTCCGGTCCGCCGGTGCAAACGTGGCATGCTGCATATCGGGAGGGCCTTTCGGGCAGAGTTACGCGCGCCATACCGCAATCGCGCGCACGGGACTTGCGGGATAAGGCAACTTGGATAGGGTGAATAGGCGTGACGTATCGGAGGACGCCATGGACGCCTTTTTCATTCTGCCCGTTTTCATCCTTCTCGTTCTGCTCGGCTGGTGCATCTATCAGCTCAAAAACGACATGTGATGGCCGCACGCGGAACGTGTTCCACCCAAGTGGTGTTCAGCCTCATTCGCATCCAGAAGAGGAAGACACCATGGAAGCAGGATTCATCGTTCCCGTTCTTGCACTGATCACTTTGCTGGCAGGGATCGTCTACGCGATCTGGTCGAAACGGGAGACCGAGCGGCAGCTGCGGGATCCCAACGATCCGAAAAGTTCGCTCGCAGTGGACGGACCAAGCCATCAGAACAAGGACGAGCGCAAAGAAACCGCAAGCTGATCGCCGCGATGACGGTGACTAATTGCGGACAAACATCGTAAACCCGCCGCGTTTCGCGCGGCGGGTTTTTCGTTTTAAAGGTTCCAGATGTCGTCAGGCGGCAGACGATCGGCGTGCGGAACAACGGCCCGCCGTCCGCATCGCCAGTAGATCAGCGTCCTGCGGTCGCCGGTTCCACCGTCGGAGAGATCTTGAGATCGGGTGCTCCGCGGGTGGCGGACACGTCGCGCTTGGCCTTCTTCGCGGCGACGCTCCGGGCATGGATCCATGCCACCGCGTAGAGCGGCAAGATCGACGCGAGTACTGCGATGTTCGAGACGAGCGGCCCGGCCCGGTGTCCCTCCATCAGCCACATGATGAGATAGACGACGACCACGTGAGCGGTGAAGACCTGCAGCGAATGCTGCCCCAGAAAGACCAGCGGCTTGCGTGAGAACACCCAGGCGATCGCGTTCCCAACGGCCTCGAGCGCGCGGTTGCCGCTTTCGCGTCCGACCATCAGCAGCCAGGACACCACGTAGAGGTCGAGCGCGAAGTTCGTGAGGTAGACAGCATCCATGTTCCCGCGGTCAAGCGCGTCCCACACCATCGGGCGGATATTCTCCGGCAGCCAGCCGAGGTGGATCGACCGGTCGAAGAGCGCGAAGGCCACCATGCCGCCGAGAGCGGCCCAGAAGGCGTGACGCGCGAGACGCGTCTTCATCCACGCCGGATCGAAACGGTCCGTCGCGAAGACGAAGCCGAGGTAGAGCGCGCCGAAATAGATCACCTGCCAGGCGAAAACGTTGAAGTAGATGCCGATGTTGATGCCGTGGCCCGTACTGCGCAGGGCTCCCTCGATCGGACCCTGCGCCGCGTCCGGCATCCCGGTCTGTGCAAAGATCCATGACGCGGCGCTGAGGGCGAAGACCCACTTTGCATGACCCTCGCGGAACGCCCAGAGCACGAAGGGCGTCAGCAGCATCATCCAGATGTAGAGCGCGAGGATGCCGAGATGCATGGAGCCCGTGACGAGCCCGAGCGAGGCGAGGGTGAAGACGACCGGTTCCTCGACATATTGGCGAAGGACGTTCGGATACATTCCCCATTGTGCCAGCAGCAACGCGGCAGCGGCAAAACCGACGATCATGCCTGCCTGATAGGTATAGATCGTCTTGATCCGCTTCAGCACGCCGCTGCGCATGCCCTGCATGCCCTTCTTCATCAGCAGCTTGGTGTAGACGAGGCCGACGACGAAGCCCGAGATGAAAACGAACCCCTGCGCGTCTTCGACGAAGCCGAGCGCGTGATGGTTGTACTGACCCGGAATCGATCTGAATTGTCCGGTCGTATGGGCAATCATCATGAACAGAAGAAAGTATCCTCTGAACCCGTCCAGCAATGTCAGGCGCATCTTATGGTCTCCGTCGGGCCCCGCACATGCTCGCGATTCGGGGCAAGTCCTTAAGACAATGCGCAAGAGCGGAAAAAGTGCCGGAGGGGGAGAGCAATTCTAGCGTCAGCCCGCGAAATCGTCTGTCGCCGCCGATGAAGACGGGCAGGTCCGGCGGAATCATGCCAGCCGGCAGAAGCCGCGCGGTCCGCGGTCTCTTCCGGACGCTGGTCTGATGCGGCGTGAGGAAGAGGTGTGCCGCACCCCTCCGTAAAGGGGTGCGGCCATGGCTGGCTGAAACGAGCTCAGTTCTTCGACTTGTCGACCATCTTGCCGGCGGAGATCCACGGCATCATGCCGCGAAGCTTCTCGCCGACTTCCTCGATCTGGTGCGCGTCGTTGCGGCGGCGCGTGGCCTTGAAGGAGGGCTGGCCGACGGCGCATTCCTGCATCCAGTCGCGCACGAAGCGGCCCTGCTGGATGTCCTCGAGAACGGCCTTCATCCGAGCCTTGGTCTCGTCGTAGGGCAGGATGCGCGGGCCGGACACGTACTCGCCGTATTCGGCGGTGTTCGAGATCGAGTAGTTCATGTTCGCGATGCCGCCCTCGTAGATCAGGTCGACGATCAACTTCACCTCGTGCAGGCACTCGAAATAGGCCATCTCGGGCTCGTAGCCGGCCTCGACCAGTGTCTCGAAGCCCATGCGGATGAGCTCGACAAGGCCGCCGCACAGCACTGCCTGCTCACCGAAGAGGTCGGTCTCGCACTCTTCCTGGAAGTCGGTCTCGATGATGCCCGAGCGGCCGCCGCCGATCGCGGCGCAGTAGCTCAGCGCGGTCTCGAGCGCGCGGCCGGTCGCGTCGGTGTCAACGGCCACGAGGCAGGGCACGCCGCCACCCTTCTGGTACTCGCCGCGGACGGTGTGGCCGGGGCCCTTCGGTGCCATCATGATCACGTCGACGCCGGCCTTGGGCTCGATCAGGCCGAAATGCACGTTGAGCCCGTGGGCGAAGGCGATCGCCGCGCCCTCGCGGATGTTGTCGTGCACGTACTTCTTGTAAGTTTCAGCCTGGAGTTCGTCGGGCATGGTGAACATGATGAGATCGCACCACGCGGCGGCCTCTGCGATGCCCATGACCTGGAGGCCCTCGCTTTCGGCCTTCTTGGCCGACGACGATCCCTCGCGGAGCGCCACGACCACGTTCTTGGCGCCCGAGTCGCGCAGGTTCAGCGCATGGGCGTGGCCCTGGCTGCCGTAGCCGAGGATCGCGACCTTCTTGTCCTTGATGAGGTTAATGTCGCAGTCGCGGTCATAATAAACGCGCATGTGTCCGGTCCTTCCCGTTTCTTCTGTTGATGAAGGCAGGATAGGGATCTCTGCGCAAAACGGGTGGCAAAGTTCCTTCGCTTTGGTTCGTTCACGACCTTTCCATTCGTAGATAGCGCGATTACTGCAGGGTTCATGCTCGACGATACCGACCGCCGCATCCTGCGCCAGTATCAGGCGACACCCGAGGCTCCCTTCGCGGAGTTGGCGGAGCGCTGCGGCGTGACCGCGACGACGCTGGCGCGGCGGATCGAACGCATGCGCGAGGCGGGCATCGTCCGTGGCGTGCGCGGCGTGATCGACTGGTCGGCTCTGGGATACAGCGTCGAGGTCTCGCTTCGGGTCACGCTCGACAAGAGTGCGCCGCGCTCCTTCGAGGAATTCCTGGAGGCGGCGCGAGAGGTGCCGGAAGTGCTCGAGATCCAGACCTTTCTCGGCCAGGTCGACGTGCGCATGTCGATTATCGCGCGCGATCTGGCGCATTACCAGTCGCTCTACCGCGAGAAACTGCTCGCGTTGCCGCACATGACCGACCTCGAGGCGCTGATGCATGTCGCCCGGCTCAAGAGCGACGAGACCCTGCCGCTGTGATCGACCTCGACGCCACCGACCGCGCCATGCTCCGCGCGCTCTCCAAAGACGCCACGCTCTCGGCCGGTGCGCTCGGGCGTAGGCTCGGCCTTTCGCAGCCTGCCGCATGGCGCCGCATCAGGCGTATGCGGGATGCGGGCGTCTTCCGCGGCCATCGGCTCGACCTCGACGAGGGCGCGCTCGGCTTCGGCGTCACCGTGTTTCTCGGGGTGAAACTCGCCGCCAAGGGGCGTGCGAGCCTCGTCGATTTCGAGCGGGCGGTGCAGGCGATCCCCGAGGTCCAGACCGTCGAACATATCCTTGGCATGTACGATTACCGCCTGCGCGTCGTCGCCCGCGACATTTCGGACTTCGAGCGCGTCCTGCGCCGCCGTATCATGGCGCTGCCCGGCGTCGGCAGCGTCGATGCCAACGTGCTCCTGTCCGAGGAGCGGCGCCCGGGGCCGCTTTGATACGCGGACGGACCGCCGACTTGGAGCGGCCCGGCTTTGGGGCTAGGGTCCGCGCGATCCAAGCAGGAGAAACCTCATGGCACCGCTGCATCCCGACATCGACCCTGGCGGCCTCGACGAATTCTCGGTCGTCTTCACCGACCGTTCTCTCAACCACATGTCCGCAAACTTCCAGCAGGTGATGCGCGACATCTCCTCCTCGCTTCGAGAGGTCTACGGCGCCGACGCGGTCGCGGTCGTGCCCGGCGGCGGAACCTTCGCGATGGAGGCGGTCGCGCGCCAGTTCGGTCAGGGCGCCGACATGCTGATCGTGCGCAACGGCTGGTTCTCCTACCGCTGGACGCAGATCTTCGAGGCTGGCGGCTTCGGCGGAGAGACAACCGTCTGCACCGCCCGGCAGCAAGGCAACACGCCCGACGCACCCTTCGCGCCCCCGCCCATCGAGGAGGTGGAGGCCCGCATCGCCGAGGTCCGGCCGTCCGTGGTCTTCGCGCCGCACGTGGAAACTTCGGCGGGGATCATCCTGCCCGACGATTACATCACGCGCCTCGCCGCGGCCGCGCACGAGGTGGGCGGGCTGATGGTGCTCGACTGCATCGCGTCTGGCTGCGCCTGGGTCGACATGACGAAGACCGGGGTCGACGTCCTGATCTCGGCGCCTCAGAAGGGCTGGTCCTCGACGCCCTCGGCGGGGCTCGTGATGCTCTCGAACCGTGCGGTAGAGCGCATGGGCGAGACCGCGTCGAACTCCTTCGCGGCCGACCTCAAGAAGTGGCGCGCGATCATGGCCGCCTACGAGGACGGCGGGCATGCCTATCACGCCACGATGCCCACCGACGGGCTGCGCGCGTTTCGCGACGCGATGAACGAGACGCGAGAGTTCGGCCTTGCCGCGGCACGCAACGCGCAGTTCGACCTTGGAGCACGGGTCCGCGCGATGCTGAGCGACCGCGGTGTAAACTCGGTCGCTGCCGACGGCTACGGCGCGCCCGGCGTGGTGGTCGGCTACACGTTCGATCCCGAAGTGAAATCGGGCAAGGCCTTCGCCAAGGCCGGAACCCAGATCGCTGCCGGCGTGCCGCTGCAGGTCGGCGAGCCCGAGGGATTCTCGACCTTCCGGCTGGGCCTTTTCGGCCTCGACAAGCTCAAGGATGTCGACGGCACGGTGTCGCGCCTTGAGCGCGCACTCGACGCCGCACTCTGATGGCATCCGAGAATGTGGGGGCTTTCTGCCCCCACGCCCCCGAGGATATTTCCGTCAAGAAGAAGGCGAGGCCAGCGTTCGCCCCTCTCGGTGGATGAACTCCCACACCGATAAGACACTCAGCGTACGGATCGACGATGCCGTGATTGCGCCCTCTGGCCAGAGGGGCGCCGGTCTAGGAGTATGGTCTAATATCGCGCCCGGGTCCGGGTGCCTAACGTCGTTGCGACACGAGGAGGACACGACCCCATGCAGATGAGCGATTCCCGCGAGATCCAGGCGGACCGCGAAACGGTCTGGGCCGCAATTCTCACCCCCGAGGTGCTCAAGACCTGCGTTCCGGGCTGTCAGGAGCTGACCGGCACACCCGAAGAGGGCTTCGAGGCGACGGTCGTGCAGAAGGTCGGGCCGGTGAAGGCGACGTTCAAGGGACAGGTCAACGTCTCGGACATGGACAAGCCCGAAACGCTGAAGCTTTCGGGCGAGGGCAAGGGCGGGGCCGCCGGATTCGCCAAGGGCGCGGCGGTCGTCAGGCTCGAAGAAGCTGGCGAGGGAGTCACGCGGCTTCATTACGATGTCGAGGCGAATGTCGGCGGCAAGCTCGCACAGCTCGGCTCGCGGGTGATCGACGGCTTCGCCAAGAAGATGGCGGATCAGTTCTTCACACGCCTTCAGGAAGCCATCGAGGGCCCGGCGAACGAAGCGGACGCCCCCGAGGCCGAGGCGACGCCGGGCGAGGCCAAGAAGGGCTGGTTCCGCCGCATGGTCGGCGCCGGTGGTGGAGCCGCTTGACAGGGGCGGGGTCCGCCGGGTCAGGTTTGACGCGGCGGAGAGACAGACAGCACAAGAGCTATCCAAGGGGAGGATGTCATGAGTGACGTGACGATGACGGTGAACGGCAAGACCGTGAGCCGTGCGGTTCGGGGCAACGAATTGTTGGTTGAGTTCCTGCGCGAGCAGCTGCGTCTCACCGGCACCCATGTGGGCTGCGACACCAGCCAGTGCGGCGCGTGCTGCGTCCATGTGAACGGTGAGCTTGTGAAGGCCTGCACGATCTTCGCGGCAGAGGCCGACGGCGCCGAGGTCTCGACGATCGAGGGACAGGCCAATCCGGACGGCTCGCTGAACGTGATCCAGCAGGCGTTCCAGGATCACCACGGGCTTCAGTGCGGTTTCTGCACGCCGGGCATGGTCATGGCGGCGGCATCGCTCCTTAAGGAAAACCCGAAGCCCTCCGAACAGGAGATCCGGCATTACCTGCAGGGCAACATTTGCCGCTGCACCGGGTACCACAACATCGTCAGGGCGATCATGGCCGCATCGGGCCAGGAGGTCGAGGGCGGCGCGATCGCGGCCGAGTAGGCCGGCCTTCGGTTGCGGGAGGTGACGACGTGAGGCTCGGGTGAGGCCCGCGGTCCACGAAGGATGCAGACGGATCCGGCGGGCAGGAGCCCGCCACCCCAGGGAGGATTAGGCACATGCCGAAGGATCATGGCATCGGAGCCAGCTCGAAGCGCCGCGAGGACGTGCGCTTCCTGACCGGCACCGGCAATTATACGGACGACATCAACGTCTACGGGCAGGCCTACGTCGCCTTCGTCCGCTCTGACGTGGCGCATGGGCGCATTACCGGGATCGACACCGCGGCGGCCGAGGCCATGCCCGGTGTTTTGAAGATCTTCACCGGCAGCGACTTCGAGGGCGTCGGCGGTCTTCCCTGCGGCTGGCAGGTGACCGACCGCTTCGGCGAGGTGATGAAGGAGCCGCCGCATCCGGTGCTCGCGCAGGGCAAGGTGCGCCACGTTGGCGAGATGGTGGCAGCGGTCGTCGCCGAGAGCCTCCAGGAGGCCCGCGACGCCGCCGATGCCGTCATGCTCGACATCGAGGAACTGCCCGCAATCGTCGACATGAAGAAGGCGGTCGCATCGTCGGAGACGCTTGTGCACGACGAGATCGGCACGAACCTCTGCTACGACTGGGGTTTCGTCGAAGACAACCGAGACGCGGTCAATCAGGCGATCAAGGGCGCGGCACATGTCACGACGCTGGAGCTCGTGAACAACCGCCTCGTCGCAAACCCGATGGAGCCGCGGGTCGCCGTGGGCGACTACAACCGGGCGGGCGACATGTCGACGCTCTACACGACCTCGCAGAACCCTCACGTGATCCGTCTTCTGATGGGCGCCTTCGTGCTCGGCATTCCCGAGCACAAGTTGCGCGTGGTGGCTCCGGACGTGGGCGGCGGCTTTGGCACCAAGATCTTCCACTACGCCGAGGAGGCCTTCTGCACCTTCGCGGCACGGGCGCTGAAACGCCCGGTCAAATGGACCTCGACCCGCTCCGAGGCCTTCATGTCCGACGCGCATGGGCGTGACCACGTCACCAAGATCGAGCTGGCGCTCGACGAAGCCAACAATTTCGTCGCGGTTCGGACCGAGACCTACGCCAACATGGGGGCGTATCTCTCGACCTTCGCGCCGTCCGTGCCGACTTGGCTGCACGGCACGCTGATGGCCGGCAATTACAAGACGCCGAACATCTACGTGAACGTGAAGGCGGTCTTCACCAACACCGTTCCGGTGGACGCCTATCGCGGCGCGGGGCGGCCAGAGGCAACGTTCCAGCTCGAGCGCGTGATCGACAAGGCAGCGCGGGAGCTTGGCGTCGATCCGATGGCGCTGCGGCGGCAGAACTTTATCACCGAGTTCCCCTATGCGACGCCGGTCGCGGTCGAATACGACACCGGTGACTACCACGCCACCGCCGACAAGATCGCCGAGATCGCTGATTTCGCCGGCTTCGAGACGCGGCGCAAGGAGAGCGAGGCCAAGGGAAAACTGCGCGGGCTCGGTATCAACTGCTACATCGAGGCCTGCGGCATCGCACCCTCGAACCTCGTCGGTCAGCTCGGTGCGCGCGCGGGTCTCTACGAAAGCGCGACGGTTCGGGTGAACGCGACCGGATCGCTCAGCGTGATGACCGGGAGCCACAGCCACGGGCAGGGGCACGAGACGTCCTTCCCGCAGGTCGTGTCCGAGATGATCGGCATTCCCGAGGATCAGATCGAGATCGTTCACGGCGACACCGCCAATACGCCGATGGGCATGGGCACCTACGGGTCCCGCTCGCTCGCGGTCGGCGGGTCGGCCATCGTGCGCGCCACCGAGAAGATCATCCGGAAGGCCACGAAGATCGCGGCGCATCTGCTCGAGGCGTCCGAGGCGGATATCGAGCTCAAGAACGGGGCGTTCTCGGTCGCGGGCACGGACAAGTCGGTGGCCTGGGGGGACGTCACGCTTGCCGCCTACGTGCCGCACAACTACCCGCTCGAGGATATCGAGCCGGGGCTCGAGGAGACGGCGTTCTACGATCCGTCGAACTTCACCTATCCTTCGGGCGCCTATGCCTGCGAGGTGGAGGTGGACCCAGAGACCGGTCAGGTCACCGTCGAGCGGTTCTCGGCCGCGGACGATTTCGGCAACGTGATCAACCCGATGATCGTCGAGGGGCAGGTGCATGGCGGGGTCGCTCAGGGCATCGGGCAGGCGCTGCTCGAGAACTGCGTCTACGACGAGACCGGGCAGCTGCTGTCGGCCTCCTACATGGACTACGCCATGCCGCGGGCCGACAACGTGCCGATGGTTACGGTGGACCATTCCTGCCAGACGCCGTGCACGCACAACCCGCTCGGGGTGAAGGGCTGTGGCGAGGCGGGGGCCATCGGCTCACCGCCGGCGGTCATCAACGCGGTGATCGACGCGCTGCATTCGGGCGGCTTTACCCACGTCACCCATATCGACATGCCTGCGACGCCGAACCGCGTCTGGGCCGCGATGCAGGGCTGAGGTCGGAGAGGATGGGACCGGGGGCCAGCCCCCGGACCCCCGGAGTATTTTCGCCAAGAAGAAGCAACGGCTTCGGCTTGGCCGGTTCGAGGAGACCGACACGATGTATGCATTCGAGATCGAGCGCCCGAAGAGCGTCGACGAAGCCTTGGCAGCGCTGGGAGCCGAGGAGGCGCAACCCATCTCGGGCGGACAGACCCTGATCCCGACACTGAAGCAGCGGCTCGCCATGCCGTCGAAGCTGGTGTCGCTGTCCGGGATCGACGAATTGCGCTACCTGCGGCGCGAGGGCGATGCGCTGATGATCGGCGGCGGGGCGACCCACGGGATGGTGGCGCGCGAGGCGGCGACGGACTTTCCCGGGCTCGCCAAGCTCGCCGGCAAGATCGGCGATCCGGCGGTGCGCAATCGCGGCACGATCGGCGGATCGATCGCAAACAACGACCCCTCGGCATGCTATCCGTCCGCGGCGATGGCCTGCGGAGCGACGATCGTGACCAACAGCCGTGAGATCGCCGCCGACGAGTATTTCCAGGGCATGTTCATGACCGCTCTGGAGGAGGGCGAGATCGTCACAGGCGTGCGCTTCCCGATTCCGCAAGCCTCCGCCTACATGAAGTTCGAGCAGATCGCCTCCCGCTTCCCCCTCGTCGGCGTGTTCGTCGCGCGCTTCGCCGATCGTGTCGGCGTCGGCGTGACCGGGGCCTCGAACAACGGGGTGCTCCGCTGGAGGGAGGCGGAAGAGGCGCTTGCCGCCAACTTCTCGCCTGATGCGCTGGCCGATGTGACGGCTCCGAGGGCCTCGGATATGATCGCGGATCTCCACGGGACGGCCGAATATCGCGCGCATCTCATTCCGGTGATGACGAAGCGCGCCGTCGCTGCCGCGGAGTGACGGCTTAGGCGGCGAGGCGGGCGAGCAGCCAGTCGGCGCGCTCGGCCGCTTCGGCATCCGGCATCTCGAGCACCCGGTAGCCGAAGCGCCGGTGGGTCGCGGCAAGGCGGTCCGCCGCCTGAGCGGAATCTGTGCGGCGAGCCAACTCATCGTCATCTCCGGTCACGGGCCTAGGCGGCAGCGCAAAGATCACGGGATTGGCGTAGGGATGCTGGTCGACAAGCATGTCGAGGAAGGGCCCGCCAGCCGCGTCCTGCCGCGCCACCAGCGCATCGATCAGTCCGCGGTCGAAGAAGACCGGACCCTGGAACGTTCGGGCGCGGGCATGGTCTTCGACAGCCATACGCACCGCCGCTTCTGCCGCCCTGACAGGATCGGTGGCCGGCGATCGCACGCGGTCCCCGGCGTCGATGCGCGCGGGATCGCGGATCGTCGCAAAGCCACGTGCGGCCAGTTCCTCAATGAGTGCCGAGGCACCTCCACCGGGTGCACCGGTGATCAGGAAAAAACGGCGATGCGGAGCTCGATCGCGCACGGACATCAGCGATACCTCTTCAGCGTCATGTCGAACGCGCCGAGCTTCCAGTCCTGAACGAAGAAGGCGTGGTCCCGGGCCAAGCGTTCCACCGCTTCCTCGGCGAAGGACAGGACATCGTCGATGAAGAGTTCGATAGGCTCCATCGCCTCGTCGATGCGCGGCTCGATCCGGTAGTCGAGCTGGCCGGCATCGTCTGAGCGTGCATGTGCTTGGGCGAGCGCGATGCCGCAGGAATGGGCGTATTCCTTCCAGCTCTTCTTCGACAGGTCGTCGAGATCGATGTCGTTCCTGAACGGGGCACGTTCGCGGGACATGAAGCTTTTCCCGTCGATGTCGACATTGCCGTAGAACACGTCACCGGCGGCGAGGTGCACCGACTGGCCATGCGCGATACGGTCACCCTTGTCTCCGGCGTCAAAATCGTTCGCCGGCACCAAGCCCTCGAGCGCAGATCGGCGAGCGCGCTTGAACTCGATGATGAGATCGTCGGTCGCATCCTCTCCGGGGCCCTCGAGGAGGCAATAGTAGCGCCCGAGACCCAGCGACGCCGTGCCTTGTCCGTGCCGCATCGCGACGTCCTTGACGCGCAATGTCCCGGCGCGGCCTCCTTCCTTTATACCGTTCGTCTTTGCGAGATCGTCGATCAGCTTCTGGAATTCGTCGAGTCGGCTCGAGACCGGGGTCAGTTCCTCGTTGGCGCGGAAGCCGCGCCCGGTCTCATCCAGATAGCGGTCTCGCAGCCAGCTTTCGCGCGACTTTTCGGATTTCTCGAACAGACGCCTGATTACCTTTGGCGCGTTGTCCGCCCGCATCTGCTCGGTGGATTCGGTCTGGTGCCGGGCATAGTATTCTATGCCCTCGTGGTAGCCCTCGATGAACTTCCGCGCGATCTTGAGCTGGTGCTTGCGCCCCATGCCGCCTTCCTCGGCGACGGCCAGAAGGAACCCTGTCGCACCGCGCTTGAGGTCCCAGGTGAAGGGCCCGTAGATGACGTCGTCAAAGTCGTTTACGCCGAAGATGGGCACGTTATCTGCGTTCGGCATGACCCCGAAATTCTCGGGATGAACATCCCCGAGCACCAGCACCGTCGGCATGCGCGCATCGTCGCCCGCTATGTCGCGGTGGAACAGGAGCGATGAGCCCCGGAAGAACGAGAAGAGCGAGCCCGCAAGCTTGTCGAACTTCTCGTCGGCTCCCTGCGCCTGATGATCGATCCGCACGGCGTGGTCTTCGATGATCGTCTCGCGGACGTGCAGTCTGCGTTCGTGGCCGGTGTACTTGTCCGGTCGCATGACGCAGGCGTTCGTGGCATACATCTGTGCCAGTTTCCGGAACTCCTCGACCCGGCTTTGCAGGGTCTCGACCGGGGCGTCGCCGGTGCGATCGGCCTCGGGCCCGTTCGGCGTTGTGGATTTCGCGCTCTTTGACGAATTGGCGCCGCCCCGGTTCTTCGCAGATCCATCGCTCTTGCCGTTCGCGCCGGACTTGGTCGACGCACCGCCATTCCCCGGCGTCTTGCGCGTTTGACTGCTCTTGCTGGTTTCGCTCTTCGTCCGGGCCACGTTGCGTCTCCCTGTCATGACATTCAGGGAACAGAACCCATCCGCCACGCGGCGCGTTCCACCTTGCGGCCTTTCCATCGGTTCGGGGGGGGCGGGCAGGGTGAACGCCACCTCCAAGCAACGGCCGGCCAATGGACATGCTCTTTGCCCCGCGTCCCTAGCCGGCCTTCACCACCTCAGTAGAGACCACCACCTCAGTAGAGACAGCGCGCTATCTGGTGGCCCGGGTCTTCTGCATCGGACGCTGCCACACACGAGGCAGAGAAAGGCGGCGCGATCGATCGGGAGCGACCATTCAGCTTAAGCAAATCCTGACACCACCTTGCGCAGACCGGTTCAACGCTCGCCTATCCTTCCGATACCAAGGTTTGTCACCGCGATGTCGAGCTGACAGTCTCCGAGACTCGCTTGACAGCGGGCACGCCACCGTCAACGATAATTTTCGCGCGTAAAACAGAAGGCGTTGCCGTGGTCGAAGCAGGAACAGGGAAGGCGATGCGCCAGGATCGTGTGAGGACGATGGAGGAATTCGCCTCGCTCAGCGGCATCTCGCGTCCGACCCTGTCTAAATACTTCAACGATCCGGGTTCGGTCCGGGCTTCGACCCGCGCGCGGATCGAAGCCGCGCTCGAGAGATACGACTACACGCCGAATGTCTACGCGATCAATCAGAACCGAGCGCTCACCAGGAACATCGGCATCATCGTTCCCTATCTGGCCGACCCGTTCTTCGCCGAGGTGGCGCGCAATCTCGAGCCGCTCTGTGCGCAGGCGGGGTACAACCCGATCCTGCTCAGCTCCCACGGCGATCGCGATCGCGAGATCCAGAATCTCGAGGGCCTGCGGGCCATCCGTCCCGCGGGAGTGCTGCTCGCGCCGCTCGGGCGCCGCTCTCGCCGGGACGATGTCGCCGCGTTCTGCGAGGAGGTGCCGACCGTGCTCTTCGATTGCGACATCGAAGGCGTGGGCGATGCGTATTACGGAAACGATAATGGCAAAAGCATCGCTCTGATGGTGGATTATCTCTGCCGGACGGGTGAGCCGCCCGCGTTCTTCGAGATGCGTGACGCGCCCAACCCAAATGCCAACAAGCGCCGGACGGCTTACGACGAGGCCATGCGCAGCCATGGGCACGAGCCGATGATCGTCTCGGTCGAGGGTACGGGATGGGCATTCGAAGAAATTGCCTGCAGGGCCGCTGCGCCGATGATGTGCAAGGGCCAGCTGCCGTCGAACACGGTGCTCTGTAGCAACGACCGCCTCGCCATCGGCTTTCTCGCCGCGGCATACGAAAACGGCCTTCGCGTTGGCATCGGGCACGGCCACGCGCTGCGCGTCGCGGGGCATGACGACCACCCTTATGCCCGCTTCACTTGTCCCTCCCTGACGACAGTGGCGCAGAGCTACGATGCGATCGCGGGTCAGAGCATCGATTGCCTCCTGTCGATCATCGATACGGGCGAGCGCCCCGAGGAAAAGCGCGCCATCCATTTCGAGGGTGGGCTGGTCATGCGCAAATCGGCCTAAAACATTACGCGCGTAAAATATCCATTGACCGAGCGTCATGACGCGCCTAATCATGCGACAATAACATCCAAGCCAGGGAGGATACGGATGTCACTCAAGCGCGTACTCGGCGCCACCACGGCGCTTACGCTCTGCTCTGCCGCGGCCTTCGCGCAGGACACCACCATCACAATCGCCACCGTAAACAACGGCGACATGATCCGCATGCAGGGTTATACGGATCAGTTCACCGAGGAGACAGGCATCGGCGTCGAGTGGGTCACGCTCGAGGAGAACGTGCTGCGTCAGCGCGTCACGCAGGACATCGCGACCGGCGGCGGACAGTTCGACGTGATGACCATCGGCACCTACGAGGTTCCGATCTGGGCGAACCAGGAGTGGCTGGCGCCGCTCGACGACCTGCCCGAAGATTACAACGTCGACGACCTTCTGCCGGCGGTGCGCGAAGCGCTCTCGGTCGACGGCACGCTCTATGCCGCGCCGTTCTATGGCGAGTCGGCGATGATCATGTACCGGACCGATCTGGCCGAAGAGGCCGGGATCGACATGCCGGACAGCCCGACCTGGTCCGAGGTCATGAGCGCCGCCGAGGCGATGACGGACAAGGAAAACGACATCTACGGCATCTGCTTGCGCGGCAAGCCAGGCTGGGGCGAAAACATGGCCTTCCTCACGGCCATGGCGAATTCCTACGGCGCACGCTGGTTCGACATGGACTGGAAGGCCCAGTTCGACAGCGAGGACTGGACTGCCACCCTCAACGACTATCTCACGATGATGAACGAGTACGGCCCTCCGGGCGCGTCTTCGAACGGCTTCAACGAGAACCTGTCGCTGTTCCAGCAGGGCCGCTGCGGCATGTGGATCGACGCGACCGTCGCGGCGGGCTTCGTGACCGACCCCGACGAGTCGACCGTGGCCGACAGCGTCGGCTTCGCGCAGTTCCCGAACAAGGAAGGCGTGGACAACCACGGCAACTGGCTTTGGGCGTGGTCGCTCGCAGTCCCGGCGTCGTCGGATGACACCGATGCGGCCAAGCAGTTCGTCGCTTGGGCCACGAGCCAGGAATACACGCAGCTCGTCGCCGAGGACGAGGGCTGGCGCGCGGCACCTCCGGGCACCCGCACCTCGCTCTACGAGAACGAGGAGTACCAGGAAGCGGCACCCTTCGCAGAGATGACGCTGGAATCGATGAACGCCGTCGATACGCAGGCGCCGTCCGTGCAGGAGATCCCCTACACCGGAGCCCAGTTCGTCGCGATCCCCGAGTTCCAGGGCATCGGTACGGCGGTCGGTCAGCAGTTCTCGGCCGCGCTCGCGGGCCAGGTCGACGCCGAGACCGCACTGTCGAACGCGCAGACATCGACCCAGCGCGAGATCGACCGCGCCGGCTACGGCGAGAACTGAGCCAAGCGCAAAGTTGCGGGCCGCCCACGGGCGGCTCCGCTCCGCGTCACCAGCAATAAGACCGAATGACCGATCCGGGGCGCAACCCCGGTGCCGACTTGGGGGGAGACATGGCGACCCAGCATTCCCGATCCGCGGCCCGCGTGATGATCGCACCGTCGGTGATCCTGCTTCTTCTGTGGATGCTCGTGCCGCTCGGCATGACGATCTACTTCTCGCTTCTCCGCTACAACCTGCTGATGCCGGGGGCGAACCCGTTCATCGGCTTCGAGAATTACGCCTACTTCCTGACCGACCCGGCCTTCCAGGCAGCGATCTGGAACACGCTGATCCTCGTTGCGGGTGTCCTGTTCATCACGGTGGTCGGCGGCATCCTGATCGCGCTTCTGCTCGACCAGCCGATGTGGGGGCAGGGGCTCGTCCGAATCCTCGTGATCTCACCTTTCTTCGTGATGCCCACCGTCTCGGCGCTGGTCTGGAAGAACATGTTCATGAACCCCGTGAACGGGCTCTTCGCGCATCTCTTCGAATTCATCGGATTGCAACCATTCGACTTTCTCAGTCAGGCGCCGCTCGCCTCGATCATCGGGATCGTCTCGTGGCAGTGGCTGCCCTTCGCGACGCTGATCCTCCTGACGGCGATGCAGTCGCTCGACAGCGAGCAGATCGAGGCGGCCGAGATGGACGGGGCGTCGCCCTTCAGCCGCTTCTGGTACATCGTCCTGCCGCATCTTTCGCGCGCGATCACCGTCGTGATCCTGATCCAGACGATCTTCCTTCTGTCGATCTTTGCCGAGATCTTCGTGACGACCGCGGGCGGCCCGGGCACGGCATCGACCAACCTCACGTTCCTGATCTACCTCGAATCCCTGCAAAGGTTCGACGTGGGCACGGCTTCGGCAGGCGGCGTCGTCGCGATCATCCTCGCCAACATCGTCGCGATCTTCCTGATGCGGATGATCGGCAAGAACCTGGACGCCTGAGGGAGACACCCGGCACATGGCACGCGCAGTCTCGAACCAGCGCAAGGCGATCAACACGGCGGTGGCCTGGATCATCGCCCTGTTGATCTTCTTCCCGATCCTCTGGACCATCCTCACCTCGTTCAAGACCGAGGCCGAGGCGATCGCCGATCCACCGAGCTTCCTGTTCTTCAACTGGACGCTCGACAACTACACCACGGTGCAGGCGCGGTCGGACTACTTCGGCCACTTCTGGAACTCGGTGGTGATCTCGGTGGGCTCGACCATCCTCGGCCTGATCATCGCGATCCCGTCGGCTTGGGCGATGGCCTTCGTGCCGGGCAAGCAGACGAAGAACGTCTTGATGTGGATGCTCTCGACCAAGATGCTGCCGCCGGTGGGCGTGCTAGTGCCGATCTACCTGATCTTCCGCGACGTCGGGCTTCTCGATACGCGGTTCGGCCTGGTGATCGTCCTGATGCTAATCAACCTGCCGATCATCATCTGGATGCTCTACTCCTACTTCCGCGAGATCCCGGGCGAAATCCTGGAAGCGGCGCGGATGGACGGGGCGGGGCTTCGCTCCGAGATCCTCTACGTGCTGACGCCGATGGCGGTGCCGGGTATCGCTTCGACGTTGCTGCTCAACATCATCCTCGCGTGGAACGAGGCGTTCTGGACGCTGACCCTCACCGCCGCCAACTCGGCGCCGCTGACGGCGTTCATCGCCAGCTACTCGAGCCCCGAGGGCCTCTTCTACGCCAAGCTCTCCGCCGCATCGACCATGGCGATCGCGCCGATCCTCATCATGGGCTGGTTCAGCCAGAAGCAACTCGTGCGCGGCCTCACCTTCGGCGCGGTCAAGTAAGGGAAAGAACACATGGGACAGATCACGCTCGAGAAGGTGACCAAGAGCTTCGGCGACGTCGAAGTCATCCCCCCTCTGGACCTGACCATCGAGGACGGCGAGTTCTGCGTCTTCGTGGGCCCCTCCGGATGCGGCAAGTCCACGCTGCTGCGGCTCATCGCGGGGCTCGAGGACATCAGTTCGGGGGCCATCAAGATCGACGGCAGCGATGCCTCGGACGTGCCGCCGGCAAAGCGCGGCCTCGCGATGGTGTTCCAGTCCTACGCGCTCTATCCGCACATGAGCGTGCGCAAGAACATCGCGTTCCCGATGAAGATGGCCGGTGTCTCGCAGGACGAGCAGAACCGCCGGATCGAGAGCGCTGCGAAAGCGCTGAACCTGACCGACTACCTTGAGCGCCGGCCCGGCCAGCTTTCCGGTGGCCAGCGACAGCGCGTCGCGATCGGCCGCGCCATCGTGCGCGAGCCCGCCGCCTTCCTCTTCGACGAGCCGCTCTCGAACCTCGACGCAGCCCTGCGCGTCGGCATGCGGCTCGAGATCTCAGAACTGCACGAGCGGTTGAAGACCACGATGATCTACGTGACCCACGACCAGGTCGAGGCGATGACCATGGCCGACAAAATCGTCGTTCTCCGCGCCGGCAATATCGAGCAGGTCGGCTCTCCGCTCGATCTCTACAAGCACCCGCGCAACCTCTTCGTGGCGGGCTTCATTGGCTCGCCCAAGATGAACCTGATCGAGGGCGAGGCCGCCGCGCGTCACGACGCAAAGACCATCGGGATCCGGCCGGAGCATATCGAGGTGACGGAGGCCGGTGAGTGGCAGGGCCGTGTGGGTGTCGCAGAGCATCTGGGGTCCGACACCTTCCTGCACGTGCACGATACGGGCCTCACCGACATCCTGACGGTTCGCTCGACAGGAGAGATGGGGCTGCGGCATGGCGACTGCGTGAGCCTCAGCCCGCGCCACGATCAGATCCACCGCTTCGACGCGTCCGGCCTGAGGATGGCGTGATGCGCCTCGACGGAAAGACGGCCCTGATCACCGGCGCGGCGCGGGGGATCGGCCTCGCCTTCGCCAGGGCCTATGTCGCCGAGGGTGCGCGCGTCGCCATTGCCGACATCGATATCGGCAGGGCACGGGGAGCGGCGGACGAGATCGGCGAAGGCGCGATCGCGGTCGAGATGGACGTAACCAGTCAGTCCTCGATCGACACGGGGGTCGAAGCCGCCGTCGAAGGCCTCGGCCGGATCGACATCCTGATCAACAACGCGGCGATCTTCACCGCGGCGCCGATCACCGAGATCACCCGCGAAGATTATGACCGGGCTTTCAGCGTCAACGTCTCCGGCACGCTCTTCACACTTCAAGCCGTCGCCCGCCACATGATCGACCGTGGCATCAAGGGCCGGATCATCAACATGGCGAGCCAGGCCGGCCGCAGGGGCGAGCCGCTCGTCGCGGTCTATTGTTCCACCAAGGCGGCGGTGATCAGCCTGACCCAATCAGCGGGTCTCAACCTCATTTCTCACGGCATCAACGTGAACGCGATCTCGCCGGGCGTGGTCGACGGAGAACACTGGGACGGTGTTGACGCCTTCTTTGCCAAGTACGAAGGCAAGGCACCGGGGCAGAAGAAGGCCGAGGTCGGCGTCGCCGTGCCCTTCGGCCGGATGGGCACGGCCGATGACCTGACCGGCATGGCCGTGTTCCTCGCGAGCGACGAGGCCCGCTACATCGTCGCGCAAACCTACAATGTGGATGGCGGCCAATGGATGAGCTGAAGAACACCCCCGTGCCCCTGCGCCGCGACCGCCTGTCCGAAGTGCCGGCCGAGATCGGGACTCCGGACTATTCCGCCTCTGAGCTGACGCCGGGCATCGTCCATA
This sequence comes from Roseivivax halodurans JCM 10272, assembly GCF_000521785.1. Classification (GTDB taxonomy): domain Bacteria; phylum Pseudomonadota; class Alphaproteobacteria; order Rhodobacterales; family Rhodobacteraceae; genus Roseivivax; species Roseivivax halodurans. The sequence continues at coordinate 479,356 of NZ_JALZ01000001.1, forward strand.
TCGGCACCGGCAACTTCCATCGGGCCCACCAGGCCTGGTACCTCCACCGCCTGATGCAGGACGGACAGGCCCGCGATTGGGCCATCGTCGGCGCGGGCGTCCGTCCGGGCGATGCGGCCATGCGCGAGAAGCTCCTCGCGCAGGAATGCGTCACGACCCTCATAGAACTGAGCCCGGAAGGCACCTCGGCCGAGATCACCGGCTCCATGATCGATTTTGTTCCGGTCGACGAGGACAACGCCTCGCTGGTCGCGTGCATGGCCGATCCGGCCATTCGCATCGTGTCGCTGACCGTGACCGAAGGCGGGTATTACGTGGACCCGTCGACCGGCAAGTTCGACCCGGATCACCCCGACATCCTCCACGATGCGGCGCATCCGAGCGAGCCTCGAACCGCCTTCGGCGCCATCATCGAGGCGCTCCGTCAGCGGCGAGATGCAGGGCAGGGCCCGTTCACCGTCCAGAGCTGCGACAACCTCCGCGGCAACGGCGACATCACCCGGGACACCGTTCTGTCGCTCGCGCGGCTCATCGACAAGGATCTCGCGGACTGGATCGAGGCGCACTGCACCTTCCCGAACTCTATGGTCGATTGCATCGTGCCCGCGACCGGACCGGACGAGATCGCAGCGGCCCGCGCGCTCGGCGTCGATGACGCCGCGCCAGTAACCCACGAGAACTTCCGTCAGTGGGTGATCGAGGATTCCTTCTGCGCCGGCCGGCCGGACTGGGACCGTGTCGGCGCGACCTTCACCGACCGCGTCCACGATTACGAGACGATGAAGATCCGCATTCTCAACGCCGGTCACCAGGTTCTCGCGAATGCGGGCGAAGTGCTGTCGGTGCCGACGATTGCGGATTGCATGGCCCATCCCGATATCTCCGCCTTCTGGCGCAAGGTCGAGCGGGACGAGATCGTGCCGCATGTGGACCCCGTTCCGGGCATGACCCCCGAGGATTACGTCACCCTCATCGAGGAACGGTTTGCCAATCCTGCGATTCGCGATACCACGCGCCGCGTTGCGTTCGACGGCTCGTCCCGGCATTCCGGCTTCGTGCTGCCCATCCTGCGGGACGCGCTCGCGTCCGGCGCGCCGGTGGAGGGCTTGATCCTGGTAGAGGCGCTCTGGGCCCGGATGTGTCATGGGACGCGCGAGGACGGCAGCGAGATTGCGCCCAACGATCCCAACTGGCCCGCTTTGATGGCCGCGTCTGCGGCTGCGAGGGAGGACCCGCAGGCCTGGCTCGAGCAGCGCGGGATCTATGGCGATCTCGCCGAGGACAGGCGCGTGTCCGAACCCTTCGCACGCTGGCTCGAAACGATCTGGCAGCAGGGGACAGAGGCGGCGCTCCGGGCATATGTGAACGCTCGATAGGCGGAGAACCCTAGGACGGACGTTGGGAACGTTGTTGCCGTTGCGTGAACCGGCTCGACGCGATTACTCTGCGCCTCGCAGGCACACAAAAGAAACGGTCGAGGCAATGGGACAGAAACGGGTACTGAGAGCGACTCTCATGTCGCTTACGCTGGCGGCGCTTGCGGCATGCGGCGGCGGACGCAGCGACGAGGGAATGCGGTTCAGAGGCAACGATGTCGACTGCCTCGCACGCGCGATGTATTTCGAATCCATCCGCTCTAGCCGCGACGGCATGATCGCGGTCGGCAGTGTCGTGATGAATCGCGTTGAGTCGGGAGATTTCCCGGACACCGTTTGCGGAGTCGTGGGCCAACGCGGTCAGTTCGCGCCGGGCGTGCTGTCGCGCTCGATGTCGAGCCGAGCGGCGCCCCTGGCGCGGGACAGCGCCACCGCGGTCCTGCGAGGCGAGCGCCATCCTCTGGTCGGCAACTCGCGGTTCTTCCACGCTGCGACCTACCACGCGGGCTACAACAACATGCACTATACGGTGACCGCGGGGGGCAACGCATTCTACGAAAAGCGCGATCCGGCCCGGGTGACACGCCCGAACCCGATGCCCCCGATCGAGGGTCTTACGGGGCGTTGACCGCAACTCGCCAGGACCCGCCCCTTGCGCGTAGCTGCAACCGGGGCCTTCCGCGCGACAGCCGCGAAACAGGAGCCACGGATCGGCGCTTCGACGAAGTCGCCGTCCGGGCCGTCCTTCGGTTGCGGGACTAGGTCAGCCAGGCTTCATAATCGCTGACCAAGAGGTGGAGCGGGTCTGTATCTTCCTCGATCGTCGCGAAACGGCCGATCTTTTCGCGGAAGATATTGTCTGTCTCGTCGTCGTTGACCGTCGAAACCTCCCCGATGAGCACGTCGCCCCCCTCGCCCCAGAAGGCGTGCCAGTCGCCCGGCATGAGCGTGATGCTTTCGCCCGGGGCGAATCTCAACTTTTCACCCGGCTCAAAGGATCGCACCACGCCGTCGCACATCACGGTGCCGCCACGGTCTTCGGCGAACGCGCCGTCGACGTCAGAGCCGTAGAGTTCGACCACCATCGTCGCTCCGCCGCGATTGATGATGTCCTCGGCCTTGATGGCATGGGTGTGCAGCGGCGACAGCTGATCCTGTCGCGAGATCAGCAGTTTCTCGGCATAACACATGCCGCGGCCCGCAGTCAGATCGTCGAGCCGGCCGTTCCGGAGCGTGAAGAGGAAGAGACCCATCTCGTCGAAGCGGCCTTCGCCGTAATCGGTGATGTCCCAGCCGCAGCGGCTGTCGACGACGTGACGCGCTTCGCCGGCGCGGGCGCGGAACGCTTCGGGGCTCCAATAGGCGAAGGGGGGGAGGGAACAGCCGTGGCGGCGGATCATCTCGTCCGCCGCCGCCAGGATGTCGTTGATCTCGGATCGTTTCATGTCGCCCTCCCGCAGCATCCGGATCCCTCGATAGCGGGCGCCGGGGCGGGAGGGAAGTGGTTCAGGACGCGGCGCTCGTCGGGCGTTTCGGATAAAGGACCACGAGCGAGTTCATCGGCACCTTGTCGTAGAGATGCGTCATGTGCTCGTTGACGAGACCGGCGCAGCCGTTCGAGACCGCCCGTCCGATGGTCGCCGGATCGTTCGTGCCGTGAATGCGGAGGAACGTGTCCCCCCGCTCCTCGGTGAAGAGATAGAGCGCCCGTGCCCCAAGCGGATTGTCGGGCCCGCCGGGCATGCCGTCCTCGTATTGCTTGTACTTCTCGGGCTCGCGCTCGATCATGCCGGGGGTCGGTGTCCAGGAGGGCCATTCCTTCTTTGCACCGACATAGAAGGTGCCCGTCTCGTAGAGATTGTCGCGGCCGACGCGGATGGGATAGACCCACGCGAAGCCGTCCGGGAGTGTCCAGTAGAGCCGGAAGGCATCGGGAAAGACATGGACCTGGTAAGGCGGCAGAGGCTGGGCGAGCTCGACGATGTGGGGCGCCATCAGTCCGGGAACTTCGGCCTCGGTTTGGACCTGGTTCTGTGCCCGCACCAGCGCGGGCGTGCCCGCCAACGCCAGGCCTCCGGCGATCATCTCTCTTCGATTCATGTCCTGCCTCAAATCACGGGTACTGAAGATGTAATTGTGGGAACTGCCCCAGAGTTCCGGCGCAACCCTATCACAGAAACGGTGACGTCGCGGTCTCTTTCGAGCGAGCAGCCGATCCGGCGGGACTGACATGCACCTGCGCGGTGGCATGTGACACGCCCGCAAGCAGCTCCCATCATCAATCCTGGCGCAGCCGGATATCGGGTTTTCGGCTCCGTGTGGCGACGAGACGACCGTTGGGCAGGTCGTTATCCTCCAGCTTTGAGTGGATCTCGGGTTCGGCCAGACCGTGGCCGGTCCAGCGTTCCACGAGGCGCGCGCGCAAAATGTCTTCTGGCACGTCGATCAGCACGGTCAGATCGAAGAGGGGGGCGAGCCGGTCCCATGGCCTCTCGTCCAGCAGGAGGTAGTTTCCTTCCACCAGGACGATTTCGACGGTTTTTGGGATCGTCCGGGCCCCCGCGCGCGCGATCTCGATCTTTCGATCGAAGACCGGGACGGCGATCTCGTCATCGGCATTCTCGCGCAGCCGGCCGATCATGTGCGCAAGTCCTCCGACGTCGAATGTGTGTGGTGCGCCCTTGCGCGCGCGCCATCCGCGATCCTCGAGCAGCAGGTCATCGTAATGGTACCCGTCCATCGCCAGGATGGAGGCCCGACCGGGTCTGTCACTGTTGATCGTAGCGGCCAACCTCTCGGCGGTTGTGGACTTGCCCGACCCCGGCGCTCCGACGATGGCCACCAGCTGGCGGCGCGGCGGCAGGTCGGAAAGGCGGGCGGCGAGATCGTCTTGCGAGAGTGTTTCTGTCATCGGATCGGCCGGTACTGACTCGCATTTGACGTGAGGGGCTTCGAAAGATCTCGGATAGCTTGCGGCAGATCGCAAGTCCCTGGATCAGTCTCGGGCGCGGATTTCTCCAAGGGACCGAGCACGGCGGCTATGCGCGGTAGCTCGAGGGAGCGCCGATCGCGGCGCTCAGCGATTGCGCCGCGCCCACCACATGAACGGCAATGTTCGCGATCCGGTCCCGGCCGAAACGTGCGACCGGACCCGAAACCGAGATCCCCGCCGCGGCATCGCCCGAGGCGTCGAAGACCGGGGCGGCGACGCAAAACATGCCTTCGGTCTTTTCCTCCTCGTCCACCGCGTAGCCGCGTTCGCGGGTGAGGTCGCAATCCGTCAGAAGCGCGGCGCGCGTGGTCAGGGTGGAGGCGGTGAAGCCGGGCAGCGGCACGGAGAGAAACGCGTCGAACCGCTCCTGCGGCATGTGGGCGAGAAGGGCCTTTCCGATGCCGGAGGCGTGGAGCGGCGAGAGTGTGCCGGGAGGAAAGAAGGCACGGATCGGCGCGTGCGTCTCGGCCTGGCTGACGAAGAGAACCGAGCGTTCCCGAACCATCCCGAGATTTGCGGTCTCGCCGGTGGCTTCCATCAGGCGGCGCAGGATCGGCTTCGCCCGTTCCACGATGGAGGTGCGACGCAGGAACTGCGCCCCGATCACGAAGGCCTGCGCACCCATCGACCAGGTCTGAAGATCGCGGTCGAACTCGACGAGCCCGCGCCCTTCGAGAGTGACGAGGGTCCGGTAGACGGTCGCCGGGGCCTGCCCGAGCCCAGCGGCAAGATCCGAGAGCGTCAGACCCTGATGCGCGCTCACATATTGCAGCACCTCCATGGCCCGGTCGAGCGACTTGATCATGTACTCGCCGCGGTTGTCGCGCCAGCCGCGCGGACGCCCTCTAGTCCGACGCATCCGAGGTGTCGCTTCCTCGCCCAATGTCGTTATCTCCGCCGCATGAATTCGAGTTTCACATTGTGAAAAATATAAGGCGTTGACAGGACAGGAGCAATTGCAAATATGTCCGTGATGGTGATTGCTGCGAAATAATTGTGCGCACTCGTTGCCGTTCGTATGGTCGAACTCCGTCCCGTGCGAGGTGCCAGAATGCATTTTCAGAATCCGGTCTTCATCCCCGGCCCGACGAACATCCCGGAAAGGTTGCGCCGCGCCTGCGACTTGCCGACCATCGACCACCGCTCGCCGCGCTTCGGCGACATCCTGCATCCCGCCCGCGAGGGCGTGCGTCGGGTAATGAAGTCCGAGACAGCCGAGATCTTCCTCTTTCCGGCGTCCGGAACAGGCGGCTGGGAGGCGGCGATCACCAACACTCTGTCTGCCGGCGATCGCGTCCTCGTCTCGCGCTACGGGATGTTCAGCCATCGCTGGATCGATCTCTGCCAACGTCACGGGCTCGACGTCACGATCATCGATGCCCCCTGGGGAGACGCGCTTCCCGTGGAGCGCTGCGCCGAGGTTCTGGCTGCGGATAAGTCGCACGAATACAAGGCCGTTCTCGCCACCCACAACGAGACGGCGACGGGCGTGAGGTCGGATATCGCGGGCCTCAGGCGCGCGATGGACGGGGCAGGGCATCCGGCGCTGCTCATGGTCGACGGCGTGAGCTCCATCGCCTCCATGGACTTCCGGTTCGACGAGTGGCGGGTCGACGTGGCGGTCACGGGCTCGCAGAAGGGCTTTATGCTGCCTCCGGGTCTCGCGATCCTCGGCTTCAGCCAGAAGGCGATGGCCGCATCGAAAGAGGCGCGTCTGTCGCGGACCTATTTCGACGTCCACGACATGGCCAAGGGATACGCCCAGAACGCCTATCCCTACACGCCGACGCCGGGTCTTCTGAACGGGCTGGCGATGGCCTGCGACATGCTTCTAGACGAGGGACTCGAGAACGTCTTCGCCCGGCACCACCTTATTGCCGAGGGCGTGCGCGCGGCGGTGCGGGCCTGGGGTCTCGAGCTCTGTGCCACCGCCCCCGAGATCTCGTCCGACACGGTCAGCGCCATCCGCACGCCCGAGGGGTTCGACGCGTCCCGGATCGTCGCACATGCGGCGCAGACTTACGACGTCGCCTTCGGCGCCGGTCTCGGGGAAGTTGCCGGAAAGGTGTTCCGCATCGGACATCTGGGCAGCCTGACCGACGTCATGGCTCTGGCTGGCCTCGCGACCGCCGAGATGTGCATGGTGGATCTCGGCCTCGACATCCGGCTGGGGTCCGGAGTCGCTGCGGCACAGGAATTTTACCGGACCGAGCAGGGCCTTCGCGCGGTGGCGGCATGAGCGAAGCGGTCATCGACCTTGTCGTCCCGACCTATGACGACATGCTTGCAGCGCGCGACCGGATTTCTCCGCATGTCACGCGCACCCCCGTTTTGCGATCTGACTATCTCGATGAGCTGTCGGGCGCCGAGCTCTTCTTCAAGTGCGAGAATTTCCAGGAGGCCGGCGCATTCAAGGTACGGGGGGCGACCAACGCGGTCTTCGGCCTGCCGGACCGGCAGATGGCCAAGGGCGTCGCGACACATTCCTCGGGCAACCATGCCTTGTCGCTGAGTTGGGCCGCGGGGCGTCGCGGAATTCCATGCAACGTGGTGATGCCGAGAACGGCACCGCAGGCCAAGAAGGACGCGGTGCGCCGCTACGGCGGGACGATCACCGAGTGCGAGCCGTCGACCTCGTCGAGAGAAGAGGTCTTTGCCAAGGTGCAGGCTCGCACCGGGGCCGAGTTCGTCCATCCCTACAACGACTCGCGCGTGATCGCGGGGCAGGGCACATGCTCGGCCGAGCTCATGGAGCAGACCGACGGGCTCGATATCGTCACCGCGCCCATCGGCGGCGGCGGCATGATCTCGGGCACCTGCCTCACGCTCTCGAGGCTCGCGCCGGAGGTGCAGATCATCGCCGCCGAGCCGGAGCAGGCGGATGATGCCTGCCGCAGCTTCAAGGCCGGGCGCATCATTGCCGACGATGCGCCCGAGACCATCGCGGACGGTCTGAAGGTGCCGCTCAAGGAGCTGACCTGGCATTTCGTCTCGCGCCACGTGACCGACATCCTGACCGCGTCCGAGGACGAGATCGTCGAGGCGATGAAGATCACGTGGAAGCACCTGCGGATCGTGATGGAGCCCTCCTGTGCGGTACCGCTCGCGATCATTCTCAAGAACAGGGACCGGTTCGCGGGCAAGCGGGTCGGCGTGATTGTCACCGGTGGCAACGTCGATCTCGACCGCCTGCCGTGGATGAAGGGAATCTGACCCATGAAGGATCTCAACTTCGACGAGCTGGAGGTGGGTTTTGATGTTCCCGCTGTGCCCGGCATGGCCGAGGCCGACATCCAGACCCCCTGCCTTGTCCTCGATCTCGACGCGCTCGAGCGCAACATCAGGAAGATGGGAGATTATGCCCGTGCGCACGGGATGCGCCACCGGGTTCACGGCAAGATGCACAAGTCGGTGGACGTCGCGAAACTGCAGATGGAGCTCGGCGGTGCGGTCGGCGTCTGCTGCCAGAAGGTCAGCGAGGCCGAGGTCTTCGCCCGCGGCGGGATCCGCGACGTGCTCGTGTCGAACCAGGTGCGGGATCCGCAGAAAATCGACCGGCTCGCGCGGATGCCGAAGCTCGGCGCGCGGACGATCTGCTGCGTCGACGACTTTGCCAACGTGGCCGAACTCTCGGCGGCAGCTCAGAAACACGGCACCCAGATCGAATGCCTCGTCGAGATCGATTGCGGCGCGGGGCGCTGCGGCGTGACGACGACCCCCGCAGTGGTCGAGATCGCCAAGGCGATCGATGCCGCGCCGGGGCTGAAGTTTGCCGGTCTCCAAGCCTATCAGGGCGCGATGCAGCATCTCGACAGCTACGAGGACCGCAAGGCCAAGATCGACATCGCGGTCGAGATGGTGCGGTCCGCCATGGAGGGGCTGAAGGACGAGGGATTGACCTGCGACATCGTAGGCGGCGGCGGCACGGGCTCGTATTATTTCGAGAGCGCGTCCGGCGTCTACAACGAGCTGCAATGCGGCTCCTATGCCTTCATGGACGCCGATTACGGGCGCATCCTCGACCAGGACGGCAAGCGCATCGACCAGGGCGAATGGGAGAACGCGATGTTCCTCCTCACCCAGGTGATGAGCCACGCCAAGGCCGAAAAGGCGATTTGCGACGCGGGCCTCAAGGCGCAATCGGTCGACAGCGGCCTGCCGGTTGTCTTCGGGCGCACGGATGTCGAATACGTCAAATGCTCCGACGAACACGGCGTCATTTCCGACCCGGGCAGCGCGCTGAAGGTGGGGGACAAGCTGCGGCTCGTGCCCGGGCACTGCGACCCGACCGCCAATGTGCACGACTGGTATGTGGGCGTGAGGAACGGAAGCGTCGAAACGCTCTGGCCCGTCAGCGCGCGCGGGAAGGCCTACTGACCGAATGATCATCGTTCCGGAGAAAGACATCGCGGACCTTATGACGCGCGAGGCCGCCTTCGCGGCAGTGGAACAGGTCTTTGCCGCCATGGCGTCGGGGGATGCCTACAATTTCCCCGTGGTGCGCGAGGCGATAGGCCATGCCGACGCGCTTTACGGGTTCAAGGGTGGGTTCGACAGGTTGGGTGGCGTTCTCGGCCTGAAGGCGGGCGGCTACTGGCCGCACAACCTCGAGACGCACGGGATCATCAACCACCAGTCGACCGTGTTTCTCTTCGATCCGGACACGGGGCGCGTCGCTGCAATGGTCGGCGGCAATCTCCTGACTGCGCTGCGTACCGCCGCGGCCTCCTCCGTGTCCATCCGCCATCTGGCCCGGGAGGACGCCGAGGTGCTTGGCATGATCGGCGCCGGCCATCAGGCGGCATTCCAGCTGCGCGCGGCGCTCGAGCACCGCAGCTTCGGGAAGGTCGTCGGCTGGAACTACCACCCCGAGATGCTGCCGAACCTCGAGAAGGTCGCAGCAGAGGCAGGCGTGGCCTTCGAGGCGGTCGATCTGCCGGGGATGAGAGAGGCCGACGTGATCGTCACCATCACCTCGTCTTTCGACGCGACGCTCATGGCGGAACACGTTGCCCCCGGCACACATGTCGCCTGCATGGGGACCGACACGAAGGGCAAGCAGGAAGTCGATCCGGCCTTGCTCGCCGCCGCGACGGTCTTCGCCGACGAGATCGCCCAATCGGTCAGCATAGGCGAGGCGCAGCATGCGGTAAGCGCCGGACTGATTTCGGAGAGTGACATCGCCGAACTCGGCGCGGTCATCAACGGCAGCCATCCGGGTCGCCGCTCGGACGAGGAGATCACGCTCTTCGACGGGACCGGCGTCGGGCTGCAGGACCTTGCCGTCGCGGCGGCGGTGGTGGCGCTCGCCAGGGCCAACGACACTGCGATCGAGGTGGAGGTCTGATGCCAAGGCGGGGAGAGAAATCATGTTGACCAACATCCTCGTCCCGGTGCGCGGCGACGGCATGGTCGGGACGGTCCTCGGACACGCGGCCGCGCTCGCGCGGCACCACAAGGCGCATGTGATGGTTGTGCATTGCCGTCCGCCGCCACGCGACCTCATCCCGCATACCACGATGCTTCCGGGCTTCGCGCGGCAGACCTTCCTCAGCCAGGCTGAGGAATTGGCCGACCGTCAGGAGGATCACCTTCGCCGCAGCCTGCATGTTCTCGCGGCCGAATACGGTCTCGAAGAGGGAGATCCCCGGCCGGGTCAGGCAGCGACCTGCGAATTCATCGAAGAGCCCGGCAAGATGGCGGACGTCGTGAAGCACAACGGGCGCCTTGCCGACCTCATCGTTGTGGCCAAGCCGCAGCGGGAGCGGAATCTCGGGGAGACGACGCTGAAATCGGCCATCTTCGGTTCGGGTCGTCCGGTGATGGTCTGCCCGGGACAGGTGCAGCCCGACGCCGGCTTCGGCCGGCACGTGGCGATCGGCTGGAATGGCTCGCTGCCGGCCTCGCGAGCCGTCGCGATGACCCTTGATCTCGTGTCGGCCGCCGAGACCGTCACGATCCTGACGGGCAACAAGGGTCAGCCGCACGGCGCCTCCACCGAAGAGCTGGTCAAATACTACGCCCTTCGCGGCGTGGAGGCAGCGATCGTCCCCTTCGAGTCGCGGTCGCCGGCCAAGGCGCTGCTGCGGCTGGCGAAGGAATGCGGGGCCAGCCTGCTGATCACCGGGGCCTACAGCCACAGCCAGGGCTCGGACATGCTCTTCGGAGGCAACACCCAGGTGCTCGTGGACGAGCTGACGCAGCCGGTTGTCATGGCGCATTGAGCGCCGCATCGGCGGTTTCGGAACGGGGCGGCGGGGAGGCCGCGACCCGACAGGATCTCCGCCCGGAAGCGGGCGGTACGACGGAGGCCCGCGAAGGCGGGGACAAAAAGGGAGGAAAGACATGATCATCACCAAGCGCACCTTCATCGGCGCTGCCGCAGCCGCCATGCTTGCGGCCCTGCCGATCTCGGCCTCGGCGCAGGGCTGGGAGCCGAGACGGCCCATCGACTTCGTCATCATGGCCGGTCCCGGAGGTGGCGCCGACCAGATCGCCCGCTTCATCCAGTCGGTGGCCGAGAAGAACGACATGACCAGCCGTCCGCTAGTTCCGAACAACAAGGGCGGCGGCTCTGGCGCCGAGGCTCTGCTCGCGCTCAAGGATGCGCGCGACAAGGATCATACGTTGCTGGTGACGCTGAACTCGTTCTTCACGACGCCTCTCAGGCAGGAAGGGCTCGGCGTCGATGTGCAGGAGTTCACTCCGATCGCGATGATGGGCGTCGATCCGTTCGTGCTTTGGGTCCATGCGGATTCCGGCATCACGACGTTCGAGCAGTTCGTCGAGGAGGCGAAGGCGATGGACGGCGAGTTCGTCATGGGTGGCACCGGAAAGGGACAGGAGGATTCCATCGTCATCGCGTACCTCGCGGGGGCCTACGGGCTCACTCTCAAGTACATTCCCTATGACGGGGGCGGTGCGGTCGCCAAGGATCTGGCCGGCAAGCAGATCATGGCGACGGTGAACAACCCGGCAGAAGCCAAGGGCTTCTACGAGTCGGGCGACTTCGTGCCGCTTCTCGCGTTCTCGGACGAGCGCATGGAGTCCTTTCCGGACGTGCCGACCTTGAAGGAGAAGGGACACGACTTCTCCTATTACAACCAACGGGCCATCGTCGGCGCCCCGGGCATGTCGGAGGAAGCGGCCGAGTATTACCGGACCCTCTTTGCGCAGGTCTACGATAGCCCGGAATGGCAGGGCTACCTCGAGTCCGAGAGCCTCTCGCCGATGCCGATGAATGCGGAGGAGACGCGCGCCTATTGGGACACGCAGCTCCAGAACCATCGCGATCTGCTCCAGCAGGTCGACGGCTGAGCCGGGCGAGGGGGGCGGAATGCGCAAGGGTGAAATCTCTCTGGCGGGTCTTCTGACCCTCCTTTCCCTCTATCTGATGTGGAAGAGCACGGAATTGCCGGTCGGCTACATCCGGGGCGAGGGGCCGGGCGGCGGAGCCTGGCCGTTCTGGCTGTCGGTGATCATGCTCCTGTCCTGCATCGCTATCGCCGTGAACTGGTGGCGGGGGACAAGCCCGCCATCACGCTCCGAGGAGGCGATGCTCGACAGCTACGGTTGGCGCACGCTTCTGCTGGTGGGGGGCGGGGTCGCGGTCTTCGTGGCGCTCATCAACATCGTGTCCATGTACGGCGCGATCGCGATCTTTCTCTTCTATTACATGCGCCTGCTCGGTCGGCATTCGCTGCTTCTGACATCGACGATCGCACTGGTCACGCCTGTCGCCATGTTCTTCTTCTTCGAAGGCGCGATGCAGATCCCGATGCCGCAGGGCATGGCGTTCACGCAGCCGGTCTTCGACGTGCTCTACGACATTCTCTACTGACGAAGGTTCCGAAGGGTCGCGATGGAAATCCTATCACTGCTTGCCGGCGGCGTGCTCACGGCGCTCGAGCCTCTCAACCTGATGCTGATCATCGCCGGGGTGTCCGTCGGGCTCTTCATCGGCGCGATGCCGGGGCTCGGATCGGTCAACGGCGTCGCGATCCTCTTGCCGATCACCTTCCTGGTGCCGCCGGGCTCCGCGATCATCTTCCTCGCGGCGATCTATTACGGGGCGATGTATGGCGGCGCGATCTCGTCGGTGACGCTCGGCATTCCGGGAGCCTCGACCGCGGTCGCAACGACCTTCGACGGCAGGCCCCTTGCGCTGCAGGGGCGCGCAAGCCTGGCGCTGGTCACCGCCGCGCTGGCGTCCTTCGTCGGCGGATCTGTGGCCAATATCCTGTTCACGCTCTTCGCACCGGTCCTCGCCACGCTTGCGCTGTCCTTCGGTCCGCCCGAGATCTTCGCGCTGATGCTTCTCGCCTTCGCGACCTTCGTCGGCCTCGGCGGCGACGACATCCCGAAGACGGTGTTCTCGATCTGCCTCGGCCTCGTTCTCGCCTCCGTCGGATTCGACACGATCTCGGGCGAGCCGCGGCTGGTGCTCTTCGACATCCCCGGCTTCCTGCGCGGCATTGGCTTCATCGTGCTGGCCATCGGCGTCTATGGAATCGGAGAGATGCTCTGGACCATCGAGCAGACCCGCGGAGAGGTCACGACCACGAATCCACGCATGACCGCGCGCGGCATGATGAACGACACCCGCGAGGCAGTGCAGCGCGGCTGGAAGGGCACGACGATTGGCTCGTTCCTCGGCTTCTTCGTCGGGATACTGCCGGCGGCCGGTGCTACGCCCGGATCGCTCATGTCCTACGGCGTCGCCAAGATGGTCTCGCGGCGCCCCGAGCTCTTCGGCCGTGGCAACCCCGACGGCGTGGCCGCGCCCGAGGCCGCGAACAACTCCGCCTCGACGGGCGCCATGCTCCCGATGCTGACGCTTGGCATTCCGGGCTCTCCGACGACGGCGATCCTGCTAGGGGGAATGGTGATCTGGGGTCTCGTGCCTGGCCCGCGGCTCTTCGTCGATCAGCCGGACTTCGTTTGGGGGCTCATCGGGTCGTTCTACATTTCGAACTTCGCCGCGGTGCTGATCAACCTCGCCTTCATCCCGCTCTTCGTCTGGATGCTGAGGATGCCGTTCACGATCCTCGCGCCGATGATCTTCGTCCTCTCGATCGTCGGCGGATACGCGGCCTCGCGGAGCATACACGACCTCTGGCTCATCGTGATCTTCGGGATCAGCGCGTTCTTCCTGCGCAAGTTCGACTACCCGCTGGCTCCCGCGGTGCTGGCCATCGTGCTCGGCCCGATCGCCGAGCCGACACTGCGGCAATCGCTTCTCCTCTCTTCGGGAGATCCCTCGATCTTCTTCACGCGGCCGATTTCGGCACCGATCATGGTGTTTGCGATCGTTCTCATCCTGCTGCCGGCGGTGAAGCTGTTCCGGAGGCGCAAGACCGAAACCGCGGCCGCGGAATAGGAGATCAGGCGTAGAGGCCGGCCACCCTCGCGCGTAGCTGGACGAGCGCCAGCACCGTGTCGATGGTCGATGTCGGCGTGTCGGTGACACGGCCGAGCTCCTGCACGGATCCGACGAGCGCGTCGATTTCCATGGGCCGCCCCTGATCGAGATCCTGGAGCATCGAGGTCCGGTGCACGCCCACGTCGGCGCCGCCCTGGATGCGGCGGTCGACATCTATGGGGAACTTGACGCCGAGCTTCTCTGCGATCTCCTGCGCCTCGAGCATCATGCTGCGCGCCACCTCCCGCGTGCCGGGATCGGTGCAGAGCACGTCGAGCGTCGCATGAGTCAGGGCCGAGATCGGGTTGAACGAGAGGTTCCCCCAGAGCTTCACCCAGATCTCGTCGCGCAGCTTAGGGCGGACCGGCGCCTTCAGACCGGCGGCACCCAGGGCCTTGGACAGCGCCGTCGCGCGATCCGATTTCGAGCCGTCCGGCTCACCGAGGGAAAAGCGGTTACCCTCGATATGTTTGACGACCCCGGGCTCGATTACCTCGGCGGCGGGATATACCACGCAGCCGAGCACCCGGTCGGGGCCGAAGCCGTCCCACTGGGCATTGCCGGGATCGACGCTTTCGAGCCGCGTGCCTTCGAGATCGCCACCGATCTTGTGGAAATACCACCATGGCACGCCGTTCACGCCCGAAACGATGGTGGTGTGTTCGCCGATCAGGGGCTGCATCTTCGGTACGACCGGCGGCACCGAATGGGCCTTGAGCGTCACGATCACGTAATCCTGCGGGCCGAGCTCCGCAGGATCCTCCGAGGCGGTGACGTCGACGACCGTCTCCTCGCCCTCCTCAATGAGCTTCAGGCCGTTTTCACGCATGGCCTTCAGATGCGGGCCACGGGCGACGAGACTGACATCCGCGCCCGCCTGCGCCAGCTTGGCTCCCATATAGCCGCCGATGGCGCCGGCTCCGAACACACAGATCTTCATATCGGTTTCCTTTCCGGGGTGTCTCAGGCCGTGAGCCCAAGCTTTTCGGCGAGGCCGATACGCTGCAGCTTGCCCGTCGCCCCCTTGGGAATCTCGTCGAGGATGAGCACCTTGCGCGGCACCTTGAACGCCGCGAGCCGCTCCGCCGCGAAGTCGCGGATCTCGCGCTCGGTCGCCTCGGCGCCGTCGGCAAGGACCACGGCAGCGGCAACTTCCTCGCCCAGCTTGTCGTGGGGCAGGGCGAAGGTCACGCATTGCGCGATCGCGGGGTGGTCGGACAACACGCCGTCGACTTCGAGCGGGCTGATCTTCTCGCCGCCGCGATTGATGATCTCCTTCAGCCGGCCGGTCAGCGTCAGGTAGCCCTCGTCGTCGAAGGCGCCCTGATCGCCGGTGCGGAACCAGCGCTTGCCGTCGGCCTCGAAGAAGTTCTTGGCGTTGGCGTCGGGATTGCCCTCGTAGCCGGGCGTGACGTTCGGCCCCGAGATGACGACTTCGCCAACGCCCTCGATGAGGTGGTTCTCGGTTTCGTGGGCGATGCGGACCTCGGGACCCGCGGCCAGCCCCACCGCGCCGGGCTTCTGCTTGCCGGGAGCGATCGGGTTGCAGCACATCTGGTGCGCCGCTTCGGTCATGCCGTAGGCCTCGACCACGGGCGCGCCGAAAGTCTCGGAGAGCTTGGTCATCACCGGGCCGGGCAACGACGACGACGACGAGCGCAGCAGCCGCAGCCGCGCTTTCTCGATGGTCTCCTTGTTCCGCGCCGCGCGGGCGAGGATGGCCTGGTGCATGGTCGGCACCGCCGTGTACCAGGTCGGATCGGTCTCCTCGATCCAGCCGAAGAACTTCAGCGCGTCGAAGCCGGGCGCGCAGGAGATCGAGGCCCCCGACGCGAGGGACGCGCTCACTGCCGCGATCAGGCCGTGGATGTGAAAGAGGGGCATCACGTTGAGGCAGCGATCCTCGGACGTCAGGTCCAGCGACGCCTCGACGTTCTTGGCCGACGCCGCCACGTTCGATTGCAGGAGCGGCACGATCTTGGGCCGCGACGTGGTACCCGAGGTGTGCAGGATGAGGGCGACGTCACCGGGGCCCGGCATCGTCTCGGAGCTTGTCGGGCTGGGATCGCCGACGGGCGAGAGCGTGAATGCGCCAGCCGGTTCGTCGGCTATCAGTTCCAGCACCGCGAGGCCGAACCGATCCGCGGCGGCACGAGCGGGCCCGTCATATCTGGCTTCGACGACGATCGCCTTCGCCTTGAGGTCTTCGAGGTAGAACGCGAACTCGTCCTCGCGGTAGGCAGGATTGAGCGGCGCGGTCGTGGCGCATTGCGCAATGGTGACGAACGCCGTCGCCATCTCGGGTCCGTTCGGCAGGACGATGGCCACACGGTCGGACGACGCGATGCCGGCGGCCCGCAGCGCCGTACGCACGCTGTCGGTCAGGCGCCTCAGCCCGTCGTAATCCATCCAGTCGCGCCCCGGTGCGCCGATGGCCGGTGCCGAGCCGGGATGCGCAAAGATGAGATCCGAAATCGTATCCGCCATGACAATCCTCCCTCGTAGATCTTGGCCGCCACGGAACGCGCGGGACGGCACTGCATCATTGCGGCCCGGCTCAGTCTCCGCAACGCTTAAGAGCGGGACGCGTCCTGTGTCGGGCTATGGACCGCGATGAAAGCCAAGCGTGACGGCCGCGAACAAGAGCGACCTTCGGCGAACCGACGACAGATGCAGGGTTCCGCGGGAGATACTAGAGATGAACCGAAAATTCGTGGCAAATGTTCTCGTAAGGTTCTAATCTGCGATTGGCATCCGGAGAACCCGCGACTAAGTAGCGGCATTGGCGCAGGAACGAGAGCAGACATGCCGGAACTGAAGCACATCGAGGTACGCGGCGCGCGCGAGCACAACCTCAAGGGCATCGACGTCGACATCCCCCGCGACCAGCTCGTGGTCATCACGGGGCTGTCCGGGTCGGGCAAGTCGAGCCTCGCCTTCGACACGATCTACGCCGAGGGGCAGCGGCGATACGTGGAATCGCTTTCCGCCTACGCTCGCCAGTTCCTCGACATGATGGAGAAGCCGGACGTCGATCACATCTCGGGTCTCTCGCCCGCGATCTCCATCGAGCAGAAGACCACGTCGAAGAACCCGCGCTCGACCGTCGGCACGGTGACTGAAATCTATGATTACCTGCGTCTGCTCTTCGCCCGCGTCGGCACGCCCTATTCACCCGCGACCGGCCTGCCGATCGAGGCGCAGCAGGTGCAGGACATGGTCGATGCGGTGATGAAGATGGAGGAGGGCACCCGCGGCTACCTCCTCGCGCCCATCGTGCGGGACCGGAAGGGCGAGTACCGCAAGGAATTCCTCGAGCTGCGCAAGCAGGGCTTCCAGCGTGTGAAGGTCGACGGGCAGTTCCACGAGCTCGACGATCCGCCGACGCTCGACAAGAAGTACCGCCACGACATCGACGTCGTGGTCGACCGCATCGTCGTGCGCGAGGGCATGGAGACGCGGCTCGCCGACAGCTTCCGCACCGCGCTCGACCTCGCCGACGGGATCGCGGTGCTCGAGACCGCTCCGCGCGAGGGTGAAGGAGAGTCCGAGCGGATCACCTTCTCGGAAAACTTCGCGTGTCCGGTCAGCGGCTTCACCATCCCCGAGATTGAACCGAGGCTCTTTTCGTTCAACGCGCCCTTCGGCGCGTGCCCCGATTGCGACGGCCTCGGGGTGGAGCTCTTCTTCGACGATCGGCTCGTTGTCCCGGACGCGAACCTCACGATCAAGAACGGCGCCATCGCGCCATGGCGCAAGGGCAAGTCACCGTATTTCACCCAGACGATCCAGGCGATCGCCAAGCATTACGAGTTCGACGCCAATACCAAGTGGGTCGATCTCCCGGAGCACGTCAAACAGGTGTTCCTCTTCGGTTCGGGCGAGGAGGAGATTCCCTTCCGCTACGACGAGGGCGGGCGCGTCTACAATGTCACCCGCGTCTTCGAAGGCGTGATTCCGAACATGGAACGGCGCTACCGGGAGACGGATTCGAGCTGGGTGCGCGAGGAATTCGAGCGCTACCAGAACAACAAGCCCTGCTCGTCCTGCGGCGGCTACCGCCTGCGCGAAGAGGCGCTCGCGGTGAAGATCGGCAAGCTGCATATCGGCGAAGTGGTCGAGATGTCGATCAAGGGCGCCTACGACTGGGCCGGCGGCGTGCCCGAGAACCTCACCCAACAGAAGAACGAGATCGCCAAGGCGATCCTCAAGGAGATCCGAGAGCGGCTCGGCTTTCTCAACAATGTCGGGCTCGAATACCTGACGCTGTCGCGAGCCGCCGGGACGCTTTCTGGCGGGGAAAGCCAAAGGATCCGGCTCGCCAGCCAGATCGGTTCGGGCCTCACCGGCGTTCTCTACGTGCTCGACGAGCCCTCGATCGGTCTCCACCAGCGCGACAACGACCGCCTCCTCGGAACGCTCAAGAACCTGCGCGACCAGGGCAACACGGTCATCGTGGTTGAGCACGACGAAGAGGCCATCCGCGAAGCCGATTACGTCTTCGACATAGGCCCAGGCGCGGGTGTGCATGGCGGGCAGGTGATCGCCCACGGCACGCCGCAGGAGGTCGCGGCGACCGAAGGCAGCATCACAGGCGAGTACCTCTCGGGCGTGCGCGAGATCGCGGTGCCCAGCGTGCGCCGCAAGGGTAACAAGAAGAAGCTGCGGATCGAGAAGGCGTCGGGCAACAACCTGCGCGACGTCTCGGTCGACTTCCCGCTCGGCAAGTTCGTCTGCGTCACCGGCGTGTCGGGTGGCGGCAAGTCGACGCTTACCATCGAGACGCTCTACAAGACGGCCGCGACGCGCCTCAACGGTGCGCGCGAGACGCCGGCGCCCTGCCAGACGATCAAGGGCTTCGAGCATCTCGACAAGGTCATCGACATCGACCAGCGCCCCATCGGGCGTACGCCCCGCTCGAACCCCGCGACTTACACGGGCGCCTTCACCCCGATCCGCGACTGGTTCGCGGGGCTGCCCGAGGCCAAGGCCCGTGGCTACAAGCCGGGTCGGTTCTCTTTCAACGTCAAGGGCGGGCGCTGCGAAGCATGCCAGGGCGACGGGGTGATCAAGATCGAGATGCACTTCCTGCCGGACGTCTACGTGACCTGCGAGACCTGCAACGGCGCGCGCTACAACCGCGAGACGCTCGAGATCAAGTTCAAGGGCCAGTCCATTGCCGATGTGCTCGAAATGACGGTCGAGGATGCGCAGCGCTTCTTCCAGGCGGTCCCGTCGATCCGAGAGAAGATGGATGCGTTGATGCAGGTCGGCCTCGGCTACATCAAGGTCGGGCAACAGGCGACGACGCTGTCGGGCGGCGAGGCTCAGCGGGTGAAGCTCTCCAAGGAACTGGCCAAGCGCTCAACGGGAAGGACGCTTTACATCCTCGACGAGCCCACCACCGGCCTGCATTTTGAAGACGTGAAGAAGCTGCTCGAAGTCCTTCATTCTCTTGTCGAATCTGGCAACACCGTTGTGGTGATCGAGCACAATCTCGATGTCATCAAGACCGCCGACTGGATCATCGACATCGGTCCCGAAGGTGGCAACGGTGGTGGCGAGATCGTGGCTGAGGGCACGCCGGAAGCCGTCGCCGAGGTGGAGCGCTCGCATACGGGCCGCTATCTCAAGCCGATGCTGGGCGCACGGAAGGTCGCGGCGGAGTAGACCTTCGCCCGCCGCCGACCTCTGCTCAGCGACACGCGTACTAGCGAAGGGCGCGGGTGGCACACGCGGCCAGAGCTTCAGGTTGCGCGCTGTGCTCTGACGACGATTGATCTTGATTTACCGATAGTCAGGATTTTTCACGCTATGACCCCCGCGGGGATCATGCGGGCACGGGGCCATGGAAATTGAGAACCGGGTGACGATCCGGGACGTCGCCCGGCTCGCGGGGGTGTCGAAAACCACGGTATCGGCCGTCCTCAACGGTGGCGCGGGTGTGGCCACGAAGACCGCCGAGCGCGTCCGTACGATGCTCGTCCGGACCGGATACAGGCGCGATGCGCGAGCGCTGCATTTTCGAAACAAGCGATCGGGTCCGGTCGGTATAGTCCTGACGGCACCTCCCGATGCGCCGACGGCTGCGCTGCTGGCAGGATTGTCGGGCCGCCTGCGGGAGGATCGGCTCGAGTTGCTTCTTTCGGTCGAGGCGGATCCGGCTCTGACGGCGTCGCGGCTCTGCGGCGAAGGGGTCTCGGCACTCGTCATAGATGGCACGGCTGCGAGCTACGTGCCCCCCGATTGTCCGGCCTTGTTTCTCCATTCCGGTCCGGACGGCGCGATGCGGGCGGGCATCGACGCGGCAAAGGCGCTGCGGCTTGCGGTGCGTGCTGCCGAAACCGCCGGAGCCGGCCGGCTGATCGTCGCCGGGCCTGCACCGGAGCTCGGGGAGACGAAGATCCCAGGTTTGCCCATCCAATCGAAGCCTTGGCATGCGCTGGATCTCAAGGTGGACGATTTCATTCTATGTACTCCTCAGATCGCCCGCTTGATGCCCGCACGGATCGCGGATCGACGTGTCATCACCCTGGGCGGGACCGAGGCGCCGGGACATGTCCCGCAAATCTGCTGGGACGGATATGCGCTCGGCCGCGCCGTCGGCGACGCTATCCTCGCTCGGCTCGACGGAATGGCCGTTGCTCGGGACGACATCGTGGCGCCCGTCTGGCTCAGCTACCCCGCGACCTCGAGCTCTCGTTCAGATCCTCGATGAGGCGCCCGTGCCGACGCGTTTCGTCGATCAGGGCGCCGAACGTCCGCAGTCCGCGTGCCTCCAGCATGGGCAGGAGGCGGAGCAGGACCTCGGCCGTGACTTCCGCGTCGCCCATCGCGGTATGCCGGCGCTGCTCCGGGACGGGCACCCCGAGCCTCGCCGCCAGCGAGTCGAGCGTGTGCTGTTCGGTTGTTCCGAAGAGCACCGCCGACAGGAGGACGGTGTCGAGGATCGGATGGTCCCAGGTCACGCCAGCCGAAGCCGCGTGGCGGCGGAGAAATGCCATGTCGAACGGCGCGTTATGTGCCACGATGACAGCGCCGCTCGCGAAGCGGTGGAAGTCGCGGGACGCAGCATGGATGCCGGGTGCGCCGTCGACCATGCGATCACTGATCCCGTGGACCCTCGTGGCGCCCTCGGGGATCGGCCGGCCCGGATCGACGAGCGTCTCGAACCTCTCTCCCGGGACGAGACGGCCGTTCAGAACCCGCACCGCGCCGATCTGGACGACCTCGTCCCGATGCGGCAGAAGACCCGTCGTCTCCGTGTCGAAGACGCAATAGGCAAGGGACGAGAGCGGGCGATCGGAGATGGTCTGTCCGGCATTCACCGCAGTCAGGTCGAAATCGTAGACGATGGGACGGGCCGCATTGGGCGACAGACGCGTTTCGGCGTCGTCGATCACCAGAAGGTACCCGCCACCCTCCATCGGTTTGGCCTGCGCGGCAAAATCCTGTGCCCCGCCGCGCGCTCGTAGCCGGACCTCCGCCGGCTGTCCGGTCTTGGCGACTTTCCCACGCATGGCCTCGAGCTCGGTGGGCTCGAAGTAATCGGTCATCGCGGAACCGAGCCGGGGCGGGGCGACCTGCGCGAGGATCTCCGCCGCCTGACCGTCGTAGAGAACGATACGGTCGTCGGCGCTGACGAGGAGCGTCGCCACGGGGATTTCCGTAAGCAGCGCCGTAAGGCGTGCGCGCTCGGCCTCGAGGCGTCTGGTTTCGGCGGCGACGGCTTCCGCGGTCGAGAGCGCGGTGGCGCCGAGAGCCTTGGACACCGCATCCGCGGCCGGAGCGAGGTCACCGAGATAGCGCGCGACGGTCGGGTCGATGGCATGCTGGGCACCGGTATGCGCGCGGATCCGGAGCTCGGTCGCCAGCTTCTCCACCGGTTTTGCGACGTTGAGATCAAAGAGCCACCAGACCAGCGTGCACAGGCCCACGAGACCGAAGGCTGCCACGACGAAAGCGAAGAGCAGCGGCCCGTTCTGCCGCGCCGCGAGCATCAGTGCCGCGCCGACGATCCCGACCGACCCTGCGGCAAGGCCTGCGAAGATCAGCAGGACCCGCAGCCGGACCGACAGCGACAGCATCAGACCGCCCCGCAGACCGTCGAGACGATGGGATCGGAAGCGCCCACATCGCGCCAGACCGGCTCGCCTCCGTCTCCGCGAAAGGGGTCGGCCCGTCTGCCATCTTCGCAATCGACCATCACCTGAACCGACTGAACAGGGCGCCATCGCCCGAAGAAGTAGAGGTCCGCCAGGTAGAGCCCGGCCTCGTCCTCGTTCCGGCGCAAGTTGCCGGTATCGAGCGCGACGAAGCGTTCGACCATCGGCACGGCAAAGGTCCAGGGGCGCCACCAAGCCGAACCTCTCACGACGTCCGCCACCATCATGTCCTCGGGCATGGCGCTGCGCGTCCTGTCGTACCAGCTGTATTCGCTACTGATCGTCGCGATGAGCATGGCCAATCCTGCGCCGACGGGGGTCAGCCAGCGCGGCAGCCGCCCGCGCCCGACAACGGCGCTCACGGCCAGAACCACGCCCGCGCCGGCAAAGCCGGCGACGACCACGGCGACGAGTTCAAAGAACATGACCCCTCCCTTCGGTCTTCTAGCTCAGCATCCCGCGACCGTGACCGATCGCCGACTGCATGCCTTTCACCACCACGAACGCATCCCGCAGATGGGCGCGATCAAAGTCCGACAGCGTTGCGGGCGCAAGGAAATTGTCCGGTTTCTCGCCGCGCCGGACCTGACGCGCCTGATGCTCGAGGCGGGTCTCGGCGATATGGTCGTAGGCGTCGAGCAGATCCTGCCCGCCGCGCGACGAGATGAGCCCCGCCGCTTTCGCGGCCTCCAGCCGCGCGCGGGTATTGACCGGCTGGAGCCGGCCCTGCAGCGCGTAGACGCGGGCGAGGTCGATGATCGGCACGGTCCCGGAATGCTTGAGATCGATCGTGTTCTTGCGCTCCCCCGAGCGGATGAGGGCAAGCCCGCGCATGAGCCCGAGCGGCGGCGTGTGCTTGAGCGAATTGGCGATCATGTGGCTGACGAAGATCGAGTTGCCCTGGGCGGTGCCGAGTGTCTCTTCCCGGAGGGTCTCGAAGAGGGTGCGGTCGCCGCCGATGGCGCGCAGGTCGAACATGACGGAGGCGAGCATCTGCGCTTCGGGAACGGGTTTCGCGATCCAGCTGGTGAAATACTGCCGCCATGTCCGGAGCGGCTGCCGCCAGCGCGGGTTCGTCGCCATCATGTCCCCGGGGCAGTAGACATAGCCGCAGGCATCGAGCCCGTCGCAGACGAACGTGGCGAGCTCCTCGAAATAGCGCATGTTGCCGGGTTCCACGTCGTCGGAGAGGATCAGGCAATTGTCCTGGTCCGAGACGCCGGTCTGTTCCTGCCGCCCCTGACTGCCGCAGGCGAGCCACAGATAAGGCACGGGCGGCGGCCCGAGTGTTTCCTCCGCGAGCGCGAGGAGCCGGCGGGTCGCGGCATCGGCGATGTCGGTGATGAGTCGGGTCGTCACCTCGTGCCGGTGACCGGCAGCGACGAGCTGGGCGAGGAGCTGCGGGATACGCCGCGTGACGCTCGCCATCTCGCGCGCCTCGCCGGCGGCGGCGATCTCGCCGACGATGTCGGCCGAAGTCACCGCCTGGTGGCGGGTGAGGTCGGTCTGCGTGACCATGCCCACAAGCCGACCGGCCTCGCAGATCGGCAGATGGCCGATCCTGTGTTCCATCATCGCGTGCAGCACGTCCGAGCCGAGCGCGGACGGCTCGAGCGTGATCGGATCGGGCGTCATGATCTGCGTCACCGGCGTGTCGGCGGGCAGGGCACCCGCGACGATCTTGCCCGACACGTCGCGGATCGTGAGGATGCCGACGAGCCGGTCGCCATCAGTCACACCAATCGATGAGACATGGGCGTCGCGCATTCTCTCCGCCGCCTCCCGTGCGGTCGCGTCCGGTCGGCAGGTAAGCGGCTGCCGCGCCATGAGGGTCTCGACGCGGGCGGTCGCGAGATCGTCCACCCGCGGCCGCTCGCGGCGCGTACGATCGAAGAAGCGGCGGACATGGTCGTGATCGCGGGTGAGGGCGTGGTAATCGGCTGCAGGCAGAACGAGCAGGGTGGTCGGCTCCTGCGCGACCGCCGTGGTCGCTGCGACGCCGTCGCGACCGAGACCGCGCTCTCCGAACGAGTTGCGGGGCCCGAGGAGCGACACCTGACTGCCATGTTCATCGGTGACGGAGATGGCTCCGGTCACAACGATATAGAGCCCGTCGAGCCGTTCGCCGAAAGTGTAGACGGTCCCGCCCGGAGCGGCGTCCGCTTGGTGGAAACGGGTCACGAGATCCGCGCGCACCTCCGGCGGAAGTGCGGCATAGGGATCGAGGGTGGAAAGGAAGTCGCGCAGCGCGTCATTCGTGAGTGCCATCGCGAAGCCTGTCGTGCCGGGAAGGAAACAGTCCCGCCCGCTCGGGGCGGACGGGACCCAGGGACGTGCCGGCCGGGGCGGACCCGGCCGGACGCAAGCTCAGTGGGACTGCGCCGTTCCCGCGCCGCGCGGCACGCGAACGCTTTCGACCAGCTCCCGGATGTCCTGCGGAACGGGACCGGTGCTCTTCGACACGAAGTAGGCCACCGCGAAGTTGATCACCGCGCCCACCGCGCCGAACGACGTCGACTTGATGGTGTAGAGCAGGGGATCCGCATCGGTGAAGCTGTTCGTGTCCGGGATGAAGAACCAGCCCTTGTGCAGGAAGATGTAGACGAGCGTCACGATCAGGCCCGAGAGCATGCCCGCGACCGCGCCCCGGTTGTTGATGGTGGTCGAGAAGATGCCCATCATCAGCACGGGGAAGATCGACGCCGCCGCCAGGCCGAAGGCCAGCGCCACCGTCTGGGCCGCGAAGCCCGGCGGGTTGAGGCCGAGATACGTGGCCACGGCGATCGCCACCGCCATCGCGATCCGGGCGGACAGAAGCTCGCCTTTCTCGGAGATGTTCGGTGCGAAGCGTCCCTTGATCAGGTCGTGGGACACCGCCGAGGAGATCGCGAGCAGAAGGCCCGCGGCCGTCGACAGGGCCGCCGCGATGCCGCCTGCGGCGACGAGGCCGATCACCCAGCCGGGCAGGTTGGCGATCTCGGGGTTGGCGAGAACGAGGATGTCGTTGTTGAAGTTGGTCAGCTCGTTGCCGGACCAGCCCGCTTCCGCAGCCCGTGCCTGCATCCCTTCGGAGGCATCGTTGTAGTACTGGATGCGGCCGTCGCCGTTCTTGTCCTCCCAGCCGAGAAGGCCGGTCTGCTGCCACGTCGGCATCCAGTCATAGGCGGGGTCGTTCTCGATCGTCTCGATCGCCACCGCTTCGCCATCCGTGCCGTTCGGCCAGAAGAGCTCGGTGATGTTCAGGCGCGCCATGGCCCCGACCGCGGGTGCGGTGAGGTAGAGCAGCGCGATGAACACGAGCGCCCAGCCGGCCGACCAGCGGGCGTCGGCGACGCGCGGGACGGTGAAGAAGCGCATGATCACGTGCGGCAGACCCGCGGTGCCGATCATCAGCGACAGCGTGAAGAGCAGCATGTTGAAGGTGTCGCCGTTGTGCGCGGTGTACTCGTTGAAGCCGAGATCCGTCACGATCTGGTCAAGACGCTGCAAGAGCGGCTCTCCCGACGCCTGATGCTCGCCGAAGAGACCGAGACCCGGGATCGGGTTGCCGGTCAGCTGGAGCGAAATGAAGACGGCGGGGATCGTGTAGGCGAAGATCAGCACGACGTACTGCGCCACCTGGGTGTAGGTCACGCCCTTCATGCCGCCGAACACCGCGTAGGCGAAGACGATCACCGCGCCGAGCAGCAGACCCGTGGTGCTGTCCACCTCGAGGAAGCGACCGAAGGCGACGCCGACGCCGGTCATCTGTCCGATCACGTAGGTGAGCGAGGCGATGATGAGGCAGATCACCGCCACGAGACGCGCGGTCGGCGAATAGAAACGGTCACCGATGAACTCGGACACCGTGTATTTGCCAAACTTCCGCAGGTAGGGCGCAAGCAGAAGCGCGAGCAGCACGTAGCCGCCGGTCCAGCCCATCAGGTAGGTCGAGTTGTCGTAGCCGGTGAAGGCGATGAGGCCCGCCATCGAGATGAACGAGGCCGCCGACATCCAGTCGGCCGCTGTCGCCATGCCGTTGGTGATCGGGTGAACGCCGCGTCCGGCGGCGTAGAAATCCGACGTCGAGCCGGCCCGGGCCCATATCGCGATACCGATATAGAGCGCGAAGGAGCCGCCGACGAAGATGATGTTTATGACCGTCTGATCCATGATCTCACTCCTCGTCCACGCCGAATTTCCGGTCGAGACTGTTCATCCGCCAGGCGTAGAAGAAGATCAGCACCAGGAAGACCAGGATCGACCCCTGCTGGGCGAACCAGAAGCCCAGATCGCTTCCGCCGACGCCGATGCCCGAAACGAGCGGGCGCAGCAGGATGCCGAAACCGAACGATACGATCGCCCATATGATGAGCGAAATGATGATGAGACGGACATTGGCCTTCCAATAGGCCTTGCCGTCGGTCGTCACGCGCGTCGATCCGCGCGCCGACGAGTGCTGGGTGTGATCCACCATGGATCTCTCCTCCTCCTTGTGTTGCAGCCGGACCTTATGGCCGGGCCTTCCTCCTCGTTGCGCCCGGCGGACGGCCCGCCGCTGCGCGGTTTTCCGGTTCAGACCCGCGCAGCGCGGATGACCGCGCCCAGCCGGTCCGAAATGTCGTCGATCCGTCCCATCGCGCCCACGCGGACGAGCGCACCGGTGGCCGCGTAATGGGCGATGAGGGGCGCGGTCTGCGCGTGGTAAGCTGCAAGCCGGGCCGAAACGGTCTCGGCCTTGTCGTCCGCGCGTCTGGTCATCTCGGTCCCGCCGCACTTGTCGCAGGTCTCGGGCTCCGCGGTCGGCTTGAACCGGTCGTGATAGCCCTCGCCGCATGCGGCGCAGGTGAACCGGCCCGAAATCCGTTCCACCATTTCGGCGTCGTCGACATCGAGACTGATGGCGGCGTCAATCCTCTGGCCGCGCTCGTCAAGCAACTCGTCGAGCGCTTCGGCCTGCGCCGCAGTGCGCGGGAAGCCGTCGAGAATGACACCGTTTGCGGTATCGTCCTGCCGGAGCCTGTCGCGGAGGATGGCGACGACGATCTCGTCGGAGACGAGTCCGCCTGCATCCATGACCTCCTTGGCCTGGCGGCCGGCCTCGGTGCCCGCTTTCACCGCAGACCTCAAGAGATCGCCGGTCGAGAGCTGTACGAGGCCGAAGCGCTCCTGCAGAATGCGCGCCTGGGTTCCCTTGCCGGCACCCGGGGGTCCGAGAAGGATGAAGACCGGCGCGGTGTCGATCTGGCTTCCGTCCATGACCTCACCCCCTGTTTTCGCGGTGTTCG
>NZ_JALZ01000002.1 GCF_000521785.1 Roseivivax halodurans JCM 10272
CTTTCGCTGCTCGGGGGCCGCGCGCCACATCAGGAACGCCGCGACGCTCGCGAGCGCCGCAAGCGTGATGAGGAGGCCGAGCGTGCCCGAGAACACCACCGTCGGCGCGGTGCCGAGCGAGGTCCACCACAGGAGGTGATCGGCACCGAAGAAGCTGCCGATGGCAAAGAAGGGCAGGGCGAGCAGGCTCACCGGGTTGCCGCTCCCGGCGTTCACCAGCGTGCCCGACCCGCAGCCCATGACCACCTGCATGCAGGCGCCGAAGACGAACGCGCCGCCGATCATGGCGAAGCCGACCGGGGCATGCGCGCCGATCAGCTCCTGCCCGTGTGTCGCCAGCAGCGGAAACGCGGCGAGAGCCACGAGCCCGATGGCGACGAGCTGCGCCACCGTGCCCGTCGGGTCGCGCTCGCGGATGGTGCGGCGCCACGGGCCGGCAAAGCCGAAGCGGAAGCCCTCGAGCACGATGCCGAAGCCGAGGCCGATGAGCAGCAGAAGACCGTAGCGCGCGCCCACGAGCAGGGCGACGGCGAGGCAGATCAGAACGGCGCCGCCCACGAGGCCGGCGCGCGGAAGCGCCCGGTTTCCCGGGCGCCGTGCGGTGTCAGCGGTCGTCGCCATGGATCAGAAGATTCCGCGGATCTGGTGCCAGAGGGTCCGGATCGGGCCGGGGACGTTGGCCATCTCGTAGCCCGCGTTGGACCAGCCGACCATCGACTCGGGGTAGAGCTTCACGTTGTCGATCTCGGCGAGCTCGGAAAGAGCGAACCAGTTGGTCGCCGCCCAGTGCCCGGTGTTGCAGAACGAGATCAGCGCCTCGGCCTCGGTCAGGCCGTTCTCCTGCGCGAGGCTCTTCGCCGCCGCGCCGTCGATGATCGCGGGGCCGCCCGAGAACCAGTTGGCGTGCTCGAAATACTCCGATTGCGGCAGCGTGCCCGGCTTGGCCGCCGAGGGATGCGCCTCGCGCCCGTCCCAGAAGCTTTCGGGCCGCGCGTCGAGCAGCAGCGTGTCGCCGCCGTCGATCGCCGCCTGCACCTGATCGGCCGTCGCGGTCCAGGTGTCGTCCCACGTCACCTCGATGTCGCTCGGCTCGATCTCGACGCTCTCCGTCGAAAGCTCCAGACCGGCCTCTTCCCATGCGGCGAGGCCGCCGTTGAGGATCGTGAGGTTCTCGATACCGGCCGACTTCAGCGTCCAGTAGACCCGGGCCGCGGCGCCGAAATCGCTGATGCTCTCACCCTGATAGGTGACGATGACCGGCGTGCCAGGCTCGAGCCCGCGCTCGGACAGGATCTCTGTCAGCGCCTCCTCGGTCGGCAACTGGCCCGGATTGTCGTCGGGGCCGCGAAAGAGCGCATAGGGCGCATTCACCGCGCCGTCGACATGGCCTTCGGCGTAGGCATCCTCGGCGCGGATGTCGATCACGTCGACGTCCTGACCCAGGAGCTGCGAGACCTCTTCTGGGGTCGCGAGCGGACCGGGAAGGCTCTGCGCCGAGGCGGCGGTGCCGAGCGCGATGAGGGCGAGGGTTGCGGGGGCGAGGGGCTTCACGGGATGGTCCTCCATGTCGGATGGAAATGTCTCTTGCCACGCTATGTGTCGCGCGGGGCGGCAAGCGCAAGCGCCCTGCCGCCGATGACCGGAATATCCCCGCTACCGCATGTTTGCACGGGCGACCGAAGGACAGGACGGCATTTCGGGCAACACGCGCCTCGGGAACACCTGTCCTATAGCGGACGGCGGGCCGACATGTCCGTCCTTTTCCGCACGCCTCACAGGTCCTTTACCGGAACACCCGGTCCGGCCAGACCTCGCCCGCCTTGAACCGGCCGACGGCCACCGCGCGGCCCTCGTGGCTCGCCCAGCATTCCTCGCCGTACTCGAGCCCCGGGGCGATCACCATGCCGGGATTGCCGTTCCGCAGGCGCGTCGCGCCCTCGTCGGTGCACTTGGCCTCCGGCAGATCGGTCAGCCCCGCCTCGACCGGCAGCAGCTTCTCGTCGAGCTCGGGCGACTTCGCCAGCGCGTCCACGTCCTCGATCGTCACGCCGTCCTCGGCCTCGAACGGCCCCGACCAGGTCCGGCGCAGCTCGCGCACGTGCCCGAGGCAACCGAGCGTCTCCCCGAGGTCCCGCGCGATCGAGCGCACGTAGCCGCCCTTGCCGCAGACCATCTCGAGCGTGACGTGGTCCGCATCCGGACGGCTCACCATCGTCAGCTCCTCGACCCAGAGCGGCCGCGCCGCGATCTCCATCGTCTCGCCGTCGCGGGCCCGCTTGTAGGCGCGCTCGCCGTTGATCTTCACCGCCGAGAATTGCGGCGGGACCTGCATGATCTCCCCCACGAAGCCGTTCAGCGCCTCCTTGATCTCGTCGTCCGAGGGCCGCGCCTCGGACGTCGCGATCACCTCGCCCTCGGCGTCGTCGGTGTTGGTCGCCGACCCGAGCCGCACGGTGAAGCGGTAGCATTTCAGCGCATCGGTCACGTAGGGCACGGTCTTGGTCGCCTCGCCGATGGCGATCGCCAGCACGCCCGTCGCTTCGGGATCGAGCGTGCCCGCATGGCCCGCCTTCTTCGCCGCGAGCGCCCAGCGGACCTTGTTGACCACCGCGGTCGAGGTCATGCCGGCGGGCTTGTCCACCACCAGCCAGCCCGAGATGTCGCGTCCCTTGCGTGCGCGGCCCATATGCGCTGCTCCTGATCTGCCACTGAAGAGGCGCGCGAGGTAGCGAAGCCGCGCCCGCCTGTCAATTCGGCGCGACCGCCGCACATCGCAAAAAGGGCCCGTCCGGGGATCGTCCCGGCGGGCCCGCATCCTGCGCCAAGGAGCGATCAGTCGAGAACGCGCGCCTCTTCCTTCAGCATGACGGGGATCCCGTCGCGGATCGGATAGGCGAGGTTCGCCCGCCGGCTGATCAGCTCCTGCCGCTCCGCGTCGTATTCGAGCGGGCTCTGGCTCACCGGGCAGATCAGCGCCTCGAGCATCCGGCGGTCGTGGGTCGCGGTCCTCTCGCTCATTGCAATGTCCCCGTTCCGCTCTCGCCGCCGCGCATGGAATATTCGATGAGCGTCACCAGCGTCTCCCTCCGGGTCTTGAGCGACGGCGCCTCCAGCAGCGCCTGCTTGTCCTCGGGGTCGAAGTCCAGAAGCATCGACAGCGAGTTGATCAGAAGCTCGTCGTCCGCTTCCTTTAGCGTCGACCAGTCGGCCGACATCTCCCGCGCCGTGAAATAGCGGTCGAGCAGCCGCAGAAGCCCGTCGCGTCCGAAATCGGGATCGCATTCCGGCTCTCCGCGATCGGCCTCGAAGCCGGTCCAGTCCACCTGGCAGCGCCGGTACGGGGTGAATCCCTCGACCTCCTTGACCACGCGGAACCGGGAGATGCCGGTAAGCGTAATCATGTAGCGACCGTCCTCGGTCTCGGACATCTGGGTCACCCGTCCCGCACACCCGATCCGGTGCAGGGCGTTCTCGTCCCGGCCCGGGATCGGCGCGGGTTGCACCATCCCGATCAGGCGGGTCTCCGTCTTTAGGCTGTCCTCGAGCATGGCGAGGTAACGCGGCTCGAAGAGGTGCAGCGGAAGCCGCGCCCGGGGGAGCATAAGTGCGCCCGGGAGCGGGAAAATGGGGATCGTGTCCGGCAGGTCTGGAAGGCGGCTCATGCCAAGTCCAGCTAGCCCACGCCCTGTCTCAGGCAAATATCATCGACGTGAGTTTTCGCCGCCCGTTCAACACGATGGGATCGTTCGGTTTAAGCGCGTCGAAGATGGTGAAAAGCTGCGTCTTGGCCGCCTCGTCGTTCCACGACCGGTCGCGCCGGAAGAGATCCAGCAGGTGATCCACCGCCTCCTGCGTGCGTCCCGCGGCCTGAAGCGCGAGCGCGAGATCGTAGCGCGCCTGATGGTCGTCGGGATCCGCCGCGACCTTCTGCTCGAGCTCGGCCACCGGCCCTGCATTCTCGGCCTGCCGCGCCAGTTCTATCTGCGCATGGGCCGCCTCGAGTTCCGCGCTTGTCGCGATCTCCGCCGGCGCGCCGTTCAGAACCGATTCCGCCTGGTCGACCTCGCCCATGGCAACGAGCGTGCGCACGAGGCCACCATAGGCGGCCGGGTTCTTCTCGTCCTCGCCGAGGATCGCCTGGAAGACCTGCAGCGCGTCCTGGTGATTGCCGGCCTCGAGCAGCTCGTCGGCCTGCTGCACGGCCTCGGCGAGCCCGCCGTCGCCGCCCTGCGCGCCGCCCGATTGCTGCACGAGCCGGTCGACGAAGGCGGTGATCTCCGATTGCTGAACCGCACCCTGGAAGCCGTCCACGGGCTGGCCCTGCCAGAAGGCGTAGACCGTGGGGATCGACTGGATGCGCAGCTGCGCGGCGATCTGCTGGGCCTGGTCGACATTGACCTTGGCCATCTTCACGGCGCCGTTCGCCTTCTTCACCGCGTCCTCGAGCATCGGCCCGAGCGTCTTGCAGGGGCCGCACCACGGTGCCCAGAAGTCGACGATGACCGGCACCTCCTGGCTGGCCTCGATGACGTCCTGCATGAACGTCTGCTCCGAGACGTCCTTGATGAGATCGCTGCCGCCCTGCGGCTGGGTCTGCGCTCCGCCGAGTTCGATCATCGCTGATTGTCCTTCTTGTCGAGGGGCTGAGACACGTGGTCGCTTGGTCGTCTAGATGGATCACGAACCGGTGTTTCGCAAGGGCGCGCAGAACTACCGCTGGCCGCGCTATGGAGCCGCGGTCAAGACTTTCTGGCAAAGCTTGGCCGGTCTCGGAGCGTGGATCACGCGTGGAACGCTTTCGCCGGCCCGAAGAGACTTCGCGGCACCGAATTCCGTACGAAACGCCCCGAGTTTCTTAACTTCGGTACGAAACTCAGAGGTCGAAAGTCGCGAAGACGGGGGCGTGGTCAGACGGTTTCTCCCAGCCGCGGACATGCCGCAGGATGCGCGATCCGCCGGCCGATCCGGCGATGTCGGGGGAGGCCCAGATGTGATCGAGCCGGCGGCCCTTGTCTGCGGCGTCCCAGTTCGGCGAGCGGTAGGACCACCACGAATAGAGCTGCCCCTCGGGGATATCCTTGCGGGTGACGTCGACCCAGCCGCCGGCCTCCTGCGCCGCCGTCAGCGCCTCGGTCTCGACGGGTGTATGCGAGACGACCTTCAGAAGCTGCTTGTGGGACCAGACATCGTCCTCGCGCGGCGCGATGTTGAGATCCCCGACAAGGATCGACCGTTCGGGGCGGCTCCCACCGAAGTGGGTCCGCATTTCTTCCACGAAATCAAGTTTCTGCCCGAACTTCACGTTCCGCTCGCGGTCGGGCACGTCACCCCCCGCGGGGACGTAGAAATTGTGAATCAGCGTCCCGTCGTCGAGCCGTCCGGCCACGTGCCGGGCCTGATCGAGACCGGCGAAATCGAAATGCCCGGCATCCTCCATGGGCAGTTTCGACAGGATCGCGACGCCGTTGTAGCCCTTCTGTCCCCGAGCGATCGAATGGGTGTACCCGAGCGCCTCGAACGTCTCGAACGGGATCTTGTCGACCGGGCTCTTGCATTCCTGCAGGCAGAGGATGTCCGGCGCCTCCGCCCGGCAGAGATCCGCGACAAGGTCCGCCCGCAGGCGGACCGAGTTGATGTTCCAGGTGGCGAGCGTGAAGGGCATGGGTCTCTCCGCTATGCGCGTGTCCCGATCCCTATGCCCGGCCTCCACGCCCAAGTTCAACCCGGAGCCTCAGATGATCTCGTCCTCGTCGAAGAGCGCCGGCGCATCGAGGTGGCTCGCCTCGAAATCCTGCGTCGCGGCCCTCGCGTCCACGGCCTTTTCCGGCACCGCGACGTGAAAGAGCGCATCGCCCTCATTGACCACGGGCAGGTGCGTGCGGCCGATCACGATCCCGGCCGAGGGCGCCCGGACCTCTTCCTCGATCTCGCCGAAGGGCCCCGACACGATGCCCAGCACCGCGCCCTCTTCCACGTAATCGCCCCGGCGCCGCAAGGTTCGCATCAGTCCGCCGGACGGTGCGCGCACCCAGGAGGAGGCCTGGCAGAACACCGAGGGTCCGCGCGCTTTCGGGACGCCGCGGCCCGCGATCATCCCGAGCTCCTGCATCACCCGCAGGATGCCCGAGACGCCGGCCCGCGCCGCGAACTCGTCAAAGCGCAGGCCCTCGCCCGCCTCGTAGAGGAGAACGTCGACCCCAGCCCTGTCCGCGGCTTCGCGGAGCGATCCCTCGCGGACCTTCGAGCTGAGCGTGACCGGCGCGGCGAAGGCGCGGCCGAGCTCGCGCAGCCGGGCATCGCCAGGGGTCAGGCGGATCTGCGGCAGGTTGGTGCGTCCCACGGCCGCCGAATGCAGGTCGATTCCCACATCGCAACGGGTCACCACCTCGGACATGAAGAGATCCGCAAGCCGTCCGGCCAGCGAGCCCTGGGAGGAGCCCGGGAAGCAGCGGTTGAGATCCCGGCGGTCGGGCAGGTAGCGG
Source organism: Roseivivax halodurans JCM 10272 (assembly GCF_000521785.1). Lineage (GTDB taxonomy): Bacteria > Pseudomonadota > Alphaproteobacteria > Rhodobacterales > Rhodobacteraceae > Roseivivax > Roseivivax halodurans. The sequence goes on from NZ_JALZ01000002.1 coordinate 6,483, forward strand.
GACTGGTTGAGAAATCCGAAGGCATTGACGATCGGCACCGCGATCAGCGTGCCGGCGAGGCGCGACACCGGCCCGGCCCGCAGGAGCCTGCGGACGATCTCCACGCCGATGACCTCGTCGCCATGGACGGCTGCCGAGACGAACATGACCGGTCCGGGCCGGCGGCCATGGATGACATGGGCGGAGAGGGTGACGGGGGTGTGGTCGGACAGGACCGAGACCGGCAGATCGACGGTGCGGCGACTTCCGGGCGCGATTTCGGTGCCGCCGAAGACGAAGGGGGAGGGCATGCAGGTCTCCTTTCGACCCGCGATGCAAGCCGGTATTCCCCGCAGATGCAAGGGTCCCGGGAGAGGCGCGAGGCACCTCCCGGGGTGAGCACGGCCTCAGCCCGGAAGCTTGGCCATGCGCAGATACGGAAGAACGGTCTGGTACTGGCCGAAGCGGTTGGCCGCGTCCTCCTCGGAGACGCTCGCCGGGATCACGACGTCGTCGCCGACATTCCAGTTCGCCGGTGTGGCAACGCCGTGGCCCGCCGCGGTCTGCAAGCCGTCGAGCGCACGCAGCACTTCGGCGAAGTTGCGGCCCACGTTCATCGGGTAGGTCATGGTCAGCTTGAGCTTCTTGTCGGGCCCGATGATGTAGACCGACCGCACGGTCGCGGTGTCGTTCGGGGTGCGGCCGTCGGGCAGGTACGCCTCGGCGGGCAGCATGTCGAATGCCTTGGACACGTCGAGATTGGTGTCGGCTATGATGGGAAATCCGGCCTTCGCACCCTTGCTGACCACCTCGATGTCGGACTTCCACTTCGTGTGGTCTTCGGTGGAATCGACCGAGATGCCGATCACCTTGGTGTCGCGCTTGGCCCATTCGTCCGCAAGCTGCGCCACGGCTCCGAACTCCGTCGTGCAGACCGGCGTGAAGTCCTTGGGATGCGAGAAGAGGATCGTCCAGCTGTCGCCGATGAACTCGTGCAGGGAGAACGTTCCCTGATCGGTCTCGACGGTCAGATCAGGTATGGTGTCGTTGATGCGCAGGGACATGTGTCCGGCCTCCGTCTCGATTGCTGTCCTGCGTTACTTAATCGCGCCGCGCCGGCTTTGCAGCCCCCCGTCCGGCCTGCCTCAGCCGCGGGGCGCGGCTGCGCGCATCAGTCGGTCGTTGATCGCGGCGCCGAGCCCGCGATCCGGGATCGGCGAGACCGCGATAGTGCCTGCGCCCCGCGCATCGAGCGCGTGGAGATGGGCAAAGAGCATCGCCGCCGCCTCGCGCAGATCGCCCGAGGCCGAGAGGTTCAGATCGCACTCGACCGGACCGAAGCCGAGGCGCGCCTCGCCCTCGCGCCAATCGGTCGCGTTGAGCCGCATGTGTGCCTCCGGGGCATAGTGCGAGGCGGTCTGTCCCGGGGCGGAGATCGCGGCGTTGGCAGCGCGGCGGATCAGCGGGCCGCCGAGAGCCTCTTCGAGCGCCTCCACCGGCAGACCGCCCGGACGCAGGAGCGTCGGGTCTCCCGCAAGGCCGAGGATCGTCGATTCGAGCCCCACCTCCGACGCGCCTCCCTCGACGATGGCGGCGATGCGCCCGTCGAGCGACGCGGCCACGTGATCGGCCGTGGTCGGGCTGATCCGGCCCGAGCGATTGGCGGACGGAGCCGCGATGGGGCGTCCCACCTCGGTCAGGAGCGCGCGCGCCACGGGATGCGCCGGCATCCGCACGGCAAGCGTGTCGAGCCCGGCGGTCACCAGCTTCGAGACGCCCGCGCCCTCTTTGAGCGGAAGGACGAGCGTCAGAGGGCCGGGCCAGAAGACGGACGCGATCCTATCGGCCTCGTCCGACCATTCGACGAGCGCCTTCACAGCATCGAGGTCAGGCAGGTGAACGATCAGCGGATTGAACCGTGGCCGGTCCTTCGCGGTGTAGATGCCGGTGACAGCGTCGTCTGAGGTGGCATCCGCACCGAGGCCGTAGACCGTCTCGGTCGGAAAGGCGACGCAGGCGCCGGCACGCCAGAGCTCCGCGGCGCGGGCAAAGCCCGTCGGGTCGGCGGGCAGGCGTTCTGTCGTGATATCGGTCATGCTACGTCCGGTCTCGGGGTATGCGACTCCTGCCCCGAACCGCCGGCATGGACAAGAAGGGACCATGAGATGCCAGATACCAGCTCTGCCAAGGGCGAATGGACGCTGCCGATGACCGCGAGCTGCCGCTGCGGCGCACTGACGCTGACCATGACGGCGCCGCCGATCCTGACGATGGCCTGCCATTGCCGCGGCTGCCAGAAGATGACGGGCGGGGCGTTCTCGCTCTCGGCGGCCTTTCCGACCGGCGCGGTGACCATCGCGGGCGCGGAGCCGCAGCAGGGCGGGCTCGGGACCGAAGGGCAGGATCACATGCATTGTCCGCGCTGCCTGTCGTGGGTTTTCACCCGTCTTCCCGAGGCTTACGGCATCCTCAACGTCCGGGCGCCGATGATCGACGTGCCCGAGGGCATCGCTCCCTTCGCCGAAACGCAGGACGCCGAGAAGCTGCCCTTCGTCCATGTCGACGTCGCCATGAGCTTCGAGCGGTTCCCGGACATGGACGAACTGACGGCAGCCTCGGCGCGCTTCGCCGAAGAGGCGGCGCGCGTGTGACGCGGCGTTTCGTCCATTCCGGGACGCCGCGTTCCCGTTGTCGGGACTCGCCGGTTTTGTCAGCCTATAAACGGAAGGCGGTTGTCGTGCCGCCCCGCCAGATCCCAAGGAGGAGACCATGCCCTATCGCGCGCCGGTCAACGAGTTCCGATTTCTCTTCGACCACGTGGTCGACCTCGCCTCCGTGACGGCCGAGGAGCGGTTCGCAGAGGCGACGCCCGACACCGTCGAGGCGATCCTGACCGAGGCCGGCCGTATGTGCGAGGAGGTTATCGCGCCGACGAACCGCGCCGGCGACACCCATCCCGCGCGGCTCGAGAACGGCGTCGTGCGCACCTCGCCGGGCTTCGATTCCGCCTATGCCGCATTGGCCGAGGGCGGCTGGGTCGCGGTGTCTGCGGATCCCGAATATGGCGGCATGGGCCTGCCGGTGGCGCTGACCACCGCGGTGAACGACATGATCGCGTCGGCGAACCTCGCCTTCCAGCTCAATCCGATGCTGACGCAGGGCCAGATCGAGGCGCTCGAGCATCACGCGAGCGACGAGCTGCGCGAACTCTACCTGCCGAAGCTCATCTCGGGCGAATGGACGGGCACGATGAACCTGACCGAGCCGCAGGCGGGCTCTGACGTCGGCGCGCTGCGGACGAAGGCCGTGCCGAACGGCGACGGGACCTACGCGATCTCGGGCCAGAAGATCTACATCACGTGGGGCGACCACGACCTGACCCCGAATATTTGCCATCTCGTCCTCGCGCGCCTGCCCGACGCTGCGCCGGGCACCAAGGGGATCAGCCTCTTCATGGTGCCGAAATACCTGCCCAAGGACGACGGCACGCCGGGCGACTTCAACAACGTGCGGACCGTCTCGCTCGAGGAAAAGCTCGGCATCCACGGCTCGCCGACCGCGGTGCTGGAATACGAGGATTCGAAGGGCTGGCTCGTCGGGCCCGAGAACGGCGGCATGAAGGCGATGTTCACCATGATGAACAACGCCCGCCTCGGCGTCGGCGCACAGGGGATCGGTGCCGCAGAGGGCGCCTACCAGCACGCGCTCGCCTATGCGATGGACCGCAAGCAGGGCAAGTCGGCGGTCGAGAACGCCACCGGCTCCATCGTCGATCATGCGGACGTGCGCCGCATGCTCGCTGCGATGAAGGCCGACATCTTCGCCGCCCGCGCGATCGCGCTTTCCTGCGCGGTGGCGCTCGATCGCGGCCGTGCGTCGGGGGAGGCCGACTGGCAGGCGCGCGCGGCGCTGCTGACCCCGATCGCCAAGTCCTTCGGCACCGATGTCGGCATGCGCGTCGCGGACGAGGGCATTCAGGTGCATGGCGGCATGGGCTTCGTCGAGGAGACGGGCGCGGCGCAGTACCTGCGCGACGTGCGCGTCACCGCGATCTACGAGGGCACCAACGGCATCCAGGCGATGGACCTCGTCGCCCGCAAGATGGCCGACGGGGGCGAGGCGGCGTTCTCCCTTCTCGACGAGGTCGAGGGCTTTGCCGAGACCGCGCGCGAGACCATGCCCGAGCTTGCCGCGCCGGTCTGGGAGGCGGCGGAGACGCTGCGCGAGGCGGTCGAGTGGCTGGTGGCGCAGGGCGATCTCAACGACCGCTTCGCCGGGTCCTCGGCTTTCTTAAAAGGGTTCGCCCGCGTGCTCGGCGGCTACTACCACCTGCGCGCGGCGATCGCTGAACCGGGTGGCGCCCGCGAGCGGCTCGCGCGGTTCTACATCACGCGGATGCTGCCGGAACATGTCGGCCTGCTGGCCCATGCCCGCGCAGGCGCGAAGGATCTCTATGCGCTGACCCCTGACGACCTCGCGGCGTGACGGACCGGGGAGGGGCTCCGCCCCGCCGCTGACGCGGCCCCCGGAGTATTTTTGCCAAGAAGAAGCCGGGGCGGCGTGCGCTTGCCCACCCGTCCGGCGCGTGGGAGAGGTGCGGGGCGAACGAGCGGGAGAGAGCGAGATGGACGGCACGCGCGAGGGGATCCGCTACCCATGGCCAGAGCCACCGCACCAAGGCGAGGCGGTGGAGGTGGCGGAGGGTGTTCTCTGGATGCGCCTGCCGCTGCCGATGAAGCTCGACCACGTGAACGTCTACGCGCTCGACGACGGCAAGAGCTGGACGATCGTCGACACCGGCTTTCATTCGAAGCGCGGGCTGAAGCTCTGGGAAGATCTGCTGGCGGGGCCGCTTGGCGGCAAGCCGGTGGGGCGGGTGGTGGTCACGCACCATCATCCCGACCATGTCGGTAATGCCGGCTGGTTCCAGTCGTTTCATGGCGCGGAGCTGGTGACGACGCGGACCGCATGGCTCTTTGCGCGGATGCTGACGCTCGACGAGCAGGAGGCGCCGACGGACGAGACGCTGACCTACTGGCGCCGGGCGGGCATGGACCCGGAGATCCTCGCCGAACGCGCCGCGGAGCGGCCGTTCAACTTCGCCGACATCGTCCATCCCATGCCGCTCGGCTTCACCCGGATCGCGCAAGGCAGCACGATAGAGATGGGCGGGCGGACGTGGGACGTGCATGTCGGCAACGGCCACGCGCCCGAGCACGCAACGTTCTGGAGCCGAAACGACGAGCTCGTTCTCGGCGGCGACCAGATCCTGCCGTCGATCAGCTCCAATATCGGCGTCTACGCCACCGAGCCCGAGGCCGATCCCGTGGGCGAGTGGATCGAGGCCTGCGAGCGCCTGGCGGAACTCGCTCGACCCGAACACCTCGTCCTCGGCGGTCACAAGCTGCCGTTCACCGGGCTGCCCCTGCGGATGCGTCAGCTCATCGAAAATCACCACGGCGCGCTCGAGCGTCTGCACGCCCATCTCGCCGAGCCGAAGGCCGCGGGCGAGTGCTTCGCGCCGCTCTTCAAACGCAGGATCGGAGGGGGCGAGTACGGCCTCGCTCTGGTCGAGGCGATGGCCCACTGCCTGCATCTCTGGCATACGGGGCGCGCGGAACGGCACCTGCGCGAGGACGGGGCCTGGGCCTTCGGCGCGCTCTGAGACGCCTGCGACCCATTGCCCGCGCTGTCGCGCCGAAGGGCCGTGACAGGCCAGCTCGAATCCGGTAATCCGCGGCGCGAGACGTCTTTGAGGGAATGACAGACATGGCTGACCACGAGCACGGCAAGATGGACATCACCGAGCAGGAAAAGACCTTCGGGGGATTCGTGACGTGGACGACGCGCGTGGTGATCGCGTGCATCGCCATCGCGCTCTTCCTCGCGATCTTCGGCGCCTGATCGCGCGCCTCATGTCGTCGCTCCGCGCGCTGGTCGCGCTCTGTCTTGCCGCTCTCGTGCTCGCGGGCTGTGCGACACCGAAATCGGGGCCCGACGCCACGCCCGAGGCGGTCGCACGGGCCGCCTACCGGCATGACGGGCCGCCGGCGATCACCCTCTTAACCATGGTGTCCAACCGCGATGGCGGCGGCGCGCATTCGTCGATGATGATCAACGCATCGCAGCGCGTGGTGTTCGACCCGGCCGGATCGGTCTCGCATTCCCGCATGGTCGAGCGGGGCGACGTGATCTACGGCATCACTCCGGAGCTCGAGGAGCTCTACGAGGGCGCCCATGCGCGCGAGACATACCACGTGGTGATCCAGCGCCGCGAGGTGCCGCCGGAGGTCGCCGAAAAGGCGCTCCGGCTGGTGATGGAGAACGGCACGGTGTCGCAGGCCTTCTGCACTCAGGCGAACAGCCGCATCCTCCGTCAGTTACCCGGGTTCGAGACGATCCGGCCTACCTTCTATCCCTCCGCGCTGTCGAAGCAGTTCGGCGCGCTTCCCGGGGTCACCACCCGCACGCGCTACGAGACCGACGGCGACGACAAGAGCCGGGCGGTCGACGCGTATTTCGAAGAGAGTAGCGAGGGCGCGTCCGGCTGACGCTCAGCCGAGAACGTAAATCCCTGCGACGAGCGTTGCGACGCCCGCGCCCATCGCGGCCAGCACGTTGTGGGTGACGTAGGCGACAGCGAGCGTCACGAAAGCGGTCGAGAGGCGCACCGGGTCGACCTCGCCCTCTGTAGCCCGGGGCCAGACGACCAGCGGCGCCACGAGCGCGGGCAGGATCGCGGCTGCGGTGTAGCGCAGATGGCGCAGCAGCCAGGGCGGCAGCGGCCGATCGCCGACGAGGCCGAGGAAAACGAAGCGCAAGCCGAAGCTTCCGGCGCCGAGGCCGAGGATCACGGTCCAGAGGGTCGTCGTCTCGATCATGTCGCGGTCTCCGGATCGGTCTTCGCCGCCCGCCTCTCCATGAGGAGTTCCACGCGGGCGCCTGCGATCATGCCGACGATCCCTCCGGTGATCAGGCCGAGATTGTAGGGCAGCCAGGCGAAGGCGAGCGACATGCTGGCCGCGACGAAGGCCGCGGCGATATGGGCGGGCGTGCGCAGCATCGGCCCGATCATGGCGAGGAACGCGACCGGAACCGCAAAATCGAGACCGGTATCGGTCGGGATCGCCGCGCCCGCCCAGGCGCCGAGCAGCGTCGCGGCGTACCATGGCAGGCAGATCGGCGTGACGGTGCCCATGAAATAGGCGAATTTCTCGGAGAGGCCCATGGAACGCCGCTCGAACTCGAGCGCTCCGAGCGCGTAGGTCTGGTCGACGAGGAAATAGCTCACGAGCGCCCGCTTCCACACCGGCAGGTGCCCCAGATGCGGGGTCATTGCGGCGGAATACATCGCCATGCGCAGGTTCACCGCGAGCGCCGACGCCAGCGCGACGAAGGTCGGCGCGTTGTCGGACATCAATTGAAGAGCCGTGAACTGGGACGCGCCCGCGATGACGACAACCGAGAAGGAGAGCGATTCGATGATCGTCAGTCCCGCCTCGCGGGACACAACGCCGAAGAGCAGGGCGAAGGGGATGACCACGGCCAGGAAGGGCAATCCGTCGATCACGCCTCTGAGGTATGGTGACTTTACGCCGTCGCTTGCCATGTCTAACTCTGTTGGTCCGCGCCACGTGCGTTAGTCCGCCCAGCCGGGAGATGCAATTGCCCGCCAAGACAGACCGTTACCTGATCGCTCCCGATCCCGCGGCCCCGCGCCTGACCCGCGCGGTCACCGGCACCGACCAGACCGGTGCCGCCGTGGAAATCTCGGTGGTGGAGGAACGCCCGCTGACGATCTTCCTCAACGGCCAGGAAATCGTGACCGCGATGACCATAGGCGATTATCCGCAATACCTCGCGGTGGGGTTCCTGCGGAACCAGGGCATGCTGGCAGACGGCGAAGACATCACCGGCATCTCCTACGACGAGGAACTCGAGACGGTCGTCGTGCGGACGGCGAGCCGCACGACCTACGAGGAGAAGATGCGCAAGAAGACCCGGACCAGCGGTTGCGCCGTCGGCACCGTCTTTGGCGACATGATAGAGGGTCTCGCGGGCGTGACACTGCCGCAGGCGGAGCTGCGGACCTCCTGGCTCTACGCGCTCTCGAAGGAGATCAACACGACGCCGTCTCTCTACCTTGAGGCGGGCGCGATCCACGGAACGGTCCTCTGCAAGCAGGACCGGCCGCTCGTCTACATGGAGGATGTCGGCCGCCACAACGCCGTCGACAAGATCGCCGGCTGGATGGTGCTCGAAGGAGAAAGCGCGGGGGACAAGATCCTCTACACCACCGGGCGCCTTACCTCGGAGATGGTGATCAAGACCGCGATGATGGGCATCCCGGTCCTCGCCTCGCGCTCGGGCTTCACTGCTTGGGGCGTCGAGATCGCGCGGGAGGTCGGCCTGACGCTGATCGGCCGCCTGCGCGGACAGCGCTTCGTCTGCCTTGCCGGAGAGGAGCGGCTCGTGCGCGACGCCGATCCTGCGGACGCGGACGAGGACAGCCCGAAATCGCGTCGCAAGGGAGCGCATGCATGACATTGCCGATGCGTCCCGATCCCGTCCAAGTCGAGGCGGTGGAGGCTGCCCGCGACTTCATCGCGACACGCAAGCGCGGCGACTGGCACGCGGTCGCCTCGGTCGTTCTTACCGAGAAGGGCGAGCGTTACCTCGCCATCAACCTCGACAGTACTTTGCCGCGCGCGAGCGTCTGCGCCGAGCCCATCGCCATCGGCATGGCCATGGCCGCCGACCCCGAGGACCGCGTGACCTTCTGCGCCGCCGTGAATCGGCACGGCAAGGTCATCCCGCCCTGCGGGGCGTGCCGCGAGCTCATGCTCGATTACGGCGCCGACGCGGCCGTGGCGATTCCCGAGGGCGAGAGTTTCGTCGCCGTGCCGATGCGCGATCTCGTCCCGTCGGCCTACAAGCAGGACCGGAGGAAATCGTGACCGGGGGCAGGTTGCGATGAAGGCGCCGCTTGGTGTGATCCTCGCCGGTGGCCGCGCGACCCGGATGGGCGGCGGCGACAAGGGCCTCCTGACGATTGGGGGAGAGACGCTTCTGTCGCGTGTCGTCGACCGGATCTCGCCGCAGGTGGCCGGCCTCGCGCTCAACGCAAACGGCGACCCGGCGCGGTTCGCAGGCCTCGGTCTGCCGGTCTTGCCCGACAGTGTCGCCGAATGGCCCGGACCGCTGGCGGGGGTACTCGCGGGCCTCGACTGGGCCGCGGAGGAAAGCGCAGATACGATCGTGACCGTGGCCGCGGACACGCCGTTCTTTCCCTGCGACCTCGTTCCCCAACTGCTGCTCGCCGCCGAGGGAATGGAGGCGCCGCTCGCGCTTGCCGCCACCCCCGATCCGACGCGCGGCCGGGTGCGGCACCCGACCTTCGGCCTCTGGCCCGTGGCGCTGCGCGAGGACCTGCGCGCCGCACTGGACGAGGGCGTACGCAAGGTGGTGCTCTGGACCGATCGCCACGGCGGGCGCGAAGCGCTTTTCGACGAGCCGGGTGATCCCTTCTTCAACGTCAACACGCCCGAGGACCTCGCGACAGCGGAGGCCATGCAGTGAGGCTCTACGGCGTGACCGGCTGGAAGAATTCCGGAAAGACCGGACTCGTGGAGCGGCTCGTCTCCGAGATCAGCGCGCGGGGCTTCGTCGTCAGCACGGTCAAGCACGCGCACCATTCCTTCGACGTCGATCACCCCGGTCGCGACAGCCACCGTCATCGCGAGGCCGGCGCGCGCGAGGTGCTGCTCGCCTCGCGCACGCGCGTCGCCCTGATGACCGAGCTGCGCGGCGATCCCGAACCGACGCTCGACGAGCTTCTCGCCCGCCTCGCACCGGTCGATCTGGTCCTGGTCGAAGGTTACAAGCGCGACCGGCATCCCAAGATCGAGGCCCACCGCGCCGAGACCGGCCAGCCGCTTATCGCGCCGGAGGATGCGACGATCCGCGCCGTGGCGAGCGACAGCGCCGGAACGCTCGGTGTGGACCGTCCTGTCTTCGATCTCGACGACACCCGCGCCATCGCGGATTTCGTCTTGGACGAGGTGGGTCTGTGAGGTTCGATACGATCGTCGTGGTGGATTGGTCGGCGCGCTCGGCGCCATCGCCCGAGCGCCCCACCAAGGATGCGATCTGGATTGGGACGGTGCGCGACGGCGGGGAGGCCGAGGCGACCTATCTCCGGACGCGACACGCCGCGGAAACACATCTCGTTTCGCTTCTCGAGCGGGAACGGAAAGACGGACGGCGGGTCCTCGCCGGCTTCGATTTTTCCTTCGGCTATCCGCGCGGCTTCGCGCGCGGGGTGACCGGTTCGGACGATACCCTCGCGCTGTGGGCCTGGCTCGAGGAAGCGGTCGAGGACCGGCCGGACAACGCCAACAACCGCTGGGACGTCGCGCGCAGGCTCAACGCGCTCTTTCCCGGCGTCGGCCCGTTCTGGGGTTGCCCCGCCGGCGAGGCGAGCGCCGAGTTGCCCGCGCGGGGGACCGAACGACGCGGGCACGGCCTTCCGGAACGGCGCAGGGCGGAAACTCTCCTGCCGCGCATGCAGCCCTGCTGGAAGCTCTACACGACCGGGTCGGTCGGCTCGCAGGCGCTCCTGGGCCTTCCGATGCTGCACAGGCTGCGCCAGCGGTTCGGAGCCGACCTTGCCGTGTCGCCCTTCGAGCCGCCCGAGCGGGCTATCGTGCTCGCCGAAGTCTTTCCGTCGCTGATCGCACAGGCAATCGCCGCGCGGGCCGGACCGGACGAGATTGCCGATCGCGCTCAGGTGCGCGTCTTGTCCGAGGCGCTCGCACGGCTCGATCCTGCGCGTCTCTCCGGCATGCTACGCGAAGGCGATACCGAAGAGGGGTGGATCCTCGGCCTCGGTCACGAGGACGCTCTGGTCCAGGACGCCCCGCTCGCTCCGCCGCCACTTTCGGACGATTGCTTCGCGCTTCCGCCCGGGGTGGACTGGACGCCGGTGGAGGACGCGTTTGCGATGCTCAGGGCGCGTCTGCGGCCGGTGGTCGGGGCCGGGATCGTGCCGCTCGGCGATGCCGCGGGACGGGTCCTGGCGGATGACGTCATCGCCATGCGGTCGAACCCGCCTGAGCCCAACACAGCCGTGGACGGCTATGCCTTCGCCGGGTCCGCGGGGCAGGGTGCGGAGGTGATCCTGCCGTTGGTCGAGGGCCGTGCGGCCGCGGGGCGTCCCTACGCGGGGACTGTGCCGACGGGCCATGCGGTGCGCGTCCTGACCGGCGCCGCGCTGCCTGCCGGCGTCGATACGGTCGTGCTCGACGAGGATACGCGGGCGGACGGGGCGCGGGTCGCCTTCCGCGGTCCGGTCAAGATCGGGGCGAACACCCGCAAGGCTGGCGAGGACGTGGTCGCCGGCGGGGTGGCGCTGGAGGCGGGCCGCCGGCTCGGGCCTGCGGATCTCGCGCTTGCCGCGGCCGTCGGGCTCGGCGATCTGCCGGTACGCAATCGGCTCCGAGTGGCGGTGCTGTCGACCGGCGACGAGATCCGCGAGCCGGGCTCCGAGGCGGGGTCCGGACAGATTTTCGATGCGAACCGGCCGATGCTCGCGAGCCTTGCCGCGCGCTGGGGATACGAGGTGATCGATCTCGGGCGCTGCCCGGACGACCGCGACGAATTGCGCGCGCGACTCGACCGCGCTGCGGTGGAGGCGGACGCAGTACTGACCTCGGGCGGGGCGTCGGCCGGGGACGAGGATCACGTCTCAGCGCTCCTGCGCGAGAGCGGCGCGCTCGCCGAATGGCGCATCGCGCTCAAGCCGGGGCGGCCGCTGGCCCTCGGCATGTGGGGCGGGGTTCCGGTCTTCGGCCTGCCTGGCAATCCGGTGGCGGCCTTCGTCTGCACGCTGATCTTCGCTCGTCCCGCCCTCGGCGTTCTGGCGGGCGAAGCATGGCGCGAGCCACAGGGCTTCGACGTGCCGGCGGGGTTCGAGAAGCGCAAGAAACCGGGTCGCAGGGAGTATCTGCGCGCCCGGATGCGGGACGGTCGCGCCGAGGTCTTCAAGTCGGAAGGGTCGGGCCGGATCTCCGGATTGTGCTGGGCCGAGGGACTGGTGGAGCTCGAGGATGGCGAGCGCCATGTGCGCCACGGCGATCCTGTCCGCTTCATCCCCTACGGCAGCTTCGGGATCTGAGGCGCGGCCCGAAAGCCGCGCCCATCGGGATCAGATCACCTTCATAATCTGCTTGCCGGTATTGCCGCCCTTCAGCATCTCGATGAAGGTCTGGGGCGCGTTCTCCAGACCCTCGGCGATGTCCTCGCGCCAGGCGATCTCGTCGTTCATCACCCGCGGCGCCACGTCCTTCTGGAAGTCCCCGAAGCGGTCCCAATGGTCCGCGATGATGAAGCCGGTCACAGCCATGCGCTTGACGAGCACCGAGCGCCACAGCATCGGCAGGCGGTCGCTCGCATCCTCGACGCCGCCGTACCATGCGACCATGCCGCAGACCGGGATGCGCCCGAACGTGTTCATCAGCGGGATCACCGCCTCGAGCACTTTGCCGCCGACATTCTCGAAGTAGATGTCGATGCCGTCCGGCGCGGCCTCGGCGAGCGCCTTGCGCAGGCTCGATGCGTCGTCATGGGCGCGGTGATCGATCGCCGCGTCGAAGCCGTAGAGCTCCTCGGCCATCTTGCACTTCTCCGCTCCGCCGGCGATCGCGACGGTCCTGAGGCCGTGCGCTTTGGCGAGCTGGCCGACCATCGAGCCCACGGGACCTGTCGCCGCGGCAACCACGAGCGTCTCTCCCGATTTCGGGCGGCCGAGATCGTTCAGTCCGTACCAGCCGGTGAACCCCGGCATCCCGAGCACGCCGAGGACGGCCGTCGGCGGCACGCCCTCGGGGATCCTGGTCGCGCCCTCCGCGGTCATCACGGCGTGGCTCGCCCAGCCGGTCATGCCGGTGACCATGTCGCCTTCCGAGAACCCGTCGGCATTCGACTTGATGACGCGGCCGACGCCCTGGGCGGTCATCGTGCCGCCGATCGGCACGGGTTCGGCATAGCTCTTGGCGTCGTCCATGCGTCCGCGCATGTAGGGATCGAGCGAAAAGTGGGTGACCTCGACCAGCACCTCGCCGGGGGTGGGTTCGGCCGCGGTCTCGGTCTTGAGCTCGAAATCGTCCGGTACCGGATCGCCCGAGGGGCGGCGGGCAAGCGCGATGCGTTGCATCTCGTCGGCCATGCTCTGTCCTTTCGTGACATTCTCGTGGAGGATTGTGTCGCGGCGTCAGGGATGTTTTGCGGTTGCACCGCTGTCCCCGAGCCCTCCAAGCTCCATCTGGACTTGTGACCGCAGACGGCAAGGGAGGGCCCGATGCACGGCATGATGATGACCCGTCCACTCTCGATCATCGAGATCCTGCGCTACGCCGCGGGTGCCCATCCGGGCGCCGAAGTGGTCTCGGCCCGGGTCGAGGGAGACGTTCACCGCGAGACATACGCAGAGGCCTATGCGCGCGCCGGACAGCTCGCCCACGGGCTGAAGGGCCTCGGCATCGGGCGGGGCGACCGCGTCGCGACGCTCGCCTGGAACGGCTACCGGCATTTCGAGCTTTATTACGGCGTCTCGGGCATGGGGGCTGTCTGTCACACGATCAACCCGCGTCTTTCGGCCGAGCAGATGCTCTACATCATCGGCCATGCCGAGGATAAGGTCCTCTGCATCGATCTGACCTTCGTGCCGATCGTCGAGGCGCTTGCCGACCAGCTGCCGAAGGACATGACGCTGGTCGCGCTCTGTGATCGCGCGCATCTGCCCGAGAGCAAGCTCGACCTCGTCGCCTACGAGGATCTGCTGGAAGGACAGCCGACGGAGTACGACTGGCCGGACCTGCCCGAAGACGACGCGGCAGCGCTCTGCTACACGTCCGGCACCACCGGTAACCCCAAGGGCGCGCTCTATTCGCACCGCTCGACGGTGCTGCACGCGCTGTCGATCTGCGTCGGGCTCTCGAAATCGCTGACCGAGGGCGGGCGTGTCCTGCCGGTGGTGCCGCTCTTTCACGTGAATGCCTGGGGACTGCCTTATGCGGCGCCGCTCGCGGGCGCCTCGCTGGTCATGCCGGGGCCGCGGCTCGACGGCCCGTCGCTCTGGGAGCTGATGGAGGCGGAGGGCGTGACCTCGGCCTGGGGCGTGCCGACCGTCTGGCTGGGCCTGCGCGCCGAGATCGAGAAGCGCGGGCGAAACCCCGGCGCCTTCGCGCAGGTGGTGGTCGGCGGCTCGGCCGCGCCGCGGTCGATGATCGAGGGGTTCGAGCGCTCCGGCGTCGAGGTGATCCACGCCTGGGGCATGACCGAGATGAGCCCGGTCGGCACCCACGGACTACTCTCCGCCCCGATGAAGGACCTGCCCTTCGAGAGGCAGATGGAGCTCAAGTCCAAGCAGGGGCGGCGTGTCTTCGGGGTCGAGCTCAAGATCGTCAATGAGGCGGGCAACCGGCTTCCGGAGGACGGCAAGGCGGCGGGTGAGCTTTTCGTGCGCGGCAACACGGTGATCTCGGGCTACTTCGCTAACGACGCGGCGACCGGCGCGGCGATGGACGCGGACGGATGGTTCGGCACCGGGGACGTCGCCAGCATTGACGCCGACGGCTTCCTGGTGATCCAGGACCGCACAAAGGACCTCATCAAGTCGGGCGGCGAATGGATCAGCTCCATCGACCTCGAGAACATTGCCGCGGCGCATGGCAAGGTCGCGTCCTGCGCGGTCATCGCCGTGCCGCACCCGAAATGGGACGAGCGTCCGGTGCTGGTCGTGGTGCCGAAAAATGGGGGCGATCCGCCGAGCCTGCAAGAACTGCACGGGATGATGCTGGAGCACGTCGCCAAGTGGCAGCTGCCGGACGACATGATCCTCGTCGACGAGTTGCCGCTGACCGCGACGGGCAAGGTGTCGAAACGGACCCTGCGCGAGCGGTTCAAGGCGCACGAGCTCCCGGCTGCTGAGTGAACCTGCCCGTGCGGCACGCGGCGGCGCGGTGTCTCGCTGGAAAGGCATGAGGGACGGGGCGCCGTCCCTCGCGTTGCGCCTGCGAGAGGCGGGCGGATTCGGATATTTGGATCAAGAAGAAGAGGCGGGGCCTGTGCTCTGCCGCGAGGGAGGCGAGAGATGGATCTGGGCATGACCGAGAGGGTGCGGCCGCTGGTCGAGGCGGTGCGCAGCATGGTCGAGGACGAGATCGCGCCGCTGAGCGTCGAATATCACGAGGAGATCGGCAGGCATCCCTCCGGCAACCGGTTCGCGCTGACGGACAGGCAGCTCGAGATCCTGCGGGATCTGAAGGGGCGTGCGCGCGAGCGGGGCCTGTGGAACTTCTGGCTGACGGACAGCGCGCGCGGCTACGGGCTCACCACGGTGGAATACGCCTATCTCGCCGAGGAGATGGGAAAAGTGCCGCTCGCGGCCGAGGTCTTCAACTGCAACGCTCCCGACACCGGCAACATGGAGGTGCTCGAGCGCTACGGTGTCGACTGGATGAAGGCGCGCTGGCTCGAGCCGCTGCTCGAGGGCGAGATCCGCTCGGCCTATGTGATGACCGAGCCCGAAACCGCGTCGTCGGACGCGGCGCAACTGGCCTTTGCGGCGCGGCGCGAGGGTGACGAGTATGTCCTAAACGGCGAGAAGATCTGGATCTCGGGCGCAGGGGATCCGCGATGCTCGGTCTACATCCTTCTCGCCTGCACCGATCCCGACGCGGACAAGCACCGGCGGCACACGATGTTCGTGCTGGATGCGGACACGCCCGGCATCGAGGTGCTGCGGCCGATGCAGGTCTTCGGCGAGGACGACGCACCGCACGGACACATGCATCTGCGCTTCACGGATGTGCGGATCCCGGCGAAGAACGTGATCCTCGGCGAGGGGCGCGGTTTCGAGGTGGCGCAGGGGCGGCTCGGGCCGGGGCGCATCCATCATTGCATGCGCGCGATCGGGCAGGCCGAGAAGGCGCTCCAGATGATGTGCGAGCGGGGGATCGCCCGCGAGGCCTTCGGCAAGCGGCTTGCCGAGCTCGGCGCGAACTACGACATCATCGCCAATGCCCGGATGGAGATCGAGCAGGCGCGGCTTCTCTGCCTCAAGGCGGCGTGGGTGATGGACACCGAGGGCACCCGCGCGGCAGCGCCCTGGATCAGCCAGATCAAGGTGGTGGCGCCGCTGATGGCCGGACGAGTGATCGACGAGGCGATCCAGATGCATGGCGGATCGGGCATCAGCCAGGATTTCGATCTGGCGCATATGTGGACGCATGTCCGGACGCTGCGGTTCGCCGACGGCCCCGACGCGGTGCACCGGCGGCAGGTGGCGCGGGCCGAACTCGGGAAATACGCTCGGACCGGGGGACGAGATGGATGATCGCGAGCTTGCCCGCGTCGGGGCCTGGATGGCCAAGAACGTTCCCGGCTTTTCGGGGCCTCTCTCGGCAACGAAGTTCGACGTCGGACAATCGAACCCGACCTACCGTCTGAACGCCGGGTCCGGGGCCTACGTTCTGCGGCGCAAGCCCCATGGCGATCTGCTGAAATCGGCCCATGCGGTCGACCGTGAATTCCGCGTGCAGGCGGCGCTCTGGCAGACGGAGGTGCCCGTGCCGAAGGTGCTGGCGCTCTGCGAGGACGACAGTGTCCTCGGCGCGATGTTCTACGTGATGGAGCATGTCGGCGGGCGCAATATCGACGAACCGGCCATGGCGGGCGCGAGCCCCGAAGAGAGGACCGGCATCGCGGAGGAGATGGCGCGGGTACTTGCGGCGATCCATTCGGTTGATGTCGAGGCCGTGGGGCTGTCTGATTACGGACCACCGGGCGACTATTACGCGCGCCAGCTCGCGCGCTGGACGAAGCAGTACCGGGCGAGCGAGACCGGAACGGTCTCCGAGATGAACCGGCTGCTCGACTGGCTCGGTGCGAACATGCCCGAGGAGGACGGCCAGCGGACGCTCGTGCATGGCGATTACCGCATCGACAACATGCTCTTCGAAGCCGACGGCACAGGCTGCCGGGCGGTGCTCGACTGGGAGCTCTCGACGCTCGGGCACCCATATGCCGACCTCGCCGGGGTGATCATGCAATGGCAATTGCCGCCCGGACCGGAGGGGCGGGGGCTCGACGGGCTCGACCGGGGGGAGCTGGGCCTGCCCACCGATGCCGAGTTCGTCGAGATGTATTGCGCCGAACGGGGCATCGCGGTGCCGAAGGCCTTCGGCTTCTACGTCGCCTTCGCCTTCTTCCGGATGGGGGCGATCCTGCAGGGCGTTAAGAAGCGAGCTCTCGACGGGAACGCCTCGAACCCGGAAAAGGCGCTGCGGCTTGGGGCGTTCGTTCCGCGCTTCGGGTATCTCGGTCTTCGGGCCGCGGGGGATGTCTAGGCGCGTGTCGCCGATTTGCGTAAAACCGGCGACGGTCTCGCGAAGTGGTTTTGGCTAAGGGAGCAAACTGTGACGGTCGCTTCGGCTGTAGTCAGCGCTGCGCGGGTCCGCACCGGATATACGCCGAGCATCCCGGCTGCCGAATTCGACACGTGACAAAGGGCGCTCCCGCGGGAGCGCCCTTCGAGCTTCTCCGGTCAGGTCGGCATGTCCGCCCGGTCCCCGAGATCGACGGTGAAGCTCTGCTCTTCTCCGCGGCGCAGGACCGTGAGGTCGACCGAAGCGCCAGGGCGCTTGATGGCGATCGCTCTTGTGAGATCGCGCGGGCCGCCCATCTCCTCGCCGTCGACCGTCAGGACGATGTCGCCGTCCTCGAGGCCGGCATCCGCTGCGGGGCTGTCGGATTGCACGCCCTCGATCATCACGCCCTGATCGTCGTCGAAGCCGAGAGCCTGCGCGACATCTTCGGAGACCGGCTTGATCCGCACGCCGAGCCACCCGCGCTCGACCGAGCCGTCGTCGGTGAGGTCCGCCACCACGTCCGCGGCGAGTTCCGAGGGCACCGAGAACCCGACGCCGACAGAGCCGCCGGTGGGGGACAGGATCGCCGTGTTGACGCCGACAACTTCGCCCTGCTCGTTGAAGAGCGGCCCGCCCGAGTTGCCGCGGTTGATCGCCGCGTCGGTCTGGATGAAGTCGTCGAACGGTCCTGAATTGATGTCGCGGCCTAGAGCCGAGACGATCCCCGTGGTCACGGTGTTGCCGAGGCCAAAGGGATTGCCCATCGCGATCACGTTCTGGCCGACCTGAAGCGTGCTCGAATCGCCGAACGCGACATGCGGCAGGTCCGCGGCGTCGATCTTGAGCACGGCCAGGTCGGTCGCCTCATCGGTTCCGACGACCTCGGCGTCGAATTCGCGACCGTCCTCCAGGCTCACGGTCACCTCGGTGGCATCCGAGACGACATGTGCGTTGGTCACGATCTGGCCGTCGTCCGACACGATGAAGCCGGTGCCGGCACCGCGCATCTCGGGCGACGGCATACCTTGATGCGGCATGCCCTGCTCTGGCGCGCCGAAGCGCTTCATGAATTCTTCCCAGGGAAATTCGCCCTCTCCGCCCTGCGGCATCTGCATGTCGGCCTGCTGCCGTTCCTTGGTGACCTCTATGGTCACGACGGCGGGCGAGAGCTCGGCCACGAGCTCCACGTAATCGGTGCCGGGGCTCGGAGCGGCCTCGGCACCCTGCGTTAAGCCGACGGTGCCGCCGGCGGCGATCATGGCTGCCACCGCGAGCGCCGATACGGTGCGACGGGGATCACTGTTCGCTTTGGTCAATTCGCTCGTCTCCTTGGGTCGGCGCTGCCGCGTCGGCTGCGTCCGAGGCTAATCATCTGGGGCACCGGACAAGGCGCCCGGCGGGACGAGATACAAGATCGGCTTGCAAGATTGCAGGAACACCGCGCCGCTCATTACAAGTCGTTTAGGTTTGTCACGGCCGCGGGAGACGGCGCGCAACGCCTTGAAACCCGGTGCGCCGCGCCTTCATCTTCGCCTTACCGAAACCCGACAGGGGCAAGAGCCGCGCCATGAGACTTCTCGTCGTCGAGGACGATCCGACCACCGCCGACTTCATCACCCGGGGCCTGACCGAAGAGGGCCATACGGTCGATGCGATCGCTTCGGGCAAGGATGCGCTGTCGCTCGCGATGGCACAGTCCTTCGACGTTCTCGTGGTCGACCGGATGCTGCCTGATCTCGACGGGCTCAGCCTCGTGAAGGCCCTGCGCGCTGCCAAGATCCCGACACCCGCGCTTTTCCTCACGGCGATGGGCTCGACCGAGGACCGGATCGAGGGACTTCGGGCAGGCGGGGACGACTATCTCGCCAAGCCCTTTGCCTTTGGCGAGCTCTCTGCCCGCATCGCCGCGCTCGCTCGCCGTCTTCCGCTGTCGGAAGAGACGGAAACCGTCCTTCGCGCAGGCGATCTCGAGATGGATCTGGTGCGGCGCACGGTCACGCGTTCCGGTCGGCAGATCGACCTTCTTCCCCGCGAGTTCGGTCTTCTCGAGCACCTGATCCGGCGCAAGGGACGGGTGCAGACCCGAACGATGTTGCTCGAAGCTGTCTGGAACCTGCATTTCGACCCGCAGACGAACGTCGTCGAGACCCACATCTCGCGCCTGCGGGCCAAGGTCGACAAGCCGTTCGACCGGGATCTCATCGTGACGGTGCGCGGCTCGGGCTACCGGATCGAGGGATGAGGCCGCCGCGGGTACTGTCGTCGACGCCGGTGCGGCTCGCGCTCCTGCTGGTGGTCCTGTTCACTCTGGTCAATGGCGCGACGCTCGGCGGCGCCTACTGGCAGCTCGCCACGTCGGCCCGGGCGCAGATCCGCGAGAGCCTCGCCGCCGAGATGGCGGGGTTCGACGTCAGCGCGACGCCCGCGGCGCTCGCAGCACTGGTGCGCGCCCGCGCCCGTGCCGCCGATCCCGAGAACCGGGTCTACGTCTTTATCGGCGACGACGGGCGCCGCGCGGGCAACGCGGATGCGGTGGTGCGTCAGGGGCGGCCCCGCCTCGTGCCGCTCGGCCCCGAACGGGATCTGTCTGATGCAGGCTATGCGCAGGAGGTACGGCGGCTGTCCTCGGGCATCCTGATCGTCGCCGAAAGCCTCGCGCCGCTCGATGCGCTGCGCCGGACCTTCCTGTCGCTGCTCGTCCTCTCGCTGGTACCGACGGCCCTTCTCTCTCTCGGGATCGGCACGCTGATCGCGCGCCGCTCGGCGCGCCGCGTGACGCGGATCGAGCGCACCCTGGCAACTCTCGGCTCAGGCGATCTCTCGGCGCGCTACGATCCGGGCGACCGGGCGGGCGACGACCTCGCCCGCATCGGGCAGGGCGTGAACCAGATGGCCGAGCGGCAGGAGGCGGCGACCGAGGCCCTCCGCCAGGTGTCGGCCGACATCGCGCACGACCTCAGGACCCCGTTGCAGCGCATCTCGGTGCTACTCGCGGATCTGCGTGAGCGCGTGCCGGCGGACACCCCGGCGGCGGCGCTCGCGGATCAGGCGGGAGCGGAAGCGGACCGCGCCACCTCGGTCTTCCATGCCCTCCTGCAGATCGCGCAGATCGAGGGCGGCAGCCCGGCGCAGCGTTTCGAGCCGGTCGATCTTTCCGGCGTCGCGCTGGAGCTGGCCGAGCTCTACGAGCCTGCCGCGGAAGAGGCCGGAGTGACGTTGCGAACGTCGCTCGGCGAGGTTCCGGTCAAGGTGAACGGCGATCGTAACCTCATCGCGCAGGCGCTCGCTAATCTTCTCGAGAACGCGCTCCGCCATGCCGGGACGGGCGCCGAGGTCATCGTCTCGGTTGACGCGCGGCGCCTGACGGTCGCCGATACCGGACCCGGCATTCCCGAGGCGGAGCGGCAGAACGTGCTCCGTCGCCTCTATCGGCTGGAACGTAGCCGGACGACGCCGGGCAACGGCCTTGGCCTGTCGCTGGTCTCCGCGATCGCGCAGCTCCATGGAGCGACGCTCGACCTCGCGGACAACGCCCCCGGCCTTCGCGTCACGATGGCGTTTCCCGCGCCCTAGTGCAGCGCGTCCGCACCGTGCTTGAGGATCACCGGCACGATCAGATCCTCTTCGTCGACGAGATGGCGGTCGAGCATCGCATCGAAGGACAATAGCTCCTCGCGAAAGCGCCCGACCTCGCCGCCGTTCTGCAGCACGCCGTTCGCCGACTTGGTGAACCGGTCGAGCAGCCCATCCATGGCGTGGTGATCCTTATCGAGAATCGTGAACCCCTTGAGCAGCGACGGCTCCATGCCCGACAGGGCCGGAAAGTAGTGGTGGTCCTCGATTTGGTGGTGGCCATGCAGATCGTTCACCAGCGCCCCGCCGAAGCGCGAGAGGCGCGCTTTCTGCTGCTCGGGATCGAGCTTTCCGTCCATGGCCCGTTCGGCATCCTCCTGAAGGAGCGACGTGAGCTTGCGGAACATGACGTGCCGCTCGAGCCAGAACTGCACGAGCCCCGCGAAATTGGCATGGGAGTTCCATCCGGCGCGTGGATAGGTTTCGAGCAGCACCCGCAGGGCGTCGGGCAGTCCGTCGCGTTGGTCGAGCGCGAGATCGTCGGTCATCGGCATCACCTCCGGGGCGTCAGATGCGCCGATGCCCGAGCGAGTTCAAGACCTCAGAATACCGCGGCGACGTCGTACATCACCGGCTCGAAGCTGCGGCAAAGCTCCGAGAAGCGCCGATTGTGGGCGCGCATCTCCTCGGACCGCAGCATTTCCATGAAATCCTCGCGCCGCCGCCATTGCGAGTAATTGGCAATGCGCGTCTGCGCATCGTTGACGTGCAAACCTGCGGAGATGAAGCCCGGCTGCTTCGAGATGAAGTCCGCATAGGCCGATCTCAATTCATCGAGAAGATCCTGACATGTGCCGGGGCTCGTCTCGAAGGTGGTGAGAACGGTCTGAACATCGCTCGGGTGGGTGATCTGGGGCATGCTGTCTCCTCCTGCGCCTGACGTCACCCTGCCACGGCGGCACACGCCTGCCAAACGGCAGAAGCGGTCGGGTTTCCCGGACTATCCGGAACATCAGTCCGCGATTATGGTTGGGCTATTGTCAGACTAAACCGGATTTCAGCATGTCACGCCGTATTCTCGCGCTCGCCGGCGCACTCGTTCTTTGCGTTCTGCCCATTTTCGGAGCTGCGCGCTCCGACCCGCCTCCGGCAAGCTCGGACGTTCAGCTCGTCCGTCCGTAAAGGGCGCCCCAACGCTTGATCAGTTCCATCTGGAACTTCTTGGCGCGCGTATTGTAGGTGCGCGCTCCGGGCGGGCCTTCCCGGTCTTCCCGTGGGATCGTGGCCCGATGTTCAAGATCGCCCGAGAAGACGGCGAAGGCCAGCTCCGTGCCGTCCGGGCAATCGATGAATCCCGCCAGCCCGGAGACGAAATTGAGCGTCCCAGTCTTGGCGTGGACATCGAGCGGATGCGACGACAGGACCTGCCGTGCCTCGTCCCGGATCGGGATCGGCTTCAGCAGCGGCTTCAGTTCCATCCGTCCGCGCAAGGCGATCAGCGCGCGGGTCATCGCCTCGGCCTCGACCCGGCTGTCGCCGCCGAGCCCGGAATGATCCTTCAGGGCGAGACCGTCGATGCCGAGCTCGTCTCGCGCCCAGGCGTTCATCGCCTCGGCCGAGTCCTCGAGGCTGGCGATATCGATCCCGCGCTCGACACTGGCGGCGCATCCGACCACCTCTGCGGTGAGGTTGGTCGACCATTTCAGCATGTCGCGCAGGATGTCCGTCAGAGGCTGGCTCTCGATCGATGCCAACTCCCGAGCGGTCTCGGGCATCGCCTCGATCATCTCAGGCGCCTTCAGCCGCAGCCCCTCGGATCCCGCAACAGCCTGGAACACCTCACCGGTATAGAGCGCAGGCCGGCGCACGGGCAGCCAACGCGACCCCGCGTTGCCGAGTGCGGACTTGGCCACCGTCCAGTCGTCGCGCTCGCCTCCGTCGGTATACGTGTAGATCGGAGAGCGCCGCGAGACGACCACCATGCGCGCCATCGATACCGGTGGCCGGCGCGACCCCGAACGCCCGTCGAGCGCGACCTCGTAGCTTTCTCCAACCCGGTTCCACTCGAAATGCACCCGGTTGAAGTTGAGATTGAGGCCCGAGACTGACGGGTTGTATCCGACGTGGTCTGGCTGTTCCGGATCGATCCCGGTGACCTCGGGCAGGGCGCCGCCCCAGATCAGCAGCTTGCCCGAGACTCCGTTGACGCCCGCGTCGCGCAGTCGCCCGGCCAGCCGCGCCAGAGCATCCGTGTCGAGCGTTGGATCTCCGCCTCCCACGAGAATGAGATCGCCCTGCAGGATGCCGTCGGCATCGACCTCACCGGTGCTCAGGAGCCGCGTGGCGAACCGATGATCCGCACCGAGAAATTCGAGCGCGTAGGCCGCGCTCAGCGCCTTCGCGACCGAGGCGGGCGGAAGACCCTCATCACCGTTGCGGCCTTCAAGAATCTCGCCCGTCTCGACATTGCCGACGGAGAAGGCGAAGCTGCCGTCGAGCCGGGCGTCGCGGATGATCTCCTCGAGATCGGGGATCGTGCGCGCCCAGACATCCTCGCCCCGTGCGACGGGCCGGAGCGAGGTTTCGGGCGCATTCGCGAGAACCGGTCCGGCGGCCGAGGCGGCCAACGCGGCAAGGAATGAACGGCGGGACAAGGGCAAATTCATGGGCGGAGTTAACCGCAGCTCGGCCAGTGGGACAAGCATCTGCTGGCCGTTCCACGCAGGTAATTTGCGGTGAGCGCCGCTTCTCCGGTGTGGCGCGCGGTCGCGCTGATGTTCATCGCAATGTCCTTCATCCCCTCGGGCGACGCCGCGGCCAAGGTCCTGACCTCGGAGATGGGCTATTCCCCTGTCTTCGTCGCGTGGGCCCGGTTTGCCGTCGGCACTCTGGCCGTCCTGCCGTTCGTGCCGCGTGGAACGGCCGCGCTCTTTCGCGACTGGCGGGTCTGGGGACGGGGCGCCCTCATGGCGTGCGGGATCACCTCGATCCAGATCGCCCTGTCGACCGCGCCGATCGCGTCGGTCTTCGCCGCGTTCTTCGTTGGCCCGATCGTGAGCTTCGTCCTCTCGGCGGTCTTTCTGCACGAACGCGTGACGGTACTGCGCTGCGCGCTCATGGCGGTCGGTTTTGCGGGCGTTCTGCTGGTCGTGCGCCCGGGGTTCGGCGCGGCCCCGGGGCTCGGCTTTGCCTTCCTTGCGGGGCTCTTCTACGGCAGTTTCCTGACCGCGTCGCGCGCGTTGTCAGGGCTGGCACCGGCCCGGTCTCTCCTGCTCACCCAGCTTGTGGCCGGGGCTGTTCTCCTGGCCCCGGGAGCCGCATTCGCCCCGCAGCAGATCGGGGGCGCAGCGTCGGGGCTTCTGCTGGTCTCGGGGCTCTTCTCGATGGCGGGCAATCTGCTCCTGCTGATGGCCTACCGCATCGGGACGGGGTCCGGGCTCGCCCCGCTCGTCTATTTCCAGCTGATCGCGGCGACGGCGCTCGGCTGGACGATATTCGGAGATCTGCCGGACGCGCTCACCTGGGCGGGGCTCGCGCTCGTCATCGGCGCGGGTGTCGCCTCGGCCCGCGCTGGCCGGGCGAGCTTCGGGCAGGGCGCTGCGGTCCGGGGCGCGTGATCTCGGATCTTAGCCTGCGGTCCATCCACCGGTCGCCCGGATCGCGGACGAGCTGACATCCATCATCGGAACGTTGAGAAAACACCACGCCGGAGACGCGATCAGCGGCAGAAGATGCGACGCGGCCTGTCCGATCCGGGCAGAGGTATAGACGCGGGACGCGACCGACGTCTGCGCCGACATCCGGTCTCCCGGTCGCGCGAGGACCCCTACCGGCACCTGATCCATGATCGAGCGCCAATTCTCCCAGCGGTGCAGCTGTCGCAGGTTGTCGGCGCCCATCAGCCAGACGAAGCGCACGCTCGGATGCAGCCCGCGAAGCCGTTCAAGCGTCTGGGCGGTATGCCGGGTGCCGAGCCGAGTTTCGGCATCGCTGACGATGACCCGGGGATGCCGCATTACGCGACGCGCGGCCGCCATCCTCTCCTCGAGCGGCGCGGGGCCCCTCGCTTTCAGCGGGTTGCCGGGCGAGACCAGCCAGACCACCCTGTCGAGCCCGAACCGCTTTAGCGCCTCGCGGGTGATATGCGCGTGGCCCTCATGCGCGGGATTGAAGGATCCTCCGAGCAGTCCCACTCGCGCGCCGCGGGGCAGGCTGAGGCCGGTGATGGGATCGCTGTCGGCCATTTTTGCGCCGTCCTCCTCAAGGTTCGGCCCCACAAACACTCTCGTGAAAAAAGTCGCAATGCCGACACGGGGTCTGGGGTAGGATCGTGCCAGTTTCATCCACCGTTCAGGAATCGCAGAGATGCATCGACGTCACTTTCTGGCCACGGCGCCGCTCGCCGGCCTCGGAATGGCCGCGGGTTCCCTCCCCGTTCTCGCCGCATCGCATGGCGCCACAACCGGGCAGGTCCCGGCGGTCCAGCGCTTTTCCGTGGGCGACATCATCGTCACCTGCCTCGGCGACGGGGGACTGCATATCGGGCCGGACGCCCTCATCGGCATCGACGCCTCGGGTTACGACACCCTGATGGCAGAGCAGTTCCACGACCCCGAGACCTTCACCGCAGCGGTCAACGCATTTGCCATCCAGACGGGTGACGAGACCATCCTGATCGACGCCGGCGCGGCCGGCGCGATGGGCGACACGCTCGGCCAGCTTGGCGGCAACCTTGAGGCGGCGGGCATCGATCCCGCCTCGGTAACCAAGCTGATCGCGACCCATCTGCACCCCGATCACGTGGCGGGCATGTTGAACGAAAGCGGCCCGGCCTTCCCGCAGGCGGAGTTCATGGTCAGCGAGACGGAGCGCGCCTTCTGGTCGGACGAGGCGAATTTCTCGGGCCAGCCTCAAATGGTGCTCGATTTCATGAAGCTGGCTCAGAACGTTCTGTCGGCCTATTCGGACAATCTCACGACCTTCGAGGGCGAGGCCAGCGTCGCGTCCGGGGTCACCGCGCTGCCTCTTCCCGGCCATACGCCCGGACATACCGGTTTCATGGTCTCGTCCGGTGATGCGCAGCTGCTCATATGGGCGGACATCGTCCACGTCACGCCGGTACAGTTCGCGCGGCCGGACGTCGCCATCGGCTTCGACGTCGACCCCGATCAGGCCGTGGCGACGCGGCAGCAGATTCTTGATCGTGTGGCGACCGACCGCTTGCGCGTCGCGGGATCGCATATCGGCTTTCCCGGCGTCGCGAACGTCGCGAGGGAGGGCGAGGGTTACCGCATGGTGGCCGCGCCCTGGGATTATTCGCTGTGACGCAGAGCGGCGAAAGACGTCCGTAACCGAGCGTTTTGCCCGCATCCAAGCTTGTCAGGTCGCCTCAGCCCTGGTGGGCTTCGGTCTCGATCTGGCGGCGGGACTTGCGCGCGCGTTCGGTCGCCGATTTGAGCTGGCCGCACGCGGCCATGATGTCCTCGCCGCGCGGTGTCCGGATCGGCGAAGCATAGCCGGCCTTGTAGATGATGTCGGCGAAGGCCTCGATCCGGCTCCAGTCCGAGCGCTCGTAGGGTGCGCCGGGCCATTCGTTGAACGGGATGAGGTTGATCTTTGCGGGAATGCCGCGGATCAGATTCACCAGCCGCCTGGCGTCGGCGTCACTGTCGTTCACGTCCTTCAGCATCACGTATTCGAAGGTGATTCGCTCGGAGTTCGACAGGCGCGGATATTCCTTGAGGGCTCCGAGCAACGTCTCGATGTTCCACTTCTTGTTGATCGGCACGAGCTTGTCTCGTACCTCGTCGGTCGTGGCGTGGAACGAGACTGCCATCATGCAGCCGATTTCCTCGGCGCAGCGGGCAATCTCGGGCACGACCCCCGAGGTCGAGAGCGTGATCCGGCGGCGCGAGAGAGAGATGCCTTCGCCGTCCATCACGATCTTCATCGCGTCGCGGACGTTGTCGAAATTGTAGAGCGGCTCGCCCATGCCCATCAGCACGATGTTCGACAGAAGTCGCGTTTCGTCCTTCGGGCCGCCGCGCTCGGGCCATTCGCCCAGATCGTCACGCACCAGCATGACCTGACCGACGATCTCGCCGGGGGTGAGGTTGCGGACGAGCTTCTGGGTGCCCGTGTGGCAGAATGAGCATGTCAGGGTGCAGCCCACCTGGCTCGAGACGCAGAGGGTGCCGCGGTCGCTTTCGGGAATGTAGACGACTTCGACCTCGTGCCCCCCCGCGATGCGGACGAGGTACTTGCGTGTGCCGTCGGCCGAGACCCCGCGGGAGACCAGCTCCGGCAGCTCGATCCTGAAGTTCTCCGCCAGCATGAGGCGGTAGTCCTTCGAAAGATTCGTCATGTCGGCGAAGTCGCGCACGCCCCAGTAATAGATCCACTGCCAGACCTGGTTCACGCGCATCTTGACCTGCTTCTCGGGCGTTCCGGCGTCGAGAAAGGCGGACGTCATACCCTCGCGCGTCAACCCGACGAGGTTCAGCGGCCCCTCCGGGGTCTTCCGGGGGATCGTGACGAGGTCTTGCGTGATCGGTGCGGTGGCGGTCATATCATGCGCTCCCAAATCGAAGCCGGGTCCGTACACCATGTGGGGGCTTGACGCAAAGACAAAAGGGCGAAGCGCGCAGCTCCGCCCGTAATCGTTTCGCTGCCAAGGCTCGGCGTCAGCCGCTCGAGCTGTCAGCCTCTTCCGTCGAGCAACGGCGCTCTGCGTCCTCGACCGCCGCGGTGAAGCCGAGCAGGGAGAAGGTATCCTTGGTCTGGGTGCCGCGCGAGGATTGCGCGGTGACGACAGCGTCTGCCCCACGCTTCATGGCGGTGACGATCTTGCCGTCGTCCTGGGGCGTCGCGGGCCAGGCCCAGTCGCCTTCGGTAAAGAGCTCGAACTGCGATCCGCCGATATCGATCGTGACGGCCTCGCCCTCCGCGAAGGGATAGCCGCCCGTGAACGCCACCTGGCCCTGGACCTCGTTGCCGGGACGGTAGAACACCATGAGCAGGATTTCCCCGCGGTTCACGGCGACCTCGCGGCCGTCCTTGGTGTTCACGCTCTCCTTGTAGGTGGTTACCGCCCAGCATTCCCGAGGGTCGGTACCTTCGAAGACCGACCAGTCGGTCATGGCATCGACGCGGTTGTCGCTCGAGCCATCCTGCGCGGCCGCCGGTCCGATGCCTGCGGCCACGGTCAGCGCGAGCCCGAGTAGAGCGCCAGCTCCCCTGAAAATCATGCAACAGCCTCCAGCCGTCCTGAACCTCAATCGTCCCGGCTTGCGTCCGGTCCGCCGCGGTCTATGCTTCTCGCGACCGCGTGTCGACGGCGCAGAACCTAGCGCGAATTCACGGCGGGCGAAAACCCCCTTCAAGCAAAGTCTCGCCGAGACGTGAGGACCGAAGACATGCTCTCAGGTGCAGTTCCCATCGCAGAAATCTGGCGCGGTCCATTGGCCGAATCGGAACATGCCGGCCACGTGGTCGTCGCGGGGCCGGATGGCGGCACGATCGCGGCGCTCGGCGCGCCCGGGACGGTCGTGCTGCCCCGGTCCTCGGCGAAGATGATCCAGGCGCTGCCCCTGGTGATGTCCGGCGCCGCGGATGAGGCGGCACTGACGGACCGGCACCTCGCGCTCGCCTGCGCGAGCCACGAGGGTGCGCCGCTGCACGTGGGGGCCGTCGCGGACTGGCTGTCGGGGCTCGGGCTGTCTGAGGCCGACCTGCGCTGCGGGACGCAACCCTCGCGGGACAAGGAGCTGAAGCTGGAGATGATCCGGCGGGGCGAGGCGCCCTCGCAGCTGCACAACAACTGCTCGGGCAAGCATGCCGGTTTCCTCACGCTGAACCGGCGCCTCGGCGGCGGTTCGGAGTACCAGGAGCCCGATCACCCGGTACAGAAGGCGGCGCTCGACGCCTTCGAGGAGGCCACCGGAGCGTCAAGCCCGGGCTTCGGCATCGACGGCTGCTCGGCCCCGAACTTCGCCGCCTCGATGGAGGGGATGGCCCGCGCCATGTCGGTTTTCGCTACCGCTCACACGCGGGACGATACGTTCAGCCGGGCGGCGGCGCGGCTCGTCCAGGCGATGATCTCGCATCCGGTGGAGGTGGCGGGAGAGGGCCGCGCCTGCACGCTCCTGATGCAGGCGGCGCAAGAGCCCGCGGCGCTCAAGTTCGGCGCCGAGGGCTTCTTCGTCGCGATCCTGCCCGAACGCGGCCTCGGCATTGCCGTGAAAGTGGCCGACGGCGCGACGCGGGCGGCAGAAAGTGCCATTGCGGCGGTGCTCGTCGGGCTCGGCGTACTCGATGAGCGGCATCCCGACGTGCAGCGCTTCATGGCGCCCGAGATCGTCAATCGCCGCGGCCTCGTGACCGGAGAGATCCGGCCCGCGCCGGCGCTCGCTCAGCTCGGGGCGAAATCGGCGCGCGCGTAGCCCTGGAGGAACAGAAGCGCGGTGAGGTCGCCGTGATTCACGCGCACCTCGCAGGCCTCCTGCACCGAGGGCTTGGCATGGAGCGCGACGCCCGTCCCGGCCCGCTCCAGCATGCCGAGATCGTTCGCGCCGTCCCCGACCGCGATCACGTCCGCCTCGGCGATCCCGAGCCGTGCGGTGATCTCCTCCAGCGCCTGCACCTTGGCTTCGCGGCCGAGGATGGGGCGGGCCACCTCGCCCGTCAGGGTGCCGTTCCGCCCGATAAGCGTATTGGCGCGGTGCTCGTGAAAGCCGATCTCCTCGGCGATGCGCGCGGTGAAGGCCGTGAACCCGCCCGAGACGAGGGCCGCATGGGCACCTTGCGCCTTCATCGTCGCGACAAGCTGCTTTCCCCCGGGCATGGGTTCGATCCGTTCGGCGATGACCTTGTCCACGATGCTCTCGGGCAATCCGGCCAGCAGCGCCACGCGCTCGGTCAACGCGCCCTCGAAATCGAGCTCGCCGTTCATGGCGCGCTGGGTGATCTCCTTCACGCGCGCGCCGACGCCCGCTTCCTCGGCCAGCTCGTCGATGCATTCCTGCCGGATCATCGTCGAATCCATGTCCGCTAGCAGCATCTTCTTGCGCCGGCCCGCGGTCGGCTGGATGACAAGATCAGCGCCCTGTCCCTGCAGGTCCGACCAGACATCCCACCGGTTCGAGGGGATCTCGTCCAGCGAGAACTCCGCCGCCTCGTCAGCGGAGAGCCAGAGCGCCTCGCCCCCGCCCCAGGCATCGCGCAGCGCATGGACGAGCGCGGGGTCAAGCGATCCGGGTCGGGCGATGAGCGTGGCGGTGTACATGGGGGCAGGGCTCCGGAGCGGGGACAAGTTTCCGATCGGCGACACGGGATGTCAGGATCCGGTGCGCCAGCGCCTCGTAGCGGCATTTTCGCGCTTGTGGAACCGGGGCGGGGCCCGTATCTGCGGCGGTGGGACACCCCTCCCCAACGAGGGGCGACTATCTGTAAGGTTAGCGACATGACGAATATCGAAAGACCGGCCGTGCGGCCGGCGGACCCGCGTTTCTCCTCGGGCCCCTGCACCAAGATCCCCGGCTTTTCCCTCGACATGCTGAACGACGCGCCCCTCGGGCGGTCGCACCGCGCGAGCGTGGGCAAGTCCAAGCTCAAGGCTGCGATCGACGGCACCCGCGAGCTTCTGCAGATCCCCGAAGGCTACCGTGTCGGCATCGTGCCCGCCTCTGATACCGGCGCCGTCGAGATGGCGATGTGGTCGCTGCTGGGCGAGCGCAAAGCCACGATGGTCGCATGGGAGAGCTTTGGCGCGGGCTGGGTCACCGATTGCGTGAAGCAGCTGAAGATCGACGCCGATGTGGTCGAGGCCGATTACGGCCAGCTGCCCGACATGACCGCGATCGACTGGAACACCGACGTAGTCTTCACCTGGAACGGCACCACGTCCGGCGTGCGGATGCCGAACGGCGACGCGATTCCCGAGACCCGTGAGGGCCTGACGATCTGCGACGCGACCTCCGCCGCCTTCGCGCAGGACCTGCCTTGGGACAAGCTCGACGTGGTCACCTTCTCCTGGCAGAAGGTGCTCGGCGGCGAGGCGGCGCATGGCGTGATCGTCCTCTCGCCCCGCGCCATCGATCGGCTCGAGAGCTACACTCCAGCCTGGCCGCTGCCCAAGATCTTCCGGCTCACCAAGGGCGGCAAGCTCAACGAGGGCATCTTCAAGGGCGAGACGATCAACACGCCGTCGATGCTCTGCGTCGAGGATTACCTCGTCGCGCTCGACTGGGCGCGCTCGGTGGGCGGGCTGACCGGCCTCATGCAGCGGGCCGACGCCAACGCGCAGGCCGTCTGGGATTTCTGCGAGAGCCGCGACTGGATCGCCAACCTCGCCGAGGATCCGGCGACGCGCTCGA
This sequence comes from Roseivivax halodurans JCM 10272, assembly GCF_000521785.1. Classification (GTDB taxonomy): domain Bacteria; phylum Pseudomonadota; class Alphaproteobacteria; order Rhodobacterales; family Rhodobacteraceae; genus Roseivivax; species Roseivivax halodurans. The sequence goes on from NZ_JALZ01000002.1 coordinate 37,837, forward strand.
ACACGTCCGTGTGCCTCAAGTTCACCGATGGACGGATCGCCGATGCGAGCGCATTCGCCAAGGCGGTGCAGAAGCGGCTCGAGGCCGAGGGCGTTGCGCTCGACGTGGGCGCCTATCGCGACGCGCCGGCGGGTCTCCGGATCTGGTGCGGCGGCACGGTCGAGACGGCCGATGTCGAGGCGCTGATGCCGTGGGTCGAGTGGGCCTTCCACGCCGAACTCGACGCGCAGGCACAGGCCGCCTGATCGCACAAGGATACCGGCCGTGAGCGCCCCTGGCGGCGCTCCGGCCTTCCTCCCCGAGATACAAGTATCGCTTCCGAAAGGACTCCGCCCATGGCTCCCCGTGTGCTCATTTCCGACAAGCTCTCCGAAGCTGCCATCCAGATCTTCAAGGATCGCGGTATTGAGGTCGACTTCCAGCCCGACCTCGGCAAGGACAAGGACAAGCTCGCCGAGGTGATCGGCGATTACGACGGCCTCGCCATCCGTTCGGCCACCAAGGTCACGCCCAAGATCCTCGAGAACGCGGGCAACCTGAAGGTCATCGGCCGCGCCGGCATCGGCACCGACAACATCGACAAGGACGAGGCCTCGAAGCGTGGCATCATCGTGATGAATACGCCCTTCGGCAACATGATCACCACCGCCGAGCACGCCATCGCGATGATGTTCGCGGTCGCGCGGCAGATCCCCGAGGCCTCCGCCTCGACCCATGCCGGCAAGTGGGAGAAGTCCCGCTTCATGGGCACCGAGCTGACCGGCAAGACGCTCGGCGTGATCGGCGCGGGCAATATCGGCGGCATCGTCTGCGACCGCGCCCGCGGCCTGCGCATGAAGGTCATCGCGTACGATCCCTTCCTCGGCCAGGAGAAGGCCGACAAGATGGGCGTCGAGAAGGTCGAGCTCGACGAGCTTCTCAAGCGCTCGGACTTCATCACGCTGCACGTGCCGAAGACCGACCAGACCGCCAACATCCTCTCGCGCGAGAACCTCGAGAAGACCAAGAAGGGCGTCCGGATCATCAACTGCGCCCGCGGCGGCCTCGTCGATGAAGAGGCGCTGGCGGATCTGCTGAAGTCGGGCCACGTGGCCGGCGCGGCCTTCGACGTCTTCGCCGAGGAGCCCGCGACGGAGAACCCGCTCTTCGGTCTGCCGAACGTGGTCTGCACGCCCCATCTCGGTGCTGCGACGACCGAGGCGCAGGAGAACGTCGCCCTGCAGGTGGCCGAGCAGATGGCCGACTACCTGCTGACCGGTGCCGTGACCAACGCGCTCAACATGCCCTCGGTGACCGCCGAGGAGGCCAAGATCATGGGGCCGTGGATCAAGCTCAGCGACCATCTCGGCAACTTCATCGGTCAGATGACCGACGAGCCGATCAAGGCGATCAACATCCTCTACGACGGGCAGGCGTCCGAGATGAACCTCGAGGCGCTCAACTGCTCGGTGATCGCGGGCATCATGAAGAGCATCAATCCCGAGGTGAACATGGTCTCGGCGCCGCTCATCGCGAAGGAGCGGGGGGTCAAGATCTCGACCACCAACCAGGCTCAGTCTGGCGCGTTCGAGGGCTACATCAAGGTGACCGTCGTCACCGACAAGCGCGAGCGCTCGATCGCCGGCACGGTGTTCTCGGACGGCAAGCCGCGCTTCATCCAGATCAAGGGCATCAACATCGATGCCGAGATCGGGCGCCACATGCTCTACACCACGAACGAGGACGTGCCGGGCATCATCGGCACACTCGGCAACACAATGGGCTCGAACGGCGTGAACATCGCCAACTTCACCCTCGGCCGGAAGGCGGCGAAGGGCGAGGCCATCGCACTCCTCTACGTGGACGACCGCGTTCCGGACGACGTCATCAAAAAGCTGCACGACACCGGCATGTTCCGGCAAATCAAGCCGCTGCAGTTCGACGTCGCCTGACCGGAACAGGCGCAAACCGACCGTCGCGCCCCTCGTCCGGGCGCGGCGGCACGATGCCGGCTGCGCCCAGCAGCTGGCGCAGGGCCGCGACGTTGACCTCGTCCTTGGGCAGCACAGCGAGCGCCCGCGCGGCCTTGGCCTTGGCGTACATGAACGGCGACGGCCAATCAGACAGCAGGGCGAGAGGGGTTCCGGCAAAACGCAGATCCGACGCGATTTCCATAGCGAAATCCGCGCCTCGCCCGTCGGGCAGGGCATTGTCGAGAAGGATCATGTCGACCGGCATGGCCGCAAGGAGCGCCTTCGCCTCTGCTATCGACCCCGCGCATACGACCTCGGACCGCGCATCGATGAGAGCGACCAGACGCCTGAGCGTCGCCTGGCAGGTGGCAGATGCCTCGACATAGAGAATCCGGGCAGTGTCGTGTCGTGACATGATGCGCCCCCGAAGGCATTGTTTCCTCCACGCAAGCCTCGCACCGAGATCTTGAGAAAGCCCTAATCCCGTCTTGACTGCAGCCATTTGTCGGTGTTGCGGCGTCTTTCGCACGCGTGGCACGCTTGCGGCACCCGGCCGCTTTTGCCGCGTCCGAGACGCTCTCCGTGCCGCTGCGCGGAACGGTGCCGCCGATAGGAAGCCGGAGCGGCGCAAAATCCCGGCAGGATGTCGGAATTGATCGCGGCGCGGGGCCGCCGCCGATAGAAGGGGGCAAACGCGCAGGGAGGCGCTTTCCCATGTCCGACACGATCCGCTTCACGCTCGACGGACGAGACGCCGTCGCCGAACCCGGCCAGACCATCTGGGACGTGGCGCATGGACAGGGTCTGAAGATCCCGCATCTCTGCCACCGGCCCGAGCCCGGCTACCGCCCCGACGGCAATTGCCGCGCCTGCATGGTCGAGGTCGAGGGTGAGCGGAACCTCGTCGCCTCCTGCATCAGAGAGCCGAAGGACGGCATGGTCGTGACGACGGACAGCGGCCGTGCGACCCAGGCGCGGAGGATGGTGGTCGAGATGCTGATGGCCGATCAGCCGCAGCGCGACGCCTCGCACGACCGTTCCAGCCATTTCTGGGACATGGCCGATGCGCAGGGCGTGACCGGGAGCCGCTTCCCCGCCATGAAGGCCGAGCAGATCCCCCTGCTCGACGACAGCCACGTCGCGATGCGCGTCAATCTCGACGCCTGCATCCAGTGCAATCTCTGCGTCCGCGCGTGCCGCGAAGTTCAGGTCAACGACGTCATCGGCATGGCGAACCGGGGCCACAACGCGCTTCCCGTTTTCGATTTCGACGACCCGATGGGGCAATCCACCTGCGTCGCCTGCGGCGAATGCGTGCAGGCCTGCCCGACAGGGGCTCTGATGCCGGCGAGCGTGGTCGACGAGCATCAGGTCGGCGACCGCGCCGATTACGACAGCGAGGCCAAGAGCATCTGCCCGTTCTGCGGCGTCGGCTGTCAGGTTTCCGTCAAGGTCAAGGATGGCAAGGTGAAATACGTGGAGGGCATCAACGGTCCCGCCAACGAAGGCCGCCTCTGCGTCAAGGGCCGTTTCGGCTTCGACTACATCCACCACCCCCACCGGCTGACGAAACCGCTGGTGCGGAGGGACGATGCGCCGTCCAAGGATCTCGACGTCGATCCCGCAAATCCCTGGACGCATTTCCGCGAGGCGACCTGGGAAGAGGCACTCGACCGCGCCGCGCACGGGCTCGCTGACCTTCGCTCCTATTACGGCGGCAAGAGCGTCGCGGGCTTCGGCTCGGCCAAGTGCACGAACGAGGAGGCCTATCTCTTCCAGAAGCTCATCCGGCAGGGCTTCAAGCACAACAACGTCGATCACTGCACCCGCCTCTGCCATGCGTCCTCAGTCGCGGCGTTGATGGAGAACGTCGGGAGCGGCGCAGTAACCGCCAGCTTCAACGAGATCGAGAACGCCGACATCGCGATCATCATCGGCGCCAATCCGACCGAGAACCATCCGGTCGCCGCGACCTTCTTCAAACAGTTCGCCAAGAATGGCGGCAAGCTCGTGGTGATGGATCCGCGCGGGCAGGGCGGGCTCGAGCGGCACGCCTGGAAGAATATGAAGTTCCGCCCGGGAACCGATGTCGCGCTGCTGAATGCGATCATGAACGTGATCGTCGAGGAAAAGCTCTACGACCGGCAATACATCGAGGGCTTCACAGAGGGCTTCTTCGAATTCCGCGACCACATCCGGGCCTTCACGCCGGACCGCATGGCCGATCTCTGCGGCATCGACGCGGAGACGATCCGCGAGGTGGCACGGGCCTTCGCCGATGCGCGCGCGGGGATGATCTTCTGGGGCATGGGCATTTCGCAGCACATTCACGGCACCGACAATTCGCGCTGCCTCATCTCGCTCGCGCTGCTCTGCGGCCATGTCGGCCGACCGGGTACGGGCCTGCATCCGCTGCGCGGCCAGAACAACGTGCAGGGCGCATCGGACGCGGGCCTCATTCCACAGGTGATGCCGGATTATCAGGCCGTGACCGATGCAGAGGTGCGCGACCTCTTCCGACACATCTGGCGGGGCACCGAGATCGACGCGACGCCCGGCCTCACGGTCGTCGAGATCATCGACCGCGCCTATCGTGGCGAGATCCGGGGCATGTACGTCCTCGGCGAGAACCCCGCGATGTCGGATCCGGACGTCTCCCACGCCCGAAAGGCGCTCTCGAAGCTCGATCACCTCGTCGTACAGGACATCTTCCTGACGGAGACGGCGATGTTCGCCGACGTGATCCTGCCCGCCGCGGCGCTGCCCGAAAAGACCGGCACGGTGACAAACACCAACCGTCAGGTCCAGATGGTGCGCCCCGCCGTGCCATCCCCGGGAGAGGCGCGCGAGGACTGGCGCATCGTGGTCGACATGGCGCGGCGGCTCGGGCTCGACTGGGACTACACGCATCCGCGCGAGGTCTTCGACGAGATGAAGATGTCGATGTTCTCGCTCCACCACATCACGTGGACGCGGCTTGAGGCCGAAGGCGCGGTCACCTATCCCTGCCGCGGCCCCGACGATCCCGGGCAGGAGGTGGTCTTTGGCGACGGCTTCCCGCGGCGCGCCGGCCGCGCTCGGTTCACGCCCGCCCGGGTGACGCCGCCCGCCGAGGTACCCGACGAGAGCTATCCCATGATCCTGACGACGGGACGGCAGCTCGAGCATTGGCACACGGGCTCGATGACCCGGCGGGCGAGCGTGCTCGATGCGGTCGAGCCCGCGGCGAACTGCTCCCTCCACCCCTCGACCCTGCGCAAGCTCGGCGTCGCGCCGGGCGGGATGGTGCGCCTGACGACGCGGCGCGGCGCGCTCGACGTCATGGCGCGGGCGGACCGCAATGTCGCGCCGGACATGGTCTTCCTGCCCTTCGCCTATGTCGAGGCGGCGGCGAACATCCTTACCAACTCTGCGCTCGATCCGTTCGGCAAGATCCCTGAATTCAAGTATTCGGCCGTCCGTGTCGAGGCCGCGGCATCGGAACGCCTCGCGGCGGAGTAAGGGCGCGGGCGAACTCTGAGGCATGCTCCGAGGGCCCCGGGTCGCTGCCGCATCCGGCCGCACGGAGCCGCGGCGGCGACTGGCGGGAGCCCGCGCAAGCTCCGCGCGCAGGGGAACGCCGCCGCGCGGAGCCTCGTTCTTCCTGCGATCTTCACGCGCAAGGAGGCGCAGAGATGGATACCCAGATCGAGAAGGTTCAGGAGCTGCTGAACCGCGTCGTCGATGCCAAGGCGGGCTTCGAGGTGATGGTGGACAAGGCCGAGCCCGAGTTCCGACCGGTTCCGCTCAAGTTCCGCGAAACCCACCATCAGCACATTCAGCGCATCTCGGCCATCATCACCGCGATGGGGGGCGATGCGGACGACAGCGGCAGTCTCTTCGCGACGGTGAACCGTACGGTCGTCTCGCTCCGATCGCTCGTCGACGAGATCGACGCCGATGTCATGCACCGCGTCCGCGAGGGCGAGGATCACGTGATCGAGGCTTTCGACGAGGCCATCAACGCGCTGAACGGCAGCCGTCATCGCGACGAACTGATCGAGATGCGAGGCGAGATACAATCGCTGCTGACGGAGACGGCCGGCACGCGGTGACCCCGCCGCGTGGCCTCGGGGCATCGCGGTCTGTATCGCGATGCCTCAACACAATCGTTGACCCGCGTCCCCGACACTGCATGATGCGGTAGCGCCGAAGCGGCGAGATCAACGATATGCTCCGGGAGGACTCCCCGAACGCGGGGTGCGGAGCATCAGGGAGGACAGACGGTTGGCGGACGAGGCCCGAGACGCAGGGAATCTGCGCTCCATTCCTGCGTTGCTGAAGCGCAATGCGGAGCGGTTCGCCGATCGTCCGGCCTATCGCGAGAAGGAATACGGGATCTGGCAGAGCTGGACCTGGTCTGAGACTGCCGAGGAGGTCGAGGCACTTGCGCTCGGCCTCCTCGAATTGGGGGCCAAAAAGGGCGATTTCGTCGCGATCATCGGCCGCAACCGCCCCTATCTCTACTGGTCGATGGTCGCCGCCGAGATGGTCGGCGCAATTCCGGTGCCGCTCTATCAGGACAGCGTCGCGGACGAGATGGCCTACGTTCTCGACCATTGCGGTGCCCGCTTCGTGATCGCGGGCGACCAGGAGCAGGTCGACAAGGTCATGGAGGTCGCCGAGGGACTGCATCAGTTCGAGCAGCTCGTCTATCTCGATCCGCGCGGGATGCGGAAATACGGACATGATCACCTGACGTCCTTTGCCGAGGTCCAGAGGAGGGGCCGCGCCGCGCGAAATGCCCGGGCGCAGGACCTCGCGGCGCGATGGAGCGGCCTCGGCTACGACGACACCTGCGTCATGCTCTACACCTCGGGCACCACCGGAAAGCCGAAGGGCGTAGTGCTCTCGAACCGCAACATCATCGAGACCGCGAAAGCCTCGGCCGGGTTCGATCACCTGACCGAGGCCGAGGAGGTGCTCGCCTATCTGCCGATGGCGTGGGTCGGGGACTTCATCTTCTCGATCGGTCAGGCCTACTGGGCGGGGTTCTGCGTGAACTGCCCCGAGAGCGCGGACACGATGATGACCGACCTGCGGGAGATCGCGCCGACCTACTATTTTGCGCCGCCGCGGGTCTTCGAGACGCAGCTTACGCAGATCATGATCCGCATGGAGGACGCGGGCGCACCGAAGCGGCGCATGTTCCGGCATTTCCTCGATCACGCGCGGCGTGTCGGACCGGACCTGCTCGACGGCAAGCCCGTCAGCGCGGCAGACCGGGCGAAATACGCGCTCGGCGAGGTTCTGGTCTACGGGCCGCTGAAGAATACGCTCGGGTTCAGCCGCATCCGCGTGGGCTATACGGCGGGCGAGGCGATCGGGCCCGAGATCTTCGATTTCTACCGCGCTCTCGGCATCAACCTCAAACAGCTCTACGGGCAGACCGAGGCCTCGGTCTTCATCACCCAGCAGCCGGACGGCGAGGTGCGCTCGGACACGGTCGGGGTGCCCTCTCCCGGGGTGGAGCTGAAGATCGGCGAGACCGGCGAGGTCTTCTACCGCTCGCCGGGGACCTTCGTCGAGTATTACAAGAACGCCTCGTCGACCGCCGACACCAAGGATGCCGAGGGCTGGGTCGCGACGGGGGATGCGGGCTTCATCGAGGAAGGCTCAGGCCACCTGCGGATCATCGACCGGGCCAAGGACGTGGGCCAGATGGCGGACGGCGCGCTCTTTGCGCCGAAATACGTGGAGAACAAGCTCAAGTTCTATCCCAACATCCTCGAGGCGGTGGTCTTCGGCGCAGGGCGCGAGCGCTGCTGTGCCTTCATCAACATCGACCTGACCGCGGTCGGGAACTGGGCCGAGCGAAACAACATCGCCTACGCGTCCTATCAGGAACTGGCGCAGCACCCTCAGGTGCTCGACATGATCCAGGCCAATGTCGAGGAGACGAATGCGAGCGTGGCGAATGACGAGATGCTGTCGGGGTGCCAGGTGCATCGGTTCCTTGTGCTGCACAAGGAGCTTGATGCCGACGACGGCGAGCTGACGCGGACCCGCAAGGTGCGCCGCAAGATCATCGCCGAGAAGTTCGCGGACCTGGTCGCTGCGCTCTACGACGGTTCGGACGAGATCTACACCGAGACGGAAGTGACCTACGAGGACGGGCGCAAGGGCAGGATCCGGGCGACGCTCCAGATCCGCGACGCGAGAACGGCGCCGGTCGTGGCGCCGGTGCGTGAGGCGGCGGAATGACGGGTGACGTGCGCCTTCGGCGACACCCCACCCGCCATCCCGCCGGGGGCGTGATGCGTGTTGCGGTGAATAAGGACAGGGCGGCGTGAAGGATACCGAAGGGTACGTGACCGCGGACGGGCGGCAGATCGGCGGCGTGCTGATGGAGATGCGGAACATCACGCTGCGCTTCGGCGGCGTGGTCGCGATCAACGGCATATCCTTCGACATCCGGGAGGGCGAGATCCGCGCCATCATCGGCCCGAACGGCGCCGGCAAGTCCTCGATGCTGAACATCATCTCGGGCTTCTACACGCCGAGCGAGGGCGAGGTGCTCTATCGCGGCGAGCGGCGCCCGGCGATGAAACCGTACGAGGTCGCCCGGATGGGCGTCGCGCGGACGTTCCAGAACATTGCTCTTTTCGAGGGGATGACGGTGCTCGACAACGTCATGACAGGACGGCTGACGCATATGCATGCCGGGACGCTGTCGCAGGCGCTGTGGTTCGGCCGCGCCCGCGATGAGGAGATGGAGAACCGCGAGAAAGTCGAGCGGGTGATCGACTTCCTCGAAATCCAGAACATCCGCAAGACGCCGGTCGGGCGGCTGCCCTACGGTCTCAAGAAGCGGGTCGAACTGGCGCGGGCTCTCGCCGCCGAGCCGTCGCTCCTGCTGCTCGACGAGCCCATGGCGGGCATGAACGTCGAGGAGAAGGAGGACATGTCCCGCTTCATTCTCGACGTGAACGACGAGTTCGGCACGACGATCTGCCTCATCGAGCACGACATGGGCGTGGTCATGGACCTCTCGGACCGCGTCGTCGTGATGGATTACGGCAGGAAGATCGGCGATGGCGTGCCCGACGAGGTGCGGCGCAGCCAGGACGTGATCGACGCCTATCTGGGGGTGCCGCATTGAGCGGCGATCCGGGAGCTTTGGAGGACAGATGATCTACGACGTTTTCGTGGCCCCTTTCGCGGACATGATCGAGGCGCCGGACTTCCTGATGCAGGTTCTCTGGGAAGGGCTCGTATCGGGCATCCTCTACGCGCTGATCGCGCTCGGTTTCGTGCTGATCTACCGCTCGAGCCGGATCTTCAACTTCGCGCAGGGGATCATGGTCGTGTTCGCGGCACTGACGCTCGTCGGCCTACACGCTGCGGGCCTGCCGGCGTGGATCGCGGTGGCGGCGACGCTCGTCGTCATGTTCGTGCTCGCGGTCACGGTGGAGCGCGTGGTTCTGCGCCCACTCGTCGGGCAGCCGGACATCATCCTCTTTATGGCGACGATCGGGATCACGCTCTTCCTGATCGGCTTCGGCGAGATCATCTTCGGCGGCGAGAACAAGGTCATGATCACCGAGGAACTCGGCATTCCGACCGGCGACTTCGTGTTCGAGCCCTTCGGAGGCCTGCTGATCCTGCAGCAGCTCGACGTGACCGTGGTGATCGTGGCGGCGCTGCTCGTCTGCGCGCTGCTGGCATTCCTCAATTTCACGCGCATGGGCCGGGCGATCCGGGCGCTCGGCGACGATCATCAGGCGGCCCTTTCGGTCGGCATCTCGCTTCAGACGATCTGGGTGCTGGTGTGGTTCATCGCCGGGATCATCGCGCTCGTCACCGGCATTGCCTGGGGCGCCCGGGCGGGCGTCTCCTTCGCGCTCGAGGTCATCGCTTACAAGGCGCTGCCGGTCCTGATGCTGGGCGGGCTCGAGAGCATAACGGGCGCCATCGTCGGGGGCCTCATGATCGGCGTTCTCGAAAAGGTGTTCGAGATCTACTGGGGGCAGCCGCTTCTCGGCGGGAACACCGAGACTTGGTTCGCCTTCGTGCTGGCGCTGATCGTGCTGCTGTTCCGGCCGCAGGGGCTCTTCGGCGAGCGGATCATCGAGAGGGTCTGAGGTGAACACGGGCAGTCTCAAGGCGCTCCGGGGCGTGATGCTGGCAGTGGCCGTGCTCGGCACGATCGCGTTGCTCTGGGGCTTTGCACAAGGGGGCGGTTCGGTCTTCGGGCTCGTCACCCTGATCCCGCTCTGGCTCATCGCTGGCTTTGCGGACTGGCAGCTCTCGGGGCGTTGGGACGGTATCTTCGGAGCGGTCTTCGGGGCGCGCCGCTGACGGACAGGCGGGCGACGCGCCCGCAGGGAAGGACGCCGGCAATCGCCGGCGAGGGAGGATCCAGATGCTCTACCGCACGGCGGGACAGTTCAAGACGAGCTACCAGGCGGACCAGGCGCTGTTCCCGGTGCGGCAGGATGCGATCCTGCTCGGGGTCATCCTGATCTTCGCATGGGTCGTACTGCCGATGACGGCGAGCGAGTTCGCCTTCCAGACCATGCTGATCCCGGTGCTGATCTACGCGCTGGCGGCAATGGGGCTCAACATCCTGACGGGCTATGCCGGGCAGCTCTCGCTCGGCACCGGCGCTTTCATGGGGGTGGGGGCCTACGCCTGCTACAAGATGGTCACCCTGATGCCGTGGATGAACCCGGTGGTGGCGATCCTGCTTGCGGGTGTCTTCAGCGCGGGCGTCGGCGTCGCCTTCGGCATTCCCTCGCTCCGCATCAAGGGGTTCTATCTCGCGATCGCCACGCTGGCGGCGCAGTTCTTCCTCGTCTGGCTCTTCGAGAAATGGGCGTGGCTCTATAACTACAACGCCAGCGGAGCGATCCAGGTGCCGAACCTCGACATGTTCGGACTCTGGGTCTCGGGGCCGCAGGCGGCGTCGGTCACGCAGTATTACCTGGTTCTGGGCGTCGTGACGCTGATGACCCTCCTCTGCATCAACCTCACCCGCGGCAATCTCGGACGGACGTGGAAGGCGACGCGGGACATGGACATCGCCGCGGAGCTCATCGGCATCAACCTGATGAAGTCCAAGCTCACCGCCTTCGCCATCTCGTCCTATGTCGTCGGTGTCGCCGGGGCGATGTACGTCTTCATGTGGAAGGGTGCGGCGGAGCCCAACGTCTTCGACATCCCGCTCAGCTTCCAGGTTCTCTTCATTGCGATCATCGGCGGGCTCGGCTCGATCCTCGGCAACTTCCTCGGGGCCATCCTGATCGTCGGGCTGCCGGTGGCGCTGAACCTTCTGCCGAACGCGCTCGGCATTCCGATCTCGTCCGCGACGGTCGAGCACCTGAACGTCATGATCGTCGGCGCGCTCATCATCTTCTTCCTGATCATCGAACCGCACGGGCTCGCCCGGCTCTGGGCGCTGATCCGGGAAAAGCTCATCGTGTGGCCGTTCCCCTACTGACGGGGCGGCGCCTTAAAAAGAGAACAGGGAGGAACAAAGCGATGAAGAGACTGACGACACTGGCCGCGGCGGCGGCGCTTCTGGCCACGGGCGCCGTGGCGCAGGAGCTCTACGCCCCGAACCTCGCCTATCGCACCGGGCCCTTCGCGGCGACGGGCATCCCGCTCATGAACGGGCAGGCGGATTACTTCACCCTGCTCAACGAGCGTGACGGCGGCATCGGCGGGGTGAAGATCAACTTCGACGAATGCGAGACGGGCTATTCCACCGAGCAGGGCGTCGAGTGCTATGAGAAGACCAAGGCGCGGGCGATCGTCACGCAGCCCTGGTCCACCGGCATCACACTTCAGGTCCTGCCGAAGACCAATGTCGACGAGATCCCGATCCTCGCGCCCGGCTACGGCTTCTCGCCGATGGCTGACGGGCGCGTCTTCCAATGGGCGTTCAACATTCCCTCGTCCTACTGGGACGGCGCGTCGATGATCCTCAACTACATCGAGCAGGAGGACGGCGACCTCGAGGGCAAGAAGGTGGCCTTCCTGCACCTCGACCACCCCTTCGGCAAGGAGCCGCTGCCGTTCATGGAGGCGAAGGCCGAGGAGAAGGGCTTTGAGCTGCTGCCGATCCCGGTCGGCCTCAAGGAGATGCAGAACCAGTCGGCTCAGTGGCTGCAGATCCGCCGCGAGCGCCCCGATTACGTCGTCATGTGGGGCTGGGGTGCGATGAATGCCGGCGCCATCACCGAGGCGGTGAAGACGCGGTATCCCATGGAGAACTTCTACGGCGTCTGGTGGGCGAGCCATGACGCGGATCTCAATCTCGTTGGCGAGGACGGCGCGGGCTACAAGGCGATCTCGTGGTCCTATCCGAACCTCGAGGCGCCGCTCATCGCGGACCTCAAGGAGCACGTGATCGATGCGGGGCTCAGCCAGACCAACGAGGAGGAGATGCAGGGCGTGTTCTACAACCGCGGCCTCGTCATCTCGATGATCCTCGCCGAGGGAATCCGCGCCGCGCAGGAGGAATTTGGCGAGGCCGAGATCACGCCGACGCAGCTGCGCTGGGGGCTCGAGAACCTCGAGATCACCGACGCCCGCCTCGAGGAGCTCGGAATGACGGGTATGGTCCCGCCGTTCTCCACCTCCTGCGCCGACCATACCGGTCATTCGGGCGGATGGATGCTTGAATGGGACGGGGAGCAGTTCCAGAAGGTGTCCGACCATCTGATGCCGGAAACCGAGGTGATCTCGGCGCTAGAGAAGCAGGCGGCGCAGGAATACGCGGACTCGAACGCCCCCTGGCCGGTGAACGAAGAGTGCAACGTGGGCGGCTGATCGCTCCTGACCCGGCGGCGGCGCGGATGACCGCTGCCGGGATCGGTCCGGATATTTACATCAAGAAGAAGGGAGGGCGCGGCGCGCCGTCCCCGGTCGAGGGAAGGCTGACATGCTGGACGCGAGCGAGACGCAGGCCGAGACGCTGCTCGAGGTCAACAACATCGAGGTGATCTACAACCACGTGATCCTCGTGCTGAAGGGCGTCTCGCTGAGCGTGAAGGAAGGCGGGATCACGGCTCTCCTCGGCGGCAACGGCGCGGGCAAGACGACGACGCTCAAGGCGATCTCGAACCTGCTGCATTCCGAGCGCGGGGAGGTCACCAAGGGCTCCATCCTCTATCGCGGCGAGCGGGTCCAGCATCTCGACCCGGCAGCGCTCGTGAAGAAGGGCGTCATCCAGGTGATGGAGGGGCGGCACTGCTTCGGGCACCTGACGGTCGAGGAGAACCTGAGAACCGGCGCCTATACGCGGCGCGACGGCAAGGGGGCGATCGAGGCCGATCTCGACATGGTCTACACTTACTTCCCGCGGCTGAAGGAACGGCGGCGCAGCCAGGCCGGCTACACGTCGGGCGGCGAGCAGCAGATGTGCGCGATTGGAAGGGCGCTGATGTCGCGTCCCGAGACCATCCTCCTCGACGAGCCGTCCATGGGCCTCGCCCCGCAGCTCGTCGAGCAGATCTTTGAGATCGTGCGCGCGGTGAACGAGGGGGAGGGTGTGTCATTCCTCCTCGCCGAGCAGAACACCAACGTGGCGCTGAGATACGCCCATGCCGGGTACATTCTCGAGAACGGGCGCGTGGTGATGGAGGGGACGGCTCAGGCCCTGAGAGAGAACGACGACGTGAAGGAATTCTACCTCGGCGTATCGGACGAGGGACGCCGTTCCTTTCGCAACGTTCGCTCCTACCGGCGGCGCAAGCGCTGGCTGTCTTGACCCGGCGCAGGGCATTATGAGGTAAGCCGCTCGGCAGACGCTTCAATCACGATTTGTTTGAGCCTTTTCAGGAACGTGGCCCGGTCGTCGCGAGTTGGTGCGGCACATGCCCGACTGGGTTTCGACGCTTTAGGAGAGAGCAATGAAGACGACCGCAGCACTTATCGCCGCACTCGGCCTCACCACCGCAGTTGCAGCTCCCGCATTCGCACAGGAAGAGATGGACGTCGCGGCAGTGACTTGTGCCGAGTTCGATGACATGGACGACGCCGGCAAGATGGCAGTGGCCGAAGCCCTCGTCACCGAGCTGGAATCCATGGAGAACGTCGACGCCGCGATGGTCGAGCTCGAAGGCGTATGCGACGAGCCGAACAACGAGGACAGCGCTGTCCTGACGGCTCTGACTGCCGGCAGCGCCAACTAAGATCCCTCCGGATCATCAGGTATGCTTTGAGGCCGCGTTCCGACGCGGCCTTTTTGCCGTCCGGCCTAGGGGCGTCTTTTGCCCCCGGTGTTATCTGATAGCGTGGCCCCTGTTAGTGCATGACCCGGCCAGTTCGCCGAGGTGAGAGGGAGGAGGCGCACGTGACAGATCGATTCTCGCGAATTGCTACAGAGGCCGGCCAAGGAGGCGTGGTGTGACCAGCTATTACGACGCTCTGGAGACCCGCAGCCCGGACGAGCGCGAGGCTGCGTTGGCCGAAGCTCTTCCCGAACAGATCGCCCGCGCCAAGGCACTGCCGGGATACGCCGATGCGCTCAGAGACGTGGATCCGAAAGCGGTCGCAGGGCGAGAGGCGCTCGCTGCGTTGCCGGTTCTGCGCAAGTCGGCGCTCGGAGCGGCGCAGGCCTCATCGGCGCCGTTCGGCGGGTTCACCACCAGGACGCCGTCCGGGTTCGCTCATGTCTTCCAGTCGCCGGGTCCGCTCTACGAGCCCGGCGGGCGCGGACGTGACTGGTGGCGCATGGGGCGCTTCCTCAATGCCTGCGGAATCGGACCGGGGGACGTTATCCAGAACTGCTTCGGCTATCACCTGACACCCGCCGGCATGATCTTCGAGAACGGGGCCGAGGCGGTGGGCGCGGCGGTCCTGCCCGCCGGGATCGGTCAGACCGAATTTCAGGCCCGGGCCGCGCACGACATCGGAACAACTGGGTATGCCGGCACGCCCGACTACCTCAAGGTCATCCTCGAGAAGGCGGACGAGCTGGGGCTCTCGACGCAGATCACCAAGGCCGCGGTGTCGGGTGGAGCGCTCTTTCCCTCCCTCAGGGACTGGTACCTAGATCGCGGCATCACCTGCCTGCAGGCCTATGCCACTGCCGATCTCGGCAACGTCGCGTACGAGACATCGGCAATGGAAGGGCTGATCGTCGACGAGGGCGTGATCGTCGAGATCGTGACCCCCGGCACCGGCGATCCGGTCGCGGCAGGCGAGGTCGGTGAGGTCGTCGTCACCACGCTCAACCCCGACTACCCGCTGATCCGGTTCGCGACCGGTGATCTTTCTGCGGTGATGGAGGGGCAGAGCCCGTGCGGGCGCACCAACATGCGCATCAGGGGCTGGATGGGCCGCGCGGACCAGACCACCAAGATCAAGGGCATGTTTGTGCGGCCCGAGCAGGTCGCGGCTCTCGTCGCGCGCCACCCCGAGATCGAGAAGGTCCGCGTTGTGGCAGGGCGCGAGAAGGACACCGACACGATGACCGTCCGGATCGAGGCCGCAGGCGGGGACGAGGCCGCCTTTTCCCCAAGCGTCGCGGAGGTGCTTAAGCTCAAGGGCACGATCGAGATCGTCGCCCCCGGAAGCCTGCCGAAAGACGGCATCGTCATCGAGGATACCCGGACCTACGAGTGAGGCGCGCACCTCGCGCAGCCGAGCGCTCGGCCCGGAGGCAAGACAAGGAGACAGACATGATTCGACATCTGACTGCGGCGGCGCTGATCGCGCTCGCCCCCGGCAGCGTGCTTGCCGCGGGTGATGCGCTGGTCTTGGCAAACGGCGAATACGAGGAATTGCCGCGCCTTGCGGGTGCGAACCGGGTGCTTGCGGGAGCGTCCGCGCTCGAGGAGCGCGGCTTCGACGTCGTGCGGAGGGTCGAGGGCACGGCCGGCGAGATGCGCGAGAGCGTCGCGCAATTCGTCGCCGGGCTGGAGGACGACGCGACGCACGTTGCGGTGGTCCTGTCCGGCCGTTTTGTGCACAGCGCGTCGGAGACATACCTGCTCTCCGTCGACATCGCGGATCCGGTCGACGAGGCCGGCGTGCTGACCGATGCGGTCTCTGTCTCTTCCCTGCTCGGGATCCTCGCCGAATTTTCCGGGCAGGCCGTGCTGCTCCTTGCCGAAGACGACATGGCTCCGCTCGAGGGGGCGCGCTTTCTCTCGGCGGGATCCGGGGAGATCGACCCGCCGCAGGGCGTGAGCCTCGTGCGGGGAACTCCGCGTGAGATCGAGCAGCTGGTGCGCGACGACCTTGCCCGGCCACAGCGCAATTTTGTCGAGGCGGTGAGCGACGCGGGTCTCGACCTCGAGGGCTATGCGCCATCCGAGCTCATCTTCGTGACGCAGGCGATGGCCGACGAGGCCGCTTCGGGCGGAGAGCCGGATGATCGCGGCGAGGCGAGGCTCTGGTCCTCGGTCACGGAGCGCGACGACATTGCCGGATACGAGACATATCTCTCGGCCTATCCCGAGGGGCCGAACGCCGCGGAGGCCCGCAACCGGATTGCTGAGCTTCGCGACGCACCGCGCCGCCGGGCCGAGGAAACCGAGGCTGCGTTGAACCTCAGCCGTAGCGAGCGGCAGGAGGTTCAGGGCGATTTGACCACGCTCGACTACGACACGCGCGGGGTGGACGGCATCTTCGGCGAGGGGAGCCGCCGCGCGATCTCGCGCTGGCAGGACGCCAACGGGGAGGATGCGACCGGCTACCTGACCGAGGCGCAGGTCGACCGCATCGCGGCGCAGGCGCAGCGCGCCGAAGCGGAACAGGCCCGCCGAGCAGAGGAGGAGCGCCGAGAGCGTCAGCGCCGCGACGATGCCTATTGGCGCGATCTTGGCGACAACCCCGATGCGCAGGCCCTTCGCGGCTATATCGACCGTTTCCCGAACGGCTCGCATGTGCAGGAAGCGAAGCAACGCTTGAATCGGCTCGAGGACAATGCCCGTGAGCAGGCTGCGGAGCGTGACCGCAACGCCTTCGATCACGCCCGCGATGCCGACACCGTCAAAGCCTACGGCCGATATCTCGACGAGTGGCCGAACGGCGCGTTCGTCGGCCGGGCGCAGGACAGGATCGCGGCCCTCCGCGACGCGCAGAAGCCAAAGAACGAAAACAAGAACAACGGCAACGGCGGCGATGGCAATTCGCGTGCGGCAGCCGAAGAGCAGTCGCTCACCCTGCCGCAGCCCGCGCGGGCGCTGGCCGAGCAGCGGCTGAGCTCGATGGGTTTCGATGCCGGCGTGCCGGACGGGAATTTCGATGCGAACACCCGGAAGGCGCTGCGCCGGTACCAGGATGCCCGCGGTATTCCCGTCAGCGGCTATCTCGACCGTGCGACCGCGCAGCAGCTTCTGCAGGATTCGATATTCGGCCGCTGAGGATACGCTTGGTCACTTGACCTGGCCCGGGCGCGTTTCGATGCGCGTCCGGCGCCTGGCCCTCTCGGACTTCGAAAGCAACCGGGGTGCCCAGTAGCCTGCGCCAAATGCGAAAGGCCGCCCCGAGGGGCGGCCATTTCGTCCGTCAAAGTCGCTCGACTTCAGCCCTGACGGGCCTTGAAGCGGCGCTGCGTCTTGTTGATCACGTAGACGCGGCCCTTGCGCCGCACAACGCGGCAATCGCGATGGCGGTTCTTGAGCGAGCGGAGAGAGTTCTTGACCTTCATCGGTCTGCTCCTCATGTCGCGGCGCTCGGTCGCGCCAGTCAGGTTACGGGCACCTCGCACTGGCCTACGGCCCGCGAGGCGGTGAATGGCGATGGTGGGCGGTACTGGGATCGAACCAGTGACCCCTACGATGTCAACGTAGTGCTCTACCGCTGAGCTAACCGCCCGTTATCACCTGCGCTTTACGGCTCCTGCGCAACCCCAGAAAAGAATGGGGCGCGGGAGCCCCGCGCCGGTAAGCGGGGTCTATAAATAGAGTCGCAGGTGGGATCAAGGGGCTTTTGGGAACGGATGATATCGGACTATGTTTGGCCTTGAGGAGAGCGAATGCCCAAGGTTGCCTACCACCTCTTTCGTCCGGAGGCACTGACCTCCTGCGTGGTCTTCGCCTCGCCGCATAGCGGGCGCGACTATCCCTGGTCGTTCCTGCGGCATACGCTGCTCGACGAGCATTCGATCCGTTCCTCCGAGGACGCCTATGTCGACAGGCTCTTCGACTGCGCACCGCAATATGGCGCGGCGTTCCTGAAGGCGGGGGCGCCGAGGGCGTTCATCGATCTCAACCGCGCTGCCGACGAACTCGATCCTGCGCTGATCGAGGGGGTCCGCCGCATGGGACACAATCCGCGCGTCGCCTCGGGGCTCGGGGTCGTGCCGCGGGTCGTCGCGAACGGGCGGGCGATCTACCATGGAAAGCTGCCGTTGACTGAGGCGGATCGCCGCATCCGGGACTATTGGCGGCCCTACCACCGGGCTCTGCAATCCTGCCTCGACGAGGCGCAGCTCGCCTTTGGCGAATCGGTCCTGCTCGACTGTCATTCGATGCCGCACGAGGCGGTCGACGGGCTCGCCCGAGGCGGAGCCAAACGCCCCGATATCGTGATCGGAGACCGCTTCGGGGCTTCGGCTTCGGCACATGTCGTCGACAGAATCGAGGCGGCCTTCACCTCGGCAGGGCTTTCGGTGACGCGGAACACGCCCTTCGCCGGCGCATTCATCACGCAGCATTACGGGCGTCCGGCGCGGCGGCAGCATGCTGTTCAGATCGAGATCGACCGGGCCATCTACATGGACGAGGTCCGCATCCGCCCCAACGCGAACTTCCATGCCTTCCGGCGGATCCTGCGCGGGGTAATCGCCGAAGTTGCGGCGATCGGGAACGCTCAGTCCCGACCTCTCGCCGCGGAGTGATCAGAAGAGGCGATCGAGCGCGGCATCGAGCGGCGCGGGATCGTCGAGGCGCAGCCGGACGGGAAGGGTCAGCACCTTCTGACGGAAGCTGTCCGGCAGTCTCACCGCATCCTTCTCGGTTGTCACGAGCTGCGCGCCGAGAAGCCGGGCCTCGGTCTCGAGCCGCGTCATCAGCGCCTGCGTCAGCGGCTGGTGATCCTCGAGGGCTTCGGCGCGCTTGAGGTCGGCCCCGAGGCCCCGCAGCGTGGCGAAGAACTTGTCCGGATGGCCGATCCCGGCGAAGGCGAGGCTCGGCAGTCCGTCCCAATCCATGCCCGTCTGAAGTGGCTCGAGCGCCCCTGTCAGGTGCGGGATCGCGATCCTGTCACCCCATGCCTCCGCAAACCGCGCCTGCATCTCGGCCGGCCCGATGGAGAGCAGCATGTCCGCACGTGCGAGGCCGTCGGCGACGGGCTCGCGTAGCGGCCCGGCCGGCAGGCAGAGTCCGTTGCCGAAGCCCTTGGCCGCATCCACCACGATCAGCGAGAGGTCCTTGGCGACGCTCGGATTCTGGAAGCCGTCGTCGAGGACGATGACATCCGCTCCCCCGGTCTGCGCCGCCTTCGCTCCTGCAGCACGGTCGCGTGAGACGACGACCGGCGCGAAGGCTGAGAGCAGAAGCGGCTCGTCCCCCACCGCCTTGGCGTCTTGGATCCTGGGCTCGACCCGAACCGGACCGGCCTCTTGCCCTCCGTAGCCGCGCGAGACGACCCAAGGCGTGAGACCGCGGGCGGTCAGGCGCTCGAGGAGGGCGATCACGGTTGGCGTCTTTCCGGTGCCCCCGGCATTGAGATTGCCGATGCAGATCACGGGAACCTCGGGTCGGAATGTCGGGGCTTGTGCGACGCGCCGGGCCGTGGCTCGCGCGGTCAGAGCGCCGAGGGGCGAAAGGACACGCGCCGCAACGCCCGGAGGGCGATCCCAGAACGCAGGAGCCCGCATCAGGCGGCGCCCTCCTGCGGGCGCGGCCGGGGTTCGTCGAGGAGGTCGATGATCCTGTCGATGACCGCGTCGGTCGCCGCCGCCCCGCGCGAGACGATGTCCCAGCCGGCATGTGCCATGGCCGCCGCGCGGTCGGGCGCAACGAGTTGGGAGACCGCTCCGGCCAGCGAATCGACGTCCCGCACGATCCTGGCCGCACCCCCTTCGACGAGCGTCGAATAGGCGGCGAGGTAGCGTCCCACATTGGGGCCGTACAGGATCGCCGTTCCGAGCGCCGCCGCCTCGTAGGGATCGCTCCCGCCATGTCCGGGCGCGAGCGAGCCGCCGAGAAATGCAAGCGGCGCAATACGATACCAGAGGCCGAGCTCTTCGGGCGCGGCGCAGAGAACGACCTGCGTGTTCTCGTCCGGCATCTCGCCCTCGTCCCAGCGGCAGAGGCGCATGCCGGTGGCCTCGGCCGCATCCCGGGCGGCCGCGCCGTCGGTTTCGCTCATCGAAACGGTGACGAGGATCAGCCGGTGCGACAACCGGACCGCACGGCGGTGGGCCTCGACCACCTGCTGGGCTTCGGCTGCGCGCAGGCGTGCGGCGAGCCAGACCGGGCGTCCCGCAAGCGCGCTCATGACCTCCTCGTGGAGGTCGTCGTTGCAGTCGAGGGGCATGGTCGTCTCGGTCAGAGCGGCTCCGCGGCGCAGGCGGGTACCCGACAGGGAAACGCGGGGCAGGCGGCGTTCGGCGGCGGCGTCGGGAAGGAAGATCGTGTCGAAGAGTCCGAGAAGCGCGGGGACGGGATCGGGGAGCCAGCGGGGGGCAGGGGTCGAATGGGCATCGCCGCCGGGGTCGATATGGAGGAGCGGGATGCCTTGTTCGGCCGCGGACCAGAGCAGTGCAGGGCGGAGGCGCGCGCCCTCCCAGACGCAGATGTCGGGGCGCCAGTGCTCTAGGAAGCCGTTGATATCCTGTGGTGTTTCCGGGGGGAGAGGCTCCGGGCCGTCCTCCCATTCGCCGGTGCGGAGGATCGCGATCTCGGGCCTGTTCTGGGCGAAGCGGGCCGCGAGGGTCGCGAGGGCGCGCGAGGCGGCGAGCGATCCGGCATGCAGCCAGACGACCGGGCCGCGCGGGCGGGGAGGCCGGTCCGGGGGCACGCCGGGGCTGCGCTCGCGCGCCATCGAAAAGTAGGTCTGGATGGAAAAGGGGCGCTTTGCCAAAGCCTTACGTCAACTCCTCGGTCGGCGATGCGGCGGCTTCCTCGTCGCGGAGGCGGTGGAGATGCGCGATGTAGTAACGCATATGCGCGTTGTCGACGGTCTTCTGCGCCCATTCCTTCCAGGCGTCGAAGGCCGAGGCGTAGTCGGGAAAAATCCCAACGATATGAATGTCATCGACGTTGCGGAACTGGTTCTTCGACGGCGTGACGAGCTCTCCGCCGAAGACGAGGTGCAGGCGCTGCATGGATGGTGTCCTCTCGATGCTCCCTCCCCTGTCGAAACCCTACGACAGGGGGCAGTTTCGTACAATCCGTACGAAATTCGCGTCGTTTCGTACGGTTTTCCGGTCGTTCTCGCAGGCGCGGGGGTCGGCGCGCACGACTTGGCCCAATTCCCAAGTCCCGAGCCTACTGCACGCCGGCCCAGACGCCGGGAAGGCGGGCGGATTCGGTGTTGAAGCGGAGGGGCGCGCCGGAGGCGTCGGTCACAGGGGCGCCGGCCTCGGTCGCGACGAGGGCGCCCGCGGCGATGTCCCATTCCCAGGTGTCGCGGAAGGTGAACATCGCGTCGAACGAGCCGTCCGCCACGAGGCACATGCGGTAGGCGAGCGAGGGGCGGTGCGAGCGCTGGACGTTGGGCACGCCCTTCGGCCAGAACTTGGGCGCCATGTTCGGCTTCGTCGCCAGCACCCGCGCGCCGTCGAGACCCTCGCGGCGGGAGGGCGCGATGGGCACGCCGTTGAGGTAGGCGCCATGGCCCTTCGCGGCGGTGTAGAGCTTGTCGGTCAGCGGCAGGTAGACAACCGCGGCGGTGATCTCTCCGTCCTCGCAGACGGCGAGCGAATGGGCCCAGATGTCGCCGCCGTCGATGAAGCTGCGGGTGCCGTCGATCGGATCGACGATGAAGACCGACGGGGTGAGCGTGCGCGTCGGATCGCGCTCGGATTCCTCGGAGAGCCAGCCATAGGCGGGACGGGCGGATAGCAGCACGTCCGCCAGAACCTCGTTCACCGCGAGGTCGGCGGAGGTGACGGGGCCCTGACCGCCCGGTTTCTCGCGCACGTCGAGCGGCGCGCCGATATGGCGGGTGGCGGTCTCGGCGGCCGCGCGGGCGGCCTCGATCAGGAGGTCGAGATCAGTCGCCGGCAAGGGTGAGCCCTTCGACCCGGAGCGAGGGGACGACGCGCGAGAGCCAGGGGCGGGCGTCGTTGGCGGGGGTGATCGTCTTCAGCATGTCCGGCAGGGATCCGGCGATGGTGACGCCGGAGACGGGATATTGCGGCTGGCCGTTCTCGATCCACATGCCCGAGGCGCCACGGGAATAGTCGCCGGTATTGGGGTTGATGGTCGCGCCGATCATGGAGGTCACGAGAAGGCCGGTGCCCATTTCTTCCATCAGCTGGCCGAGCGTCTGGCCGCCTTGGGTGAGCATGACGTTCCAGGGCGAGGGCGACGGCGCGGAGGAGAGGCCGCGCGAGGCGTTGCCAGTCGGCGCGAGGTTCAGCTTGCGGGCCGAGGCGAGGTCGAGCGTGAAGGACTCGAGAATGCCGTTCGCGACGATCCGGCGCTGGGCGGTCGGCAGCCCCTCGGCGTCGAAGGGGCGCGAGCCCATGACGCGCGGGCGGTGCGGATCCTCGGTGAGCGAGAGATGGTCGGGCAGGACCGCCTCTCCGAGCTTGCCGCGCAGCCATGACGCGCCGCGGGCGACGGCGCTGCCATTGGCGGCCGACAGGAGATGCCCGATCAGGGAGGCTGCCACGCGCTCGTGGAAGATGACGGGATATGCGCCGGTCTTGGGGCGGCGGGGGTTCAGGCGCTCCACCGTGCGCTCGGCGGCGATGCGGCCGATATCCTCGGGCGAGCGCATGTCGGCGGCGTGGGTGCGGCTGTCGGAATCGTGGTCTCGCTCCATCGCGGTGCCTTCCCCGGCGATGGCGACGCAGGCGAGCGAGCGGCCGGTGCGGGAATAGCCGCCCGAGAAGCCGTTGGTCGCGGCGAAGTGCATGCGGCTCGACGAGTAGGAGGCCGAGGTGGTGTCCATCTGGGTGATGCCGGGCACGGCGCGGGCGGCGGCCTCGGCGCGGCGGGCATCCTCCTCGAGTTCGGAGGGGGAGGGTTCGGCCCCGGGATCGACGAGGTCGAGCGCCTCGGCATCCCAGCTCTGCGCGAGCTGGTCCGGATCGGCGAGACCGGCATGGGGATCCTCGGGGGCGACCTTGGCCATCGCGACGGCGCGGTCTGCCATGGCGTCGAGGCTGCCCTCGCGCAGGTCGGAGCCCGACACGGTGGCGGAGCGATGGCCGACGAGGACGCGCAGGCCGATCTCGGTCGC
Organism: Roseivivax halodurans JCM 10272; assembly: GCF_000521785.1. Taxonomy (GTDB): domain Bacteria; phylum Pseudomonadota; class Alphaproteobacteria; order Rhodobacterales; family Rhodobacteraceae; genus Roseivivax; species Roseivivax halodurans. Next base: position 61,146 of record NZ_JALZ01000002.1, read on the forward strand.
CTCGGAGCGCTCGGCGTGCTCGAGCGCGCCGCCCCGCACGTCGATGCCCAGAGCGGCGCCCGACCGCGCGAGCGCGTCGGCCTCGTCCGCTCCGGCGCGGCGGGCGGCGGCGAGGAGGGCGTCGGTCAGCGCGGAAAGGTCTTGGGACATGGGCGTGCCTTCGGTCTGTCGGGGCCTTATGACGGACCTTCGGTCCGTCGGTGCCGTGTGACAGGTAGAAGGCGGGATGGGTCAGTGCAAGTGCGGCAGGCCCGGCTCAGCCGCGCGAGAGATCCCAATCCTCGAGGATCGCGCCGTCCTGCCGGGCGATCAGCGACAGCATCAGCGCGCCGAAGAGCAGCATCATCGCGGCGGCGGCGAAGGCCGACAGCGAGGTGAGCCCGGGAAGGGCGAAGGCGGAATGCACGTCGAAGGAATGGACGGCGATGATGCAGGCCATGGCGGTGTTGCCGAACGCAACGATGGCGAAGGTCAGATCGGATTGTGACGACGTCTTGCCCGCGAGGCGCAGGATGCAATGGGCGAGGACGACGCAGCCGATCGCCGCTCCGACCGACATGCGGCTGCGCTCGTCGATGAAGCTCAGCCGTCCCTCAGGGTCGGCACCGAGATCCACGGAGAATTGCAGGGACATGACGCAGGCCACGACGATCACCACGGCGTAGCAGAGGGCCTTCGCGAGCCGGGGAACCGACGGCGCCGGGGTCGTGACCGCGAGCGCGGCACACCCGAGCATGATCAGGCAGAGAGCGGTGTAGGGAATCATCGCGGGGCTTCCCGTCCAGGGATGCAGGACGGCGTCGACCTGCATTCCCCATCCCGCCACGAGCACCGTGACGCTGAGCAGCATGGCGACACAGATACAGGCACGTGCAAGGCCGAACAGACCGGCGCGAAGCGCGGCAGACATGGTGCAGATCCTTGTAAAGGCGAGCGGGGGATGATTCTTCCGATCACTCAACCCCGAGGATATTCGACCTTTCGTATTCCACAAAACGGATTCTTTCCCCGGTGAGCGCCCGCGCCGCACGGTGCGGTAGAACTTTCTTTACCAGGTGCCGGTTTGGGGCTGCTCGCTTGCCGGTGCGACGGCCCTGTTGCCGTGCAAGCGGAGGGTCCGGGCGAGGGACAACGACGCCCGGCCCTCCGGGGGCGTGTCAGCAATCGGAGCTGATCGAGGCGTGGCCGCGGTCGACGGCATCGAGCGTGACCGAGCAGCTCATCTCGGGGACGCTGAGGCTCTCGCCGACCGAGACGGGCTGCAGCGCGAGGCCGTTCACCGCGAGGCGCGCGGTGCCCTCGTCCTGGGACATGCCCGAGACGAAGACGCGGACCTCGCCGTCGGCGAAGCGCAGGACCTCGCCGGGCCGCGCGCCTTCGGGAGAGGGCAGATCGTCGCCGCAGGCGGCCGAGATCATGGCGGTGCGCTCGCGCAGGCTGTCGAGGGCCATCACGCAATCGCCGACATGGACCGTCTCGCCGGGCACGAGGGTCATCACCTCTGTGTTGACCGCGAGGCGCACGCTGCCGCCCTCGGTGTCGATGCGCGAGACGAAGGCGCGCAGGGCGCCGTCCGCGAAGATCGCGGTCTCGCCGACGCTGAGGCCCTCGGTGTCGCCGGCGGCCGCAACCGCCGCGGCGGCCTCGCCGTCGGGGGCGGGGGCGCTCCCGCCCGAGGCGCTCGCGGGCGCGCGGTCGCCCGCAAGTGCGGAGAGCGGGCCGGAGCCGCCCATGGCGGCGAGCGCGGTGCCGAGGCTTTCGAACCCGTCGCTCATCGAGGTGAGGGCGGAGTTCAGCCCCTCCTGCGCGCCGGCGGAGGTGGCGAAGGCCTCGGACATCGCGCCGCGGAGCGCATCCACCTTCTCGCCGAGCGGGGCGAGGCCGGGCGGATCGGCGGGCTCCCGGGTCATGCCCTCCTCGAGGGCGGCCAGCTGTTCGGAGAGGGACGCGAGGCGCCCTTCGAGCGCGGCAATGCCGGCGCTCGAGGCTTCGCCGGCCTCGGTGGCGGGCGCGATGCCTTCGCCGATCGCCGCGCGGATCTGGTCGATGTCAGGGCCGCCCTTGGCCCCGACGAGCCCGACCACCGCACCGACGACAAGGCCGATGACGCCTGCACCAATTGTCTTGTTGTCCAAAGTTCGTCCTCCCTGAATCGCTTGTTCCCTGAAATCCGGCGCCGGCCCGGAGGGCACACGGCGGCCGCGCGCAGGATAATCCGGCTGCGGGATCAAACGAAGGGTTTTCGGACGGGGGCGGCTGCGACTTCGGTCGGGTTTCCCCGTCAGCGGTCGTCAGCCTTGGGGGCGGCGACGCCGACGATCGGCCCCATCGCGCGGCCGAAATCCGAGCGGCCGATCGCGGGCGCGTGCAGTTTCGAGACGTTGCCGTCGAGAAAGAGCGCCTGGTCGAGGCCGAGCCCGTCGCGGTAGAGGCGGCCGAATTCGTGGAAGGTCACCGGGCGGTGGGAGATCGCGAAGATCGCCATGCGGCCGTCGGAGGAGGTGCCGACGCCGTTGCGGATGTAGCGCGAATCGCTGCCTTCGAGAAAGCGCGGGTGCAGCTCTCCGTCGATCACCAGCATCGGGCCCGATTGCGTCGCGTAGGGGCAGGCAGGCCCTTCCTTGAGGAAGGTCAGCGTTTCGATGACATGGGCGCGGCCGCTGCCGAAGCAGAAGACGCCGTTCGGCAGGAGGCCGAAATTGCCGGGGCCGGCATTCGGGATCGCGCGCATGCGCTCCTTGCCGTTCTCGACATAGAGCCCGACAGGCGAGCGGTCGGCGTGGTACATGCCGGCGTTCATGGCGAAGGCGAGGCGCTGGCCGGTCGCCTCGAGCGCGGCGTCGATGCGGCCGAACTGCGCCCAGGGCTGGCCGTCGGGCGCGTCGAGGAAGAGGCGCAGGTCGTCCTGCTCCATGTCGACGCGGCAGATGGTGTAATCCTGCCCGTCGAAGGAGATGTCCTCGCAGCCGAGCGCGGTCGCCGGGGCGGGTCCGAGGAGGATCGAGAGCGTCAGCGCCGCGAGGGCAGATACAATGCGCATGGGGGTCTTCAGTCGTCGAGGTCGCGGCGGACGTTGTCCTGCTCAAAGATGCGGCGGGTCTCGTCCATCCGGTCGAAGGTCTCGTCCACGCGGAATCGCAGGTCGGGCGCGAATTTGAGCGTGAGCTTCTTGGCGATCTGCCGGCGCAGTTCGGACTTGTTGCGCGCGAGCGCGCCGATCAGGTCGTCCTGCCCGTGCCCGCCGAGCGGCAGAACGTAGGCGGTGGCGACCTTCAGATCCGGCGAGACGCGCACCTCGCCCACGGTGATCGAGCGCCCCGAAAGCTCGGGGTCGTGCACGTCGCCGCGCATCAGCACGTCCGAGAGGGTGCGGCGGATGAGTTCGCCCACACGCAGCTGTCGTTGGGAGGGACCTTCGGCCCCGCTTTGCCGGTTCTTCGCCATGGGCATTACCTATGCCAGACGTGCCGCTTTGCCAAGCAGAGGGGCGCAGGATAAGCATGTGCAAATCGGCAAGGGGATCTGGGTGATGAGCGAAATTCCGGGCGTGGTCGTCACCGGCGTGTCGGGCCGGATGGGGCAGATGCTGGCGCACGAGATCGCGGCCTCCGACAAGGTGCGTCTGGCGGGCGCGCTCGAGCATGGGGGGCACGACTGGATCGGGCGCGACATCGGTGCCGCAATGGGCGGGGCCGAAACCGGCGTGATCGTAACGGACGATCCGGCCGAGGCGTTCCGCGGCGCGGCGGCGGTGGTGGATTTCACCGCCCCCTCGGCGACGCTGGCCTTCGCCGAGGCCGCGGCGGCGGCGGGTGCGGTGCATGTCATCGGGACGACCGGATTCTCCGACGAGCAGCTCGATGCGCTGGGCCGGGTCGCGGGCCGGGGCGTGCAGGTGCGGGCCGGGAACATGTCGCTCGGCGTCAACCTGCTGGTCGGTCTGACGCGGAAGGTGGCCGAGGCGCTCGACGCCGACTGGGACGTCGAGGTGGTCGAGGCCCATCACAACCGCAAGGTCGACGCGCCGTCCGGGACCGCGCTGATGCTGGGCGAGGCTGCGGCGGAGGGGAGGGGCGTCGCCCTCTCGCGCGTCGCCGACCGGGGGCGCGACGGGATGACCGGCGCGCGGACGCGGGGTGCCATCGGGTTCTCGGCGATCCGCGGCGGCGACATCGTCGGCGAGCACGACGTGATCTTCGCCGGCGAGGGCGAGCGGATCGTGTTGCGGCACGTGGCGACGGACCGGGCGATCTTTGCCCGCGGCGCGATCCGGGCCGCGCTCTGGGGGATCGGCCGGGCGCCGGGGGCGTACGATATGTCGGACGTGCTCGGGCTCTGATGCCCCGGCGAAACTGATCCGGCCCGGTCCCCGTGCGTATTCCCCGGGATATGTCATCACGGGGACGAAGCGATGTTAGCATGTCTGTGCCGCGCCGGCCTGATCGCCGGCCTCCTCGCAACGCCGCTCGCGGCCGAGCCGCAGCGGATCGCCGAGCGGGGCACGTTTCTCGGGCTCGTCGAGGGGCGGACGCTGACGCGGCCGCTGGTGCGCCTGCGGGTCACGCCCGACGGCGGCATAAGCGGGTCGGGATTCGGCTTCGACGTCTCGGGCGACTGGTCGTGGGAGAACGGGTTCTTCTGCCGGGAGCTGCGCTGGAGCGGCGGCGGGCGTGACCGCAATTGTCAGTTGGTGACGGCGGAGGAGGGGCGGATCCGCTTCACCTCGGACCGCGGCGCGGGCGATTCGGCGGGGTTCGCCATCGAGTGAGGGGCCGGAGCCCCGCTCAGAAGTCGATTGCGATGCCCTTCTTCTCCCAATCGCCGTAGCGGACGGGTTCGGGGCCCTTGCGACCGCCGAGCTCGACCGGGCGGGGATTGGCCGCGTCTGCGGCTTCGGCGGCGCGGCGGCGCTCCTCCGCTTCGGCGAGCGCGCGGCGGGCCGCTTCGGGCAGGTCGGGATTTGCGTCGTCGGACATCTCTTGCCTCCTCTCCGCTTGCGGCGCTTTCGCTCGCGGTGCTGCTGATATACGCAGCCTCGCGTCCCAGACAAGGAAAGCCGCCATGCCCCGATCCGCAACGCCCGACCCGCGACGTGCCGCGGCCGACCTCCTCGGGCAGGTGCTCGGCGAGGGGCGGCTGATGAGCGAGGCGCTGGGCGCTTCGGGTTTCCTTGCCCTGCCGCCCGAGGCGCGGGCCGAGGCGCAGCGGCTCGCGACGGGCACGCTGCGCGGGCTGAGCCGCGCCGATTACGTGCTGGCGCCGCATCTGCGCAAGGCGCCGCCGCTGAAGGCGCGGAACGTGCTGCGCATCGCGGCCTACGAGCTGGCGCAGGGCGGGGCGGCGCACGGGGTGGTGAACGCGGCCGTGGCGACGCTGAAGGCGGGCAAGCGGACGGAAGGCTTCGCGGGGCTCGCGAACGCGGTGCTGCGCAAGGCCGCCGAGGGGGCGCCGGAGGCCTGGGCGGCGGCGCCCGCGCCGCGTTTGCCGGACTGGCTGCGCGAGCCGCTGGTCGAGGCATGGGGCAAGACGGATGTGGCGGCGATGGAGCGGGCGCACGAGGCGGGCGCGCCGCTCGACCTGACGCCGAAGGGCGAAGCGGGCGCACTGGCCGAGGCCGTGGGCGGGGAGCTGCTGCCCACTGGATCGGTGCGGCTGTCTGCGCGGACGCAGGTGTCGGCGCTGCCGGGCTTCGATGCGGGCGCGTGGTGGGTGCAGGACGCCGCCGCGGCGCTGCCGGCGAAGCTGCTTGGGGACGTGGCGGGCTTGCGGGTCCTCGACATGTGCGCGGCGCCCGGGGGCAAGACGCTTCAGCTGGCGGCGGCGGGGGCGGAGGTCGTGGCGCTCGATGCCTCCGAGGCGCGGCTCGGTCGGCTGCGGGAGAATCTGGAGCGGACGGGGCTTTCGGCGGAGGTCGTCTGCGGGGATGCGCTGGCTTTCGATGCCGGGCCGTTCGATGCGGTGCTGCTCGATGCGCCGTGTTCGGCGACCGGCACCATAAGGCGGCATCCGGACCTGCCGCATGCGCGGGCGGGCGAGGGGATCGCGGAGCTGATCGGCCTGCAGGCGGAGATGCTGAATGCGGCGTTGCGGCTGGCGCGCCCCGGCGGGCGCGTGGTGTTCTGCACCTGCTCGCTCATCCCCGACGAGGGCGAATGCCAGGTCGAGGAGGCGCTGGAGCGGCATCCGGGGCTGAGCGTCGTGGCGCCCGAGGCGGATTGGATCGATGACGGATGGCGCTCCGAGGAGGGCGGGCTGCGGCTCCGGCCCGACTACTGGGCCGAGGCGGGCGGCATGGACGGGTTCTACATGGCGGTTCTGGAGCGGGGCTAGGCCCCGCCGCTCAGATCCACTTCGCGAGCGGCGGCAGGGACATGAGGACGGCGTCGGGGTCGTGGCCGGTCTCGAGCCCGAACTTGGTGCCGCGGTCGTAGACGAGGTTGTACTCGGCATAGAGGCCGCGGTGAACGAGCTGCGTCTCGCGGTCGGCGCCGGTCCAGTCGAGCACCCGGCGCTTTTCGACGAGCGGCAGGTAGGCGGGCAGGAAGGCCTGTCCGATGTCGCGGGTCAGGGCGAAATCCGCCTGCCAGTCGCCGGTATTGTGATCGTCCATGAAGATGCCGCCGACGCCGCGGGCGCGCTTGCGGTGGGGGATGTAGAAGTATTCGTCCGCCCACTCCTTGAGCCGCGGGTAATGCGCCGCGCCGTGGGGATCGAGATGTTCCTTCTGGACAGCGTGGAAATGCGCGGTGTCCTCGGGGTATTCGATGCAGGGATTGAGGTCCGAGCCGCCGCCGAACCACCAGGCATGAGGCGTCCAGAACATGCGGGTGTTCATGTGCACCGCGGGGGCGTGGGGGTTCTGCATATGGGCGACGAGGCTGATGCCGGAGGCCCAGAAGCGCGGATCGTCTTCCATGCCGGGGATGCCCTTGCGGGCGGCCATGGCGGCCTGCGCGCGGGTGCCGAGCGTGCCGTAGACCTCGGAGACGTTGACGCCGACCTTCTCGAAGACGCGGCCGCCGCGCATGACGCTCATGAGGCCGCCGCCGGCGTCGGAGCCGTCCTCGGCGGTGCGGCTGGTTTCCGTCACCTCGAAGCGGCCGGGGGCGGAGGCGGCGCCGGGGCCGTCTATGTGGCTGTCCTCGAGCGCCTCGAAGGCGGTCACGATGCGGTCGCGCAGCTCGCGGAACCAGGCGCTCGCGCGCGCCTTTTCGGCCAGCATCTCGTCACTCATTGCACCCGTTCCCCTGATTTGGCCGCTCCTCCATAGCGGGCGGCCGGGCGGCGCCGCAAGTCAGTGGGCGGGGGCCGTGCAGGGGTCGAGGAGGATGCGGCCACCGTCGACGGTCATGATCTGGCCGGTGACGAAGCGCGCGGCGTCGGAGATCAGGAACTGCACCGCCTCGGTCAGCTCGTCGGGAGAGGCGATGCGGCCCAAAGGCGTGTGCTCCTCGATCTCGCCGCGGTAGTCGCGACGTTCCTTCAGCGTGTCCTTGAGGCTCGCCGACATGACCGAGCCGAAGGCGACGGCGTTGACGCGGATCTTGTGGTGCGCCAGCGCGACCGCCAGCGAGCGGGTCATCTGGTCGAGCGCGGCGCAGGAGACCGAATAACCGAGAAGCTGCGGATGGGTGCGGCGCGCGGCGATGGACGAGAGGTTCACGATGGCGCCGGCCTGGCTGACCTCGTCCTGCCCCTCGGACTGCTTGATCATGCGCTTGGCGACGAGCTGGCTGAGCCGCAGCGAGGTCATGAGGTTCTGGTCGAGCAGCGTCTCGATCGAATCGTCGTCCATGTCGAGCGGATCGGACGGCATGAGCTGGCGCGAGGCATTCACCAGGATATCGACGCGGTCGAAGCTGTCGAGCGTCGCTGACAGCAGGTTCGTGAGGGTGAGGCGCTCGCGCAGGTCGCCCGCGAAGTAGCGGATGCGGTCGTCCTCGTCGGTCTTGCCGAGTTCCTTAGACAGCCGCGCCTCGTCCATGTCGGCGAACATCACGTTGGCGCCGCGGGCGGCGAGGTGGCGACCGATGGCGAGGCCGACGCCGTTTGCGGCCCCGGTCACGATGGCGGTCTTGCCCTCTACGGAAAATGTCATGTGCTCTGGTCCTGTCAGGCGCGCGCGGCGCGCGTCCGGGAAGGGGAGGCGGCGCGGCGGGGCCGCGCGGCGGAAAGGATCTTGAAGCGCCGGTCGCCGCCCAGTTCGGAGACGTCGCGGAACGCGTCCTCGAGGACTGTCTCGTAGGGCAGATGGCGGTTGGCCACCATCCAGAGGGTGCCGCCGGGCGTGAGGATGCGCGCGGCCGTTGCGATGAAGGCACGCCCGAGGCCGGGATCGGCGGCGCGGCCCTCGTGGAAGGGCGGGTTCATCACGACGCTGTCGAGGGGCTCGGGCGCGCGCCAGGTGCGGGCGTCGTCCCAGTGCAGGACGGCGCGCGGGTCGGGGGCGTTGCGGGTGGCACAGTCGAGAGCGATGCGGTCGGCCTCGACGAGGTGCAGCACCTTCACGCTGTCGCGCTTCAGGATCTGCGTCGCGAGATAGCCCCAGCCGGCGCCGAGATCGGCGACGCGTGGGCCGAGCTTTTCCGGGAGCGCCTCGGCGAGTGCGGCGGAGGCCGGATCGATCCCGTCCGCGGAAAAGACGCCGGGACCGGTGAGATAACCGTCGCGATTCGCCGTGAGCTCGCCCTGCCAGTCGGCGAAGGCGTCCGTCGACGCGAAGGAGAAGACCTTGCCGTGGTTCTTTGCGATCTGTCCGTCGATCGTCGCGCGGGCGCGGACCGCCTTCAGCATGGCGTCGATGCCGTCGGTCTTGGCGCCGTCGACCAGGATCGGCCCGTCCGTGGCTGCGCAGGCCTCGGCGATCCAGCCCTGCGCGCGGTCGCGGGCCCGGGGCAGCGTGACCACGGCGGCGGCATAGGGGCCGACTGCCTGCGTCGCGCAGTGGTAGCCGCGTGCGGAGAGGGCGGCATAATCGGGCGCGGAGGGCTGGATCACGTGCCAGCGGGCGGGATCGATGCCGGGAAGGTCGGCGTCGGCGGCGGGGCCGAAGATCGCGATGCGACCCTCTTCCGGCAGCGCGACGGCGCCGGCCGCAAGGGCGTGACTGAGTCGGGATTGGGCCATGTCAGAGAGCCGGGCGCGCGGGCCCGGTCATTCCTTTTCCATGGTGCATTGCAGCGGATGCTGGTGGCGGCGGGCGAAATCCATCACCTGGCCGACCTTGGTCTCGGCGATCTCGTGACTGAAGACGCCGACGACGGCGACGCCCTTCTTGTGCACGGTCAGCATGATCTCGAAGGCCTGGGCGTGGGTCATGCCGAAGAATCGCTCGAGCACGTGGACCACGAATTCCATCGGCGTGTAGTCGTCGTTCAGCAGCAACACCTTGTAGAGCGGCGGCCGCTTGGTCTTGGGTTTGGTGTCGACCACGACGCTGGCATCGCCGTCTCCGTCGTCGCCGGGACGGCCCGGCTGGCCGGCCATGGAGATGCGCGCCGCGGGTCCGGTTCTGGTGATCGCGCAGGGGCGGGGGTATGTCATCGTGCCTGAAAACGTCCGTTTCGCGTGGCAGGGTCAGCGCGATTATATAATCACGGGGCTCTACTAGAAAAGGGTCGAGACCGGCGCCGCGGTTCCCGAAATCGGCATCTGCCACGAATGGCGGCGGATGGCCAGCGCGGGGGCCGGAGGGCGCCATCTGTGGCGTATCTCGGGCCGCAATCGCTCTGCTTGTATACGCGATCCCTGCGGGTGACCAGATCTGGTGCCGCTTTCTCGTAAGGCAAGCGAAAAATTAAGCTTAATGAAACCTTTGCGCCTCACTCTTCCCGTGGTACGTTACCTTCATAATACGCGCCCCGAACGGGGTGTCATAAGGCAGCACGGCCCAACCGAAACATCGGGGGCCCCGAGGCAGGCAAAGGCGGAAAACGTGACGGGACGGCGACGTGGGCCGGGCCAAACCGGTCTGTTCATACTCTCTATTTTCGTGCTCTCCATCCTCGCTCCGATCGGTGCGCTGGCGGCGCCCTATGCGGGCATGGTGATGGATGCACGGTCGGGCAATGTCTATTACAGCGAGAACGCGGATACGCGGCTGCATCCGGCATCCCTGACCAAGATGATGACGCTCTACATCGCCTTCGAGGCGGTGGAGCACGGCGAGCTTTCGATGGACACGATGATCACCGTGTCGCGCAACGCCGCCTCGGAACCGCCCTCGAAGCTGGGTCTGCGGACCGGGCAGAAGATCGCGCTGCGCTATTGCGTGCGGGCGGCGGCGGTGAAATCGGCCAACGATTGCGCGACGGCGATCGGCGAGGCGATCTCGGGATCCGAAGCCGCCTTTGCGCGGCGGATGAACAGGACCGCCAAGGCGCTGGGTATGACCCGGACGACGTTCAAGAACGCGCACGGTCTGACCGAGAGCGGGCATCTCTCGACGGCGCGGGACATGTCGATCCTCGGCCGTCACGTGCTTTACGACTATCCCGAATACTACAACCTCTTCAGCCGGATCACGGCGGATGCGGGTGTCGGGACGGTCTATCACACCAACCGGCGGCTGCTGCGCAGCTATACCGGCGCGGACGGGATCAAGACGGGCTATACTCGCGCGGCGGGATTCAACCTCGTCGCCTCGGCCGAGCGCGGCGGCGAACGGGTGATCGCGACGGTGTTCGGCGGCAAGTCGACCGCCTCGCGCAACGCGCAGGTCGCCAAGCTTCTCGATCTCGGCTTCACGAAGGCGCCGAGCCGGATCGCCTTCGCGGCGCCGCGCCGTCCTTCGTACCAAGGCAATTCGGGCATCAATATCGACGTCGCCCGGAACGCCGATCCGGTGCCGGGCGCGCAGGGCCGGTCGGTGCGGATGGCGTCGGCGGCGGTCACCCGCAGCCTGCGACCCGCGCCGCGTCCGGGATCGACGGAGGTCCTGCCGCCGGCGCTGGTGGCCGAGGTCGCGGAGGACATCGAGACGGTGATCGCATCGGCCGATGCCGAGGCGGCGATCGAGGCCGAGGCCGACAAGGTGGCGAGCGCGGTCGAGGCCGCGGTTGCGGTTGCGGCGAGCGAGGCGGCCGAGAGCGACCTCGCGAGCGATGCCGTGGAAGCGGCGGTCGCGATCGCGGCGAACGATGCGGCGGTTGCCGAATCGATGCGGCCGCGCGGACGGCCGGCGGCGGTCGTCCTCGCCTCGGCCGGCGGGCCGACGGAGACCGAGGTCGCGATGGCGGCGCGCAGCCAGCCGGAGACCGAGACGGTGAGCCGCGTCTCGACCTCGGGCGGGCGTCACTGGGGCATCAATATCGGCCGCTACCCGAGCCGCTATGCCGCGCAGAAGGTGCTGCTGAAGACGGCGCTGTCGGAGATGTCGTCGCTCGACGGCTCGCTGCGCAAGGTCGTGGAGCGTCCGAGCGGCTATGACGCCAATTTCATGGGGATGACCCGGGAGATGGCGGACCTCGCCTGCCGGCGCCTGCAGGCGCAGCAGACCACCTGCTTCATGGTCGGCCCGCCGGGCTGATCGCGAGGACAACAAGAAACGGGACAGTGAACCTTGGCCGCGCTCCTCCGGGAGCGCGGCTTTTCTCTGGGCGGAAAGGCCCTCCTGACGTGGCGGGGAGCGTCTGGACATTGCGCCGCTCCGCTGGTCCGGTTCGCGCCGAAGTCCCGATCACAGGAGCGGTCCCTCATGCGCTTGCGCGACCTCGACATTCTCATTGTGGCGCCGCCTCCGCCGGGCTGGGGCGGGCGCTACTGGATCCTCGTCAAGCTGACGACCGACGACGGCATCACCGGCTGGGGCGAATGCTACGCCTCGGCGGTGGGGCCGCGCGCCATGCGGGCGGTGATCGAGGACGTCTTCGCCCGCCACATGGAGGGCGAGAGCGCCGAGAACGTCGAGATGATGTTCCGCAGGGTCTATTCCTCGGGCTTCACCCAGAGGCCGGATCCGACGGTGATGGGCGCCTTCTCGGGGCTCGAGATCGCCTGCTGGGACATCCTCGGCAAGGCGCGGGACCGGCCGGTCTGGGCGCTGCTCGGCGGGCTCATGAACGAGAGGGTGCGGGCCTATACCTATCTCTACCCGCTGGAGCGGCATCCGCTGCCCGAGTTCTGGGTCGATGCCGGGATGGCGGCGGACTCGGCGGCGGAGGCGGTGTCGCGCGGTTACACGGCGGTAAAGGTCGATCCGGCGGGGCCCTACACGCTGCGGGGCGGGCATCAGCCGGCGATGTCGGACATCTCGCGCTCCGTCGCCTTCTGCCGCGCGATCCGCGAGGCGGTGGGAGACCGGGCCGACATCCTCTTCGGCACGCACGGTCAGTTCAACACAGCCGGGGCGATCCGGCTCGGGCGGGCGATCGCGGAGTTCGATCCGCTCTGGTACGAGGAGCCCCTGCCGCCCGACAACGCGCTCGAATTCGCCGAGGTGGCGCGGGCCACCGGCATTCCGGTCGCGACCGGCGAGCGGCTGTCGACGCGGGCGGAGTTCGCTCTTCTGCTGCGCACGGGGGGCGCGGAGATCCTGCAGCCGGCCCTAGGGCGCGCGGGCGGGATCTGGGAGACGCGCAAGCTCGCGGCGCTGGCCGAGAGCTTCAACGCGCAGATCGCGCCGCATCTCTATGCCGGGCCGGTGGAGTGGGCGGCGAACATCCATCTCGCCGCGTCGATCCCGAACCTGCTGATCGCCGAGACGATCGAATCGCCGTTCCACGACCGGCTGATCCGGGGCGCGATCCGGGTCGAGGACGGCTTCATCGCCGCGCCGCGGGCGCCGGGCCTCGGGATCGAGGTCGACGAGGCGCTGGCGCGGGCGCATCCCTACGAGGGAGACGGGCTGCATCTCGAGATGCGCGAGGAACCCTGCGATTACGCCAACGGCAACGTCTTCGAAGGCGGCGCCCCGGCTCCGAAGGCCTGAGGCCCGGGAGCCCCGCCCCGGACGAGTGCCGGGCGGGCTTCGCGGAGCGGTCAGGCCGGGGCTTCGGCGGATTTCGCCTCGGCCGCGTCGCGGCGGGCGCGGTCGAGCCAGCCCGCATCCATCTGCGGGACGGAGGCCAGCAGGCGCTTGGTGTAGGGCTCCTGCGGGGCCTCGAAGATCCGGGCGCGCGGGCCGGATTCGACGATCTTGCCGTTCTTCATGACCATGACCTCGTCGGCGATCGCCTCGACCGTGGCGAGATCGTGGGTGATGAACATGTAGGTGAGGCCAAGCTCCTGCTGCAGCCGGATCAGCAGCTTGAGGATGCCCTCGGCGACGATCTGGTCGAGCGCCGAGGTGATCTCGTCGCAGATGATGAATTTCGGCTCCGCCGCCAGCGCGCGGGCGATGCCGATGCGCTGCTTCTGCCCGCCGGAGAGCTCGGGGATGCGGCGGTCCAGGAATTCGTCCGGATCGAGCTCGATCAGCTCCATCAGCTCGCGCACGCGGGCGCGGCGGGCCTTCCCCTTGAGGTTCGTGAAGAGGCTGACGGGACGGTCCAGCGTTTCCCGGACGGTGTGGCGCGGGTTCAGGGCGGTGTCGGCCATCTGGTAGATCATCTGGATGTCGCGCAGCTGCGCGCGCGTGCGCTTGCCGTGATCCCCGGCGAGGGGCGCGCCGTTCCAGAGAACCCGCCCCTCGGAGGGCGCCATCAGGCCCGCGATGACCTTGGCGAGCGTGGACTTGCCCGAGCCGCTCTCGCCGACGACGGCGGTGGTCCGGCCGCGGGCGAGCGTGAAATCGATCCCGTCGAGCGCGCGGAAGCTGCGGTAATGGGCGCTGGTCGCTTCGAGTGTGAGGATCGGCTCCGCCGCGCCGGTCGCGTCGGGCTTGCGGATCGACCGCACGGCCCAGAGCGAGCGGGTGTAGTCCTCTTGCGGGCTCTCGAGAATGCGCGGGGTCGGCGCGGTCTCGATCTCGCGGCCGTGGCGCATCACCGTGATGCGGTCCGCCATCTGGCTAACCACCGCGAGGTCGTGGGTGATGTAGATCGCCGCGGTCCCGTAGCGCTCGGTGATGTCGCGCATCGCGCCGAGCACCTCGATCTGGGTGGTCACGTCGAGCGCGGTGGTCGGCTCGTCGAAGATGATGAGGTCGGGGCGGCAGGCCATGGCCATCGCGGTCATCGCCCGCTGGAGCTGGCCGCCCGAGACCTCGTGCGGGTAGCGGAAGCCGATCTCGTCGGGGTTCGGCAGCTGCATCTGGCGGTAGAGGGCGCGGGCGTCCTCGTGCGCGGTGGCCGTATCGGCGGTGCCGTGGAGCACCGGCCCCTCGGCGAACTGGTCGATGAGCCTGTGCGCGGGGTTGAAGCTCGCTGCGGCGGATTGCGCGACATAGGCGATGCGGCGGCCGTGCAGGCGGCGGAGGGCCGATTGCGAGGCGCGCGCAAGGTCGGTGCCGTCGAACTCGATGCGGCCGCCGGCGATGCGCACGCCGTCGCGGGTGAAGCCCATGGCCGCGAGCCCGGCGGAGCTTTTGCCCGCGCCGCTCTCGCCGACGAGGCCCAGCACCTCGCCGCGGTCGAGATCGAGGTCGAACCGGTCGAGGATGCGTTTGGGATCGGTGCGCGGTCCGGCCTCGAGGCTCAGGTCGCGGATGGTCAGCAGGTTGCCCATATTGTCCTCCTCAGCTCTTCAGGCCGCTGGCGCGGTGCAGCATCCAGTCGGCGATGAAGTTGATCGAGACGGTCAGCAGCGCGATGGCCCCGGCGGGGATCAGCGGCGTCACGTCACCAAAGGTGATCAGGGTGGCGTTCTCCTTGACCATCGAGCCCCAGTCCGCGGTGGGCGGCTGGATGCCGATGCCGAGGAACGAGAGCGCGGCGATGAAGAGGAACACGAAGCAGAAGCGCAGCCCGGCCTCGGCCACCAGCGTGGACGAGATGTTGGGCAGGATCTCGCGGCGGAGGAGCCAGAGCGTGCCCTCGCCGCGGAGCTTCGCGGCGTCGACGAAATCGAGCGACACGACGTTCATCGCGGCCGCGCGGGAGAGGCGGTAGACCGGCGCGAGGTAGATCACCGCGATCACGCCGACCATGTTGGGGATCGACGGGCCGATGATGGCGAGCAGCATGAGCGCGAGGATCAGCGGCGGCACCGCCATCACGACGTCGATGGCGCGCGACAGGATCTGGTCGACCCATCCGCCCTTGAGAGCGGCGAACATGCCGAGAGCGGCGCCGAGCCCGAAGGCGATGCCGGTGGTCAGGAGCGCCAGCCCCACGGTGTTGCGGGCGCCGTAGATCATCCGCGAGAGCATGTCGCGGCCGAGATTGTCGGTGCCGAGCGGGTATTCCGCGCTCCAGGGCAGGTATTCCGCGCCGACGATCTCGGTCTCGCCATAGGGGGCGACGAGGGGGGCGAAGATGCCGGTCAGCAGGGTCGCGGCGAGGACCAGCATGCCGAAGATCGCGGTGGGCGGAGCGGTTCTGAGAAGCGTCATTCCGGTCTCCTCTCAGCGGCCGTGCCGCAGGCGCGGGTTGGACAGGATGGACAGGATGTCGGCGGCGACGTTCAGCAGGATGTAGGTGCCCGCGAAGAACAGCCCGACCGCCTGCACGACGGGGAAGTCGCGGCTGGCGACGGCATCGACGAGAAGCTGGCCGAGGCCGGGATAGGAGAACACCACCTCGACGACGACCACGCCGACGATCAGGTAGGCGAGGTTCAGCGCGATCACGTTGATGATCGGCGCGAGCGCGTTCGGGAGGGCGTGCTTCAGCACGACGCGCCAGCGCGGCACACCCTTGAGGCGGGCCATCTCGATATAGGGAGAGGCGAGGACGTTGATGATGGCGGCGCGGGTCATGCGCATCATGTGCGCGATCACCACCATGATCAGCGTCAGGGCCGGCAGGAAGGTCACGTAGAGCGCGTCGCCGAGGCCCGTCGCAGTGTCGAGCCGGGCGAGGGTCGGGAACCAGCCGAACTTGATCGAGAAGAGCATGATCAGCAGGTAGGCGACGAAGAACTCGGGCATCGAGATCGCGCTCAGCGCGCCGATATTGGCGGCGCGGTCGAAGATCGAGTTGCGCCAGAGCGCGGCGAGAAGGCCGAGCGTCACCGCGACCGGCACGGCGATCACGGCGGCATAGGCGGCCAGGAACATCGTGTTGGCGAGCCGTGTCCCGAGGAGGTCGGAGACCTTGCGCCCCGAGGCGAGGCTCTGGCCGAAATCGCCCTGAACGACGCCGGAAAGCCAGTCGAGGTAGCGGGTGTGCGGGGGCTGGTCGAGGCCGAGCTCGGCGCGGAAGGCGCGCAGCGTGTCGGGGGTGGCGGACTGACCGAGGATCTGCTGGGCGAGGTCGCCGGGCAGCAGCTCGATCCCGACGAACATCAGCGCCGAGACGACGAACAGGGTCAGGATCCCCAGCGCAAGGCGGCTGAGGATCAGCTTTTGAAGTCGGGTCATTGCGGATCTCCGCGGCCCTTGAGGCGGGCCGGTCTCTGACGCGGCGGCCCGGTCGAGGGGGCCGCCGCAGGGAAGGGCTAGGAGCGGATCAGGCGAACCACCAGCGCTCGATGAAGCGCTGGCTGTCGAGATCCCACATCTCCGAGACCTTCTCGGGCATCGCGACGCGGGTGTTCATCGCCGAGACGTACTGGCCGAAGGCCGGGATGAGGGCGCCGCCGTCGGTCTGGCAGAGCATCTGCATCTCGCCGTACATCTCGGCCCGGAGCGACTCGTCGAGCTCGGCGCGGGCGTCGAGCAGCAGCTCGTTGAAGCGCTCGTTCTGCCACTTGGTCGCGTTCCAGTCCGCATCCGCGGCATAGCCGGCCGAAAACATCAGGTCCGGCGTCGGGCGGCCGCCCCAGTAGCTGGTGCAGAAGGGCTTCTGCAGCCAGACATTCGACCAGTAGCCGTCATCGGGCTCCCGCGCGACGTTGACGCTTATCCCGGCCGCCTTCGCCGCCTCGGAGAACAGAACCGAGGCATCGACGGCGCCGTTGAAGGCCGCATCGGCGGTGTGCAGCGTGACCTCGAGGCTGTCGAGACCGGCCTTGCCGAGATAGTGTTTGGCCTTGTCGGGATCGTAGGCGTGCTGCTCGAGATCGGCGTTGTAGAACGGCATGGAGCTCGCGATCGGATGGTCGTTGCCGACCGTGCCGTAGCCCTTCAGCACCTTCTGCACGATCGCCTCGCGGTCGATGGCGTGCTTGAGGGCGAGGCGGACGTTGACGTCGTCGAACGGCGCCGTCGTCACGTGCATCGGCATGGTGTAATGCAGCGTGCCGTTCTGGGTGTGGATGCGCAGATCGCGGTTGCGCTCCAGCATGTGGATGGTCTTGAGGTCGGGACGGTCGATCAGGTCGACCTCGCCGGTCATCAGCGCGTTCATCCGGGCGGCGGCATCGCCGACCTTGAGGATCAGCACCTTGTCGAAATGGGCCGCGCCCTCTTTCCAGTAATCGTCGCGGCGCGCGAGCTCGATCCGGACGCCGGGTTCGAAGGCCTCGATCACGTAGCCGCCGGTGCCGATGCGGGTGTCGGGATCGATCGTGCCGTCCCCCTGATCCTGCCGGATGGTCAGGTGGTAGTCGTTGAAGATGAACGGGAAGTCGGCGTTCCCGCTTTGCAGCGTGAAGACCACGACCTTGTCGCCGTCGGCCTTGATGTCGGTGATCTGCGCGAGGAGCGGCTTCACGCCCGACTTCGACTGATCGCCCATGTGGTGGCGGACCGAGGCGACGACGTCGTTCGCGGTGACGGTCTTGCCGTCCGAGAAGGTCGCATCGTCCCGTAGGCGGAACGTCCAGGTGGCGGCGTCGGGCGTCGCCTCGTAGCTTTCGGCGAGGTCGGGTTTGGCCGAGCCGTCGGGGGCGATCTCGACCAGCGTCGAGAAGACCGCGTAGCTCGTGGCGAACATGAAGTCGTTGGAATAGGTCGCCGGGTCGAGGGAATCGGACGTGCTGCCCTGCGTAAAGCCGACGCGAAGGGTGCCACCCTTCTGGGGTTCGGCGGCCCGGGCCGGGGTGAGGCCGAGGCCGAGGGTCATGCCTGCGGCGGCGGTTCCTGCCAGAAAGCCGCGGCGGCTGGGGGATGTGAAGCCGGTGAACCGTTTCAAATGATGTCCTCCTGTGTGTCGGTGTCGTCCCCGGCGGCCTGCCGCTGCCGGGGGATCGCGTGTCCGGCGCCCGTGGCGCCTCTCGGGTGGCAGCTGCCGCCCGCCTGTGTCAGCCCGCGAGCGTGATCGCCTTGGCGCGGGTATAGGCGTCGAGGCCCTCGAGCCCCTTCTCTCGGCCGAAGCCGGACTTGCGGTTGCCGCCGAAGGGCAGCTCGATGCCGCCGGCCCAATAGTCGTTCACGGTGACCTGACCGGCATCGATCGCGCGGGCGACGCGAAGTGCGCGGCCCGTATCGCGGGTATAGATGCCGGCATTCAAGGCGAATTCGGTTCCGTTGGCCCGCGCGACCGCTTCCTCCTCGTCCGAGAAGGTCTGGACCGCGAGAACCGGGCCGAAAATCTCCTGCGTCACCGCTTCGTCGGCCGGGTCGGGCGTGTCGAGGATCGTCGGCTCGAAGAACCAGCCGGACCCGCTCTCGGGATCGGTAGTGACGGTCCCGCCGGTCAGGATCTCGACGCCGCGCCCGCGGGCCCGGGAGACGAAGCCCGCCACCTTGTCGAGATGCGCCGCGGAATTGATCGCGCCCATGTCCGGGTTGCGCAGCCCGTGGCCCAGCTTCAGGGCGCGCGCCTTCTCGACGAGCCGCGGCAGGACCGCGTCGCGCAGCGACTCGTGCAGGATCAGCCGCGAGCCGGCGGAGCAGATCTGCCCCGAATTCGAGAAGATCGCCCAGAGGGCGCCGTCCGCCACGGCTTCGGGATCGGCATCCTCGAAAGCGACGAGGGGCGACTTGCCGCCGAGCTCGAGCGTGAGGCCGGTCACGTTGGGGGCGACCGCGCGCATGACGTTGACGCCGGTTCCGACCGATCCGGTGAAGGTGACATGCGCCACCCGGCTGTCGGCGACCAGAGGCGCGCCGGCCTCCGTGCCGGTCCCGGTGACGACGTTGACCACGCCCGCGGGCAGCCCGGCCTCGATCAGCAGCTCGGCGATCAGAAGCGCGGTGAAGGGCGTCGTCTCGGCCGGCTTGACCACCGCCGAGCAGCCCGCCGCGAGCGCCGGGGCGATGCCGCGCACCAGCGTCGAGGTCGGGTAGTTCCACGGCACGATATGGGCGGTGACGCCGACGGGCTCGCGGATCGTGAAGGCGGCCGCGTCCGAGCCGAGATTGACCGAGCGGCCGTCGAGCTTGTCGGCGGCGCCGGCGTAATATTCGAAGAGCCGGGCCGAGCCCGCGACGTCGCCGCGCGCCTCGGCGAGGCTCTTGCCGCTGTCGAGGGATTCGACCACGGCCAGGCGCTCGGCATGGGCACGCAGGGTCCGGGCGATCTCGTTCAGGATGCGGCAGCGCTCCGCCGGCGCGCGGCGCGACCAGGTCTCGAAGCCCGTCCGGGCGGAGACGAGGGCGCGGTCCACGTCCTCGGCGTCGCCTGCGGCGAAGGAGGCATAGGGGCGTCCGGTGCCGGGATCGAAGCTCTCCATCTTCCCGCCCGCGGCGGGGGCGACGATGGCGCCGTCGATGAAGTGGCCGTCCGGGAGGCCCGGGAGGGTGCCGGTTTCGAAATAGGTGGTGATCAGCTCGTCGGCGGTCATATGTCGGCCTCGCTTGCTTGATATGTGGATTTTGCCAGCCAGTCCGGGGAGATCTCGACTCCCCAGCCGGGCGCGTCGCTGACCCGGATGCGGCCGCCGGAGACGGCATAGGGGCTCTGGACGAAGAGCTCGTCCTGCCAGGGATAGTAATCCGGCCCCTCGATCGAGAGTTCGAGGTAGCGCCCGGGATGCGGCAGGGCGCGCATCAGGTGCATGGTGAAGAGGGTCACGAGCGAGAGGTTGGCGGCGTGCGGGGTGCAGGGCAGCCCGGCCTCGGCGCCCATCCGGGCGACCTGCATGGCCCGGGTCATGCCGCCCACATAGAGGATGTCGGGCTGCACGATGTCGACGGCGCGCATGTCGATCATGCGGCGCCAGGTCTCGAGATCCCAGTCCTGCTCGCCCCCGGCCACGTCGAGATCGAGCGCGGCGGTGACCTCGGCGGTCTCCTCGAGCTTCCAGAAGCGGCAGGGCTCCTCGAAATGCTCGACCCCGTTCGCCTCGAGCAGGCGGCCGACCTCGATGGCGCGGGTGGGGGAGAAGCCGGAATTGCCGTCGGCGAGGAGCGCCGCATCGTCCCCGAGCGCGCGGCGCATGGCGGGCACGATCGCCTCGGTCCGGCCGGGCCATTCGTCGACGTCGCGGCCGCATTCGGCCCCGACGCGCATCTTGAACGCATCGAAGCCGTGGGCCTCGCGCAGCCGCAGCATGCGCTCGGCCTCGGCCTCGGGGGTGATGTCGCGGCGCATCGAGGAGGCATAGGCGCGGAGCTCTCCGGCCGAGCCGCCGAGAAGCTCGGCGACGGGTTTGCCCGCGGCCTTGCCGCGCCAGTCCCAGGCGGCGGTGTCGAGACCCGCCAGCGCCCGCATCAGGTAGGTGCCGGGATACTTGTGCTCCCGCTCGGGGATCTCGTCCACGATCGCCTCGAGCGCGTCGATCCCCCGGCCCAGCGCCCAGGGGGCGATCTGGCGGTGGAAGACCTGCGTGGTGATGTCGGCGTTGTAGGTCGACATCTGCCCCCAGCCCTGCGCCCCGTCCTCGGTGGTCAGGCGGACGAAGCCGACGAGCGGGGTCGAGAAGGTCTCGAGCGCGGTGATGCGCGGACCGGTGTCGTCCGCGCCGCGCCCGGCTTTCGGCATCGCGCCGGAGGGCGAATAGGGTGCCTCGGTCATGCGGCCTCCAGGATCAGCTCGGCGGCGTGATGCGCCGCCATCATGGTCGGGGCGTTGGTGTTGCCCGAGGTGATGTTCGGAAAGATCGACGCGTCGACCACGCGCAGGCCGCCGAAGCCGTGCAGCCGCAGCCGCGGATCGACCACGGAGCGCGCGGGGTCGGCGCCCATCCGGCAGGTGCCGACGGGGTGGTAGACGCTGCCGCAGCGCCGGCGGAAATCCTCGAGGATCGCGTCGCCGTCGAGCTGGCGCAGATCGGGCTCGACCGCGCGGTCGATCAGCCCCGCGAGCGCCGGGGTCTCGGCGATGCGGCGGCAGAGCAGGCCGCCGGCGATCACCGCGGCGCGGTCCTCTTCGGTCGCGAGGGAGTTCGGGCGGATATGCGGCGCCGCGTCGGGATCGGCCGAGGAGATGTCGATCCGCCCCCGGCTGGTCGGGCGGGAGGGCTGGTAGCCGATGATGAAGCCGGGGAACGGGTCGGGATTGACCACGTTGCGGGTGCCGCTCGGGGTCGTCGTGTAGCTGACCGGGTTGAAGTAGATCTGCTGGTCGGGGGCGTTGAGCTCGGGTCTTGACCGGAAGAGGCCGCCGCATTGGTTGACCGAGAGCGCGAGCGGGCCGCGCCGGGTCAGGGCATAGCGGATTGCCGCCATCGCCTTGCCCCAAGCGGGGCGCAGCGCGTCGTTGAGCGTCGGTTCGGTCGCCCGGAAATAGTAGTTGAGCCCGAGATGGTCCTGCAGGTTGCCCCCGACATGCGGGACATCGGCGAGAACGTCGATGCCGTGGCGGCGGAGCAGATCCGCGGGCCCGATGCCCGAGAGCTGCAGGAGCCGCGGCGAGGTGACGGCGCCGGCCGACAGGATGATCTCGCGCCCGGCGCGGAGCGTCTCGGGCCCGGCCTTGCCGCGCAGGTGCACATGGGTGGCGCGCCGTCCCTCGAAGCCGATGCGGTCGACCGTGACGCCGGTGCGCAGGGTGACGTTCGGACGCTTCAGCGCCGGGGCGAGATAGGCGCGCGCGGCGGAGTGGCGGAGGCCGTTCCTCGTCGTGATGCGGTAGGTCGTGGCGCCCTCGGGCTTGGCCCCGTTGCAATCGTCGGTGCGGAGCAGGCCGGCCTCGGCGGCCCCGGCGAAGAAATGGCGGTTGACCGGGTGGATCTGGTCCGAGACGTCCTGCACGTGCAGCGCGCCGCTGCCCTCGCGGCGGCCGTCGGCATGCACCCGCGTCTCCATCGCCTCGTAGGTCTTGCGCGCGAGCTCCCAGTCCCAGCCGGTGGCGCCCGCCTCGGCCCAGTCGTCGAAATCGTTGGGCAGGCCTCGGACCCAGACCAGCGCGTTGATCGAGCTCGATCCGCCGACGACCTTGCCGCGCGGCCAGTAATCGCTGCGCCCGCCGAGCCCGGGATCGGCTTCGCTGTGGTAGCGCCAGTTCAGCTTGGGGTGAAAGAACGTCTTGCCGTAACCGAGCGGCAGGCGGACCCAGGGCGAGCGATCATGCGACCCGGCCTCGAGGACGAGGACGGAGTGACGGCCCGATGCGCTGAGACGCTCGGCCAGAACGCAGCCGGCGGACCCGGCGCCGATGATGATGTAGTCGTAGCTTGCCAATGCGGACCTGCCTTGCAACTCGCTTTGGCGCGCACCCTGTCAGATCCGGAGCCGAACCCTATAACGAAAAAAAATTCGCAAGAACCGTGAAAAATTTCGCAGGAGGGAATAGGCTGCCGGTCATGTTCGACGAGCTTCCCCCACTGGCCTGGCTGAGATCCTTCGAGGCGACCGCGCGCCTCGGCAACTTCACGCGTGCCTCAGAAGAGCTGAACCTGACGCCCTCGGCGGTGAGCTACCAGATCCGGTCGCTGGAGGCGCGGCTCGGTCACAAGCTCTTCGAGCGGAGGCGCAGGACGCTGGTCCTGACGCGGCTGGCGCAGGCCTATCTGCCGGTGGTGAGCAAGGCGTTCATCGACATCGATGCGAGCACGGCCGGCGTCTTCGGCCGGTCGGGGGGCGAGCGGGTCACGTTGCGCTGCATGAATTCGCTGAACGTCCTGTGGCTCGTGCCGCGGATCGAGGCCTTCCGCGCCCGGCATCCCGAGATCACGCTGAGCCTGCTCTCGGCGTCATGGGCCGAGGGCGGAGACAGCGCGCTGATCGACATCGACATCCGCTACGGCGAGGGGCTCTGGTCGGACGGAGAGGTGATCCCGCTGATGCACCACGCCGTGCAGCCGGTCTGCGCGCCGGGGCTCGAGGGCGGATTGCCGGCTCTCGAGCGGG
The DNA here is from genome assembly GCF_000521785.1 of Roseivivax halodurans JCM 10272. Lineage (GTDB taxonomy): Bacteria > Pseudomonadota > Alphaproteobacteria > Rhodobacterales > Rhodobacteraceae > Roseivivax > Roseivivax halodurans. The sequence continues at coordinate 84,241 of NZ_JALZ01000002.1, forward strand.
GGCCGCTCATAGAACTCGCGGGTGTGGTCGACACCTGGCAGCATTTCTTCTGGAAGTACTGCCCGGAAAGGCGGCCGCCGCTGCCCGATTACGTGGTCGATACCTCGCTGGTGGCGCTCGATCTGGCGGAACGCGGGCTCGGCCATGCGCTGGTCGCGGAGGTCTTCGCGCGGCCCTATCTCGAGAGCGGGAGGCTGGTGCGGTCGTGCGATCTCACCCTGCCGGCGCGGCACGGGCATTTTCTCGTCGTGCCCTCCCGCGCGGACCGGAACCGCTACGGGCCGCAGACGGTGATCGACTGGCTGAAGGAGATCGCCGCGGGCGAGCCGCATCGCTGAGACCGCGCCGGGCCGCCAGCGGTTCAGGCGGCCCGGTTCGTGAGATCTGCATTCCCCGCCCGGAGCTTCGAGAGGTTCTCGATCAAGATGTCGATCACGTTGCCCTCGAAGGCGGCGGTCTCGCCGGCGGTGTGGGGCGTGAGGATGACGTTCTCCATGTCCCAGAGCGGGGAGTTGCCGGGAAGCGGCTCGGTCGCGGTCACATCGAGCCCCGCTCCGGCGAGCGTGCCGGTCCGGAGCGCCTCGATCAGCGCCGGCTCGTCGACGCAGCCGCCGCGCGCGACATTGATCAGCACCGCATCGGGCCGGAACCGCGAGAGCGCGTCCGCGTCGATCAGATTGGCGGTCTCGTCGGTCAGCGGGCAGCAGAGGACCACCGCATCGGCCGCCGGGATCAGCTCGGGGAGGGCGCCGAAGGGATGGACCTCGTCGGCATGGCCGCGCCCTGCCTCCGCGTTCCGGCGCACCGCGGTCACGCGCATCCCGAAGGCCCTGGCAAGAAGGGCGATCCGGTTGCCGATATGGCCGAGCCCCACGAGGAGCAGCGTCCGGCCGGGCAGCTCCCGCGCGCGCCGGGAAGGATCGCTCTGCTCGTCGCCCCATGTTCGCCGCGCCTGCTTGTCCCGGGCGAGGCCCAGCCGGCGGGTCAGCGCGAGCAGGAGCGCCATGGCATGTTCGGAGACCGCGTTCATGTTCGCCCCCGCGCCGCTGGCGAGCATGACGCCGTGCTCCCTGAACGCCGCGAGATCGTAGGCGTTGGTGCCGGAGCTCACCGATTGGAGGAAGCGGAGCCTCGGCGCGTCCTCGAGCATGTCGTTGTGCCAGAGGCCGGAGCAGACGAGCACATCCGCCTCGGGCAGGCGGTGGCGCAGATCCTCTACGCTCGAGACCTGGAAGCTCGTCATGCCGGTTTCGCGAGCGTCGAACGTCGCCTTCAGGTCGTAGGCGTGATGGGCGAAGCAGATGCTCAGATCCTCGTGGGACGGGAGCAGGGCGTCGGTCATGGGGCACTCCTGTGCGGAAGGATCGGGGATCGTCGGGCAAGGACCGGTACGTGGTCCACGTTGCGCGAGCAGTCGCTTCCATTCCGCCCGGCTGCAAGGTCAAAACCGGCGGCATCACTCCGGCGCGGAGCGCGGAGGCGAGCGCCCACGGTGACCGGAAACTGGAGGTGCAGGGGGGCTTTGTGCCGTGCCTCCCTTTCGCTGACGGATTTTGTCAGGTACGCGGATGCGCGGGCCTCGGAGGTCTGCATTTTCCGGATCAGACGGGATCGCCATGCTTCGCCAGTTCGCCGCCTATTATCGCCCCTGGAAGGGCCTCTTCTGGCTCGATTTCGGCAGCGCCGTCCTGTCGGGTCTGCTCGAGCTCGCCTTTCCGCTGGCGATCAAGCTTTTCATCGACGTGCTGCTGCCGCGCGGGGACGTGTGGCTGACCGTGCTCGCCGCCGTCGGGCTGGTGGTGGTCTATGCGGTCAATACCGGCCTCATGGCCATCGTGATCTACTGGGGCCACATGCTCGGCATCAACATCGAGACCGAGATGCGGCGACGTGCCTTCGACCAGCTGCAGCGGCTCTCGTTCTCGTATTTCGACCGCGTCCGCACCGGCAAGCTCGTGGCACGGGTGACCCGCGATCTCGAGGAGATCGGCGAGGTCGCCCATCACGGGCCCGAGGACCTCTTCGTCGCCGTCATGACCTTCGTCGGTGCCTTCGTGATGATGATGACCATCGACGTGGAGCTCGCGCTCATCACCGCGGCCATCGTGCCGGTCTGCGCCGGCATCGTCATGGTCTTCGGCGGGCGCATGACGCGGACCTGGCGCAACATCTATGCGCGGGTCGCGGATTTCAACGTGCGGCTCGAGGAGAATGTGGGCGGCATCCGGGTGGTGCAGGCCTTCGCCAACGAGGATCACGAGAAGCGGCTCTTTGCCCGCGACAACGCGCGATACCGCGACACGAAGCTTTCGGCCTACAGGGTCATGGCGGTGTCCTCGACGCTCAACTACATGGGCATGCGCTTCGTGCAGGTCGCGGTCATGGTGACGGGCGCGGTCTTCGTGCTCAACGGCGATCTGACGACCGGGGGCTACGTCGCCTTCCTGCTGCTCGTCGGCCTCTTCTTCCGGCCGCTCGAGAAGATCGCGGCGGTGATCGAGCTCTATCCCCGCGGCATCGCGGGCTTCCGCAGATATCTCGAACTGATGGAGACGCGGCCCGACGTGGAGGATCGCGCGGACGCTTTCGAGGCGCCCGGTTTCGCGGGTCGCGTGACCTTCGAGGACGTGACCTTCGGCTACGATCCGGCGCGGCCGGTGCTGCGGGAGGTCTCGCTCGATGTGGCGCCGGGCGAGACGGTGGCCTTCGTCGGCCCCTCGGGCGCGGGCAAGACCTCGCTCCTCGCGCTGGTGCCGCGCTTTTACGAGCCCCAGGCGGGGCGCGTGCTGATCGACGGGACGGATACGGGGAGCGTGACCCTGCGCTCGCTGCGCCAGCAGGTGGGGATCGTGAGCCAGGACGTCTTCCTCTTCGGCGGCACGCTGCGCGAGAACATCGCGTATGGACGGCTCGATGCGACCGAGGAGGAGATCGTCGAGGCGGCGCGGAAGGCGCGGCTCGGCGACATGATCGCGGACCTGCCGGACGGGCTCGACACGGTGGTGGGCGAGCGCGGCGTGACGCTGTCGGGCGGGCAGAAGCAGCGTGTGGCCATCGCCCGGATCTTCCTGCGGAACCCGCCGATCCTGATCCTCGACGAGGCGACCTCGGCGCTCGACACCGAGACCGAGAGGCAGATCCAGCGCTCGCTCACGGAGCTGTCGCGGGGCCGTACCACGCTGGTGATTGCGCACCGCCTCGGCACGATCCGCGACGCCGACCGCATCGCCGTTATGGAAGCGGGCCGCATCACCGAGGTCGGCACTCACGCGGATCTGTTGCGGACGGGGGGCCGTTACGCGCAGCTCTCCGCCGCGTGAGAGGCGGGGCCGGAGCCGGCGCGATGTCCTGCCAGCTCCGCCGGAGCGTGGCCGTAACCGTGCGCCCGTTGTCGTAATAGGCGGAGGTGCCGATCGAGCGGGTCTTCGGGCCGAGGGGCCGCGTCATCGCGGATCCGGCCACGGGCAAGCCGATGATGCTGCCACTCGGGCGGCACGGCGGGAGATGACGCTTACCCGGGGGGCTCATGAGGCCGGGACTGCGCGCGGCAATGCCGGGGAGCGGACGATCATATCCATTTCGGACCCCTTGCGTCCTCTGGCCTTTTGACCGACGGTCAGGGGTGGAGGAGCCTTTTCCGGATCGAATTCGGCAAAGGCGCAGGAACGGGAGGAGACCCCCAATGATCAAGACATTCGCAATTTGCGCAACCGCGAGCCTCGTATTCGCGGGCGCCGCATTCGCACAGGACAGCTACGATCTGCGGTTCCAGTCGAGCGACACGTCCGGAAGCGAGGCGTTCAAGGTTCAGCAGAGGTTCGCCGAGAACCTGTCCGAAGCGTCGGACGGCCGCATCAATATCGAGGTCCTGCCGGTCGGCTCGATCGTCGAATACAACGAGACGCTCGACGCGGTCGGTGCGGGCATCCTCGACGGCCATATCACCGATTCATCGTATTTCACCGGCAAGGATCCGGCATTCGCGCTGATCGGGAATCCCGTCGGGGCGTATTCCAGCGCCGAGGAATTGCGGGCCTTCTTCGACGACGGCGGCGGTACCGACCTCTATAACGAGATCATCGAGCCCTACGGCGTCCACTTCATCGGCCCCGCGGCGCAGACCCCCGAATCCGTGCCCTCGAAGGTCGCGATTACCAGCGTCGAGGACCTGAAGGGCGTGAAGATGCGGGCGCCCGAGGGCATGGTGCAGTCCGCCTTCGCCGATGCCGGGGCGTCGCCGGTGAACCTGCCGCAATCGGAGATCTTCACCTCGCTCGACAAGGGGGTGATCAGCGCCGCCGATGCCACGACGCTCGCCACGAACCATTCCATGGGCCTTCACGACGTGGCGAAGAACCCGATCTATCCGGGCTTCCACTCGCTTCCGCTCAACGAGGTGTCGATCACGCTGGCGACCTGGGAGAGCATGTCCGAGGAGGACCGGCAGCTGGTGACCGAGGCGGTTCGCGGCTATGCGGACGATCTCGCGGCGACCATGCGCGAGCGCGACGAGGCGGTGGCCGAGGAGCTGCGCAATTCCGACGACGTGACGCTTCATTCCTGGTCCGAGGACGAGAAGCGCAAGTTCCGCCAGATCGCGCAGGACCAGTGGGAGGCCTATGCCGACCGGTCCGAAAACGCGCGCAAGGTCTACGAGGCACTGACCTCCTACCTGACGAGCCAGGACCTGCTCTGATCGCACGCCGACCCCTCCATTCCCAGCGGATGGAGGGGATCTTCTTGTTGTGCCGATAAGACGGAGGCCTCGATGCGCGAAAATTCGACGCAGGATGAGCTCGAATCCGCCCGCCCCCCGCATTCGGGCGAGACCCCGCAGGACCCGCTGTCGCGATGGATCATCCCGCTGGGCCTGCCTTTCGCAATCGTCTTCGTCTTCGTGACGCTCTTCACCTTCTACGAGGTGATGATGCGCTATTTCTTCAATTCGCCCACGATGTGGGTCCACGAAACCACCACTGCGATGACCGCGATCTGCTTTGCGTTCGGCGGCGTCTATTGCCTCGCCTCGGATCGCCATATCCGGGTCGTGCTGATCTACGACGCGTTGTCGCCGTCCTTGCGCAAATGGGTCGACGTCGCGATTTCAGTCGTCGGCTTCATCGCATGCGCGCTCATGGCCTGGGCGGCCTCGGGGCTGGCCTACAAGGCGCTCTATGCGCCGGACGGGCGGTTCCGGCTCGAGACCAGCGGCAGCGCCTGGAACCCGCCGACGCCCGCGATCGTTAAGTCGTTCCTCTTCATCATGCTCTGCGTGATGTGCGTGCAGTTCCTGCTGCAGACCGTGCGGCATCTGAGGCGTCCCGGCACGGCGACGGCCGAGAGGCGGCCCGGCGCCACCGAGGAAAGTGCCGGCGATGTCTGAGATCCTGAACCTTCAAGCGCTGGGCATCGGCGGTGCGTCGGTTGTCATGTTCGGCATGCTGATCGCGCTCCTGCTCACGGGCATGCAGCTGGCCTTCGTGACGATCCTCGTCGCGCTCTTCTTCGCGCTGGGATGGTTCGGCCCGATGGCGGTGCCGATCGTTACGACGCGGATATATTCCTTCGTCACGCAATACGTCTTTCTCTCCGTGCCGATGTTCGTGCTCATGGCCTCGGTCCTCGACCGGTCGGGGATCGCGCGGGACCTCTTCAACGCGATGCGGCTGGTGGCGGGCAACCTCCGCGGCGGGCTCGGGGTCCAGACGCTCTTCGTCGCGGTGATCCTGGCGGCCATGTCCGGCATCATCGGCGGCGAGATCGTCCTGCTGGGCCTGCTGGCGCTGCCGCAGATGCTGCGGCTCGGCTACGACAAGCACCTCGCCATCGGTATCGTCTGTGCGGGCGGTGCGCTCGGCACGATGATCCCGCCCTCCATCGTCCTGATCATCTACGGCCTCTCGGCCAACGTCTCGATCGGGGAGGTCTTCACCGCCTCCTTCGTGCCGGGCCTGATGCTCGCCGGATTCTACACCATATACGTGCTGGCGGTCGGCTATTTCCGTCCCGAGCTCGCCCCGGTCCAGCAAGAGGACGAGAAGCTCTCGGCCACGGAGAAGCTCGCGCTCCTGCGGGGGCTGATCCTGCCGATCATCGTGGTGATCTTCGTGCTGGGCTCGATCTACGGCGGCATCGCCTCGGTCACGGAAGCCTCCGCCATCGGCGTGATGGGCGTCGTGCTCTCTACCATCGTGCGGGGGGAGTTCACGCTGCGCATGATCGCGGACGCGGCGCTGCAGACGCTGCGCACCTGCGGCATGATCGTCTGGATCGGCGTCGGGGCCACCGCGCTCATCGGGGTCTACAACCTCATGGGCGGGATCGATTTCGTGGAGAGCCTGATCTTCGGGATCTCGGACACGCCGATCGTGGTGCTGCTGGTGATGATGGTGATCCTCGCCGTCCTCGGCATGTTCCTCGACTGGGTGGGGATCGCGCTGCTGACGATCCCGATCTTCGCCCCCATCGTGAGCGAGCTCGGCTACGACCTCATCTGGTTCGGCGTGCTCTTCTCGCTGAACATGCAGATCTCCTTCATCTCGCCGCCCTTCGGGCCGGCCGCCTTCTATCTCAAGAGCGTGGCGCCGCCGGAGATCGGTCTCGGCACGATATTCATCTCGCTCGTGCCCTTCATCGGCCTTCAGGTCCTGGCGCTGGGACTGGTGATCGCCTTCCCGCAGCTTGCGCTCTGGTACCAGTGACGGAGGGGTGGCCGGTCACGCGGCGCGCTGGCCCGCGCTCCAGACCGAGACGGGCCGGAAGATGTCGCCGACCTCGCGCAGCCTGACGAGATCGGCGCGGAGCCCGGGGGCCAGGCGCCCCCGGTCGGCGAGGCCCACCGCCCGCGCCGGAGCGTCCGTGACGGTCGATATGGCGGCGGGGAGGTTCCCGCTCTGGCGCGCGAGCGTCGCGGCGGCCCGCAGCAGGGCGGCCGGGACGTAATCCGACGACAGGATGTCGAGAAGCCCGGCGGCGGCGAGCTCGGACGCGGCGATATTGCCCGAATGGGAGCCGCCGAGCACGATGTTGGGGGCGCCCATCATCACGAGGATGCCCTCGTCATGGCAGGCGCGGGCGGCAATCTCGGTGGTCGGGAACTCCGCGATGCGGGCGCCGTGGGCGGCGCTTCTGGAGACGTGATCGGCGGTCGTGTCGTCGTGACTGGCGAGCGCTGCCCCGAGTCTCCGGGCCGTCGCCACCGCTGCGGCTTCGTGGGCGGCTCCGACCTCGGCCTTGAGATCGACGAGACGTGCGGAGAACGCCTCGAATTCGGGTTCCGTCATGCCGTGCTTGCCGGTCATGTAGCGCCTGTATTGCGCGACGTCCGCGAACTGGCGCTGACCGGGCGTGTGGTCCATCAGGCTGAGCAGCCCGACGCGGTCCTCGGGGCCGAAGGCCTCCAGCTCGTCGATCAGCGTGTCCGAGCAGATCTCGGCGCGCAGGTGGATGTGATGGCCGATCTTGAGATGGCCGGCGGCGCGCATCGACATGATCTCGCTGCAGAGCGGCCGCGCATAGGCGCGCTCGATATGACTGTCCCGGCCGCGGAGGGCACCGACGCGCAACGCGTCGAAGACCGTGGTGATCCCGCAGGCCGCAAGCTCGGCGTCATGGGCGAGGATCGCCGCGTCATGCGGCCAGTCGACGCCGGGGCGGGGCGAGAGGTGCCGCTCGAGATTGTCGGTATGGAGCTCGACGAGGCCGGGGATGACGAGATCGCCGCCGCAATCGACGGCGCCCGGGGGCACGGAGGCTCCGGTGTCGATGGCCTCGATCCGCCCGTCCGAGATCTTCAGCATGCCCGTGACGACGTCGTCGGGCATCACGAGGCGGGCATTTGCGAGTGTCAGCTGGTCTGTCATGGGACGGGATCAATCCTGTGCGGGGAGAGGCGGGCGGGGGCTCATGGCGCGCCGCGTCCGAAGAGGGCGGCTTCGGCGGCGGCGACCGCCTCGGCGAGGGGGCCGTCGTTTGCGATGCGGGCGGAGGGGATCGACGGGGGCAGGGATATGCCGGGACGGGCCAGGCGCTGCCGGATCTCCTCGGGCGCTTCGCGTCCGCGCGCGCCGAGCCTTTCGGCGATGGTCTCGGGCGCGGCGGTGACGACGAGCGCGAAGACGGCGGGATAGGTTTCGGCCGCCTCTCCGAGCACGCGGCGCGAGAGATTGGCGATGACGTCGTGGCCGGAGCGGACCTGATCGACGGTCTCGGCGGGGATGCCGTAGGAAAGCCCGTGCGCGGGCCAGAAGAGCGCGAAGGCGCCTGCGGCGCGGCGGCGCTCGAACGTTTCAGCGTCGAGGCTCTCGAAAGGCTCTGTCTCGTCGCTCGGCCGGGTGATGGACCGACGGCAGACCAGAAGGCCCGGGCGCGCGGCGGCGAGGCCTGCGATCACGCTGTCCTTGCCGGCGCCCGAGGGGCCGACCACGGCGATCAGCCGGCCCGTCACGGCGCCGCCGCGAAGAGCGAGACGTCGACCTCGCGGTCGGCGATCTCGTCGCGGGCCTCGCGGTCGTGGAAGATCCCGACGAGCGCGGCGCCGCGCGCCTTGGCCTCGCGGATGAGGTCGAGCACCACGGCCCGGTTCAGGGGATCGAGCGAGGCGGTCGGCTCGTCGAGGAGCAGGACGGGATAGGGGTGGACGAAGCCGCGGGCGATGTTGACCCGCTGCTGCTCGCCCCCCGAGAAGGTCGTGGGCGAGAGCGACCAGAGCGCTTGCGGCAGGTTGAGCCGGCTGAGGAGCGCCTCGGCCCGTTCGCGCGCCGCTGCCGGCGGAACGCCGAGCTGCAGGAGCGGGTCGGCCACCACGTCGTGCGCGGGCACCCGCGGAACCACCCGCAGGAATTGCGAGACATAGCCCAGCCGGTCGCGGCGGAGCGCCGCGATCTCGCGCGGGGTGGCCGTGGCAAGGTCGAGCCCCGCCACCTCGATCCGCCCCGAGGCGGGGGCGTAATTGCCCTGCAGGAGCCGCAGGAGGGTGGATTTCCCCGAGCCGGAGGAGCCGGTCAGCGCCACGCATTCCCCTGCCGCGACCTCGAGGCGGGCGCCTTCGAGGACGGGGATGACGATGCCCCCTTGCGCGTGCAGGGTGAAGGATTTCGAGACGTCGCGGACGTGGATCATGGGGCATCCGCCGTGTTGGGAGACGAGGGAAAAGAGCGGCGCGGAACGCCGCCCGCGGCGTGGGGGAGATGCGCCTCGATCATGCCGGCAGGACCGAGGAGACGAGAAGCTGGGTGTAGTCGTGCTGGGGATCGTCGAGCACGCGGTCGGTCAGTCCCGCCTCGACGACGCGGCCGTGGCGCATGACCATGAGCCGGTCGGCGAGCAGGCGCACGACGCCGATGTCGTGGGTCACGAGAATGACGGCGAGCCCCATGTCCCGCACCAGCCCGCGCAGCAGGTCGAGCAGCCTTGCCTGGACCGAGACGTCGAGCCCGCCGGTCGGCTCGTCCATCAGCACGAGCTTCGGCGCCGTGACGAGCCCGCGGGCGATCTGCAGGCGCTGCTGCATGCCGCCCGAAAACGCCGTCGGACGATCGTCGATCCGTGCGGGGTCGATCTCGACCCGCTGGAGCCAGTCCGCCGCGGTGTCGCGGATGCTGCCGTAATGGCGCGCGCCGCCCGCCATCATGCGTTCGCCCACATTGCCGCCGGCGCTGACGTTCATCCGCAGACCGTCCCTGGCATGCTGGTGGATATAGGCCCAGTCGGTCCGCATCAGCCGCCGCCGCGCCGGTTCGGGCAGCCGGAGCACGTCCTCGCCGCCCTGGACGACGCTGCCCGCGTCGGCCTCGAGATGACCGGCCAGGCAGGAGAGGAGCGTCGATTTACCCGAGCCGCTCTCGCCGACGATGCCGAGCACCTCGCCCGGCCAGACGTCGAGATCGACCTCGGCGCATCCGGTCCGCGCCCAGTAGGAGCGGGTGAGGCCGCGGACCTTGAGCAGCGGGGCGTCGTCCTGAAATTGGGTATTCTCCATCATGCCGTCCCCTCGCGCCGTTCGGCGCAGTAATCTGTGTCCGAGCACTGGAAGCGGCGCGTGCCCCGATCGTCGGCCACGATCTCGTCGAGATAGCTGCCCGTCGCGCCGCAGAGCGCGCAGGCGCCGTCCGCCTTGGAGGGATCGAAGGGGTGATCCTCGAAGTCGAGGCTCTCGACCTTGGTGAAGGGCGGCAGGGCATAGATGCGCTGTTCGCGCCCGGCGCCGAAGAGCTGGATCGCGCGCGAGGTCAGCTTGGGGTTGTCGAAGCGCGGGATCGGCGAGGGGTCGAAGACGTGGCGGCCGTTGACCATGGCGGGATAGGCGTAGGAGGTCGCGATATTGCCGTGGCGGGAGATGTCCTCGTAGAGCTTGACGTGCATGAGCCCGTATTCCTCGAGGGCGTGCATCCGGCGCGTCTCGGCCTCGCGGGGCTCGAGAAAGCGCAGCGGCTCGGGGATGGGCACCTGGAAGACGAGGATCTGGTCGTCGCCAAGAGGGATCTCGGGGATCCGGTGCCGGGTCTGGATCAGCGTCGCCTCCCGCGTGCGGGTGGTGGTCTCGACCCCGGCGACCTTGGCGAAGAAGGCGCGGATCGACACGGCGTTGGTGGTATCGTCCGCGCCCTGGTCGATCACCTTGAGCTGGTCCTCGGGGACGAGGCAGGCGGCGGTGAGCTGGACGCCCCCGTTCCCCATCCGTAGGGCATCGGCATCTCCCGGCTGGCGAAGGGCACCTGGTAGCCCGGGATCGCGAGACCCTTGAGGATCGCCCGGCGGATCATCTTCTTCGTGCGCTCGTCGAGATAGGCGAAGTTGTACTCGGTCATGATCGTCCTCCCGGTGCGGTGCCGGTGGGATCCCCTGTCGCCTGGGTGGCCCTGATCCGGCGGATCAGCTCGAGCTCGGCCTGGAAATCGACGTAATGGGGCAGCTTGATGTGCTCGAGAAAGCCCGTCGCCTGGATGTTGTCGGCATGCATGAGCACGAATTCCTCGTCCTGGGCCGGGGCGCCGGTGTCGTCCTCGCCGAGCTCGCGCCATTGCAGGGCGCGGTCGACCAGCGACATCGAAATTGCCTTGCGCTCGCAGCGTCCCATGACGAGCCCGTAGCCGCGGGTGAACTGCGCAGGCTCGGTGCGCGAGCCGGTGAACTGGTTGACCGTCTCGCATTCGGTCGCGACGATCTCGGCGAAGGTGATCGAGAAGCCGAGCTCGGGCAGCTCTATCTCGACCTCGACGCTGCCGATCCGGAGCTCGCCGACAAAGGCATGGGTGCGCCCGTATCCGCGCTGGGTGGAATAGGCGAGGCCGAGGAGGAACCCCTCGTCCGCGCGGGCCAGGGTCTGCAGCCGCAGGGCGCGGTCGGCAGGGAGTTCCATGGGTTGCCGCGTTGCGTCGGGGGGCGTCTCGGGCCCCGGGGGCTCGTTCCGCAGCAGCCCCTCCTGCCCGAGATGGTCCGACACCCGCGGGCGGTGCTGGGCGGCGGTCCCGGCCAGCGTCGCGGCGGCGCGCTCGTCTCCGGCGGCGAGCGCAAAATCGAGCAGGCGGTGGGTGTAGTCGAAGGTCGGGCCGAGCACCTGCCCGCCGGGGATGTCCTTGAAGATCGCCGAGATCCGCCGCTCGCAGAGCATCCGGCCGGTATCGAGGGGCGCCGAGGCCCCGAGCCGCGGCAGGGTGGTCCGGTAGGCGCGGATGAGGAAGATCGCCTCGATCAGGTCGCCCCGGGCCTGTTTGACGGCGAGGGAGGCGAGCTCCTCGTCGTAGAGCGAGCCTTCCGACATCACCCGCGCCACGCAGAGCGACAATTGTGCCGCAATCTGCTCTAGCGAGAGCGAGGGCAGGTCCGCCGGTCCGCGCCGCATCTCGCCCAGCCAGTCATGCGCCGCGGCGATCGCCTCCTCGCCGCCCTTTGCTGCCACATACATCAGCCGACCTCCCCGAGGAGCCGCGTCGAGCGGGGCAGGGCGGCGAGACGGGGGCCGCATGTGAGGAAGAGGTCGATGCCCTGGGGATAGAGCTCCATGTTCCGGCGCACGAAGGCGGCGTCGGGCAGGGAGAGGCGCATCTCGGTCTCGATGCCGGGGCCGGCGAGGCGCGGGCCATCGGAGGAGAGCTCCTCGATTTCGGCGATGAGGGTGACCGACCGGTCAGGGTAATCGGGCGTGCCCACGGCGTAGCGCGGGAGCGGCTGCAGATCCTGCCAGGTGCCGACGGCGAAGGCCGCCTCCTCGGGCTCCGCCGCGGGCGCGCCGGTGTGGAAGGTGAGCCAGTGGCGGGCGGCATCGGCGGCGCCGGCGAGATGGACGGGGGTCGTGTGGTCGGCAAGCGTCAGGAGCAGGGCGGCAGCGGCGGGCGAAAGCCCTTCGGGGGCGGGGCCCGGAAGCTCGCTGATCGTGCCGGGGCGCGCCATGACCTGCATGATGATGCGGAAGGCGCGGGCCGAGTCGATGGGCGGGTCGGCAAAACCGGCGGCAAGCTGGGTCATGTGTCCTCTCCCCGGACCATCGTCTCGAACTCGACGCGGGTGGCCTCGGCCTTACGGGCGGTCGTCTCCCGGCGGGTCGCCTCGTCCCGGGCGAGGGGCTCGAGGACGGAGGCGCGGGCCTGCGCCGCCCGATCGCCTTGCATGACGGCGTCGACAAGCGCGGCGTGCCGCGCGTGGTCCTGATCGCGGCCCTGGACGAAGGCATGGCCTTCGGTGCCGTCGGGCAGGCGCAGGGCGCAGCGGGTGGCGGTAACCTCCCCGAGGTTGAAGGGCGCGCCGGTGCCGCCGGCGCGGCCGCGGACCATCACCGAGCCGGTTTCGGGCGGGCGCAGCCAGACATGGCCCGGCAGCTCGCCGAGCTCGGCCATCAGCGCGGCCAGATGGTCGGGGCGGCTGCGGGCCAGAAGGCCGATCCAGTCAGGGCGCTCCATGTCTTCCTCGACAACTAGACAACATACCCGACAGCTAGACAAGTTTGCCGCGACATGCCAGTGAAACTTCCATGACGGATGCCATATGGACTGCCATCGCCGAGACCCTGCGCCGCGAGATCGTCGAGGGCTCGCGCCAGCCCGGGGACCGGTTGCCGACCGAGGCGCAGCTGTCGCGCCGCTTCGGGGTGAACCGCCACACCGTCCGGCGCGCGCTCTCGCGCCTCGGGGAGGAGGGTCTGGTGCATTCCCGCCGCGGCGCCGGAGCCTTCGTCGCGGCGCGCCGGACCGAATATCCGCTGGGCGCGCGGGTGCGGTTCCACCGCAACATCCGCGCCGGGGGTCGCCTTCCGAGCCGCCGGATCGACCATCTCGAGGAACGGCCCGCGACCGCCGAGGAGGCCGAGGCACTCGAGCTCGGCCCGAGCGGGCGGATCGTGCTGGCAGAAGGCGTGAGTTTCGCCGATGGCTGCCCGATCGCGCTCTTTGCGAGCCGGTTTCCGGCGGAGCGGCTGGCGGGGATCGCGCAGGCCCTTGCGGAGGTCGCGTCGGTGACCGAGGCGCTGGCCCGCGTCGGCGTCGGCGACTACGCGCGGCGCTCGACCCGGATCGGTGGAGAGCTCGCCGATCCTGCTCAGGCCGCCAAGCTCGAACTCTCTCCCGGAGCGCCGCTCGTCTGGACCGAAAGCCTGAACGTCGATCCCGGGGGCGTGCCCGTCGAATACGGGTTCACGTATTTTAGCGGCGAGCGCGTGACGCTCGTCCTCGATCATTCGTAGCGGTCGAGGAAGGTCTCTGCGGGCAGCGAGCGGAAGTCGGCGAGCCGCGCGCGCAGGGTTGCGTGATCCCAATCCCACCAGGCGATCGCCATCATGCGCCGGGCGATGTCCTCGGGAAAGCGCCGGCGGATCGGCCGGGCGGGAATGCCCGCAACGATCGTGTAGGGCGCGACGTCCTTCGTCACGATCGCGCCCGCCGCCACCACGGCGCCTGTGCCGATGGTCACCTCGGGCTTGACCATGGCCATGGCGCCGATCCACGTGTCGTGCCCGAGATGCGCGAGCCGTCCGGCTCTGTGGGCGAACCAGTCGTGGTCGCGCTCCGCATCGTCCCAGTAATCGTCCGAGCGGTAGTGGAAATGGTGCAGCGACGCCTTCTCCATCGGGTGATCCGTCGCGCCGATCCGGCTGCCCGCGGCGATGTTGGCGAATTTCCCGATCCGGGCATTGGCGATGTCGGCCATGCGGTCGCAATAGGAGTAATCGCCGAGATGGGCGTTGCCGAGGCGCGAGGCGCGGCCGATCTCGACATAGGCGCCGAAGACGCAATCCTCGCCGATCTCGCAATCGGGATGGATGAAGGGCCGGTCCTCCTTCAGCCGGGCCATCATGCGCCCTTGATCAACTTGCGGCGCAGCCAGCCCGAGAAGGAATCCATCGCGAAGACCATCAGAACGACGAGCACGATGTAGTAGGTGACGAGCTCCCAGTCCTTCTGGGTGATGATCGCCTGGGTCAGCAGAAGGCCGATGCCGCCGCCGGTGATCGCCCCGATGATCGTCGCCGAGCGGGTGTTGGATTCGAGCATGTAGAGGATCTGGCTCAGATAGACGGGGACGAGCTGCGGCAGGACCGAGTGGCGCGCGCGGGCGACGGGACCGGCGCCGGTCGAGCGGACCCCTTCGATCTGCTTCTCGTCGACGTTCTCGAGCGATTCCGAGAAGAGCTTGCCGAAGGTTCCGGTGTCGGTGAACATGATCGCCAGCGCGCCGGTCAGCGGGCCGGGCCCGTAGGCGCGGCTGAGAATGACCGTCCAGATCAGGCCGTCCACCCCGCGCAGGAAGTCGAAGAGCCGTCTGACCACCTGCCGGACCGGCCCGAGCGGCGCGAAGTTCCTGGCGGCGAGGAAGGCGACCGGCAGGGCGATCATGGCCGCGCCGGCGGTGCCGAGAAAGGCCATGAGGAGGGTTTCGACGAGCGCCCAGGCCACCTCGTTGTGGCGCCAGCGGTCGTTCAGCCAGACATCCTGCCAGATCGCCCAGGCCTCTCCGTTCACAGCCCGCGCGCCGATCTCGAGCGGCGAGAGGCCGTGATAGGGGCTGTCGAGGGTGAAGAAGAAGAGCTCCCAGCCGGGGAAGTAGCGCATGACCTCGGTGCGGGCGCGGGTGATGTTGACGCGGCCTGCCTCGGTGGTGATTGCCACGCGGTTCGAGGCCGCGTTGATCCAGTCGGGCAGGGGGCCGTCGGGGAAGGAGGCCTCGACGCCGCCGGAGCGGCTCGCCGTGGCCGCGACCACCCCATAGCCCGGAATGTCGTAACGCAGGCGGTTCTGGCCGATGAGTTCGACGACGTGGCCGCCCCCGAGTTCGACCAGGGTCACGTCCCCGCCCTGGCTCTCCACCCAAGCGGGGCTCTCGCCTTCGGGATAGAGACCGCTGCGCGAGCCTTCGATGGCGATCTCGACGGCGCCGCTGCCGTTGTCGCGGGTGACATGCGTCTTGTAGCTGACCATGTCGCCGGCGAGGATGCGCGCGTTCTCGGCATCGGCCTCGGCGAGGAGGCGCGGGACCTCGAAGGAGAAGACGAGATAGGTCAGGTAGGCGAGGATCAGGAGCGGCACCCCGAAGATCGCCAGATGCTTGCGCCGCATCATCCGTGTCGTGCGCTCGAGCGGGCTCTCCGGAGCCATCGTGTCTGCGGTGCCTGCGCTCATGTCCGCCCCCTGGTCAGCTTGTTCCGGATCATGCTGCCGCCCTGATCGACGATGACGATGGTGAGGAAGAGCAACATGAAGATGGCCGCCGCCTCGTCGAACATGCCGAGCCCGAAGGACATGGTGTTGCGCAGATCGTAGCCGATGCCGCCGGCGCCGACGAAGCCGAGGATGGCCGAGGCGCGGATGTTGATCTCGAAGCGCAGGAGGGCGTAGCTCAGCCAGTTCGGTCCGACCTGCGGGACGATCCCGAACGCCATGCGCTGGGCCCATGTGGCGCCGACCGAGCGCAATCCTTCCACGGGATCGAGCGGCGCGCTTTCGGCCACTTCGGAGAAGAGCTTGCCGAGCGATCCGATCGTGTGAAGGGCGATCGCGATGAGGGCGGGCACGGGGCCTCCGCCGAGCAGGAAGATCAGGATCAGCGCGACGACGATCTCGGGCACCGCGCGCAGAAGATCGAGAAGGCGGCGCAGCGGTGCGATGGCCCAGGGGGCCGGGGCGAGACCGCGCGTCACGAGAAGCGAGGCGAAGGCGCCGAGGATGCCCCCGATGAGCGTCGCGCCCGCGGCGATGTTCACCGTCTCGATAAGCGAGGGGAAATATTCGAGCAGCAGACCGGGCAGGCGGGCCGCGTTCTCGGCGGCTTCCGAGACCACATCGGCGGGAAAGTCGAAGATCTGCGGCAGGCCACGCCAGAAGCCT
The DNA here is from genome assembly GCF_000521785.1 of Roseivivax halodurans JCM 10272. GTDB lineage: Bacteria > Pseudomonadota > Alphaproteobacteria > Rhodobacterales > Rhodobacteraceae > Roseivivax > Roseivivax halodurans. The sequence goes on from NZ_JALZ01000002.1 coordinate 100,554, forward strand.
CCGGCGTTGCGGTCGTTGGCGATCCAGAAGCCGCCGAAGAAGAGCAGCACGTAGATCAGAATGCCGGTCGTCGTCCACAGGCGGCGCGTGCTGACCATTGCAAGATAGGCGTCGGTGACGCCCGGGCGCAGGGCGGAGGTCGAGGCGGCGTCGGTCAAGGGAATTTCCGCTGTCGGTCAGGGGCGAGGGATCGCCGAAGGGCCCCTTCCCGGTGGGGAAGGGGCCGGCGGGATGGGCGGGTCGTCAGCCGCCGATCTCGCGGCGGCGCACTTCGACGATGGTTTCGTAGGCCTCGTGGCCGATCGGGCGGAAGCCGGCGGTCTCGCCCGCGGCCACGCCGTAGGCGCAGTCCTCGTCGATGCTGTGCAGGTTCTCGACGAGGTTCACCATCTCGTCCTTGACCTCCTGCGGCAGCTCGGTGCGCAGGACGACCGGTCCCTCGGGGATCGGCTTCGAGCGCCAGATCTCGACGAGGTTGTTCATGTCGACGATGCCCGCGTCGGAGGCCTTGCGCAGCGCGCCCGAATTGTAGCCGTCTTCCCAGTTGCCGAGGCCGTCGGCCCAGGTCACGCCGGCGTCGATGTCGCCGTTGTTGACCGCGACGATGGTCTGCTCGTGGCCGCCGGTGAAGACGACGTCCGAGAAGTACTCGCCCGGCTCCATGGTGATGCTCTCGCCTTCGGCGGGGATCTCTACGGAGGGGATCAGGTAGCCGGAGGTGGAGTTCGGGTCGCCGAAGCCGAAGACCTTGCCTTCCATGTCCTCGAGGCTGGTGATGCCGCTGTCGGTGCGCGCGAAGCCGATGGAATGGTAGGAATAGGATCCGTCGAGATTGGTCTTCACCAGCACCGGCTCGACCGTTTCGGGATCCTGCAGATGGATCGCGGCATAGGCCGAGGCGCCGAGCCAGGCCATGTCGAGCGAGCCGCCGAGCAGTCCCTGGATCACGCCGTTGTAGTCGGCGGGGGTGAAGATGTTGACGTCGACGCCGAGGCGTTCGGCGGCGTAATCGGCGAGGCACTGGTTCGCGGTCATGCGGTCCTGGGCGTTCTCGCCCCCGAGCACGCCGATGTTGAGCTCGTCGATGAGATCGGCCTCGCTGTCGGCGAGATCCTCTTCGGAGGTGTCGGCCGAGCTGCTCTCCTGCGGCGTCATGCCGGTGTCGGAGGCGCTGGTCTCCTGCGCGAAGGCGTGGCCGGCGAGCGCGGTCGAGGCCAGAAGGGCGAGGGTCAGGGTCTTGACGTCCATGGAAATCTCCCGGTGTGTCGTTGGAGGTCTGGTGCGCCCATTCGCCGGGCGAACCTTGGGGCGTGCGGTCAGACGGCGGCCTTGGCGGGGCTGGCTGCCTTGCGGGGCGGGGCTGCCGCGGGGCGGTCGCGGATTTCGGTCGAGGTGGCGTGTTCCGAGAAGGTCCCGTCGGCGCCGTAGATGTCGCGCGCGACGCCGGTCGTGAGTTGCTCGGGCGTGCCGTCGAAGACGACGCGGCCCTTGCGCATGCCGACAATCCGGTCGCAATAGCGCCGCGCGGTGTCGAGCGTGTGCAGGTTGCAGACGATCATGCGACCGTCCTCGTCGTGGATGGTGCGGAGCGTCTCCATCACCACCTGCGCGTTCATCGGATCGAGCGAGGCGATGGGCTCGTCCGCGAGGATCATCTTGGGGTCCTGCATCAGCGCCCGGGCGATCGCCACGCGCTGCTGCTGGCCGCCGGAGAGCGCCTCGGCCCGCTTCGGCGCCTGCTCGGCGATCCCGAGGCGCTCGAGGATCGAGATCGCCTTGCGGATGTCGACCTCGGGCCAGAGCGCTGTCAGCGCCCGGAACGTGCCGGTGGTGTAGAGCGTGCCGTGCAGCACGTTCGAGACCACGTCCATGCGCGGGACGAGGTTGAACTGCTGGAAGATCATGGCGCACTGGGCCTGCCATCCCCGCGCCCGACTGCCTTTCAGGGTGCTGATCTCGCGTCCCTCGAAGGCGATGCTGCCCGCGCTTGGACGCTCGAGCAGGTTCAGCATCCGCAGGAGGGTGGACTTGCCTGCCCCCGAGGCGCCGATGATCCCGACCATGGTCGGACGCGCGATGTCGAGAGACACCGAATCCACGGCCCTGGTCGTGCCGAACTGCTTTGTGACTGTGTCGAGGGTGAGCATCCAGATCCCGCTGTTGAGGTCAGCGGGGGGATAGGTCTCAGGCTTGACGGATTTGTAATGCCCTCGTGAAGATTGGATGACCGCAGTTCTGCCGGACCCTCGCCGGCGGGCAGCTCCGCCTGCCTCGGAAACCGGGTCAGGCCGAGTGAGGGGTCCGGAGCGGCTCGACCGCCTCCGGGAGGCGGCAGGACGGGAATGTCTTGCAGGATGAATGCGCTAGCGCGAGGGCATTCGGAGCGGCAATCCCCTCGGGACTGCCGCTCTTACGCCGATCGACGTGACCTGCGGGGGCAGGCGTCGCGGCGACGACCTATTGCGTGGTCTCGGCTTCGGGGGCCTGGGTCTCGGCCTCGGGGGCGGTCGTCTCTTCGCCGCCGCCGCTGAACACGGCAATAAGAATGATGAGAACAACGACGGCGATGCCGCCGATGATCATGTTGTTTCTGGACATGGCAGATTCTCCCGTTTCGGCTGAATCCGACGGTATCGCAGATGACGGGAACGCAAGAATGATATCTCCGGCATAGGCGGGACGCTGCCAGCGGGGCTCCGGGCGGCCGCGGCGCATATGCCATGGCCGCTCTTCGGCGTTTCGCCCGCCGAGGGTGCGCAGAGCTATGACCAGGCTCCCGGTGCGCAGGGACTGCCTCGACCCATCATGTCAAGCGGACATGACGAGCAGCGCCGCGACCACCACGCCACCCACGGCCAGCATGGACGAGCTTCTCCTGAAGGGTTTGCGCAGAAACCAATTGGCGGCCTTTTCGCAGTTCGCGCAGACGGTCAAAGGTGTCGTTTTGACACCGCAATATGAGCAAAACATGATGTGAACGTCACTGGTAATTTCGACTGGGACGATAGAACAGCTCAGGGCCGGAACTGTTCCCGCCGTCGGCGTGATACCGCTCGCCTACGTCCGTATATGTTTGGCGGCATGTGATGCCCGACGGTCCGTTCGGCATTTTCGCACGTACCGAGCGCGCGGATGTTCGGATGCGATGCAGGTCTCTGACGCCTGGGCTATGCGCAGGGCGACATCTGGCCCGGCCGAGCGTCGATCCGGGCTCGAGCGTTGCGAGGACTAGCGATGTTCCGGGAGTTCAGTGGTGAGCCGTGCAGGATTCGAACCTGCGACCCACTGATTAAAAGTCAGTTGCTCTACCAACTGAGCTAACGGCCCACTGGCGGGCCATCTAGAGATAGCGCCGGGGGGGGTCAACCGGAAAATCGCGGGTTTTCCGGAAGTGCCGTAGCGGTATGACCAAAACGGGACGCAGGCGGCGGGTGCGCCCTCTGGAAAGCGGTCGCCGAGGCGCGTATATGCGCCGCCATGAGCGATGCGCACGCAGACGGGCTGCCCTTCATGAAGATGCATGGGCTGGGGAACGACTTTGTCGTTCTCGATGCGCGTGCGCGCAGCATTTATATGACACCGGAGCTGGCGGTTGCGCTTGCCGACCGGCACCGTGGGGTGGGCTATGACCAGCTTGCGGTCATCACGCCGGGCGAGAATGCCGATGCGCACCTGACCTTCCTCAATGCCGACGGATCGGCCTCTGCCGCCTGCGGCAATGCCACGCGCTGCATCGCGCGGCACCTGATGACCGAGACCGGTCGCAACCGGCTCGTGCTGACGACCGACCGCGGCGTTCTGCACGCGGCGGATGCCGGGCAGGGGCTCACCTCGGTCAACATGGGGGCGCCGCAGACGGGCTGGCGCGAGATCCCGCTCTCCGAGGACGTGGACACGCTGGCGCTGCCGATCGAGGGCGCGCCGGTGGCGACCGGCATGGGAAATCCGCATTGCACCTTCTTCGTCGAGGACGCGGAGGCGGTCGATCTGGCCACCTTCGGACCGGCGCACGAGCACCATCCACTGTTTCCCGAGCGCACCAATGTGCAGGTGGCGACGGTGACCGGAGCGGACCGGCTGCGGATGCGTGTCTGGGAGCGCGGTGCGGGTGTGACGCTTGCCTCGGGCTCGTCGTCCTGCGCGGTCGTCGTGGCGGCGGCGCGGCGCGGGCTCACCGGTCGGCGCGTGGCCGTGGATCTCGACGGCGGCACGCTCGAGGTCGAATGGCGCGAGGACGGCGTCTGGATGACCGGCCCGACCGCGCATGTGTTCGACGGCGTGCTGAGCCCCGCCTGGCTGGAGGAGATATGAAGGACATGCCCGCTCCCCGTTTCACGACGCTCGGCTGCCGGCTCAACGCCTATGAGACCGAGGCGATGAAGGATCTCGCCCGCGAGGCCGGGCTCGGCGACGCCGTCGTCGTGAACACCTGCGCGGTCACGGCCGAAGCGGTGCGCAAGGCGCGGCAGGAGGTGCGGCGGTTGCGGCGCGAGAACCCGGGCGCGCGGCTCATCGTGACCGGCTGCGCGGCCCAGACCGAGCCCGAGACCTTTTCCGCCATGGAGGAGGTCGACGCGGTCATCGGCAACACCGAGAAGATGGTGCCGGACACCTGGAAGGGGCTCGCCGCCGACTTCATCGGCCAGACCGAGCGCGTCCAGGTGGACGACATCATGTCGGTGACCGAGACCGCGGGGCACCTGATCGACGGGTTCGGGACCCGCAGCCGCGCCTATGTCCAGGTGCAGAACGGCTGCGATCACCGCTGCACCTTCTGCATCATCCCCTACGGTCGCGGCAATTCGCGCTCGGTGCCGGCGGGCGTCGTCGTCGACCAGATCAAGCGGCTGGTCGACAAGGGCTTCAACGAGGTGGTGCTGACGGGCGTGGATCTCACGAGCTGGGGCGCGGACCTGCCAGCGACGCCGCGGCTCGGCGATCTGGTGATGCGCATCCTGAAGCTGGTGCCGGACCTGCCGCGTCTCAGGATCTCGTCCATCGATTCGATCGAGGCGGACGAGATCCTGATGATGGCGATCGCGACCGAGCCGCGGCTGATGCCGCATCTGCACCTGTCGCTGCAGCACGGGGACGATCTGATCCTGAAGCGGATGAAGCGGCGGCATGGCCGTGACGACGCCATCGCCTTCTGCGAGGAGGCGCGGCGGCTGCGGCCGGACATGGCGTTCGGCGCGGACATCATCGCGGGTTTCCCGACCGAGACCGAAGAGCATTTCGAGAATTCGCTGCGGCTCGTCGAGGAATGCGATCTGACCTGGCTGCACGTCTTTCCCTATTCCCCCCGGCAGGGCACGCCGGCGGCGCGGATGCCGCAGGTCCATGGCGGCGCGATCAAGGAGCGGGCGAAGCGTCTTCGCGCGGCGGGGGAAGCCGCGGTGACGCGGCATCTCGAGGCGGCGACGGGGCGCGAGCACCGGATCCTGATGGAGGCGCCCGACATGGGCCGCACCGAGCAGTTCACCGAGGTGCGGTTTGCAGAACCGCAGGACGAGGGGGCGCTGGTGACTGCGACGCCCACTGCCCATGACGGACGCGCCTTGCGGGTCTGACCCCAAGGCTCAGGCCATTCGCAGGGCGGCGGCCATGACGGTTGCAAGAAAGCGCCGAGTTCGCCTCAGCCATTGATCCGCTCGTGATTCTGTTCCATGACGCGTTGATGAAGCTTCAGACCCGCGCTCTTTTCGTCCATCTCCTGACCGCCACCGGTGCCGTCTTTGCGATGCTGGCCTTGCTGGCCGCGGCGCAGGGACAATGGTCGATCATGTTCCTCTGGCTTGTCGTCGCCTTCGCGGTCGACGGGATCGACGGACCGCTGGCGCGCAAATACGACGTCAAGCTCAACTCGCCGCGCTTCGACGGGGTGCTGCTCGACCTCATCATCGACTATCTGACCTATGTCTTCATCCCGGCCTTCGCGCTCTTCCAGTCGGATCTGCTGCCGGGCTGGACGGGCTGGGTGACGATCTTCGTCATCACCTTCGCGAGCGCGCTCTATTTCGCCGACAGCAAGATGAAGACCGAGGACAATTCCTTCCAGGGCTTTCCCGGCTGCTGGAACATGCTGGTTCTGGTGCTGTTCGCGGTGAAGCCGGCGGTGCCGCTGATCCTCGTGCTTGTCGCCCTGGTCGCGACCGCGATGTTCCTGCCGATCAAGTTCATCCACCCGGTCCGCACGGCGCGCTGGCGCGCGCTGTCCCTGCCGATCGCCTTTGCCTGGGTGTTCTTCGCGGCCTGGGCGGCATGGGGTGATTTCCACCCCGAGAGCTGGGCCACTTGGGGCCTCGTCGCGACGTCGGTCTATCTGCTCGTCGTCGGCGCTCTGCAGCAGATCGTTCCGGTCCGCGCTGCTGCCAAGGCCGAGCCGGCCGAGTAGTCCCCCCGTCAGCACGGTGCACGCCGCCCGAGACGACGTGCACCTTTCCGCGATCAGGCCTTCAGCCGGTAGCCGCTGCGGAACATCCGCCACGCGACCGCGGTGATGGCGGCGACGGATACGACCGAGATCACGAAGCCGAGCAGCGGCGAGCTGTCCGAGACCCCGATCATGCCGTAGCGCGCGCCGTCGATCAGGTAGAAGATCGGGTTCACGTGGGTGAGTTCGTACATCACCGGGGGCAGGGCGCTGACCGAGTAGAAGGTGCCCGAGAGGAACGCCAGCGGCGTGACGACGAAGTTGGTGATCGCCGCCATCTGGTCGAACTTCTCGGAGAAGATGCCGGCGACGAGGCCGAGCCCCGACAGGAACGCCGCGCCGAGGATCACGAAGACGAGCGTGATCAGCGGGTGCTGCGGCCAGATCCCGAGGACGAGCCCGAGGCCGAGCGCGATCACCACCGCGACGACGAGGCCGCGCGCGATGCCGCCCGCCAGATAGCCGAGCACCATCTCGCCGCCTGAGAGCGGCGGCATCAGCGTGTCGACGATGTTGCCCTGCACCTTGGCGATCACCACCGAGGAGGAGGTGTTGGCGAAGGCGTTCTGGATCACCGTCATCATCATGATGCCGGGCGCGATGAAGGTGGTGAAGGGAAGGTCCATCACCTCGCCGCGGCGCGGGCCGATGGCGATCGAGAAGATCACCATGAAGAGTCCCGCGGTCACGAGCGGGGCGAGGAGGGTCTGGGTCCAGACGTTCACGAAGCGGAGGACCTCGCGCTCGCAGAGCGTCCAGAGGCCCATCCAGTTCACGCGCCCGAAGCGCCGGGATCCCTGTTCGTATTGCGATATGTCGCTCATGGTATTTCCGCTCTTCTTTCCTGCCGGTGGGCTTGCCCCGCCTTGTATCCGGCGGGGCCATGATTAGAATAGGGGGCCACGCGGATTTGTCAGGCGGCCGGCCCCTCCGGCCGCTTTTTCACTTAGGAAAGGCACGCCCATGTCCTGGACCGACGAACGGGTCGAGATGCTCAAGAAGATGTGGAGCGAGGGCCAGTCGGCGAGCCAGATCGCCAAGGAACTCGGCGGCGTCACGCGCAACGCGGTGATCGGGAAGGTTCACCGGCTCGGGCTCTCGAACCGCACCGGCGGCGAGCCGGGTGCCCCGGTCGAGCCGCAGCCCGAGCCCGAACCGCGCGTCGAGGCGAGGCCGAAGGCTCCGCCGCAGCCCGCACCCGAAGCGCCGGCGGCCGAACCCGCGACCGAGGACGGGGGTGAGGTCGAGGCGCGGACGATGCCGGCGCCGCGGACCAAGATCATCCCCGCCGGCCAGCCCCTGCCGCCGCAACCTTCGGCCAACGAGATCAGCCCCGAGGCGCTCGCCAAGGTCAGCGCGATCGAGAAGAAGGCCAAGAAGCTGACGCTGATGGAGCTGACCGAGCGGACCTGCAAATGGCCCGTCGGCGATCCGGCGACCGAGGATTTCTGGTTCTGCGGCCTGCCCGTCCAGCAGGGCAAGCCCTATTGCGAGGCGCATGTGGGCGTGGCGTTCCAGCCGATGTCCTCGCGCCGCGACCGCAAGCGCTAGCGGCCGGGGCGTGACGCCGCGCGGGGGCACGCCCTCGCGGCGCGTCCCGCGCGGCGGCGCCTCCATGCGCGTCGGCGCGCGCCGTGCGACCCTTCAGCCGTTGGGATCCATCAATTCCTCGACGGCCTCCGGTTTGAGCCATTTCATGATGCCGAGTGCCGCGGCGCCGAGGACGAGCGCCATCAGGGCGGCGGCGAACATCGCGCCGAGCCGTTCGGTGGCGAGCGCGCCGACATCCGAGACGAGACTCAGCGCCTCGAGCACGATCATCGTCAGCAGCGCCGTGAAGCCGAGATAGCTCACCGGGAGGATCCGGAAGGCGAGCGGCAGCGCCGCAAAGGTGACCGCAAGCCGTGCCCAGACCGGTTCGAGCGTGAGCGACACGACGACGGCGAGGGCGACGCCCGCGACGGTCCCGAGCGTCCGTTTGGCGGTGCGCGAGAAGAGCTGCCCGAAGGGCGGGATCCAGAGCACGACGAAGGTCAGCGGGAACCAGAAACCGTGATCGCCGAAGAGCCGCGCGCCGAGCTCGACCGAGATCATCAGGCCGAGACCCAGCATCACACCGAACATCAGGCTGTATTCGGGGCTCGAATCCTTGTCCTTGCGGTGCTCGGCCGCCTGGCCCGTCCATGCGGTGATCGCAAGGCTCCACGCCATCGCCGTGAGATAGACCGCGAGCACGAGCGGTTTCTGATCCGCCGGCAGGATCGGACCAGTGAAGATCGTCCAGGTGAAGAGGGCGCGCAGGCAGGGCGTCGCGAGGCCATGGCGGAACCCCAGCGCCGTGATCGCCGAGAGGATCGCCGCCACCATCAATGCCAGCGTGTGGTCACCGAGCGCGAGCGCGCCGCCGAGCCCGGTGATCAGCGTCACCGCCAGTGCGGTATGGGTGCCGGAATGCTTTGCGGCGAGATGCGCGGGAAGAGCGGCCACGAAGGCGGCGGCGCCGATCTGGCCGAAGAGCCCGATGCCGATGATGACCGGGACAAGGACTGCCGCAAGGGTCACCCCCACGTTGCGCCATGGCGCCGGATCGCCGCCCTCGACGACGAAACGTCGCGCCCGCTCAAGCATGCCTCACTCGTCCCTTTTCCTTCGGTTCGCGTGAGCTAGAGCGCGCCGGGAGCCGGGAAAGGTGGCGCCTCGTGTCGGGCCGGGGCCTCCGGCGGGAGTATTTCCGCCAAGAAGAAGCAGGCCCGCCTTCGGCCGCGACGCTCCGCTTCCCTTCGGGCCGGCGCGGCTGTATTGGGCGGGCATGGCTCAGAACCCTCCCGATATCCGCCCGGACCGCGCTCAGGCGCGGCTCGAGCGCGACCTCTCGACCGTCCGCCCGGGCGCGCAGCCGACCATCGGCATGGTGTCCCTCGGCTGCCCGAAGGCGCTGGTGGACAGCGAGCGCATCCTCACGCGGCTCCGGGCGGAGGGCTACGGGATCTCGGGCGACTACACCGGTGCCGACGCGGTGATCGTGAACACCTGCGGCTTTCTCGACAGCGCCAAGGCCGAGAGCCTCGAGGCGATCGGGGAGGCTTTGGCGGCGAATGGTCGGGTGATCGTCACCGGCTGCCTCGGGGCGGAGCCCGAATACATCACCGGTGCGCATCCGAAGGTGCTCGCCGTGACGGGGCCGCATCAATACGAGCAGGTGCTCGACGCGGTGCACGCGGCGGTGCCGCCCGATCCCGATCCGTTCGTGGACCTGCTGCCGGCCTCGGGCGTGAAGCTCACGCCGCGGCATTACAGCTATCTGAAGATCTCGGAGGGCTGCAATCACAAGTGCAAGTTCTGCGTGATCCCCGACATGCGCGGGCGGCTCGCCTCGCGGCCGCACAAGGCGGTGATGCGCGAGGCCGAGAAGCTGGTCGAGAACGGCGTGCGGGAGCTTCTGGTGATCAGCCAGGACACCTCGGCCTACGGCACCGACTGGCGCGACCGGGAGGCGAAGTTCCCGATCCTCGATCTTGCCCGCGATCTCGGCCAGCTCGGGGCCTGGGTGCGGATGCATTACGTCTATCCCTATCCGCATGTGCGGGACCTTGTGCCGCTGATGGCGGAGGGGGGCGTGCTGCCCTATCTCGACATCCCGTTCCAGCACGCGCATCCCGACACGCTGCGCCGCATGGCGCGGCCCGCGGCAGCCGAGCGGACGCTCGACGAGATCGCCGCCTGGCGCGCCGCCTGCCCCGACATCGTGCTCCGCTCGACCTTCATCGTCGGCTATCCCGGCGAGACCGAAGCGGAGTTCCAGACGCTGCTCGACTGGCTGGACGAGGCGCAGCTCGATCGGGTCGGGTGCTTCCAGTACGAGAATGTGGAGGGCGCGCGGTCGAACGCGCTTCCGAATCACGTCGCCGATGAAGTCAAGGCCGAAAGGTGGGCGCGGTTCATGGAGAAGGCCCAGGCGATCTCCGAACGCAAGCTCGCCGCCAAGGTCGGGACCCGCATCGACGTGCTGGTGGATTCGGTGGACGAGGAGGGGGCGATCTGCCGGACCAAGGCGGATGCCCCAGAGATCGACGGGAATCTCTTTATAGACCGCAACTTGGGCGGGATTTCTGCCGGCGACATCCTGACGGTCGATGTCGAGGAGGCGAGCGAATACGACTTGTGGGGCGTCCCCGCGGGAAGCGAATCGTCTCACGCGACGTAAGGCTCGGAGCGCGGCCGACGACGGGCGCATGGCGATTCTTGCAGGTTTGACCGGATTTGATCCGATTCGATGCGCAGAGACTCGCTTGGATGCGGTACAGCACCCGGCGACTTTGAGAAAACTTTGCGGTAAGATGATGGCATTATCTGGGATGTCGCAGGGCCGCGGCATCACGGGGGTCAGGGGATGCGCCTTGGGCGACAGCGGGCCGATCGGTCCGCACGAACTGGTCTTCGATAACATTTTACCCTTTTGCGGGGGGTCGAACGATTGGACGCCGCCTTTTCAAGAGGTTCGGGGCGCTTCGGAGACGAGGCGCCCCTTTTTGCCGGATCGTCTCCGGCAGGTGTCATCGCGCATCGCTGACACGGCTGCGCGCGCCGAAGCCATCCATCTCGACCAGCATGTCCATCGCACCCGAGGAGATCGCGCGTCCGGCCGGATCGGGCAGGATGCCGAGGGACATCGCCAAAGCCGCCATCTCCGTCCGCGAGGTGAGGCCGGTGCGCGTCGAGAGCGCGCTCATCCGCTGGCGCACCGCCGAGACCGAGATGCCGAGCCGCTCTGCGATCTGCTTGTCCTGAAGTCCGCGGCCGACGAGTTCGAGGAGTTCGCGCTGCTTCGCGGTGACGTGGTTCCGCTCGAAGAATTCCTGGGTGAAATGGTGCAGGTACCGCTGGTGCCCGATGAGGGCGATGGCGTGAAGCGCCCAGCCATGGGCGCGGACGATCGCGCGCATGCCGCGCCGCGAATGATCGCCCGAGAATGTCAGGAGCCCCGCACGCGGCGGCGCGTTCTGGCGGAGCGGGAACGAGATGCCCGCCCGCATGCCGCGCGCGGCCGCGGCCTCGAGCAGGACGCGGCGTTGCTCGGGGACCGGGGGCGATTCGTCGATGAATTCGAGCCCGACTAGGAGCGGCGTCAGGTGATGCTGCGCGTGCTGCCGCAGGATCGACCATTGGCGCGCCTCGTCGTCGCGATATTCCTCGGTCAGCCAGGAGGAATCGTAGGAGGTCCGCAGGAAGAGCGTGCGCCGCCAATCCTGCAGGCCCTCGGTCGAGACGAAATCGACGAAGGGCAGGGAGACCGATCGGCCGACCTCGACGATCAGACGCCAGACCTCGAGGGAGTGCTGGGTCTTCTCCAGCCGCACGAGACACCGTTGCAGGAGCTCGGGCGTATAGCTTTCGGCGGCCGTGACGTGCCGCGGCCCTGTGGCCTGGAGTGTCGACGTCATGGAGCGGTCCCTCCTGTCGGCGCCGGGATGCGTCTGCCCGGTCCTTGCCCTGCCGGCGCTGCTGGGGCATCTGCCGCGCATGGCCAAGCTCTACTTCCATTATTCCACGATGAACGCGGGCAAATCGACCCTGCTCTTGCAGGCGGCGCACAACTACGAGGAACGCGGCATGTCGGTCATGCTGATGACCGCGACCGTGGACGCCCGCGCCGGGCGCAATCGCATCGGCTCGCGCATCGGCCTCGGCCGGGATGCGGAGGGGTTCGACGAGGGGACGGATATCTGCGCGGCGGTGGTCGAGCGGCAGCGGCAGGGAGAGATCGCCTGCCTCTTTCTCGACGAGGCGCAGTTCCTCACCGAGGCGCAAGTCTGGCAATGCGCGCGCGTCGCGGACGATCTCGGCGTGCCGGTCATGTGCTACGGACTGCGGGTGGATTTCCGCGGCCAGCTCTTTCCGGGCTCGGCCGCGCTTCTGGCGATCGCGGACTGGCTGCGCGAGGTGCGCACGATCTGCCATTGCGGACGCAAGGCGACGATGGTGGTGCGGCAGGACGAGGCCGGACGGGTTCTGACCGAGGGTGCCCAGGTGCAGATCGGCGGCAATGAGACCTATGTGAGTCTCTGCCGCCGGCACTGGCGCGAGGCGATGGGGATGCGCTGAGCGCCGCGGCTCAGGCGCGCTCGACGAGGACCGAGCCCACCGAATAGCCCGCCCCGAAGGAGCAGATCACGCCGCGCTCGCCCGGGGCGAGGTCATCCGAGTTCTGTGAGAAGGCGATGATCGATCCCGCGGAGGAGGTGTTGGCGTAATCCTGGAGGATGTTCGGCTGCTCGCCGTCCTCGGGCGTGCGGCCGAGGACCTTCTTGCCGATGAAGTCGTTCATCGCCTTGTTGGCCTGATGCAGCCAGAGCCGCTTGATGTCGTCCGCGCTCCAGCCGGCGGAGTCCAGATGCCCCGCGATATGGGCCGAGACCAGCGGCAGCACTTCCTTGAAGACCTTCCGGCCGTTCTGCATGAAGCGCATGTCGCGGCGGTCCTCCATCTGGTCGTGGACCGGGCGCAGGAAGCCGTGGTTGTTGCGGATGTTGTTGGAATACTGCGTGGCGCAGCGGGTGGAGACCACGTCGAAGCGGGTGCCCTTGGCCTCGTCCGCGGGTTCGATCACGACCGCGGTCGCGACGTCTCCGAAGATGAAGTGGCAGTCGCGGTCGCGCCATTCGAGATGGCCCGAACAGATCTCGGGCGAGACGACGAGCGCGCGGCGGGCCGAGCCGCCGCGGATCATGTCGGCCGCGGCCTGAATGCCGAAGGTCGCCGAGGAGCAGGCGACATTCATGTCGAAGGCGAAGCCGCCCGCGCCGAGAAGCTGCTGGATCTCGATGGCGACGGCCGGGTAGGGGCGTTCGTGGTTCGAGGCGGCGCAGATCACGAGGTCGATCTCCTCGCCATCCCGTCCGGCCTGCTCCAGGGCCTTCTTCGCGGCGTCGAGACCCATCTCGGCCATGATCGAGGGCGCGTCGTCGCGCCGCGGATCGAGCCGGGGATACATACGGTCCGGGTCGAGCACGCCCTCCTTGTCCATCACGTAGCGGTGCTCGATGCCCGAGGCCTGCAGGATGAAGTCCGCGCTCGAATGGGGCTTCGGCTCGACCTCTCCGGCCGCGATCTCGGCCGCGTGGGCGTCGTTGAAGCGGTCGGCATAGGCGTTGAATGCGACCACGAGCTCGTCGTTCGAGATGGATTGCGCGGGCGTGAAGACGCCGGTGCCGGTGATGGCGGGGTGGGTCATGAAGTCCTCCGGAGCGTGGCGGGACTAGAACCCCAGCCGGGCTTCCGGGTCAACCCGAGGCGCGGACATGCGAGAGGCTCCGCCTCTCGCGTTCTCCGGGATATTTGGGTCAAGAAGAAGGGGGAGGCTCAGTGCATCCGCGCGCCGTCCGGCACGGGCCGCTCGGGAGAGATGAGGACGATGGCGCCGTCCTCGTCGGAAAGGCCGAGCACGAGGACCTCGGAGAGGACCGGTCCGATCTGGCGCGGAGGGAAGTTGACGACCGCGAGCACCTGCCGGCCGACGAGATCGTCGGGGGTATAATGCGCGGTGATCTGGGCGGAGGAGCGCTTCTCGCCAAGCTCGCCGCCGAAATCGATCCAGAGCTTGATGGCGGGCTTGCGCGCCTCTGGGAAGGGTTCGGCGCGGGTCACTGTGCCGGCGCGGATGTCGACTTTCAGGAAATCGTCGATGCCGATCTCATCCGTCACGGCCGAGCTCCCGGGCGCGATTGGCGGCGGCCTTGACCGTGGCTTCCATGAGCGGGGGGAGGCCGTTCTCCACGTCCATCAGCACGTCGAGACCGGCCTGCGTCGTGCCGTTCGGGCTCGTCACGTTGCGGCGCAGTTCGGCGGGATCGGTGCCGGTCTCCTGCGCCAGCGCGCCGGCGCCGGCCACGGTGGCGCGGGCGAGTTTCAGCGCGAGCTCGGCATCGAGGCCTTGCGCCTCGGCGGCCTTCGCGAGGCATTCGATCATGTGGAAGACGTAAGCGGGCCCCGAGCCCGAGGTGCCGGTCACCGCGTCCATCTGCGCCTCGGTCTCGAGCCGGACGGTCTCGCCCACGGCCGAGAGCAGCAGCTCGGCCTGTTCGAGGTGAAACTCGGTCGCCTGAGCGTTGCCGACGAGAGCCGTGATGCCGCGGGCGATGGCGGCGGGGGTGTTTGGCATGGCGCGGATGATCGGCGTCTCGCTGCCGAGCATCTCCTCGTAGGTGGCGATGGAGGTGCCCGCGGCGATCGAGAGGAAGAGCGTCTCGCCACCACTCAGGGCTTTGAGCGAGGGGAGCGCCTCGCGCATCATCTGCGGCTTGACGGCGATGAGCGCGATGGCGGGGTTTTCGGGCAGGTCCTCGTTGAGGTGCACGCCCTGATCGCTCAGCCAGTCCGAGGGTTTCGGGTCGGTGACCCAGACCGAGCCGGCCGGCAGGCCGCGGGCGAGCCAGCCCTCGAGCATGGCCGATCCCATCTTGCCGCAGCCCAGGAGTACGAGGCCGCGGCGGGCGATGTCGGTGTCCTGCATGGTCGGGTCCCCCGGTCTTTGCGATGCCGGGGGACAGGGTTACGCGCGGCCGTAGGCCTCTGCAATGGCGACCTGCAGGGCGTCCTTCGGCGTGCGGTCGGACCATGCGACGAGCTGGAAGGCGGGGTAGAAGCGCTCGGCCGCGTGGATCGCGGTGCCGATCATCGTGTCGATCTGGTCGGGGCTCGCCACCTGGCCGCCCGAGAGGACGAGGCCGTAGCGCCAGACCATCAGGTTCTGCTCGGCCCAGAAGGAGAAGGCGCCGGACCAGCATTGCTCGTTGACGAGGTTCAGCTCCTCGTAGAGCGCGCCCACCCGGTCCGCGGGCGGCTCCATCTCGAAGGTGCAGATGAGGCGCAGCGTCTCGTCGTAGCCGGACCAGGCGAGGGTGACGGAATAGGTGCGCCATTGGCCCTCGACCGCCATGGCGATCTGGTCGTCTCCGACGCGATCGAAATCCCAGTCGTTGTGGGAGGCGATGCCCTCCACGATGTCGATGGGGTGAATCTCGTCTTCCAGGAACTGCTCGGACAATGCCATGGCGCCAACCCTTTTGCTGTCGCGCCGGGGGCTCGCAGCGCCCCTAGCGCTTGGTGCCTGCTCTAGGGGCGGCACGGTCGCACGCGCCCCATACGACATATCGTGCCTGTGGGGGCGAGGTGGAGTAAAGCGATATTTTTGTGAAGCACGCAATTAGTTGTGGATGAACCTGTGAAACACTCAAGATGGGGCAGCTCGGGGTGCTGCCCGGATTTTGGGCGGAAATGGCGCTGGCGCACTTTTTTGACCGTTCGGACAAAATTTACCTTTTGATAAAATTTCGGGACGTGTCAGTCTGCTTGCAAAGAAAAGACCGACACGGAGGTAAATACATGGCCGACCCGCTGACCCCAGGCATCGCGCCGGCGCGATTGTCCGCCCAGGAGATCACGGAGAACTTCACCGATCTGCACAAGCCGCTCTCGATGCACGAGGCGTCGGTGGCCGCGGACCGCTGCTATTTCTGCTTCGATGCGCCCTGCGTCGAGGCCTGCCCGACCGAGATCGACATCCCGCTCTTCATCCGCCAGATCGCGACCGGCCAGCCAGAGGCGGCCGGGCACACGATCCTCGAGCAGAACATCCTCGGCGGTATGTGCGCGCGCGTCTGTCCGACCGAGGAGCTCTGCGAGGGCGCCTGCGTGCGGGAGGCGGCCGAAGGCGAGCCGGTGCAGATCGGGCGGCTCCAGCGCCACGCCACCGACAGCGTCATGGCGCGGCAGGGGCACCTCTTCGACCGCGCCGCCCCCACGGGCAAGCGCGTGGCCGTCGTCGGCGCGGGGCCCGCGGGCCTCGCCTGTGCGCATCGCCTCGCCATGAAGGGCCACGAGGTGCAGATCTTCGAGGCGCGGCCGAAGCCCGGCGGTCTCAACGAATACGGCATCGCGGCCTACAAGAGCACCGACAATTTCGCCGCCCGCGAGGTCGAGTGGCTCATGGGGATCGGCGGGATCAGCGTCGAGTACGACAAGATGCTCGGCGGGAACCTCTCGCTCTCCGAGCTGACCGAGGGCTATGACGCGGTGTTCCTTGGGGTCGGTCTTGCGGACGTCAACGCGCTCGACGTGGACGGCGCGGATCGCGAAGGCGTCGAGGATGCGGTCGGTTTCATCGCCGAGCTGCGGCAGGCGGCGGACCTGACGGCGCTGCCGGTTGGGCGCAATGTCGTGGTGATCGGCGGCGGCATGACGGCGATCGACGCGGCGATCCAGTCCAAGCTTCTGGGCGCCGAGAACGTCACCATCGCCTATCGCCGCTCGAAGGATCGCATGGGTGCCTCGCAATACGAGCAGGACCTCGCGACGTCCAAGGGCGTGCGGATCGTGGCCAACGCGCAGCCGAAGGCGGTGCACGGCAACGGTGCCGCGGCGGAGATGGAACTGGAATACACCGCGGACGACGGCTCGGGCCTGCGCGGCACCGGCGAGACCATGCGCCTGCCCGCCGATCAGGTGTTCCGCGCCATCGGCCAGAGCATCGTGCCGGTCGGGGGGCTCGAGATGGACGGGCGCAAGCTGCGCGTGTCCGAGACCGGGCGCACCTCTATGGAGAAGGTCTGGGCCGGCGGCGACTGCACGCCGGGCGAGGACCTGACCGTCGTGGCCGTGGCCGAGGGGCGCGACGCCGCCGAGGACATCCACGCCACGCTCATGGGCGAGGCGCTGGCGGCGACCGGTGCGGTGCTCGGCGAGAGCGCGCGCGGCGGCACGGCTCCGCGGGGCGCCTGATGCCCGAGCTGCCCGAATGCGAGGCGAACCGGCGGCGCATCGAGGATGCGTGTCTCAACCGCACGATCGAGGCGGTGGAGCTCGGGGAGGTCCGGCACATGGACCTTCCCGGGGGCAACGCGCAGGGCCGCCTCGTCGGGCATCAGTTCACCGAGACGCGGCGGCACGGCAAGGCGATCTTCGCGGGCACCAAATCGGGTCCGTGGATCGTCGTGCATCTCGGCATGACCGGCTCGCTTCGCCCCTATGACGGGGAGGACGCGCCGGACTACGCCAAGGTGACGATCCGCTTCGAGGGCGAGCGGCGGCTCGCGTTCCGCTGTCCGCGCAAGCTCGGCACGGTGTCGGTGATCGACGATCCCGAGGCTTACGTGAGCGAGGCAGGGCTCGGACCCGACGCGATGCAGGTGGATGCCGATCGCTTCGTGGAGATCATGGGGCGCAGCCGCGGCGCGGCGAAGTCGGCGCTGATGGCGCAGACTAAGATCGCCGGGGTGGGCAACCTCTGGTCCGACGAGACGCTCTATCGTGCGGGCGTGTATCCCGAGGCGCGGGCGAGCGAGCTGGGCGAGAAGATGCTGCGGACGCTTCACGCCGAGATGCGACACGTGCTCGGGCATCTTCTCGAGGCGAACGCCGATTACAGCCGCATCCCCGAAGACTGGCTCTTTCCGAGCCGGGACGAGGGGGAGGCCTGTCCCCGCTGCGGCGGGACCATCACGAAATCCAAGGTCGGCGGGCGCACCGCGTATTTCTGCGCCGACCATCAGAAGACCGCCTGAGGCGGCAGCTACAACCCAAGGGACGCGGGGCGTCCCTCCGGCAGGGAGACAACGACATGGCCGATCTGACCACCGACTTCGTGGGCATCAAGAGCCCGAACCCGTTCTGGCTGGCCTCCGCGCCGCCGACCGACAAGGAATACAACGTCCGCCGCGCCTTCGAGGCCGGCTGGGGCGGCGTCGTCTGGAAGACGCTCGGGGCCGAGGGCCCGCCGGTCGTCAACGTGAACGGCCCGCGCTACGGGGCGATCTACGGCAGCGACCGCAAGCTGATGGGCCTCAACAACATCGAACTCATCACCGACCGTCCGCTCGAGGTGAACCTCGAGGAGATGGCGCGGGTGAAGTCGGACTACCCGGACCACGCCCTGATCGCGTCGATCATGGTGCCCTGCGAGGAAGACGCCTGGAAGGCGATCCTGCCGCGGGTGATGGAGACCGGCGCCGACGGGATCGAGCTCAATTTCGGCTGCCCGCACGGCATGGCCGAGCGCGGCATGGGCTCGGCCGTGGGGCAGGTGCCGGAATACATCGAGATGGTGACCCGGTGGTGCAAGAAGTACTACGACCGCCCGGTGATCGTGAAGCTGACGCCCAACATCACCGACATCCGCAAGCCGGCCCAGGCGGCCAAGAACGGCGGCGCGGATGCGGTGAGCCTCATCAACACGATCAACTCGATCACCAGCGTCGATCTCGACGCGATGTGCCCCGAGCCCGCGATCGACGGCAAGGGCACCCACGGCGGCTATTGCGGCCCGGCGGTCAAGCCCATCGCGATGAACATGGTGGCCGAGATCGCGCGTGATCCCGAGACGGCGCATCTGCCGATCAGCGGCATCGGCGGGGTGACGACGTGGCGCGACGCGGCGGAGTTCATGGCGCTCGGCGCCGGCAACGTGCAGGTCTGCACCGCGGCCATGACCTACGGCTTCCGCATCGTCGAGGAGATGAAGCGCGGGCTGTCGCAGTGGATGGACGAGAAGGGTTACACCAGCGTCGACCAGGTGGTGCGCCGCGCGGTGCCGAACGTCACCGATTGGCAGTATCTCAACCTCAACTACGTGACCAAGGCGAAGATCGACCAGAATGCCTGCATCTCGTGCGGACGCTGCTACGCGGCCTGCGAGGACACTTCGCACCAGGCGATCGCGATGAAGCCTGGACGGGTCTTCGAGGTGATCGACGAGGAATGCGTGGCCTGCAACCTCTGCGTCGACGTCTGCCCGGTCGAGAACTGCATCTCGATGGTCGAGATGGCGGCGGGCGAGGTCGATCCGCGCACCGGGCTTACGGTCCAGAAGGATTACGCCAACTGGACGACGCATCCCAACAACCCGGCGGCCGCTCAAGCGGCGGAATGATCGCGCAGGCCGGCTCGCCACGAAGGCGTGCCGGCCTCACGCTCTCAGCTTTGTCGCGGCGGGCGTCGGCTGTGAATGGCGGCGCGGATGCTGCGCCAGTCCTGCGCCTCGCTCAATCGGCCTCTTTCCTCGCATTCGCGGGCCCGGCGCGCGGCCTCGACTTCGGCCTTGTCGCCATGCGCGCGGTACAGCGCGCCGGCGTAGTGCGAGATCTGGATTGCGTCCATAAAACCGTCCTCCTCCCGAACAGCTGCCTTAAGACATAAGTCCGCGAGGCGGTGCCTGCCACAAAATGAGCGGGGATCAGCGCATGTATTCGAGGCCCGCGTCGCCCTCGGTGAGGTGCACGATCACCCGGCAGCCGGGATCGCCGCGGGCGATGGCCTTCTCGATCTCCACCCGCGCGTAGCCGAGATTCTCCGCCGCCACGCGCCCGAAGACGCTCGACGTCATCATGCAGAGGGACCGCCGCCCCTCGACATAGCGACCGAAGGGGCAGGCGGTGTTGACGAGGACGATCGCCTCGTTGTCGACGCTCTCGACGGAGAAGCCGCCATTGATCCGGCGCTTGAGGTCGACAAGGGCCGCCGCGACCTGGTCGACGTCGAGGCGGTCGGCGCTCGCGGCGTCGAGATAGTCGGCGTTCATCTCCCGCCCGATGCGGTTGCCGACCCGCGCGATGAAACCGGCCGTCTCCTCGAGCCCCACCCCCTGTTCGAGAATGTCGGCAAGCTCTCCGAGCAACTCCCGGACGAAGACGTCGCGGTCCCTCCGGATCGGTGCCTTTTCGAATACCGCTAGCGCATCCATTTTCGGTTGTTCCTCAGCCCATGGGGCCACGATAACCGCTTCCCAAATCGATGCAATTGCCGTGACATGCGACGTTCGGATGACTCAAGGGGCGGGCGAGCCACCCGGCGCCAGCAGGGTGCGGAAGAGGTGGTCGACATGGGCGAAAGCCCGGGCCCGCGTGTCTTCGGTCTCGGGGGCGAGTACGGCCAGCTGAGCCTCGAAATCCGCGTAATGCTGCGTCACGGCCCAGACCGAGAAGATCAGGTGCTCGGGGTCGACCGGCGCGATCCGACCGGCGGCGCTCCACCGCTTGATGAGCGCGCATTTCTCGTCGAAGAGCGGCTTCAGGCCGCCTTCGAGCTGGTTGCCCATGCGCGGCGCGCCCCGCAGGATCTCGTTGGCGAAGAGTCGGCTTTCGCGTGGCATGTCGTAGCTCATCTCGAGCTTGCGCAGGATGTAGCCCATCATCGCCTCGAGGGCGTCGCCGTCATCCTCGAGCGCCTCGAGCGGAGCGAGCCATTCGGTCATCAGGGCGCTCAGCAGGTCGGTGTGGATCGCCTCCTTGCTCTCGAAGTAATAGAGCACGTTGGGCTTCGACATGCCCGCCTGGTCGGCGATCTGGTCGAGGGTCGAGCCGCGGAACCCCTCGCTCGAGAAGACCTCCAACGCGGCGTCGAGGATGCGCTTGCGGTTGCGCGTCTGGATCCGGCTGCGGCGCTTCCCGGATTGGGGCGCGTCGGTGATCGGGGTGCCGTCTTCGGCCATGTGGCCTCCTTGGTGGTGACACGGCAGGCAGCCTGCTCAATCTTTGGGCGGTGGTCCGGGCTGGCGGGTGATCCCTCGCTTGACAGGGGGGCACCCGGTTGCAATCGTCCCTTTACCAAATGGTAAAAAACGAGTGGCCGCGCGGTCAAGCGCGCTGACGCGAACGAACGACAGGGATGTGACATGGCAGCACCGGGAGAAAACCTCCGGATCGACGGCGACCGCCTCTGGGACAGCCTGATGGAGATGGCCAAGATCGGCCCGGGCATCGCGGGCGGCAACAACCGCCAGACGCTGACGGACGAGGACGGTGAAGGCCGCAGGCTCTTTCAGGAATGGTGCGAGGCCGCCGGCTGCACGATGGGTCTCGACACGATGGGCAACATGTTCGCGCGCCGCGAAGGCGCGGATCCGGACGCGCTGCCGGTCTATGTGGGCAGCCATCTCGATACCCAGCCGACGGGCGGGAAGTATGACGGCGTTCTCGGGGTCCTCGGCGGGCTCGAGGTCGTCCGCACAATGAACGATCTCGGGATCAAGACGAAGCATCCCATCGTGGTGACCAACTGGACCAACGAGGAAGGCACGCGCTTCGCTCCGGCCATGCTCGCCTCCGGCGTCTTCGCGGGCGTGCACGAGCAGGACTGGGCCGAGGCGCGCGAGGATGCGGACGGCAAGCGCTTCGGCGACGAGCTCGACCGGATCGGCTGGCGCGGCGAGGAGCCGGTGGGCGAGCGGAAGATGCACGCCTTCTTCGAGCTGCATATCGAGCAGGGACCGATCCTCGAGGCCGAGGGCAAGGATATCGGCGTCGTGACCCACGGGCAGGGCCTCTGGTGGCTGCAGGTGACACTGACCGGCAAGGACGCGCATACCGGCTCGACCCCGATGGAGATGCGCGTGAACGCGGGCCTCGGCATGGCGCGGATCACCGAAGCGGTGCACCGGATCGCGATGGAACACCTCCCGAACGCCGTCGGCGCGGTGGGGCAGGCGAACGTCTATCCCAACAGCCGGAACGTCATTCCGGGCAAGGCGGTCTTCACCATCGACTTCCGCTCGCCCGATCTCGAGAAGCTCAACTCGATGCGCGCGCGGCTTGAAAAGGAAGCGGCGGAGATCGCCGAGGATCTCGGCCTCGGCATCGAGATCGAGCCGGTCGGCCATTTCGACCCCGTGACCTTCGATCCGGGCTGCGTGTCGGCGGTTCGGGACGCGGCCGAGCGGCTCGGCTATTCGCATCTCGACATCGTGTCGGGTGCGGGACACGACGCCTGCTGGATCAACCAGGTCGCGCCGACCGCGATGGTCATGTGCCCCTGCGTGGACGGCCTCTCGCATAACGAGGCCGAAGAGATCAGCAAGGACTGGGCCACCGCAGGCGCCGACGTGCTGATGCATGCGGTGATCGAGACCGCGGAGATCGTCGAGTGAGACACCTGATCACCCTCGCGTCCCTCCTGGCTCTGACCGCGTGCGCGCAGGACGGCATCGGCTACGGTGTCGGCGGGCCGGACAGCGGCATACGGCGAGTCGGCGACAACATCCTCGTGCAGGACGCAGAGGGCGCGACGCTCGTCATCGACGAGAACGGCTGCCAGTCGGTGATGTCCGAGGGCAGCCGCAGCGCCCAGCCGGTGACCGACGCGTCCGGCCAGCAGGTCTGCGCGGGGGCGGAAATCATACCTTGAAGGCGGGCGCCGGCCGATCGCGGCCGGGCGCCTAGCAAAGAACAAGCGCGACAACGCGCATCGGCATGAAAGACAGGGAGACATCATGACCAAGGTCATCAAGAACGGCACCATCGTCACCGCCGACCGCACCTACAAGGCGGACATCCTTATCGAGGGCGAGACGATCAAGCAGATCGGCGAGGACCTGAAGGGCGACGAGGTGATCGACGCCGAAGGCGCCTACGTCATTCCGGGCGGGATCGACCCGCACACCCACATGGAGATGCCCTTCATGGGCACCACCGCGGCCGAGACCTTCGAGACCGGCACCTGGGCCGCGGCCTGCGGCGGCACCACGATGACCGTCGATTTCGTCCTGCCGGGCGCGGACGGGTCGATCAAGAACGCGATCAACGACTGGCACCGCAAGTCAGGCCCGCAGATCTGTTCCGATATCGGCTTCCACGTCGCGGTCACCGGCTGGAACGAGACCATCTTCAACGAGATGAAGGACGCCGTCGACATGGGCGTCAACTCGTTCAAGCACTTCATGGCCTACAAGGGCGCGTTGATGATCGAGGACGACGAGATGTTCGCCTCGTTCAAGCGCTGCAAGGAGCTCGGCGCGCTGCCGATGGTCCATGCCGAGAACGGCGATCTCGTCGCCGACATGCAGCAGCAGATGCTTGAGCAGGGCATCACCGGCCCCGAGGGCCACGCCTATTCCCGCCCGCCCGAATTCGAGGGCGAGGCCGCGAACCGCGCGATCACCATCGCCGATGCCGCGGGCGTGCCGCTCTACATCGTGCACGTCTCCTGCGAGCAGGCGCACGAGGCCATCCGCCGCGCCCGCCAGAAGGGCATGCGGGTCTACGGCGAGCCGCTGGCGCAGTTCCTGACGCTCGACGAGAGCGAATATTTCAACAAGGACTGGGACCACGCCGCGCGCCGCGTGATGTCGCCTCCGTTCCGCAACAAGCAGCACCAGGATTCGCTCTGGGCGGGTCTGCAGGCGGGCTCGCTGCAGGTCGTCGCGACCGACCACGCCGCCTTCTCGACCGAGCAGAAGCGCATGGGCGTTAACGATTTCACCAAGATCCCGAACGGCTCGAACGGGCTCGAGGAGCGCCTCGGCGTGCTCTGGACCCACGGGGTCGAGACCGGCCGGCTGACGATGAACGAGTTCGTCGCGGTAACCTCGTCGAACGTCGCCAAGATCCTCAACATCTATCCCCGCAAGGGCGCGATCGTCGAAGGCGCGGATGCGGACATCGTGGTGTGGGATCCGTCGATCAAGAAGACGATCAGCGCGTCGAACCACCACTCGATCCTCGACTACAACGTCTTCGAGGGCTTCGAGGTCACGGCCCAGCCGCGCTACACGCTGAGCCGCGGCGAGGTCATCTGGGCCTGGGGGCAGAACAGCCAGCCGCAGCCCGGCCGGGGCAAGTTCGTGCCGCGTCCCGCCTTCCCCTCGGCGCATGCGGCGCTGTCGCGGTGGAAGGCGCTGACCGCGCCGAAGCAGATCCACCGCGATCCGATGAACATCCCCGCCGGGGTGTGAGCGACATGGGGCGGCGCGCCGCCGCCCCGCTGCTTGCACCGGTCTGCCGCGTCCCTGCAGGGTCATGCGGCCTGTCCCACCCATGCCAGGAGGGGTGCCATGTCCCCCGTGATCTCAGCCGATACTCTCAACCTCACCTTCCGGACGAACGACGGCCCGGTCCATGCGCTGAAGGATGTCGATCTCGACATCCGAAAGGGCGAGTTCGTCTCCTTCATCGGCCCGTCGGGCTGCGGCAAGACAACGTTCCTGCGCTGCGTCGCGGGCCTCGAGACCCCGACCGGCGGCACTCTGACCGTCAACGGAATGTCCCCCGACGAGGCCCGCCGCGCCCGCGCCTACGGCTACGTCTTCCAGGCCGCGGGGCTCTATCCGTGGCGTACGATCGGCGGCAACATCCGGCTGCCGCTCGAGATCATGGGCTTCTCCGAGGAGGAGAAGCGCCGGCGCGTGAAGGACACTCTCGCGCTGGTCGATCTGGACGGTTTCGAGAAGAAGTACCCCTGGCAGCTCTCGGGCGGAATGCAGCAGCGCGCCTCGATCGCGCGCGCGCTCAGTTTCGACGCCGAGATCCTGCTGATGGACGAGCCCTTCGGGGCGCTCGACGAGATCGTGCGCGACCGTCTCAACGAGGAATTGCTCTCGCTCTGGGGCCGGACCGAGAAGACCATGCTCTTCGTCACCCATTCGATCCCCGAGGCGGTGTATCTCTCGACCAAGATCGTGGTCATGAGCCCGCGCCCGGGCCGCATCTCGGACGTGATCGACAGCCCGCTCCCGAAGGAGCGCCCGCTCGACATCCGCGACAGCCGCGAGTTCATCGAGATCGCCCACCGCGTCCGCGACGGCCTGCGCGCCGGGATGGAGGCGGCATGACCGAGCGCCTGACCCTGCTCTTCTCCTTCTTCTTGACGGAAATATCCCCGCCGGAGGCTCCGCACCTCGCGGACTGCGCTACGCCGGGAGCTGCGTCATGACGGATACCGCCCCTCTCGCGGCGCAAGGCGCCGGCGTCGGCCGGTCGAGGCGCGTCGCGCTCTGGATGCGCGGTCTCGCCCATACGCTGGTGCCCGTGGCGACCGTCGTCGCCGCGTTGATCGCGCTCTGGTATCTCGCCTGCGTGCCGATGAACGCCTCGCAATCGGTGCTGAATGCGGCGCGCGCGGACGTCGTTGTGTCGCCCGAGAGCGCTTCAGACCGCCGGGGGATGAGCGGGCTCGCGCTCGCCATCCGGAACCCCGGCGTGGCGGTGACCGGCGCCTTCGCGCAGGATCGCGCCCGGCTGCCCGCGCCGCATCAGGTGGCGGCCGAGCTCTGGGCGGGCACCGCCCGAGAGCCCGTCACCTCGAACCGCAGCCTCGTCTACCACGCCTGGGTGACGCTCTCGGCGACGCTTCTGGGCTTCGGCTTCGGCACCGCCCTCGGGATCGCGCTGGCGGTCGGGATCGTGCATTCCCGCGTCATGGACATGAGCGTGATGCCCTGGGCCATCGTCAGCCAGACGGTGCCGATCATCGCCATCGCCCCGATGATCATCGTGGTGCTCTATTCGATTGGCATCCAGGGGATCGTGCCCAAGGCGGTGATCTCCGCTTACCTCTCGTTCTTTCCGGTGGTGGTGGGCATGGTGAAGGGGCTGCGCAGCCCGGATGCGATGCAGTTCGACCTGCTTGCCACGTATGGCGCTTCCAAGGGGCAGGTCTTCGGCAAGCTGCGGCTGCCGTCGTCGTTGCCCTACCTCTTCGCCTCGCTGAAGATCGGCATCGCCGCCTCGCTCATCGGCGCGATCGTGGGCGAGCTGCCGACGGGCGCCTCGGCAGGGCTCGGCGCGCGGCTTCTCGCGGGCAGCTATTACGGCCAGACCGAGCAGATCTGGGCCGCGCTCTTTGCCGCGGCGATCCTCGCGGCGCTCTGCGTCGCGTTGATCGGAATGATCGAGAAGGCGCTGCTCGGCCGGATGGGGATGGGGTCATGACCGGGGTTCCTTCGGCAAGCGGCGGAGGGGGGCTGTCCGCCCCCCGCGCGTGGCCGCGCCCCCCCGAGGATATTTCGATCAAGAAGAAGGAGGGGCGCGCATGGCACTCGTGATCTTTGCACTTGTCCTCTGGGCCGCGGGCTGGGCGCTGAACGCGCGTCTCGCCTCCGGACCGGCGCGGGAGACCACCGCAGCGCGGCTCGCGGTGCCCATCATCTTCGGCGCGACGCTTCTGGCCATGTGGGAGCTGATCGTGCGCGGACTCGATGTGCCGATGGTCATCCTTCCCGCGCCGAGCGTCATCGCCGAGACCTTCGCCGCGCGCCTGCCGACGCTCTGGGAGGATTTCGTACAGACCTTCCTCAAGGGTGCGCTCTCGGGCTATCTTATCGGATGCGCCGCGGCCTTTGCCGTCGCGATCGTCGCGGACCGGTTCGATTTCCTCAAGCGCGGGCTGCTGCCCGTGGGGAACTTCATGGCGGCGCTGCCCATCGTCGGCACCGCGCCGATCCTCGTGATGTGGTACGGCTTCGACTGGCAGAGCAAGGCGGCGGTGGTCGTCGTCATGGTCTTCTTCCCGATGCTCGTGAACACGGTGGCGGGCCTGTCGGACACCGCCGCGATGCAGCGGGACCTGATGCGCACCTACGGGGCGAGCTACCTGCAGACGCTGGTGAAGCTGCGGCTGCCATCCGCGATGCCGTTCATCTTCAACGGGCTCAAGATATCGACCACGCTGGCGCTCATCGGCGCGATCGTCGCCGAGTTCTTCGGCTCGCCGATCCGCGGCGTTGGCTTCCGGATCTCGACCAGCGTCGGGCAGCTTGCGCTCGACATGGTCTGGGCCGAGATTGCCGTGGCCGCGCTTGCCGGCACGCTCTTCTACGGCGCGATCGCGCTGATC
Organism: Roseivivax halodurans JCM 10272; assembly: GCF_000521785.1. Taxonomy (GTDB): domain Bacteria; phylum Pseudomonadota; class Alphaproteobacteria; order Rhodobacterales; family Rhodobacteraceae; genus Roseivivax; species Roseivivax halodurans. The sequence goes on from NZ_JALZ01000002.1 coordinate 127,582, forward strand.
GAGAAACGGGTCACGTTCTGGCACCCGTCGCACCGCTCCTGAGACGGGCGGGCGGAAAGACAGGACCCACTTGGAGGTACCACATGAAGACCAAGATCATCGCCGGAGCCATGAGCCTCGCCCTCGCCGCGCCCGCGGCCGCGCAGGACATGGACGAGGTCACGCTGCAGCTGAAATGGGTGACGCAGGCCCAGTTCGCGGGCTATTACGTGGCCGAGGAGCAGGGTTTCTACGACGAGGAGAGCCTCGACGTCACGATCAAGCCGGGCGGACCCGACATCGCGCCCGAGCAGGTCATCGCGGGTGGCGGCGCGGACGTCATCGTCACGTGGATGGCGGCGGCGCTCGCCGCGCGCGAGCGGGGCGTGCCGCTCGTCAACATCGCCCAGCCCTTCGCCACCGGGGGTCTGCAGCTCACCTGCCTCAAGGAGACCGGGGTCGAGAGCCCGGAGGACTTCCCGGGCCGCACGCTCGGCGTCTGGTTCTTCGGAAACGAATACCCGTTCTACGCCTGGATGGCGCAGCTCGGGATCGGCACGGACGGGGCGGACGAGGACGGCGTGACCGTGCTCAAGCAGGCCTTCAACGTCGACCCGCTGCTGCAGGGGCAGGCGGACTGCATTTCGACCATGACCTACAACGAGTACGGCCAGATCCTCGATGCCGGCTACACCGAGGAGGAGCTCGTCAACTTCAACTACCTCGAGCAGGGCGTCGGCATGCTCGAGGACGGGCTCTACGTGCTCGAGGAGGATCTCGGGGACGAGGCGTTCAAGGACAAGATGGCCCGCTTCGTACGCGCCTCGATGAAGGGCTGGGACTGGGCCGCGGAGAACCCCGAGGAGGCCGCGCAGATCGTCGTCGACAACGACATGACCGGCGCGCAGACGCTCGATCACCAGGTCTACATGATGAACGAGGTCTCGAAGCTGACCGAAGGCTCGGACGGGGCGCTGTCCGAGGAGGACTACCAGCAGACGGTGCAGACGCTGCTGTCGGCGATCTCGGAGGAGAACCCGGCGATCACCGAGGAGCCCGAGGGCGCCTATACCCACGACGTGACCGACATGGCGCTCGACGGCGCGTCCTGATCATCCTGGCGTGACGGAGGATCCGCCGGCCTGCGAGGGCCGGCGGATTTTTACGTTCGGATCAGGGCCAGTCGGCGCGCCTCTGGGCCACGGCGCCGCGCAGGATCACCGTATCGACGCCGATGGCGATGAAGAGTGCGCCCGCCGCCTCGGCCTCGGTGAGGAACGCATCGTCGCTGCCGAGAATGCCCGGCGCGAGGCCCGCCGCGCGGATCTTGCGGGTCGCGTCCAGTATCGCCGAACGGACCTCGTGATGGCCGGGGTCGCCCGGATGCCCCAGAGAGGCGGAGAGGTCCGCGGGCCCGATGAAGACGCCGTCGAGACGCTCGACCTTCAGGATGTCGTCCAGCGCATCAAGCGCCGCGCGGGTCTCGACCTGGACGATGGTGCAGGTCTCTTCGTGGGCGCGGGTGACATAGTCCGGGATGGTGCCCCAGCGGCTGCCGCGATGGGTGCCGCCCACTCCGCGCATCCCGTGGGGCGGATAGTGCGTGGCGGCGACCGCCGCGGCGGCTTCCTCTGCCGATTGCACGTAGGGCACGATCAGCGTCTGGGCGCCGATATCCATCAGCTTCTTGATCTCGGTGGCATCGTTCCAGCCCGGGCGGACGCAAGCGTGGACGGGGTAGGGGGCGCAGGCCTGCAGGCTCGGCATCAGGCGCTCGGCGTCGATCGGGGTGTGTTCGGTGTCGAGCACCAGCCAGTCGTAGCCGCAGCCCGCAAGCATCTCGACGATGCCGCTGTCTGGGATGGTGTTCCAGAGGCCGATCTGCCTCCTCCCCGCCTTGAGCGCGGCCTTGAACGTATTCTTCGGCAGATCCATGCGTCCCTCCTTGTCCCGGCGCCGGAGCCTAGGCCGGCGGTGGCGCCGCTGTCGAGGCGGGGGATCCGCCCGCAGCTTGCGCCCATGTCTCCGGCTTGTCACAGTTCCGGGGCAAACCGGACCGGCCGCGACGTGCCGGCACCCGAAGAAAGGATCTCCGACATGCCGCACCTCAGCCGCCGTGCCTTCCTGGCCTCCACTACGGGAGTGACCGCGCTTGCGATCCTGCACCCGTTCTCGGCGCGTGCGCAGGCCGGGCAGGTGCATCTGCGGCTGATGGAGACGACCGACCTGCACGTCCATGTCTTTCCCTACGACTATTACAGCGACAAGGAGGTGGACACGGTCGGGCTCGCTCGCACGGCGGCGCATGTGAAGAAGATCCGCGCCGAGGCGACGAACTCGCTCCTGCTCGACAACGGCGACTTCCTGCAGGGCAACCCGATGGGCGACTACATCGCCTACGAGCGCGGCATGAAGGAGGGCGATACGCATCCCATCATCACCGCGATGAACACGGTGGGGATCGAGGCCTCCACCTTGGGCAACCACGAGTTCAACTACGGGCTCGATTTCCTGATGAAGTCGCTGGCCGGGGCCGATTTCCCGGTGGTCTCCGCCAACGTCGCCAAGACGAAAGGCGGAACGCCGCGGCAGGACGAGACGCTGGTGCCGCCTTACGTGATCCTCGACCGCGAGCTGACCGACGGGGCGGGAGAGGCGCATCCGATCCGCATCGGCGTGATCGGCTTCGTGCCGCCGCAGATCATGAACTGGGACCGCCAGCACCTCGAGGGGCGCGTCGAGGCCCGCGACATCGTCGAGGCGGCCCGCGCCTGGGTGCCGCAGATGCGCGAGGAGGGCGCCGACATCGTCATCGCGCTCTCCCATTCCGGCATCGGCGCGGCCGAGCACGAGGAGGGCATGGAGAACGCCGCCGTGCCGCTCGCCGGGGTCGAGGGGATCGACGGGCTGATGACCGGCCATTCGCACCTCGTCTTCCCGTCGCCCGATTACGAGGGCTTCGCCGGCACGGACGTTTCCGCAGGCACGATCCAGGGCAAGCCCGCGGTCATGTCCGGCTTCTGGGGCAGCCATCTCGGCGTGATCGATCTGATGCTCGAACGGGACGGGGGCGAATGGCGCGTCGTGACCACCGAAAGCTCCACCCGGCCGATCTACGAGCGCGGCGAGGACCGGTCGGTGACCCCGACGGTCGAGAGCGTGGAGCCGGTGCTCGCCTCGGTGCGCGAGGAGCACGAGGCGACGCTCGCCTATGTGCGCCGCGCCGTGGGACAGACCGAGGCGCCGCTCTATTCCTACTTCGCGCTCGTCGCCGACGATCCCTCGGTGCAGATCGTCTCGAACGCGCAGTCCTGGTACATCGCGCAGATGATGCAAGGCACCGAGCACGAGGGCCTGCCGATCCTGTCCGCCGCCGCGCCGTTCAAGGCAGGCGGGCGCGGCGGGCCGGACTACTATACCGACGTGCCGGCGGGCGACATCGCGATCAAGAACGTGGCGGACCTCTATCTCTATCCCAACACCGTGCGCGCGGTGAAGGTCACGGGCGCGCAGGTGCGCGAATGGCTCGAGCGCTCGGCGGGCATGTTCAATCGGATCGAGCCCGGGGCGACCGATGCGACCCTCCTCAACCCCGACTTCCCGTCCTACAATTTCGACGTCATGGACGGGGTGAGCTACCGGATCGACCTGTCGCAGCCCGCCCGATACGACGCGGACGGCAACTTGGCCAACGAGGAAGCGCACCGGATCGTGGATCTGACATTCGAGGGCGAACCGATCGACGAGGCGCAGGAGTTCATCGTCGCCACCAACAATTACCGCGCGGGCGGAGGCGGCAACTTCCCCGGCGCGACGGCCGAGACCACGGTGTTCGAGGCGCCCGACACCAACCGCGATGTCATCGTGCGCTACATCCTCGATCAGGGCACGATTTCGCCCTCTGCCGACGCCAACTGGCGCTTCGCCCCGATGGAGGACACGACGGTGCTCTTCGACACGGGCCCGGCCGCGTCGGCCTATCTCGAGGACGTGAAGGGGGTCGAGATCGAGGAGACGGGCGAGACCCTCGACGGCTTCTCGCGGTTCCGCATCCGCCTCTGACGCCCTTGCATCTTTCCTCCGAAGCGTGGGAATTACCCGAGACAAGCCGGGCGGCGTTTGCTATGCCGCCCGCGATCGGCCCCGTGGCTCAACTGGATAGAGCAGCCCCCTCCTAAGGGGCAGGTTGCAGGTTCGAATCCTGCCGGGGTCACCAAGAACTATATCTTTAAAAACAGTTCTCTGTGCCGGTCTTCATAAGCCGTGTACCTGACGGTCAGCGGGTTTAGTGGCTCTTTGCCGCAGGACGGAAACCTTCAGACATACTTGTTCGTATCATGGCCGATCCAAGGGCCGAGCGGCGGAGCAAAGGCAGCACCCCAGCGCGTTGTCAGGGTCGGAGCTCGGAGCGATACCGTAAGCCCCTGCCGCGATTGCACACCCCTCCGCCACGGATTTCTGCTGGCATGTCGGCTTGCAATCTCGGAAGCTTCGGCCACGTGCGCTCCATTTCCATGCTCTCCCCGCACGACCCCCAGCGCCATGACACCCAAGCTGATGACCACCCTGCCCGAGACGACGCGGGCCTCGCTTCTGGCCGACGTCCTCGCGGGGATCACCGTCGCGCTGGTGGCGCTACCGCTGTCGCTCGCCATCGCCATCGCCTCCGGCGCGCCTCCGGAGGCGGGGATCGTCACGGCCGTGGTGGCGGGACTGCTCATCTCGGCCCTCGGCGGCAGCCGCGTGCAGATCGGCGGGCCGACGGGCGCCTTCATCGTCGTGGTGGCGGGGGTGATCGCGGCGCATGGTTATGACGGGCTGGTCCTCGCGACCCTCATGGCCGGGGCGATCCTCGTCGTTGCGGCACTCTTCCGGCTGGGACGACTCGTGGCCTACGTGCCCGAACCGGTGGTCGAGGGTTTCACGATCGGCATCGCCATCATCATCGCCGCCAGCCAGCTCTCCGACGCGCTTGGCCTGAGGCCCGGAGACCTGCCCGCCGATTTTCTCGAGAAGCTGGCCGCGCTCTGGACGGCGCGGGATACGCTCTCGGTTCCGGCGCTGGGGATCGCCCTGGTCACGGGGGTCCTGATCGTGGTCCTGCGCCGTCTCGCGCCGCGCTGGCCCGGCCTCATCGTCGCGATGGCTGCGGGCAGCGCGCTGGCTGTCGCGGTCGGCGGCCCCGGCGGCGGTGTTGAGACCATCGCCTCGCGCTTCGGCGCGCTGCCGCGCGGTCTGCCTGCGCCTGCCATGCCGGACGTCACGCTCGATCGGCTGCGCGAGCTGCTACCCTCGGCGTTGATCATCGCCTTCCTCGCCGGCATCGAGTCGCTGCTTTCGGCGATGGTCGCGGACCGGATGATCGGCGGACGCCATCGGCCGAATGCCGAGGTTCTGGCGCAGGGCGTGGCCAATATCGGGTCGGCGCTGTTCGGCGGCCTGCCTGCCACTGGCGCGATCGCGCGCACGGCCACAAACGTGCGCGCGGGGGGCCGAACGCCGATCGCGGGCATCGTCCATGCGCTTGCTGTGTTCGCGATGATGCTTGTCGCGGCTCCGCTGGTCGGGTTTCTCGCCATGCCGGCGCTTGCCGCGCTGCTGATCCTGACTGCATGGAACATGAGCGAGCCCCACCGGTGGCGCGCGCGCCTGCGCCAGCCCACCGCCGATCTGGGTCTTCTGGTGCTGACGCTCGTACTGACCGTGCTCGCGGATCTCACCGTCGCCATCGCCACGGGCACCGCCCTCGGCCTGGCCCTGCGCCTTCGCCGACGCCAGGCAAGCCCGGCCGACTGGACGACGCCCGAGCGGTGAGCGGGAACGCGGCGGCGGCACGATCGCCGAGCGGAAGACCTGGGGGCGTGGATCGTAGCGGGTGGCGACGCAGCACCGTCTTTTAACCGCAGCGTACAATGTGGTTGACCGTCGATCATGCGGTCGGCATCTTCGGGGCTGGAAAACTGCTTCCAAGTCGGGATGCGCCTGTGACGTTCGGTACCAGCCAATCGGAAACTCTGCTCGCCGGTCTGATCGGGCGCGGGATCGGGCTGTCGCGGACGCCTGCCATGCACATGGCCGAGGCCGAAGCGCAGGGCCTCAGCAGTCTCTACCGCCTGCTCGACATGGATGCTCCCGAGAGATCGCAGCTCGGCCTCGCGGGCATCCTGTCGGCCTGCGAAGCGTGCGGTTTCGACGGGCTGAACGTGACGTATCCGTACAAGATCGACGTCATCGAATTGTTGGACACCCTGTCCGATAACGCGCGCGCGGTCGGTGCCGTCAACACCGTGGTGCTGAGCCAGGGCCGCCGGATCGGCCACAATACCGACCTCTGGGGCTTTGCGGAAAGCTTCCGCCGCGGCCTTGAGGGATCCGCGACGGACCACGCGCTGCTCCTCGGGGCAGGGGGCGCGGGAGTCGCGGTCGCGCATGCGCTTGCCGATTGCGGCATCGCTCGGCTGACCATCGTCGATTCCGACAGGGGCCGGGCGGAGAGGCTGGCGGAGCAGGTCTCTCGTAATCGACCCGGCGTGACAGCCCAAGCGACGGACGATCCCGGCGCCGGCATCCGCCGCGATCCGCCTGACGGCATCGTCAACGCCACCCCCATGGGCATGGCGAAGCTGCCCGGGATGGCGATCGACGCGGCGCTGATTGAGCCCGCCATGTGGGTCGCCGATATCGTCTACTTCCCGCTCGAGACCGAGCTTCTGCGCGTCGCTCGCGCGAAGGGGTGCCGCGTGCTGCCGGGCTCCGGCATGGCGGTCTTTCAGGCGGTTCGGGCCTTCGAGCTCTTCACCGGCCGCGCCGCGGAATCCGAGCGCATGGCCGCCACCTTCGAGGCTCTTGGCGCCGAGCCTGCGCCGCACCCTGCGGGGCGGTAGCGTGCCCGGACCAGGCAAAGGGACCTCGCCATGAAAACGTCGATCGCAACAGTGTCCATCTCGGGCGCCCTGCCGGAGAAACTCGAGGCCATCGCCGCGGCGGGTTATGACGGGATCGAGATCTTCGAGCAGGATTTCATCACCCATGACGGCGGCCCGGCGGAGGTCGGACGGATGATCCGCGACCACGGACTCGAGATCACGCTGTTCCAGCCGTTCCGCGACTTCGAATGCCTGCCCGAGCCCATGCGCTCCAAGGCGTTCGAACGGGCGCAGCGGAAGTTCGACGTGATGGGAGAGCTTGGCACCGACCGCATTCTGATCTGCTCGTCGGTGCATCCGCGCAGCCTCGGCGGGATCGACCGGGCGGCGGACGATCTGGCCGCGCTCGGCGAGATCGCGGCGACCCGCGGCATCACGCTCGGCTACGAGGCGCTGGCCTGGGGGCGGCACGTCAACGATCACCGCGACGCCTGGGAGATCGTGCGCCGCGCGAGTCATCCCAATGTCGGCCTCGTGCTCGACAGCTTCCATTCGCTCGGGCGGGGGATCGCGTCCGATTCGATCCGCTCCATCCCCGGCGACAAGATCGCCTTCGTCCAGCTTGCCGATGCGCCGGCCATCGACATGGACCTGCTCTACTGGTCGCGGCACTTCCGGAACATGCCGGGCGAGGGGGACCTCGATGTTCAAGGCTTCATGCAGGCGGTCATGGCGACGGGCTATGCCGGGCCGGTCAGCCTCGAGATCTTCAACGACCAGTTCCGCGGGAGCAACGCGCGCGCGGTGGCCAAGGACGGCTACCGCTCTCTGATCGCGCTCATGGACGACGTGCGCCGCAGCGAGCCCGAGACGCCGGTCGACCTGCCCGCGATCCCCGCGCGGGTTCCGGCGAACGGCGTATCGTTCCTCGAATTCGCCGCACAGGGAGAGGCGGCCGAGGATCTTTCGGCCTTCCTTGCGACGCTCGGGTTCCGGCGCGCGGGACGCCACCGCAACAAGCAGATCGATCTCTGGCAGCAGAACGACGTGCGCATCGTCGTCAACTCCGAGACCGAGGGACACGCCGCCCATGCCTGGAACGCGCGCGGCACCTGCATCTGCGACATCGGCCTTCGCGTCGGCTCGGCGCAGGATACGGTGGCGCGGGCCTCTGCGCTCGGGTCTGCCCCGTTCGAGCAGCCGACAGGACCGGGGGAGCTCAACATCCCGGCGATCCACGGCCTCGGCGGATCGGTCATGCACTTCATCGACGCGGCGAGCGGGCTGGACCGGGTCTGGGACGTGGAGTTCGTGCCGACGGGGCACGACGCGGCAGCGCAGACCGGCCTGACCCATGTAGACCATCTGGCACAGACCATGTCCTACGAGGACATGCTGAGCTGGACGCTGTTCTACACGACCCTCTTCGACATGCGGAAATCGTCGATGGTCGACGTGATCGATCCCGACGGGATCGTCCGCAGCCAGGTTGTGGAAAGCCGGGACGGCGCGCTCAGGATCACGCTCAACGGGGCCGAGACGCACCGCACGCTCGCGGGGCGGTTCCTCGCAGAGAATTTCGGCGCGTCGGTCCAGCACGTCGCGCTCGCGACCGAGGACATCTTCGGAACTGCCGAGGCGCTGGCGGCGCGCGGCTTTGAGGCGCTGCCGATTCCGGAGAACTACTACGACGATCTGGCCTCACGGTTCGACCTCTCGGCCGAGCTGCTGAGCCGGATGCGCAGCGCCAACATCCTCTACGACAGCGTGGACGGCAGCGAGTTCCTGCAGTTCTATTCGCGCAGCTTTGCGGGCGGCATGTTCTTCGAGATCGTCCAGCGCGGTCCGGGCTATACCGGGTTCGGAGGCCCCAACGCCCCGTTCCGCATCGCCGCCCAGAAACGCCTCGGGCGGCACAAGGGAATGCCTCTCGCCTGACGCCTCAGCGGTCCCCGATCAGGTCCAGCATCGCCCAGACGGCGTGGCGGTACCCGCGCGCACCGAGCCCGGCGATCACCGCCGTGGCAACGCCCGACACGAGCGAGTTGTGATACATCGGCTCGCGGCGATGGATGTTCGAGATGTGCAGTTCGATCAGCGGACAGGGCAGCATCTTCAGCGCGTCCATGATGGCCATCGAGGTGAAGGTGAACGCGGCGGGGTTGATGATCACTCCCGCCGCCTCGTCCGCCGCCTCGTGACACCACTCGATCAGCTCGCGTTCGGAATTGCTCTGCCGAAAGATCACGGCGGTGTCTCCGGCAGCCTCCCGGCACATGGCCTCGATGTCCGCAAGCGTCGTGCTGCCGTAGATGTCCGGCTCGCGCTTGCCGAGCCGGTTGAGGTTCGGTCCGTTCAGGATGTGAATGGCGGTCATGGCGTCAGCCTCCGTATCCGAAGACCCGCGGCAGCCAGAGCGACACCGCGGGCACGAGCGTTATGATCACGAGCGATACGAGGAGAGCAGCGAGAAACGGCAGGATCTCGCGCGAGATGCGCCCGAGGCTCTCGCCCGAGATGCTGGTCATCACGAAGAGCAGAAGCCCGTAAGGCGGGGTGACGAGGCCGAGCATGATGTTGACCACGCAGACGACCCCGAAATGCACGAGGTCGATGCCGAGCGCGTTGGCCGTCGGGATGAAGACCGGCACCACGATCAGCAGGATTGTCGTGCCTTCGAGCAGGCAGCCCAGAACCAGCAGGATGGCATTGACCATGAGCAGGAAGGCGAGCGGGCTCAGATCGAAGCCCGAGAGCCAGCGGCTGAGTTCGGTCGGGATGTTCTCGACCGTGACCACGTAGTTGAAGACGATGGCGCCGGCGATGAGCATGCCGATGGAGGCCGTGGTCCGCGCGCTGCCCGCGAGGGAGGCGTAGAAGGAGCCGAAGGTCACGCTTCGGTAGAGCAGCGCGGATATCACCAGCGCGTAGAGCGCGGCGACGGCCGCAGCCTCGGTCGGGGTGGTCACCCCGCCGTAGATTCCTCCCAGAAGCACGACCGGCATCATCAGGGCCGGGAAGGCGTTGATCGTGGTCTTCGGAATGTCGCGCAGCGGCACCGGCTCGCCCACGGGGAAGTTCCGCGTCTTGGCCTGCCACACGACGATGACGGCGAGCGCGAGGCCCATCAGAAGGCCCGGCGTCACCCCGGCGAGGAACAGGTAGCCGATTGAGGCATCGGAGACGAGCGCATAGATCACCACGGGGATCGAGGGCGGGATGATTGGTCCGATGACCGCCGAGGCCGCAGTCAGCGCGGCGGCGAAGGCGGGGGGGTATTTTCCTCCTTCGGTCATCATCTTCTGCATCATCTTGCCGGTGCCCGCCGCGTCGGCGATGGCCGAGCCCGACATGCCTGCGAAGATGATGCTCTGCACCACGTTCACGAGCGCGAGCCCGCCATGGAACCGCCCCACGATGGCATTGCAGAAGCCGAGCAGACGGATCGTCATCGAGCCGGAATTCATCAGCTCAGCGGCGAGGATGAAGAGCGGCACGGCGAGCAGGATGTAGCTCGAGAACATGCCGTTCAGAAGCTGCTCGGCCGCCGTGCCCATGTCGAGGCCGGCCAGCATGAGGTAGAGGATCGACGAGGCGATCATCGCATGCCCGATGGGCAGACCCAGGAGAGCGAGCAGCACGATCGAGATGACGCTGGCGGTAAAGGGATCCATGGGGCTCACTCCACCGCGTTCGGCGCGGCGTCACCGCGGTGGCCGCCCGGCGTGCCGCGGTTGGTCACTGCATCCCAGAGCAGCCAGACATAGCGCACGAGGATCGCGACCGCGAAGAGGATGTAGATCGAGTAGAGGTAGTCGTAGCGGATATCGAGATACGACGTCTCCTGGATCTTCATGAAGGTGACGTAGTCCCAGACCGCAGGCAGCGACCAGCCGTAGAGGAAGATCAGCGCCAGAGCGGCGAGCATCGTCATGATCCGCCGCACCTTCGGCCCCACGACGCCGTATATCACGTCGAAGCGGATCTCCTCGTCCTCGCGGGTCACGAATGCGGCGCCCCAGAGCACGACCCAGAGCCACATGACGATGGTCAGTTCCGACGCCCAGCCGGAGTGCCAGTTGAACACGTATCGATAGACGACCTGCAGGATGAACGAGCCGAACATCACGGCGAGCATCAGGGCGGCGACGTTTTCCGCCCGGCGGTGAAGCCATTCGAGGCCGGTCTTCATGCTTTCCATAACGGGACCCTGTCGTTGCGGGTGCGCGCGGCCCGAAGGGACCGCGCGCCTCGTTGTCCGGGGAAGGTTTTGGCCTCAGAGGTCGTTGATCCGGTCGAGCATCCCCTCGGGCCAGCTCTCGGAGATCTCGGACTCGAGATATTTCTGCTGCGCGAAGTCGCGGAACGCGTCGACATCGGGTTCGTAGAGCCGCAGGCCCTGCTCTTCCATGAAGGAGGCCAGTTCCTCTTCCTGCGCCAGATGCTGCTCGGTGCTCCAGGCGATGGCCTCGTCCGCGGCGGTCTGGAACGCCTCCTGCTCTTCGGCGGACATGCCGTCCCAGACCTCCTGCGACACGACAAGAAGATCGTAGCCGACGAGGTGCGAGGTCTGCACGATCTGGCTCATCACCTCGTAGAACTTCATGTTCTCGACATTCGGAAGCGGGTTGTCCTGACCGTCGATGGTGCCGGTCTGAAGGCCGGTATAGACCTCGGAATAGGCCATCGGGGTCGGGTTCGCGCCGAGCGCCTCGCCCAGGAACTGCCAGGCATCGCCGCCCGGCATGCGCAGGCGCACGCCGTTCATGTCCTCGGGCGTCTGGATCTCCTTGTCGATGCGCAGGCCCACCTGCCGCGTGCCGAAATAGGTCGGCCCGAGGATGTGGATGCCGAGCTGTTCCTCGGCCATAGCCTTCATTTCGGCGCCAGCGTCGCTGTCGAAGAAGGTCTGCAGGTGCTCGGCGTCGCGGAAGAGATATGCCGAGGTCAGGATCGAGAAGGCGTCGATCTGGTTTGCGATATCCTGCGGCGCGACGTTGCCCATCTCGAGGTTGCCGCGCTGGATGGCGACGATCTCGGTGCCTTGGTCGAAGAGGTTGCCGCCGTAGTAGATCTGCATGTCGAACATGTCGGACACGGAATCCTGGAAGCGCTGCATCATCTGGGCGCGAATGTCCTGCTCCGAGAAGACGGCCGAGAAGCGCAGGGTCTCGGTGTCCTGTGCCAGCGCCGGAGCGCCGGTCACGAGCGCGGCCGCCGTCAGAGACAGCAATGCGCGGCGAGTGGTGGTGAACATGGTCATGTATCCTCCCTTGACCGGATTTGGGTGACGGACCGCGCCGGAGGACCGGCGCGGACGTGCGGCTAAGACGCGCCTCCCGGCGCGTTGATCTGATCGAGCATGCCTTCGGGCCAGGAGGCGCCGGCTAAGATGGCCTGCCAGAGACATCCCTCCGCGTCGACGCAGGCCCCGTCCGGCCGCGCGCCATCGCCGCGGTAAGCCGCAAAGACCTCGACGCTTGGTCGAGGCGTCCGCGCGGCAGCCGATCTGAACTTCGTGGCGTCCATGCCGTTGTCTCCAGCTCTCCGCGGCAGGGAGTCGGTCGGCTCGTCGACTGGCATCAGAGGCGTCTCCTCCCGTCTCCGCGCACTTTGTTCGCCACGTTTAATACGAGTTTTGTCCGCCACGGTTAATTATGTCAACATGAGAGTCGGGGCGGAGAATTGGCCGATCCATGACCCACTCCGTGACAGCGGCGGTGCCTCGCGATAATCAATTCCCGCCGACCTATCGGAATGGCGGCAGCAGGGAGACGTGGATGGCTGAAGACAGCGCGGGAAAGATCGCCACTCCGAGGCGCCGAACCAGCTGGAAGCAGGATCCGGAACGCGTGCGCGCCAACATCCTCGAGGTCGCCCGCGGCGTTTTTGCCGAGCATGGGCTGTCCGGCGCCCGGATCGACGAGATCGCAACCAAGACCGAAACGTCGAAGCGCATGATCTACTACTATTTCGGCGACAAGGAGAGCCTCTACCGGGCCGTCTTGGAGGATACCTATGCCGAGATGCGCCGCGCGGAGGACGAGTTGGATCTCGATGCGATGCCGGCCGACGTGGCCCTCCGCACCCTTGCCGAGTTCACCTTCGACCACCACCGCGAAGCCACCGAATTCGTGAGACTGGTCATGATCGAGAACGTTCACGGCGGCACGCATATCGACCAGTCGAGCGTGATCTCGGCCCACAATTCCTCTGCCGTCCGCCACCTCGAATCCATATACGCCCGCGGCTGCAACGACGGGCTCTTTCGTACCGGCCTGACCGCTCTGGAGTTGCACTGGCACATCTCCGCGCTGTGCTTCTTCAACGTCTCGAACAGGGCGACATTCTCGCGGATCTTCGGAGACGAGCTTTTCCGCGAGGATGCCCAGGCCTCCTTGCGGCATCACGTCGGCGAAAGCATCGTCCGCTTCGCGGCGCCCTGAAGAAAACCTACATTGGATTGCGCGATTGCCCACGGCGGTGGGGCGCGGCATGGTCGCGTGCACATCCAGTCCAAGCGGAGCCCGACCATGCCTCCCGAACGCCTCAGCTTCGAGAATGACGACGGCCACCGTCTTGCCGCGCGGCTCGACCGGCCCGACGGGCCGCACCTCGCGACCGCGCTCTTCGCCCATTGCTTCACCTGCGGCAAGGATATCGCCGCGGCCCGGAGGATCGCATCGCGGCTGACCTCCGAGGGCGTTGCGGTTTTGCGCTTCGACTTCACCGGGCTCGGCCATTCGGAGGGCGAGTTCGCGAACACGTCCTTCACCTCGAACGTCGCGGACCTTGCCGCAGCGGCGCGCAAGCTCGGCTCGATGGGCATGGCGCCGGATCTGCTGATCGGGCATTCGCTGGGCGGGGCGGCAGTGCTGGCAGCGGCGCATGACATCCCCTCGGCCAGGGCGGTCGTGACCATCGGCGCCCCGTTCGATCCGGCTCACGTGACCCACAATTTCGGCGGGGCGCTGGAGGCGATCGAGCGCGACGGGGAGGCCGAGGTCACGCTCGCGGGGCGGCCCTTCCGGATCGGCAGGCGGTTCGTCGAGGACATGCGCGAGACTAAGCTGCGGCCGGCGATCGCCGATCTGAGACGCGCCCTCCTGGTCCTGCACGGACCGCGCGACGAGGTCGTCGGGATCGACAATGCGACCGAGATCTTCACCGCGGCGAGGCACCCCAAGAGCTTCGTGACGCTGGATGATGCAGACCATCTCGTCTCGGATCCCGCTGATGCGGATTACCTTGCCGGCGTCATCGCGGCATGGATGGCGCGCTATGTGGACCTCGCGCACGAGCACATCTCGGTGGACGTGCCCGAGGGCGTCGTCCGCACGTCGGAAGCCGATCCCGCGGGGTTCCTTCAGGACATCACCGTCGGGCGGCACCACGTTCAGGCGGACGAGCCCGCCTCGGTCGGTGGCTCGGATCGGGGCATGACGCCCTACAACCTGCTCTCGGCGGCGCTCGGCGCCTGCACGTCCATGACGATGCGGATGTATGCGCGCCGCAAGGGGATCGCGCTCGACCGGGTGCGCGTCGATGTCAGCCACGACAAGCATCACGGCACCGATGCCGCATCGGACGAGGAGAGGAAGATCGACGCCTTCCGGCGCGAGATCGCGCTTGAGGGCGATCTGAGCGATGCGGAGCGGCGGCGGCTGATCGAGATCGCGGACAAGTGCCCGGTGCACCGGACGCTGGAGCGGTCCTCGACGATCGAGACGGTGGAGGTGAGCCCTCAGTCGACCCCGACCTGAGTGCGGCCGCGCCGGTCCATGCGGAGCGACGCGTAGAGGACATGCGTGCGCCAGCGGCCGTTGATCTGCAGATAGCTCTGCGCGACGCCCTCGTACTTGAAGCCCGACCGTTCCAGAAGACCGCGGGAGGCGACGTTCTCGGGAAGGCAGGCGGCCTCGACGCGGGAGATGTCCATGCGCTCGAAGGCGTGGTGCACGACGGCGCCGATCGCCTCGCGCATGTAACCCTGCCGGGCGAAGGGCTGGCCGATCCAGTAGCCCAAAGTTGCCGCCTGCGCGGGGCCGCGGCGGATGTTGTCGAGCGTGATCGCGCCGAGGAGCCGCTCGTCGTCGCGCCGGAAGAGGAAGACCGGGATCGCGGTACCGCCCGAGATCGACCGGCCCGCCCAGTAGACGCGGTTGGTGAAGGCCTTGCGCGACAGGTGATCCGAGGCCCAGGACGGCTCCCACGGGCGCAGGAAGTCCTGGCTCTGGGCGCGCAGCGAGGTCCATTCGGTGAAATCGGCATGGGCCGGCGCCCGCAGGACAAGCCGCTCGCTGTCGAGCCTGAACCTCCGACGCAGCCCGATCATCAGGCCACCCGGCGCTCTTCGAGGCTAGCAAGCTCGGGGGCCTTCGACACCGGCCCGTAGAGCGCCATGGCCGCCGGGGCCGATGCCGCGGTGTGTTCGGCGAAGGCGCGCACGTCGGCGTCGGTGACGGCGTCGATGCGCGTGACGGTGTCCTCGATAGAGGGGACCTTGCCCCAGATCTGGATCATGCGCGCGGCGCGCTCGGCCCGGGCCGACGGGCTCTCGAGGCCCATCAGGAGGCCGGCCTTCATCTGCGCGCGGGCCCGGGCGATTTCCTCGGCACTCATGTCGGAGGCGGCGCGCTTCATCTCGTCGACGGTGATCCGGGCGAGATCGCCCACCTCGTCGCCGCTTGTCCCGGCGTAGATGGTCGTCGTGCCGGTGTCGGCATAGGCGCCCGCTTGCGCGAAGATCGTGTAGCAGAGGCCGCGGTTCTCGCGGATCTCCTGGAAGAGGCGAGAGGACATGCCGCCGCCGAGGGCGATGGAATAGACCTGGCTCGCGTAGAAATCCACGTCGCGGTAGCCCGGCGCCTCGAAGGCGAGGGCGAGATGGGCCTGCTCGAGGGTCTTGTCGCGGCGGATCTCGCCGCCGTGGAACCGGGCCGGCAGGGCCTCGGCCGAGCCGCGGGGCGTCATGTCGCCGAAGAGTGCCTCGGCCTGAGCGACGATGGCGTCGTGATCGACCGCGCCCGCCGCCGAGAGGATGAGCTGATCGGGGCCGTAATGCTCCTCGACGAAGGTCGAGAGGTCGCCGCGGCCGAAGGCGTTCACGCGCGCCGCCTCGCCAAGGATCGTCCGGCCGATGGGCTGCTCAGGATAGCAGATCTCCTGCAGCCAGTCGAAGATGATGTCGTCGGGCGTGTCGAGCGCCTGGCCGATCTCCTGCAGGATCACGTGCCGTTCGGTCTCGATCTCCTTCTGATCGAAGAGCGGGTTGCGCAGGATGTCGGCAATCACCTCGAGCGCGAGGCCGGTATCGGCCTCGAGCACGCGGGCGTAGTAGGCGGTCACCTCGCGGCTGGTGTAGGCGTTGATGTAGCCGCCCACGTCCTCGATCTCCTCGGCGATCCGCAGGGCGGAGCGGGATGCGGTGCCCTTGAAGGCCATGTGTTCGAGGAAATGCGCCACGCCGTTCTGCTCGGGGCGCTCGTGGCGTCCGCCGGCCGACACCCAGATGCCGAGCGCAGCCGATTTGAGGCCGGGCATGTGTTCGGTGACGACGCGGAAGCCGTTGGGAAGGGTGGCTGTCTGTAGGGTCAAGTGCGGATACGCTCCTGGATGATCTCTTCGAGGGCGGCGAGGTCGTTCGGCGCCCGGGTGATGCGCTCCTCCCGCTCCATGAGGTCCGACATGCGCTCGGGCAGCGGCGGACGGATGCCGGTCGCGGCCTCGACGGCGTCGGGGAATTTCGCGGGGTGGGCGGTGGCGAGCGTGACCATGGGCACGGCGCGGTCGCGGTGCTCCTCGGCCACCTTGATGCCGACGGCGGTGTGCGGGCAGACGAGCTCGCCGGTCCTGGCGTGGGTGGCCGCAATGGTGGCGGACGTGTTGGCCTCCGACGCGCGGCCGCTGTCGAAATTGTCGCGCAGCGCCTCGAGTGCGCCCTGGCTGACATGGAAGCCGCCGCCCGATTTCAGCTCGTCCATCAGCTGGGCCACGGCATTGCCGTCGCGGTCGTAGGCGTCGAAGAGCGCGCGTTCGAAGTTGCTGCTGACCTGGATGTCCATCGACGGCGAGATCGACGGCTCGACCCGGCCGGTGGTGTAGTTCCCGGTCGAGACGGCACGGTGCAGGATGTCGTTGTGGTTCGTCGCGATCACCAGCCGGTCAATGGGAAGCCCCATGCCCTTGGCGATGTAACCAGCGAAGATGTCGCCGAAATTGCCGGTGGGGACGGTGAAGCTGACCTTGCGCTCGGGCGCGCCGAGGGAGACGGCGGCCGAGAAGTAGTAGACGACCTGCGCCAGAACGCGTGCCCAGTTGATCGAGTTCACCGCCGCGAGGCGCACGCCGTCGCGGAAGTCGTCATGCGCGAACATGTCCTTGAGCCGTGCCTGCGCGTCGTCGAAATGGCCGTCGATGGCGACGGCGTGCACATTCTCCTCGACGGGCGTGGTCATCTGGCGGCGCTGCACCTCGGAGACCCGTCCGTGCGGATAGAGGATGAAGACGTCCACCGCGTCGAGGCCGCGGAAGGCCTCGATGGCGGCCGAGCCGGTGTCGCCCGAAGTCGCGCCGACGATGGTGACGCGGCTTCCCGAACGGGTCAGCGCCTCCTCGAAGAGCTGCCCGATGAGCTGCATGGCGAAGTCCTTGAACGCCAGCGTGGGCCCGTGGAAGAGCTCGCAGAGGAAATGGCCCGAACCGAGCTGCTTGAGCGGCGCGCGGGCGGCGTGGCCGAACTGCGCGTAGGATTTCGCGATCAGGTCGCCGAAGGTCGCGTCATCGAAGGTGTCACCGACGAAGGGCCGCATCACGCGGAACGCGACCTCCTCGTAGGGCAGACCGTGCAGCGCGCGGATGTCGGCCTGGCTCATCTGCGGCACGGTTTCAGGCACGTAGAGGCCGCCGTCGCGGGCGAGGCCCGAGAGCATGGCCTCTTCGAAGCTCAGGACCGGCGCCTGGCCGCGGGTGGAGACGTACTTCATGTGCGGACCTCTTGGGCGAAGGAGCGGCGACGCACCCAGATCACGGTCATGCCCAGCCAGACGGCGGCGAGCGAGAACCACGTGATCGCATATTGCAGGTGGTCGTTCGGGATTCCTTCGCTCGACACGGGCAGGGGATCGATGCCGGGGGCGGGGGGCATTTCCTCGCGGACGATGGCGAGGATCGGCTCGGCGCCGAGCGCGTCGGCCATGGCGCCGACATCGCGGGCGAACCAGATGTTGCGATCGACCTCGTTCTCGGGCGTGAAGCCGCTGCGCTCCTCGGGGGCGTGCAGGTTGGCCCGGATCGCGGTCTCTCCGATGCGGCGGGTGGCGTCCTTGGCCTCGTTCGGAACGAAACCGCGGTCGATCAGGATCGTGCGTCCGTCGTCCGTCGTGAAGGGAGCGATGATACGGTAGCCCGCGCCCTTCTGCTTCTGACTGACGAGGACGTGCAGCTCTCCCTCGCCGATGGAGCCCTCGAGCTCGACCGGCTGGTAGCGATCCGTCCCGGGATCGTAGCTCGCGGGCAGGGGGACCGGATCGCCCGCGATGGTGCTCTCGATGTCGTTCAGGATGGCCTCTTTCCACGCGAGCCGCTGCATCTGCCAGACGCCGAGCGCCACGAGGATCGCGGCACCGATCAGGCCGATCAGCAGGGGGGCGGCAAGGCGTTTCACGACAGGCAAATGTCCGGACCGTGGAAAGGCGGGGCCCCGGAATGCGGGGCAGGCTTCGCTTTACCCCCGGGCCGGGGGCGGGTTCAACCGGAAACGCCTTTTGCGGCGGTGCGATCCCGATATGTGCGGCGGTGTCCCGTGCACCGCGGGCCAACGAAAAACGCCCGCCACGGGGGCGGGCGTTTCCCGGATTTCGGTGAGGGCCGAGGGTCAGCCGCCCCAGACGTAGACGGCCGCGAAGAGGAAGAGCCAGACCACGTCGACGAAGTGCCAGTACCAGGCGGCGGCCTCGAAGCCGACATGCTTGTTCGGAGTGAAGGCCCCGTTCATCAGCCGCAGCAGGCAGACGAAGAGGAAGACCGTGCCGATGATGACATGCGCGCCGTGGAAGCCCGTCGCCATGAAGAAGTTCGCGCCGTAGATGTTGCCGGAGAAGCCGAAGGCCGCGTGGCTGTACTCGTAGGCCTGGAAGACCGAGAAGATTAGGCCGAGCACGATGGCGATGATCAGGCCCCACTTCATGTCCCTGCGATTGTCCTCGTGCACCAGTGCATGGTGCGCCCAGGTCGCCGCGGCACCCGAGCAGAGCAGGATCAGCGTGTTGATGAGCGGCAGGTGCCAGGGGTCGAAAGTCTCGATTCCCGCGGGCGGCCAGACACCGTCGACGCCGGGGCTTTCGGGGCCCATCGGATACATCGCGTGTTTGAAGAACGACCAGAACCAGGCGAAGAAGAACATCACCTCGGACATGATGAACAGGATGAAGCCGTAGCGCAGGCCGATCTGCACGACGGGCGTGTGATCGCCCACGTTGCTTTCGTTGATGACCTCGGACCACCAGCCGAACATCGTGTAGAGGACGCCGACGGTGCCGATCAGGAACAGCCACGGGCCGTTGTCGTTCATCCACATGACCGCGCCGAACAGCATCACGAAGCCGGCGACGGCCCCGATGAACGGCCAGATCGACGGCGGCAGGATGTGATAGTCGTGGTTCTTAGCATGCGCCATTGGTCTTGGTCCCTCTTCGGATGGCGTCAGTTGACGGAGGTTTCTTCTTGCGCGCCGGTCTGGAGCGCCGCCTGTGCTTTGGCGTCCTCGGGCAGATCGATCTCGTAGAACGTGTAGCTGAGCGTGATGGTCTTTGTATACTTCGCGTCGCGGTCGTTGACGATCTCGGGGTCGACGTAGAAGTAGACCGGCATCTCGACCCGCTCGCCCGGCTGCAGCACCTGCTCGTTGAAGCAGAAGCACTGCACCTTGTTGAAGTAGCTGCCGGCGGTGAAGGGCGCGACGTTGTAGCCGGCCTGACCGGCGACTGGCTTGTCGGTGGGGTTGTAGGCCTCGAAATAGGCGAGGCCGTCCTGACCGATTTTGAGCGTCATGGAGCGCTCGACCGGCCGGAATTCCCACGGCATGCCGGCTTCGGTATTGGCGTCGAAGCGCACCGTGATCTCGCGGTCGAGCACGCTGTCGCTGCCTTGTTCGGCGACGTTCGTGGTGCCGCCGTAGCCGGTGACGGCGCAGAACCAGTTGTAGAGCGGGATCGCGGCCCAGGCCATGCCGCCCATGAAGACGATCACGGCGCCGAGGCCGGCCACGGTGCGGGTCTTGCGATCGAGGTTCATCCGCCCTGTCCCTCCGTTCGTTGCGTGACGCTGTCCGCCGTGCCGGGTGCGCGGCCGAATTCGCCGTTCTGCACCTTGACCATGGTCAGGCCGAAGATGATCACGATGAGCGCGGCAAGCACGATCCCGAGGCCGAGATTGCGGCCGTGACGGCGGTGATGAAGTTCGTGGAGCGGGCGCAAGGCCATCAGAGTGCCCCCCAGAGGATGCCGAGGCGCGCGATCGTGGCTTCGGCCAGAAGCGCGCCGAAATGCAGGAAGAGGTAGAGAAGGGAGAGTTTGAAGAACCCCTTCTCGACCGCGTAATTGTCGGTCTCGGCCATGATCTCGTCACGGTGCCAGATGTCCCAGGCGCCCTTGAGGAACATGGCGTTCAGCACGATGGCGACCGACAGGTAGAGCGGCCCGCCGGCCGAGGTGAAGCCGGTCGCGAGCGCGAGCGCGGCGAGGATGATGGTGTAGACGAAGACATGCTTGCGGGTCGAGGGCCGTCCGTGGGTCACGGTCAGCATCGGCACGCCCGCGTTGTCGTAATCCTTGCGCATGAAGAGCGCGAGGGCCCAGAAATGCGGCGGTGTCCAGAGGAAGGTCAGCGAGAACATCAGCACCGATTCGATCGAGACGCCGCCGGTCGCGGCGGCCCAGCCGATCATCGGGGGGAAGGCCCCGGCGGCGCCGCCGATGACGATGTTCTGGGGCGTCCAGCGCTTGAGCCACATCGTGTAGATCACGACGTAGAAGAAGATGGTGAAGGCCAGGAGCCCGGCGGCGACCCAGTTGGTCGCGAGGCCGAGGAACATGACCGAGAAACCCGAAAGGGCGAGGCCGAGGCCGCGCGCCTCCTCGCCGGTGACGCGGCCCGAGGGAATCGGCCGCTTGGCGGTGCGGCGCATCACCGCGTCGATATCGGCGTCCCACCACATGTTGAGAGCGCCGGACGCGCCGCCGCCGACGGCGATGAAGAGGATGGCGCAGAGCGCGACGAACGGATGCACCTGATCCGGAGCGGCGAGCAGGCCGACGAGCGCGGTGAAGACGACGAGCGTCATCACGCGGGGCTTCAGCAGCGCGAAATAGTCGCTGAACTGAGCCTCTTGGCCGGCGGCCGTGGGATCGAGGGATGCGTCACTCATCGCGGGGTCTTTCCTGGAAGGCGTCGCGCGACCCGTGTCCGGATCGCGCGTGGCTGTCTGGGCGCGGGGCACGACCTAGCGCGCCCCGGCGCGGCTTCACTCGGCCGATGCGACCTGCACGGGCGCGTCCGCGGGCGCCTCGGCGTATTCCTCGATCATGTCGGCCTTCCAGACGTCGTATTCTTCCTGGCTGACGACCTTGACGGTGATCGGCATGTAGGCATGCGCGATGCCGCAGAGCTCGGAGCACTGGCCGAAATAGACGCCTTCCTGCTCGGGGGTGAACCACAGCTCGGCAAGGCGGCCGGGGACCGCGTCCTGCTTCACGCCGAAGGCCGGGATGGTCCAGGAATGGATCACGTCGCCGCCGGTCACCTGGATGACGATGGTCTTGTTCACCGGAACGACCACCGCGGTGTCGGTGGCGAGGCGGAAATGCTCGGGCGCGTAGCCCGCGTCGAGAAGCTGCTGCTCGACTTCCTCGGAGTAGGAATTGTCGCCGCCCGTCGCCGGCGAGCCGATCATGTAGCTGTCGAAGGCGAAGCCGTCGTCCATGTATTCATGGTTCCAGTACCACTGGTAGCCGGTCGCCTTGATGTAGACGTCGCCCTCGGGGATCTCCTGCTGCTTGAACAGCACCGGAAGGGAGAACGCGCCGATGAAGACGAGGACCAGGATCGGGCCGACGGTCCAGGCGATCTCGAGCGGCGAGTTGTGCGTGAACGAGCCCGGCTTGGGGTTCGTCTTGCTGTTGTAGCGCACCACGCAGAACGCCAGCAGCGCCGTCACGAGAATCACGATGCCGGTGATGATCACGGTGACCATGCCGTCGAGCCAGTGGATGTCGCGCGCCAGTTCCGTCGCGGCGGACTGGAAGCCGATCCCGCCGTTGCTCGGCGCGC
This sequence comes from Roseivivax halodurans JCM 10272, assembly GCF_000521785.1. GTDB lineage: Bacteria > Pseudomonadota > Alphaproteobacteria > Rhodobacterales > Rhodobacteraceae > Roseivivax > Roseivivax halodurans. The sequence continues at coordinate 149,754 of NZ_JALZ01000002.1, forward strand.
CGATCACCGGAAGGTCCGTGAAGCTGTCCTGCGCGAAGACCGGCCCGGCGAAGGCGGCGAGAACGCCCGTGAGCATCGTCTTAAGTTTCATGTGTCACCCTGATCGGTTGTCGTCTGTCACATCTAGTCACGGGTGGCGCGCGATGAGGCGCGGCCGCGGGCGGTGGAGGCCCCCGTTGTCTTGCGGTGGTCTTCAACCATATTCTTCACGCCAGATAAAGAACCCCGCTTGCGGCATGTGGCCGCTTGTCGTTGACCCATATCAATCTCCCGAGGCGCAATCCATGTCCGATGCCCCCTTTCGCCCGTTCGACACCCATCTCGACCGGCAGGCGGCCGTCGAGAACCTGCGCGAGACCCTCACCGGCGCCGAGGACGGAGAGCTCTTCCTCGAGCGTCGCCGCTCGGAGGGGCTGCTCTTCGATGACGGGCATGTGAAACAGGCGAGCTACGACGCCCACGAGGGCTTCGGCCTGCGCGCCGTGCGCGGCGAGACCGCTGGATATGCCCATTCGACCGAAATCAGCGAAAGCGCGCTGAAGCGGTCGGGCGAGACCGCGCGGCTCGCGGTCGGAGGCGGCGGAGGCACGTTGGCGGCCGGGCCGGTGAAGACCAACCGCACGCTCTACACCGATGTCGATCCCATCGCCGGGCGGCCCTTCGCCGCCAAGGTCGAGACGCTGGCCGAGATCGACGCCTATTTGCGGGACCTCGACCCCCGTGTCGTTCAGGCCACGGTCTCGATCGCCGCATCCCTGCAGGAGGTCGCGATCCTGCGCGCGGACGATTCGCTGGTGACGGACGTTCGGCCCATGACCCGGGTGAATGTCAGCGTCATCGTCGAGGAGAACGGCCGCCGCGAAAGCGGCAGTGCCGGCGGCGGCGGGCGCGTTGCGCTCGACGGCCTGCTCGATCCGCAGGACTGGCAGGGAAAGGCCCGCGAGGCGCTGCGAATCGCGCTCGTGAACCTCAGCGCCGAGCCCGCGCCCGCCGGCACATTCGACATCGTGCTCGGCCCGGGCTGGCCCGGGATCCTCCTGCACGAGGCGGTGGGTCACGGGCTCGAGGGGGATTTCAACCGCAAGGGCTCCTCGGCTTTTGCGGGCCTCATGGGGCAGAGGGTGGCCGCTCCCGGCGTCACCGTGCTCGACGACGGCACGATCCCGGATCGCCGCGGCTCGATCACGGTCGATGACGAGGGCACGCCGAGCGGAAAGAACGTGCTGATCGAGGACGGCATCCTCGTCGGCTACATGCAGGACCGCCAGAACGCGCGGCTCATGGGCGTCGAGGCGACGGGCAACGGGCGGCGGGAGAGCTACGCCCATGCGCCGATGCCCCGGATGACAAACACCTACATGCTGGGCGGCGAGGCGACGCGCGAGGATCTGGTCTCCGAGCTGAAGGACGGGATCTACGCGGTCGGATTCGGCGGCGGGCAGGTCGACATCACCAGCGGCAAGTTCGTCTTCTCCTGCACCGAGGCCTACCGCGTGCAGAACGGCAAGGTCGGCGCCCCGGTCAAGGGCGCGACGCTGATCGGGGACGGCGCAACCGCGCTCCAGCAGATCCGCGGGCTCGCCAACGACATGGCGCTCGATCCCGGCATGGGCAATTGCGGCAAGCAGGGACAGTGGGTGCCGGTGGGCGTGGGCCAGCCGAGCGTCCTGATCGGTGGTCTGACCGTGGGCGGCTCGGCCGGCTGACAGAAGCGAGTCGCGCGGCGGGCGGCGGTGTCGCCGCTCCAGGTCGTCCGACATCGGCGGGGCTCGGACGATCCGGCGCAGGCGGAAGGGTGCCGGCCATGCCAACGGCGCGGCGCTTCCCTGCGTCTCTTTACCGGTCATTAACCGCGGAGCCCGTACCAAGGGGGGGCAAGAGTCGGAGCCGGGTTGATGGTCGAGCATTTCTCATCTTCCACTCACCCCCTACTCCCACCCACCACGGAAGACGATCGGCTGGACCGGTTGCGACTCTTGCGCTCCCGCCGTGTGGGGATTTCGACCTTCCATCGTCTGATGTCGGAACATGGCTCGGCGGCTGCCGCGCTCGAGGCGCTGCCGGAGATCGCGCGAGCCGCGGGTCTCGAGAACTACGACATCTGCCCGCTTGGGGTCGTGGAGGCCGAGATGCGGGCCGCCCGCACCGCCTGCGCCCGGATGATCTGCCGCGGCGAGCCGCTCTATCCGAGCGCCCTGAACGATCTCGACGACGCCCCGCCGATCCTCTGGGCGGTGGGCGACGCCGGCATTCTTTCTCGCCCGGCCGTCGCGCTCGTCGGTGCCCGCAACGCCTCGTCGCTCGGCACGCGCATGGCCCGGGCCATGGCGGAGGGGCTGGGGCAGGCGGGCTACGTCACCGTCTCGGGGCTGGCGCGGGGCGTCGATGCGGCGGTGCACGCCGCCAGCATCGCCACCGGCACGATCGCCGTGCAGGGGGGCGGCGTCGACGTGCTCTACCCGGCCGAGAACGCCCGGCTGGCCGAGGAGATTGCAGCCACCGGGGGGGTGCGCCTCTCCGAACAGCCGATGGGCCTCTCTCCGCAGGCCCGCCACTTCCCTGCCCGCAACCGCATCATCTCCGGCCTCGCCCGGGCGGTCGTCGTCATCGAGGCGGCCCCGAAATCGGGATCGCTGATCACGGCACGCACGGCGCTCGATCAGGGCCGGGAGGTGCTGGCGGTGCCGGGACACCCCTTCGACGCCCGCGCGGGCGGCTGCAACATGCTGATCCGCGACGGTGCGCGGCTCGTGCGCTCGGCCGCCGACGTGATCGAGGCGCTGCCGGCGATGGTCGGGGCGCCCGCACAACCGGAGCTGCCGCTTGCGCCGCTTGTCCCGCCGCGGCGCCCCCGGCGGGAGATCGCCGACCTTCACGCCAGGATCCTCGACCGGCTCGGGCCATCGCCGGTGGCCGAGGATCAGCTTCTGCGCGATCTCGGCGCGGAGCCGCGCGAAATCGTGCCCGCGCTCACCGATCTCGAGCTCGAGGGCCGCATCCGGCGCCAGCCCGGCGGGCTTCTGTCGCTCGCGGTTTAAGGCGACGCGCCGCCGGCCCTTCCCGGACCGATTGACAATTTGGCCTTGCACCACACATGCTGCCCGGCCATTAGAAGGCCCGTTTTCCCCGCAAGAGGTGCCCGAAGACATGCCCGTCGTCGTCGTCGAGTCCCCGGCCAAGGCCAAGACCATCAACAAGTACCTGGGGTCCGGCTACACCGTCCTCGCCTCGTACGGCCACGTGCGTGATCTGCCGCCCAAGGACGGGTCGGTCGATCCGGACCACGAGTTCGAGATGACTTGGGAAGTCGGCAACGACAGCAAGAAGCACGTCAAGGCGATCGCCGACGCGCTGAAGGACGACAACGCGTTGATCCTCGCGACCGACCCCGACCGAGAGGGCGAGGCGATCTCGTGGCACCTCAAGGAGGCACTGACCAAGCGCAAGTCGATCAAGAAGGACACCGACGTCCGCCGCGTGACCTTCAACGCGATCACCCAGAAGGCGGTGACCGAGGCGATGCAGAACCCGCGCGAGATCGACGCGCCGCTGGTCGAGGCCTATCTCGCCCGCCGGGCGCTCGACTATCTCGTCGGCTTCAACCTCTCGCCCGTGCTCTGGCGCAAGCTGCCGGGGGCCAAGTCCGCCGGCCGCGTGCAATCTGTCTGCCTTCGGCTCATCGTCGAGCGCGAGATGGAGATCGAGGCCTTCGATCCCCGCGAATACTGGTCGGTGAAGGCACTGCTCTCGACGCCGCGCGGGCAGGATTTCGAGGCGCGCCTCACGACGCTCGCCGGAAAGAAGCTCGACAAGTACGACCTCGCGAACGAGACGCAGGCCGAGATGGCGGTGCAGGCCGTCGCCCATCGTGCGCTCTATGTGACCTCGGTCGAGGCCAAGCCGGCCTCGCGCAATCCGTCCGCGCCGTTCATGACCTCGACCCTCCAGCAGGAGGCGAGCCGCAAGTTCGGTATGGGCGCGAAGCAGTGCATGTCGGCGGCGCAGCGTCTCTACGAGGCCGGGCACATCACCTACATGCGGACCGACGGTATCGACATGGCGCCCGAGGCGGTCCACGCCGCCCGCGACGCGATCAAGGACCGCTACGGCGACAAATACGTCCCGAAATCGCCGCGGATGTACAAGAACAAGGCCAAGAACGCGCAGGAAGCGCACGAATGTATCCGGCCGACCGAGATGTCGAAAGATGCAGGCGCGCTGAGACTCACCGATGCCGACCAGCGCAAGCTCTACGATCTCATCTGGAAGCGCACGCTCGCCTGCCAGATGGAGGCCGCGCGGCTCGAGCGGACCACGGTCGAGATCGGCTGCGACGACAAGCAGGTCGGCCTGCGCGCCACCGGTCAGGTTGTGCTCTTCGACGGGTTCATGAAGGTCTACGAGGAGGGCCGTGACGAGCCCTCGGGCGACGAGGATGACAGCCGCCTGCCGCAGATCCACGAGGGCGACAAGACGCCTTTCGCCAAGGCCGGCCTGCGCGCCGAGTTTGCCAAGGCGGGCGAGAAGGACGACGCCGCACCGGTCGCGAACACCGATGAGGGCAACGATCGCAACGGCAAGGCCGTGATCGGCGGCGCCGACGCCGTTCTCGCGCTCCAGCACCACACCCAGCCGCCGCCGCGCTACACCGAAGCGACGCTCGTCAAGAAGATGGAAGAGCTCGGCATCGGCCGTCCCTCGACCTACGCCTCCGTGCTCACGACGATCCAGGACCGCGAATATGTCCGCAAGGACAAGAACCGGCTGATCCCCGAGGACAAGGGCCGGATCGTTACGCATTTCCTTCTCAACTTCTTCAAGCGCTACGTGGAATACGACTTCACCGCGAGCCTCGAGGAAGAGCTCGACGACGTCTCCGCCGGCCAGCGCGACTACAAGGAGCTTCTGGCGAAGTTCTGGCGCGACTTCTCGGCGGCGATCTCGGAGACCTCCGAGCTGCGCATCGCCGAGGTGCTCGACGTGCTCGACGAGGCGCTCGCGCCGACGCTCTATCCCCCCCGCGAGGACGGAACCGATCCGCGCACCTGCCCGCTCTGCGGGGAGGGCAGCCTGCACCTCAAGACCTCGCGCTCGGGCGGCTTCGTCGGCTGCTCGCGCTATCCCGAATGCCGCTACACGCGCCCCATCGGCGGCGACGACGGCGCCGGCGACCGCGTGCTCGGCCATGACGGCGAGGACGAGATCTCGCTGCGCTCGGGCCGCTTCGGGCCTTACGTGCAGCGCGGTGAGGCGACCGAGGAGCAGCCCAAGCCTCCGCGCGCGAGCCTGCCCAAGGGCTGGTCGGCCGAGGCGATGGATCTCGAGAAGGCGCTGACGCTCCTGTCGCTGCCGCGGCAGGTCGGCATCCATCCCGAGGACGGCGAGCCGATCGAGGCGGGCATCGGGCGCTATGGCCCGTTCGTGAAGCACAACCGCCTCTACGCCAACCTCAAGGAGGTGGACGAGGTCTTCGAGATCGGCATCAACCGAGCCGTCGATCTTCTGGCCGAGAAGGCCGCCAAGCGGGGCGGACGCACCGCGGCGAAGGCGCTCAAGGAGCTCGGCGAGCATCCCGAGCACGGCGGCGCGCTTGCCGTCTTTGACGGCCGCTACGGGCCCTACGTGAAGTGGGACAAGGTCAATGCGACGCTGCCGAAGGACACCGATCCGCAGGAGGTGACGCTCGAGCAGGCGGTGGCGCTGGTCGACGAGAAGGCCGCCAAGAAAGGCGGGGCCAAGAAGAAGGCGGCGCCCAAGAAGGCGGCCGCCAAGAAGAGCCCGGCCAAGTCGGCCGCCGCGAAGAAGACCACGGCGGCGAAGAAGACCGGCACCTCGAAGGCCTCGGCGTCGAAGAGCGCGACGACGAAGAAATCCGCCAGCGGCTGACGCGGCTCCGCGGCTTCTTCTTGATCCAAATATCCCGGGGGCCGCGGAACGCGGCGGGGCGGAGCCCCTCCGACCGTCGCTCACGGGGCGCAGAGCCGCAACGGATTTGACTCTCCCCGGGCCCTTCGCCACTAATCCTCGCAACTTGAGCACGAGGGAGAGTTCCATGAAGAAAGTCTACGATTCCGCGGCGGATGCGCTCGACGGTCTCCTCTTCGACGGCATGACTATCGCCGCCGGCGGCTTCGGGCTCTGCGGCATTCCCGAACTGCTGATCCAGGCGATCAACGAGGCCGGCACCAAGGATCTGACGGTTGCGTCCAACAATTGCGGCGTCGACGGCTTCGGGCTCGGCATCCTTCTGGAATCCAAGCAGATCAAGAAGATGATGTCGTCCTACGTGGGCGAGAACAAGGAATTCATGCGCCAGTACCTCGGCGGCGAGCTCGAGCTCGAGTTCAACCCGCAAGGCACGCTCGCCGAGCGCATGCGCGCCGGCGGCGCAGGCATCGCGGGCTTCTACACCAAGACCGGCTACGGCACCCAGATCGGCGAGGGCAAGGAGGTCAAGGAGTTCGACGGCGAGCACTACATCCTCGAGCGCGGCATCTTCGCCGACCTCGCGATCGTCAAGGCGTGGAAGGCCGACACCACCGGCAACGCGATCTTCCGCAAGACCGCGCGCAACTTCAATCCGCCCGCGGCGATGTGCGGCAAGACCTGCATCATGGAGGTCGAGGAGATCGTCGAGCCCGGCGAGCTCGATCCCGATCACATCCACCTGCCGGGCATCTACGTGCACCGCCTGATCCAGGGCGAGCACGAGAAGCGCATCGAGCAGCGCACCACGCGCCCCGCAGCCTGATCGCAGGGCAGGGGAGGACCCCCATGTCGGACAGCGCGCAGCGGAAACTGAGCGCGGTTCTCGACGACCGCGAGGCGGTCGCCGGGTTCTCGCGCCTGTCGGTCGCGGTGGTCATCACCAATCCGCGCGCGCCCGACAATCCGATCGTCTACGTGAACGAGGCGTTCGAGCGCTCGACCGGCTATTCCCGCGCGGCGGTGATCGGCCGAAATTGCCGCTTCCTCCAGGGGGAGCGCACCGAAAAGTCGGACGTGGACCGCATCCGCGCCGCCGTGCAGGCGGGGCGGGACGTGACGGTCGACATCCTCAACTACCGCGCCAGCGGCGAGCCGTTCCGCAACCGCCTCATCATCGCGCCGATTACCGACGAGGATGGCGCGCCCGTTTACTTCCTCGGCCTGCAGAAGGAGATGCGCTCCGGAGAGGCGGGCGAGGACGATATCGACGCCCATCTCGGCGCGCTCCGGGCCCGGGTGCGGGACGATCTGTCGATGATCCTCGCCAATCTCGGTGCGCCCGAGCGGCGTCGCAGCCTCGACGATCCTCTGCACGAGATCGAGGCGCTGCCGCGACGGCTCGAATGCCTCGAGCTCGCCTACGAGGAGATGCGCCTGACCGACGGCCAGGCCGGCCGCGCCGGCATCGATATCGGCGCGCTCCTGAGCCGCGTGGCGAGCACCATCGCGCATCACGAGGGCCGGCCGGGGGTGCGCTTCACGGCGCAGGTGGACCAGATCGAGATCGGTCTCGAAGCGGCCGTGCGCGTGGCGCTCGTCGCCTCGGAGACACTCTCGAACGCCTTCACGCATGCCTTCGCCGGGCTCGATCGCGGCTATGTGGGCTTTCGCGTGACCCGGCTCGGCGCCGGGGGATTGCGGATGACCGTCTCGGACGACGGCGTCGGCATCCCGCGCAATATCGACTGGCCCTCCGCCGCGACACGCGGGGGGCGGCTCATCGCGTCGCTGCTCGAGGGGCTCGACGCGACCATCAACGTGGCGCGGGGCGCCGCCGGAACCGTCGTCCTTGTCGACGTGCCGGTGGACCCGCAGGAACTGGACAATAAGGGAGACTGAGCAATGGCCTGGGATCGCAACGAGATGGCCGCGCGGGCGGCGCAGGAGCTCGAGGACGGCACCTACGTGAATCTCGGGATCGGCATCCCGACGCTGGTGCCGAACTACATCCCCGAGGGTGTGAACGTGACGCTCCAGTCCGAGAACGGCATGCTGGGCATGGGTCCGTTCCCGGTCGAGGGCGAGGAGGATCCCGACCTCATCAATGCCGGCAAGCAGACCATCACCGAGCTGCCGCACACCTCGTATTTCGACAGCGCGACCTCGTTCGGGATGATCCGCGGCGGCAAGATCGCCATGGCGATCCTCGGCGCGATGGAAGTGGCCGAGAACGGCGATCTCGCCAACTGGATGATCCCCGGCAAGCTCGTGAAGGGCATGGGCGGCGCGATGGACCTCGTCGCCGGCGTGCGCCGCGTGATCGTGGTCATGGATCACACCAACAAGCATGGCGAGCCGAAGCTCATCCCCGAATGCACCCTGCCGCTGACAGGCAAGGGCGTGGTGAACCGGATCATCACCGATCTCGGCGTGCTCGACGTGGTCGAGGGCGGCCTCAAGATCGTGGAAACCGCCCCGGGCGTGACCGAGGACGAGATCCGCGAGAAGACCACGGCGAAGATCGTTGACTGACGCTGCGATCGCCCGCGAGGTTGACGGATCGCGCGGGCGTTACGTGCTGCGGCAGGACGGGGCGGAGGCGGAGCTGACCTACTCGGTCGCCTCGCCGACGCTGATCATCGCCGACCACACGGGCGTGCCCGAGGCCTTGCGCGGCACCGGAGCGGGGCTGGCACTGGTCGAGCGGCTGGTGGCGGATGCCCGGGCGGAGGGCGTGAAGATCGTGCCGCTCTGCCCGTTCGTCAACGCGCAGCGCCGCAAGCATCCCGACTGGGCTGACGTCTTCCAGGTCTGACCCGGCGGAGCGCGCTGCCGCCCACGGGATATCCGGGGGGAGGCCCCCAGACCACCGGGCGGGGGCTCCTGCCCCCGCACCCCCGGGATATTTCTGTCAAGAAGAAGGGGCGGCTCAGGAAGGGCGGGAGGCCTTTTCGGCGAGGCCCGAGCGGGACTGGCGACGGGCGAGCTCGTTCATCACCTCCGAGAGGGGAAGGTCGCGGGATTTCAGCATCACGAGGAGGTGGAAGAGGACGTCGGCGGCTTCGGATGCGAGGCGCTCGCGGTCACCTTTCACGGCTTCGATGATCGCCTCGATGGCCTCCTCGCCGAACTTTTCGGCGCATTTTTCGGGGCCTTTGGCGAGGAGCTTCGCCGTCCAGCTCTCCTCCTGGGATGCGCCGGCGCGGTCGGCGACGATCGCCTCCAGCTCCTCGAGCGTCATTGCCGCACCGCGATCCCCGCCTCGGCCATGTGGCTCTTGGCCTCGCCGATCGTGAAGGTGCCGAAGTGGAAGATCGACGCCGCGAGAACGGCGGAGGCGCCGCCCTCGGTGATGCCCTCGACGAGGTGATCGAGCGTGCCGACCCCGCCGCTCGCGATGACCGGGATCGGAACGGCGTTCGCGATGGTCCGGGTCAGCTCGAGGTCGAAGCCGGATTTCGTGCCGTCGCGGTCCATCGAGGTCAGCAGGATCTCACCGGCACCCTTGGCCACCATGTCGAGCGCGAACTCGACCGCGTCGATGCCGGTCGCCTGCCGGCCGCCATGGGTGTAGATCTCCCAGCCCTCTCCGTTCGCCTTCCGCTTGGCGTCGATCGCCACGACGATGCACTGGCTTCCGAAACGGTCGGCGGCGGCCGCGACGACGTCGGGATCCTTCACCGCGGCGGAGTTGAAGCTCACCTTGTCGGCGCCCGCGAGCATAAGCTTGCGCACGTCCTCGACGGTGCGGACCCCTCCGCCTACGGTGAGCGGGATGAAGCATTGCTCGGCCGTCCGGCGCACCACGTCGAGGATGGTCTCGCGGTCCTCGTGCGTCGCGGTGATGTCGAGAAAGCAGATCTCGTCGGCGCCCGCGGCGTCGTAGGCGCGGGCGGCATCCACCGGATCGCCCGCGTCACGCAGGTCGACGAAGTTCACGCCCTTGACCACGCGGCCTTCGGCCACGTCGAGGCAGGGGATGATGCGGGTCTTAAGCATGGCCAATCCTTCCGTCTGCTCTTGGGATATGCCGAAGCGGAGGCCCGAGCGCAACAGCGCGTGACCCCGGGAACCCGGGGGTGGGACCGGCGTTCCCCGGGCAATGGTCCCCAGAGAAAGCTTCGTCATGATCCGTCACGCCGCCCTCGCCCTCGCGCTTTTCGCAACGCCCGCCGCCGCCGACATGATGAGCATCGAGAGCCCCTATCCGGTTGCCGAGACCGCCGACAGGCTCGAAGCGGCCGTGGAGGAAGCGGGTGCAACCATGTTCGCCCGCGTCGATCATGCCGAGGGCGCCTCATCGGTCGACATGGAGCTCGAACCGGCGACGCTGCTGATCTTCGGCAACCCTGCGCTCGGCACGCCGGCGATGCAGGACGACATCCGCGCCGGGCTCGTGCTGCCGATGCGGGTCCTGGCGCATGAATGGGAAGGGGTGACCTACCTTACCTACGAGGATCCCGAGGAGATGTTCGACGATTTCGACATCGACGACGATTCCGATTACATCGCCGAGATGGGCGCCGCGCTGGAGAAGCTCACCGGCGCGGCGGTCGCCGAATGAATCAGGCGAGGGCGCGCAGGGCCTCGCCGAGGTCGAGCGCGCCGTCGTAGAGCGCGCGGCCCGAGATCGCACCGGCGATCACGCCGGTGTCGCGCAGGGCGGTGAGGTCGCCGAGCGACGAGACGCCGCCGCTCGCGATCACCGGGATCGACACAGCGCGGCCGAGATCCGCCGTCGCCTCGACATTCGGCCCGCCCATCGCCCCGTCCCGGTCGATATCGGTGTAGATGACGGCCGCGACGCCGGCATCCTCGAAGCTCTTTGCGAGATCGGTCGCCATGACGTCGGTCTCCTCGGCCCAGCCCTTGGTCGCCACGCGGCCCTGGCGGGCGTCGATCCCGACGGCGATCTTCCCGGGGAAGGCGCGGGCGGCCTCCCGCACGAGATCCGGATTCTCCACCGCCACGGTACCGAGGATCACCCGCGCGAGGCCCTTCTCGAGCCAGGTCTCGATCGTGGCCATGTCGCGGATGCCGCCGCCGAGCTGGGCAGGGACGTCGGTCTGGGCCAGGATCGCCTCGACCGCGTCCGCGTTCACCGGCCGGCCGGCGAAGGCGCCGTTGAGGTCCACGAGATGCAGCCACTGGCAGCCCGCCTCGACGAAGGCGCGGGCCTGCGCCGCGGGATCGTCGTTGAAGACGGTGGATTTCTCCATGTCGCCGCGCAGCAGGCGGACGGCTTGGCCGTCCTTGAGGTCGATGGCGGGGTAAAGGATCATCAGCTCGGGTCTCCGTCTCTCGGGCCGCCGCTCATTGGCATGACGGAACGGCACACGCAACGCGACCTCGCGTCATTCTTGATCGGACGGCCTCCGCGGCGCCACGCTTTCCGTCGCGATATCCATGAGGAGGAGATCAGGAATGACACGTATCGGCGCGGCGCTGGCCGCATTGGTGATGGGCGCGAGCATGGCGGCGGCGGACCCGGTCGAGGGCATCTGGAAGACCGAGACCGACGACGGCTCCTACGCCCATGTCGCAATGACGCCCTGCGGCGACAAGCTCTGCGGGGTGATCCACCGAACCTTCGATTCGAGCGGGGAATACGACTCGCCCAACAAGGGCAAGGTGCTGGTCATCAACATGGTGCCGCAGGGCGGAGGTGCCTATGAGGGCCGCGTTTGGCGCCCCTCGAACGACAAGGTCTATCTCGGCAAGATGAACCTGGCCGGCGATACGCTGAAGCTCTCGGGCTGCGTTGCGGGCGGTCTGCTCTGTTCGAGCCAGACCTGGTCGCGCCTGCAGTGAGGAAAAGGGGCGGGCCCTGCTGTCCGCCCCTGCGTGCAGATTGGCGGGACGGAGCGCTTCAGTCGGCAAGCAGGTCGGCGTAGAGAAATCCGTCGCGCAGTATCGTCTCGCCGACGCGGTGCGGGATCGGCGCGGCGAATCCCGGGCCGTTCGTCACGAAGGTATGGAACTCGCCGTTCTCCCCGCAGGGATCGACGCCCTCCGGCAGGTCGGCCATGAAGTCCGCGTCCCACAGCCGGCCGACGAAGTTCTCGTCGAGGCGAGCGGGATCGCAGGTCACGACGCGGGCCTCGACCCCTTCCGAGATCATCTCCCGCGCAAGGGCGCTTGTGTCGGAGCCGAAGAGCGGAAAGAACGGGGCGAGCCCGGTGCCCGCCAGCTGCGTCTCGCGATAGGCCCGGATGTCCTCGAGGAAGAGGTCGCCGAAGACCACCGTGCCGAACCCGTCCGCCACGAGCCGGGCGCAGGCCTCGCCCATGATCCGTTCGTAATCGGCATTGCTGCAGGGCCAGGGCAGGGCGATCTCGATCAGCGGCAGGCCCAACGCCTCGGCCTGCGCCTGCAGGAGGGCCCGGCGCGTGCCGTGCATCGCGACCCGCTCCGCCGTGCCGTTGACAGTGGTCATGAGCGCGCCGATTTCCGCGAGCCCGTCCCGGCGGCAGACATGCAGCGCCCAGGCACAATCCTTGCCCGACGACCAGCTGAGGACCGCGCGCGCGTCCCCGCCGGCCTTCACGGGCGCCAGGCGAGGAAGTTCGCGATCATCCTCAGGCCGGTCTCGCCGCTCTTCTCGGGGTGGAATTGCAGGCCGATGCGGTTCTCGTCGCCGACGATGGCGGTGACCTGCTCGCCGTAATCGACATGCGCGATCCGCTGCGAGGGATCGGCCATCCGGATCTGGTAGGAATGCACGAAATAGGCGTGGTCGCCGCTGCTGATCCCCTCCATCACAGGATGCGGCAGGTCGATCAGAAGGTCGTTCCAGCCCATATGCGGGACCTTCAGCGCGGGATCGGCGGGGGTGATCTTCATCACCTCGCCGTCGACCCAACCAAGGCCGCGCGTCTCTTCGTATTCGTGCCCGGTACGCGCCATGAGCTGCATACCGACGCAGATGCCCATGAAGGGGATGCCGCGCTTTTCCACGGCCTCGACCATCGCCTCCTGCACGCCGCTCGCGGCGAGCGCCGCGGCGCAGGCGGGGAAGGCGCCGTCGCCGGGAAGGACGAGCCGGTCTGCCTTTGCGACCGTTTCCGCTTCCGAGGTCACGACGACCTCTCCGGCATCGGTGTCCCGGGCCATCTTCTGGAAGGCCTTGTCGGCGGAGTGGAGGTTGCCGCTTTCGTAGTCGATGATCGCTGTCAGCATGGGGCCCGTCGGTCGGTCTGGCAGGCGCGCCTCAGAGCGCGCCCTTGGTGGAAGGGATGGCGTCGGCCTTGCGCGGATCGGTCTCGACCGCATCGCGCAGGGCCCGCGCCACGGCCTTGAAGGCGGCCTCGGCGATGTGGTGGCTGTTGACCCCGCGGATCAGGTCCACGTGCAGGGTGATCCCGCCATGGGTCGCCAGCGCCTGGAAGAACTCGCGCACGAGTTCGGTGTCGAAAGTGCCGATCTTCTCGGTCGGGAACGGCAGGTCCCAGCCGAGCCACGGCCGGCCGGAGAGGTCGAGCGCGGCGCGCACCAGCGTGTCGTCCATCGGCAGATGGCATTCACCATAGCGGCGGATGCCGCGCTTGTCCCCGAGCGCCTCGCGCAGCGCCTGCCCGATCGCGATCCCGACATCCTCGACGCTGTGATGGTCGTCGATGTGCAGATCGCCTTTGCAATCCACTTCGAGATCGAAGAGCGCGTGCCGCGCCAGCTGGTCGAGCATGTGATCGAAGAACCCGATGCCGGTCGCATTGCGATAGCTCCCGGTCCCGTCGGGCGTCAGCGCGACGGAGATGTCGGTCTCGGCGGTCTGCCTTGTGATGCGGGCGGTCCGCATGGTCTCTCCTGTCGCTGCTCGCTACGGCCTGCCCGGGTATAGGCTCCGCGTCTGCCAAGGCCAAGGGGGCGCCCGCGCGCCATTGTGCCCGCGTGACGGCTGTGCCAGCGTCCGGCTCATCCGAGACTTGCCCGAGGGCCCTGCCATGACCGTCTGCGTCTTCGTCCAGATCCGCTGCACCCCCGGCCGGACCTACAAGGTCGCCGAAGAGATCGCGCTGCGCGAGATGCATTCGGAACTCTTCTCGACCTCCGGCGAATGGGACCTGCTGATGAAGCTCTACATTCCGGCGGGCGAGGACGTGGGCAAGTACATCAACGAGCGCCTCCTCGACATCCCGGGCATCGAACGTTCGCTGACGACGCTGACCTTCAAGGCGTTCTGAGTCGCGTCCGGCCCCTGTCTTCTTCTTGATCGAAATATCCCGGGAGCGCGAGGGCAGAGCCCTCGCACGCGAAGCGGCGCTTCGCGTACAGACGTCTGACGAAGGAAGAAATTGGAGCGGGTGAGGCGATTCGAACGCCCGACCCTTACCTTGGCAAGGTAATGCTCTACCCCTGAGCTACACCCGCGCTCCAGGCCGCTTCCGGCCGATCTTACACCCCGATGGAGCGGGCGAGGCGATTCGAACGCCCGACCCTAACCTTGGCAAGGTTATGCTCTACCCCTGAGCTACGCCCGCTTACCATTGGGTGTGGGCGGCATTTAAAGTCTGTACCGGGCCCCTGCAAGCAGAAAATTCGGGCAGACCCCGCGGCTTTCGCGGCGTCATGCCCGCCTCCCCCGGGCTCGGCTTTCCGTGACGCCGGGTGATCACTCCTCGTACTCGATCAGCAGATCCTTGGCGTCGATCTGGCCGCCGGCATGGACGTGGACGGCTTTCACCGTCGCGTCGCGCTCGGCGTAAAGGCCGGTCTCCATCTTCATCGCCTCGATGACGAGGAGGAGGTCGCCCTCCTTCACCGGCTTGCCCGCCTCGGCCGCGACCTGGCTGACCACGCCCGGCATCGGCGCGCCCACATGGGCGGCATTGCCGAGCTCGGCCTTGGGCCGTGCGGCGGCGCCTCCCGTCGCCTTGCGGTCGGGCACGCGCACGGTGCGCGGCTGGCCGTTCAGCTCGAAGAAGACCCGGACCTCGCCCTCGTTGCTTTCGCCCACCGTCACGAGGCGGATCTCGAGCGTCTTGCCGGGGTCGATCTCGGCGGTGACCTCCTCGCCCGGGGTCATGCCGTAGAAGAAGGTTTTTGTCGGCAGGGTGCGCACCGGGCCGTAGAGTTCGTGTCGCGCGACGTAGTCGGTGAAGACCTTGGGATACATCAGGTATCCGTTGAGATCCTCCTCGTCGAACTCGACATCCTCGAAGGCCTCCGCGAGCTCGCGCCGCTTGTCGTCGAGGTCTACGGGCGGCAGGTGCTTGCCGGGGCGGTCCTCGAGCGGCTTCTCGCCCTTGAGCACCTTCTTCTGGATGCCCTCCGGGAAACCGCCCGGCGGGTGGCCGAGATTGCCCTTCATCATGTCGATGACCGAATCGGGGAAGGAGATGTCGCGCTTGGGGTCTTCCACCTCGGCGCGGGTCAGGCCCTGGCTCACCATCATCAGGGCCATGTCGCCGACGACCTTCGACGAGGGCGTGACCTTCACGATGTCGCCGAACATCTGGTTCACGTCGGCATAGGTCCGGGCGACCTCGGGCCACTTGTCCTCGAGCCCGAGCGACCGGGCCTGCGCGCGGAGGTTCGTGAACTGGCCGCCCGGCATCTCGTGCAGATAGACCTCGGAGGCGGGCGATTGCATCGCGCTCTCGAAGGCCGCGTATTGCGCGCGCACCTGTTCCCAGTAGTTCGAGATCTCGCGGATGCGCTTGATGTCGAGCCCGGTCTCGCGCTCCGTGAAGCGCAGGGCCTCGACGATCGAGCCGAGCGTCGGCTGCGACGTGTTGCCCGAGAGCGCGTCCATCGCCGCATCGACCGCGTCGACGCCGGCTTCGGCGGCGGCCATGACCGACGCGATCGCGGCGCCCGAGGTGTCGTGGGTATGGAAATGGACCGGCAGGCCGACCTCTTCCTTGAGCGCGCGGATCAGCGGGCCGGCGGCGGCGGGTTTCAGCAGCCCCGCCATGTCCTTGAGCCCGAGGATATGCGCGCCGGCCTCGCGCAGCTCCTTGCCCATGGAGACGTAGTATTTGAGATCGTATTTCGCGCGGTCCGGATCGTTGATATCGCCGGTATAGCAGATCGCGCCTTCGCAGACCTTGCCGCTCTCGAGCACCGCATCCATCGCGACACGCATGTTCTCGGTCCAGTTGAGCGAATCGAAGACGCGGAAGACGTCGACACCGGACTCGGCCGCGCGGTGCACGAAGGAGCGCACGACGTTGTCGGGGTAGTTGGTGTAACCGACGCCGTTCGATGCGCGCAGCAGCATCTGCGTCATGATATTCGGCATGCGCGCGCGGATGTCGCGCAGGCGCTGCCACGGACATTCCTGCAGGAAGCGGTAGGCGACGTCGAAGGTCGCGCCGCCCCAGCATTCGACCGAGAAGAGCCCCGAGAGATTTTCGGCATAGGCGGGCGCGACCCTGACCATGTCGATGGAGCGCATCCGCGTCGCGAGCAGCGACTGGTGCCCGTCCCGCATCGTTGTGTCGGTGATGAGGACCTGTTTCTGCGCCGCGAGCCAGTCGGCCACAGCTTGCGGACCCTCGCGGTCGAGAAGCTGGCGCGTGCCGTCGGGCGCCGAGCCGGACGTCTCGGGCGCGCGCGGGACCTTGATGTCGGCGGCCGGCTTGGTGCGGCCTTCGGTCTCGGGGTGCCCGTTCACGGTGATGTCGGCGATGTAGGTGAGCACCTTGGTGCCGCGGTCCCGACGCGGCTTGAAGTCGAAGAGCTCGGGCGTCGTGTCGATGAACTTCGTCGTGTACTGGTTCGACAGGAAGGTCGGGTGCCGCAGCAGGTTCGCGACGAAGTCGATGTTGGTGCTGACGCCGCGGATGCGGAATTCGCGCAGGGCCCGGTCCATGCGCGCGATGGCCTTCTCGGGCGTCGGCGCCCAGGCGGTAACCTTCACCAGGAGCGAATCGTAGAAGCGGGTGATGACGCCGCCCGCATAGGCGGTGCCGCCGTCGAGCCGGATGCCCATGCCGGTCGCCGAGCGATAGGCGGTGATGCGACCGTAGTCCGGGATGAAGTTGTTCGTCGGATCCTCGGTGGTGATCCGCGTCTGAAGCGCGTGGCCGTTGAGCGAGACGTCGTATTGCGAGGCCTTGCCGGTCGCCTCGGTCAGCGACTTGCCCTCGGCGATCAGGATCTGCGCCTGCACGATGTCGATGCCGGTGACCTCCTCGGTCACGGTGTGCTCGACCTGAACGCGCGGGTTCACCTCGATGAAGTAGAACTGTCCGGTGTCCATATCCATCAGGAACTCGACGGTGCCGGCGCATTCGTAGTTCACGTGGGCGCAGATCTTGCGGCCGAGCTCGCAGAGCTCTTCGCGCTGGGCTGCGGAGAGATACGGGGCAGGAGCCCGCTCCACGACCTTCTGGTTGCGCCGCTGGACCGAGCAGTCGCGCTCGTAGAGATGGTAGATGTTGCCCTGCTTGTCGCCGAGGATCTGTACCTCGACGTGGCGGGCGCGCTCGATCATCTTCTCGAGATAGCCCTCGCCGTTGCCGAAGGCGGCTTCGGCCTCGCGCCGACCCTCCTTGACCTTGTCCGCGAGTTCGTCCTCGGAATTGATCGGCCGCATGCCGCGGCCGCCGCCGCCCCACGAGGCCTTGAGCATCAGCGGATAGCCAATCTCGGCCGCCTCGGCGCGGATCTTGTCCATGTCGTCGCCGAGCACTTCGGTGGCCGGAACGACGGGCACGCCCGCCTCCATCGCAACCCGCCGCGCGCTGGCCTTGTCGCCAAGCGCCCGCATCGTCTCGGCGCGCGGGCCGATGAAGGTGATGCCCGCCTTGTCGCAGGCATCGACGAATTCGGGGTTCTCTGACAGAAGTCCGTAGCCCGGGTGGATCGCGTCGGCACCCGAGAGCTTGGCGACGCGGATGATCTCGGGGATCGACAGATAGGCCTGAACCGGTCCGAGCCCCTCGCCGATGCGGTAGGCCTCGTCCGCCTTGAACCGATGCAGGCCGAGCTTGTCCTCCTCGGCGAAGACGGCGACCGTCTTCTTCCCCATCTCGTTCGCGGCGCGCATGATGCGGATCGCGATCTCGCCGCGATTGGCGATGAGGATCTTCTGGAAATCGGCCATGTGGTGCGTCCCCGGTTTTCTGCTTTGCAGAAAGTTAGAGCGAGATCCACACAAGCTCAACTCGCGGCGCATCGCGGCCGGCGCGATGGCCCGCGGTTCAAATTGCACCCGAAGGCGGAACATAGCGCGAACTGCCGCTTTATCTCGGACCCCGGCCGCGCTATCTTTGTCGCATGAGCAGTTTCGACGACATGGACGCCTTCGAAGGCGCGTCGCTGGCGGCGCGCGCGATGCAGGCGCGGCCCGCCCCGTATCTCGACGAGCTTAATCCGGCGCAGCGCGAGGCGGTCGAGACGCTCGACGGCCCCGTCCTGATGCTCGCGGGCGCGGGCACCGGCAAGACCAAGGCGCTGACGGCGCGAATCGTGCATCTGCTCAATCAGGGCAAGGCGCGGCCGAACGAGATCCTGTCGGTCACCTTCACCAACAAGGCCGCTCGCGAGATGAAGACCCGCGTCGGCCAGATGCTCGGCCAGACCGTCGAGGGCATGCCGTGGCTCGGCACATTCCACGCGATCTGCGTGAAGCTGCTGCGCCGGCACGCGGAACTCGTAGGCCTCAAATCGAACTTCACCATCCTCGACCGGGACGACCAGATCCGGCTGATGAAGCAGCTCATCTCGGCCTCGAATATCGACGAGAAGCGCTGGCCCGCGCGCCAGCTCGCCGGGATCATCGACGACTGGAAGAACCGCGCGATCACGCCCGATCGCGTGCCCGCCGCCGATGCGGGTGCCTACAACCACGAGGGCCCGCGGCTCTACGCGGAGTACCAGGCGCGGCTGAAGGAGTTGAACGCGGCCGATTTCGGCGATCTCTTGCTGCATTGCGTCACGATCTTCCAGAAACACGACGACGTGCTGACGCAATACCAGCGCTGGTTTCGCTACATCCTCGTCGACGAGTACCAGGACACCAACGTGGCGCAGTACATGTGGCTGCGCCTGCTTGCGGCGGGGCATCGCAACATCTGCTGCGTCGGTGACGACGACCAGTCGATCTACGGCTGGCGCGGCGCCGAGGTGGGCAACATCCTGCGTTTCGAGAAGGACTTCCCGGGCGCCCACGTGGTGCGGCTCGAGCAGAACTACCGCTCGACGCCGCATATCCTGGCCGCGGCCCATTCGGTGATCTCGGGCAACGAGGGGCGCCTCGGCAAAAAGCTCTGGACCGAGGTGGACGAGGGCGAGAAGGTGCGCCTGATCGGCCACTGGGACGGCGACGAGGAGGCGCGCTGGGTCGGCGAGGAGCTCGAATCGATGCAGCAGGGCACCCGCGGCATGCGGCCCTTCAGCCTCGACGATTGCGCGATCCTCGTGCGGGCCTCGCACCAGATGCGCGCCTTCGAAGACCGGTTCCTCACCATCGGGCTGCCCTACCGGGTGATCGGCGGCCCGCGCTTCTACGAGCGGATGGAGATCCGCGACGCCATGGCCTATTTCCGCCTGGTGGTCTCGCCCGAGGACGATCTCGCCTTCGAGCGCATCGTCAACACGCCCAAGCGCGGGCTCGGCGACAAGGCGCAGCAGGTGATCCAGCGCACCGCCCGCGAGCGGGGCGTCTCCCTCGTCGAGGGCGCGCGGATCGCGGTGGCCGAAGAGGCGATTAAGGGCAAGGGCGGCGCGGCCCTGCGGGTGCTGGTGGACGATCTCGACCGCTGGGGCCGCCTCGCCGGGAGCGACGATCTCACGCACATGGAGCTGGCCGAGACGGTACTCGACGAGAGCGGCTACACGGCCATGTGGCAGAACGACAAGACGCCGGAGGCGCCGGGACGGCTCGAGAACCTCAAAGAACTGGTGAAGGCGCTCGAGGGCTTCGAGAACCTTTCGGGGTTCCTCGAGCACGTGGCGCTCGTCATGGACAACGAGACCGACGAGGGCGGCGCGAAAGTGTCGGTGATGACGCTGCACGCCGCGAAGGGCCTCGAGTTTCCGGCGGTGTTCCTGCCGGGCTGGGAGGACGGGCTCTTCCCGTCGCAGCGCTCGATGGACGAGCAGGGGCTGAAGGGCCTCGAGGAGGAGCGGCGGCTCGCCTATGTCGGCATCACGCGGGCCGAGGAGGTCTGCACGATCTCCTTTGCGGGCAACCGCCGCGTCTTTGGCCAGTGGCAGAGCCAGCTGCCCTCGCGCTTCATTGACGAGCTCGACGAGGCCCATGTGGAGGTGTTGACGCCGCCGGGGCTTTATGGCGGCGGATACGGCGCGGCGGGCATGGCGGCGAGCGCCTCGCCGGAGATCATGACCCGCAATCAGAGCGGCATCGACGAGCGCGTGCACCGCGCCGACGTCTACAATTCGCCCGGCTGGAAACGGCTTCAGGCGCGGTCCGGCGAGCGCCCGGTGAGCCAGCCCCGAGAGGAGCGCAACCAGGTGATCGACATGACCGCCGTCGCTGCCTACGGGATCGGCGAGCGGGTCTTCCACCAGAAGTTCGGCTACGGCGCGGTGATCGGCGTCGAGGGCGACAAGGTCGAGGTCGCCTTCGAGAAGGCGGGCACCAAGAAGGTCGTCTCCCGCTTCATCTGTGCGGCGGACGACGTGCCGTTCTGAAATGGCCGGGGGCGCTGCCCCCGGACCCCCGGGATATTTCTCTCAAGAAGAAGGGCGGGGCGGGTCTAGCCCGGAGCGGTCTGCGCCGTGGCGAAGCGGGGCAGGATGCGGGCCCAGCGGGGATCGGTGTCCTCGGGCAGGATCGCGCGGAGGCGCGAGAACGAGAGCCGGCCCTCGATGATCGCGCGGTAGAGCGGGAAGGCGCCCGGCCGCAGATAGGGCGACCAGTGACAGACCCGACCCTCGGGGGCGCCGAGTCTGTGGCCCGCGGCGCGGAGCGCGGCGAGTGTGGGTGCGTGGTCGATCTGCATGGTGAGCGCGTTCGAGGCGCGCAATCCGCGGTGGCCGAGCATGCTGTCGCCGCGCCGCAGAGCGGACACGAAGAGCTCCATCATGAGATCGAAGACGTCGTTCTCGCGACTTGTGACCGCGAGCACCTTGGCGGTGCGGCCCGCCGGGCTTTCCACGGCCGCATGGGCGGGGGCCGAGAATTCCGCCGGAGCGAGAAGCAGCGCCCAGTCGAGTGCTCCGGGGGCCGATTTCGTCAGGGCGTCGAGCACGACCCGCGCTCCGAGAGAATGGCCGACCGCGTGAAGCGGAGTGTGCGGGCAGCGCTCCCGAAGTTCGGCGAGAAGCCGGGCCAGCGCGTCGCCCGCGCGATCCGCGTTGTCATAAGCGTTCCAGATCGAGCCCCGGGCGGGCCAGCCGAACGATATGGCAAGGCCGCGATCGGGACCGGGACGGCCGAAGCCCAGATGCCGGGGCCAGGATACGATGCGCCTGTCGACATCGCGGAATCTGGGAGTGAGCGAAAAGATGGTCTCGTGCGGGCAATGGCGTTCGCAACCCGGCGCGTACTTGAAGCCGTGCACCATCACCGTGACCGGTCCGGCGCCGACGGAGGGGTCCGAGAGCGCCGCGTCGAGTGCCCGGCTCAGCGATTGGGGTCCGCCGGCAGGACCGGGTATTCCATTCCTTGCGCTGACGCGGATGACGGGCATGCGAGAAGCTCCACTACATCTTGTGCGTAGCCCCTATTGGTGCCTGGTAATGGTTCCGTGAAGATGAGGCGACAGATCGATGACGGGATTGACCCTGCGACCTTTCGGCACTAGCCGGATCGCACCGTGGCGATTTGTTACCGGATTGCGGGCCACGTTAAACTCTCCCGCTAAAGAGGTCAGTCGAAAGAGCCCCTTTCGCTTGGCCGCGGACGGGGCTTTTTTCATCCGCCGGGCCAGGCCGGCGAGGAGGACGACATGAAGGATACGCCGAGCAAGACCCGGACCCGCCGCACCCGCACGAACCTCGTGCATGGCGGCACGAAGCGCAGCGGATGGGGTGAGCTGTCCGAGGCGATGTTCCTGACCCAGGGCTTCGCCTACGACAGCGCCGAACAGGCCGAGGCGCGGTTCCAGAATGCGGGCCCCGACGAATACATCTACGCCCGCTACGGCAACCCGACAGTGCGGATGTTCGAGGAGCGGATCGCGCTGCTCGAAGGCGCCGAGGACGGCTTCGCGACGGCGTCGGGCATGGCGGCGGTCAACGGCGCGCTCGTGTCGATGCTGAAGGCGGGCGATCACGTGGTCGCGGCGCGGGCGCTCTTCGGCTCGTGCCTCTATATCCTCGAGGAGATCCTGCCGCGCTACGGCGTCGAGGTCACGCTGGTCGACGGCACCGACCTTCCGGCGTGGGAGGCGGCGATCCGGGACGACACGCGGGCGGTGTTCTTCGAATCGATGTCGAACCCGACGCTCGAGGTGATCGACATCGAGGCGGTGGCGAAGCTCGCGCATGATCGCGGCGCCACGGTCATCGTCGACAACGTCTTCTCGACGCCGGTCTATTCGGACGCGATCGCGCAGGGCGCGGACGTGGTGATCTATTCGGCGACCAAGCATATCGACGGGCAGGGGCGCACGCTCGGCGGAGTGATCCTCGGCACGACCGAGTTCATCCGCAAGACCGTCGAGCCCTACATGAAGCATACCGGCGGCTCGATGAGCCCGTTCACGGCCTGGGTGCTGCTGAAGGGGCTCGAGACGATCGACCTGAGGGTCCGCGCGCAGACCGGAACGGCGCAGGCGCTCGCCGAGCGTCTTTCGGGACATCCGGCTCTGACGCGGGTGATCTATCCCGGCCTGCCTACACATGCGCAGCACGACCTCACGCGGCGCCAGACCGGGGCGGGCGGCACGATGCTGTCCTTCGAGGTCGCGGGCGGGAAGGTGGCCGCATTTGCGGTGCTGAACGCGCTCGAGGTGATCCTGATCTCGAACAATCTCGGCGATGCCAAGTCGATCGCGACGCATCCTGCGACGACGACGCATCAGCGGCTGGCGCCCGAAACGCGCGAAATGCTCGGGATCGGAGACGGGTTGATACGCCTGTCGGTCGGCCTCGAAGACCAAGAGGACCTCGCGGAGGATCTGCTCGGAGCTCTCGCGATTTTGTGACAGCACAGCGGGGTTGGGGCTTTCAGATGAAATCAGCCACAATCCCGCCCAAAACGCCCCGTACCCGGCACCCATCGGGCCGAGATCGCGCCGCGCCGGACGGAGGCGCGATGGAATTATGCCGCAAGGTCACTACCTGTCGCCCGGGAACCTGCTGGAGACCATCGTAATGAACGTTCACACCCCGGATATCGACCGCAAGCCGAGCCGCGAGGAAGCCGAGAAGGCTCTCGCCCTTCTCAGGCAATGGGCCGGCAAGGCGCATGACAGCGAGATCGCCGATCTCGAACCGGCGCTTGCGGGGCTGGTGCCGGGCGCCGATGCGCGGCCCGCCTATCCGCCGCTGACCCGGTCCTACGATCACGATTTCCGGGTCGACGCGAGCTACAAGGCGACGCTTCCCGATCTGCAGAACGGCCCCTCCTCGCTGATCCGGGGCGCGAAACGTGCGATCCAGCATGTCGGCATCTCGAACTTCCGGCTGCCGGTGCACTACCACACCCGCGACAACGGCGACGTGGTGCTCGAGACCTCGGTGACCGGGTCCGTCAGCCTCGAGGCGGACAAGAAGGGCATCAACATGTCCCGGATCATCCGCTCGTTCTATGCCCATGCGGAGAAGACCTTCAGCTTCGAGACGATCGAGGCGGCGCTCAACGACTACAAGACCGATCTCGAGAGCTTCGATGCCCGCATCAACATGCGTCTGCGCTTTCCCGTGGCGGTGGAGAGCCTGCGCTCGGGCCTGTCGGGCTACCAGTATTACGACATCGCGCTCGAACTCGTCGAGACGGACGGCGTCCGCCGCAAGATCATGCATCTCGACTTCGTCTATTCCTCGACCTGCCCCTGCTCGCTCGAGCTCTCGGAACACGCGCGCCGCGAGCGCGGAGTCCTTGCGACGCCGCATTCGCAGCGGTCGGTGGCGCGGATCTCGGTCGAGCTCACGGGCGACGATTGCCTGTGGTTCGAGGACCTGATCGAGCTCTGCCGCTCGGCCGTGCCGACCGAGACGCAGGTGATGGTGAAGCGCGAGGACGAGCAGGCCTTTGCAGAGCTGAACGGCGCCAATCCGATCTTCGTCGAGGATGCCGCGCGCCTCTTTGCCGAGGCCCTGCAAGGGGATGCGCGGATCGCAGATTTCCGCGTCATCGCCTCGCATCAGGAGAGCCTGCACAGCCACGACGCGGTGTCGGTGCTGACCGAAGGCGACCTCTTTGCCGCGGAAAGCCTCGATCCCAAGCTCTTCGCGACGCTGGTGCATGTCGGCTGATCCGGGCCTGACCCATTGCGACATTTCGGACGGGTCGTGGCGGGGACGCCGCGGCCCGTCTTGACTTGCCGAACGCGCGACGCCAACGCTCGCGCCCATGTTCGATCTGCGCCCCGTTGCCCATGTCATCGGCCTGCTCGTGGCATGCCTCGGGGCGACGATGCTCCTGCCTATGCTGGTCGATATCGCCGAGGGACGGGGCGAGTGGCCGGTCTTCCTCGAAAGCGCGATCGTCACGATCCTTGCGGGAGGCCTCACCGCGGTCGCGTCGTCGAACTCGGCGCAGGGACGCCTGTCGCTGCAGCAGACCTTCCTGCTCACGGTCTGCGTCTGGGCGGTTCTGCCGATCTTCGGCGGCATCCCGTTCGTCCTCGGCGCGACCGAGGCGCGGCTCGTCGACGCCTATTTCGAGGCGATGTCCGGCATGACGACGACCGGCGCCACGGTCTTCACCGGGCTCGAGGCATTGCCGAAGGGCCTCCTGCTGTGGCGCGGGCTTCTGCAATGGCTGGGCGGTATCGGGGTGATCGTCGTCGCCATGGTGTTCCTGCCCGAGCTGCGCGTCGGCGGGATGCAGATCTTCCGCACCGAGGCCTTCGAGACGATGGGGAAGATCCTGCCGCGGGCGACGCAGATCTCAGCCCAGATCTCGACCATCTACGTGACGCTGACGCTGGCCTGCGCGCTCATGTATCTCGGAACCGGGATGAACGCGTTCGATGCGTCCGTCCATGCGCTCACCACCGTGTCGACCGGGGGCTTTGCCAATTACGACGCCTCCTTCGGCGTCTTCCAGGGGCCGGCGGAATACGTCGCGTCGGTCTTCATGGTGCTCGCGGCGCTGCCCTTCGTGCGCTACGTGCAGATGGTCAACGGCGCCCGCGGCGCGCTTTTCGCGGACAGCCAGGTGCGGACCTTCCTCATCATCATCGCAGTCCTCGTCGCGGTCACGGTCGCGGTGCTGCTGTCGATCTTTCCGCACAATCCCGAACAGGCGCTGCGCGAGGCGCTCTTCAACATCGTCTCGATCATCTCGGGCACGGGTTACGCGAGCGTCGATTACATGGGGTGGGGCGCGTTTCTCGCCACGATGTTCTTCTTCGTCGGGCTGATCGGGGGCTGCGCGGGCTCAACAGCCTGTTCGGTCAAGGTGTTCCGCTACCAGCTGCTCTTCGCCTCGATCCGCACGCAGCTGCGCAAGGTGCGCGCGCCGCACGGCGTCTTCGCCCCGCGCTACGAGGGACGCCCCGTCGGCGACGACGTGCTCTCCTCGGTCATGTCGTTCTTCATGTTCTTCGTGGTCACGCTGGGGCTCTTTTCGGTGGCGCTGAGTCTCACCGGTCTCGACTTCATCACCTCGGTCTCGGGGGCGGCGACGGCGCTCGGCAATATCGGCCCGGGGCTCGGCGACCAGATCGGGCCGGCGGGGAACTTCCAGGCGGTGAACGACACCGCGAAATGGCTGCTGATCCTCGCCATGCTGATGGGGCGGCTCGAACTCATGGCGGTGCTCGTGCTCTTCACCCTGAGGTTCTGGCGCGGGTGAGGGCGGGACGCCGCTCGGCCCCTGCGGGACCATCGCCCCGCCCGCCCTCCCGTCAGGCGTTACGACACGCGATGTCCGCGGCGACCCGCGGAGGCGCTGTGGCAGAGTGGCGTCGCGACGCGCGGCCCGGCCGCATTCCGCTTGCATCCGGGTGGGGCAGGGCCGTTAGGTGGCCCGCGTGATGACAAAGAGCCTTCCGCAGATCGAGACACGGGACGAGGACGGCACGCAGGTGCTGCGCCTTCTCGGCGCCGTGACCGTGGAGGGGCTGCCGGGGCTCGATCGCGCATTCCGGGACGTGTCGGCGGCGCAGCCGGTGCGGATCGAGTTCGGCGAGGTCTCGCGTGTGGATACCGCCGGCGCGCATCTCGTCGCGCGGCTGCGGGCGCGCCTCGAAGCCGAGGGACAGCGGGTGACGCTGGAGGGCGCCTCGGCTCAGACAGCGGCGCTGATCGACACGGTCGCGGCCGCCGAGCCTGTCGCCGAAACCGAACCGGTGCCGGAGCGCGGGATCCGGACACGGATCGCGGGCATCGGCGCCCGCGTGGCGGGCGGCGCGGCCTTCGCGGCTGAGCTGCTGGCAATGCTCGGTCTCGTTCTCTCCCGTCTCGCGCGGGTGCTGGTCCGCCCGAGGGAATTCCGGCTGACCGCACTCGTCCACCATTGCGAGGCGGTCGGCGTTCAGGCGGTGCCGATCGTTGCGCTCATGGCCTTTCTCATCGGCATCGTGCTGGCGTTCCAGGGCGCGACGCAGCTGCGCCAGTTCGGCGCCGAGGTTTTCGTCGTCGATCTCATCGCGATCTCGATCCTGCGCGAGCTTGGCGTGCTGCTCACCTCGATCATCGTGGCGGGGCGGACGGCCTCGGCCTTCACCGCCGCGATCGGGTCGATGAAGATGCGCGAGGAGATCGACGCGATGCGGACGCTCGGCCTCGATCCGGCGATGATGCTCTTCGTCCCGCGGGTGCTGGCGCTGCTTCTGATGCTGCCGATCCTCGCGCTCATCGCCAATGCCGCGGGCATAGTCGGCGGCGGACTGATGGCGTGGCTGTCGCTCGGGATCTCTCCGCCCATGTTCGCGACCCGTCTCGTCGAGAGCACGGACGTCGCCAACTACGTCATCGGCATCGTGAAGGCGCCGGTCTTTGCGGTGATCATCGGGGTGGTGGGCTGCAATGCCGGGATGCGGGTCGGCGGCAACGCCGAATCGCTCGGGCGGCAGACCTCATCGGCGGTGGTGACGGCGATCTTCGCGGTGATCGTGGCGGACGCGGTGTTCTCGGTCCTCTTTGCCGAGATCGGGATCTGAGCGGATGGGCGACACCGTCATCTCCGTTCGCGGGCTTCGGACGCAGTTCGGTGCGCAGGTCGTGCACGATGGGCTCGACCTCGACGTGACACGCGGCGAGATCCTCGGCGTCGTCGGCGGGTCGGGCACGGGCAAGTCCGTCCTGTTGCGCACGATCGTGGGGCTTAACGCGGCGCGGGAGGGGACGATCGAGGTGCTGGGATCCTCCGTCCCCGCCCGCAGCAAGGCCGAGCGGGAGCGGCTCGAGGGGCGGATCGGCGTGATGTTCCAGGACGGCGCGCTCTTCTCCTCGCTCACCGTCCGGGAGAACGTCGAGGTGCCGCTGCGGCGCATCGCGGGGCTGGCGCCGAAGACCCAGTCCGAGCTTGCCGATCTCAAGATCTCGATGTCGGGCCTGCCCTATTACGCGGGCGACAAGTATCCCTCGGAGCTGTCGGGCGGCATGCGGAAGCGCGCGGGCCTCGCGCGGGCGCTGGCGCTGGATCCCGAGATCGTGTTCCTCGACGAGCCGACCGCGGGCCTCGACCCGATCGGGGCGGCGGAATTCGACAGGCTCATCCATGGACTTAGCCGGTCGCTGGGGTTAACGGTCTTTCTGGTCACGCACGACCTCGACACGCTTTACGCTGTCTGCGACCGGGTCGCCGTGCTGGCCGAGAAGCGCGTGCTGGTCACGGGGACGCTGGACCAGATGGGACGGGTCGATCACCCTTGGGTGCGCCAGTATTTCGACGGTCCTCGGGCGCGTGCCGCCCGGGCGCCGAAGGAGGGATGAAGCGCGCATGGAGACGCGGGCCAATTACGTTCTGATCGGCGCGTTCACGCTGCTCGGCCTAGCCGGCATGGTGGCGGCGTTCGTGTGGTTCGCTCGGATCGAGCTCGACCGCAGCTTCGCCTATTACGACGTCCGCTTCACCAGCGTCGCGGGCCTTTCGAGCGCAGCCGACGTCCGCTTTGCGGGCCTTCCGGTCGGACAGGTGGTTGATCTGCGCCTCGCGCCCGAGCGTGACGGAACCGTGCTGGTGCGGCTCGAGGTCGATGCAGAGACACCGGTCCGCGTGACGTCGGAGGCGACGGTGGAGGCGCAGGGGGTGACGGGCGTCTCGTATGTCGGGATCAGCGCGGGCGAGCCCGACACGCCGCTTCTGGACGAGGCCGCGGATACCGAGATCCCGACCATCCCGGCCGGCACGTCGGTGTTCCAGTCGCTGACCGAGGACGCGCCCGAGCTTCTCGACGAGACGCTGAACGTCGTGCGGAACATCAACGAGATCCTCAACCCCGAGAACCAGAGCCGGATCGAGACCATCCTCGTGAACGTCGAGGCGGCCTCGGGCGATTTCGCGCAGGTGTTGGACGGCTTCACCGACGTCACCGACCAGATCTCGAACTTCGCGGTCGAGGTCGACCGGTTCAACACGACGCTCGAGAACCTCTCGGGCGACGTCTCGCAGGTGCTGGGCACGGCCGATCAGACCCTGGTCGAGATCCGCGATTTGGCCATCGGGGGGCAGTCGCTCCTGCAGCGGGGCGAGGTCACCCTCGATACCGCGACGCAGACGATCGAGAGCGCGAACGGGTATCTCGAGAACGACCTGCCCGCGCTCACCATCGAGCTGCAGGGGGCGGTGGCGGATCTGCGCCGCGAGACGCTGGACCTGACGCGGCGCGCCGACGGGATGCTCGGGACCTTCGAGACGGCGGCGCAATCGGCGCTCGACAGGTTCAACGAGGCCGAGCCCCTGATCGACGACACGCTGGCCCTCGTCGCGGACCTCGACATCGCGACCGCGAATATCGACGAGGCGGCGACCTATTTCGACGACCTCATGGAGGGCGAGTTCACGGCGGTGATCGTCGAAAGCCGGGCCGCCCTGAACCAGGTGGTAGCCGCCGTGGACCAGCTCTCGGCGCTCGCCGAGCAGGGGCGCGGCTTCCTTCAGACATCCGAAGGCACGCTCGATGCCGCGACGGGCGCGCTTCAGGGGGCCGACACGCTGCTCTCCGAGGACGTGCCCGCGCTCACTTCGGATCTGCGGGAGACGATCACCCAGCTGCGCGACGATCTGGGGCGTCTGACGACCCGGGCAGAGGGCGTGCTCACGGTCGTAGAGGGCGTCGGCCAGACTGCAAATGCCCGTCTGACCGAAGCGCAGCCGGTCATTGCCGAGACTGAGGCGCTGATCGCGCAGCTCAATGCCACAACCGAGAAGGTCGACGGTGCGGTCAGCTCCTTCGATGCCCTCGTCTCTGGCGACGGCGCGGCGCTCGTGGCCGAGGCTAGGGCGGTCGTTCAGGATGCCGCGGGCGCGATTTCCGCGGTATCGGATGTCGCCGAGACGGACCTTCCGCTGATCGTCGCCGACATCCGCACCGCGACCTCGCAGGCGACGCGGGTGATCGAGGAGGTGGGCGCGGATCTCTCGCAGGCCACGGGCCGGATCGACGGGCTGTCGGAGGACGCCGAAGTGGCGCTTGAGACCGCGACCGAGACCTTCGCGAACGCCAACACGACGCTCGCTGCCGTGAACAACGCGCTTGCGACCGGGGAGCGGACGCTCGCCGCCGCGACCGAGGCGTTCGAGAAGGCCGGGCCGGTGCTCGACGGGGTCAACCGGGTCATCAACGAGGATATCGGTTCGATCACGGCCGATCTGAAGGACGCGATCGCGCGTCTCAACGGGGCGGTGGCGCAGGTGTCGGAGGACATTCCGGTCGTTACCGGCGACGTGCGCGACGCCGCGGCCGAGGCCGAACAGCTCTTCCGCGACATCCGCGGCCTCGTCGCCGAGACCGGTCAGCCTCTGTCGGACTTCGCCGGGGACGGGCTGCCGCAATACACGCGCCTCGCCTCCGAGACCCGCAAGCTCATCCAGAACCTCGACCAGTTGACGAGCCAGATCGCCCGCGATCCGGCACGCTTCCTGCTCGACCGCGACACGCCCACCTTCCGCAGGTAACGCCACATGCGCCTTCCCGCCGTCCTCCTTGCCCTCGCGCTTCTTCCCGGCTGCTCGGCGCTGTCCGCGCTGAGCGATGCGACCAGCGTCCTCGACGTCTACGAACTGAGCGCGCCCGAGGCGGTGCCGCAGGGCGCGCAGCGTCCGATCGACGTGATCGTGGAGCTGCCGACAACCACCGGCGCGCTCCAGACGGACCGGATCATGATCAAGCCCTCCGAGCTGCAGGCGCAGTATCTGCCGGATGCGCGCTGGGGCGAGGAGGTGCCGGTCATGGTGCAGTCCCTCATGCTGCGTACCCTCCAGGAGACCGAGGCCTTCCGCTATGCGGCGCGCGAGCCTCTGGGCCTCTCGGGCGACATCGCCATCGTGTCCGACATCATCGACTTCCAGGCGGTCGCCGATCCGGCGGGCGCGGGCGCGACCGTCGATCTGCGGCTGCGCGTGCAGCTCGTCCAGGAGGAGGGCGTGCGAATTCTGGCGAGCCGGACGCTCGAGGGGCGGGCGCGGGCGACCTCGACCGAGACGGCTGCCGTCGTCGAGGCGTTCGACGCGGCCTCGGACGCGCTTCTCACAGAGTTCGCGACATGGATTCTCGCGCGGCTTTAAAAGCGCAACATCGCATTTGCGATAATGCAGCAAGACACTTCTTTCACGCTTGCGTGAACGCGCCATCGCATCGGCATACCGCAATATGATCAGACACTTGCGGGGTCCGTGCCGCCTTGCCGTTCACGCCTGTTTCCCGTTCCTAAATGCCTGATTTTACGACTTGATCGGTTCGGATGGACTGCTACCGTCAGTGTCATGAGGGCTGCCGGCTTCGCTTCGACAACGCTCCGCCACTCGGTTGGCGGCAAGGGGCCAGCGGCCTCTGTCGCGAGCGACATCACTTGCCTGTTCCGCACGCGGAATACGTCCACGGGATGGCACTGGTAGCCGCATGATTTTTCAGACAGGGAGACCGAGATGAAGCATACCAAAACGCTTGTGGCCGTGGCTGCGCTCTTTGCAGGCAGCGGAGCCGTCGCGCAGGAAGAGTTCATCACCATCGGCACCGGTGGACAGACCGGCGTCTACTACGTCGTGGGCCAGTCGATCTGCCGGCTCGTCAACCGCGGCACGTCCGAGCACGGCCTGCAATGCACCGCACCGTCGACGGGCGGCTCGGTCGCGAACATCAACGCGATCAAGTCGGGCGACCAGACCATGGGCGTCGCGCAGTCCGACCAGCAGTTCTACGGCTACAATGGCGAGGCCTCGTTCGACGAGCCCTACGAGAAGCTCCGGGCAGTGTTCTCGGTCCACCCCGAGCCCTTCACCGTCGTGGCGCGTGCCGGGGCGAACATCGAGACCTTTGACGATCTCAAGGGCAAGCGCGTCAACATCGGCAACCCGGGCTCCGGCCAGCGGGCGACGATGGACGTGGTGATGGAAGCCGCGGGCTGGACCACCGACGACTTCTCGCTCGCCTCCGAGCTCAAGGCGACCGAGCAGGCGCAAGCGCTCTGCGACAACAAGATCGACGCCTTCGTCTATCAGGTCGGCCATCCGAACGGCTCGATCCAGGAAGCGTTCTCGTCCTGCGACGCGAATTTCGTGGACGTCGAGGGCGATTACATCGACCAGCTGAACGAAGAGAACGACTTCTACTCGACGGCGACGATTCCCGCCTCGCTCTACGAGGGCGTCGAGGACGACACCACCACCTTCGGTGTGCGCGCGACCTTCGTGACCTCCGCCGACGTGCCGGAAGACACGGTCTACGAGGTCGTGAGCGCGGTCTTCGAGAATTTCGACCGCTTCAAGCGCCTGCACCCGGCCTTCGGCAACCTCGATCCCGAAGAGATGATCTCGGCGGGCCTCTCGGCACCGCTGCATCCGGGCGCCGAGAAGTATTACCAGGAGCAGGGCTGGATGGACGGCGGTTCCTGATACCTGTCTGACCTTTCCGCGGCCCCGCCCCCGAGCGGGGCCGCGCGAAAAAGATCTTTTCCTAGATAATAATTTCGGAACCGGTCAGTCTGGATATGCCAGGCGACAACAAGCCGGACCGAACCGACAGGGATCAGGACAATGAGCGACACCGACGGAAAGCGCGCAGGGCGCGAGGGAAACACCGGCCTCAGCCAGAGCGAGCTGGACGATCTCGTCGCTTCGACGGACGCGGGCGGACGCAATCCGAGAGGCGCCGTCGGCATCCTGATCATGCTCGTGGCGCTCTCCTGGTCGCTCTATCAGCTCTGGATTGCTTCGCCGCTGCCGTTCATGCTCGGCTTCGGCGTCTTCAACGACACCGAGGCGCGGGCCTTCCACCTCGGCTTCGCGATCTTCCTCGGGTTCATGACCTTTCCCTCCGCCCGCACGCCATTCCAGATGGTGCTCGGCATCGGCGTGCCGCTCCTGCTGACATGGCTCTTCTGGCTCGGATCGGACGGTCTTTGGTGGGTGCCGCTCGTCGGCGCGCTGGTGGTCGCCGGCGTCGCGCTCGGCTCGCCGCGCGATCACGTGGCGCCCTGGGAATGGGTGATGGCCATCGCGGGCGCGGGCTCCGCGCTCTACATCTATTTCGCCTACGAGGGCATCGCGGGCCGCGTCGGGGCTCCGATCACGCAGGATCTCGTGGTCGGTGTCGTGGGCCTTCTGCTCCTGCTCGAGGCGACGCGCCGCTCGCTCGGTCCTGCGCTGATGATCGTCGCGACGGTCTTCCTGAGCTACACCTTCCTCGGCCCCTACATGCCGCAGCTCATCGCCCACAGCTCCAAGTCGCTGGGCGTCGTCATCAACCACCAGTGGATCACGACCGAGGGCGTCTTCGGCATCGCGCTCGGCGTCTCGACCTCGTTCGTGTTCCTCTTCGTGCTCTTCGGCTCGCTCCTCGATAAAGCGGGCGCGGGCAACTATTTCATCCAGGTGGCGTTCAGCCTGATGGGCCACATGAAAGGCGGGCCCGCAAAGGCTGCCGTCGTGTCCTCGGCCATGACCGGCCTCATCTCGGGCTCCTCGATCGCCAACGTGGTCACCACAGGCACCTTTACCATCCCGCTGATGAAGAAGGTCGGCTTCTCGTCCGAGAAGGCGGGGGCCGTCGAGGTCGCCTCCTCGGTCAACGGCCAGATCATGCCGCCCGTCATGGGCGCCGCGGCGTTCCTGATGGTCGAGTATGTCGGCATTCCTTATTTCGACGTGGTCAAGCACGCCTTCCTGCCTGCGGTCATATCGTACATCGCGCTCGTCTACATCGTCCATCTCGAGGCGATGAAGCAGGGCATGGAAGGTCTGCCGCGGGCCTATACCCCGAAGCCCATCGTCCAGCGCCTCATCGGCATCGCGTTCATAATCGCCGCCATCTGCGCGCTGTCCTTCGGCGTCTATTACGGCCTCGGCTGGATCCGGACGCTCTTCCCGGACGTCGCGGGGTGGATCCTCTTCGCGCTGCTCGTCGCGGTCTATGTCGGCCTCGTCTACATCTCGTCCAAGGAGACGATCCCCGAACTCACGAACGAGGAGGGCAAGGACGAGACGCTGCCGCTGCCGGGGCCGACGGTGCGCTCGGGTCTTCACTTCATCCTGCCGGTCGTGGTGCTCGTCTGGGCACTGATGGTCGACCGCCTGTCGCCGGGCCTCTCGGCGTTCTACGCGGCGGCCTTCATGATCTTCATCCTGCTGACGCAGCGCCCGCTTCTGTCGATGTTCCGCGGGCAGGGCGAATATGCGCGGTCTTTCCGGAACGGCTGCGTCGATCTGCTCGACGGTCTCGTGACCGGCGCGCGCAACATGATCGGCATCGGCATCGCCACCGCGACCGCCGGCATCATCGTCGGCTCGGTCAGCCAGACCGGCGTCGGCTCGGCGCTCGCCGACGTGGTCGAGGTGCTCTCGGGCGGCAACATCCTCGCCATCCTCTTCCTGACGGCGATCCTGTCGCTGATCCTCGGGATGGGTCTGCCGACCACGGCGAATTACATCGTCGTCTCGGCGCTGCTTGCTCCGGTCATCGTGACGCTCGGCCAGCAGAACGGGCTGATCGTGCCACTGATCGCGGTGCACCTCTTCGTCTTCTACTTCGGGATCATGGCGGACGTGACGCCACCCGTGGGCCTTGCCTCCTTCGCCGCCGCGGCGGTGTCGGGCGGAGATCCGATCAAGACGGGTGCAGTCGCGTTCTTCTATTCCCTGCGCACCGCGGCGCTGCCGTTCCTCTTCATCTTCAACACGCAGCTCCTGCTGATCGACGTCGGCTGGATACAGGGGATATTCGTCTTCATCGTCGCGACGGTGGCGATGCTGCTCTTCGCGGCGGCGACTCAGGGCTTCTTCCTGACGCGCAACCGCTTCTACGAGACGATCGCGCTGCTGCTGATCGCGTTCACCTTCTTCCGGCCCGCGTTCTGGATGGACATGGTCTATCCGCCCTTCGAGCCGGTGCCGCCCACGCAGATCGAGGAGGCCGCCGGCAACACCCCCGTCGGGGAGCCATTGCGCCTGCGCGTCTCGGGCGTGAACGAGATCGGCGAGCCGCTCGAGTTCACCGCGCTCCTCGAAGTGCCCGAGGGCGAGGACGGCGCGACGCGCCTCGAGAATGCGGGCCTCTTCTTCCGCCAGGAAGGCGACAGCCTGATCATCGACGACGTGATGTTCGACAGTGCGGCCCAGGATGCCGGGCTCGACTGGGATCAGGAGGTGCTGCGGGTTCTGCAACCACAATGGCAGCCCTCGAAGTACCTGATGTTCATCCCGGCGGCGTTGCTGCTCGCCCTCATCGTCTGGTTGCAGCGGGGCAGGGCCGAGAAGGCCACCTCGCGCCGCACCGACGCGACGCCGGCCTGAGAGAGGAGCCGCGATGTTCACCAATATCCTCGTCGCCATCGACCTCAACGACCCGATGTCCCGTGAAAAGGCCCTGCCGCAGGCGGTGGAGCTGGCGAAGGCTTCAGGCGGAACCCTGCATCTTCTGACCATCGTGCCGGACATGGGCATGCCGCTGGTCGAGACGTTCTTCCCGGCCAATTACGAGGAGCACGCACTGCAGGCGGCGAAGGAGAAGCTCGACGCGCTTGCGAGAGAGACTTTGCCCGAAGGGCTGCCGCACCAGCAGCACGTGATGCTGGGGCAGATCACGTCCCACATCGTCGAGGCGGCGGAAAAGACCGGTGCGGATCTGATCGTGATGGCGAGCCACGATCCCGATCTCGCCCAGAATTTCCTCATCGGGGGGCATGCCGGCAAGGTCGTTCGCCGGTCCCCCGTTTCAGTCCTGGTCGTTAGGTCTTAAGTGTTGGCCAACGTCACCGTCCCATGCGGGCCATCCGGGCCCGGTGGACGACGCACCAGGAGCTTACCACCATGACCCCGTTCGCCATTGCCGGCATCCAGCAATACGTGAACCCGCTTCAATCGAATGTCGACGGCATGATCCATCGGCTCGACGTCTGCCTCGCGCGGTTCCCCTGGACCCAGATGGTCCTCTTTTCCGAGCTGGCCCCCTATGGCCCGCTGCCGAAATACGCGCTTCCCCCCGAGAACGAGACCATCGAGAAGTTCCAGGCCGCTGCGTTGCGCAACCGCGTCTGGCTGATCCCGGGCTCGATGTTCCTCAAGGACGAGACGGGCGCGATGCGCAACACCGCCGTCGTGATCAATCCCGATGGCGAGGTCGTCGCCCGTTATTCCAAGATGTTCCCGTTCCGGCCCTACGAGAAGGGCGTGACCGAGGGGACCGAGTTCTGCGTCTTCGACGTGCCCGAGGTGGGCCGCTTCGGCCTCTCGATCTGCTACGACATCTGGTTCCCGGAAACCACGCGCCAGCTGACGTCGATGGGCGCGGAAGTGCTGCTTCATCCGGTCCTGACCGGAACGACCGACCGCGACGCGGAGCTTGCCATCGCGCGAGCGACGGCAGCGCAGTTCCAGTGCTACGTCTTCGACGTGAACGGTCTCGGGGCCGGGGGCGTGGGCAAGTCCTGCGTCGTCGATCCGTCCTCGACCGTGCTGCACCAATCGGCGGGGCAGGAGGACATGTTCCCCATCGAGGTCGATCTCGACGTGGTGCGCCGCCAACGCGAGACCGGCCTCAAGGGCCTCGGTCAGGTGCTGAAATCGTTCCGCGACCGCGGGACCGACTTCCCGGTCTACGACCGGATGTCGGGCTCCGACGCCTTCCTCCATACGCTCGGCGCGCTCGAGATGCCGGGGCAAGGGTCGACCGCGGGGCTGCGCGTCGATGTCGAAGCCGAAGCCGAGGCTCAGCAGCCGAACGGCGTTTACACGGCCCCTCACGCAGACGGTGTGACGGGAACGCATTAAGGACGACGGAACGGGCCAGATTGCCGTTCCGCCGCCCGCAAGACGGGAAGGAGGGGCATGATGGAGTCCGTCAACGAGTACTACTCCGCGATCCAGCTTCGCGCGGACCGGTGGTCGGCGCTGCGCGAAGCGACCGGGGCGCTGACCCGGGGCGGCAACGAGCGCCAGATGCTCAAGCTCCGCGAGCGGGTTCAGGCGCTGCTCGATTCGCTGTCGGTCATCGAGCCCTACTGGGCCTTTCCCGGCATGGGCGCGTTCGAGCATCTCCGCCGCCTGTTCGAGCACCATCATTATGACGATCTGTCCTATTCGGTTCACCGGGTCCTCAGGGCGCTGACGACCGGGGCCTATCGCCGCCGCCGCATCCCGCTCGACCGAGACGCGATGGAGCCGGACGAGAACGACGACGAGGCGATGCTCTCGCCCGAGGCGCGCGCTCTCTCGAAGCCCTATTTCGAGGTGCTGATCGTCGATCAGGTCAACGAGCATCAGGAGCGCTGGCTGAAATCCAACGTGGAGCGGATGCGCCGACCCGAGGATCCGTTCCTCTACGAAAGCGTCGTGGTGCCGAGCCTCGAGGATGCGCTGATGGCGATCCTCTTCAACCACAACATCCAGGCGATCGTGGTCCGGCCCGGCCTCACGCTGCGGTCGAAGTTCAACATGCCGCTTCTCAAGCGGTATCTCGCCGGGGCCGGCAGCCCGCGCGACCTCGATGACCTCGATCCGCACGATTACGGCGTCGAGCTCTGCCGGCTCGTGGCCGAGGTGCGCCCCGAGCTCGACGCCTATCTCGTCACCGACCGCTCGGTCGAGGACATTGCCGGGCTCGATCTCGGCATCTGCCGCCGCGTCTTCTACAATCAGGAAGACTTCATGGAGCTGCACCTCAACATCATCCGGGGGGTGCAGGCGCGCTACAAGACGCCCTTCTTCACTGCGCTGACGGAGTATTCCAAACAGCCGACCGGCGTCTTCCACGCCATGCCGATCAGCCGGGGCAAGTCGATCACCCGCTCCCACTGGATCCAGGACATGGGCGCGTTCTACGGGCCGAACATCTTCCTCGCCGAGACCTCAGCAACCTCGGGCGGCCTCGACTCGCTGCTCGAGCCGCATGGGCCGATCAAGCGGGCGCAGGAACTTGCGGCGCGGGCCTTCGGGTCCAAGCAGACGTTCTTCGCCACGAATGGCACTTCGACCTGCAACAAGATCGTGGTGCAGGCGCTGATCCGGCCCGGCGACATCGTCCTCGTCGACCGCGACTGCCACAAGTCACACCATTACGGGATGGTACTCGCCGGAGCGCAGGTGAGCTATCTCGACAGCTATCCGCTCGACGAATACTCCATGTACGGCGCGGTGCCGATCCGCGAGATCAAGCATCGCCTGCTGGACCTGAAGGCCGCCGGCAAGCTCGACCGGGTGCGGATGCTTCTGCTCACCAACTGCACCTTCGACGGCATCGTCTACAACGTCGAGCGCATCATGGAAGAGTGCCTGGCGATCAAGCCGGATCTCATCTTCCTCTGGGACGAGGCGTGGTTCGCCTTCGCCCGGTTCAACCCGACCTATCGGCACCGGACGGCGATGAGCACGGCCAACACGCTGCGCCAGCGGTTCCGCACGGACGCGCACGCCAAGGCCTACGAGGCGCAGCAGCACGCGCTTGCGGACGCGGATGACGAGACGCTTCTGAACACCCGCCTCGTGCCGCCCCCGAACGCGCGGGTACGAGTCTACGCGACGCAATCGACGCACAAGACCCTGACGGCGCTGCGGCAGGGTTCGATGATCCACGTCAACGACCAGGACTTCAAAGGCGAGGTCGAGCAGAGCTTTCACGAAGCCTACATGACTCACACCTCGACCTCGCCGAACTATCAGATCATCGCCTCGCTCGATGTCGGTCGGCGCCAGGTGGAGCTCGAGGGCTTCGAATTCGTGCAGCGCCAGATCGAGGCGGCGATGGCGATGCGCAAGGCCATCGGCACGCATCCCCTGCTTCAGAAGTACTTCAAGGTTCTGACCGCGGCGGACATGATCCCCGAGGCCTACCGGGAAAGCGGCGTGAGCGCCTATTACTCGACCGATCAGGGCTGGGCCGAGATCTGGGAAGCGTGGGAGCATGACGAATTCGTGCTCGACGCGACCCGCGTAACGCTCGCCGTCGGCGGTACCGGCTGGGACGGCGACACGTTCAAGACCCGCATCCTGATGGATCGCTACGGCATCCAGATCAACAAGACCTCGCGCAACACCGTCCTCTTCATGACGAATATCGGCACGACGCGCTCCTCGGTCGCCTATCTGATCGAGGTCCTGGTCGAGATCGCCAAGGAGCTCGACGATCTGATCGACGACGCCTCGCGCATGGAGAAGATGGGCTTCGAGCGCCGCGTCCAGCAGCTCATGGAGGACCTGCCGCCGCTGCCCGATTTCTCGCGCTTCCACGATGCCTTCCGGCACGATCCCGAAACGCCCGAGGGGGACATCCGGGCGGCCTTCTTCCTCGCCTACGGGGAGGAGAATTGCGACTACCTCGAGCTCGACGGCAGCCTCAAGGCGGCGATGGAGAGCGGGCAGGAGGTGGTCTCCGCCTCCTTCATCATCCCCTATCCGCCGGGCTTTCCGATCCTCGTGCCCGGTCAGGTGATCTCGAACGAGATCCTGGATTTCATGCGGGCGCTCGACGTCAACGAGATCCACGGATACCGGCCCGATCTGGGCCTGCGCGTCTTCACGCCGGACGCGCTTGAACGACACGCCGGGACAGGTCTGTCCCAGGCGCGGGCGGCCGAATAAACGTCAGGGAGAGCGACAGAGCATGGCCAAGGAACTGAAGAACATCTCGGAAATCCGGCGGTTCTTTCACCGCAACGAGGAGCCGATCTACTTCGTCTCGGCAACCAACTTCAATCTTCTCGGGATCGATGAATGGGCCAAGAACTTCAAGTACATCTGCTACATCGACTGCTATGACGGCCGGCACCCGAACGTCTTCTGTCCGTCAGAACAGCCCCATGCCGAGTTCCAGTCGATCGAGGACATCAACAACTACCTGTTGAGCCACAAGGAGGTCATCGACCTCATCAAGCGCCGCGGCGGCAAGCCGCGCTTCGTCTTCCTGATGTTCGACGAGGAGACCGAGCGGCTGGCCAAGGAACTCGGCGGCGAGGTCTGGTTCCCCAAGGCGAGCCTGCGCCAGAACATGGACAACAAGATCGAGACCGTGCGGATCGGCAACAAGGCTGGCGTTCCGTCGGTGCCCAACACGTTGTCCGAGGTGAAGAATTACGAGCACCTCAAGCAGATCTGCAAGGAGCACGACCTCGGCAACGATCTGGTGCTGCAGTCGGCCTTTGGCGATTCCGGCCACACCACGTATTTCGTGAAGTCCGAGGCCGATTTCCGGCAATGCGAGAGCGGGATCGTCGGCGAGGGCGAGATCAAGATCATGAAGCGGATCGATTGCCGCGGCTCCGCAATCGAGGCCTGCGCGACCAAGGAGGGGACCATCGTCGGACCTCTCATGACCGAGCTCGTGGGCTTCAAGGAGCTGACGCCCTATCGCGGCGGCTGGTGCGGCAACGAGATCCTGTCGACGGCCTTTCCGCCGGACGTCCGCAACAAGGCGCGGGACCTGACCTTCAAGTTCGGCGAGCAGCTCCGCAAGGAAGGCTATCGCGGCTATTTCGAGCTCGACTTCCTGATCGACAAGAAGACCAACGAGCTCTGGCTCGGAGAGCTCAATCCGAGGATCACCGGTGCCTCGTCGATGACCAACCACGCGGCCTTCGCCCATGCCGACGCGCCGCTCTTCCTCTTCCACCTGCTCGAGTTCTCGCGCAAGAAATTCGACCTCGACGTGGACGAGCTCAACGCACGCTGGGCGGATCCCGAGAACATCGACTCGTGGAGCCAGATGGTCATCAAGCACACCGAGGACAACGTCGACATCTGCACCGCGGCGCCCGAGACCGGCATCTACAGGATGCTCGATGACGGCCGGGTGGTGTTCGACCGTTTCGACTATCACCGCCGTGCGGTCGAGAGCGAAAACGAGGCGTTCTTCCTGAGGGTCATCCGCCCCGGGGATTACCGTTACGAAGGCGCCGATCTCGGCATCCTCGTCACGAGGGGACGCTCGATGACCAAGAGCTTCAAGCTGAACGAGCGCGCCTCGAAATGGATTCACGGCATCAAGAGCCAGGTCGAGGGCAAGCCGCTGCCGGTGGCGCAGGCGGGACCCGCTCTCGCCGATCCCGCGTTCAAGATGATCTGAAACGTGGCGGCCCGGGCTCTCCGGTCCGGGCCGCCTCTCTGCAAGGAGCGGCATGGCTCTCTGGCGCGCGATCTCCGAGGACGAGCCTGGACAGAAATGGGCTGCGCTCTTCCACGAATACTGGCCGAACTACCGCGCCTGGTGGTTGCGGGAGGGAGAAACCGCGCGTCCCACTTACGTCGAGAGCCGCCGCGCGCTCCAGACCCATATGCCGGAGATCGTGCCGCTCTGGGAGGAGATCTGCGAGCTTGCGGGGGGCGGCGATCAAGCGGCGCGATTCCTGTCCTTCCACACCCCGCCGCCGTATCTTGCGGACTGCAGTCAGGCGATCTGGCCGGGTCGCGAGCCGGTCATGGTGCGGAACTACGATTACGACAGCCGCGCCTTCGACAGCCTGATCCTGCGCACGAAGTGGCAGGGCCGTGGCGTGATCGGTGTCTCGGACGGCCTTTTCGGTGTGGTCGACGGGGTAAACGACGCTGGGCTCGCGGTGTCGCTGACCTTCGGCGGACGGCGGGTCGTCGGCACCGGCTTCGGCGTGCCGATCATCCTGCGCTACGTGCTCCAGACCTGCGAGACGGCGGAGGAGGCCGGAGAGGCTCTCGCCCGCATTCCGACCCATATGAGCTACAACGTCACCGTTCTCGACCGGAAGCGGCGTTACCTGACGGCGATGATGGCGCCGGACCGGCCCGCCATCGTGACCCATGCCGCGGTGGCGACGAACCATCAGGAACATGTCGAATGGGTGAGCCACGCCCGCTTCACCGCCACGGTCGAACGCGAGCGCTTCCTGCTTCAGCGCCTGACGCTTCACCGCGATCCGGAAGAGAAGTTCATCGGGGCGTTCCTCAAGCCGCCGCTCTACTCGACCGCCTTCGCGCACGGGTTCGGCACGCTCTACACGGCGGTCTACAGGCCCCGGAAGCGCGAGATGGAGGTGCGCTGGCCCGGAACGACCTGGGTGCAGCGCATCGACCGTTTCGAGGAAGGCGTCCGCTACGTCGACGTGCCCGGAGCGACGCCCGCGCAGGTCTAGTCCGCCTCCCGGCGCCGCTATTCTCACCTCCCCACGCATCGCATAGGCTGAGGCCAATGCATCAGCCGAGGCCCCAAGATGACCCACGTCTTTCCCCGACACACCGCCAAGCAGCCCCCGATCGCCGCCGGCGGCGAGGGCTGCTATCTCTTCGATGCGGACGGGAAGCGCTATCTCGATGCCTCCGGCGGAGCGGCGGTCTCGTGCCTCGGTCACGGGGACCGCGAGGTGATCGACGCGATCAAGGGGCAGCTCGACCGGCTCGCCTTTGCCCATACCGGGTTCTTCACCTCGGAGCCGGCAGAGAAGCTGGCCGATCTTCTGATCGAGAACGCGCCCGAGGGCCTCGACCGGGTCTACCTCGTCTCCGGCGGGTCCGAGGCGACGGAGGCGGCGATCAAGCTTGCCCGCCAGTACTTCGTGGAGAAGGGAGAGCCGGGTCGCGGTCGCCTGATCGCGCGCAGGCAGAGCTATCACGGCAACACGATCGGCGCGCTCTCGGCGGGCGGAAACGAATGGCGCCGCAGGCAGTTCGGCCCGCTGCTGCTCGACGTGAGTCATATCGATCCCTGCTACGAATACCGTCTGCGCGCCGACGACGAGGGTCCGGAAGAGTACGGCCGCCGTGCCGCCGATGCATTGGAAGAGGAGCTTCTGCGCGTCGGGCCCGAAACCGTCATGGCCTTCATGGCCGAACCGGTGGTCGGGGCGACGGCGGGTGCGGTCCCGCCCGCGCCGGGCTACTTCAAGTGGATCCGCGAGATCTGCGACACATACGGCATCCTGCTGATCCTCGACGAGGTGATGTGCGGCATGGGCCGGACAGGGACGCTTTTTGCCTGCGAGCAGGACGGCGTCGCCCCGGACATCCTCTGCATCGCCAAGGGGCTTGGCGCGGGGTATCAGCCCATCGGCGCGATGCTCTGCTCCGGCAGGATCTACGCGGCGATCGAGGAGGGGTCGGGCTTCTTCCAGCACGGCCACACCTATATCGGCCATCCGACCGCCGCCGCTGCGGGGCACGCGGTGGTCTCGGCGATCCTGAACCGGGGCCTTGTCGGGCGCTGCGCAGAGCAGGGCGACAAGCTGCGGGCCGCGCTCGAAGACCGCTTCGGGCAGCACGCTCATGTGGGCGACATCCGCGGACGGGGGCTCTTCCTCGGGCTCGAGCTCGTGTCCGACAGGGGAACCAAGGCGCCGTTCGATCCCGAGCGCAGGATCGCGGCCCGGATCAAGTCCGCCGCCTTCGACGCAGGGCTGATCTGCTATCCGATGTCCGGCACGATCGACGGCAAGCTCGGAGACCACGTCCTTCTCGCGCCGCCCTTCATCATCGAGGATGCGCAGATCGGGGAACTCGTGGACAAGCTCGAGACCGCCATCGACGGCGCCCTCGCGGAGTGAGTCGGATCAGCGCGCCGCCATGCGCCGCGCCATGTCGATCATCCGCGCCGAGAAGCCCCACTCGTTGTCGTACCAGCCGAAGACGCGGAGCTGCCGGTCGCCCGTCCGCAGCGTCTCGGGCAGGGCGATCACGAGGCTCTCGGGCCGCGCGCGCTGATCGGTCGAGACGGTCGGATCGCGCGTCACCCCGAGCACCGGCGAGGCTTCCGCAAGTCCCGCGAGCCAGGCCCGGGGATCGTCCGGAAGGTCGCGCTCGAAGGTGAGGACGGCGTCGATCGCCGACACGCTGATGACGGGAACGCGCACCGCTGCGCCGCTGATGCGGCCGGCAAGCTCCGGCAGGATCGTTCCGACGAGCCGCGTCGCGCTCGACGTGGTCGGCACCATCGACACTGCCGCCGCGCGGCTGCGGGCCGGATCGCCCCGCGGCGCGTCGACCGTCGGCTGGCTGCCGGTGTAGCAATGGATCGTCGTCATGTGCCCGTGGGCAATGGGGTTGGCGCGGTCGAGCGCCTTCAGGAGCGGCGCCAGGGCGTTGGTGGTGCAGGAGGCGTTCGACACGATCCGCGCCTGCCCGAGGCGCTCCTCGTTTGCGCCGAGGACCAGCGTCTCCTCCGCGTCGTCGCAAGGGCCGGAGATGAGCACGTTCGCGGCGCCCGCGTCGAGCCCTCTTTGCGCCTGCGCGCGCGTGTGGATGGTCCCGGTGCAATCCATGACGACGTCCACGCCCTCGAGCGGCAGCCGTCCGAGATCGCGTTCCGACAGGACCGTCACGCGCTGCCCGTCGATCTCGAGCGCATCGTCCGAGGCCGTCACCTCACCCGGATAGGGGCCGAACACGCTGTCGTAGCGAAAGAGATAGGCGCAGGTGTCAAGCGGCGCGATGTCGTTGACGAAGGCGACTTCGATATCCGACGCATCGCGCAGGCTCAGCACCTGCCGCAGGACCGTCCGCCCGATCCGCCCGAAGCCGTTGATCGCAATACGCATGACAGTCTCCGCCTGTTGATCCGGCGCGACGCTCACCGGTTTTGAAGCGGCGTGCAAGCGGTCAGCACCCGATCGCGCGCCTTCTTCTTGACGGAAATATCCCGGGGAGCGCGAGGGGCCGGCCCCTCGCTTGCGCGGCGGTCAGGAGCCCCGCTCCTTCAGGCGACGTTCTCGAGCCGCGTTTCGGGAGTCACGCCGATCGCATGGCAGACGTCGCGCGTCAGCTCGGGCTTGTTCAGCGTGTAGAAGTGCAGCTTGTCGACGCCGCCCTCGATCAGATCCGAGCAGAGTTCGGTGCAGAGGGAGGTCGCCAGAAGGTCGCTCCGTCCGTCACGCTCCGCGGTCTCGAATGCGTCGATGACCCATTGGGGGATCTTCGTGCCGCAGGCCTCGGCGAAGCGCCGCGCGCCCTTCCAGTTCTCGACCGGGAAG
The DNA here is from genome assembly GCF_000521785.1 of Roseivivax halodurans JCM 10272. GTDB lineage: Bacteria > Pseudomonadota > Alphaproteobacteria > Rhodobacterales > Rhodobacteraceae > Roseivivax > Roseivivax halodurans. Next base: position 194,289 of record NZ_JALZ01000002.1, read on the forward strand.
ATGCCCGGAACGATGGGCTTGTCGATCCCCGCCTTCTCGCAGGCGTCGCGGAAGCGGAAGAACGTCTCGGCCTCGAAGAAGAACTGGGTGAGCGCCTCGTCGGCGCCGGCGTCGAACTTGCGCTTGAGGTAGTCGACGTCGTCCTGCTGCGTTCCCGCATTGGGATGCACGTCGGGATAGGCGCCGACACGGATGGTGAAGTCGCGCTCGGCCTTCAGCCCCTCGATGAGCTCGCAGCTGTCCTGGAAGCCGCCATCGGTCGGGGTGAAGCGATCCTCGCCCTTCGGCGGATCGCCCCGGAGCGCCACGATATCGCGCACGCCGACGTCCCAGAACCCGCGCGCGATCTCGAGCGTCTCCTCGCGGGTGGCGTTCACGCAGGTGAGATGCGCCGCCGTACGAAGCCCCGATTGCTTGTGGATCGCCTTGACCGCATCGCGCGTCAGCTCGCGGGTGGTGCCGCCGGCGCCGTAGGTCACGGAGACAAATCGCGGACCGAGCGGCGACAGCGTCTGGACCGTGTCCCAGAGCCGGAACGAGGCTTCCAGAGACTTCGGCGGGAAGAACTCGAGCGAAATGTCGGGGCGCGGCATGCGGGCAGACTCCCTGCGTTAGGTTTCGCACCTTGTCTCATGCCGTTCGTCGTGAGACAAACTCATAAATCTCAAGACCAATATGAGGCTGTCTCAAGGATGCACATCGAATTCCGGCATCTTCGGACGATCAAGGCGATCCACGAGATGGGCGGCGTCGCCCGCGCGGCCGACAGTCTCAACATCACGCAAAGCGCGCTCAGCCACCAGATCAAGGGGCTGGAAGACCAGGCCGGCGTCGAGCTCTTCGTGCGGCGCTCGAAACCTATGCGCCTCTCGCCGGCGGGGCTCAAGCTTCTCAAGCTCGCCGATCAGGTCCTGCCGCAGGTGGAGGCGCTGGCCGCGGAATTCGAGGGTCTGCGCAAGGGCTCTTCGGGACGGATGCACATCGCGATCGAGTGCCACGCCTGTTTCGAATGGCTCTTTCCGGTGCTCGAGGCGTTCCGGAAGGTCTGGCCGGACGTGGATGTCGACATCAAGCCGGGCCTCGCCTTCGACGCTCTTCCGGCATTGCTGAAGGAGGATGTCGATCTCGTAGTGTCCTCGGATCCCGAGGACCTCGCCGGCGTCGAGTTCACGCCGCTCTTCGATTACGAGCCGGTCTTCGTCGCGGCCTCGACGCATCCTCTCGCGCAGAAGGGCTGGATCGACGCGGAGGATTTCCGTGGCGAGACCCTCATCACCTATCCGGTCGAGCGCTCGCGGCTGGACGTGTTCAGCCAGCTCCTGACCCCGGCCAAGGTCGAGCCCGCTTCGGTCCGTCAGGCGGAACTCACCGCGGTGATCCTGCTTCTCGTGGCGTCGAACCGCGGCGTCGCCGTCCTGCCGGACTGGGTGGTGCGCGAGGTGAAGTACAACAGCGATTACGTGACCCGCCCGCTGACGCGGGGCGGGATCACGCGGCGACTCTTTGCGGCAACCCGCAGCGCCGATGCGGGCAAGCCCTTCGTGGGCGACCTGATCGCGCTGGCACAGCAGGAAGCAAAGAGAATGCAGGCCGCCTGAGACGGGATTCGGACAACCCGCCCGAGGAATGGGCCCCGGATCGCGCCAGAGCCACCCTTGCCGTGCGAAGGTGCGGGATCAGAGCGTCTTGAGGTCCGAGGCCATCATGCGGCCGTCCCGGCCCTCCTTGAGTTCGTAGCTGATCTTCTGGTTGTCGGCGAGGCCGGTCAATCCCGACCTCTCGACCGCAGAGATGTGAACGAACACGTCCTTGCCGCCATCCTCGGGGGCGATGAACCCGTAGCCTTTGGTGGTGTTGAACCATTTCACGGTGCCGCTCGGCATGTCCCGTGTCTCCTTTGTCGTCGTATTGCATCACGCCGTGGCGCGGTGGTTGCGTGACAGCCAACCCGGTACAAAACAGATGACGAGGACATGGACCCTTTTTGGCCCGGGTTCATTAAAGTCACATTCAAACGATTACACGCCCATTGTAAAAAGCAAGAGAAAGCATGCGGACGCGGCTGTCCGTCACGCCGGAACTTCGATCGAACGACAAAGGAAGAAGCATGATCATCTACGGGATCAAGGCGTGCGACACCTGCCGGACAGCGCGCAAGGCGCTGCCTGATGCGCAGTTCGTGGACGTGCGCGAGGACGGTCTGCCGCAGGAGGTGCGCGATCTGGCGCTCGAGACCTACGGGCCCCAGCTCCTCAACACGCGCTCGACGACGTGGCGCGGTCTTTCCGAAGAGGAGCGGGAGCGTCCGCCCGCTGAGCTTCTCGCCGATCACCCGGCGCTGATGAAGCGGCCGCTGATCGACGACGGCGGCGCCCTGTATCTCGGCTGGAGCGACGGTGTTCGCAAGGAACTCGGACTCTAGCCCGGATCACGGCCGGAACCGCCGGTCAGGCAGGCTGCGCTCAGGGCAGGTCCGAGGCACGGCAGCGAAAAGCCCCGGCCGTAACCGGGGCTTTCAGCATGAGCCGCGAGCTCATCTGAGGTCGGGCGGCGTCGCCTCGGAGTGGAGCGAGGTCACGATCTCGTAGAGCGGGGAGACGGAGGTCTGCTTTTCCCCGAGGCGGCGGACGGTGACGGTGCGCTCCTCGACCTCGCGGTGCCCGACGGCGAGGATCACCGGCACCTTGCCGACCGAATGCTCGCGGACCTTGTAGTTGATTTTCTCGTTGCGGGTATCGGCCTCGGCGCGCACGCCCGCGGCCTCGAGCGCCGCGACCACCTCGCGGACGTAATCGTCCGCCTCGGACACGATCGAGGCGACGACCACCTGCCGAGGCGCGAGCCAGAACGGGAACCTGCCCGAATGCTCCTCGATCAGGATGCCGATGAAGCGCTCGAAGGAGCCGAGGCAGGCGCGGTGGAGCATGAAGGGCCGCTTCTTGTCGCCGCTCGCGTCGATATAGGTCGCGTCGAGCCGCTCGGGCAGGTTCGGATCCACCTGGAAGGTGCCGCACTGCCAGACCCGGCCGATCGCATCGGTGAGGTAGAAGTCGAGCTTCGGCCCGTAAAACGCGCCGTCCCCGGGTTCGAGCACGTAGTCGCGCCCTACGGCGTTGATCGCGTTCTCGAGGGCGCCCTCAACGTAGTCCCAGCTTTCCTCGGTCCCGACGCGCTTCTCGGGGCGCGTGGCGAAGCGGATCTCGAAATCCGGGAAGCCGAGGTCGCGGTAGACGCTCGCGAGGAAGTCGATGAATCGCGCGCATTCGTCCTGGATCTGGTCCTCGGTGCAGAAGATATGCGCGTCGTCCTGCGTGAAGCCGCGCACCCGCATGATCCCGTGCAGCGCACCCGAGGGCTCGAACCGCGCGCAGGAGCCGAATTCGGCGAGGCGCAGCGGCAGGTCGCGGTAGGACTTGAGGCCCTGGTTGAAAACCTGGACGTGACAGGGGCAGTTCATCGGCTTCAGCGCGTTGATCCGCGTCTGCTCCTTGTTCTTGGCGGAGGCGTCGTCGGTCTCCCCGTCGCGGGACTCGTCGACCTCGACCACGAACATGTGGTGCTGGTACTTGTCCCAGTGCCCCGAGGCTTCCCAAAGCTTGCGGTCGACCACCTGCGGCGTGTTGATCTCGCGGTAGCCGCCGATGCGCTGCTTGCGGCGCATGTAGTCCTGAAGCTGCGTATAGACCGTCCAGCCGTTCGGGTGCCAGAAAACCTGCCCCGGCGCTTCTTCCTGCATGTGGAAGAGGTCCATCTCGCGCCCCAAACGGCGATGGTCGCGCTTGGCGGCTTCCTCGAGGAAGGTGAGGTGCGCCTTCAGCGCCTTGCGGTCCTTGAACGCGACGCCCTGGATGCGCTGGAGCATCGGGCGCTTGGTGTCGCCGAACCAGTAGGCGCCCGAGACGCCCATCAGCTTGAAAGCGTCCGCCGGAAGCTGACCGGTGTGCTGCAGGTGCGGGCCGCGGCAGAGGTCCTGCCAGTCGCCGTGCCAGTACATCCGAATCGGCGCGTCGTCGGGGATGCGATCGATGAGCTCGATCTTGTATGGCTCGCCGGTCTCCTCGTAATGCGCGATTGCGCGGTCCCGGTCCCAGACCTCGGTCTTCACCGGATCGCGCGCCTCGATGATCTCCTTCATCTTGGACTCGATCTCGCCGAGATCTTCGGGGGTGAAGGGTTCGGACCGGTCGAAATCGTAGAACCAGCCTTTCTCGGTCACCGGGCCGATGGTGACCTTGGTATCGGGCCAGATCGCCTGCACGGCGCGAGCCATGACGTGCGCGAAGTCGTGGCGGATCAGCTCCAGCGCCTGCGCCTCGTCCTGCATGGTGTGGATCTCGATGCGCGCGTCGCTCTCGATCGGCCACTGGAGGTCCCAGTGAGTGCCGTCCACGGAGGCCGAGATGGCCTTCTTGCCGAGCGAGGTCGAGATCGCCTCGGCGACCTCGGCCGGCGTGGTGCCGGCAGGGAACTCGCGCGCGTTGCCATCGGGGAAGGTCAGGGAAATCTGGCTCATCGGCCATGCTCCTCGTCGGTTTGGCGCCCACGGAACGCCCGGTTGCGGGTTATGTCGTCCGCGCTATGTCCCTCGCGGCGCTTGAGGTGTCAACCCGCGGCGCATCCCAGGCTGACACCCCAGGAGAAGAGCGAATGGCCACGGTGAGCGACAGCGAGGTACGGGACGTCTACGGCACCCTGACCGACGACGACGGAGAGGCGAGTGCCCGCGAGGCCCGCAACGGGCTGAGGCACATGATCTCGCTCTCGGTCCAGAAGGTCGCGGATGGGCTGATCGAGCCGAAGCTCGTGCTGGCCTGGCTGATGAACGCCCTCGGAGCTCCGGCGGTGCTCGTCTCGCTGCTGGTGCCGATCCGCGAGGCGGGGGCGCTCCTGCCGCAGATCCTGCTCGCCGGGTTCGTCGAGGCGCGGGCCATCCGCAAATGGGTCTGGGTCGCCGGCTGCGCGGTGCAGGGCCTCGGCGCGGCGGGGATCGCGCTTTCTGCGCTCTTCTTCGAGGGCTGGGTGGCGGGCGTTGCGATCTGCCTCTCGCTCGCCGTGCTCGCGCTTGCCCGCGCCGCCTGTTCGGTGAGCTACAAGGACATCCTCGGCAAGACGGTCGGCAAGACCCGCCGCGGCTCGGTCAAGGGCGTGGCGGGCTCGGCATCCTCGGCGGCGGTGCTGGTCTTCGCGCTCCTGCTGATCTCGGGCCTGCTGCAGGACAGAGGGCCGCTGATCGCCGCCGTGGCGCTGGCGGCGGGGCTCTGGATCGCTGCCGCGGCGATATTCTCGACGCTCGAGGAGCAGCGCTCCGAGCCGCAGGAGCGGGCGGCGCTCGATCTGACGCCCCTGCGCGAAGACGCCCAGTTCCGCCGCTTCATCGCGGCGCGGGGCGCGCTGACGGCAACCGCGCTCGCGCCCCCCTATCTCGTCCTGCTTTCCGGAGGCGATGGCGCGCTGCAGCAGCTCGGCGCGCTTCTTCTCGCGTCCGCCGCGGCAGCCTTCGTGTCGTCCTATGTCTGGGGGCGGCTGTCCGACCGCTCCTCGCGCAAGGTGCTGATCCTCTCGGGGCTCTCGGGTTCCGTCGCCATGGCGGCGGCGGTGATCGCCGGCGCCTTGGGTTGGACCGAAGGGCTGATCGTCTCGCCCCTCATCCTCTTCGTGATGCAGATCGCCTATCAGGGCGTGCGTGTGGGGCGCTCGACCTACCTCGTCGATATGGCGCCGAAGGACAGTCGCTCGACCTATTCCGCCATCGCGAACACCTCGATCGGCGTGCTTCTGATCGCCGCCGGAGCCTTCGGCGGCGCGCTTAGCGTCGGCGGCGCGCTCTGGGCCCTCGCCGGCTTTGCGATATTGTCGGCCATCGGTGCCGTGATCGCACTCGGACTGAAGGAGGTCGAGCGCAGCGCCGATTGACGACGGCTCCGCAGGTCGGCTGCCGCCCCGCAAGGGGCGACGGTGCCGGATCTGGAGAGGCCTTGGCAGGTCACGGCACCCCGGGCAGGCGCAGCGAAGTTCGCGCCGACCCGGGATGTATCAGCCAGCCATCGCGGGCTCGAAATTCAGCGCCTTACCGGTCTCCATGTAGGATTTCAGCCCGGCGGCCCAGCGGCTCCAGCCGTCATGCACGCCCTGTCCGGGAACGACCGGGAAGGTCAGTTCGTAATGCTCGACGGTGAGGCGGCATTGCTCGCCCTGCGGATCGATCAGGAACACGGTCCGCGAGGCCTTTGGGGCGTCGGGCCCGGCAATCTGGAAGGTGGATTCGATGCGCCGGTGTTTCTCGGTTGCTATGGTCCGCGCCGAGAGCAGGACATCCCCCTCGCCGTTGTGGTAATGGAGTGTGTCGCCGTCCAGATCCACCTTCCGCGCGAAGAAGTGGTATTCTTCCATCTTCGCGGGATCGGTCAGCGCCTGCCACAGCGCCTCGGGGGTGCAGCGGATGAAGGTGGACATCACGAAATCGGGCTTGTCGGTCATGGTCTCGGTCTCCAGTTGCGCCTTGAGCGCGCTGAGTTTCTCGGTCTGCGGCTGCAGGAACGGATGCACCCAGCGGTCCACCAGTTCCTGCAGGGGCAGGGGGTTGAGGTAGTGATGCTTGAACCGGCCGCGCCGTGCGGTGGTCACGAGATGGGCGTCCTCGAGCACCTTGAGATGCTTCATCACTCCGAACCGGCTCATCTCGAGCTGCTCTTCCAGTTCGGTCAGCGTCTGTCCGTCCCTCGCGCGGAGGCTGTCCATCAGCGCGCGGCGGGCAGGGTCGTTGAGGGCTTTGAAGATTGCGTCCATGAAGGCCTTATACGTGATTCCATAGTCACGTGACAATATGGTAACGTCATGGGGGTGGCGTCCGGCTCGGCCGTGTTTGTGTCAGGTCTAAGAGGGTCTGCGCCGGGGCTGGTCTTCGCACAGGCGAGCGGGCAGGGTGCGGGTAAAACGGAGGCGACATGAGCGAGATATCCATCCTGGAGGGGCCCGGCGGGCGTCGGCTCGCCTATGCCAACACCGATGGGGAAGGCCCGTGCATCGTCTTCCTCTCCGGGTACAAGTCGGACATGGAAGGCACCAAGGCGGTGCATCTCGAAGCCTGGGCGCGGAGCCGTGGGCGCGCCTTCCTGCGGCTCGATTATTCCGGCCACGGGCAATCGGGCGGCGTCTTCGAAGAAGGCGCGATCGGCGACTGGGCCGAGGATGCCGCGGCGGTGATCGAGGCCGCCACGGAGGGGCCGGTGGTGCTCGTCGGCTCGTCTATGGGGGGCTGGATCGCCTGCATCCTGACCCGGCGGCTCTCCCGGGTCGCAGGATTCGTTGGGATCGCCGCTGCGCCGGATTTCACCGAGGACAGCTTCTGGGCCGGCTTCTCCGACGAGCAGCGGCGCCAGGTGATGGAGGAGGGCAGTCATGCGATGCCATCCGATTACGGGGATCCCTACATCGTCACCCGGCGCCTGATCGAGGACGGCCGCGATCACCTCGTGCTGCGCACGCCGCTTCCGATGCCCTTCCCCGTCCGCCTCGTGCAGGGGACCGAGGACGAGGCGGTGGCGGGCGACGTGCCGCTGCGCCTTCTCTCCCATATCGGCGGAGACGATGTGCGCCTGATGCTGGTCAAGGGCGCCGACCACAGGTTCTCGACCCCCGAATGCCTGTCGCTCATCGAGCGCATGATCGAGGAGGTCTCACCGTGAGGTCGCTTTATTTCCTGACCCATGCGGAGGTCGAGATCGATCCGTCGGTGCCGGTGTCCGACTGGCCCCTGTCGGAGCGCGGTCGCGCCAGGCATGCCGCGCTTTCGCCCAAGCTGCGGGGGGTGACGGGGATCTATTGCAGTTCCGAGCGGAAGGCCTGGGATGGCGCGGAGATCCTGAGCGCGGCGCTGCGGATCGCGCCCCGGATCATCGAGACGCTCGGCGAGAACGACCGCTCCGCCACAGGTTACCTGCCGCGGGAGGAGTTCGAGCGGAACGCCGACGCATTCTTTTCCCGGCCGGACGAGAGCGTCCGCGGATGGGAGACGGCGCGGGCGGCGCAGACCCGGATCGTCGCTGCGATCGACGGGATCGTCGTGACGGATCGCAGCGACGGCGACATCGTCGTGGTGAGCCATGGCGGCGTCGGTGCGCTCCTCTGTGCGGCGCTCGGCGGTCATGACATCGACCGCAAGTACAACCAGCCGGCGGGTGGGGGCGGCCACGTGATGACCGTCGCCTTGCCGGGCATGGCCACGGATTGCCGCTGGGTGCCGTTCGAGACGTTCAGGTCCGAGGCCGCGGCGTGATCCTGGTCCTGCGCTGGCTGGCTCGGATCTTTCTCGTCGCGCTGCTGGCGGTCGCCGCGACCTGGGCTTTCGGGCCGCGCGAATCGCGGGAGTTGGGGGCAGGCTTCGATACCGCCGCCCTCGGCGAGGATCTCGACGAATGGCTGGCCGGGCAGGAGGCGCGCTTCGACGACATCGTTCCCGGCACCGAGAAGCGGATCGTCTGGGCCGGTGCGCCCGGGCAGGCGACGGACTGGGCGTTGATCTACGTGCACGGGTTCTCGGCGTCGTCCGAAGAGGTGCGGCCTCTCCCCGACAACGTGGCCGAGGCTCTGGGCGCGAATCTCTATTACACGCGGCTCGCGGGGCACGGCCGCGACGGCGCCGCGATGGCGGAGCCGGAACTCGCCGACTGGATGGCGGATATGGGCGAGGCCATGGCGATCGGGCGGCGCATCGGAAACCGCGTTCTGGTGATCTCGACCTCGACGGGAGGTACCCTCTCGACCCTGATGGCGGCCGATCCCGAAATGTCGGATGGACTCGCGGGTCTTGCGTTGATCTCGCCCAATTATCTCGTCGCCAATTCCGCGGCCCGGATGCTCACCTGGCCCGGTGCGGAATGGTGGGTGCCGCTCGTGGTCGGTCGCGAGCGCGGCTTCACACCGGTGAACGCGGCACATGCGCGCTACTGGACCGAGCGCTACCCGACGGTGGCGGTGCTGCCGATGGCCGCGTCGGTGGCCGAGGTCCGGGACATCGATTACGCGTCGCTCGAAACTCCCGCGCTCTTCATCTTCTCGCCGGACGATCGGGTCGTCGATGCTGGCGCGATACGGCATGTCGCCGATGCCTGGGGCGGCCCCGCGGAGACCGAGATCGTCCGGCCGGGCCCCGGTACGGATCCCTCGAGCCATGTCCTCGCCGGCGAGATCCTGTCGCCCGCGCTCACGGAGCCGATCACCGAGCGCATCGTGCACTGGGTGGGGACATTGCCCTCGTCCGGTCGGCGTTAATCGCGCCTTAAGCCGCGCCTCGTTAACCAAGGTGGCAACGACTGGCGGGAGGCGCGCGTGAAGGACACGGTCGAGGAGCCCTTGGAGCAAAGACCGGGCGACGTGGCGGAGGCGATCTGGCGGCGCGCGGATTTCGCCCGGCCGGTGGAGCGGCATCTCGAGCCCAACGTCGTCCTGCGCGCGCCGGAAACGATCCGGCAGGGGCGCGTTGCGGTCGCGACGGAGGCGCTGGGGCTTCTCGCGGCGTTTCCGGATCAGGTCTGGCATCCGGAAGACGCGCTCGTGTGGACGTCGCGCGCCACACGGCTCGTGGCCGAGCGGCGGGTGGTGACGGCGCGGCATGCCGGCGGGGGGCTCTTCGGCGACGCGACCGGGCGCGCAGTGAGCTTCCGGGTGCTGAGCGAAACCGCGATGCGCGAGGGGCGGCTGGTGGAGATCTGGCGGGTGTCCGACCGCGCTGCGATCGTCTCGCAGCTCGGACTTTCGCCAGAGCGCTGGGCCGAGGCCGTTCTCGCCGGGCGTAATTCCGGCGAAGACCCCTTCGTGCCGTCTCCGGACGTGCCTGCGGTCTATACCGGGCGGGGGGAGACGGACGGGTGGGGTGCGACCTGGGCCGACCTCGTCGAGCGCGCGATGGAGGGCGCTTTCGGTCTCATCGACGCGCAATACGCCCGCGGCGCGGAACTCTGCCATCCCGGCAGTTCACCGGTCTACGGCGCGGCGGCGGCGCGCACCTTCTGGCTGGGTCTGCGCGCAGCATTTCCCTCAGCGCGATTCGAGGTGCAGCACGCATTCGGGCTCGAGGCCCCGCTGATGCCGCCCCGGGCCGCCTTGCGCTGGTCGCTGACCGGCAGCCACGATGGCTGGGGCGCGTTCGGTGCGCCGACCGGGGCGGACGTGCATGTCATGGGCCTCAGCCAAGCCGAGTTCGGCCCCGAGGGGGTCCGCCGGGAATGGACGCTCTTCGATCCTGGGGCCGTCTGGATGCAGATCCTTCTCGGTGGCAAGGGCTGACGACACGATTTCCTGTGCGCTCACGACCGGGTCATGTTCGGGAACGGAGGCGCCGCGGCAGAGCGTTCGCCGGGTGACCGAAACAGAAGCCAGAGAGGCCCCCATGGCATCCATCGCACCGGATCAACCGTTCCCCGAACTGACGCTGCCGCGACTGGGCGGCGGCGAGCTTGCCCTCGGCACTCCGTCCGAGGGTTACGATTGGCAGTTCGTCGTGGTCTATCGCGGCCTGCACTGCCCGATCTGCAAGGATTACCTCCGCCAGATCGAGACTCTGAAATCGCGATACCACGAGCTCGGCGTCGAGATCGTCGCGGTCTCTGCCGATCCCGAGGAGAAGGCGCAGGCCTTCGTCGACGAGACCGGGATTTCCATTCCGGTGGCCTACGATCTCTCCATCGAAGACATGCACCGGCTGGGACTTTTCGTGTCGGACCCCAGATCGCCGGAGGAAACCGACCGGCCGTTTGCCGAGCCCGGGCACTTCGTCATCAACGAGCACGGAAAGCTCCAGATCGTCGAGATCGCCAACGCGCCCTTCGTGCGGCCCGACCTGCAGCGCCTCGCCGACGGCATCGAATTCGTGCGCGAGAAGGGCTATCCGGTGCGCGGCACCCGCATGGCCGCCTGATCACGGACGTCCCGAAGAAATCCGCCCCGGCGCTTTCCCCGGCGGGGCGGTTATCGGTCCCGCGCCATGCAAGAGTTTGCATTCGTAGATTGAAAGGACACAACCCGCCGTTTTGTCTGGCGGGCACCGCGACATTTCGCTAGACTGTTGCTCAATTGACCCGGCCAACCGGGCACGCAGGCAGACATTATCGAGATCGAGCAGGTCCCATGACGGAAATGGTATACGGCGCAGCCCCGGTGCAGGGCGGCGAACCTGTTCTGCCGAAATGGTGGCGGACAGTGGACAAGTGGACCTTGTCCTGCATTCTCATCCTTTTCGGGATCGGCATCCTGCTCGGTCTCGCGGCCTCGCCGCCGCTGGCCGAGCGAAACGGCCTTCACCCCTTCCACTACGTCCAGCGTCAGGCCTTTTTCGGGGGGCTCTCTCTCGTCGCGCTGTTCCTGACCTCGCTCATGTCGCCAACGGCAGTGCGGCGCATGGCGGTGATCGGCTTCCTCGGCGCCTTCGTCTCGCTGGCGCTGCTGCCCTTTCTCGGCACCGATTTCGGCAAGGGTGCCGTGCGCTGGTATTCCCTCGGCTTCGCCTCGGTGCAGCCCTCGGAATTCCTCAAGCCCACCTTCGTCATCGTGGCCGCGTGGCTGATGGCCGCGAGCCAGGAGATCGGTGGCCCCCCCGGCAAGACATGGTCCTTTGCCCTCTGTCTCTCGATCGTCGCGATGCTCGCTTTGCAGCCCGATTTCGGACAGGCGGCGCTCACCCTCTTCGGCTGGGGGGTGATGTGGTTCGTCGCGGGCGCGCCCATGCTCCTGCTGATCGGCATGGCCGGGGCGGTCGTGCTCGTCGGGACCTTCGCCTACGACAATTCCGAACACTTCGCGCGCCGCATCGACGGCTTCCTGAGCCCGGAGGTCGACCCCAACACGCAGCTCGGCTTTGCCACGAACGCGATCCAGGAAGGCGGCTTCTTCGGGGTCGGCGTCGGCGAGGGGCAGGTGAAGTGGTCGCTGCCCGACGCCCATACCGACTTCATCATCGCCGTCGCGGCCGAGGAATACGGGCTGATCCTCGTCCTCTGCATCATCGCGCTCTATTCGGTGATCGTCGTGCGCTCTCTGATCCGCCTGATGCGCGAGCGCGATCCGTTCATCCGCCTCGCCGGGACGGGCCTTGCCTGCATGTTCGGCGTGCAGGCGATGATCAACATGGGTGTCGCGGTGCGGCTTCTTCCGGCCAAGGGCATGACACTGCCTTTCGTGAGCTACGGCGGCTCGTCGCTGATCGCGGGCGGCATCGCCGTGGGCATGCTGCTGGCCTTTACACGCACGCGGCCGCAGGGCGAGATTGGCGACATCCTTCGCGGCCGGATCCGCTGAACCGAACAAACGAGAAGCGGGGCGAACCCGCTGGGGCACGAGAATGGCTGAACGCGACCGACAGAACCTGATCGTCATGGCGGCGGGCGGCACCGGCGGGCACATGTTTCCCGCGCAGGCGCTGGCCGAGGTGCTGCTGGCGCGCGGCTGGCGGGTGAAGCTTTCGACCGACGCGCGGGGCGCGCGCTACACCGCCGGCTTCTCCGACGAGGTCGAGATCGAGGAGGTCGCCTCGGCGACCTTCGCGCGCGGCGGGCTTCTGGCGAAGGCGGGCGTGCCGTTCAGGATCGGCGGGGGCGTCCTGTCGATGGCCGCGAGGATGCGGCGCGACCGGCCGGATGCCGTCATCGGCTTCGGCGGCTATCCCTCGATCCCGGCACTCGGCGCGGCGACATTGCTGAAACTGCCGCGCATGATCCACGAGCAGAACGGCATCCTCGGCCGGGTGAACGAGATCTTCGCCAAACGCGTCGACGCCGTCGCCTGCGGAACCTGGCCGACAAAGCTGCCCGAGGGCGTCGAGGGCATCCACACCGGAAATCCGGTGCGCGGCGCGGTTCGCGAGCGCGCCGGTGCGGGCTACATCGTGCCGGGAAACTATCCGATGTCGATCCTCGTGATCGGCGGCAGTCAGGGCGCCCGGATCCTGTCGGACGTGGTGCCGCCCGCCATCGCCAATCTGCCGATGGAGCTGCTCCGGCATCTGCGCGTGAGCCATCAGGCCCGCGAGGAGGACCTCGATCGCGTTGCGGGATACTACGCCGAGAACGGCGTCGACGCCGACGTGCAACCGTTCTTCACGGACATTCCCGCGCGGATGAGCGAGGCCCAGCTGGTGATCTCGCGGTCCGGGGCGTCGTCGGTCGCGGATCTCTCGGTGATCGGCCGTCCGGCGATCCTCGTGCCTTTCGCCGCCGCCGCGGGCGATCACCAGACGCAGAATGCACGGCAGCTGACCGAGGCCGGGGCAGCCGTCCGCATGCCCGAATCAAAGCTCACGGTCGAGGCGATGACCGGGGCGATCGAAGCCGTCCTGCAGGATCCGGACGGCGCATTGCAGATGCACCAGGCCGCGCTGTCGGTCGGACGCCCCGATGCGGCCGAGGACCTCGCGGATCTCGTCGAAGAGCTGGCAGAGAAGGAAAAGAGCAAATGAACGCCGCCACCAAGCTTCCCACCGATGTGGGCCCCATCCATTTCGTCGGGATCGGCGGGATCGGCATGTCGGGGATCGCCGAGGTGCTCCTCAATCTCGGCTACAATGTTCAGGGCTCCGACCTGAAATCCTCCAAGATCACAGAGCGGCTTGAAGGCCTCGGCGCGCGGATCTTCGTCGGACAGAGCGCAGACAATCTTGAGGGCGCGGCTGTCATCGTCATCTCCTCGGCGATCAAGCCGGGCAACCCCGAGCTCGACGCCGCGCGCGCCAAGGGTCTGCCGGTGGTGCGCCGGGCCGAGATGCTGGCCGAGCTGATGCGCCTCAAGTCGAACGTCGCGGTCGCCGGAACGCACGGCAAGACCACCACGACGACGATGGTGGCGACGCTGCTCGACGCCGGCGACTTCGATCCTACGGTGGTGAACGGCGGCATCATCCACGCCTATGGCTCGAACGCCCGGATGGGGCAGGGCGAATGGATGGTGGTCGAGGCCGACGAGAGCGACGGCACCTTCAACCGCCTGCCAGCGACGGTCGCCATCGTGACCAACATCGATCCCGAGCACATGGACCATTGGGGCGATTTCGAGCGGCTCAAGCAGGGTTTCCACGAATTCGTGTCGAACATCCCGTTCTACGGCGTCGCGATCTGCTGCACCGACCACGATGAGGTGCAGCGGCTCGTCGGGCGGATCACCGACCGCAAGGTCGTCACCTACGGCTTCAACACCCAGGCCGACGTGCGCGCGGTGAACCTGCGCTACGAGAACGGCATCGCGCATTTCGACGTGGCGCTGCAGGCCGAAGGCAGCGTGATCGAGGGTTGCACCCTGCCGATGCCGGGCGACCACAACGTCTCGAACGCGCTTTCCGCGGTGGCGGTCGCGCGGCATCTCGGCATGAAGAAGCAGGAGATCCGCGACGCGCTTGCGAAGTTCGGCGGCGTGAACCGGCGATTCACCCGCGTCGGCGAGATCGACGGCGTGGCGATCATCGATGATTACGGCCATCACCCGGTGGAGATCTCGGCGGTGCTGAAAGCGGCTCGGCAGGCCTGCGAGGGCCGCGTCATCGCCGTGCACCAGCCGCACCGCTATTCGCGCCTGCATTCGCTCTTCGACGATTTCTGCGCCTGTTTCAACGACGCGGACGTGGTCGCCATCACCGAGGTCTATGCTGCGGGCGAGGACCCGATCGAGGGGGCGAGCCGCGACGATCTGGTGGCCGGCCTCATCCGACACGGCCATCGCCACGCCCGTGCTATCCGCGACGAGGACGAGCTCGAACGGCTGGTGCGCGAGCAGACGCGGCCCGGGGACATGGTCGTCTGCCTCGGGGCCGGAACGATCAGCAACTGGGCGCATGGACTGACCAAGCGTCTGGAAGAGGCGGCATGACCGCCTCGCGCTTACGGATGCCGCTGCGCCGGCATCACGCGCCAGGCCGGGTGCTGCCGATGACGTGTCACCTGTCCCACCGCCACCTCTGCCTCGCTCCGGAGATCCTGGAATGACCCTCTCTCTCGCTCTCGCAGTCTTCTGGGTGATCGCCGCGAACCTCGCCGCGACCGCCCCCACGTCTGACACCGCTTGGAGCCGCGCCGATCTGCTGATTGCCATCGGCATCCCGCTTGTCGGCTATCTCACGTTGCAGAACGGCCCATGGGTCGGGCTTCTGGCCCTTGCGGCAGGGATGAGCGTCCTGCGGTGGCCGATGCGGCGGCTCGTGCGTTGGCCCCGCCCGCAGGCCGGAACCGAGGCCTGAAACAAACTTCGCGCAAGCCCGCGGTGACACCGGGCCGGGTGACGACGGGGGCTTTACCGCGGGCGAGAGGACGGGCAGGAGAGCGGAGATGACCAAAGAGATGATCCTGCCCGACGTGCGCGGCCGCCTGACCGAAGGGCAGCCGCTGTCCGATCTCACCTGGCTTCGCGTGGGCGGACCCGCCGACTGGCTCTTCAAACCCGCCGATATCGATGATCTTTGCGCCTTCCTGCGCGAGCTTGACGAGAAGGCGCGGGTCTTTCCGATGGGTGTCGGATCGAACCTGATCGTCCGGGACGGCGGTCTGCGTGCCGTGGTGATCCGGCTCGGCCGCGGCTTCAACGGCATTGAGGCCGACGGCACGCGCGTCACAGTCGGCGCCGCCGCGCTCGACGCCCATGTCGCGAAGAAGGCGGCAGCGGCCGGCATCGACCTCACCTTCCTGCGGACGATCCCGGGCGCGATCGGCGGCGCGGTGCGGATGAACGCGGGCTGCTACGGCACCTATACCGCCGACGTCTTCGTCGAAGCCAAGGCGGTCACGCGCGCGGGCGAGCTGGTGACGCTGACCGCGGACGATCTCAACTTCCGGTACCGCGAGACCGACCTGCCCGAGGGCTGGGTGATCGTCGAGGCAACCCTCGAGGGCACGAAGGGCGATCCCGAGGAGCTCGAGTCGCGGATGGCCGACCAGCTTGCCAGGCGCGATGCAACGCAGCCCTCGAAGGAACGCACGGCGGGCTCCACCTTCCGCAATCCGGCCGGGTTCTCTTCGACCGGAGAGGCGGACGATGTGCACGATCTGAAGGCGTGGAAGGTCATCGACGACGCCGGCATGCGCGGCGCGCGGCGGGGCGGGGCGCAGATGTCGGAGAAGCATTCCAACTTCCTGGTGAATACCGGAGACGCGAGCGCCGCGGATCTCGAGGGTCTGGGCGAAGAAGTTCGAAAAAAGGTTTTTCAATCAAGCGGAATAACGCTAGATTGGGAAATCAAGAGGATCGGAGAACCGATCCCCGATTGAGGACGGACGGCGCCACGGGTGGCGCCGGTACCGCCCCGAGCAGACCGGGAAACCGGGTACGCCGGACAAACGGCGCAACTGAGCCGGAAACCCGGCAGAATCAGGCGACCACAGGCAGGTTGCATCGACAATGACGACCGGTCCCGAGTGCGCACGCAAGAGGCGCGCCGGAGGCACGGCACATGAGGCGGTTTTGGGGATGTCGAGCAGGGCAAACCCGAAAGTGGCAATGCTGATGGGCGGCACTTCGGCCGAGCGCGAAGTGTCTCTGTCCTCAGGGCGCGGATGCGCGGCCGCTTTGCGGGACGAAGGGTTCGAGGTGGTCGAGGTCGATTGTGGCCCCGATCTGCCGTTCCGTCTGGCCGAGATCTCTCCCGATATCTGTTTCAATGCGCTGCACGGCCCCCTGGGGGAGGACGGCGCGGTGCAGGGCCTGCTCGAGTGGATGGGCCTGTCCTACACGCATTCGGGCGTGCTCGCCTCCGCGCTTGCCATGGACAAGGAGCGGACGAAGGCGCTCTATCGCGGCGAGGGACTTCCGGTGGTCGAGAGCCGGCTCGCCTGCAAGGCCGAGGTCGCGGCGCGCCACGTGATGGAGCCGCCCTACGTGGTCAAACCCTACAACGAGGGCTCGTCCGTCGGCGTCTACCTCGTACGGGACGGCGCGAACGGTCCGCCGAAACTCTCCGATGACATGCCAGAGACCGTCATGGTCGAGACCTACGCGCCGGGCCGCGAGCTGACGACTACCGTGCTCGGAGACCGTGCGCTGACCGTGACCGACATCGTGACGGACGGCTGGTACGATTACGACGCCAAGTATAAGCCCGGCGGCTCGCGGCACGTGGTGCCCGCCGAGATCCCGCAGGAGATCTTCGACGCCTGTCTCGACTACGCCGAGCGGGCGCACCGCATCCTCGGCTGCCGCGGCATCAGCCGCACCGATTTCCGCTGGGACGAAAGCCGCGGCCTCGACGGCCTGATCCTGCTCGAGACCAACACCCAACCGGGCATGACGCCGACCTCGCTGTCGCCCGAACAGGGCGAAAGCGTCGGCATCACCTTCGGCGCGATGTGCCGCCAGCTGGTGGAGGACGCCTCGTGCAGCAGGTGAACCGCTCGGATCCGGCGCCCTCGCGCCTGCGCTACCGCATGCAGCGGCTGATGCTCACGCCGGTCTACCGGCGTCTGCTCCGCGTCGGGCTGCCGCTTGCGATCGTCCTGGGCGGCGGCGCCCTCTGGGTTTCGCAACCCGAGAATCTCGACCGGATCAAGCTGACCTGGAGCGACCTCGTCGCTCAGGTGCAGGAGCGCCCGGAGTTCATGGTCAAGCTGATGGCCGTCGACGGCGCCTCGGACAAGGTGGCCGAACGGGTGCGGGCCCAGCTCGCCGTCGATTTCCCGATCTCGTCCTTCGACCTCGATCTCGACACGATGCGCAAGACGGTCGCGGACCTGCCGGCGGTCAAGTCGGCGCGGCTCCATATCCGGCAGGGCGGCGTGCTGCAGGTGGCGGTGGTCGAGCGGGTGCCGCGGATGCTCTGGCGGTCCGAGGCGGGGCTTGTCCTTCTCGACGAGGAGGGCGTCGCTGTGGGCCCGGCGACCGATCGCGCGGCCCATCCCGATCTGGCGGTGATGGCCGGAGAGGGCGCGGACAAGGTGGTGCCCGAGGCGATCGCGCTCATCGAGGCGGCGCAGCCGATCAAGGCGCGTCTGCGCGGTCTCGCCCGTCGCGGCGAGCGGCGCTGGGACGTGGTGCTGGACCGGGGTCAGCGGATCATGCTGCCCGAGACCGGCGCGGTGCGCGCGCTCGAGCGGGCGATCGCGATGGATGATGCGGTCGATCTCTTCGCCCGCGACCTCGAGGCGGTGGATCTGCGCCTTCCGCAGCGTCCGACCCTTCGGATGACCGATAATGCGGCGCAGGAGCTGCGGCGCATCAAGAAGATAGAGGCAGGGGACCAAGGATAGATGATCGAGCTCTACGAATCCCAGCGGGCGATGCGCAACATGCGCAAGGCGGCGATGCAGCGCGGAGTCGTCGCGATCCTCGACGTCGGCAGCTCCAAGATCGCCTGCCTCGTGCTGCGCTTCGACGGCACGGAGGTGCATGGCGACGCCGACGGCGTCGGCAGCCTGGCCGGCCAGTCGGGCTTCCGCGTCATCGGCGCGGCGACGACCCGCTCGCGTGGGGTCCGGTTCGGCGAGATCAGCGCCATGCAGGAGACCGAGCGGGCGATCCGCACGGCGGTGCAGGCGGCGCAGAAGATGGCCAACATCCGCGTCGATCACGTTATCGCCTGTTTCTCGGGCGCCGAGCCGCGCAGCTACGGTCTGACCGGCAAGGTGGACGTGCACGGCAACCACGTGGGAGAGCAGGACATCGCCCGGGTGCTGTCGTCCTGCGACGTGCCGGATTTCGGGCACGACCGCGAGGTGCTGCACGCGCAACCGGTGAACTTCGCGCTCGACCACCGCTCGGGCCTTTCGGATCCGCGCGGCCAGATCGGGCAGACGCTGTCGACCGACATGCACATGCTGACGGTCGACGCGATGGCGATCCAGAACATCGCCCATTGCGTGAAGCGCTGCGATCTCGAGCTCGCGGGCATCGCCTCCTCCGCCTACGCCTCGGGGATTTCGGCGCTGGTCGAGGACGAGCAGGAGCTCGGCGCGGCCTGCATCGACTTCGGCGGCGGCGCGACCGGCGTGTCGATCTTCATGAAGAAGCACATGATCTCGGCCGACACGGTCAAGATGGGCGGCGATCACGTCACTGGCGACATCTCCATGGGCCTGCAGGTGCCGATGGCGACGGCGGAGCGGATCAAGACCTTCTATGGCGGCGTCGTCGCGACCGGCATGGACGACCGCGAGATGATCGAGATCGGCGGCGATACCGGCGACTGGGAGCACGACCGCCGCACCGTCAGCCGGGCCGAGCTGATCGGAATCATGCGCCCGCGCGTCGAGGAGATCCTCGAGGAGGTGCGGGCACGGCTCGATGCGGCGGGGTTCGAAT
The DNA here is from genome assembly GCF_000521785.1 of Roseivivax halodurans JCM 10272. GTDB lineage: Bacteria > Pseudomonadota > Alphaproteobacteria > Rhodobacterales > Rhodobacteraceae > Roseivivax > Roseivivax halodurans. The sequence continues at coordinate 213,549 of NZ_JALZ01000002.1, forward strand.
ACCTGCCCTCGCAGCAGATCGTTCTCACCGGCGGCGCGAGCCAGATCCCGGGGCTCGACGGGCTCGCCTCCAAGATCCTCGGCCAGCAGGTGCGCCTCGGCCGCCCGATGCGCGTGCACGGCCTGCCGCAGGCCGCCACGGGCCCCGGATTCGCGAGCGCCGTCGGCCTTTGCCTCTTTGCGGCGCATCCGCAGGACGAATGGTGGGATTTCGAGATCCCGGTGGACCGCCTGCCCGCGAAGTCGCTGCAGCGGGCGGTAAAATGGTTCAGGGAGAACTGGTGATCGCAAGATCTGGGTGTGTCGGCAAAATCCCGCGGACACGTCAAGATGAGTGGACAGATTTTGTGGAGATGTGGTGATTTTTGCGTGACGTCGGGGACACAGGACGATAGGATCGTCCAAAAGAAGCGGAAAATGGGCCCCGCGGCCCCAAGCAAGCAGGCGGATCAGAGATGACACTCAACCTTTCAGTACCCGGTCACGAGGAACTGAAGCCGCGCATCACGGTCTTCGGCGTGGGCGGGGCAGGCGGCAATGCCGTCAACAACATGATCGAAAAGGCGCTCGACGGCTGCGACTTTGTCGTCGCCAACACGGACGCGCAAGCGCTGCAGCAGGCGCAGGCGGAAAGCCGCATCCAGCTCGGCGTGAAGGTGACCGAGGGGCTCGGCGCCGGGGCGCGGGCGAGCGTGGGCGCGGCCGCGGCGGAGGAGTCGATCGAGCAGATCGTCGATCACCTTGCCGGCGCGCATATGTGCTTCATCACCGCCGGCATGGGCGGCGGCACGGGCACCGGCGCCGCACCGATCATCGCGCAGGCCGCGCGCGAGCTCGGCGTGCTGACCGTTGGCGTCGTGACCAAGCCGTTCCAGTTCGAGGGCTCCAAGCGGATGCGCCAGGCCGAGGAGGGCGTCGAGGCGCTCCAGAAGGTCGTGGACACGCTGATCATCATTCCGAACCAGAACCTCTTCCGGCTCGCCAACGAGAAGACCACCTTCACCGAGGCGTTCAGCCTCGCCGACGACGTGCTCTATCAGGGCGTCAAGGGCGTCACCGACCTCATGGTGCGTCCGGGCCTCATCAACCTCGACTTCGCGGACGTCCGCGCGGTGATGGACGAGATGGGCAAGGCGATGATGGGCACCGGCGAGGCCGAGGGCGAGGATCGCGCGATCCAGGCCGCCGAGAAGGCCATCGCGAACCCGCTGCTCGACGAGATCAGCCTGCGCGGTGCCAAGGGCGTGCTGATCAACATCACCGGCGGCCACGACCTGACGCTGTTCGAGCTCGACGAGGCGGCCAACCGCATCCGCGAGGAAGTCGACGCGGACGCCAACATCATCGTCGGCTCCACGCTCGACCAGACGATGGAAGGCAAGATGCGCGTTTCGGTCGTCGCGACCGGCATCGACGCGGCCGACGTGAACTTCGAGGTTCCGGTGCCGCGCCGCAGCCTGCGCGAGCCGCTCAAGCACAACGTCGAGGTCGAGGACGTCACGCACGCCGCGCCGAAAGACATCGAGGAAGCTCCGCGCCAGGAACCCGCAGCCGCGCGCCGTCAGGAGCGTTTCGACGACGCGGCGGTGCAGCGCGATCAGCGCGTCGCCGAGGACGAGGCCGGCGACGACGGCCTGCCGCTGCCGGCCTACCAGCCGAAAGTGGCCCAGTTCGAGCCGCGTGCGCAGTCCATCGAAGCCGACGAGCAGGGCTCCGAGGCGTTCGTTGCGCCGAAGGCCCCGGCCCCCGGGACCCCCACCCCGGAAGCGCTTGCGCGCCTTCAGGCGGCAACGCAGCGTCCGCGTCCCGAAGGCCAGGCCCCGCGCCAGCAGCCCCAGCCTCAGGCAGCGCCGGCGCAGCACGAAGCAGACAAGCCCCGCTTCGGTATCAACTCGCTCATCAACCGGATGACGGGCCACCACGAGGCGCAGGCCGCGGGCGGTGGCGGTCAGGCGGCCGCACGGCGTCAGCCGCCGGTGCAGTCGCGCCGTCCGGAACCGATGCGCGACGAGGAGGCCGATGCCGATCAGGACAAGATCGAGATCCCGGCATTCCTGCGTCGCCAGGCCAACTGACGGCCCGATCCGGGCCCATTCCGGTCACACTCACGGTGCCCCCTCTTTTGGAGGGGGCATTTTTTCGTTTTTGAGCAAAGAGTTACGAATGTAACACGCCGTTGCAATCTTTGATTTGAGTGGAATGGCGGCGATCTCTATCTCCCGGTAGACGCCAACGGGCCGCCAGAGCCCCATGCGAAGATCGGAGATTGACGTGCAGACCACAGTTCGTGCCCCCATCACCCTAGACGGTGTCGGCCTGCATTCGGGTCGTCCCGCGCGCCTGACCATCCGTCCGGCGGTCGCGGATCACGGCGTGTGGTTCAAGCGCACGGATATCCGGCTCGGGGATACGCTCGTGCCGGCGATATGGGATTCGGTCGAGCGCTCGCCGCTCTGCACCCGGATCGTGAATGCCGCCGGCGTGGCCGTCCAGACGATCGAGCATGTCATGGCCGCGCTTGCGGGCTGCGGCGTCCACAATGCCTTGATCGAGATCGACGGGCCGGAAGTGCCGATCCTGGACGGCTCCGCCGCACCCTTCGTGCGCGCGATCCTCGACCGCGGACTGCGCCGGCTTCCGGAGCCGGTGCGCGCGCTCGAGGTTCTGGCTCCGGTCGAGATCCGGACCGCCAAGGGCTGGGCCAGGCTGTCGCCGGCCCGCGGGCTTTCGATGCGGTTCCACATCGATTTCGACGATGCCGCCATCGGCACGCAGGAGAAAACGCTCGATCTCTCGAACGGCACGTTCGTGCGTGAGCTTTCGGACAGCCGCACCTTCTGCCGGCAGGCGGACGTGGATGCGATGCACGCGCAGGGCCTCGCGCTCGGCGGCACGCTCGAGAATGCCGTCGTGGTCGAGGGCGACCGTGTCCTGTCGCCCGGCGGGCTGCGGCACGCGGACGAGGCCGTCCGTCACAAGATGCTAGACGCGCTCGGCGATCTCGCTCTCGCGGGTAAGCCGCTCCTTGGCCATTACGAGGGCTTTCGTGCAGGTCATTCGATGACGAACCTGCTGCTGCACGAGCTCTTCCGGAACCCCGACGCGTTCCGGATGGTCGAGATCGACGAGGACACGCGCGCGCGTCTGCCGGGCGTGAACATCCAGCCGCAGGAGATTCCGGCGGTCGCGTGACATCACGTGCAATTTTGCGCCCGGTCGGCGCCCCGCTTTCTTGGCGGGGCGTTTTTGCTTTGTGCAGAAGGGGTCTGCGCATGACACGGTGGCGTGAGCCAAAGCCGTTTTGCCCCGGAAACTTCTGTGCTAGAGCCAGTCGGAGACAGGAGAGGGCGCGCAGACGTCCTCCGAAACGACGCGAGGGTGTTCGGGCATGGCAGGCGGCGTGGCGCGGTTTTCCTTGATCGGGAGCATGCTCATCGCGGGCGCGCTCGCGGGGTGTGGTGCTCAGGAACGGCCCGGAACGGGCCCTGGCGGCGTGCCGCTCGAAAACTTCACGGCCGAGCAGATCTTCGAGCGCGGCGAGTTCGAGCTCGAGCGCGATCGGCCCGAGGATGCTGCCGAATATTTCGGCGAGATCGAGCGGCTCTATCCCTATTCGGAATGGGCCAAGCGGGCGCTCATCATGCAGGCCTTCGCTTTTCACCGCGATCGCGACTACGAGAACAGTCGCGCAGCGGCGCAGCGTTACATCGACTTCTACCCGCTCGAGGACGACGCAGCCTACGCGCAGTACCTTCTGGCGCTGAGCTATTACGACCAGATCGAGGAAGTGGGCCGGGACCAGGGCCTGACCTTCCAGGCGCTGCAGAGCCTGCGCGCGGTGATCGAGACCTATCCTGACAGCGAATACGCGCGCTCGGCGATCCTGAAGTTCGACCTCGCCTTCGACCACCTCGCGGGGAAGGAGATGGAGATCGGGCGCTACTACCTCAAGCGCCAGCATTACGCCGCGGCGGTGAACCGGTTCCGCGTCGTGGTCGAGGATTTCCAGACCACCACGCACACGCCCGAGGCGCTGCACCGGCTCGTCGAGGCGTATCTTTCGCTCGGGCTGACCGACGAGGCGCAGACCGCGGGAGCGATCCTTGGCTACAACTACCGCTCGACGGCCTGGTACAAGGACAGCTACGCGCTGCTGACGGGGCAGGGCCTCTCGCCGCAATCGATCGGGGACAACTGGCTCTCGGCGATCTACCGGCAGACCGTGAAGGGCGAGTGGCTCTGACAAATCTCGCAACGGTTCCGGGCCGGATCCGCAACGGGCCGGGGCCGAGTTCTGCCGGGCGTTGCAGTTCCGGCCGCTTTGGCCCTACATCCTGAGCCATGCTTCGTGCTCTCGAGATCCGCGATATTCTCATCATCGAGCGGCTGGACCTCGCCTTCCAGCCGGGTCTGAACGTTCTGACCGGCGAGACCGGGGCGGGCAAGTCGATCCTGCTCGATGCGCTCGGCTTCGTGCTCGGGTGGCGGGGCAGGGCCGAACTGGTTCGCAATGGGGCGGCACAGGGCGAGGTGATCGCCGTCTTCGATCTGCCGGAGGGACATGCCGCGCGCGATGTGCTCGACGATGCAGGCCTCGATGCCGGCCCCGAGCTGATCCTGCGCCGGGTCAACACGACGGACGGACGCAAGACCGCTTGGGTCAACGACCGTCGCTGTTCGGGCGAGGTGCTCCGGCGTCTCTCCGAGACCCTGGTAGAGCTGCACGGGCAGCACGACGACCGGGGCCTGCTCGACCCGAAGGGACATCGGGCGATCCTCGACGATTTCGCGGGCGTCGCGGCCGAGCTGTCGGCCGTGCGTGCGGCCTGGGCCGCCCGGGCGGCGGCGGCGAAGGCCCTGCGCGAGGCCGAAGAGGCGCTCGACGCGGCGCGGGCGGAAGAGGAATTCCTGCGGTTTGCGGTGAAGGAGCTCGACGAGCTTGCGCCCGAGCCCGGAGAGGAAGAGGCGCTCGACGTCGCGCGGCGCCGGATGCAGGCCGCGGCGCGGATCCGCGAGGACATCGCGAAAGCCCATGCCGCCCTTTCCGAAGGGGCAGAACAGAACCTTACGGACGCGAGCCGCTGGCTCGAAGGTGCCGCTGACGGGGCCGAGGGAGCGCTCGACGGCGCGCTTGCGGCTCTCGACAGGGCGATGGTCGAGCTCGGCGATGCCGTGTCGGAGGTCGAGACGTGCCTGAGCGGGCTGTCCTTCGATCCGAGCGATCTCGAGAATACCGAGGAGCGGCTCTTCGCGATCCGCGCCCTTGCCCGCAAGCACCAGATGACGCCTGACGAATTGCCCGAGTTGCGCGCCTCGCTGTCGGCGCGTCTCGATGCGCTTGATCGGGGCGCCGAGGGGATCGACGGGCTGAGGTCCGACCTGCAAGAGGCGGAGGCGGCCTACGACACGGCGGCCAGCGGATTGACGGCCGCACGGACCGCGGCCGGCCTGCGGCTCGACAAGGCCGTGTCGGCCGAGCTCGCGCCGCTGAAGATGGAGCGCGCGGTCTTCCGAACCCAGGTCGAGGAGGCCGCGCCTGGTCCCGAGGGGCGTGATGCGGTGTCCTTCACAGTCGCGACCAATCCCGGCGCTCCGTCGGGACCGATCAACAAGATCGCGTCCGGCGGCGAGCTGTCGCGGTTCCTTCTGGCGCTCAAGGTCTGCCTTGCGGAGCGTGACCGGGGCGTGACGATGATCTTCGACGAGATCGACCGCGGCGTCGGGGGCGCCACCGCGGATGCGGTCGGGCGGCGCCTTGCGCAGCTCGCCGCCGAAGGACAGGTGCTCGTCGTCACGCATTCGCCGCAGGTCGCGGCTCTCGGCGCGCATCACTGGAGGGTGGAGAAGAGCGTCGCGGACGAAGTTACGACCTCGACCGTCACCGCCCTCGATGCCGGAGCCCGGGAGGGCGAGATCGCCCGCATGCTCTCGGGCGACACCGTCACGGAAGAGGCGCGCGCCGCCGCCCGCGCTCTTCTGGCGGGATAGGAGGTACGCGAGCGCCCTGGGCCGCCGGCCCGGGCGCAGACGGTTCCGGTTTTCCACCACGGCCCCCTCGGTGGGCGGTTGCCAGGACGTAAGTGAATGTCAGTGAGGGATGACCAGCCGTCGCCGCTCTGCCCGATGACCGAAGCCTGATCGCCGCATCGCCCGGATTTCCGGCCGGACCCGGTGGACAAGCCCATCGGAGCCCATTCTACTCGCGCGCGATGCGACCGCGGTTTGACGTCGCCTGGAAAGGAGTTTCATGCCGGACCGTTCGGGGGACGGAGGGATGAGCGGAGTGTTCGCCTCATGAGCGATGCGCCGGCCAATATGGCGGCGCGGCGCGCTTCGCTGCGCCATGACGACTCCTCGACCTTTCTCCCCGGCCGGAGGCAGCTCTGGTTCTGGCTTCTGGCTCTTGTCATCGGCATATTCGCGGGCCTTGCCGCCATGGGCTTCCGCCTTGCCATCGACGGGCTGCAATCGGCGCTCTACGGGACCGACGACGTCTCGCTCCTGCACAGCTACGTCGCGACGCTCGCCTGGTACTGGATCCTGCTGATCCCGGCGGCGGGCGGGCTCGTCGTCGGCGCGATCATGATGCGCTTCACCAAGGACGGGCAGGTGCGATCCGTCGCCGACGTCATCGAGGCGGCCGCGCTCCGCGATGCGCGTATCGAGAGGGGCCCGGGCATCGCCTCCTTCGTCGCCTCCTGGATCACGCTTTCGACCGGGGGATCCTCGGGGCGCGAGGGGCCGGTGGTGCATTTCGCCGCCCTGATCTCGAGCTGGATCGCCGACCGCATCAAGGCGGACGGGATCACCGGGCGGGACCTTCTGGGATGCGCCGTGGCGGCGGCGGTCTCCGCGAGTTTCAATGCGCCCATTGCCGGCGCGCTCTTCGCCCTCGAGGTGATCCTGCGGCACTTCGCCCTCCACGCCTTCGCGCCGATCGTGATCGCATCCGCGGCGGGCACCGTGATCAACCGGCTGGCCTTCGGCGACGTGACCGAGTTCCGGCTCAACGGGACGACGACGGTCGAGTTCTACCTCGAGCTGCCCGCCTTCCTGATCCTCGGGCTCGTCTGCGGTCTGGTGGCGGTCGCGATGATGCGGGCGATCTTCTATTCCGACGATCTCGCCACAGCGGCGCAGAAGCGCCTGAACGTGCCCCACATGCTGCGCCCCGCAGCGGCAGGGCTTCTGCTGGGGGCGCTCGCCATCGGGTTTCCGCACATCATCGGCGTCGGCTACGAGACGACCTCGCTCGCGCTGACCGGCGGCCTCGGTGCGCGAGAGGCCATCGTCTTCGTCGTGATCAAGGTCGTCGCGGTGGCGATCACCCTCGCGGGCCGGATGGGAGGCGGGGTGTTCTCGCCCTCGCTCATGGTCGGGGCGCTGACGGGGCTCGCCTTCGGGCTGATCGCGACGGGTGCGTTCCCGAACCAGTCGGGATCGCACACGCTCTACGCCCTGGCCGGCATGGGGGCAGTGGCGGCGGCGGTGCTCGGCGCGCCGATCTCGACGACGCTCATCGTGTTCGAGCTCACCGGCGACTGGCAGACCGGGCTCGCGGTGATGGTGAGCGTATCGATGTCGACGGCGCTCGCCAGTCGGATCGTGCACCGGTCGTTCTTCCTCAGCCAGATCGAGCGCCGCAACGTGCATCTCGCCGCGGGTCCCCAGGCGTATCTGCTCTGCATGTTCCGCGTGGCAGGGCTGATGCGCAAGCCGACGGATCTCGGCGCCGCGGATTCCGAGACGTGCCTGTCGATGATCGAGAAGGGCCTCTCGGTGAACGAGACCGCGACGCTCGAGACTGCCCTGCCGCGCTTCGAGGAGACCGGCGTCGCCTTCCTGCCGGTGGTGCGACGCGCCAGCGAAACCGGCGCGCTGGAGCTTCAGGGCGCGCTCTTCCACGTCGATGCGCTCAAGGCCTACAACCGGGCCCTCGCGGCGACGGCCGAGGAAGAGCACAGCTGACGCGGCGCGTCAGAGCTCCTCGACGTCGACGCCGTCCTGCACCTCGAAGGCGAGGTGATCCTTGATCCGCGAGGCGGCGTCCTCGGGCTCCTCGTAGCTCCAGGCAGCGTAAAGATATGTGCGGCTCTTGGACATGATCGAGAAATGCACCGCTTTCCCCATGCCCGGCATGTGCGTGACGTGATCCGTCCGGTCGAGGAAGGCCATCGCGATGTCCTCGCGCGGGAAAAAGATCCGGTCGGGCTGGCCGGGAGCGCTCAGTTCGAGCGCGTTCGAGGATTCCCCCAGCACCGCACCTCCGGCGCGCACCACCCATGTCCCCTCCGCGGGGCGGATCCTGATGTCGTCGCTCATGTGTCTTCTCCCTGTCCGTTGTCGTCCCATGTGCCTCGCCCGAGGTCACAGGATCATGTCAGATCGGCGCCGTCGCCGCATCGAGCCAGTCGCGCACCTCTCCCTCGACCAGCGTCTCGAGCCGGGCATGGCAGGTGGCGTGGTAGGCGTTAAGCCAGTCGCGCTCCTCGGCCGTCAGCATCTCGGGCACGATCAGCCGCCGGTCGATCGGCACGTAGGTCAGCGTCTCGAAGGTGAGCATGGCGTCCATGGTCCCGCCGGGCAACGGCGCGGCCTCCTGCACGACGATCAGGTTCTCGATGCGGATGCCATAGGCACCCTCGCGGTAGAAGCCGGGCTCGTTCGAAAGAATCATGCCGGGCTCGAGAGGAACGGAGGAGCGCCGCGAGAGCCCCTGCGGCCCCTCGTGCACCGAAAGGTAGCTGCCGACGCCATGCCCCGTGCCGTGCGCGTAGTCGCGCCCCGCCTGCCAGAGCGGCGCGCGTGCGATCGCCTCGATGTCGCGCCCGGCAAGGCCCTTGGGCCAGCGCAGCCGCGAGATCGCGATCATGCCGCGGAGGACGCGGGTGAAATCGGCGCGCTCCTCGGGGCCGACCTCACCGACGGGGACCGTCCGCGTGATGTCGGTGGTGCCGTCGCGATACTGTCCGCCCGAATCGACGAGGAGGAGCTGGCCCTCCTCGACGCGCGCATTGGTGCTCTCGGTCACCCGGTAATGTACGATGGCGCCGTGCGGACCCGCCCCCGAGATCGTCTCGAACGAGATGTCGAGCAGCGCCTCCGTGGCACGCCGCTCCGCCTCGAGGCGGGTCACCACGTCGATCTCGGTCAGGCTTCCGGGGGCCTGCGCGTCGAGCCAGGCAAGGAAGCGGACCATTGCGGCGGCGTCCCTTGCATGGGCCGCGCGGGCCCCGGCGATCTCGGCCTCGCTCTTGCGCGCTTTCGGCAGGAGGCAGGGATCCTTGGCCTCGTCGATCGCGATACCGGCCTCCGCGAGGATATCTGCCACCGCCACTGGGCAGGAGGCGGGATCGATCCGGACGGGTCCGGGAAGATCCGATAGCGCACCAGTGAAATCTCCGGGCGCGGCGAGCGTCACCGCGTCCCCGAGATGGTCGCCGAGATCCGCGAGCTTCTCCTTTGCGATGAAGAGCGTGACCGAGCCCGAGGCGTGGAGGAGCGCCGTCGCGTGCGGAACCGGGTTGCGAGGAATGTCGGTGCCGCGAATGTTCAGCAGCCACGCGATGCTGTCGGGCAGGGTGATGACGGTCGTCTGCGCCTCGCCCATCTCCGCGGCGAGCCCCGCGATCTTGTCTCCGTGTGCCCATCCGGCGAGCTCCAGAGGCTGCGCGCTCACGGGGCCCACCGGCGCGGCGGGCTGATCGTCCCAAACCCGGTCGACCAGGTTCTCGCAGCGCACGACTTCCGCGGTGCCGATACCGGCCTCGAGCTTGCGCAGGCCCTCGACGCTCGTCAGCCACGGATCGACGCCGACGCGCCCGCCCTCCGGCAGCGCCCCGGCGATCCAGTCCCAGACCTGCGTCTCGGGCCAGTCCACCCTCTCGAAGACGTCGGCGACCTGCGCGCGCGCCTGCACCCGGTAGCGCCCGTCGACGAAGAGCGCTGCGCGGTCCCGCAGGACCACGCAATATCCCGCTGAGCCGGTGAAGCCGGTGAGCCAGGCCAGCCGCTCCTCCCGCGACGCAACGTATTCGCCCTGGTACATGTCGGCGCGCGGCACGAGAAACGCGTCGAGCCTATCGCGCGCCATCTCTGCCCGCAGCGCCTCGAGGCGCGGCGGGCCCTGCTCGGGCCGTGCGGTCTCGGCGAAACTCTGGAACATCGCGCTGCCTGTCACGCGCGTCTCCTTCTTCTTGACGGAAATATCCCGGGGGTCCGGGGGCGGAGCCCCCGGCGGCGGGTCGGATCGGCCGCAGGCCGGTCCCAAATCCCGCTCAAGACGCCCGCTTCAGCCCCATGACGCGCGCCCGCGCCCGGGGATCGCTGTCGAAGAGCGACGCCAGCTGCTCGGTCATCGCGCCGGCGAGCTGCTCGACATCGGTGATCGTCACCGCCCGGTCGTAATAGCGGGTCACGTCGTGGCCGATGCCGATCGCCAGAAGCTCCACCTGCCGCTTGCGCTCGACCATGGCGATGACGTCGCGCAGGTGCTTCTCGAGGAAGTTCGCGGGGTTCACCGACAAGGTCGAATCGTCGACCGGCGCGCCGTCCGAGATCACCATCAGGATCCGCCGCGCCTCGGGACGGCCGGCCAGACGGCGGTGGGCCCATTCGAGCGCCTCGCCGTCGATGTTCTCCTTCAGCAGGCCTTCCTTCATCATCAGGCCGAGATTGGCGCGGGTGCGGCGCCAGGGGGCGTCGGCGCTTTTGTAGATGATGTGGCGCAAATCGTTCAGTCGCCCCGGCTGCTGCTCGCGGCCAGCATTGAGCCAGGCTTCGCGCGCGAGCCCGCCCTTCCAGGCGCGGGTGGTGAAGCCGAGGATCTCGACCTTCACGTCGCAGCGCTCGAGCGTGCGGGCGAGCACGTCGGCGCAGATCGCCGCGATCGAGATCGGACGCCCGCGCATGGAGCCCGAATTGTCGAGAAGGAGCGTCACCACGGTATCGCGGAACTCCATGTCCTTCTCGACCTTGAAGCTCAGCGGCGTCGTCGGGTTCGCGACCACGCGCGCAAGCCGGCCGGCGTCGAGGATGCCCTCCTCGCGGTCGAATTCCCACGATCGGTTCTGCTGCGCCTGAAGGCGGCGCTGGAGCTTGTTGGCGAGGCGCGACACGGCGCCCTTGAGCGGATCGAGCTGCTGATCGAGATAGGCGCGCAGCCGTTCGAGCTCGGCCGGATCGGCGAGGTCCTCGGCCTTGATCTCCTCGTCGTGGGAGGGATCGTAGACGGTGTAGTTCGGGTCGGCATCGGAGGCGGGCGGCGGCGGGGGCGGGTCCATCGGAGCCTCGCCCTCGGGCAGCTCGGTCTCTTCGCCCATTTCCTCGTCGGCCATCTCGTCGACCGAAACCTGCGCCTGAGACGCGTCCTGCTGATCCTCCTGGCTGGATTCGGGAGAGGCGTCCTGATCCTCCTCGCCGTCGTCGTCGTTGCCGGTCGAATCGGGATCCTGCTCGTCCTCTGCGCCGTCCTCGGCCTGATCCTCCGCCTCGTCGTCGAGTTCGTCGGGATCGTCGCCGATCTGGTCGCCGTAGCCGAGATCGGTGATCACGCGGCGGGTGAGGCGGGCGAAATCGGCCTGATCGGCGAGCGCGCCCTCGATCCCCTCGAGATTCGGGCCCGCCTGGGATTCGAGATGGCCGCGCCAGAGCTCCATGACGTTGCGCGCGCCCTCGGGCAGTTCACGGCCGGTCGCGAGGTGGCGCACGAAATAGCCCGCGGCGGTCGCGAGCGGCACGTCGGAGGCGTCCTTCACCTCGGCATAACCCTTGCGGGCGGCGTCGTGGCCGATCTTGGCGTCGATGTTGCCGGCGGTGCCAGGCATGTCGCGCGCGCCCATCGCCTCGCAGCGCGCGGTCTCCATCGCCTCGTAGATCTCGCGCGCCATGTCGCCCTGTGGCGCGTAGCGCGCATGGGTTCCGGCGTCGTGGTAGCGACGGTGCAGCGCCAGGGCGTCGGCCGTGCCGCGCGCCAGCAATACCTCGTCCGGGGCGAGCCGGCGCGAGATCTGCGGAAGGCGCATCGAATCCCCGGACATGCCCGAGGGATCGACCGAGTAGCTGACGCTCAGCTCGGGGTCGTGCGCCATGACCTTGGTGGCCTCGGCGAGCGCCTTCTTGAACGGGTCGGCGGGATTGTCGGAGCTTTTCGCCATGGACGTCTTTGTCCACCCATCGCAGGCGATTGGCAAGGGGCGCGTCAGCCGAGAACGAGAGCCCGGCAGCGCCGCAAATGGGCATCCGCGGTGGCGGCGGCGATGCGCCTGCGGCGGTCGTCCGAGGCGAAGCGGGCATCGGAAAGGAGCCGCGCCTGATCGCTCTTAGCGCGGATGCGGCTGTCGCGCCGCGCACGGCTTCCGGCCGGGCCGGTCGCCTGCCCGAGATCCGAGAAGGTCAGGCGCAACGCGTCCGCATCCTGGTCGTGCTCGCCGAAGAGCCAGCCGAATTCCACGTTTGCGGCGAGCCGGCCCTCGCAGCGCGCGAAGGCGCTGCCGGGATCCGAGGGACCGGTCGCAAATGCCGCGACGGGGACGTGGAGCGGCAGGAGGATCAGGGCGAGACGCAACATGGGCCTGACCGTCTCATTTAGAGGTGAATTCGCCGTTGACGATGGGGAAGCCGCATCTGTCGGGCTTGCGGTTTCGAGCCCGGCCCGACCGGTTTTGCGCTTTGCTTTTCGCCGGCCTGGGGCTACCCCTGCGCCCCATGCGAATACTCTTTCTTGGCGACGTTATGGGACGGGCGGGGCGCGATGCGGTCTCGACCCGTCTGAAGGCCCTGCGCGAGCAATGGCGGGTCGATTTCTGCGTCGTGAACGGCGAGAACGCCTCGAACGGCGCGGGCCTCACGACCGATCACGCGAATGTCCTCTTCGAGGCCGGCGCCGATTGCGTCACGCTCGGCGATCACGCCTTCGACCAGAAGGACATGATGAGCCAGGTCGAGAAGGACAACCGCATCATCCGCCCGCTCAACTACGCCAAGGCGGCGCCGGGGCGGGGGCACCGCCTCTTCACCGATGGACGCGGGCGCAAGATCCTCGTGGTGCAGGTGCTGGGGCAGGTCTTCATGAAACGCCCCTTCGACGATCCCTTCTCGGCGGTCGAGACCGTGCTCAAGGCGCATCCTCTCGGCGGTCAGGCTCAGGCGATCCTGCTCGACATGCATTGCGAGGCGACGTCCGAGAAGATGGCGATGGGGCATTTCTGCGATGGCAAGGTGAGCCTCGTCGTCGGCACGCACACCCACGTTCCGACCGCGGATGCGCAGATCCTGCCCGGCGGTACCGGATACCTGACCGACGCGGGCATGTGCGGCGATTACGATTCGGTCATCGGCATGGAGAAGTCCGAGCCGCTGCGCCGCTTCATCACCGGCATGTCGAAGGGCCGCTTCCAGCCCGCGCTCGGCGAGGCGACGCTTTCGGGGGTGCTGGTTGACACCGACGACCGGACCGGCCGGGCGACCTTGATCCGGATGGTGCGCGAGGGCGGGCGGCTCGAGGCGACGCAGCCCTGAGACCGCGCCACCTGGCGGCGGCTCGCGCGAAATGCTTGTGCCGGTGCGGCCTAGTCGTCAGAGTGGCGCGGGTTTCGAGGCAGGCGCGACAATCATGGACTTTCTGACCGGCGGACAGAACACCGAAGCGCTGATCGTCATCGGCGTCATCGCGGTCATGTTCGCGCTCTTCGTGAGCGAGATCTATCCCACCGAGGTGGTGGCGATCGGCGGCGTCGCGACGCTGCTGGCGCTCGGAGTGCTGCCTTACGCGGATGCGCTCGAGGTGCTGTCGAACCCGGCGCCCCGGACCATCGCGGCGATGTTCCTCGTGATGGGGGCGCTGGTGCGGACCGGATCGCTGGAGGTGGTCACGTCCTACGCGCAATCGGGCGCGAAACGTCATCCCAAGCTTGCCATGGCGGGCATCGGCGCGCTGGTGGTGGTGGCTTCTGCCTTCATGAACAACACGCCCGTCGTCGTGGTGATGCTGCCGATCTTCGTGCAGCTCTCCAAGGTGCTCGGCGTTGCTCCCTCCAAGCTGCTGATCCCGCTCAGCTATGCCGCGATCCTCGGGGGGACGACGACGCTGATCGGAACTTCCACCAACCTGCTCGTCGACGGTGTGGCGCGCAGCCGCGGGATGGAGGCGTTCACCATCTTCGAGGTGACGCCGCTCGCGCTCGTTCTCGTCGTATGGGGCGTGATCTACCTGCGTCTCGCGGGGCCGTGGCTGCTGCCCGAGCGGGCGAGCATGGCGGGCATGCTGTCGGACCGCAGCAAGATGAAGTTCTTCACAGAGGCGGTGATCCCACCCGATTCGAACCTCATCGGGCGCGAGGTGCTGAGCGTTCAGCTCTTCAAGCGCGACGGCGTGCGGCTCATCGACGTGGTCCGCGGCGATGTGTCGCTTCGCCGCGATCTCGAAGGCGTGGAGCTGCAGGTCGGCGACCGCGTGGTCCTGCGCACTCAGATGACGGAGCTTCTGAGCCTGCAGCGCAACAAATCGCTGAAGCGCGTGGATCAGGTCTCCTCGGTCGAGACGACGACGGTCGAGGTGCTGATCACGCCCGGCTGCAAGATGGTCGGGCGCTCGCTCGGCGCCCTCCGGCTGCGGCGGCGTTACGGGGTCTATCCGCTCGCGGTGCACCGGCGGAACCAGAATATCGGGCGGCAGCTCGACGACCTCGTGGTGCGCGTGGGCGACACGCTGCTTCTCGAAGGCACGCAGGAGGACATCCAGCGGCTGGCAGAGGAGATGGCGCTCGTCGACGTCACCCACCCCTCGGCGCGGGCCTTTCGCCGCGAACACGCGCCGATCGCTCTGCTGGCGCTTGCCGGCATCGTCATCCTCTCCGCCCTCGGGGTCGCGCCGATCCTCGCGCTCTCCGTCATCGCCGTGGCGGTCGTGCTGCTGACGCGGTGCATCGACGCCGACGAGGCGTTCTCCTTCGTCGAGGGTCAGCTCCTCGCGCTCATTTTCGCGATGCTCGCGATCGGGGCGGCGCTCGAAAGCTCGGGCGCCGTGGAGCTGATCGTCGGCGCGCTCGTGCCCTATCTCGAAGGCCTGCAAGGGCCGCTCATCGTCTGGGCGGTGTTCCTGATGACCAGCCTGCTGACCGAGATGGTGAGCAACAACGCCGTGGCGGTCGTCGTCACGCCGATCGCGATCTCGCTGGGGGAGGCGCTCGGCATCGATCCGCGCGGGCTCGTCGTCGCGGTGATGGTGGCGGCCTCGTGCTCGTTCGCGACGCCCATCGGCTATCAGACCAACACGCTCGTCTACGGCCCCGGCGGCTACCGGTTCAGCGACTTCCTCAAGGTCGGCATTCCGCTCAACATCAGTGTCGGTGTGATCTCCGCCCTGCTCATCCCGCTGATCTGGCCGCTCTCGTAAACCGGTTCCGGCGCACGCGCGCTCAACCAATCTGAACGAAACATTGGCGCCGGGGGCTCGGGATCAGTCCGGGATTACCCCTTCTTTGCCATCCTGCCTCCAACGTGCCGCATCCCGCGGCGCACTTTCTGTTGGGGGGCGCATGAGTCTCATCACGTTCAAGGACCGTCTCTACGAGCTGGAGCGGGACCGCGAGGAGATTGCGGCCACGCTCCAGAGCATCCGCGAGGAATTGCGCGATCTGCGCGAACGTATCGATGCGGGCGAGCTCGGCGACCGCGCGGACGGCGCGAAGCTTCTGGCCGACGTGCGGTACTGGCTGCGTGCCGCGCGCGAGACGGAAAGCGAAATCAAGGATGTGCGCAAGCGGGAGGCGGGGATAGCCTATGACTACGCGATCGACCTCGACGAAGCGCGGGCGGAAGTCCGGTGCAGGCTCAATCGCCTCCGTAAGTGCCGGCAGGCGTGAGGAATTCCTGAACGAGCTCAACGAAGGCACCCAGCTCGCGCTACCGTATCTCTTCGATCTCTGGGCGATGCCGCACCAGCAGCCGCCCGCGGGCGACTGGCGGACATGGGTGATCCTCGGAGGACGCGGCGCCGGCAAGACGCGTGCGGGCGCCGAATGGGTGCGCGGCGTCGTGGAGGGACCGCGACCGCTCGACCGAGGGCGATGCAAGCGGCTCGCGCTGATCGGAGAGACGCAGGACCAGGTCCGCGAGGTGATGATCTTCGGCGACAGCGGGATCATGGCCTGCTCGCCGCCCGACAGGCGCCCGGTCTGGCGGGCGAGCCGCAAATGCCTCGTCTGGCCGAACGGCGCGGAGGCGATGGCGTTCTCGGCGCACGAGCCCGAGGGGCTGCGAGGCCCGCAATTCGACGGGGCCTGGGCAGATGAGCTCGCCAAGTGGAAGAAGAGCCAGGACACCTGGGACATGCTGCAATTCGCGCTTCGGCTTGGGGAAAAACCCCAGGTCTGCGTGACGACGACGCCGCGCAATGTCGCGGTGCTCAAGCGGCTCCTCCAGTCGCCCTCCACCGTGACGACACATGCGCCGACCGAGGCGAACAGGGCGAACCTCGCAAAGTCGTTCCTGGAAGAGGTGCGCGCGCGTTACGCGGGCACCCGGCTCGGGCGGCAGGAGCTCGACGGCGTGCTCTTTGACGATGTCGAGGGCGCACTCTGGACCGAGGAGCTGCTCGACGGCGCCAGGACGGACGAGGTGCCGGTCTGCGGCCGCATCGTCGTTGCGGTGGATCCGCCGGCCTCGTCCGGTGCGGGGGCCGATACCTGCGGGATCGTGGTCGCGGGCGTCCGGAAGGGCGGTCAGGGGACAGGCGATCTCCGCGCCGTGGTGCTCGAGGATGCGAGCGTGCAGGGGCAGGGGCCGACAGGCTGGGCCCGCGTCGCGCTCGGCGCAATGCAGCGGTGGTCGGCGGACCGGCTCGTCGCCGAGGTGAATCAGGGCGGCGACATGGTCGAGGCGGTGATCCGCTCGATCGATCCCGACGTGCCCCTCACCAAGGTGCATGCGAGCCGCGGCAAGGTCGCGCGCGCCGAACCCGTCGCGGCGCTTTACGAACAGGGCCGGGTGTCCCACGCGCCCGGGCTCGAACAGCTCGAGGAGCAGATGTGCCGCATGACCGTCTCGGGCTTCGAGGGTCCGGGCTCGCCCGACCGCGTCGATGCGCTGGTCTGGGCCCTCACGGAGCTGGTGTTGCGTGCACCGAAGTGGGCGCCGTCCCTGCGTACGCTCTGATTTCGCCGTCTTTACCCCGGCCTGAGAGATTGCCTCTCGACGCGAACGACAACGGGCCCCTCCGGCCCCGGACGGCACAGGGAGCGCAGGCGGGATGGTCTTTCACCTCTTAAAGCGGAACGTGGACAAGGCGCCGGACGCGAAGGCGAGCGCCACCGGTCCGGTCATCGCCTATGCGACGTCCGGCCGCGTCGTCTGGTCGCCCCGGGATACGGGCTCGCTCACCCGCACGGGGTTCGCAGGCAACCCGGTCGGATTTCGCGCGGTCAAGCTCATCGCCGAATCGGCCGCTGCGCTGCCTCTCGTCCTTCAGGATGCCGATCGCCGCTACGATACTCATCCGCTGCTGTCGCTCCTGGCGCGACCCAATTCCGGGCAGGGACGCGCCGAGCTTCTCGAGGCGCTCTACGGCCAGCTCGTGCTCTCCGGCGACGCCTATGTCGAGGCGGTGGCGGGCGAGACGGGCACGCCGTTCGAGCTGCACGTCCTGCGCTCGGACCGGATGCGTCTCGTGCCGGGGCCGGACGGCTGGCCGATCGCCTACGAGTACACGGTCGGCGGTCGGACGCATCGGTTCGACGTCTCGTCGGGCGCACCGGCGATCTGCCATCTGCGCAGCTTCCACCCCCAGGACGACCATTACGGGCTCTCGCCCATGCAGCCCGCGGCCGCCGCGATGGACGTGCACAACGCCGCCTCGCGGTGGTCGAAGGGTCTGCTCGACAATGCCGCGCGTCCCTCGGGTGCGATCGTCTATCGCGGTGCGGACGGGGCGGGCGGGCTCTCCCCCGACCAGTACGACCGGCTCGTCGCCGAGATGGAGGCCCACCATCAGGGTGCGCGGAATGCCGGGCGGCCGATGCTGCTTGAGGGCGGGCTCGACTGGAAACCGATGGGCTTCTCGCCTGCCGACATGGAATTCCAGAAGACCAAGGAAGCCGCGGCGCGCGAGATCGCGGTGGCCTTCGGCGTCCCTCCGATGCTGCTCGGCATCCCCGGAGAGGCGACCTACGCTAACTACCAGGAGGCGCATCGGGCCTTCTATCGCCTGACCGTCCTGCCCTTGGCCTCGCGGGTCGCGGCGGCGCTCGGCACCTGGCTTGCCCGGTTCACCGGCGAGGCGCTCGATCTCAAGCCCGATCTCGATCAGGTGCCCGCTCTCTCGGCCGAACGGGATGCGCTCTGGGCCCGCGTTGCCGGCGCGGGGTTCCTGACGGATGGCGAGAAACGTGCGCTTCTGGGACTGCCGGCCTTGCCCGAGCCGGGTCGCGGGGAGGACGACAATGGCTGAGCCGCGCTCCAGCTACGAGCCCTTCGCCTGCGCGCCCGGCCTCAAGCTCGAAGCGCACGAGCGTCTCTCGACGCTGCGGATCGAGACCATCGGCGCCCGCCTCGACCGGATCGAGGCCATCATGGAGCGCCTCGAGCGGCGGCTCTGGATCACCGTCTACGGTGTGGTCGGGGTGATCCTCGCCCAGGCCCTGCAATCCCTCGTGAGCGTGTCGCCCTGAGGCGCACGGGAAAGGAAAAGGCGATGCGCCTGGAAACCAAGTTCTGCCCCTCCGACGAGACGCTCAAGGTCGCCGACGGCACCCGGATCGAGGGCTACGCCTCGCTCTTCGGGGCGCCCGACGAGAGCGGCGATATCGTCGCGAAGGGCGCCTACGCCGCGTCGCTGAAGCGCATGGGTGCCGACAGGCGCGCGGTCAAGATGCTCTGGCAGCACGATCCCTTGCAGCCGATCGGGGTCTGGGACGAGGTGCGCGAGGATGGCCGGGGGCTCTGGGTCAAGGGTCGCATCCTCGATGAGGTCGCGAAGGGCCGCGAGGCGGCAGCGCTGGTCCAGGCGGGGGCGATCGACGGGCTCTCGATCGGCTACCGCACGCTGAAGTCGTCCAAGACCGACAAGGGCCAGCGGCTCTTGACCGAGCTGGAGCTCTGGGAGGTGTCGCTGGTGACCTTCCCGATGCTGTCCAGTGCCCGGGTCACGGCCAAGGGCGACAGCCCCGACGCCCAGACCTGGCGCGACGTGGCGCTGGCGCTCGAGGCGGCGCGCCGTGACCTGACGGACCGCTGACGCGGGTCCATCCGACCGACCAAGGACGAGGAAACCATGAGCAATACCGACACATGTGCGCGGGACGGGGACGAGGCGTCTCCGGCCCACCGGGTGGGGACCGCGATCGCGGGCCTCGTCCAAGAGATCAAGGCCCTGAAAACCGACTTTCATTCCAAACTCGAAGCCCAGGAAGAGCGAGTGAACATGCTTGACCGCAAGACCGCGACGGCGTTCCGCCGTCCCGCACTGGCCGCCGCGGCCGAGATCGAGGCCCCGCACCAGAAGGCGTTCACCGCCTATCTGCGCAGCGGCGATGACGGCGCTCTGCGCGGCATCGAGCTCGAGGGCAAGGCGCTCGCGATCAATTCGGACGGCGGGTACCTCGTCGATCCGCAGACCGCCGAGGCGATCCGCTCGACTCTGGCTTCGACCGCCTCGCTGCGCGCCATCGCCAACGTGGTGCATGTGGAGGCCTCGTCCTTCGACGTTCTGATCGACCGCAACGATGCCGGCGCCGGATGGGCGAACGAGACCGACCCGACCGCGGAAAGCGGCACGCCGGCGATCGAACGCATCTCGATCCCGCTCTACGAGCTGAACGCGATGCCGAAGGCCAGCCAGCGCCTGCTCGACGACAGCGCTTTCGACATCGAGGGCTGGCTTGCGGGCCGCATCGCCGACAAGTTCGCCCGTGCCGAAGCCGCCGCCTTCGTCATGGGCGACGGCGCCGACAAGCCGACCGGCTTCCTGACCCATCCCGCGGTTGCGGATGCGAGCTGGAGCTGGGGCT
This sequence comes from Roseivivax halodurans JCM 10272, assembly GCF_000521785.1. GTDB lineage: Bacteria > Pseudomonadota > Alphaproteobacteria > Rhodobacterales > Rhodobacteraceae > Roseivivax > Roseivivax halodurans. The sequence goes on from NZ_JALZ01000002.1 coordinate 233,551, forward strand.
CTCTCGGCTACGTCGTCACCGGCGCGGCCCCAGGGCTCGGCAACGGGGACGCGCTGATCGACCTCGTCTATGCGCTCGCCGCGCCCTACCGCGCCGGGGCGAGCTTCGTGATGAACTCGCGGACCGCCGGTGCCGTGCGCAAGCTCAAGGACGCCGACGGCCGCCATCTCTGGGCCGACGGTTTCGCCGCCGGGGAGCCCGCCCGCCTGCTCGGCTACCCGGTGCTGATCGCCGAGGACATGCCCGATGTCGCGGCGGATGCCTTCCCCGTCGCGTTCGGCGACTTCGCGCAGGGCTACACGATCGCGGAGCGGCCAGATCTGCGGGTCCTGCGCGATCCCTTCAGCGCCAAGCCGCACGTCCTCTTCTACGCCACCAAGCGCGTCGGCGGCGATGTCTCCGACTTCGCGGCGATCAAGCTGCTGCGCTGCGCGGCCTGACGTCGCGTGACGAGCCGGCCGGGGCGCCTCGTGGCGCCCCGGTCCCCGGACCAAAGGCCCGGCCGGTCACGGCCTGCGGAGAGCATTGCATGATCCTCATCGAAGAAGCCCCCCTTTCCGACGCGGCGATGCCGCTCGACGCCTTCAAGCAGCACCTGCGCATGGGAAGCGGCTTCGGGGTCGAGAGCGTTCAGGACGCGATGCTGGCCTCCTTTCTGCGTGCGGCCATCGTCGCGATCGAGGCGCGGACCTCGAAGGCGCTCCTCCGCCGGACCTTCGTGCTGACGCTGCCCGCCTGGACGACGCCCGAAGGGCATCCGCTGCCGATCGCCCCGATCGTCAGCATCACGCAGGTGGCGATCGTTGACCGGTTCGGACACGCCGAGGTCATGGAGGCCGCGCGTTTCCGGGTCACGCCGGATACCCATGTGCCCTGGCTCCGCTACGACCGCCCCGCGCTTCCGCCGATCCCGACGGGCGGCACTGCCGAGGTCCGGCTTGTCGCGGGCTATGCCGGGACCTTCGCGGACCTGCCCGCGGACCTTGCGCAGGCGGTGATGCTGCTTGCTGCGCATTACTACGAATATCGCGACGAGACCGCGCTGGGCGAGGGCTGCATGCCGTTCGGCGTGACGAGCCTCGTGGCCCGCTACCGCCGCACGCGGATCGGGTTCGCGTCATGAGTGCTCCGCGTCTCGCCTGTCGTCTGGGTCTCGAGACAGCGGTGAAGGTCGCCGACGGCTCGGGCGGTTTCACCGAGACCTGGACGACGCTCGGCACGCTCTGGGCCGAGCTTCAGGCAGGTGCGGGGCGCGATACCGGCATCGCCGGCGGTCCTGTCGCCCTCACCGCCTGGCGCATCGTGGTGCGTGGCGCGCCTTACGGTGCGCCCGATCGTCCTGTCCCCGGGGCAGCGCTTCCGCATGGGGGGGCGGCTCTTCCCGATCCGGGCGGTGGCCGAACGCGATCCGGCAGGGCGGTACCTCACCTGCTTCTGCGAAGAGGAGATCGCGCAATGAGCTACGCGATCGCCTCGGCCCTGCAGGAAGCCGTCTATCAGCGCCTCATCGGCGATCCCGCGGTCTCGGACGCCACGGGCGGGCATGTCTACGACGCGCTGCCGAGCGGCACCCCCCCGGGGCTCTACCTCACGCTCGGCGACGAGCAGGTGCGCGATGCCTCCGACAAGACAGGCTCGGGTGCATGGCACGATCTCACGCTCGCGGTGGTGAGCGGGCCCGCGGGCTTTCTCGCCGCCAAGACCGTGGCTGTCGCGGCGAGCGACGCGCTTGCCGATGCTGATCTCGCGCTCGCCCGCGGGCGCCTGGTCTCGCTGCGCTTCCTCAAGGCCCGCGCACGGCGACTGGCGGATGGCGGGCGGCGCATCGACCTCAACTTCCGCGCCCGCGTGGAAGACGATTGACCCCCACCCCAAGACAGGGAGCGACCGACATGGCGGCCCAGAACGGCAAGGACCTTCTCATCAAGCTCGACGCGACCGGCAGCGGCGCGTTCCAGACCCTGGCAGGTTTGCGGGCCACGCGCCTCAGCTTCAACGCCGAAACGGTGGATGTCACCACGCTCGACAGTGACGGCGGCTGGCGCGAGCTTCTCTCGGGCGCGGGCATGCGCTCTGCCGCGATCAGCGGCTCGGGCGTCTTCAAGGACGCCGCGACCGACGCCCGGGCGCGGCAGGTCTTCTTCGACGGCGAGACGCCGGACTTCCAGGTGGTCATCCCCGATTTCGGTGTCGTCGAAGGACCGTTCCAGATCACCGGCATCGAATACGCCGGCAGCCACGATGGCGAGGCGACCTACGAGCTCTCGCTTGCCTCGGCGGGCCGCCTCTCCTTCGAGGCGTCGGTCTGATGGTCAATCCCTGGCGCGGAGACGTCGAGATCGTGCTCGACGGCGAGCGGCACCTCATGCGGCTGACCCTCGGCGCGCTGGCGGAACTCGAGCTGGCCCTCGGCGCGGACAACCTGATCGCGCTTGCGGAACGCTTCGAGGGCGCGGCCTTCACCTCGCGGGACGTGCTCGCGGTGATCGTGGCGGGGCTGCGGGGTGGCGGCTGGTCGGGGTCGTCGGCCGAGCTGATGCACGTGCAGATCGAGGGCGGTCCGCTCGCGGCGGCGCGCGCGGCGGCGGATCTGCTCGCCCGCGCCTTCATGATGCCGTCCGAGGGTTGAGATCCATGCGCGTGGATTGGCCGGTGCTGATGCGCGCGGGGCTCGGGCAGCTGGGCCTGCGTCCGGCCGAGTTCTGGGCGCTCACCCCGGCGGAACTGCAGATGATGCTCGGCGGCGGCGAGAGGGCGCAGCCGATGGGACGGGGCGGGCTCGCCGCGATGATGGTGGCCTTTCCGGACGACGTGGTTGGGAACGGAGACGACAGATGAGCGATATCGAGAGGCTCGAGGACGAGATCGACGCGCTCGAGGCGAGTTTCGGCGGTGCGGCCGGGATGGCGGCGGGTTTCAACCGAGAGATGGAACGTATCCGCGCCGGTCTCGACGCGTCGAGCGCTGGCGCGCGCCGGTTCGAGGGCACGATGGGCCGCGGCGTCCGCCGGGCGATCGATGGCGTGGTGCTCGATGGCGTGAAACTGTCGGACGCGCTGCATTCCGTCGCTCAGTCGATGATCGACGCCTCCTGGCGCGCGGCGGTGAAGCCGGTCGCCGACCAGGTGGGCGGCTTCATCTCCCGGAGCGTCGGCGCCGTCTTCGGCGGGGTAGGGGCCTTCGCGTCCGGCGGGGCCTTCGCTCAGGGTCGGGTGCAGCCCTTCGCGAATGGCGGCGTGATCAGCGGTGGCGTGGCCCGGGAGGGAGCGTTCACGAGGGGACGCGTGATGCCCTTCGCCACCGGCGGTATCGTCACGCAGCCGACGACCTTCCCGATGCGCGGCGGCACCGGGCTCATGGGCGAGGCCGGGCCGGAGGCGATCATGCCGCTCACGCGCACGCCAGACGGCAAGCTCGGCGTCCGGGCGGAAGGCGGTTCCGCGCCGACGCTCAATGTCACCATCAACGTCTCGACCCCCGACGTTCAGGGCTTCCGCCGGAGCCAGAGCCAGATCGCCGCGCAGATGGGCCGGGCCCTCGCGCGCGGCGGACGCAACCGCTGAGAGAGGAACCGCCATGTCCTTCCACGACGTCCGCTTCCCCTCCCGCCTCAGCTTTGGCTCGTCCGGGGGCCCCGAGCGCCGCACCGACATCGTCGCGCTGGCCTCGGGGGCCGAGGAACGCAACACGCCCTGGGCCCATTCGCGGCGCCGTTACGATGCGGGCATCGGCCTCCGCGCGCTCGACGATCTCGCCGAGCTCATCGCCTTCTTCGAGGCGCGGCGCGGCCGTCTTCATGCCTTTCGCTGGAAGGACTGGGCTGACTTCAAATCCTGCGCGCCGTCCGGGACGGTCTCTCCCTTCGACCAGCGCATCGGAACCGGCGACGGCGCGACGTCCGCCTTCCGGCTCATCAAGGTCTACCGCTCCGGTGGGTACGGCTACGAGCGCCCGATCGAAAAACCCGTCGCGGGCAGCGTCGTCGTCTCCGTCGATGGCACCGCTTTGGCCGAGGGCGGCGATTTCACCTGCCATCCCGGGACGGGTCTCTTGAGTTTCGGCAGGGCTCCCGCCGCCGGGGCCGAGATCCGCGCAGGGTTCGAATTCGACGTGCCGGTGCGGTTCGACAGCGACCGGATCGAGGCGAACATGGCCACCTTCCAGGCGGGCGAGGTGCCGTCCGTTCCGGTGATCGAGGTGCGCCCGTGACCGAGGCAGCCCTTCACGCGCATCTCGCCACCGGCACCACGACGGTCGCCCGGGCATGGGGAGTGACGCGCCGCGACGGGAGGACCTTCGGCTTCACCGATCATGACCGCGACCTCAGCTTTGGCGGGCAAACCTATCGCGCCGGAACCGGCCTCACCGCGCTCGCGCTGCAGCAGGGCAACGGCCTCTCCGTCGACAACACCGAGGCGATGGGCGCGCTCACGGACGATGCGATCACCGAGGCGGACATCGCCGCCGGACGCTTCGACGGCGCCGAGGTTCTCGCCTGGCTCGTCGACTGGTCCGCCCCCGCAGCACGCAAGCTTCTCTTTCGCGGACATATCGGGGAAATCCGGCGCGAGGACGGTGCATTTCATGCAGAGCTCCGGGGTCTCGGCGAGGCGCTCAACCGGCCCATCGGCCGGGTCTACCAGGCGCCGTGTACCGCCGTTCTCGGCGATGCCTCCTGCAGGGTCGACATGTCCGCCGGCGGTTTCAGGCGCGAGGCCGAGATCGCCCGCATCTCCGAGGGGCGGCTCTTCGAGCTCGGCCCCCTGGCGGACAGCGAACCCGGCTGGTTCGTCCGCGGGCGCCTCGATGTGCTCGACGGCGAAGGTGCCGGTCTCTTCTCGGCGATCAAGCGCGACAGCCTCGCCGGCAACTCTCGCATTCTCGAACTCTGGGAGCCGATCCGCGCGCCGATCACGCCGGGCGACCGCGTGCGGCTCACGGCGGGCTGCGACAAGCGGTTCGAAACCTGCCGCGCAAAGTTCGGCAACGCGATCAACTTCCAAGGCTTCCCCGATATCCCCGGCGAGGACTGGCTGACGGTACATCCCGCGCAATCCAAGGCGCATGCCGGGGGAAGTCGCCGATGAGCCCGACTGCGACGAGCCCGGGCGCCGGACGACCCGACATCGCCGCCGCCGCCCGCGGATGGATCGGAACGCCTTACGTGCACCAGGCCTCGACCTGGGGAGCGGGCTGCGACTGTCTCGGGCTTCTCCGCGGCGTCTGGCGCGAAGTCATCGGGCCGGAACCCGAACGACCGCCCGCCTATACGAGCGACTGGTCAGAGCCCACGGGCGACGAGCGCCTTCTCGGTGCCGCGCTCCGCCACCTCACCCCGGTCCCGTCCGGACCGGTCCGGACCGGTGAGGTTCTGCTCTTCCGGATGCGGACGGGCTCGGTCGCAAAGCATCTCGGGATCGCGACCGGTCCGACCGGGTTCATTCACGCCTATTCCGGCCACGGCGTCGTCGAGAGCGCCCTGACCGCCCCGTGGGCGCGGCGGATCGCGGCGCGCTTCGCCTTTCCAGACTGACCGCCGCTTGCCCGGCAAGGAGACCCCGCAATGGCCACGCTGCTTCTCTCTGCCGCCGGCGCGTCCTTCGGCGCGTCGACCGGCGCCTCGATCCTGGGCATGTCGTTGGGCGCCGTCGGCCGGATCGCCGGAGCGTCCCTCGGCAGGGTCATCGACCAGCGCGTCATGGGTCAGGGCACCGAGGCCGTCGAAACCGGCCGGGTCGAGCGGTTCCGCCTCTCGGGCGCGTCCGAGGGCGCGCCGATCCCGCAGGTTTTCGGCCGCATGCGGGTGGGCGGACAAGTCATCTGGGCCTCGGAGTTTGCCGAACATGTCGAAACCGAAGGCGGCGGGGGGAAGGGGAGCCCGCCGCAGCCGAAGGTGCGCAGCTTCAGCTATACTGTCAGCCTCGCGCTTGCGCTGTGCGAGGGCGAGATCACGGGCGTGAACCGGGTCTGGGCCGACGGGGCGGAGATCGCGGTGCGCGATCTGAACCTGCGGGTCTACAAGGGCCGTGCCGACCAGCTTCCCGACCCGGTCATGGAGGCGATCGAGGGCGCCGGAAACGTGCCGGCCTACCGCGGGACGGCCTATGTGGTGATCGAGGATCTCGACCTCGGACGGTTCGGCAACCGCGTGCCGCAATTCAGCGTCGAGGTCACCCGCCCGTCTCTCGAAGCGGATGCCCTGCCGCAGCTCCTGCGCGGCGTCGCCATGCTGCCCGGCACCGGCGAATACACCCTCGCCCCGACTCAGCAGCATATGCGCTTCGGCGATGACGCGGTGCAGCTCGTGAACATCAACACCCCGTCCGAGGAAACGGACCTCGCGACCTCGCTGCGGATGATGCGGGACGAGCTGCCGAATGTCGGCGCGGTGTCGCTGGTGGTCAGCTGGTTCGGAGACGATCTGTGCTGCGGTATGTGCCGGCTGCGTCCCAAAGTGGAGCAGCGCGATATCGACGCCGAGGGTATGCCGTGGCAGGTCGCAGGTCTGGACCGGTCCGAGGCCGGGATCGTGCCGCGCTTGGACGGCCGCGTGATCTATGGCGGCACGCCCGCCGACGCTGCCGTGACCGGCGCGATCCGCGCCTTGCGCGACGCCGGGCAGGCCGTGCTCTACTATCCCTTCATCCTGATGGAGCAACTCGCGGCCAACGGTCTGCGCGATCCCTGGGCGGGCAGGGCCGATCAGCCCGTCCTGCCATGGCGCGGCCGGATCACCGCGAGCGTCGCGCCCGGCCGGACCGGCACGCCCGACGGAACCGCCGCCGCACGCGCCGAGGTGGAAGCCTTCTTCGGGACCGCGCGGGCCGAAGACTTCGAGGTCGAGGACGGCAAGGTCAACTATACCGGACCGGACGAGTGGAGCTTCCGCCGCTTCATCCTGCACAACGCCGCGCTCTGCGTCGCCGCAGGTGGGGTCGACAGCTTCTGCATCGGCTCCGAGATGCGCGGCCTTACCCAGATCCGCGACGATCTCGGCTTTCCCGCCGTGATGCAGCTCAAGCGGTTGGCCGCCGAAGCCCGCGCCCTCCTCGGCCCGGGCACGAAGCTCGGTTACGCCGCCGACTGGTCCGAATATTTCGGCTACCACCCGACCGACGGCTCGGGCGACGTCTATTTCCACCTCGATCCCCTCTGGGCCGATTCCGAGATCGATTTCGTCGGCATCGACAATTACATGCCGCTCTCGGACTGGCGCGATGGCGACGAGCACGCCGACGCATCCCGGGGCGCGATCCACGATCTTGGGTACCTGCAGGCCAACATCGAGGGCGGCGAAGGGTTCGACTGGTACTACCGCAGCGCCGCAGAGCGGGACGCCCAGACCCGCGCGCCGATCACCGACGGCGCCTTCGGCGAGGACTGGGTCTACCGCTACAAGGACATCCGCCGCTGGTGGTCCCAGCCCCATCACGAGCGCATCGGCGGCGTGCGTCAGGCATCGCCGACACCGTGGATCCCGTGCGGCAAGCCGATCTGGCTCACCGAACTCGGCTGTCCCGCGGTCGACAAGGGGACCAACCAGCCGAACGTCTTCCTCGACCCCAAGTCGTCCGAGAGCTTTCTGCCCTACCATTCGTCCGGCCAGCGCGACGAGCTTATCCAGCACCAGTATCTGCGCGCGATGCATCTCTACTGGAGCGATCCCGAGAAGAACCCCGCCTCCTCCCGTTACGACGGGCGGATGATCGACATATCGCGCATGTTCGTCTGGGCCTGGGACGCGCGCCCCTATCCGTGGTTTCCCGCGCAGTCGGAGCTCTGGGCCGATGGGGCGAACTGGCGCCAGGGGCATTGGATCACCGGGCGCAGCTCCGCCCGGACGCTGGCCTCGGTGGTGACCGAGATCTGCGCTCGTGCGGGCCTCGAGGATATCGACGTGAGTGCGCTGCACGGCTACGTGCGCGGCTATGTCGTGACCGAGACCGGTGACGCCCGCCGCGCGCTCCAGCCGCTGATGCTGGTCTATGGCTTCGACGCGATCGAACGCGGCGGCCGTCTGGTGTTCCGCAATCGCGGCAGCGCAGGAGCGACGGATCTCGACAAGGAGCGCCTTGCGCTGTCGGCGGAGGACAGCCCCCGCATCACCGAGACCCGCGAGGCCGAGGCCGAGATGGCGGGCCGCGTGCGCCTGCGCTTCTTCGAGGCGGACGGCGATCACGAGACGGTGGCCGAAGAGACGGTGCTGCCCGACGACGCGACCCACGCGGTCAGCGAGAGCGACGCGCCCCTCTCGCTCACGCGCGGAGAGGGCCGGGCGGTGGTCGAACGCTGGCTTTCCGAGGCGCGCCTCGCCCGCGACACGGTCCGCTTCACCCTGCCGCCGTCTCGCCTCGAGCTCGGTGCCGGCGACGTCGTCAGCCTGAACGGGACACGTTTCCGCATCGACAGGGCCGAGCTGACCGACCGTCAGGAGATCGAGGCGGTACGGATCGATCCCGCCGCCTACCGGCCTTCGGACTTTGCCGACGCTCCGGCGAAACCGCGCCCCTTCGTGCCCGCGGTGCCGGTCGCGCCTCTCTTTCTCGACCTGCCGCTCATGCGCGGGGGCGAGGTGCCGCACGCGCCTCACGTGGCGCTAACCGCCACCCCCTGGCCCGGCAGCGTCGCGATCTTCGATTCCGCGTCGGATGAAGGGTATGGTCTCAACCAGACCGTTTCGGCGCGATCCGTCGTGGGCCTGCTCGAAACGCCGCTTCCCGCCGCGCCCGCAGGCCGCGTCGATCGCGGAGCACCGGTGCAAATCAGGCTTTTCTCGGGCGCGCTCCAATCCGTGACGGAGGCCGCGTTCCTCGCCGGGGGCAACCTCCTCGCCATCGGCGACGGCACCTCGGGCGCATGGGAGCTGATCCAGTTTCGCGACGCCGAGCTGATGGCCGAGCGCCGGTGGCGCGTCTCCCATCGGCTGCGCGGCCAGTTCGGAACCGACGGCGTTGTGCCCGAGGTCTGGCCTGCCGGCTCGAAGGTCGTCCGTATCGACGGGCGGTTGGCGCAGATCGCCCTCGCCGCCTCGGAGAGGCGGCAGGAGAGGCACTACCGGATCGGCCCTGCCTCTCGGCCCCTCGGAGATCCCTCCTACGTTCACCTCGTGCGCGCCTTCGACGGGGTGGGCCTGCGTCCCTATGCGCCGGCGCATCTGCGGGCCGTGCCGAACGGGCAAGGCCTTGCGATCTCGTGGATCCGCCGCACCCGGATCGATGGCGACGACTGGTCCCTTGCGGAGGTTCCGCTCGGCGAGGAAAGCGAGGCATATCTCCTGCGCGTGAGTCGTGGCGGCAGGATCCTGCGCGAGGTCCAGACCTCGGCGCCGACATGGGCCTACGGCGCGTCCGAAGTGGCCGCGGATCTCTCGGACGGCGATGTCACGCTCTCGGTTGCGCAGATCTCGGCGCGGTTCGGACCCGGTCCCGCCGCGCAGATCGCCATCGCCCGTCCCTGACGCGACCTCGCTCTTGGTCGGAAACCCCGCGGTCACCCCCCGCCATTGCGCGGCTCCCGCTGCGCGGCGACGGGCCGCAAATTCCCTTGCAAGCTCACGGAGCCATTCGCGTATGTGATCGCTTCCGCGACAGGCTTTGCGTTTCGGTCCCAGATCCTATCTGCTAGATTGCCTGCGTCAAAGGAGGCTGGTCATGGCTGAGACCCGCGCAAAAGTCGCCGAACTCGATCCCGTCTGGGCCCGCGTCATGCGCGAGGCCGAGGAAGCGGTGGCCAACGAGCCCCTCCTCGGTGGGCTCGTGCATCAATCGGTACTGCATCATCCGACGATCGAGCGCGCGCTCGCCTACCGGATCTCTTTGAAGCTCGCCTCGGGCGAGATGTCCGAGCAGATTCTGCGCGAGATCGCCGACGAGGCCTATGGCAGCGACCCCGAGCTGGCGCTCGCCGCTCGCGCCGACATCGTCGCGATCTGGGAGCGTGACCCGGCCTGCCATCGGTTCCTGCAGCCGATGCTCTTCTTCAAAGGCTTCCAGGCGGTGCAATCCTACAGGGTCGCGAACTGGCTCTATCGCCAGGGGCGCAAGGACCTTGCCTATTTCCTGCAGATGCGCTGCTCGGAGGTCTTCGGCGTCGACATCCACCCCGCCGCCCGCATCGGCCGCGGCATCATGATCGACCACGCCCATTCCATCGTCATCGGCGAGACCGCGGTCGTGGGCGACAACGTCTCCATGCTCCATTCCGTGACGCTCGGCGGCACCGGCAAGGAGGAGGAGGACCGACACCCCAAGATCGGCGACGGCGTCCTCATCGGGGCGGGCGCGAAGGTGCTCGGTAACATCAGGATCGGTAATTGCAGCCGCATCGCCGCGGGCTCGGTGGTGCTTTCCGAAGTGCCGCCCTGCAAGACCGTGGCAGGCGTTCCGGCCAAGATCGTCGGCGAGGCCGGATGTGCCCAGCCGTCGGTCAGCATGGACCAGCTCATTCGCGGCGGCACCTGACGGGCAGCGGCAATTGATGTCGTGAGCGGCGCGCAATCCCAGATGGGCCCGCGCCGCTTACCGATATGTCTCGTGCCTCAGACCTCCGGGAGGTTCGACAGGAGCACTCCCGGGCTCTCGAGCGCCGCGGCGAGTGATGTGAGCAGCCGTGCAACATCGGGCGCCTCACGTCCCTTGGCCCGCGCCATGACGCTGATTTCGACCTCGCGGCCCGCCGCACCCGGATAGGGCGCTCCCAGAGCGATCTGGATATCCACCGCATCCGGCAGCGGAAGCGCGCCGCCCGCAATGGCTTCGCCGCTCAGATCCACGATAAGGCAGGCGGTCTCGCCGGGGTCGCCGATAAGGTCGGCGAGCCCTGTCACGGGATCGGCAGAAGACGCGTCGAGGCGCACCGGCGCCGAAAATCCTTTGGCGACGGCGAGCGGGCCATGCCCCGATCGCAGGAGGGCGCTGGCAAGGAAGGCCCAGAGCGGAACCGTCCCGTGGCTCTCGCTGAGGATCTCCTGCAGGAGGCTGAGGCGCTCGATGGTGAGGCGCTTGCGCAGAACGATGGCGTCCGGACTTTCTTCGGTCATTGCGTCCGGCTGGGCCCGCTCAGCTGATTCGACCGTTTCCTGCTCCGCTGTCTGGCCAGGCAGCTCCGGCGGCGACGCATGCGTGTCTCCGAGCGTGGACCGAGCGCCGGGGCGCCCCGATCCTTCTTCGGGTTCGGTGTCCCCGCCTCGTGCCAGCCATGTGCAACCCGGGTCCCTCGCGCGGTCGAGGTCTCGCTCGATGATCCGTCCATCAGGACCGCTCCCGTTTATCGCGCCGAGATCGAGCCCGAATTCGCTCGCAAGGCGCCGCGCGAGCGGCGAGGCCCGGAGCCGCGCGCCCGGGGCCGGCCAGTTTTGGGCGTTATCCTCCATCCCGGCCGTCCTCTCGCAAGAGCGTGACGAGGTCCCACGGCGTGCGCGGCACCTGCCCGCCTCGGCGCGCCGCCACGGCGGACGCGATCCTGGCGCGATGCGCCGCGATCCACTCGTAAGCCTCCTGATGGCTCGGCCGCTCGCCGGGGCGAAGCGTTTCCATCAGGCATTCCGGAACCTGCGCCTCGCAAGTGCCGGCATCGAGATGCGCCCTGACCCGGTAGGCTTCCGCGCCCGCGTCGCGGCCGAGGACCTCGATCCGGCTCACCGGTAGCTCACGCGTCTTGCCGCTTCGACCACGTCCTCGGCGCGTGGCAAGGCCAGCGCCTCGAGCGTTTCGGCATAGGGCATCGGCACGTCGCTGCCGGCAACGCAGGCAACCGGCGCATCGAGCCAGTCGAAGGCCTCGCGCATGATAACGGCCGCCAGATGCTCGCCGATCCCGCCCTGCGGCCAGCCTTCCTCGACCGTCACGCAGCGATGGGTCTTCCGAACGCCCTCTAGAACAGTCGCATGGTCGAGCGGTCGCAGCGTGCGCAGGTCGATCACCTCGGCGGCGACGCCCTCGTCCGCCAGGGCATCCGCTGCCTCCAGCATCGTGCCCACCGCCGGCCCATAGCCGACGAGCGTGACGTCTGCGCCCTCGCGCCAGATCCGCGCCTGCCCGAAGGGCACCACGTGATCGCCGAGCTCCGGCGCATCGAAACTCCTGCCGTAAAGCCGCTCGTTCTCCAGGAAGACGACCGGATCGTCGCTCCGGATCGCCGCCTTCAGGAGCCCCTTCGCGTCCGACGCGGCATAGGGATAGGCGACAGCGAGCCCGGGCACATGCGCCATCCATGCCGCAAAGCACTGGGCATGCTGGGCGCCGACGCGCCCCGCGGCCCCGTTCGGTCCGCGGAACACGATCGGACACGAGACCGCGCCACCGCTCATGTAGCGGGTCTTGGCGGCGGAATTGACGATCTGGTCCATCGCCTGCAACGCGAAGGAGAAGTTCATGAACTCGACGACCGGACGCAGCCCGGCGAAGGCCGCGCCGATGCCCAGTCCAGCGAAGGCGGCCTCGGTCACCGGCACGTCGATCACGCGCGCGGATCCGAAGCGGTCGAGCAATCCTTGCGTGACCCGGTAGGGGCCTTCGGCCGCTGCGACCTCCTCGCCGATCACGATGACCGCCTCGTCGCGGCTCATCTCCTCGGTCAGGGCATCCCGCAACGCCTCCCGGACGATGAGCGGCGCCAGATGGACACCTGCCTCCCAGCCCGGCTCCCGCATCGCGGCGTTTCGGGTCGCGCGCGGCGCGGCGACCGGGGCGCGACGGGCGGGCGACGCCGGGGCCGGCGTATCGCCCGGCGCCATCAGCAGCGCGATCGGCGTGTCGACCTTGACCGATGCCGTGCCCTCGGGGACGAGGATCTTGCCGAGCCGTCCGGCGGCGACCGCCTCGAACTCGAGCGTGGCCTTGTCGGTCTCGATCTCGGCGATCACGTCGCCTTCTTGGACGGCGTCGCCTTCGGCCACGAACCAGCGGGCGAGGCGCCCTTCCTCCATCGCGGGCGAGAGGGCGGGCATGCGGATCTCGGTCGCCATGTCAGGCCTCCGCGGTCACGTGAAGATGGAGCGCCTCGGGCTCCGGCGCAGGCGCCTCCCGCGCGGCATCCGCAGCGGCGCTGACGATGTCCTTCACCTCGCGGTCGATGGCGCGCAGCACCTCCTCGGTCACCGCACCTTCGCCGAGCAGCCGCTCGCGCAGGCTCTCGATCGGATCGCGCGTGGCCCGAACCCGGCTCGCCTCCTCACGGGTGCGGTACTTCGCCGGATCGGCCATGGAATGTCCGCGATACCGATAGGTCCGCGCCTCGATCGCATAAGGTCCCTTGCCCGCGCGCACATGCAGTGCTGCAACGTCCGCCGCCTCGCGCACCGCCCTCACGTCCATCCCGTCCACCGCCGCGGTCTCGATCCCGTAGGCCCGCGCGCGCTCCAGAAGCTGCGGACCACGCGGCGCCGCCGAAGGCCCGGGATAGGAATTGTTCTCGATCACGAAGAGGCAGGGCAGGGAGAGAAGCGCGGCGAGACGATAGGTCTCGGCCACCTGGCCCTGATCCGCGGCGGCGTCGCCGAAATAAACGAAGGTGACATTGTTCGTCCGCCGGGTCTTTTCCGCCAGCGCGATTCCGGCCCCGATCGGGACCTGCGCCCCTACGATGCCGTGTCCGCCCCAGAAGCCGTGCTCGGGCGAGAACATGTGCATCGATCCGCCCTTGCCGCGCGACGCACCGGTCTCGCGCCCCAGAAGCTCCGCCATGATCGCACCGGGGTCTATGCCCGCGGCGAGCATGTGCCCGTGACCCCGATAGGAGGTGATGCGCTGGTCGCCCTCGCGCGCGACCGCCTCCATACCGGTCACGACCGCCTCCTGTCCGATGTAGAGATGGCAGAAGCCGCCGACGAGGCCCATGCCGTAGAGCTGACCGGCCTTCTCCTCGAAGCGGCGGATCAGAAGCATGTCGCGGTAAAGTCCGACATCCCCGGATTCCGGCGCGCCCTCCTCGCGTGCCGTCATGGCCGCGCCTCCCATCTGTCGCAGTATCGCTGACGTTTCAGAACACACTATGCTCCGCGCAATATTCTTTCAAGCTCCCGCAAGGCGTGTCGATTGCTGGTTCCGGGGGGCGCTCTCCTCTATCTCGGCTGTGGCAGACCAAAGAGCCCGAGGAGCCCCGCGCATGATCCGCAGCTATTCTCTCGACGAGAGCGGCCTGACCGAGATGCCGCGCCCGCGCGACGGGGCGATCTGGTTCGACCTGCTCGACCCGACGCCAGAGGAAGAGGATGCCGTCGCCGGCATCGTGGGCCACAAGGTGCCGAGCCGCGAGGACATGGAGGAAATCGAGGTCTCCTCGCGCCTCTACGTCTCGCAAGGGGCGGCCTACATGACGGCGATCCTGCCCGCCCATGCCGAGGACGACGATCCCGAGATGGCCCCGGTGAGCTTCGTTCTGACCGACGGCAAGCTCGTCACGGTGCGGTTTCACGAGCCGCAGGCCTTCCGGTCGTACCCGGATCGCTGGGGCTGGACCGGCAGCAGCGTCGCGGATGCGGAGGGCGTGCTCGTCGGCCTGCTCGAGGCGGTGGTTGACCGGCTCGCAGACATCCTCGAACGCGACGCGCAGGAGATCGACGCGATCTCGCGCCGCGTCTTCCGCCGAGAGGCCGGGGAAGGTCCGGACTTTCAGGACATGCTCGAGGAGATCGGCCGCAAGGGGGATCTCACCTCGAACATCCGCGACAGTCTCGTGACGCTCGACCGGCTCGCGCGCTTTCTCGGCCAGCTGGCGGCGCAGCGGAAGAGCGCCAAGGACGCGCGCGAGCGCATCAAGGTGCTCTCGCGCGACGTGAACTCACTCCTCGATCACGCGGGTTTCCTGTCGCAGAAGATCACCTTTCTGCTGGACGCGACGCTCGGCATGATCTCGATCGAGCAGAACGCCATCATCAAGATCTTCTCGGTGGTCGCGGTGATGTTCCTGCCGCCAACGCTGATCGCCTCGGTCTACGGGATGAACTTCCGCCACATGCCCGAGCTTGCATGGCAGTTCGGCTATCCGCTTGCGGTGATGTTGATGATCGCCTCCGCCATCGTGCCGTACTTCTACTTCAAGCGGCGCGGTTGGCTCTGATCGGATCGCAGGCCAGCTCCGGCGTCGCTGGCGCAAGGGCATCCGCATGTCTTGTGTCGCCAAAGGGCCGGCGCGGAGCTTGCCGCGACGGCCGACCATGGTTGTCTTGCGGGGTCAGGCCACGCGAACCGTCAGATCCCCGATCCCGCCGACATGCGCGACCATCTCGTCGCCCTTCTGCACGGGGCCGACACCGGCTGGCGTGCCGGAGAGGATAACGTCCCCCGGCGCGAGCTCGAAGTATCTCGACAGGTAGGAGATCATCTCCGGCACCTTCCAGATCATCTGGTTGAGATCGCCCTCCTGCTTCAGCTCCCCGTTCACCTTCAGCTCGACGCGACCCTCGCTCGGATGGCCGACGCTTTCGACCGGATGGATCGGACCAATTGGCGCGGACCGCTCGAAGGCCTTCCCGATCTCCCACGGGCGCCCCATCTTCTTCTGCTCCCCCTGGAGGTCGCGGCGGGTCATGTCGAGCGACACCGCGTAGCCGTAGACGTGATCGAGGGCCTCATCGACGGAAATGTTCGAGCCGCCGGACTTCAGCGCCACCGCCATCTCGATCTCGTGATGCACGTCCGAGGTCTCGGACGGATACGGAAACTCACCGGAAGGGTCCAGATTGTCAGGGTTTTTCTGGAAAAAGAACGGCGGCTCGCGGTCCGGGTCGTGGCCCATCTCGACGGCGTGGGCCGCGTAGTTCCGCCCGATGCAGTAGACGCGGCGCACCGGGAACTTCGCTTCGGTTCCCACGACGGGCAGGCCGACGGTCTGGGGCGGGTCGATGGTGAAATCTGTCACTGAAGTCCTCCTCTTCTCTCGAATCCCTTAGCGGGACGTGATCGGCAAATCAATCCGAACCAATCCGGAAAAATCGGCGCGATGTCGGTTTGGTCAAGCAATCCTTGGAGATTGATCCGGTCCTGTGCAAGAGTGAAGAGGAAGCAAAACGAATCGGACAGATGACGGACCAGGTCGACGCCAGAAAGCCGGACGCCCTAGCACGCGTCCATGACTACATCCGGGAGGGGGGATACAGGCCGGGCGATCGGCTGCCGCCCGAGCGGCAGCTCATCGAGCAGCTCGAGCTTCCGCGCGGGGCGTTGCGGCAGGCGCTGGAAGCGCTGGAACGGTCGGGATCGATCTGGCGTCATGTGGGAAAGGGCACTTTTGTCGGCGATGGCGCGCCCGACCTCGAGCAGGAGGCGGACACGCTCATCCAGATGGGACGTCAGCTCACGCCGCTCCGCATGATGCAGGCCCGGCTCTGCATCGAGCCCGCGCTTGCCCGTGAAGCCGCGATCCACGCCACGGGGGAGGCCATGGCGGCGATCGACCGGACGTTGAAACGCGCCCGCGCCGCGGCGACCTGGGCGGAGTACGAAACCCAGGACGACAATTTCCATCGCGCCGTGGCGAAGGCGTCCGACAATGCCCTGCTGCTGTCGTTCTTCGACCAGCTCAACCGCGCGCGCAGGGCCGTCACGTGGGCCGCCGTGGAGCGGCGCAATGTCAGGCCCTCGCCGGACCATTCCAGCTTCGACGAACATGACGAGATCGCCCGCACGATCAATGCCCGCGATCCCGAAGGCGCAGCCGCAGCCATGCGCGCGCATCTGAAATCAGTTTCCGCCCGGCTCTTCCCGTGAGGGATGGGCCGGGCTGAAAGCCCGCACCGAGGCCGCGAGAGGCGGGAGGAGACCCCTGCGGCAGGACATCTTGTAACTGGGAGGAGAAAGATGACCACTGACAGACGCAATCTCATGAAGGGGGCCTGCCTCGCTGCGGCGATCGCGGTCGCCGGGCCGGCTTTGGCGCAAGACGATCCGCTGCGGGTCGCGATGGGCGACATCGCCAGTGTCGAAAGCCTCAACCTGCTGATCGCCATGGAGCGCGCCGAAGAACGCGGCGTGCCAATGGAACTGACATACTTCAACTCCGAGGACGTGGCCGTTCAGGCGGTTCTCAGCGGCGAGGCCGATATCGGCGTGGGCGCCCCATATGCCTTCATCGAGAACTCGGACGCTCCGATCCGCATGTTCTACCGGATGAGCACGCTGCTCTTCTTCCCGGTGGTGAATTCCGAGGTCTATTCGGGATGGGAGGATCTCGATGGCGAGGAAGTCACCGTCCATTCGCGCGGCTCGGGAACCGAAGCGCTCATGCGACTCATGGAGAAGGAGCACGGCATCGAGTTTTCGAACATCTCCTACGTGCCGGGCTCCGAGGTTCGTGCCGGGGCGATGCTTCAGGGAACCGTCAACGCCTCGATCGTGGATGCGGCGAACTTCCGTCTCCTGCAGGAACGGGGCGGCGAGAAGTTCAAGCGCCTCCCGATCGACGGCGTGAACGCCACGGACGAGGCCCTCTACGCCAACACCGAGGTTCTGGAAGGCCGCGCCGAGGACATGCAGGTCTTCGTCGAGGAACTGCTGCGCACCTGGCGCGACATCGACGAGAACCCCGAGCTCGTCGGCGAGCTGCGCGAGGAATACGGGCTTCTGGCCGACCTGCCGGACAACGTGGCGGCCGAGGCGGTCCCTTACTACACCGAAGCGGTGGAGGGGGGCGTCTATCCGACAGACGGCGGCGAGCCCGCCGATGTTGCGGACGACATCAACTTCCTCGCCGCGGCCGGACAGGTCGAGAGCAGCGCGGACGAGGTGGATCCCTCGCGCTACTGGGATTTCGGTCCGCTGGAGAAGGCCAAGTCGGCCCAGTGACCGAAACCCGCGCCCGCCCTCCGGGGCGGGCGTCCTCATAGCCGTCTCATGACCACGAGGTTCCAAGACCATGTCCGCAACCGTTCCCGCCGCGATTGCCGGCGGACCGACCGGCAGCTCCATCGCGCGGTTCTCTCAGATGCCTGCCATGTGGCGCATCCTCTCGCTCGCGCTGTTCTTCGCCGTGTGGGAGATCGCTGGACGCACTAATTTCAACTACGCGTTTCCGACCTTCTTCGAGACCCTGGCGGCGTTCTTCGAGATGATCTTCGACGGCTCGATGGGCGCGGCGTACCTGCGGACGCTCGAGCCCCTGATCATCGGACTTGTCCTCTCGCTCGGCGTGGGGGTGAGCGCGGGGGTCGCAATGGGATTGCGCAAGGAGGTCGAGTTCCTGTCGCTGCCCATCTTCATCACCATGCAGGCCGCCCCGATGGCGGCTTTGATCCCGCTGATCACCTTCGTCTACGGCATCGGCCTCACCTCGAAGGTTCTCGCGGTGATCTTCCTGGCCATGCCGGTCATCACGATCAACAGCTACAAGGCGGTTCGGAACGTGCCGCCCTCGCTGCTCGACATGTCCCGCTCTTTCATGGGCACCCGCTGGCAGCAGGTCACGAAGGTCATCCTGCCCGCCGCCAGCCCGATGATGTTCGCGGGCATCCGCCTCGGCGTCGCCGAGGGGTTCTCGGGGGTCGTGCTGGCCGAGCTGCTGATCACGCCGACAGGCATCGGCGATCTGATCACCTTCCACCGGTCGGTCGCCAATTTCGCTCACATGTACGCAACCATCGCATCGATCGTGGCCTTCGCCGTGATCGCAGTCTCGCTGCTCTATCGCCTCGAGATCACGCTCTTCCGTCCCGAGAAAAGGGGTCTGTCATGAATGCCATTGCCCATACGCCCGCATCGTCCGCAGGGACGACAGCGACGCCGGTGGACCTGCCCATCGTCAAGACCGAGGGGATCCACAAGGTCTACGGGGGCACCGTCCAGGCGCTCAAGGACATCAATCTCGAGTTCAAGCGCGGCGAGATGACCAGCCTGCTCGGGCCCTCGGGCTGCGGCAAGACCACCCTGCTGAAGATCATCGCGGGATTGCTGAAGCCGACCGCCGGCGAGGTCAGGGTGAACGGCAAACCGGTCACCGGCCCCGGTCCCGAGCGCGCCTTCGTGTTCCAGGACTTCGCGCTGATGCCCTGGGCGACGGTGCTGCGCAATGCGGCCTTCGGGCTCGAGCAGCAGGGCGTCGCCCGGGCCGAGCGCGAGGAGCGGGCCCGCCACTACGTCGAGGAGGTCGGGCTCGCGGGCTTCGAGGACAAGTATCCCCACGAGCTCTCCGGCGGCATGCGCCAGCGGGTCGGGCTCGCCCGGGCGCTCGCCGTCGATGCGGACGTGCTGCTGATGGACGAACCGTTCTCGGCCGTCGACGAGCAGACCCGCCGGAAGTTCCAGGAGGACCTGATCCGCCTGCGCGAGGTCGAGAACAAGACCTTCATCATCGTCACCCACTCGATCGAGGAGGCCGTCTACCTGTCGGACCGCATCGTGCTGCTGTCGCCGCGGCCCGGGCGGGTCGCGCAGGTGCTCGATCCCGACATCAATCGCACCGGTGATCCGGACGCGATCCGCCGCGCCCCCGAATACCTCGATCTGACCGACGACATCTGGCGCGGTCTGCGCGAATACGTGGAGTGATGTCATGACCCTCTACGGTTTCCGCATCCCGAAGTTCGCCGCCCTGTTTTTCTGGATCGTCGTCTGGGAGATCGTCGGCCAGTTCGAGCTCATGCTGCTGTTCCCGCCCTTCACCGAGGTTCTGGCCGCGATGACCGACGTGGTCACCACGCCGAGCTTCGTCGAGGCGGCGCGGATCACGGCCTATTGCTATCTCGTCGGGCTCTCCCTCGCCGTGGTCGCGGGCATCGGGCTCGGTCTGCTGATGGGGCTGGTCCCGGCCGCCGACAAGCTGCTGAACATGTGGGTCAACATCTTCCTGTCGGCGCCGCTCTCGGCGCTGGTGCCGGTGATCATGATCCTCTTCGGCATGGGCGAGCCTACGGTCATCGTCACCGTCTTCATGTTCGCCGTCTGGATCATTGCCCTCGACACGCGGGCGGGCGTGCAGCATGTCTCCCCCTCGCTCAAGGAGATGGCGTTCTCCTTCGGTGCCTCTCGCGTCCAGCGCCTCAAGATCGTGCTGCTGTCGGCGCTTCCGGAAATCCTCGCCGGCATCCGGCTGGGCGTCATCCGCGGCGTCAAGGGCGTGGTGATCGGTCAGCTGCTGGTATCGATCATCGGCGTCGGCGCATTGTTCTCGCTCTACAGCCAGAACTTCCTGATGGGGCATTTCTGGGCCCTCATCCTGATCCTCTTCGCCTTTGCGCTGTCGCTTGCCGAGCTGATCGGTCGTCTCGAGCAGAAGGTCGAATACTACGCAGGTGCTCGCGGCTAGGGCGGCGGGCGATCAAGCCCGCCCTCAGAGCTGACCTCCACCCGGGGCCGCCCTCGCGCGGCCCCGAAACCATGCCGATCTTGTTTGGGGCATGGGTCGGGCCACAATGGGTGCCGCCGAGCGTCGTTCAAGCCATCTGCGCTACGCGGTGTGGCGCGGGGCAGGGGTGTGCCCTGGCTCGAACGCTGGCGCTCTGCCCCTCAGCAATTCGGCACGTTCACCGCGAGGCCGCCCAGCGAAGTCTCCTTGTATTTCTCGGCCATGTCCGCGCCCACCTGCCGCATGGTTTCGATGCAGGCGTCGAGCGGGACGAGGTGCTGGCCGTCGCCCCGCAGCGACAGTGATGCAGCCGACACCGCCTTGATCGCACCGAGGCCGTTGCGCTCGATGCAGGGCACCTGGACGAGGCCCCGCACCGGATCGCAGGTCATGCCGAGATGGTGCTCGAGCGCGATCTCGGCGGCGTTCTCGATCTGCTCCGGCGTGCCGCCCATCACCGCGCAGAACCCCGCCGCCGCCATCGCCGAGGCCGAGCCGACCTCGGCCTGGCATCCCGCCTCCGCCCCCGAGATCGAGGCGTTGTACTTCACCAGCCCGCCGATCGCCGCTGCGGTCAGCAGAAACTCCGGCACCTTCGAGCGCGTCGCCCCCGGCACGTGGTCGAGCCAGTAGCGGATCGTCGCGGGGACCACCCCCGCCGCGCCGTTCGTGGGCGCGGTCACCACCTGCCCGCCGGCGGCGTTCTCCTCGTTGACCGCCATGGCGTAGACGCTCATCCAGTCGTTGATCGTGTGCGGCGGGGCGAGGTTGGTGCCGCGCTCGGCGAGGAGGGCGCCATGAATGCCGCCCGCGCGGCGGCGGACGTTGAGGCCCCCGGGAAGGATCCCGCCGCCCGCGAGGCCGCGGTCGATGCAGGCGTCCATCACCTCCCAGATCCGGGCGATCCCTGCGTCGAGCGCCGCATGGGTCCCGCGGGAGAGCTCGTTGGCCCGTTTCATCTGCGCGATCGAGAGGCCCGAGGCCTCGGCCATCGCCAGCATCTCGGCGGCGGTCTTGAACGGGTAGGGGACGGGCGGGCCGTCGTCGCTGTCCTTGCCGCGCGCCAGTTCCTCCTCGGTCAGAACGAAGCCGCCGCCGACGGAATAGTAGGTCTCCTGCAGGATCACGTCGCCCTGGTCGTCGGTCGCCATCAGGATCATCGCGTTGGCATGTCCCGGCAGCGCCCGGTCGTAGTCGAAGACGAGGTCTTTCTCAGGGTCGAAGGCGAGGGCGGGCAGGCCCTCGGGCTCCACCTGCTTCTCCGACCCGATCCGCTCGAGCGTCGCTTCGGCCGCCTCGGCGTCGTAGGTCTCGGGGCGGAAACCCGCGAGGCCGAGGATCACCGCGCGGTCGGTCGCATGTCCGACGCCGGTGAAGGCCAGCGAGCCGTGCAGCGATCCCTTGAACCCCCGCACCGAGTAATCGGCCACGCGGATCTTCTCGAGGAATCGCGCCGCGGCGACCATCGGCCCCATCGTGTGGGAGGACGACGGCCCGATGCCGATCTTGAACATGTCGAAGACGGAGAGGAACATGGACGTCCTTTCGTGGTTCTCGGCCGCCGCGATGGGAACCGCCTGCCGTCCACGCCACCCTAGCGCGGATCCGGGCGCAAGCCCGTTTGCGACGCTTGACCGGGCGATCGGTGCCAATTGCCCCTCGCCCGCGGACGGCGCATCGCCTATAGGCGGGCGCGAACGGCAACACCCGGAGACCACATCATGCAAGCAGAGCTCTCGCCCATGGACAAGGCCAAGTTCGTGGCCGCAAGCCGAGCCGCCGACCTGGTCGAGGACGGGATGCGCGTGGGGCTCGGCACCGGGTCGACCGCGGCGTGGCTGGTGCGCCGCCTCGGCGAAAGGGTGCGCGAGGAGGGGCTGAAGATCCGCGGCGTTCCGACCTCGTCCCGCACCGCCGCGCTCGCCCGCGAGGAGGGGATCGAGGTCGTCTCTCTCGACGAGGCCGGCTGGCTCGACCTCACGATCGACGGCGCCGACGAATTCGACGCCGACCTGAACCTGATCAAGGGCGGCGGCGGCGCGCTCCTGCAGGAGAAGATCGTGGCGACCGCCTCGGAGCGCATGGTGGTGATCGCGGACGCGGCCAAGGAGGTCGCGCATCTCGGACGCTTCCCGCTGCCGGTCGAGGTGGTGCCCTTCGGGCGCGACACGACCGAGGCGCTGATCGCGGAGATGCTCGAGGCGATGGACGTGATGGGCCGCGAGACGCGCCTGCGCATGGACGGCGAGGTGCCCTTCGTGACCGACGAGGGAAATCACATCATCGACCTGCATCTGGGCCGTATCGGTCGGCCGCGCCAGCTCGC
The DNA here is from genome assembly GCF_000521785.1 of Roseivivax halodurans JCM 10272. Lineage (GTDB taxonomy): Bacteria > Pseudomonadota > Alphaproteobacteria > Rhodobacterales > Rhodobacteraceae > Roseivivax > Roseivivax halodurans. Next base: position 256,151 of record NZ_JALZ01000002.1, read on the forward strand.
GATGATACTCAACCAGATCCCCGGCGTCGTGGAGAACGGCCTCTTCATCGACATCTGCGACATGGTCGTCGTGGGCCATTCCGACGGCCGCACGGAGCTGCGCGACACTTCGGAGGTCACGGCGGGCGAGGATCGGCCCGACGGCACGAGCGAGGCGAACATCTTTCGCGATCTCGGCGACTGAGGCCCGGGGCCGCAGACCCCCGTCTCTCTCCGACCGGTCACGCTTTGTTCAACATTGAACCGGAGCGGGCCTGCGGCTGGCAAAGCCCCGCATGCTGTGGAATACGTCACCGGGGCAACCATACGGAGCGGTGAGAATGAGCGGATTCGACTACGACCTGTTCGTGATCGGCGGCGGATCGGGGGGCACCCGTGCGGCACGCGTCGCGGCGGGCGAGGCGGGCGCCAAGGTCGGCCTCGCGGAGATGAGCCGCTACGGCGGTACCTGCGTCATCCGGGGCTGCGTTCCGAAGAAGCTCATGGTCTTCGCCAGCGAATACGCCGACATGGCCGACGCCGCGAGCGAATACGGCTGGAACATGCATCGCGGCGAGTTCGACTGGCAGGCCTTCTCGGGCAGGCTGCAGGGCGAACTCGACCGGCTCGAGCAGGTCTACCGCAAGCTTCTCGCCAATTCCGGAGTCGAAACCTACGACGCACGCGCACGTCTGCGCGATCCTCACACGGTCGAGCTGTCGACCGGCGAGGTGATCACCGCCAAGCACATCCTCATCGCCGCAGGCGGTCATCCCGTGCGCCCCGATATCCCGAATGCCGATCTCGGTCTCGTCTCAGACGACATCTTCGGGCTCGAGAACCTGCCCAAGTCGATCCTCATCATCGGCGGCGGATACATCGCCTGCGAGTTCGCCTGCATCCTGCACGGCATGGGCGTCGAGGTGACGCAATATTACCGGGGCGCCCAGATCCTGCGCGGCTTCGACGAGGAGGCGCGGGGTCTCATCGCAGAGGAGATGCGCGAGCGCGGCATCGACGTCCATACGGGCACGAACATCCTCGAGATGCGCTGCGCCGAGGAGGAGGACATCGCCGACACCAAGGCCGCGAATATGGGGGCGGGCGTCGAGGAGGTCGGTCAGATCGGCGACAGCGGCATGGGCGCCTTCGGCGGCCACCCCGAGAAGGACCGCGAGCAGAAGGGCCCGATCTGGGTGAAGTCCACGACCGGCCGCGAGCATGTCTTCGATGCCGTGCTCTTCGCGACGGGCCGCACGCCGAACACCGGCGACATGGGCCTCGAGGAAGCGGGCGTCAGGCTCGCACGCGGCGGCGCCGTCGAAGTCGACCAGTACAGCCAGTCCTCGGTCCCGTCGATCTACGCGATCGGCGACGCCACCGACCGGGTGAACCTCACCCCCGTCGCGATCCGGGAGGGCATGGCCTTCGTCGAGACGGTCTTCAAGGGCAATCCGACCCCTGTCGACCACGAGCTCATCCCCTCCGCGGTCTTCACGCAGCCCGAATTCGGCACCGTGGGCCTTACCGAGGAGGAAGCCTCCGAGCAGGAGGAGATCGAGGTCTACTGCACCTCGTTCCGCCCGATGCAGACCGCCTTCATCGGACGGCCCGAGCGGGTCCTCATGAAGCTGATCGTGTCGAAGGAAACGCGCAAGGTTCTGGGCTGTCACATCGTCGCACCCGGCGCGGGCGAAATGATCCAGCTCGCGGGCATCGCGGTCAAGATGGGCGCCACGAAAGAGGATTTCGACCGGACCTGCGCGGTCCATCCGACCATGTCCGAAGAAATCGTAACCATGCGGCAGCCGATCCGGACCGGTTGATTTGCGCAACAGCGCAACCAGCTATAACGCATGTGGGAACGAAAAAGTTCATCAAGGGAAGAGCGGAATGGCTAGTAATGGCGGCGGCCCGTGGGGCGGCGGCGGATCAGGCGGAAGCGGGGGCGGTGACGGCCCGCGTCGTCCGCAGGGCGGAGGCGGCGGCGGACGTCGTCCCGACGACAACAACCAGATCCCCGAAATCGACGAGCTGGTGCGCAAGGGGCAGGAACGCCTGCGCGTCCTGATGGGCGGCCGCGGCAACAACAGCGGCGGCTCCTCCGGTGGCGGCGGCGGGGGCCCGTTCCTCACCCGCGGCACGCTCATCATCGGGGCGATCGTGCTTCTCGGCGCATGGCTCCTGGCGAGCTTCTACACCGTGCGCCCCGAAGAGCAGTCGGTCGAGCTTTTCCTCGGCGAATACGCCTCGACGGGAGAGCCGGGCCTCAACTTCGCGCCGTGGCCGCTGGTCACCGCCGAGGTGGTCAACGTCACCTCCGAGCGGACGGAGAACATCGGCATGGGCCGCGGGCAGGACGAAGACGGTCTGATGCTGACGACGGACGCCAACATCGTCGACATCAACTTCCAGGTCGTCTGGAACATCCAGGACCCTGCAAGGCTGCTCTTCAACATCCGCGATCCGCAGCTGACGGTGCAGGCGGTGTCCGAGTCGGTCATGCGCGAGATCATCGCGGCGTCGAACCTCGCGCCGATCCTCAACCGGGACCGGGGACTGATCGCGGACACCGCGATGCAGAACATCCAGGACACGCTCAACGAGTACGATTCGGGCATCAACATCGTCCGCGTGAACCTCGACGCGGCGGATCCGCCGGCCGAGGTGATCGACGCGTTCCGCGAGGTGCAGGCCGCCGAGCAGGAGCGCGACAGGCTGCAACGTCAGGCCGACGCCTATGCCAACCGCGTTCTCGCCGAGGCCCGCGGTGAAGCTGCGCAGACGCTGGAGCAATCCGAAGCCTACCGTGCCCGCGTCGTGAACGAGGCGATCGGTGAGGCGTCGCGCTTCATCTCGGTGGCGCAGGAGTTCAACCAGGCGCCCGAAGTCACGCAGCGCCGCCTCTATCTCGAGACCATCGAGCGCACGCTCGGCGACATCGACAAGATCATCCTCGACGAGGCCACCGCAGGCGGCAACGGCCAGGGCGTGCTGCCCTATCTGCCGCTGAACGAGCTCAATCGCCGGACGCCGTCGCAGAGCGGCGCGTCGGCCCAGACCACCGGAGGCTCGAACTGATGCGCTGGACCGCTCTCCCCCTCGTAGCGATCATCGCGGTAATAGTCGTGCTCTGGTCGTCGCTCTTCATCGTGGACGAACGCGAGAAGGCGCTCGTCCTGCAGTTCGGCCAGATCAAGCAGGTGCGCGAGGAGCCGGGCATCGGCTTCAAGGTGCCGCTGATCCAGGAGGTCGTGACCTATGACGACCGCATCCTGTCGCTCGACACCGAGACGATCGAGGTCACGCCCGCCGACGACCGCCGCCTGATCGTCGACGCCTTCGCCCGCTACCGCATCGCCGACGTGGTGCAGTTCCGGCAGGCCGTCGGCATCGGTGGCGTCCAGCTCGCCGAGGATCGCCTGTCGGGCATCCTCAACGCGCAGATCCGCGAGGTCCTCGGTGCCGATCAGGTCACCTCGGACCGGATCCTGAGCCAGGATCGCCGGGACCTTGCCATCCGCATCCGCGAGCAGGCACGTCAGTCGGCCGAGAGCCTCGGGCTCGAGATCGTCGACGTGCGGCTGAAGCAGACCAACCTGCCGCAGCAGAACCTCGAGGCGACGTTCGCCCGGATGCGCGCCGAGCGTGAACGCGAGGCCGCCGACGAAATCGCCCGCGGCAACGAGGCGGCGCAGCGGGTCCGCGCGGCCGCCGACCGGACCGTGGTCGAGACCACCTCGAATGCGGGCCGCGAAGCCGAGATCATCCGAGGTGAGGCCGATGCGGAGCGCAACCGCGTCTATGCCGAGGCGTTCGGCGACAACCCGGAGTTCTTCTCCTTCTACCGCTCGCTCACCGCGCTCGAGCGCTCGCTGCAGCGCGACAACTCGACGCTGGTGCTCTCGCCCGACAGCGAGTTCGTCGGGCCGCTCTTCGAGGCGATCCGGGCCGAGGGGCTCGAGGGGGTCGAGATCAGCGACACTGACGTGGAGCGCCTTCGCGAGCTCGCGCCGCAATCCGAGATCTCTCCGGACCTGCCCGACAGCGCCCGTGAAGAGATCGAGCGCAGCACGCAGGAGGCCGAGCGCGAGATCGAGGAGCGCCGGAACCAGGAGCGTCCCCAGGGCGCAGAGCCGGGGCCGGGCGCAGCCGAAGATGCGGCGCCGGACGAGAACGCGACCGACGATGGGGCCGAAACCCCGTCCGAGACCGAGGACACGCCGTCCGAGGAAGAAGACGCGCCTGTGTCGAACTGATCCATGGACGTCCAGCTGATCTTGGCGATGATCGCCGGAGCGCTGATTGTGGAGGGGCTGGCCTATGCGCTGGCCCCTTCGCTCGTCGAGCGCATGCTCGAGGCGCTGGCCGCCATGCCGCTCGAGGCGCGCCGCCTGCTCGGGCTCCTCACCGCCCTCACCGGACTCGTGATCCTCTGGGCCGCGATCTGAGCGCGGCGCAGAGGCCGTTATACGCTGGGGCCACACCGGCGAACGCGCCCGACGGGGGCACGACGGCCCGGCGCGACATCAGGCGGTAGACTCGATCGTAAGACTTCCTTCCTAGCGTGCCGGTCACGGCTGCTTGAAGCGAGGCTGCCGCGTTTGAGTGTTGCCGCTTTGCCGCTAGCTTGTCAGAATATCACAGGCAGGTCTTGGCGGGCACCCTTTCCCCGCCCGCCCCGGCAATCCAAGAGGAGTGAGATTTGACACGCCCCACCATCGCCCGCGCGGAGATCTCCCGCGTTCCCCTGCAGCTGATCTGGATCGCGACGCTCTCGATGCTGCTCATCTTCGCGCAGGCCCTGAGGGCGCCCGCGCAGGCGCCCGAGAGCCTCGCTCCGCTGGTCGACCGCATCAGTGCCTCGGTGGTCAACATCACGACCGCAACGACGGTCGCGCGGCAATCTGGGCCCCAGGGCATCGTTCCCGAGGGCTCGCCCTTCGAGGAGTTCTTCCGCGAGTTCCGCAATCCCGAGGGCGAGGACGCCCCGATGCGCCGCTCCTCGGCGCTCGGCTCGGGCTTCGTGATCTCCGAGGACGGCTACGTCGTCACCAACAACCACGTCATCGAGAATGCCGACGAGATAAACATCGAGTTCTTCTCGGGCCGCGAGCTTCCCGCGGAGGTCGTCGGCACCGATCCCAACACCGACATCGCGCTCCTGAAGGTCGAGGCCGACGAAGCGCTGCCCTTCGTGAACTTCGGCGACAGCGACGCGATGCGTGTCGGCGACTGGGTGCTCGCCATGGGCAACCCGCTGGGCCAGGGCTTCTCGGTGTCGGTCGGCATCGTATCGGCATCGGGCCGCGCGCTCTCGGGCAGCTACGACGATTACATCCAGACCGACGCCGCCATCAACCGCGGCAACTCGGGCGGTCCGCTCTTCAACATGGACGGGCAGGTGATCGGCGTGAACACCGCCATCCTCTCGCCCACCGGCGGATCGATCGGCATCGGCTTCGCCATGTCCTCGAACGTCGTGACCCGTGTCGTGGACCAGCTGCAGGAATACGGCGAGACCCGGCGCGGCTGGCTTGGCGTCTCGATCCAGAACGTGACCGACGATGTGGCCGAGGCGATGGGCCTCGATACGGCGCGCGGCGCGCTCGTCACCGACGTGCCCGAGGGGCCCGCCGCCGAAGCCGGGATCGAATCGGGTGACGTCATCATGTCCTTCGACGGCGTCGAGGTGGACGACACCCGCGGCCTCGTCCGCCAGGTCGGGAACACCGAGGTCGGTAAGACCGTGCGCGTGGTCGTGAACCGCGACGGCGCGACCGAGACCTTCCGGGTGACGCTCGGCCGCCGCGAGGAGGCCGAGACCGCCAGCGCCGGGACCGGCGAGACCCCCGAACCGGAGGCGCCCGAGACCAGTGACGTGCTCGGCATGACGCTCAGCCCGCTGACCGCGGATCTCCGCGGCGAGCTTGGCATCGACGAGAGCGTGAAGGGCCTTGCCGTGACCGAGGTCGACGAAAGCTCCGAGGCTTGGGAGAAGGGCCTGCGGGCGGGCGACGTGATCGCCGAGGCCGGGCAGACGCAGGTGATGACCGTCTCCGATCTCGAGGAAAGCATCGCGGAGGCGCGCGACGCGGGGCGCAAGTCGCTGCTGCTTCTGGTGCGCCGCGAGGGCTCGCCGCGCTTCGTGGCGCTCGGCGTCGAAGAGAGCGAGTGACGCTGCTCACCGGGTCGTTAAGGCCGATCGATCGGGGGAGGGGCGGGCCGCAGGGTCCGCCTCTTTCCGTTCGGTTCGCATGTCAGGTGCGATGTCTTGGCCGGCCCCCCGGACGGGTGGTCGCGGGATGCGCCTCAGGATCCTTCGCGGACCGTCTCTGCGCTGCCCGATACCCCGGGCCCGGCGCCGCGCGGGGTGTCGGGCGAGAGCAGCCGGTCGAGCAGATCCGAGACGTCCTCGATCTCCTCGGCGATGACATGGGTGACCCCGGTCTCGCGCTGGAGTCGCCCGGTCACCCGCAGCATCCGTCCGGAGATCACCGCGCGGCGGAACCGCTCGTAGAGCGCGCGCCAGACGATGACGTTCACGACGCCGGTCTCGTCCTCGAGGGTGATGAAGATCACCCCCTTCGCGGTGCCCGGACGCTGGCGCAGGATCACGAGCCCCGCCACGGTGACCCGCGCCCCGTTCGGCGGCGCGCCGAGCCGATCCGCCGGGAGGCAGGAAGGCGGGCGGGGCCAGGCGGCCGGAGAGGAAATCAGGATCTGCATGTACAGAACGAATAAAGAACATACGCCTGCCCGGCAAGTCTGCGACCGAAAATCTCTGGAAGCGCGGGCGCGCCTTCTCTACCTCTGCCCCGGACGCCCAGCGACGAACGGAAAGGCCCTGGAATGGCGAAGATCACCTATATCGAGCACAACGGCACCGAGCATGTGGTGGAGGTCGCGAACGGCCTGACCGTCATGGAAGGAGCGCGCGACAACGGCATCCCCGGCATCGAGGCCGATTGCGGCGGCGCCTGCGCCTGTTCGACCTGCCATGTCTACGTGCATCCCGACTGGGTCGGCAAGCTTCCCCCGCGCGAGGACATGGAGGAGGACATGCTCGACTTCGCCTACGAGCCCGACGCCGAGCGCTCGCGCCTCACCTGCCAGCTGAAGGTCTCGGACGCGCTCGACGGGCTCGTGGTGACCATGCCGGAAAAGCAGATCTGACCGAGGCGCCGCGTCGGCCCGCCCGCTCGTGGCACGCCTCCGCCCGCGGCGCGCTGCCGGCGGAGCGCCTGTGGCACGCGGGCAGGCGCGGCGCTTGTCGCGATGCAGCCACCCCAATCCGGTGAGGCATGAAGCCATGCCCCTCCCATAGCCCGCGGGATCCCGCGCCTCCGTCTTCTTCTTGGCGAAAATACTCCCGCCGGAGGCGCCGAAGCTGCCCCTAGCGGATCGGGTCGAGCAATGCGTCCCGCGCCGAACAGTCGCCGATCACGTCCGCGCCGCAGCGCCGGGGCTGCATGTCCCGCGTGAGACACAGCCGCGCCTCCTGGATGCGTCCCGACCGGCAGGTGATGGTGATCATGTCCGCCTCGAGGCCGGGATTGGCCTCGAGAAACGCGTCCTCGATTACGGAGGCGGGCAGGCGCACCGGCTCGGTCAGGCGCCGCAGCACGTCCGGGCGCTCCACCGCGCGATACGCCGCGCGGGCGGTTTCGAGATAGGCGTCGCCCGGGAGCCCCGAACAGACGCCGTGCTTTTCCCACTGGTAGGTTGCGAGGCTTGCCGAGCCCATCACTTCCGCCATGGCCCGGGCAGCCCCCGGCCTCGGCGGGGCGGCCTCGGTCGGGCAATAAGAGGGCCATCCGGTCTCGTATTGCGGCCAGAGGCCGTGCAGGATCCAGCCGAGCGGCCGCTCGCACTGACGTGCGCCCCGCGCCTCGCCGGTCAGCGCGCACCATGTCGGCGACCAGCTCAGCGCCAGAACCCAGTAATCGAAGTCGCCCGCGCGCTCTCCCTCGGCCGCGCCGGGCCCGCCAAACCCCGTGAGGGCCATCATCAGCGCTGCCGCGATCCGCATTTGCCCCTTTTCCCTCGGCCTCGAAATCACTATATACGCTGCGAGTTCCCCGAAAACGGTAACCCGACCCGGGCCGATCCGGGGGCTCCCGAGGCGAGAAAGACGCTCGGGGGCCGACAGAAGACGTATATTCAGGAGAGAGACCATGGCCAAGCTCTTGCATCCCAAGGCGACCGCCGTCTGGCTGGTGGACAACACCACGATGACCTTCAAGCAGATCGCCGACTTCACGGACATGCACGAGCTCGAAGTGCAGGGCATCGCCGACGGCGACGTGGCGGGCGGCGTGAAGGGGTTCGATCCCGTCGCCAACAACCAGCTCGAGCAGAGCGAGATCGACAAGGCGGAGAAGAATCCGCTTCACAAGCTCAAGCTCAAGCACAACCCCGCCGCGCGCGACGAGGACAAGCGGCGCGGGCCGCGCTACACGCCGCTTTCGAAGCGTCAGGACCGTCCCGCCTCGATCCTGTGGCTGGTGAAGTTCCACCCCGAGCTCAGCGACGGCCAGATCGGCAAGCTGGTCGGAACCACCAAGCCGACGATCCAGTCGATCCGCGACCGCACCCACTGGAACATCTCCAACATCCAGCCGATCGATCCAGTTGCGCTCGGCCTCTGCCGGCAGTCCGAGCTCGACGAGGCGATCCACAAGGCGTCGAAGAAGGACGGCGCGGTCATGGACGACGACGCGCGCCGCAAGCTCGTCTCGACCGAGCAATCGCTCGAGATGGACACCGAGCCGCGCCTGCCGTCCTCGGTCCAAGGGCTCGAGACCTTCAGCCTGAGCGATCCGCGCGACGAGGGCGGGACGGGCTCCGACGAAGACGAAAAGCGCGGCTCCGAGAATTACGCCGACGCCGACAGCTTCTTCAACCTTCCCGACGACGAGTCCGATGACGAAGAGGACGACAGCGACGATCCCCGCCGCTGATCGGTCCTGACGGTCCGCGCAGGCGCCCCGAAGCGCCGCGCGGACCGGCCCATCCCTCACTCTCAGACGCGGTCCAGCGTCGACCGCACAACCGCCCTCAGAGCCGCTTTCGGGCGGTCAGTGCGGCGGTGATGGTGCCGTCGTCCAAGTAGTCAAGTTCGCCCCCGATCGGCACGCCCTGCGCGAGGGACGAGAGGGTGACCCGCCCCTCGAGCGCATCGGCGATATAGTGGGCCGTGGTCTGCCCATCGATCGTGGCGTTGAGCGCGAGGATGACCTCGGTGATCTCCTCGGCGGCGACCCGTTCGACGAGCTTTGGGATGCGCAACTCCTCGGGCCCGACATTGCCCAGAGCCGAGAGCGTGCCGCCGAGAACGTGGTAACGCCCGATGAACTGGCCCGAACGTTCCATCGCCCAGAGGTCGGCGACATCCTCGACGATGCAGAGAAGACCGGTGGCGCGCCGCTCGTCGCGACAGATATGACAGATGTCCGATGTGCCGACATTGCCGCAATTGAGGCATTCGCGGGCGCTGTCGGCGACCTTCTGGGTCAGCTCGGCGAGGGGCGTGAGCAGGCTGCCCCGCTTTCTTACCAGATGCAGCACGGCGCGCCGGGCCGACCGGGGGCCGAGCCCCGGCAGCCGCGCCATCAGTTCTATGAGGGCGTCGATATCGTCTCGGTCGGACATTTCCGGTGGATCAGAACGGCAGGTTCATGTCCTTGGGGAGCCCGAGGCTTTCGGAGAGGTTCTTCATCTCCTCCTGGGCGCGTTCGTTCGCCTTCGTCTGGGCGTCCTTGATCGCGGCGAGGATGAGGTCCTCGACGACCTCCTTGTCGTCGCCGTTGAAGATCGAGGGGTCGATGTCGAGCGACTTGAGGTCGCCCTTGGCTGAGGCCACCGCCTTGACGAGGCCGGCACCGCTCTCGCCGGTGACGGTCATGGTGTGCAGCTCTTCCTGCAGCGCCGCCATGCGGGTCTGCATCTCCTGCGCCTTCTTCATCATCCCGGCCATGTCGCCGAGGCCGCCCAATCCTTTGAACATGCGCGTCACTCCCTAGGGTGCGTGGGTATCTGGTGTCCCCGCAGAGATACGCGCGGGGCGGTCCGCTCACAAGGGCGGGCGGCGATCCGGCGGTCTGCGCGCTGGCGCGCGCAGGCTCGTCTGGCGTCCCGTGCGCCTGTGGCGCCCGGAACGTGGGCGGATGCGTGGCCGCGTCGTCACTCCTCCTCGAACGGGTCCCACTCGTCCTCGACCTCGGGCAGCGCTTCGGCCTGGGCCTCTTGGGCGACCTCCTCCTCGGTGCGGATCTCGGCGATCTTCGCCTTCGGGAACGCTTCAAGCACCGCCTTCACCATGGGATGCTCGGCGGCCTCCGCCTCGCGCGCGAGCCTTTCGGCGTTGCGCTGCTCGTAGATCGTCGCGGTCTCGGCACCGTTCACCAGCGTGACCGCCCAGCGGTTGCCGGTCCAGCGCGCTAGCGCCGCGCCGAGCCGCTGGGCGAGATCGCCCGGTGCGTCGTCGGTCGGGGTGAACTCGATGCGCCCCGGCTGGTAGGCGGCAAGGCGGACATTGGTCTCGACCTCGATCAGGAGCTTGCCGTCGCGGTTGGCGCGGATCAGCTCGACCACGTGATCGAAGGTCGGGTAGCGCGACAGCGCCTCCTCGGCCGCCACCGCCCGCGCCGTCGCGGCGCCGCCACCACCGCCGCTCGCCACCGGGCCCGACGGCGCGGAATGCGTCGGCGTCATGGCGCCCTGCGCGCCGGTGGCGCCCCCGTGCGCCAGCCCGCCGCCGCCACCGTTCGGCGGGGGAGGGGGCGGCGTCTCGCTCTGCAGCTTGCGCACGAGGTCTTCGGGGCTCGGCAATTCGGCCACATGGGTCATGCGGATGATCGCCATCTCGGCGGCCATCATCGCGTTTGGAGCCTGCGCCACCTCGTCGAGCGCCTTCAGCAGCATCTGCCAGAGCCGCGTCAGCGGGCGCATCCCCAGGCCCTCGGCGAAAGCGAGCCCCCGCGTGCGCTCCTCGGGGCCGACGGTGGGATCCTCGGCGGCGTCGGGGGTGATCTTGACCACCGACACCCAATGCGTCGTCTCGGCGAGATCGCGCAGCACCGCCATCGGGTCCGCGCCGTCCGAATATTGCGCCGAGAGCTCCGAGAGCGCCCCTGCGGCGTCGCCTTTCATGATCAGCTCGAAGAGGTCCATGACCCGGCCGCGATCGGCGAGGCCGAGCATCGCGCGCACCTCCTCGGCGGTGGTCTCGCCGCCCGCATGGCTGATCGCCTGGTCGAGCAGGGAGGTCGCATCGCGGGCCGAGCCTTCGGCCGCGCGGGTGATGAGCGCCAGCGCCTCGTCGGCAATCTCGGCGCCCTCCTTGTCGGCGATCCGGCGCAGGAGGCCCAGCATCACCTCGGGCTCGATCCGCCGCAGGTCGAACCGCTGGCAGCGCGACAGGACCGTCACCGGCACCTTCCGGATCTCGGTCGTCGCGAAGATGAACTTCACGTGTTCGGGCGGCTCTTCCAGCGTCTTCAGGAGCGCATTGAAGGCCGAGGTGCTGAGCATGTGCACCTCGTCGATGATGTAGATCTTGTACCGCGCGGACGCCGCCCGGTAATGCACACTGTCGATGATCTCGCGCACGTCCCCGACGCCGGTATTCGACGCCGCGTCCATCTCGAGCACGTCGACATGGCGTCCTTCCATGATCGCAACGCAATGCTCGCAGATTCCGCAGGGATCGGTGGTCGGCCCGCCGGTCCCGTCGGGGCCGATGCAGTTCATGCCCTTGGCGATGATCCGCGCCGTGGTCGTCTTCCCGGTGCCGCGGATGCCGGTCATGATGAAGGCCTGCGCGATCCGGTCGGCGGCGAAGGCGTTCCTCAGCGTGCGCACCATCGCGTCCTGCCCGACGAGATCGGCGAAGGTCTCGGGGCGGTACTTGCGGGCGAGCACCTGATAGGCGGGGCTGTCGGACATGGATGTGCTCCCGGGGGTTGCGGCGCTCCGCAGCCTAGGCTTGCGGGCGCGCGAGGTCCACCGCATCGGCAGAGGGGGAGGGGCGCAAAGTGCAGGTCGGTGTCACCGGGTTCCCTCCGGAGAAGGAGGGGACGTCGCGTCAGAGCGGCTCTGCCGCGGCGTCGCGGAGCGTACGGGCCTTGCGAAGTCGCCCCGCGCCGCGCGAGAGTTGCCGCAATCGGGAGACTTGGGAGGGCCCTGCCAGTGACATTCGCCACATTCGCCGACCGCGATTCCATCGAGGCCGAGATGCCATGGGCGGAGCGCGACGTGCCAAAAACGCTCTACGGCCTTCTGTCGCGCACGGCGGAGCAGTTTCCCGACCGCCCGGCGGTGTCATACCAGATCTTCTCGGGGCCGAAGGACAAGGCCGAGACGCTGAGCTGGCGCAAGCTGCGCGAGCGCACGACCCAGGCCGCCAACCTCTTCCGCTCGCTCGGGGTCGGCGAGGAGGACGTGGTCGCTTACGTCCTGCCCAATTGCAACGAGACCACAATCGCGCTGCTCGGCGGGGCGACGGCGGGCATCGTGAACCCGATCAATCCGCTGCTCGAGCCCGAGCAGATCGGCGCCATCCTGCGCGAGACCGGCGCGAAGGTCGTGGTCACGCTCAAGCCCTTCCCCAAGACCGACGTCGCCCAGAAGGTGCACGAGGCGGTGCGCCACGCGCCGAAATGCCACACGGTGCTCGAGGTCGACCTCTGCCGCTACCTCACGCCGCCGAAATCCTGGATCGTCCCGTTCATCCGGCCGAAGGTTTCCGGCAAGGCGCATGTCGACTTGAAGGATTTCAACCGCGAGATCGCCAAGCAGCCGAAGACGCTGCAATTCGAGGATAGGCAGGTCGACCGCGTCGCCGCCTATTTCCACACCGGCGGCACGACGGGCATGCCGAAGGTCGCCCAGCACCTCTATTCGGGCATGATCTACAACGGCTGGATCGGGCACCGGCTCCTCTTCACCGAAGAGGACAACATCATCTGCCCGCTGCCGCTGTTCCACGTCTTCGCCTGCCACGTGATCCTGATGGCGGCACTGACCTCGGGCGCGCATGTCGTCTTTCCGACGCCGCAGGGTTATCGCGGCGAGGGCGTCTTCGACAATTTCTGGAAGCTCGTCGAGCGCTGGAAGATCACCTTCGTCATCACCGTGCCGACGGCCGTTTCGGCGCTCATGCAGCGCCCCGTCGACGCGGACGTCTCGACCGTGAAGACCGCCTTCTCGGGCTCGGCGCCGATGCCGCTCGAGCTTTTCAAGCGGTTCGAGAAATCCTGCGGCGTCACCATCTGCGAGGGCTACGGGCTGACCGAGGCGACGTGCCTGGTGTCCTGCAACCCGCCCGACGGCGAGAAGAAGGTCGGCTCGATCGGCATCCCGTTCCCCTACACCCACGTGAAGATCATCAAGCGCAACGGCAACGGACCCGAGGAATGCGCGACGGACGAGGTGGGCGAGATCTGCGTGTCGAACCCCGGCGTCTATGCCGGTTCGACCTATACCGAAGTGGACAAGAACCGCGAGCTCTTCCACGAGGGGATCTACCTGCGCACGGGGGATCTCGGGCGGATCGACGCGGACGGTTACCTCTGGATCACCGGCCGGGCGAAGGATCTCATCATCCGGGGCGGTCACAACATCGACCCTGCCGAGATCGAGGAGGCGCTGCTCGCGCATCCCGACGTCGCCTTCGCCGGGGCCATCGGCCAGCCCGACGCCCATTCGGGCGAGTTGCCCTGCGCCTTCGTCGAACTCGTCAGCGGCGGAACGGTCACCGAGGCCGAGCTGATGGCGCATTGCAAGACGCATGTGCACGAGCGCGCCGCACAGCCCAAGCACCTGCAGATCCTCGACGAGTTGCCCAAGACCGCCGTGGGCAAGGTCTTCAAGCCGGACCTGCGCAAGATGGCGATCACCCGCGTCTACAACGGCGCGCTGGAAGAGGCAGGATGCGCGGCGCGCGTGGTGTCGGTGGTTGACGACAAGACCCGGGGTCTCGTCGCGCAGGTGCAGGCGAATGGCGCCAAGGACGCCGATATCTCGGACGTCCTCGGCGCTTTCACCCGGCCCTGGGACCACGCGGAGACCTCGGAGACGCAGAAAGCCTGACGGGCGACGGGCGGAGAGCGCTCCGCCCGGCCCCAACGTGCGGCAGCGCGGCGCTTCGCGAGGCATTGGGCGTGTGGCAGCAGGACACTCTGTGCGCGCCCGCGCCGACAGCAATTCGGGATGTAATGTCTGGTAGCGGGTGGAGCGCAAGCAATGTGCTCGGCCGCTCACACGCCTCTCGGGCCTGCCGAAAGCGCCACGGCGGAGATCTCGCGAGACGGTGGCACAGCGTCTCTCGCGAAGAGAGACGGTCGGGCACGGCCCCCGCGGCGATGCTTCAGGCGAACTTTTCGCGCAGGAGCGCAAGCACGCGCTCCGTGTCTCCGTCGTTCAGTCGGTAAAAGACCGTCTTCCCCTCGCGGCGCGTCAGGACGAGGTTGTCGTCGCGCAGCCTCGCCAGCATCTGGCTCACCGCGGCCTGCCGCGTTCCGAGCAGGCGCTCGAGCTCGCCCACCGACTTCTCGCCGGCCTCGAGGTGGTGCAGGATCAGCAGCCGCCCCCGGTGCGCAAGCGTCTTGAGATAGGACGTCGCATCCTCGACGCTCTCGGTATCGAAATCGTAGCTATGTGCCGCATCGTCCATTGTCATGGCGTCCGCCTCCCACGCCCAGATATGGCGCTGGTCAATATCATGTCTATCGGATACGAGTTTTCAACTCTATTAGTTCCAAGGGCTTCCGCGAAAGACACGAGCGCAAACCCGCTCGTTCTTGCAACCCACCGATGTCCCGACACAATTTCGGTCATCTCATCAAAACTACGTTGCGTCGCGCGCCGCCGGCGGCGGTGTCGGCAATTACGGAATTGATCTCGTCGAGGCTCCACCGGCGCGAGATGAGCGCGTCGAGTTCGAGCCTCCCCTGCAGGTAGAGATCCGCCATCCACGGAATGTCCCGGCCGATCACCGTGTCGCCCATCTTGGATCCGATCAGGCTCTGACCGGTGAATGCGGTTCTCAGCGGCTCGTAGGACGCCGTCGCGCCGGCATGGGGCATGCCGACCATGACGAGGCGCCCGCCCCAACCGAGATACCGCGGCGCGGCATCGTAGGCCTGCGTCGACCCCACCGTGACGACAACGAGATCCGCCTGCCGCCCCAGGATCTTCGCCGCTCGCTTCCACGGCGCCGTTTCCGTCGCGAGGACGCCGTCGGTCGCGCCGAAGGCCCGCGCATCGTCGAGCTTCGCCTCCGACATGTCGACGGCGACGATCCGGCGGGCGCCGGCGATCCGGGCGCCCTGGATCGCGTTGAGCCCGACGCCGCCCGCGCCGATCACCACGACATCCTCGCCCGGGCGCAGCTTGCCTGCGTTCACCACGGCGCCGACGCCGGTGACCACACCGCAGCCCAGAAGCGCCGCGCGGTCGGCGGGCAGGTCGTCCGAGACCGCCACGCATTGCGACGCGGCGACGACGACCCTCTCGGCGAAGGCGCCGGTCTCCATCTCGTTCCAGACCGGCTCGCCATCCGGTCGCGAGAGCGGCGTCGGCGCCCGGTCGAAGTCGCGGCAGATCGTCGGGCTGCCGGACAGGCACGTGGGGCACGCCCCGCAGAACCGCACGAGCGTCACCACGACGCGTGTGCCGATCTCCGGGCCGGTCACGCCGGGCCCGTGGGCGGTCACGCGTCCCGCTGCCTCGTGACCGAGCACCGCCGGAAGACGGCTGCGAAAGCCTCCCTCGGCATAATGGATGTCGGAATGGCAGATCGCGACCGCTTCGATCTCGACCTCGATCTCACCCGGACCCGGCGCTCGGAGATCGAGGTCCTCGATCTCCAGCGGCTCGCCGAACGCGGTACAGATCGCGGCGCGGATGCGCGGCATTGTGGTATCCTTCTACCCCTCCGGAATTGGATACTCACTGACACATCTTAGAGACAAGTATTATTCCGACAGCTGCCGCAGGGGAAGGCACAGGGTTTGTGTCAGTGCTTCCGGACCGCCTTGGCGAAGGCGCGAGCCTCCGCCGGAGCCTGCCCCATGGCGCGGGACGGATCGAAGATCGCCGGATCGAGGTCCGGCCAGCGCGCAAGCGCCGCATCCCGCAGATGGCCGCCCTCGGCCGCGATCTCGCGGGCCAGCGCCTTGACCTCCGCCTGAGCTTCGGGGCGGGACATCCGCTCCGCCAGTGCGAAGGACAGCGCCTCTGCCGCCATCAGGCCACGGCTCTGCGCGAGCGTGCCGGCCATGGCCTCCGCGCCGGGCGCCAGCGCGTCCAGCGCATCGCCGCTCCGGGCGAGCGCCGCGGCGAGCGATTGGCAGAGTTGCGGCAGCGTCAGCCACTCGGTGAACCACGCCGCGCCGTCGCGCTGCTGGGCATGGGTGCCCGCCGCCTGCAATGTCGCGTTCAGCCCCTGCGCCTGAGCGGCCAGCGCAACGACCGCCGAGGGCGCGACCGGGTTCTGCTTCTGTGGCATGGTCGAGGACCCGCCGCCCGCCGCCAGCGTCATCTCTCCGATCCCCGATTGCGTGCCGAGGATCAGGTCCTCGCCGATCTTGGCAAGGGCCGCCGCAACCCGCGCGATCCACGCCCCGACGCGCAGGATCGGCGTTCTGTCGGTGTGCCAGCTCCGCCCCGGATCGGTGAGCCCGAGCGCGCCCGCAAGGTCCGCGCGCAGGGTGGGAGCCTCCTCTCCGAGCGCGTCCGCGGTGCCGGCCGCGCCGGAGAGCGACACCGGAAGGCCCGCCCGCAGAGCCTCGGTTTCCCCGCGAAGCGACAGCAGCGGCCAGCCCCAGCTCGCCGCGACCGCGCCGAAGCTCGTCGGCGTCGCGTGCTGGCCGTAAGTACGCGCGGCCATCGGCAGCTCCGCATGCGCGTCCGCCAGCACCGCCAGACGCGCCAGGATCCCGTCGAGCGCCGTCTCGTACTGGCCGATCACCTGCCGCAGTCGGAGCATCAGCGCGGTATCGGCGATGTCCTGCGAGGTCGCCCCCCAATGGAGGTATTGTGCATGTTCGGGCGCCTGCATCGCCTCGCGGAAAAGCCGCACCAGGGCAGGCACCGGCACGCCGTTCGCGCCCGTCTCCTCGGCCATGCCGCCGGGATCGAGCTGCAGCTCGAGAGAGGCGCGATGGATCGCCCGTCCACTGATCTCGGGGATCACGCCCCGGGCGCCCTGCACCTTGGCGAGTGCGCCTTCGACCAGCATCATCGCCCGCACCTCGGCGCTGTCGGTGAAGAGCCGCCCGACCTCGCCGGTCGGAAAGAGACGCGCATAGAGCTGGCTGGAAAAGGCGGGAGAGGGCATCAGGCCTCCTGTGCGATATCGTGGATGAGGTCGGCGAGCGCCTGCGGCCGCGCGAAGAACGGCGAATGCGAGCCGGGCAGGCTGCGCACGTCGGGAAACTCCCGTGCCATCTCGCGCTGCAGTTCGACCGGCACCGCGTTGTCCTCCTCGCAGAGGATGTAGCTGCGCGGCACGCCGGCCCAGGTCTCGCCCAGCGTCACGGGTGTCGCCTGCGGTGCTACGGCCTGCGGGCAGAGCCGGTCCAGAGCGTAATCCACGGCCTCGTCCGGGCAATCGTGGTAGAACACCTCGCGCGCATGCTCGGGAATGACCGAAAAGCTCGTGCCGTCCTCCGAGCGCAGAAGCGCCTTCAGGATCGGCTGGCGCGAGGCGAGCTTGCGCATCTCGACGAGGCTGTGGCCCGCCTTCGGCACGTAGGCGCAGAGATAGACCAGCCGTGCGATCTTCGATGCGTCCATGTCCGCCGCCACGCTGATCGGATAGCCCGCCATGGAATGCCCGACGACCACCGCCCGGTCCTCGAGCGCCGTGAGGATCGCCTCTGCATAGCTCTCGAGCGTGACCTCCCCGAGCGGCGTCGGATCGTCCCCGTGCGAGGGCAGGTCGATGGCGCGCACCCGATGGCCCCGCGCCTCGAGCAGCGGGATCACGTCGCGCCAGCACCACGCGCCGTGGCACGATCCGTGCACCAGAAGGATCTCAGACATGACCGATCGCGGTCAGGAAATCGGTCAGGATCTCGGCATATTCCTCGGGCTTCTCGACGCAGGGCAGGTGTCCCGCCCCGCGAATGAGCCGGAACTCCGCGCCCGGCACCAGCTCGGCGGTCTCCCTCACGAGATCTGGCGGCGTCGAGCCGTCGACCGATCCCGCGATCCCGAGGACCGGCAGCCGCAGGGCCGCGGTCGTTGCGAAGAAATCCGTGCCCGCGATGGCGTGGCAGCAGCCGACATAGCCCTGCACCGGCTGCCGAAGCAGCATGTTGCGCCAGGCTTGGAAATCGTCGGTTTCGCGGAACTCGCCCGAGAACCAGCGCTCGAGGATGCCGTCCGCGAGCGCCTCGATCCCCTCGTCCTCGACCTTGCCGATGCGGTCCTCCCACATCTCGCGGGTGCCGATCTTGGCCCCGGTATTCGACAGAACCGCCGCGCGGACCTGATCGAGCCGCTTGGTCGCGAGGCCCTGCGCGATCATGCCGCCGATCGAGAGGCCGACGATCACCGCGTTCCGCACCTCCAGATGATCGAGCAGCTTTTCGAGGTCGCCGACCAGTTGCCCCATCGAGTAGGGTGCCCGCGGGCATTCCGAGAGGCCGTGCCCCCGCTTGTCGTAGCGGATGAGCCGCAGCCCCGCCGGCAGATGCGGCAGCATGTCGTCCCAGAGCCTCAGATCGGTGCCGAGAGAATTGGCGAAGACAACCGGCGCGCCGTCCCGGTCGCCCTCGTCGCGATAATGAAGCCGCAGCCCCCCGATATCGGCTATCCGCATGCCCATGTCCTCCGTCAGCGTCTCCGGCGTGATAGCGGCGCAGGCGCGGGATGTGAACCGCGCCGTGGAGCGCCCGCTTTTGCTATGGAAACCGCGCTGCGGCTGCCCTAGAACGCGGGTTCACGCATGCGCGGGAGGCTGGCGATGAACGAGCTTGTGAATTCCTTCATGACGGGCCCGGACGAGAAGGGCCGGTTCGGCGATTTCGGCGGGCGTTTCGTCTCCGAGACGCTGATGCCGCTGATCCTCGAACTCGAGGAATGCTACACCCACGCCAAGACCGACCAGAGCTTCTGGGACGAGATGCACCATCTCTGGACCCATTACGTCGGCCGTCCCTCGCCGCTCTACTTCGCCGAGCGCCTGACCGAGCATCTCGGCGGCGCCAAGGTCTATCTCAAGCGCGACGAGCTGAACCACACCGGCGCGCACAAGATCAACAACGTGCTCGGCCAGATCATCCTCGCGCGCCGCATGGGCAAGACCCGCATCATCGCCGAGACGGGCGCGGGCCAGCACGGCGTCGCCACTGCGACGGTCTGCGCCAAGTTCGGCCTGAAATGCGTGGTCTACATGGGTGCGCACGACGTCGAGCGCCAGCAGCCCAACGTCTTCCGGATGAAGCTGCTCGGCGCCGAGGTCATCCCGGTGACCTCCGGTCGCGGCACGCTCAAGGACGCGATGAACGACGCGCTCCGCGACTGGGTGACGAATGTGCGCGACACCTTCTACTGCATCGGCACCGTCGCCGGACCGCACCCGTACCCCGCGATGGTCCGCGACTTCCAGTCGATCATCGGCAAGGAGGTGCGTGAGCAGATGCAGGAGGCCGAGGGCCGTCTGCCCGACACCGTCATCGCCGCGATCGGCGGCGGCTCCAACGCGATGGGCCTCTTCTACCCGTTCCTCGACGACAAGTCGGTCTCGATCATCGGCGTCGAGGCGGGCGGCAAGGGCGTCAACGCCAAGATGGAGCATTGCGCCTCGCTGTCGGGAGGACGTCCGGGCGTGCTGCACGGCAACCGCACCTACCTCCTGCAGGACGACGACGGGCAGATCCTCGAGGGCTTCTCGATCTCGGCGGGTCTCGACTATCCCGGCATCGGTCCGGAGCACGCCTGGCTGCACGAGATCGGCCGCGCGCAATACGTCTCGATCACCGATGCCGAGGCGCTCGAGGCGTTCCAGCTCTCCTGCGAGATGGAGGGGATCATCCCCGCGCTGGAACCCAGTCACGCGCTCGCCCACGTGACCAAGATCGCGCCCGACCTGCCCGAGGATCACATCATCTGCATGAACATGTGCGGACGGGGCGACAAGGACATCTACACCGTCGCGAAGGCGCTCGGTCAGGAGATGGGCTGATACCGGACGGATGATCCGCTGGCGGCGGCCTCTCCCGCAGCCGCGGGGCTGGCTGCCACCGATAGCGGAGGGCTTCACTCCACCGCGTATTGCCGCAGCGTCTCCATGGGGACGATCTCGAGGGCACGCGTATGCGTCGCCTGCAGGTTCACCTGCGGCGCGCAGCCTTCGTCGTGGGCCTGCAGAAACCGCCCCGCGCAGACGCACCACTTGTCCCCCGCCTTGAGGCCGGCGAAGTTGAATTCCGGCCGTGGGGACGACAGGTCGTTCCCGACATATTTGGAATAGGCGAGGAATTCCTCGGTCATCACGGCGCAGACGGTGTGACTGCCGGCATCCGCCGCGCAGGTGTTGCAATGCCCGTCGCGGAAAAAGCCCGTCACCGGATCGTTCGAACAGGCTTCGAGCGCTCCGCCGAGCACGTTCACTTGCGGATCCATTTCCATCTCGCGGTCCTTCCTTCGTAGGGTCGGAGAGGCTGCGGAACATGCTCGCATGCGCCGACCTCGTGGACGTCCCGTCCGGCGCCGTCGCAGGCGACAGCCAGGCCCGTCCGATCATCGTCGCAGACCTATTGTGCGTGACCCGCACGGACAAGGACCTCGCTTCCGCGCATCGGGGGAAGGTCGGCGCGGCCCGCCACCCGGAGCGTCATCCAGGCAAACGGGATCCTGCGACGCTACCGGAATCTGTCCGCGAGCTTCTGGAGCGGGGAGCGGGCGTCGGTTTCGGGCGCAGCCTCCGGCTCGGGTGGCGTCTCCTTCGGGGCAGGGGCCTCCCCGCCGCTCTTGGAACTGCGGGCCGGGGCCGTGCGCAGGCTCACCTTGTTCATGAAGCCGCCCGGATCGCCGTCCGCCAGCGCCGGCGCACCGTCCGCGATCCCGCGCATCAGATCGTCGAGCCAGTCCTGCTCGGCCTTGGCGAAGTCGTGCAGCACATAGGCCGACACCTTGTCCTTGTGGCCGGGATGCCCGATGCCGAGCCGCACCCGCTGGTAGCCTTCGCCGATATGCGCGTGGATCGAGCGCAGGCCGTTATGCCCGGCATGTCCGCCGCCCATCTTCACCTTGAGCCGCCCCGGCGCGAGGTCGAGCTCGTCGTGAAAGACGCAGACATCCTCGGGCTCCAGCTTGAAGAACCGCATCGCCTCGCCCACGGACTGGCCGGAGCGGTTCATGAAGGTCTCGGGTTTCAGCAGCAGCACCTTGTCGTCGCCGAGCCGCCCCTCGGCGGTCTTGCCCTGGAACCGCGCCTTCCAGGGCCCGAGCCCGTGCTCCTCGGCAATGCGGTCCATCGCCATGAAGCCGATATTGTGCCGGTGACCCGCATATTGCGAACCCGGATTTCCAAGACCGACGAAGAGTTTCATGGATCGCTCCCGTTACCGCGTCAGTCACGCAGATAGACCGCGAGCCCGATCCCCGCAACGCAAACGGCCCCGCGCGATGGCGGGGCCGTCTAACTCAGCAGCAAGGAGCAATCACTCCTCCGCGTGCTCTTTCTCTTCCTCGACGGTGTCGTCGTTCTGCTCGATGACCTCGGTCTCGGCAGGCTCTTCGTCCTCGTCCTCCGAAGCGGCGAGGGCCGACGGCGCCGAGAGGTTCGCGATGACGAAGTCACGGTCGATGGTCTTCTTGGTGCCGGCGGGCAGCTCGATCGCCGAGATGGTGATCGTGTCGCCGATCTCGAGGCCGGTGAGGTCCGCGACCAGCTTCTCGGGGATGTCGCCCGCGGTGCAGATCAGCTCGACCTCGGGGCGCACGACCGTCATCACGCCGCCCTTCTTGAGTGCCGGGCAGTCTTCCTCGCCCACGAACTCGACGGGGATGAAGAGGTTGATCTTCGAGGTGCGGCGCAGGCGCATGAAGTCCACATGCGTCGGCAGGTCCTTGACCACGTCGCGCTGCACGTCCCGGCAGATCACCCGGACGTCCTCGTGCCCTTCGACCTTGAGGTTGAAAAGCGTCGACTTGAAGCGGCCCTTCGAGAGGCGCTTGATCAGGTCGTTGTAGGGCAGGTTGATCGGAAGCGGATCCTTCTCGCCACCGAAAACAATCCCCGGAACCAGGTTCTCACGACGAGCCTGACGAGCGGCGCCCTTGCCTGTCCCCGTACGTTCCAGGGCTTCGAGATCCGGAATCTCTCCAGCCATGATGTCTCTCCTTGATTGATGCCGGGGTGCCTCCAAGGCTGTCACCCCGCGCGAGTGCGCCCCTCTACCCGCGAGACCGTGCTCCTGCAAGGTGATTCGTGCGCGTTCCTGCACGGGCGGGTGTGCCGCCGGCGTGTCTGGACGGCAATGCGGGACCGTGGCAGAGCGCGATCCATGGCGATGCTCGATGATCTTCGGTCGAGCCGCGGGCCGGCGGCGGCCTTCGCGGCGATGGCGTTCTTCTGGGGCGGCTTCGCGGCCCTCGTTCCGGCGCTCAAGGCGCAGGCGGGCCTTTCGGACGGCGCGTTCGGCCTCGCCCACCTCCTCGCGACGATCGGCGCCGTCGGCGCGCTGATGGCCGCGCCATGGGTCTCGCGGCGCATCGGCCCCCTCGCGCTGCCCGGCACGGTTCTGGCGACAGCGCTGATCATGGCATCGCAGGGGCTCGCGCAGGGCGCAGTGAGCTACACCGCATGGCTCTTTTCCGGCTGCGTCGCGATGGGGCTGATGGACGTCCTGATGAACGCCCGCGTCAGCCGGATCGAGGCCGAGACCGGTCGCACGCTGATGAACCTCAACCACGCGGTCTACTCGCTCCTCTATGCCGCGGTCGCGGTCGCGGCCGGACTCGCGCGCGGGGCAGGGGCATCCCCCGGTGCGATCTTCGCGGGGCTCGGGCTCGGCGTCCTCGCGCTCGCGGTCCTGTCGACCCGCGGACCCGAGCGTCCCGCCGCTCCGGCGGAGGGCGACGGGGATGCCGCCGGTCTCTCCTGGCTCATGCTCGCGCCCGCGGGTGCCATCGTCTGCCTCGCCTTTCTCGGCGAGCAGGCGACCGAAGGCTGGTCCGCTCTGCATCTCGAGCGGGCGCAGGGCGTCGGCGCCGCGGCGAGTGCCATCGGTCCCGCGCTCCTCGGTCTCACGATGGGGATCGGTCGGCTCGGCGGGCAGGTCGCGACCCAGCGGTTCAGCAACCGCGCGGTGATCCGCGCCGCCTCCTCCCTCGCCGCGGCCGGGGCGCTCGTCGCCGCATGGGCTCCCAGCCTCGCGATCGCCTATCTCGGCTTTGCCGCGCTCGGCCTCGGGCTCTCGACGATCGTGCCGACGACCTTCGCCTGGGTCGGCAAGCGCCTGCCGGGCCATCTGCGCGAGGCTGCAATCGCCCGCCTCTCGATGGTGGGCTATTCCGGCTTCTTCCTCGGACCGCCGCTCATGGGCTTCGTCGCCGAGGGCGCGGGCCTCGTCGCGTCCTTTACGCTCGTCGCAGCGCTGCTCGTCGCGATCCCGGCGATCCTGCTTCCGGTGCTTCAGCGCCGGCAGGCCGGCCCCGCCTGAGCGCCGATCAGACGTTGCGCAGCTGATCGTCCCAGCGGCCCGAGAAGCCCTCGGGCACCAGCAGGATGTCGCGGTCCACATCCGTCACGCGCCGTCGCCCGCAGAGCGCCATGGAAACGTCGAGCTCCTTGTGGATGATCTCGAGCGCCTTCGTCACGCCCGCCTGACCCATCGCGCCGAGACCGTAGATATAGGCGCGACCGATATGCACGCCCTGCGCGCCCATCGCGAGCGCCTTGAGCACGTCCTGACCCGAGCGCACGCCACTGTCGAGATGCACCTCGACCTTGTCGCCCACCGCCTCGAGCACCGGCCCGAGCGCCCGGATCGACGACAGCGCGCCGTCGAGCTGCCGCCCGCCATGGTTCGAGACGATGATGGCGTCCGCGCCCACGTTCACCGCCTCCTGCGCATCGCGCGGATCCATGATCCCCTTGATGATCAGCGGGCCGTTCCACATGTCGCGGAACTTGCGGATGCGGTCCCAGTCGAGCGACTGGTCGAACTTCTCCGCCGTCCACGCCATCAGCGAGCTCGGATCGTCCACGTCCGCGACATGCCCGACGATGTTGCCGAACTGCCGCCGCTTGGTCGACAGCATGCCAAGGCCCCACGACCAGCGCGTGGCGAGATCGGCGAGCGTCTTCGGCGTCAGCTTCGGCGGCGCGGAGAGGCCGTTCTTGAGATCCTTGTGCCGTTGCCCGAGGAGCTGGAGATCGACGGTGATCACCGCGGCCGAGCATTTCGCCTCCTTGGCGCGGTCGAAGAGGCGCTGCATGTAATCGTCGTCGGTCAGCGTGTAGACCTGCAGCCAGAACGGCCTCGAGGTGTTCGCTGCGACGTCCTCGATCGAGCAGATGGACATGGTCGAGAGGCAATAGGGCACGCCGAACTTCTCGGCCGCCTTCGCCGCCTTTATCTCCCCGTCCCAGTGCTGCATCCCGGTCATGCCCACCGGCGCGAGGGCGACCGGCATCGACACCTCCTCGCCCAGCATCGTGGTCTTCGTGCTGCGGTTCGCCATGTCCACGGCAACGCGCTGGCGGAAGTAGATCTCGTCGAAATCCGAGGAATTCTCGCGGAAGGTCTGCTCCGACCAACTGCCGCTCTCGCAGTAATCGTAGAACATCTTCGGCACGCGCCGCTTGTAGAGGCGTTTGAGGTCCTCGATCTCTGTGATGACAGGCATGTGGTCGGTCCTCCCTCGGCAATGCGGGAAGACGTAGCAAGGCGGCCCGGGCGCGGCAACGTTCCCTCGCATGCGGCTCCGCTCGGACAAATCTCCGCACTGCCTGCGTTTTCCGCGGGCGGGGGCCAGCTGTTGACTTCGCCCCGGTCCGCCGCAGGTCCCGCTGCGGTTCGGAACGGCGCAGAGGGGCAGGGCGGACATGGACAATCCGATACTCCTCGGCGGGCTCGCGAGCCTCATCGCCGGGAGCATGAGCGGCGTCGGCGCGCTTCCCGTCCTCTTCGGCGCGAGCGTCTCGCGCAGGCTCAACGACACCGCGCTCGGCTTTGCCGCGGGCGTCATGATCTCGGCCTCGTTCTTCTCGCTGATCCTGCCGGGGATCGACCGCGCCACCGAACTCTACGGCTCGACGTTCCTCGCCGCGCTGGCGGCGGGCCTCGGGATCGCGCTCGGTGCCGCGGCGGTCTGGCAGCTGAACGCGCGCGTTCCGCACGAGCATTTCGTCACCGGGCCCGACGGCGCGCGGAACGACGCGATCCCCAAGATCTGGCTCTTCGTCATCGCGATCACGATCCACAACCTGCCCGAGGGGATGGCCGTCGGCGTCGGCTTCGGAGGGGAGGACATCTCGAACGGCATCTCGCTGGCCACCGGCATCGGCCTTCAGAACGCGCCAGAGGGCCTCGCCGTCGCCGTCGCCCTGCGCGGGCAGAATTACGGCCGGCTGTTCTCGGTCGGGATCGCGCTTCTCACCGGCCTCGTGGAGCCCATCGGCGGGCTCATCGGCGCGGCGGCGGTGACCGTCTCGGCCTTCGCGCTGCCGGTGGGCCTGGCCTTCGCGGCAGGCGCGATGCTCTACATCATCAGCCACGAGATCATCCCCGAGACCCACCGCAACGGTCACGAGAACCCCGCGACCTTTGGGCTGATCACCGGGCTGATCCTGATGATGATCCTCGACGTGACGCTCGGCTGACGCCTCTAGTGCAGCTTCATCCGGGGCCGCGCGGCGCGTCCGATCCGGTTGGCGATGAGCTGCGCCGTGCCGCGGATCTTGCCGTGGACCGACAGGATGTGCAGGCGGTAGAGCGAGTTGTAGGCCATGCGCGCCAGCCATCCCTCGATCGCGACGCGCCCGCCCGCGATGTTGCCCATGAGCGTGCCCACCGCGTCGAAATGACTGAGCGAGACGAGCGCGCCGTAATCGCGGTAGACGAAGTTCGGCGGCGTGCGGCCCGCCTCCACGGCGGCGATGACGTCCGGCACGTGGTCCGCCATCTGGTTCGCCGCCTGCGCCCGCGGCGGCACCGGACCGTCGCGCCCCGGCAACTCGCAATGGGCGCAGTCCCCGATCGCGAGGATGCGGTCGTCCGTGACGCTCTGCAGCGTGGGATGCACCACGATCCGGTCGAGCTTCGAAAGCTCCAGATCGCTCATGCTCTCGACGCCAGGATCGCCGCGCACGCCGGTCGCCCAGAGGATCAGCTTCGCCGGGATCTCTTCGCCATCCCCCGTCGTCACGCCGTCCGAGCGCACCTCGGTCACCTTGGTGTCCGTCCGCACATCGACGCCGATATCCCTAAGCTCGGCGGTCACCTTCTCGACCACGTCCTCTCCGAGCGCCGGCAGGAGCCGCGGACCGGCCTCGAGCAGGGTGATCCGCATCGCCTCCGCCTCGAACCCCTCGAGCCCGTAGGAGCGGAGCGAACGCGCCGCGTGGACAAGCTCGGCCGAGAGCTCGACGCCCGTCGCCCCGCCGCCGACGATCACGATGGGCAGCGTCGCGTCACCCTGTCCCGCGACACGGGCGGCGTTCACCCGCAGGCAGGCATTGAGCAGCTTCTGGCGGAACCGGTCCGCCTGCACGCGATGCTCGAGGAAGAGCGCATGCTCGTTGACGCCCGGGATCCCGAGATCGTTCGACACGCCCCCGAAGGCCAGAACCAGCCAGTCGTAGGGCAGCTCGTGCCGGTCGAGCAGCACGTCCCCGTCCTCGTCCAGCAGCGGCTCGGTGACGACCACGCGCTTTTCCCGGTCGATCCTCTCCAGCGCGCCCTGAAAGAAGCGGTACCCCCAGCGCGCCGCATGACCGCCATAGCCGATCTCCTCGAGATTGGGGTCGAGCGCCCCGGCGGCGATCTCGTGGAGGAGCGGCTTCCAGACGTGGGAGCGGTTGCGGTCGACAAGCGTCACCTCGTGGGTGCCGCGAAACCGCTTGGAGAGGCTGCGGCAGAGCCCGAGCCCGGCCGCGCCGCCGCCCACCACCACGATGCGTTTGCGTCTCTCGGCCATCTTTAGGCCCTCCGTGCGTGCTTCGCCCTGCGACGTAGCCCCGCACCGCCTCCGTGCCAGACGGCGGACGCACCGCGCCACTAGGCGCTCCCGCCGGACCTCAACGAAAAAGGCGCGCCCCCGCCGGGACGCGCCTTTCATCCGTCGAGCCACGGGAGGCTCAGATCAGGCGTTCCACGCCTTGTCCTGATCCTTGAACGACACCCGCGTCGGCAGGCCGATGCGGTCGAGGATGGTGAAGAACGGCTTGGGGTCCAGTTCCTCGACGTTGCGCATGTCCTTGGTGTCCCACGTGCCGTCCGCGATCAGCATCGCCGCGGCGACCGGCGGCACGCCCGCAGTGTACGAGATGCCCTGGCTGCCGACCTCGTTGTAGGCGACCTTGTGGTCGGCGACGTTGTAGACGAAGACCTCGACCTCCTCGCCGTCCTTGGTGCCCTTCACCAGATCGCCGATGCAGGTGTTGCCTGTGTAGTCGGGCGCGAGGCTCGACGGGTCCGGCAGGCAGGCCTTCACCACCTTCAGCGGCACAACCTCCTGCCCCTCGGCCAGCGTCACGGGCTGTTCGGAGAGGAGTCCGAGGTTCTTCAGCACGGTGAAGACGGTGATGTAACGCTCGCCGAAGCCCATCCAGAACCGCACGTCCGCCTGCGGGTAGTTCGTCGCGAGACTGTGCACCTCGTCGTGTCCCGACTGATAGGCCATCTGCTTGCCGACGACGGGCAGGTCCCATTCGTGACCCGTCTCGAACATCTGCTTTTCCTTCCAGGTGCCGTCTTCCCAGTAATAGACGACGCCGGTGAATTCGCGGAAGTTGATCTCGGGATCGAAGTTCGTCGCGAAGTAGCGACCATGCGATCCGGCGTTCACGTCGACGATGTCGATGCTCTTCACCTCGTCCATGTACTCGTCGACGGCGAAGCGCGCGAAGGCGTTCACGACGCCCGGATCGAAACCCGCGCCGAGGATGGCCGTCACGCCCTTCTCGGCGCAGGCGTCCTTCTTCTTCCACTCGTAGTTGGCGTACCACGGCGGCGTCTCGCAGATCTTGTCCGGCTCCTCGTGGATCGCCGTGTCGATATACGCGGCTCCGGTCTCGAGGCAGCCGTCGAGCACGTGCATGTTCACGAAGGCGGTGCCGACATTGATGACGATCTCCGCGCCGGTCTTGCGGATCAGCTCCGCCACCTCGTCGGATTTCGTGGCGTCCACCTGATGCGTGTCGAAGGTCCCCTCGACCTTCATCGCGCCCTTTTCGTGCACGCTGGCGACGATGTCGTCGCATTTCGACTTCGTGCGCGAAGCGATGTGCAGCGCGCCGAGGACGTCGTTGTTCTGCGCGCATTTATGCGCCACGACCTGCGCGACGCCGCCGGCGCCGATGATGAGCACGGTCTTCTTCATGGGTGAGGGACCCCCTTGGTCTTCAGGGTGGGTTTCCGGCGCCGCGGCTCAGCCGAGCGCCGCCTTGAAATCGTCGTAACCGAAGTCGCGCACGACGCGCTCCGTTCCGTCGGTCTCGCGGATCGCGATGGCCGGCATCTTGACGCCGTTGAACCAGTTCTTCTTGACCATCGTGTAACCGCCCGCGTCCTCGAGCGACACCCGGTCGCCGGGAGCGAGCGCTTTCGGAAAGCGGAACTCGCCGAAGATATCGCCCGCGAGGCAGGACTTGCCGCAGATCATCCACTCCTCGGGGCCGTCGTTCGGGGCGACGTGCCCGCTCTCGCGGTAGATCAATAGGTCGAGCATGTGCGCCTCGACCGAAGCGTCCACGATGGCGAGGTTCTTGCCGTTGTGGAGCGTGTCGAGCACCGACACCTCGAGCGTGGTCGAATTGGTGATCGCCGCCTCGCCGGGCTCGAGATAGACCTGCACCTCGTTCTCGCCGGCAAAGCGCTTGAGCCGCTCGGCGAGCTTGTCCAGCGGATAGCCCTCGCCGGTGAAATGGATCCCGCCGCCGAGGCTGATCCAGTCCATGCGCTTGATGAGATGGCCGAAGCGCTGCTCGATCATGCCCAGCATCGCGTCGAACCGCTCGAAATCGGCGTTCTCGCAATTGTTGTGGAACATGAAGCCCGAGATGCGGTCGGCGACCGGCTCGATATCCTCGGGCGCGTGCTCGCCGAGGCGCGAGAAGGGCCGCGCCGGATCGGCGAGGTCGAAATCCGAGGTCGAGACGCCCGGATTCACCCTCAGGCCGCGGACATGCCCGGCGCTCGCGCTCTCGAAGCGGCGCAGCTGGTTCGCGGTGTTGAAGATCACCTTGTCCGAGACGCGGATCACCTCGTCGATCTCGTCGTCGGCCCAGGCGACCGAATAGGCGTGCGTCTCGCCTCCGAACTCCTCGGCGCCGAGCTTGACCTCGAAGAGCGAGGAAGACGTCGTGCCGTCCATGTATTGCGACATCAGATCGAACACGCCCCAGGTCGCGAAGCACTTGAGCGCCAGCAGCGACTTCGCCCCCGATTGCTCGCGCAGCCAGGCGATCTTCTCGAGGTTCGGCAGAAGCCGGGCCTTGTCGATGAGGTAGTAGGGCGTCTGGGGCATGATGCGTCGTCCTTCGGTCCTCGGGGGCGCGGGCAGGAGGATAATGCGAAGCGGCCGTGGGTCACGCGGCCGGAAAGCTGCAGCTAGTGGCCTGCGCCTCGGCGGACAAGACCCCGGGTCAGGCCGAGTGGGCCCCGTCCGCAAGCGACTTGACGAAGGCCAGCACGTCCTCGGTCCGCGCGCCCGAGGCCATCTCGCCGACGATGGCGGAGCCGACGACGCAGCCATCCGCGATCCCGGCGATCTCCTTGGCGCTCTCGGGCGTCCGGATGCCGAAACCCACGATCACCGGCAGATCGGTCTGCGACTTGATCCGCGCCACTTCCGGGCCGACGTCGGTCGCCTGCGCCGCCGCGGCGCCGGTGATCCCGGTGATCGAGACGTAGTAGACGAAACCCGACGTGTTCTCGAGCACCTTCGGCAGGCGCTTGTCGTCCGTCGTGGGCGTCGCGAGCCGGATGAAGTTCAGCCCCGCCTCCTGCGCCGGAATGCAGAGCTCGTCGTCCTCCTCGGGCGGCAGGTCGACGACGATCAGCCCGTCGATCCCGGCCTCGGTCGCCTCCGACAGGAACCGCTTCACGCCGCGCGAATAGATCGGGTTGTAATAGCCCATCAGCACGATCGGCGTCTCGGCGTCGCCGGCGCGGAAATCGCGCACCATCTGCAGCGTCTTGTCGAGCGTCATCTTGCCCGCGAGCGCGCGCTGCCCGGCCTCCTGGATCGTCGGGCCGTCCGCCATGGGATCGGTGAACGGAACGCCCAGCTCGATCACGTCGACGCCGGCCTCGGGCAGACCCTTCATCAGCTCGAGCGAGCTCTCGACGTTCGGATCGCCCGCCATGATATAGGCCACGAAGGCCTTTCTGCCCTCGTCCTTGAGCTGGGCAAAGCGCGTGTCGATCCGGGTCATGGGAGCCTCCGATGCCATGTGCCGGTCCACGTGCCCGGTCTCGCCCCGGAAATCAATGCCCTCCGGCGTTGCATCGCTGGGGCTGTCCCCGGCGGCATCCCCGCGCTAGCTTCGCCGGTGGCTCACATTCGCGACCGATCGGAAAGGACCGACCCTCATGAAGCTCGCCGCGCTTTTCGCTCTTCCCGCCGTTCTGGCGCTCTCGGCCTGCGACATGGGCCGTCCCGGTGCCGCTCCGCAGATCGCTCCGGACGCCTCCGGCGGCGCCTGGAGCTTCGCGACGGATCCCGCCATCGCGACGCTCACCGGCGCCTCCCCGCAGGTCTCGGTCGCGTGTCGCAGCAATTCGGCCGGAACGCCGGTCGTCGTCTGGACCGTGGACGCCCCAGCGGCGGACGGCGCCGGCGAGACGCTCACCATATCCGCTGGCACCCTGCGCACCGCCGTTGCGCTCACCGGCGTGCCCGGCCCCTCGGGCGGCTACATCTGGCAGGGCTCGGTCTCGCCCAACGACAATTCCCGGCAGGTCTTTGCCGCGAGCGGCCCGGTGAGCTTCACCCTCGCCTCCGGCGCCCGTGCCGTCGCGTCCGAGGCCGGCCCCGTGCCGCAGGTCTACCGCGGCTGCAACTGATCCCCCAACCTCCGGAGAAATCCATGCGCATCCTCTTCACCGGCGGCTCGGGCAAGGCCGGTCGCCACGTCGTGCCCTATCTGCGCGATCTCGGGCACACCATCGTCAATGCCGACCTTCACCCGCTCGGCGAGCGGGACGTTGACGATCTGAAGGTCGATTTGACCGACAGCGGGCAGGTCTGGGGCGCGCTCACCCAGCACGGCAGCATCCCCGAGCTCGACGATCCCGAGGCCTCTGACCGCTTCGACGCGGTCGTGCATTTCGCCGCCGTGCCGCGGATCCTCATCACCTCGGACGGCGAGACCTACCGCACCAACGTGATGGCGACCTACAACGTCATCGAGGCGGCGGTGAAGCTCGGCATCCGCAAGGTCATCTTCGCCTCGTCCGAGACGACCTACGGCATCTGCTTCGCCAAGGGCGAGAAGCGGCCCGACTACATCCCCGTCGACGAGGAGCACCCCGTCGTCCCGCACGACAGCTACGCCATGTCGAAGGTCGCGAACGAAGTGACCGCCCGCAGCTTCCAGGCGCGCTCGGGCGTCGACATCTACGGGCTCCGGATCAACAACGTGATCGAGCCGCACGAGTACAAGTCGGACTTCCCGACCTACCTGCAGCATCCCGAGATGCGGCGGCGCAACATCTTCGCCTATATCGACGCGCGCGATCTCGGGCACATGGTCGAATGCTGCCTGAACACGGACGGGCTCGGCTTCGAGGTGTTCAACGTCGCCAACCGCGACACATCGGTGGGCGTGACCTCGCAGGAGATCGCCGAAACCTTCTACCCGGACGTGCCCAAGACCCGCGAGATGGACGAGTTCGAGACCTTCTACTCGATCGAGAAGGCGCAGCGGCTCCTCGGCTTCGATCCCAAGCATTCCTGGCGCGACGCGCTCGGGATGGAGCGGCCCTGACGGACCGGCGCGCCTCCGCCGAAGGGCGGGGCGTGCATCGCTTGCCGGAGCCATCCGCATCGCGGTAAAGGACGCGCATGATCCGCAGATCCCTCATCGCCCTCGCGCTCGTCGCGCCCGCGCCCCTCGCGGCGCATCCCCACGTCTTCGTCGACACCGAACTGACGGTGGAGGTGAACGCCGCCGGAGAGATCACCGGCACCGAGATGACGTGGACCTACGACGAGTACTTCACCCTGCTGATCCTCGAGGACATGGGGCTCGATTCCGACATGGACGGAGAGCTGACCGAGGACGAGCTGGCCGAGCTCATGGGCTTCGACTTCGAGACCTGGCCCGAGGGGTTCGAGGGCGATCTATATCTCGACGCGGGCGGCCAGAAGATCGAACTCGGCCACCCCGTCTCGACCGGCATCGCGGTGACGGACGGCAAGATCGTCGCGACCCACACCCGCACGGTGCCGGACGCGCCCGCCGAGGGCGCGGTCTTCCGGCAATACGATCCAACCTACTACGTCGCCTACACGCTCGAGGATCTGACCGTGACCGGCGGCTGCCGTGCGGAAGTCACCAACCCAGATCCCGACGCGGGCGAAGAGGCTCTGGCCGAGGCGCTGAACTCCTACTCGGAGGACCAGTTCGAGGTTCTCGAGCTCGGCATCCACTACGCGGACACGATCAGGCTGACATGCGCGCAGCCCTCCTGACGCTCAGCCTCGGCATCGCGGCGCTCGCTGTCTGGCTCTGGGGCTTCGGCGGGGCCGACCTCGTCGCCGCCCGCGCCGCCGCGGGTCAGTCCGAGGCGCAGCGCGCCATGGCGGGTGCCCTGCGGTCCCTGCGCGCGGGCGAGCCCGGCGCGCTCGCGGCGCTCTGCGGCCTCGCCTTCACCTACGGCGTCTTCCATGCCGCTGGGCCGGGGCACGGCAAGATCCTCATCGGCGGCTACGGCGTCGCCCGCCGAGTCGCCCTGCTCAAGCTCTCCGCCCTCGCGCTCCTCTCGAGCCTCGCGCAGGCCGCCGCCGCCGTCGCGCTCGTCTATGCCGGGCTCTGGCTGCTCGGCTGGGGCCGGGTCGAGATGACCGATGCCGCGGAGCGCTGGTTCGCGCCCGCGAGCTACGCCGCGATCGGGCTGATCGGCCTCTACCTCGTCCTGCGCGCGGCGCGGCGGCTTCTGCGGGACAGGCCCGGGCATCAGCACGACCATGACCACGGCGTCTGCGCCTCCTGCGGCCACGCGCACGGTCCTGCACCCGACGAAGCCGCCCGCGTCTCGTCGCTCCGCGAAGCCGCCGCGCTTATCGCGGCCGTGGCGATCCGCCCCTGCACCGGCGCGCTCTTCCTGCTGATCCTGACCTGGCGCATGGACATCGTGACCGCCGGCATCCTCGCGACCTTCGCCATGGGCCTCGGCACCGCCGCGATCACCATCGCCGTCGCCATCGCTGCGGTGACCTTCCGCGAGGGCGCGCTGACCCGCCTCTCCGGCGGCGCCCAGACCGCGCGCCTTCTCGCCGGCATCGAGGCGCTCGCCGGAGGCGTGATCGCGCTCCTCGCGCTGCAGCTTTTGCTCCGCGCGATCTGAGCCGTCTTGCCGCCGCCCGGGGCGCGGCGTAAGCGCATCCCATGACCGCCCAGATGACCTATCCCCAGCACGCCCGCGCGCTGATGACGCTCGGCCTTCCGCTCGTCGGCGGGCACCTGGCGCAGTTCCTGATCGGGTTGACCGACACGATCATGCTGGGCTGGTACGGGGCCGAGGCGCTGGCTGCGCTGACCCTCGCGCATACCGCGTTCTTCACGCTCTTCCTGCTCGGCACCGGGTTCGCCTGGGCCGTGATGCCGATGGTGGCGAGCTATGCCGCCCGGGACGACGAGGTGATGATTCGCCGCGCGACCCGCATGGGCCTCTGGCTCTCGATCCTCTTCTTCGCCGGAACCGTGCCGCTCCTGTGGTTCTCGGGCCCGATCCTGCGCGCGCTCGGACAGGCCGAGACGGTCTCGCAGAACGCTCAGGTCTACCTCCGCATCGCGCTCTGGGGCATGTTGCCCGCGCTGGCGGTGATGGTGATCAAGAGCTACCTCGCCGGGCTCGAACACACCCGCATCGTCTTCTGGATCACCGGCGGCGCGGCGCTCCTCAACGCGGTCTTCAACTACGCGCTGATCTTCGGCAATTTTGGCTTTCCCGCGCTCGGGATCGAAGGCGCCGCCATCGCGTCGGTTCTCACACACGGCATCAGCCTTGCCGGCGTCGTCGCCTATGCCAAGGGAAAGCTGCCCGAGCACGACCTCTTCACCCGGTTCTGGAACCCCGACTGGGAGATGTTCGCCGAGGTCTTCCGCCTCGGCTGGCCGATCGGGCTCACCAACCTCTCCGAGGTCGCGCTCTTCGCCGCCTCGGCGCTGATGATGGGCTGGCTCGGCACCGTGCCGCTCGCCGCCCACGGCATCGCGGTGCAGCTCGCGACCGCCGCCTTCATGGTGCATATGGGCCTCTCGAACGCCGCGACCGTCCGCGCGGGCAACGCCTTCGGCCGCCGCGACGCGGGCCACCTCGTGCGCGGCGCATGGACGGTGATCGCGCTCTCGGGCGCTTTCGCCGCGGTGACCGTGGTGATCTTCCTCGCCGCGCCGGAGCCGCTCGTCGGCGTGTTCCTCGACCCCTCCGACCCCGACCGCGTCGCAATCGTCGAGGCGGGCGTGGCGCTCCTTGCCGTCGCGGCGCTCTTCCAGCTCGTCGATGCGGCGCAGGTGATCGCGCTCGGGCTCCTTCGCGGTGTGCAGGACACCCGCGTTCCGATGTGGCTCGCCGCTCTCGCCTATTGGGGCGTCGGCATGCCCGCTGCGTGGATGTGCGGCTTCGTCCTTGGCTGGGGCGGTCCGGGCGTCTGGATCGGGCTCGTGGTCGGCCTCGGCGCCGCCGGCGTCTTCCTCATGTCGCGGTTCTGGGGCCGCACAGTCCCGCGCCTGGCCGCCGCCTGAGAGGTGTTGCGGCGGTCCCGGCGCATCGTGTTAACTCTGCGCGATACGGTATTCGAGACAGGTGATGTGATGAGCTGGTTTTACGCCAATGGCGACGCGCAGGACGGTCCCGTCTCCGAAGACCGGATGGCCGAGCTCGCCCGCGACGGCACGATCGGGCCCGGAACGCTCGTCTGGCGGCACGGCATGTCCGAATGGGAACCGGCGGAGCTTCACATGGCCTCCTTCGCGACCGCGCCCCCGCCGCCGCCACCCCCGGACAGCGCCGTGCAGGGCATCCCCGCCTCGGGTCGCCGCAGCAGCCCCGGAGAGGGCGTGCACGGCACACCGGCAGAGGGCTGGCGCGGCGCAGGCGGCGCCCATTCCGGCCGCGACTATCGCCGCGAGAGCGATCCGGTCGATGCGGCAAAGAGGTTCTTCCGCAATTACGCGACCTTCTCGGGGCGCAGCAATCGCGGCGAGTACTGGTTCTGGATGCTCGATTCCCTGATCATCTCCGCGCTCGCCTACCTCATCGGCGGCGACACGCTGCAATCCTTCTGGGGGCTCGCGACGCTCATCCCGACGCTTGCGCTCAATGTCCGCCGCCTGCACGACATCGACCGCTCGGGCTGGTGGCTGCTGATCTGGTTCATCCCGCTGGTCGGCTGGGCGATCCTGATCTGGTGGATGACGAAGCCCCCGGGCGACGGCCCGAACCGCTACGGCTGAGCCACGGCTGCTTGCACGCGGAGCCCCGCGCCCCTAGAAGCGCCGCGTTACACCGGGCATGATCGAGGAATCCGAGGCATGGGCTTTCGCATGGGCATCGTCGGGCTGCCGAACGTCGGCAAGTCGACGCTCTTCAACGCGCTGACGCGCACGGCATCGGCGCAGGCGGCCAACTTTCCGTTCTGCACCATCGAGCCGAACGTGGGCGAGGTCGCGGTGCCCGACAAGCGTCTCGCGACGCTCGCGGACATCGCCAAGTCCAAGCAGGTCATCCCGACCCGGCTGACCTTCGTGGACATCGCGGGCCTCGTGAAGGGCGCGTCCAAGGGCGAGGGCCTCGGCAACCAGTTCCTCGCCAACATCCGCGAGGTCGACGCGATCGCACATGTGCTGCGCTGTTTCGAGGACGGGGACGTGGTGCATGTGGACGGCCGGGTGGACCCGGTGGCGGACGCCGAGACGATCGAGACCGAGCTCATGATCGCCGACATGGAATCGATCGAGAAGCGCCTTCAGAACATCGTCCGCAAGGTCCGCGGCGGCGACAAGGAGGCGGTCCAGCAGGAGCGCCTTCTGAAAATGGCGATGGCGGCCCTCGAGGAGGGCAAGCCCGTGCGGACCGTCGAGGTGGCCGAGGACGACCGCAAGGCCTGGCGGATGCTGCAGCTCCTGACGCAGAAGCCTGTGCTCTACGTCTGCAACGTCTCCGAGGACGAGGCCGCGACCGGCAACGCGCAGTCCGAAAAGGTCGCCGCCATGGCCGCCGAACAGGGCAACGCGCACGTGGTCATCTCCGCCAAGATCGAGGAGGAGATCAGCCAGCTCGACGAGGAGGAGGCCGAGATGTTCCTCGAAGAGCTCGGCCTCGCCGAGGCCGGTCTCGACCGGATGATCCGCGCGGGCTACGAGCTTCTGCATCTCGAGACCTACTTCACCGTCGGCCCCAAGGAAGCCCGCGCCTGGACGATCCCGATCGGCACGCTCGCACCGGCAGCGGCGGGCGTCATCCACGGCGATTTCGAAAAGGGCTTCATCCGCGCCGAGACGATCTCTTACGACGATTTCGTGGAGCTCGGCGGCGAGCAGGCCGCCAAGGACGCCGGAAAGATGCGCGTCGAGGGAAAGGCCTACCGGGTCAAGGACGGCGACGTCCTGCACTTCCTTTTCAACACCTGAGACCTGAAACGGACGGCGCGTGCACGCGGCGCGCCATCCGGGACGGGGGGCAAACGCTTAGGCGTGGAGAGAGCCCGCGTGGCCACGCGGTCCGATGTGGCGATTGGGCAATGCCCTCCGCCACTGCGACCGCATCCGGTTCTCGAGACGCCGGTTCCGGTCGCGGTGCGAAAAAAGCGAACGCGGCTCAGCGTCTGGCGCTAGTGCCCTCCGGCGTCTGAAGGCCAGGTCGCAGCCGATGTTCCTTGCGGCTCCGCCGGGCGATCCCAGCGCATCTCCACGCCCGCCACGTCGATTGCAGGCCGCAGCCTCCGCGCGTCGCCCCACGCCGTGTGCTCCAAATCCTCCCCAAGGTCCGCGTCGGCAGGCGTGGTGTCCAACGTCCCTTCGCGCTCCTGCGGATGGGCCTTCAGCAGCTCCGCCGTCCGTGCGAGCGAAAGCCGCGCCTGCCGCTGCGTGCCCGCGAACAGCCGAAGCGCCGCCGCCGCCATCAGGTATCCGGTCGCGTGATCGAGCGCCTGAACGGGCAGGGGGGTGGGACGGTCGCGGCCGGCCCACGCCATTCCCGCATGGGCTATCCCGCAACTCATCTGCACGAGGCTGTCGAAGCCGCGCCGCATCGCCCATGGACCGCTCCAGCCGTAGGCGTCGAGCGTCACTTCCCTGAGCGCCGGGTTCATCGCCGCGCGCGCCTCCGCGCCGTAGCCCAGCCCTTCGAGCGCGCCCGGCCGGTAGCCGTGAACCAGAAGATCCGCCTCGGGCAGCAGCCGCTCGAACACCGTCCGGTCCGTCTCGTGCCGCAGGTCGAGCCGCGCGCAGGCCTTGCCGAGCGTCACGTCGGGGGCGAGGGTAGGCTCGTCGAAGTCCGGCGGGTCGATCCGCAGCACTTCCGCCCCGAAGCCCGCCAGCGCCCGCGTGGCGACCGGCCCCGCCAGCACCCGCGTCAGGTCGAGCACCTTAAGCCCCGCGAGCGGGCGGTCCGGACGGGCCATGGCCGGACCCAGCGTGGGGGCCACTTCGCCCTCGAACGCCACAAGCGGCTCGGCCGCGACTGCACGCCCTTGAGGATGGTCCGCCCAG
Organism: Roseivivax halodurans JCM 10272; assembly: GCF_000521785.1. Taxonomy (GTDB): domain Bacteria; phylum Pseudomonadota; class Alphaproteobacteria; order Rhodobacterales; family Rhodobacteraceae; genus Roseivivax; species Roseivivax halodurans. The sequence goes on from NZ_JALZ01000002.1 coordinate 294,255, forward strand.
TCCGCAGCGCTGCGCATCGCGGCCGCCGCGCCGCCCGCATCGACGACCGCCGCTTCGAGCGCTTCCACATTCCAAGTGGACACCGCCTCCGCGACGGCGTCCCGTTCGCCTGCCACATCCAGCACGTGCAGCGCGGCCTCGCGGTGATGGGGCGCGTTGGTGTGCAGTCTGATCCATCCGTCCCGCGCCTTGTAGTCGCCCGCCACCGCATCCCAGACGGGCGGCATCTCCCAACCCTCCGGGCGGATGGACGAAGCGCACCAGAGCGAAGCCAGCCGCCGATCGACCCGCACGTCCGCCGGCCGCGACCCGAGGCCCCACGACGCGACGAGGTCGGCCAGCGCCACCCCGACCGCTCCCTGCGCCGAGGCGATCAGTTCGGTCACCTCGAAAGCCGAGGGAAGGTGTTCCGCGCCGGTCAGGTGCAGTCCGTCGGGCGTCAGCCCGAGCGCATCGAAGATCTCTTTCATGCCGCCACGATGACGCCGTGCCGCAGCGCCCGCAAGCGGATCACTCGCGCAGGTCGACGTCCGTGTCTTCGGTTCCGGCATCGCCGAGGCGCACCGCGCCGTCGCTCACGTTGCGGCCCGCGGCGGTGAACTCGGTGGCGTTTGTCAGCGCGAACCATGCGCCGGCAGTGATCAGGGCGCACACGACGCAGGCGGCTAGAAACGCTTTCATCTTACTCACTCCGTGGCCGCGGTCGCGCGGCGCAGATAATCGATCAGGTCGGCGCGGTCCTCCGCGCCGGTGATGCGTTGCATGGGCATCTTCGTGCCCGGAACGTAATGCTCGGGTCCGATGTCGAAGAGAGCATCGATGGTGTCCTCGGTCCAGACGAGGTCGCTCCCGTCCAGCGCGTCGGAATAGGTGTAGCCCGGAACCGTCCCGGCGCGGCGGCCGAAAAGGTCGTGCAGGCTCGGTCCGGCGCGGCGTGCGCCATCCGGCCCCAGCGTGTGACAGATCGAGCACTTGCGCTTGAACTGCCGCTCCCCGTTCGGAAGCGTCGCGGGATCGGCGAGGAAGCTCTCGTCGCCCGAGGCGATCACCGTGCCGTCGCCGAGCGCATCCATCGGCCAGGTCTGCACCGCCGCGTCCAGCCCCGCGGCGTAGAGCGTGTCTCCGCCCGGCGCGAAGGCGAGCGCCCAGACCGGACCCTGCAGCGTCGCGCGGAAATCGTGGCGCACCGACCAGTCCGCGGTGTCGGCGATCAGGATGTGCCCCTCGCCGTCCCCGACCGCCAGCGCGCCCGCCTCCTCCGAAAGATCGAGCGCGAGGATCGGCCGCCGCCCGGCGGAGAGGTCCGCGATCTCTGCGCCGCTGGAAAGGTCCGTCACCTTGACGGTGCCGTCCACCGCGCCCCAGGCGATCCAGTCCGCATCTGGGCCGAGCACGATCTCGTTGATCCCGAAGCCGTGCTCCACGACCCGCCGCTCCTCCTTGGCAGCTGCAACGTCCCAGACCCGGACCGTGCCGTCGGCGGAGGCCGAATAGAGCGCACCGTCCGGCCCGAACGCGACGGCGTTGACCGGTCCGTCATGCCCGCCGAGCTCCTGCACGTCTCCCTCCGCCCAGAGCCGGATCGTCCCGTCCCAACTTGCCGAGGCGATCAGGCCCCCGTGACCCGCGAGCCCCATGACCTTGCCCTGATGACCCTCGAGGCGCTCCGCCACCTCTCCCGACGCGCGGTCCCACAGGATCACGTCGAAATCGTCGGCTCCGCTGGCAAGCTGCCCGTCCGGCAGGAAGGCGACGACGTTCACCGCCGCCTCGTGCCCTTCGAGCCAGCGCGGCGCCCCGTCCGTCCAGAGCCCCACCGAATTGTCGAAGCTCGCGGTCGCCACCGTGCCGTCCTCCGCCACGGCGATGTCCATGACCGGCCCGCCGTGGCCGTCGAGCGACTGTGCCCCTGCCGCTCCGGAGAGGACCAGCAGGGCCCCGGTGAGCGCCGCGCGTCTCACTCCGCCGGCGTCGCACCCTTGGGCGCGACCTCACCCTCCCGGCGCTTCTTCTCGTACCAGATCGAGTGATGCTCGGCGGCCCATTGCTCTTCCACGTGGCCCTCGCCCATGGCGTCGAATGCGCCCTCCATGCCGATCGAGCCGATATAGATATGCGCGATGATGATCGCCATCAGCACGAACCCGACGATCGCGTGCCAGAGCTGCGCGTATTGCATCTCGGCCTGCGGCGAGAGCGCAACGGGCAGCGGGTCGAGCCCCACCCAGCCTGGCGCACCGATAGCGTTCAGCTTTTCGAAGGTCGGCGCGAAGAGACTGATCTCGAACGGAAAGAGCAGCGACAGCCCCGAGACCGCGATCGACCCTCCGAGCACGATCACCGACCAGAAGATCATCTTCTGGCCCGCGTTGAACTTCTTGGCGGGGGGATGGCCCTTGGTCAGCAGCCCGCCACCCTTGAGGATCCAGTTCACGTCGGTGCGGTCGGGCAGGTTGTGCCAGACCCATTGCACGAAGATCATCACGAGCGCGATGATGAACGCCCAGGCGATGTTGTTGTGGATCCACTTCGATCCGATCGCGACAATCGAGAACGCCTCGTGCCCGAAAGCCGGGATCAGGAATTTCCGCCCCATCAGGGTCAGCAGACCGGTCAGCGCGAGCAGGATGAACGACCCCGCCAGAAGCCAGTGCGAGAACCGCTCGACCGAGGTGAAGCGCAGGATCCGGCGCCCGGTCTTCCGTCCGTCGATGCGGACGCGGCCGCGCAGCAGGTAGAAGAGCGCGAGAACGGCGATCGTGCCGAGCAGCAGCCAGCCGCCCCAGGTGATCAGCGGCCCCTCGCGGACCTCGAGCCACCACATGCCGCGGTCCTGCATGATGACGTCCGCCGCCGGGCCGCGCACCTGTGTGGTCATCTCGCGATTGTCGAACCGGAAGGCGCGCCAGAGATCGGCATCGGACGATCCGCCGAGCGTGCCGAGCGGGCCCTGCGCCTCCTCGGGACCGGTCGCCCGGCCGGTGAGCGTCGCGCGGTCCGCCTGATCGACCTCGAGCCCCTCCTGACGGCGGAGGATGTCCTCGAGCGTCGGTGTCGCGCCGCTGGTGGCGGGCTCGACGCTGTCGGGTGTCTCGACCGCGCCCTCGGGCGGCGAGACCGATTGCGCGCCGACGGGAAGCGCAAGGCCGGCCGCGACGGTCAGGATGGCGAGAAACGAGAAAAGTCGGGTCATTGTCGGGGTCCGGATCCAGTCAACCTCTTGAGGGCCGGCGATGCGTCCCCCGTGCGGCGGCCTCCGGAGGCCGGGGCCGCAAGGTAGAGCCGCCCGCCCCGGAGCGCCGGAGCGGGTGGCCGTCGCGTCGGGCCGTTACTGGCCCTTCTGGTCGTAGGCCGTGCCCCAGCCCCAGGCGCCCGCGCCGAAGCCGCGCGCGACGACGCGCTCGCGGTAGATGTCCGACACCGTGTCGCCGTCGCCGGCGAGCAGCGCCTTGGTCGAGCACATCTCGGCGCAGATCGGCAGCTTGCCCTCCGCGATCCGGTTGCGCCCGTATTTTTGGAACTCGACCTGGGACATGTCCTCTTCGGGACCGCCGGCGCAGAAGGTGCACTTGTCCATCTTGCCGCGGCTGCCGAAGTTGCCCGCCTGCGGGTATTGCGGCGCGCCGAAGGGGCACGCGTAGAAGCAATAGCCGCAGCCGATGCAGAGGTCCTTGGAGTGCAGCACGATGCCGTCCGAGGTCTGGTAGAAGCAATCCACCGGGCACACGGCCATGCAGGGTGCGTCCGAGCAATGCATGCAGGCGACCGAGATCGACCGCTCACCCGGCTGGCCGTCCTGGATCGTCACCACGCGGCGGCGGTTGATGCCCCAGGGAACCTCGTGCTCGTTCTTGCACGCGGTGACGCAGGCGTTGCACTCGATGCAGCGTTCGGCGTCGCAGAGAAACTTCGCTCTTGCCATTGTTCTGTCTCCTTACGCCGCTTCGATCTTGCAAAGGGTAGCCTTGGTTTCCTGCATCTGCGTGACCGAGTCGTAGCCGTAGGTCTGTGCAGTGTTGCAGCTCTCGCCGAGGACATACGGATCGGCCCCCTCGGGGTATTTCGACCGCAGATCCTCGCCCTGCCAGAAGCCGCCGAAGTGGAAGGGCATGAAGGCGACACCCTGCGCGACGCGCTCGGTGACCATCGCCATGACCTTCACCCGGCCGCCTTCGGGGCCCTCGACCCAGACCATGCCGCCGTCCCGGACGCCGAGGTTGTTGGCGTCGCGTGTGTTGATCTCGACGAACATGTCCTGCTGAAGCTCGGCGAGCCACGGGTTCGACCGCGTCTCGTCGCCGCCGCCCTCGTATTCCACGAGCCGGCCCGAGGTGAGCGTGATCGGGTAGTCGCCCGAGAAGTCCGTGTCCTGGATCGACTTGTAGAGGGTCGGCACGCGCCAGAACTTCTTGTCCTCGTAGGTCGGGTAGTCCGCAACGAGATCGTAGCGCGGCGTGTATAGCGGCTCGCGGTGCTTCGGAACCGGGTCGGGGAAGGTCCAGACCACCGCGCGCGCCTTGGCGTTGCCGTAGGGGGCGCAGCCATGGGCGATCGCGACGCGCTGGATGCCGCCCGAGATGTCGGTCTTCCAGTTCACCCCGCCGACGGCGTTGATGTAGTCGGACTGGATCGGTCCCGATTGCGACTGCTCGCCGACATTGTCGCTGCTCGAGGAATTGTTCGAGGCGTTCTGGTCGCCCGAGGCGCCCTCGCCGTTGGGACGTTCACCCTCCCAGCCGGCGACCTGCTCGATCAGGGACCGCTCCTCGTCGGTGAGATCGCCGTCCCAGCCGAGATCCACCAGCATCTGGTAGGTGAATTCCGGATAACCGTCCTGGATCTCCGAGCCGACCGGCGCGACACCTTCGGCCAGAAGGTTCTCGCCATTCCGCTCCACGCCGAAGCGCGCACGGAACCCCATGCCGCCGTCGGCGACGGGCTTGGAGATGTCGTAGAGGTTCGGGCTCCCGGGATGCCGCATCTCGGGCGTGCCCCAGCTCGGCCACGGCAGGCCGTAGTAATCGCCGTCCGCCGGACCGCCGAGCGCCTTCAGCGTCGTCTTGTCGAAGGTGTGCTGGTTCTGCATATGGGCGCGCATCCGCTCCGGCGACTGGCCGGTATAGCCGATGGTCCACATGCCGCGGTTGAACTCGCGGGTCAGGTCCTCGACGAGCGGCTCGTCGCCGTTCACCTCGATGTTGCGGAACATCCGGTCCGAGAAGCCGAACTTGTCCGCGAAGAGCTTCATGATCGTGTGGTCGGGCTTCGATTCGAAGATCGGGTCCACCACCTTCTCGCGCCATTGCAGCGACCGGTTCGACGCGGTGACCGAGCCGTAGGTCTCGAACTGCGTCGCCGCGGGAAGCAGGTACACGCCGTCGGTCCGGTCCTGCATCACCGCCGTGACGGTCGGGTATGGGTCCACCACCACCAGCAGGTCGAGCGCCTCCATCGCCGTCTTCATCTCGGGCAGGCGGGTCTGGCTGTTGGGCGCGTGCCCCCAGAACACCATCGCCCGGGTCGGGTTCGGCTGTTCGATGTTCTCTGGATCTTCGAGCACGCCGTCGATCCAGCGCGAGACCGGGATGCCGGTCATGTTCATCATCGGCTTCTCTTCGCCGGCGTCGTCGCGCACCTCGGGGGAGAACCGGCTCTTCAGCCACTCCATGTCCTCGCCCCAGACACGGGCCCAGTGCGACCACGCGCCATCGGTCAGGCCGTAATAGCCCGGCAGAGTGTCGGCGAGCACGCCGAGATCGGTCGCGCCCTGCACGTTGTCGTGGCCGCGGAAGATGTTCGTGCCGCCGCCCGCCTGGCCCATGTTGCCGAGGGCGAGCTGCAGGATGCAGTAGGCGCGGGTGTTGTTGTTGCCGTTGGTGTGCTGGGTGCCGCCCATGCACCAGATCACCGTGCCGGGACGGTTTTCGGCCAGCGTCCGCGCGACCCGCTCGAGCTGGCTGCCGGGCGTGCCGGTCACGCGCTCGACCTCGTCGGGCGTCCAGTTGGCGACCTCGGCGCGGATCTCGTCCATCCCCCAGACGCGGGTGCGGATGAATTCCTGATCCTCCCAGCCGTTCTCGAAGATGTGCCAGAGGATGCCCCAGACGAGCGCCACGTCCGTGCCCGGGCGGAAGCGCACGTATTCGTCCGCATGCGCCGCGGTCCGCGTGAAGCGCGGGTCGCACACGATCATCGGCGCGTTGTTCTGCTCCTTGGCCTTCAGCAGGTGCAGGAGCGAGACCGGATGCGCCTCGGCCGGGTTGCCGCCGATCACGAAGATCGCCCGGCTGTTGTGGATGTCGTTGTAGGAGTTGGTCATGGCGCCGTAGCCCCATGTGTTCGCAACGCCTGCAACGGTGGTCGAGTGGCAGATCCGCGCCTGGTGGTCGACGTTGTTGGTGCCCCAATAGGCGGCGAACTTGCGGAAGAGATAGGCCTGCTCGTTGGAATGCTTGGCCGAGCCGAGCCAGTAGACGCTGTCAGGCCCGCTTTCCTCGCGGATCGACATCATCCGGTCGCCGATCTCGTCGATCGCCTCTTCCCACGAGATGCGGACCCATTCGCCGCCTTCCTTCTTCATCGGATACTTGAGCCGGCGCTCGCCGTGCGTGTGCTCGCGCACCGAGGCGCCCTTGGCGCAATGGGCGCCGAGGTTGAACGGGCTGTCCCAGCCGGGCTCCTGACCCGTCCAGACGCCGTCCTGCACCTCGGCGATCACGGTGCAGCCCACCGAGCAATGCGTGCAGACCGACTTCACCGTCTGGACCGCGCCCTCGGCGGCGGTCTGGGCGGTGGCGCGGGTGACCGATCCTCCGGTCGCGGCGATGGCGGTCAGCCCGCCGATGGCCAGCCCCGAGCCGCGCAGGAAGGCGCGGCGGTCGATCGCCTTGCGGCCCACTTCGGCGAGCAGCCCCGAGGGGCGCGCAGCGCGGGCGACACCTGTTGATTTCTTGCGGAGCATGACTCCCCTCCCTGGCTGGCGCCTGACCTTGGGTAAGGATCAGGCCGCTTGCATCCGGCCTTATCTGCGCCAGTCCCTCGGCGCGGCCGGTTCACGTGATCCGCCGTTCAGAAGCGGGCGGTATCGAAATAGGCTCTGGTATGCGCGGTATCGGCGAGGCCCTTGTGCGGACCGGCGGGCTCTGCGGCCTCCGCCTCGTGTCCGCCGAGGGCCACCGCTGCGGCGGCCGCGGGGGCCGCGGTTCCGGCCAGTTTCAGGAAATTCCGGCGGCTGGCGCCCGCCTGCGTTGTGTCGGACATAACGTCCACCTCCCCTTCACTTGGCTCGGGCGCTCTTTGGCGCCCTCGCTGGCTATGTTCGTTCGGCGGAGATCCAACCGCCTCTTTATCCTGCCCTATTCCGGCGCCATGCGGAAGGCTTCACGCTCGACCTCGATGAAGGCGCGCGCCGCCGTGGCGAGCGGAACGTAGAGGTTCGCGGTCTTCGCCTTCTCGAGATCGGCGAAGAAGTGACCCGCCCAGGGCCCCACATGCCGGTTGAAGAAGGTCCGCTGGCTGTCGAGGCTCGCGGGCGCGCCGAAGCGGCCCACGATGAGCCCGCCCATGACCTCCATCAGCGTCGCGATGTTGTCCTCGGGCTCGTAGACGTTCGGCGCCCTTGCGACGCCCCGCGCCCGCAGGTCCTGCCGGAGCGTGGCGAGCGGCTTCTCGTTGAGAAAGCCGGTCAGGTAGTAGCTCGCATAGGGCAGAAGCTCCCCGCGCCCGAGCCCGATGAAGAGCGCGTTGAACTCGCGCTCGGCCTCTTTCGGCGTCGTCTCGGCGGCCCTGGCGGCCAGCGCTCCGAAGGCCCGCCCGAGGTCGGTCCCGTCGTCGCCGGACAGCCCCGCGGTCTGCGCCAGGAGCATCTCGTCCGGCGGTCCGGACAGCATCAGGCCGAGATAATTGTAGAGGTCGGCGCGCAGCCGGTCCTCCTCGTCAATCGTCTGAATTTGCGCCGTGTTCTCGGTCATCCGGTCTCCGTATCGAAGCGGAAGCGCATGCGCCGCGGCGCAGGTCTCCACTCCTCTTCATCCTGTTGTGTCCCTGCCGGAAGCTCGCTCTCCACTGCGACCATAGTCGTAGATGCAGGTGCAGCATCACCAGCTTCCTGCACGCTCTGCTCTTCTTCCGCAGAATTTTCGCCGACTTGCGTTTCTTCCGGGATTTTCTCGGTCACGTTCTCCGGCGCGTCCCGCTTTTCCGCGGCCTCGGCCAGCGCGTCCACGTGCCGCTTCAGCCCGCGCCCGACCTGGTAGGCCGATTTCAGGCCCCCTGCGCCGATTGCGTTGTTGGTGTAGTCCTCGTCGTAATCGTTGAGCCCATCGAGGCAGGCGAGAACCGGGTTCGACCGCCAGAGCCGGCGCAGGGCGCGGCGGCGCAGGCGTTCCGGGATCTCCTTGCGCAGGAACCCCGCGACAGTATCGCCGGGCTTCATCTCGTCGGGATCGGGCAGGCCGAACTCGGCGCAGATCTCCGCGTCGCTCTTCTCGGCGATCTCGGCCCGTTGTGCCTCGAGCGCCTCTTCCTCGCTGCGCGTCTCCTCCGCCTCGCGCTCCGCCGAGCGTTCCGCCTCGACGGCGGCCTTGCGGCGGGACCAGAAATCGCTCCGGCTCATGCCGTACCTCCCTGCCGCCCGGTCGGCGGCTGCCAGGGATCGTCGGGGCGCGGGGCCCGCGGGGCCTCCGTCGCCTCGTCCTCGATCCCGCGGCGCTTGCGCTTCACGAAGGGCGTGTCGACGTGATGTTCGGCCACCCACGCGCCGACCCAGGCGGCAAGGGCAGGGGGCATGGTCAGCTTCTCCACGATCTCCTCGCCGCTCTGGGCGAAGAGCGCCGCCTCGTGCGGCGAGGCGGTGACGAGGTGCACCGACCACGGGATCTCGCCCTTGGCCGGGCGCAGCACCGCGTAGACCGACGGCTGCGGCTCCGAGAGCGCGACGCGATATGCCGCCGTCTCGCCCCGGTGGAGGGTCAGCGGCACGGTCGCGGCGTGGTAGTCTGTCACGCCCCCCTCCTCGCGCAGGACCTTCCACTCCGCGGGCCCGGCGCCGGCGAGTATCGCCACCGGCCGCCAGCTCCATGCGGCCCAGCGAGTCACGCCCGGGGTGCGGCGCACCACGACGCCGACCGGGGTCGAGATGCGCGTGCGGGTCTGGCGGTCTGGGACTGGGGTCAACGATGCCTCCGGTGGGGCTGAGATATGTCGTCTCGGAGGGGCAGCTTAGGCGCCAGCCCTTGCCGGGATCAAGATGGCGGGCTAGCCCTCTGGACGAACACCCCCCAAAGGTGATGTGGCCCGCGGCCCCGGCAAGCCCCCGACGTGACCCGCCCCCGCATCCCCAGGAGAGACGAATTTCCATGGCCAAACGCATCCTCCTCTGCGACTGCCTCGGCAGCCAGTCGCTCGACACCGCGGCCATCGCCGCGTCCGGCCTGACCCCGAGCCGCGTCCATACCGGTCTCTGCATGCACGAGGCCGAGGCCGCGGCAAATGGTATCGCCGATGGCGAGACGCTGGTCGCCTGCGGGCAGGAGACCGCGTTCTTCGAGATGCTGGCCGAGGAGCTCGGCATCGAGGCGCCCGGCCATGTCGACCTGCGCGACCGCGCCGGCTGGTCCGACGAAGCCGAGAGCGCCGGTCCGAAACAGGCCGCCCTCGCAGCCGAGGCGCAGGTCTCGGTCCCGCCCGCCCGCGCCATGGACGTCGTCTCCGAGGGCACCTGCCTCATCCTCGGCGCGGGCGAGCCCGCCTTCGAGGCCGCTTCTCTCCTCTGCGACACCCTCGCCGTGACCGTGCTCCAGACCGACGCCTCCGAACCTCCCGCCGACCGCCGCTTCGACGTGGTGCGCGGCCGCATCGCGCGCTCCGAGGGCACGCTCGGGCAGTTCAAGCTCCGCATCGACGGCCTGCAGCAGCTCGTCCCGGGCGGCCGCGGCGCGTTCACGTTCTCGGAGCCGCGGGACGGCGCCGTCTCCGAATGCGACATCCTGTTCGACCTGACGGCCGACACGCCGCTCTTTCCCGCGCCGCAGAAGCGCGAGGGATACCTGCGCGCCGATCCGCGCCAGCCGGGTGCGCTCCATGCCCGCGCAGCCGAGGCGCGCGAGATGGTCGGCACCTTCGAGAAACCGCTCTATGTCCGCGCCGAGCCCGCGCTCTGCGCCCATTCTCGGTCGCGGAAGATCGGCTGCACCAACTGCCTCGACATCTGCCCAACCGGCGCGATCACCCCGGACGGCGATCACGTCAGCGTCGATCCGATGATCTGCGCGGGCTGCGGCGCGTGTTCCTCGGTCTGCCCCTCGGGCGCGATCACCTACGATGCGCCGCCGGTCTCCTCGATCTTCCGCCGCATCGACGTCCTGCTCTCGACCTTCCGCAAGGCGGGCGGCACGGCGCCGCGCCTCCTCGTCCACGACGCCGAGTTCGGCCGCGAGATGATCGGCCTCGCCGCCCGTTTCGGCCGGGGTCTGCCCGCGGACGTGATCCCGTTCGAGATCGACGCCATCGCGGCCTTCGGCCATGCCGAGATGATGGCCGCCCTCGGCGCCGGCGCGACCGGCATCGACGTGCTCATGTCGCCGAAGACCGAGCGCGAGACCCCCGAGGCGCAGGCGGCGCTTACCGATGCGCTCGCCGGCGGCCCTCGCGTGCGGCTCCTCGAACTCGCCGACCCCGACGCGCTGCCCGAGGCACTCTACGGCGCCGAGAAAGCGGCGGCGGTCGCCGACCCTGCGCTCCCTATCGGTACCCGCCGTCAGGTCACGCGGGTCGCGGCCTCGGCGCTCCACCCCGAGGGCGGCAAGCACGCGCTGCCCGATCACGCCCCCTACGGCGCGGTCCTCTGCGACACCGACGCCTGCACGCTCTGCCTCGCCTGCGTGTCGGTCTGCCCCTCGGGCGCGCTCGGCGACAATGCCGACAAGCCGCAGCTCCTCTTCCAGGAGGACGCCTGCCTGCAATGCGGTCTCTGCGAGACGACCTGCCCCGAGAACGCGATCACGCTCGAGCCGCGGATGAATCTCGATCCCGAGGCGCTCTCACAGCAGGTGCTGAACGAGGAGGAACCGGCGCTCTGCATCGAATGCGGCACCCCCTTCGGCGTGCAGTCGACCATCGACCGGATCGCCGAGCAGCTCGCCGGCAAGCATTCGATGTTCGCCACCGGCGACGCCGCCCGGATGATCCGCATGTGCGACGATTGCCGGGTCCGCGCGCAGTACCACTCGCAGAACAACCCCTACGCCGCGGGCGACCGGCCGAAGCCGCGCACCACCGACGATTACCTAAACACCGGGCCCTCGAAGCGGCGCGATCACTGAAGCGGACTTACCCCGCCTGCGCTGCCTCGATCAGTTCGGTATCCCGCGCCCTGGCCTTCTTGGAGGCCGGGCGCGCCCGCACGCGTTCGGCATAGGTCACGAAGGCGTCGCGCTCGGGCAGCGTGCCGAAGTTCAGCCCCCAGTCGACCTGCGCTCCGACATAGCAATCGGCCATGGTGAAGCGGTCGCCGCAGACATAGTCGCGCCCCTCGAGCTGCCCCGCCAGCGCGTCCACCGTCCGCTCGAAGCTGCCGAAGCCGAGCATGCCCTGCTTCTGGCGGTCCCCCGGCACCTCCCAGCCCATCGCGCGCGCCGTCACGGCCTGCTCGACCGGTCCCGCGCTGAAGAGGATCCAGCGGTAATAGGGCGCGATCTCGTCGCCGCGCGGCCCGAGCTCCGCCTCGGGAAAGCGGTGCGCGAGGTAGAGCCCGATCGCCGCCGCCTCCGTCACCACCGCGTCCTCGTGCACGATGCAGGGTACCTTCATCATCGGGTTCACAGCGCGGTAACCCGCACTGGCCGTTCCCTCCGGACCCCAATCGAGCAGGTGCTCCACGTAGGGCTGCCCGATCTCCTCGAGCATCCAGCGGGCGATCTGCCCGCGGCTCATCGGGTTGGTGTAGAAGTCGATCCCGCTCATTCCCGCTCCCTCCGGCCGGTCCGCGCCGCCACTCTCCGCCTCGCGCCCCCGCTCCGTCAATCGCCGCGGTCCCCGCCGCGATCTCTGCGCCAAGCTCCGCCGGCGATCCCCGTGTCCGGCCACCCGGTCCTGTGCGCGGCGACCGCTCCGGTGATGGTGACTTGCAAGGCTACCGGGGCTGTCCTACACCCGGCGATGCTTTCTCAAATGGCCCGAAGGAGGGGTGCATGAGCGACGATTTCAACATGTCGATGCGCAAGTTCCTGAAGCAGGTGGGCGTGACCTCGCAGCAGGCGATCGAGGAGGCAGCCCGCGACAAGGGCGTCGAGGGTCAGACCTACGAAGCCCGCGCGGTCGTCACCGTGAACGGCCTCGACGTCGAGCACGTCGTCACCGGCACGATCAAGGGGTGACAGTGGCTCTCACACGCGACGCGGTTCTCGCCGCACTGAAAGAGATAACAGATCCGGTCTCCGGCAGCGACGTGGTCTCTGCCGGGATCATCCGCGCGCTCACGGTCGAGGGCGGCTCGGTCCGCTTCGTGCTCGAGATCGATCCCGCCAAGGCCGAGGCCTACAAGCCAGTCCGCGACGAATGCGAGGCGGCGGTCAAGGGCCTCGACGGCGCCGAGACGGTGTCGGTCGTGATGACCGCGCACCAGCAGAAGGCACCGCCCGACCTCAAGGGCGCGCAGAAGCCGAAACCGCAGGGGCCCCAGAAGGTCGCCGGTATCGACCGCGTGATCGCCGTAGCCTCCGGCAAGGGCGGCGTCGGCAAGTCCACGGTGTCCGCGAACCTCGCCTGTGCCCTCGCTGCCGAGGGTCGCCGCGTTGGCCTGCTCGACGCCGACGTCTACGGCCCCTCGCAGCCGCGCATGCTGGGCGTCTCGGGGAAGCCCGCCAGCCCCGACGGCAAGACCATCCTGCCGCTCCGGAACTACGGCGTCACGATGATGTCGATCGGCCTCATGACCAACGAGCGCGAGGCGGTCGTCTGGCGCGGCCCGATGCTGATGGGCGCGCTGCAGCAGATGATGAACCAGGTGCAATGGGGCGCGCTCGACGTGCTGATCGTCGACCTGCCGCCGGGCACCGGCGACGTCGCCATGACCCTGGCGCAGAAATACGTGCTCGACGGCGCCGTGGTGGTCTCGACCCCGCAGGACGTCGCGCTCCTCGACGCGCGCAAGGGCATCGACATGTTCGCCAAGCTCGGCACGCCGATCTTCGGCCTGATCGAGAACATGTCGACCCATATCTGCTCCAATTGCGGCCACGAGGAGCACATCTTCGGCCATGGCGGCGTCGCCAAGGAGGCGCAGGAGATGCGCGTGCCTCTGCTCGCCGAGATCCCGCTGCATCTCGACATCCGCACCGCCTCGGACGGCGGCGCGCCGATCGTCGTGTCCAAGCCCGAGAGCCCGCAGGCGCAGGCCTTCCGCGATCTCGCCCGCAAGCTCGTGGAGGCGGGCCAGGCATGAGCCTGACGACGGATCGCCCGGACTTCCCGCCGCTCCTCGACGGGCGCGCGGTCGCGGGCGATCCGGTCGAGGCGGCGGTCCGCGCCGCGCAGGGCGGGGCCGATCCCGGCCTCGTCCTCTTCGACCCGGCGGCGGCCGACATGGCCGTCGCCATGATCCTCGCCCCCGAGGTGCCGCTCTCGCGCGCCGCCGTGATGCTGCCGCTCGCCGCCCTCGCCTTTCAGAACGCAATGGGCTCCATCGGCCCGTCGGAGCTGCCCGTGCACCTGCAATGGGACGGCGCGATCCGCATCAACGGCGCGCGCTGCGGCCGCGCCCGCGTCCTCGTCCCCGAAACCGCCCGCGACGCGGTGCCGGACTGGATGGTGATGGGTGTCGAGCTGCGGGTCGTCCCCGAGGGCGACGGCGGCGACAATCCCGACGAGACCGCGCTCCACGCCGAGGGCTGCGGCGATCTCGGCCCGCTCGACCTCACCGAGATGTGGGCCCGCCACGCCCTCGCCTGGATCCACCGCTGGGAGGAGGGCGGCACGGGCGAGCTTCACCGCGACTGGAGCGCGCTCGCCCACGGCCTCGGCGCGCCAACCGAGATCGGCGGCGGCCCCGGCACCTTCCTCGGCCTCGACGAGGAGCTGAAAATGCTCAAGACAACCGGCGCCGGCACGCAGATGATCCCCCTGACCGCCATGCTGGAGATCCGATGAAACTCGCCCGCGCGATCCATTTCGACGAGAGCGACACCCGCGTCTTCGCCAAGCCCGCGCGGACCGGCGAATGGTGCATCCCCGGAGGCTTCGAGTTCTCCGACTGGACCGAAGCCGACCTCGCCGGCAAGGCGCGGCAGGCCTTCTCCAACGGCTGGCTCGGAATCGAGACCTTCGGCCGCGTCACCTTCGTCGCGGTGACCCGCGTCGAGCCCGCCGAACGCGCCATGCTGATCGACAACCTCGCGCAGCATTTCGTCGACATCTACGGCGCGCCGTCGCGCGATCTCGCCCGCGGCGTCGCCGAGCGCGAGATCGACGATGCCGCCGACCTCTGCGCCGAACACGACCCGAACACGCTCCTCACCGTGTCGCGCGAACTGACCGAAGCCGGCGTGCGCGAGAGCTTCCGCACCATCGCCGCTCCCGATGCCGATCTCGGCATCGTCGCCGTCCACGGCAGCCTCGACGAGGACTAGCTCCCGGTACACGGGCGCAGCGCCCTTCTTCTTGGCAAAAATACTCCGGGAGCGCGAGGGCAGAGCCCTCGCTCCGCCCGCCGCTGCCCGCGCGGACCGCTCAGAGCAGCGACCGCACCGGCTCCAGCATCCCCTTGCTGCGCAGCGTCCGCACCGGGTAGCTGTCGTCGTTCACGAAGCGGTCGAGCGTGAAGCCGGGCTCGATCTTCTGCAGCCGCTGCGCCGCGGTCAGCGCCCGGTCGTACTGCCCCTCCATCGCGTAGAGCGCGATGAGGTGCCGGTGCGCGGGCCGGAAATGCGGCGCCGCGCGCGCCGCCGCCTCTCCGGCCTCGATGGCGAGCTGCGGTTTGTCGCAAGCGACGCAGACGATGCAGTGATAGAGATCCCACCATTGCCGGAAGGGCGAGAATCGGGCGATCTCGCGGGCCTTCTGCGACAGCTCGATGGCGCGAAGATTGTCCCCCGCCAGCATCTGGCTGACCGACAGCGACAGCCAGCCGAAGCCGCTCGTCGGGTTCCGCTCCACCGATTGCTGGGCGAGGTCGAGCCCGCCGTGGGCGTCGCCGAGCGCCATCACCCGCACCTGGGCGAGCAGCGCCTGCACCAGCGCGTTGTCGGCGCCCTCGGTCAGCGCCTTCACGTTCAGCTCCAGCATCTCCTCGCGCAGAGCCTGCGGATCGGCCTCCAGAAGCTCGATCATCTGGATCGTCCGGATGAGGCTGCGCCACGCGGTGTAGACGCCGTTCTGGTCGATCGAATAGGCCTGCGACATCAGCGAATCCGCCTCGCGCAGCCCCTCGGGATCGAAGCTGAACATCCGGTAGAGCCCGAGCCGCGACAGCATCGTCGCGCGCGCCTCGGGGCGCGACTGCTCGACCGTCTGCGGCAGCATGGCGAGCGCCCGGTCGGCGGCCTCGAACACCACCGCCGAGAGCGCCGGGGTCGAGATCAGGATCTCCTGCGGGTCCGCGATCAGATGGAGCTTGGAATAGAGGATGCGCGCCGACGGGATGTGCACCACGCGGATGAAGACCCGCGTACCTTCCTCGGCGTCGATCAGGTCGCAGGAGATCTCGAGATCGCCGGCGGCATCCGTCACCGCGTCGACATGGCGCCCGGATTGTCGCCAGGCCCGCACCTGTTCGGCGATGTTCTCGCCGATACTGTTGGCCAGAAGCTCTCCGATCAGCGACGAAGTCGTGCCTCCGTGCACGTCGGTCCGGCAGCGCATCAGCACGCCGCTCGCCGGCTTCGGCCGTCCCGCCTCGAGCCGCGCGGCATAGCGGGCCCGCTCCGAGCGCAGCCAGTCCTCGAATTCGCTGTCCCGGACGTCGAGCCCCTCGAGCAGCTCGCGCGGGGCGTCGAAGTCGATCTCGTGTTCCAGAAGGTCCACCTCGACGCGTTCGGGATCGAAGCCGACGGTGCCCCGATCCGCGATGATCACGGCCGCCGCCTCTCCGAGAGTGCCGCGAAGCTTGGCGAGTGCCTGCCGCAGGCTCGCGCTCGCCTGCTCGGGGGCGAAGGCCGACCAGAGCTTGTCCTCGATCCACCGGCGCGGCCGCCGCATCCCGGGGCTGAGCGCAAGAAGGGCCACGAGGCCCTGGTTCTTCGCGCCTTTGGGGGTGATGTCCCGGCCTGCGCCGTCGCGGATGGCAAGCGGTCCGATGAGGTCTATCCGGATGGTGCCGTGGCTGTCTGTCACGGTGAGATCCCTTATCCTGCTTCCGTGAAAGGCCGGCTTGGATTAACCTAGCAGGAAGTTGCGTAAGCGGCAATCAGCGTGAAACATTCGTAAATTCCTAAGTGATCCCGTGCACGCCACGCAAATCCGCTTGCCGGCACAGAGGCCCGAGACACAACCATATTCCATTTTCAGCACCGGGGATTTCCGCATGACGATATTCGGAGGGCAAGGCGGCCAGGGTGGACAGGGCGGCCAAGGCGGCCAAGGCGGACAGGGCGGACAAGGGGGGCAGGGCGGTCAAGGTGGCCAGGGCGGTCAGGGAGGGCAGGGCGGACAGGCCCATGCAGGCTCGTCCGCGTCGCCCTATCTCAGCGCCGCGCTGGCCGGTGCGCGCGACGGCACCATGCAGTACTGGAACGGCGAACCCTCGCGGACGCCGCGGCAGACCGGCCGCTCCTCGTGGAAGGCGTTCCGCAGGCTCGATGCCTTCCCGCGCCGCGCGGTCCTCGACCATGCGCTCCAGGCCCTCTTCTCCCTCGACATCGCCGATCCCGGGGGGCCGAACGCATCGGCGGGCCTGAAGATCGGCGGCGCGACAATCGTCACGCTCGAGAAACCCTCCGACGCCTTTCTCGCCGACGCTCAGCTGCATTACCTGCGCAGCTATGCCGATCTGCGTCTCGACCGGCTCGCCGAGATCCAGGTGCAGACCTCCGACATCCTCTCCTTCTACGGCTCCGTCGGATACATGCATCCCGACGCGACGAAATGGACCCACTGGATCGCCGGGGCGATCCTGAGGCTCTGCACGCATGTCGAGATGCCGCTCAAGATGGCCTTCGACGTCGCGCGGCCGATCGCCATGTCCGACAAGGTGCAGCCGGTGATCCAGACGCCGGGGCACGGATCTTGGCCCTCGGGGCACGCGACGGAGGCCTTTGCCGCGGCAACCGTCCTCGCGAGGCTCTTCGAGCCCGGGGCGTTCTCTGCGGCTGGTGCGATCGGGGAGGGCGCGCCGCTCTTCCGCCACGCCGCGCGCATCGCCGCCAACCGGACGGTCGCGGGCGTTCACTTCCCCACCGACAGCATGGCCGGCGCGGTGCTCGGCATGACGCTCGCCGAAGCGCTGGTGAACCTGCTCGACGGCGCGGGCGAAACCCCGGCCCGGACCTTCCACGGCGCAAGCTATGACGGCGATTTCACGCTGGCCGATCTCGATGCGGCGCTCTCGGGTGGCACGATCGTGTCGACGCGCACCGCCTCGCTCTCCGGGATCGCGGTCCCGCCGTGGCTGACGAAGATGTGGGACGAGGCGAAGTCCGAAAGCTGAGCGGCGCGCGCGCCGCTCACTCCCGGCGGCGGCGCGCTCCGGCGCCGGGATCGACGCATCCCGATCCGAGCCGCGACGCATCGTCCCCCGAAAGGATCGCGATCCCCGCCGCTTCGAGCGCCGGCATATCGCGCGCGCCGCCAGCCATCGCCAGCGCCCGCGTGATCCGCCCCGCCGCGGCGCTGGTGCCGCTCAGCTGCCGCGCGCCCTCGGAAAGCGTCGCCGCCGCGATCACCCCCTGAAGCGCGACGCCCTCCTCGGCGAGAGCCGAGAGGGTCGGCCCGGTCACCGACCACGCCGCGCCCTCGGCCGTATAGCGCGCGGGCGCAGCCTGCGGAGCCTCCGGCGACACCCGCGCGGCGCCGGCGCTCAGCACGCAGTCCGGGCGCGCGGTGACGATCGCCGAATGGCTGCCCTCCCGCGCAAGAGCCCCGTCGGGGTGCGGCCGGGACCAGTCCCTGGTCTCGTCGTCCCAGCCATAGGCGCGCGGATCGTCGAAATAGGATTGCCGCCCCCGCGGCCGGTATCCGGGCAGGCTCTCGCCGCGCTGGATCTGCAGATGCACCTCGAGCGCCGCCGTGCCGCGATAGCGCAGGGCGACGCGCCAGCCCCCCGGCGGCGCCGCCGGCTCGCGGGGTTTCAGCCCTTCCGTCGGGGCGAGCGCGAGCACGTATCGCGCCCTCTGCACCGTCGTTTCGTCGAGTGCGAGCGCCGGCAGGTGGTAGAGCCGCGCGATCGCCGCGCCCTCCCGCAGCAGCGTGCGCCGCGCGCCCTCGGGCACGGGCGCGAAGTCGTGGTCCCGCCCGGGCGCCGTCAGGGCCACCTCGATCTCCCCCGAGGCGATACCGGGCGGCAGGCAGATCTCCATGTAGCTCGCCGTCAGATCGGACGGCTGCGCCCGCCAGACGATCTCGCGCTCCTCGATCTCGCGCGTGTCGTCGGCCGCCCAGACCATCCGCGCCACCTGTCGCGAGCGCTGGTTGTTGCCGAACGAATAGACGATCCGGACGTTCTGCCCTGTGGCCGCCGTCCAGGCCTCGGCCTCGCGCGCCATCTGGTACTCGGCAAAGCGTGTGCCGTCCTTGGGACCCGCCGACATGCCGAGCGAGACGTTCACGATCACCGGCCGGTCCGTCCCGATCTCGCGCGCCTGCCCGAGGATCCAGCGCAGCGCCTGCACCATGTAGCTCTCGAACCGCGTGCCCGACGTGTCCTCGATGGCCTCGGGCGGCAGCTGCACCGCGAGAAGCGGCCAGTCCCGCGCCGGATCGCCGGCGTCCTCGGGATCGGCCCCCGCCGCGAGATCGAGCACATGTGTGCCGTGGCTCGATCCGAACTCGGTCGACCGGTGTGCCCCGGGGCCGAGGACCCGTCCGTTCAGCCGCCGATACCAGGCCGCTTCGTCGAGCGCCGGACCCTGCGCCAGCGCCGCGTCGATATCGGCCGCTGTCAGGACCTCGCCGATGCGGGCGCGCCGCGCTCCGCCTTCGGTGCCGCGGGCCCTCTCGTCCGATTGCAGCCAGACCGCGTGGAACCGCGTGCGGTCGCCGCGGCGGAAGCGCCGGTTCAGCATCGCGATGCCGTCGTCGATGATCGCGACGATCGGCCCCGAGGAGGGCAGAGCCTGCGCGGTCGCGTCCTGGCCCGGAGCTTCGGGCCGCTCGTCGGGATCGAGGTCCACCCGGGCACCCACGTCGAGCAGCACCCAGAGCTCGCCCTCGGCATCGCCCGGCGTGCCCGCGCGGCGGTAGAGCATGTACTCGTCCGGAAGCTCGGTCCAGGGCGCCTCTTCGGCGCGCCGGGCCGCGAGCCGCGCGGCCTCGAACGGATCCATCACGAAAGGCTGCGCGGGATCGTCGACCAGGTCCTGCAGGCGCGCGCGGGAGGCCGCGTCCCCGTGCCTGAGGCGGACGAAGATCGGCTCGTACCAGTTCCGGTCGGTGCGGTCTCGCGGCGCGAGCGCGTCGCGGCGGACATGCAGCAGGCGGGCCCAGTCGAGATAGCCGTCCAGCACTTCGGCGGGCTCCGGGGCGGTCCAGGTCAAGGTCATGGCGGCGATCCTGCGCAACGATCGGGAATGGGCTTCCGGGCGATACACTCCAGAAAATTGCGCCGTTGACCTAGGGTCAACATTTATGCTGCATGGGTCGCTGCGATCCGAATGAAGCGCGCGGTTTGACGATGGGTTTGCGCGGCTATCGCGGGCCGATCACGCAGAATCGGCAAGTTCGCATTAATTGAATGTTAACCCTACGTCACCCCGATTTGGCGGGGGAGAGACGCCGGGTGGCGCACACCGGGGAGCATACCCATGTTCAAGACCGAATGCCACGATCTCCATCCCTTCCAGATCATTCCCGGCGGCCAGGGTCTTGCGCCGTCGCTGGCGCGCCCCATGGCGGCGCGGACCGCCCCACCGCAGGCACCTGAGCCCTCTCCCGAGGCGCGGGCGAGAGCGGCCGACATGGTCGCGCTCTACGCGCTGTCGCTTCTGCGCGAGACCCCGTTCGACACTCTGGCGAGGTCGGACCGCGCCACCATCGCCCCCGGCCTGCCGTCGCTCGACCACGCCGCGCTCCGCGCCGAGGTTGCGCATGCGGTCGAGAGCGAGCTGCCGACGACCGGCGATCTCTTCGCGCGGATCACCGGCGGTCCGGCGCATCGGCTCTCGTCGCTCTGGGGCGCCTCGGCTCCCGACCGCGAGGTCGCGAACGGCGGCACCCTGCCGCCGCCATCCGACGATGCGCCGATCTCGCAGTGGCTGCGCTGGTGTCGGCACCGCCACGGCGCGGCGCTGGCGCTTCCCGGGCGGCCCCGCGCCGCGCTGCCGGCCTCGGCCGCCGACCTCGCGCGGCGGGTCGCGCAGCGGGGCGTCCTTCAACCTGTCATCGTCGCGGCGCTTGCGCGGTTCTCGCAAGGCGCAACGCCGCGCATCGGACCTCCGCAGCTCGTGCTCCGGCTTTTGTCGGAACTGAGCGAGCGGATCGCGGCGCGGGCGGCACGCTCCTCCTCCCCGGCCGGTCCGCGCCCCGGGCTGCTGGCGGGCGAACTCGCGCTTCTGGCGTCGGGCGAGTCTGCCAGCAGCATGCCGGACGGCGCCATGGCCACCGGCGTGTTGACCGAGCTCACCCGCCGTGTGCCACGCCTTCTTGCCCAGCTTGTCGCGGTCAACGATGCCCGCCCCTTCGGCGGAACTGTGGTCAGGCGCGACGGCGAGCGGTGCACCGGCTGGTGCCCCGTGGTTCTGGCCCGGAACCTCTGCATGCCGCCGCTTCTTACCGCCTCGGGGCCGATGCATCCCGGAACGCTCCGCACCGCGCCGTTCCAGGCTGCGGCGCTTGCCGCTGCCCTGCGGACCTGGCTCCCGCACGACGAGGAGGCGGGCGCCGAGCTCGACCGCCTCGTGCGCGACGTCGCGCTCGCGACGGCGGCGCCGGGCGGCCTCTGGCCGCACGAGATCGCGCAGCAGGTGGAAACCGGTGCCGATGTCGGGCGCCGCGCCGCGCTCGAGGCCCTCATCGGCCTCGATGCCGAGGCCGGGCCGGATGCGCTGCCGCAGGTCGCCCTGAGCAGCGTCTAGCTCAGCGCGCGGCCACGAACGGTGCGCCCGAGCTCCCGGAGATTTCCAGGATCAGCTTGCGGCGCACCGCCTCGGCAAAGCTCGCGCGGCTCTCGGCCGTGACGACGAAGGCGCCCATGCCGCCGATGATCCGCTCCTCGTAGAGCGCCTCGAGCCCGCCCTGCGCCCGCCCCGGATCGTCCGGGCGCAGGATCGGCAGCGCGTTGATGGTGACGCCGGCAGCGACCACCTCGGCGCGCGCCTCCTCGATCGACGGACCGGCATAGCTGTTCGCCGAATCGCCCGAGAAGTCGATCACCCGCCGCCAGCCGTCGATCTCGTTCCGTTCGATCAGCCGCAGCGAATCGAGCAGCGCCGACCCGATCGCGTTCCGCCCGTAGGCGCGCCTCGGCTCCGCCAGCAGCGCCGCCGCGAACCCCTCGGCGCTCTCCGCGCCGTCGATCCGTGTCCAACCCACCACCTGCGCGGTGTGCGAGGCCCATTCGACATAGGTGACTGCGATCGAGCCGTAGGCGGTGCCCGCGATCGCCGCCAGCACCTCGGGATCGGTGATCGCCTCGGCATAACCTTCGCGCTGGAAGCGGATCTCCTCCGCGTCGATGGAGCCGGAGGCGTCCGCCAGCAGCACCAGCTCGAGATCGGTGTCCTGCGCCGCGGCGGGCGCGGCGAGGCAGGCGGCGAGAAGGGCAGGGGCGAGACGCGTCATGCAGGGAACCTCCCGTTCGGCACAAGCGCATGGTGCCACGCTTCGTCCCGCTGTCGACCTTTCCTTCCGCAACCTTTCGCGAGGGATGCGCGTTATCCGGGCAGTCATCAGATCTAGGAGAAGAGCGATGAATTGGGATCAAGCCGAAGGCAAATGGGACCAGCTGAAGGGCGAGGCCCAGAAGCAGTGGGGCAAGCTCACCGGCGACGACGTGGAGCAGGCCAAGGGCAACCGCGAGCAGCTCGCCGGCAAGCTCCAGGAGCGCTACGGCCACAGCAAGGAAGAGGCGCAGCGCGAGGTCGACGACTGGATCGCGCGCCACTGATCGCGGCCTTTTAACCCTCTCGGCGCCGGGCGGCTTCGCCCGGCGTCACTCCCGACAGATGCCTTGGATCTCGGCGCCTGCCCAAGGAATGCGCACCTCGGCGCCCGACAGGGCCGCATCGAGGCGCGAGAGATCCATTTCCGCGCCGATCATCTCGCGCAGACGCGCCGTCCGCTCCGCCTCCGGATCGAGCAGGCGGCAGCACACCCATTCCTCGACGATCGCACCCTGCTGCTCGAACCCATGATCCAGGAACCTCTTGGTGCTGTCCGGCTCGAAAAGATAGGGATCGGCGCTGCTCGTGTGTTCGAAGGCCGCCCGCAGCGGATGGTATCCCGTCCGCGCCCGGTTCTGCCATTGCCAGACATGGGTCATTTCGTGCGCGAAGAGCATCGCCGAGACGAGGTCCACCCGTTCGGGGTATCCCGACATGAAATCGTCTCGATAGAGGTCCTCGCGGTAGAGGATGCGGTTGAAGAACACGGTCGCGCCCGGGCTCACGATCACCGTCTCGCCGCGGGAGGGGGGCCAGATCCGCTCCTGGCAGGTCCGCCTCGGCCGGACCGGCCGCGTATAGGCAAAGCTCCCCGCGAAATGGCCGTCGTGAAACCGCACGCGCCGCGGCTCTATCGCCTCCGAGTGCAGCGCCCGCGCAAACGCCATCTCGTTCGGGGTGAGCTCGCGGCCGCCGCAGGCGGACAGGATCAAGCAGAGTGTGAGGAAGAGGGGGATGCGCATGAGTGCGATGGAAGCCCGGATACGCGCGTACCGCAAGTGTGGCATGTTCTCGCATCCATTGAAAAAATCTTCGCCCCGGTGCACATCGGCGTCAGATCTTGAGGAGCGGGCCGCTGAGCGGCGGAAAGGACGGGCGCGCCCGTGGACAGGACTGAGAAATCGCTGTTGGCGAGCGAGTACGCCCTCGGGCTCCTCGATCCGGACGAGCGCCGCGCCGTCGCGGCTGCTCTCGAGACCGATCCCGAAATGCGCGCCGAGCTTTCACTCTGGGAAAGCCGGCTGCCCGCGCTTCTCGGCGGGCTCGACGAGGTTGCGCCGCCGCCCGCATTGAAGGCGTCCCTAGAGGCGCGCCTCTTCGGAGAGGAGCCGCGCAGCCTCTGGGACGACCTTCTGGCCCCCGAGAATCGCGGCCTCGTTCTGGCCGCGCTCGCCGCCAAGGCCGGTCTCCTGGCGGTGCTCCTCCACCTGCTCCTCTGACGGGGACCGCTCAGCCGCGTCCCGCCTCAGGCAGCGCTCGCTCGCTCCGGGGACAGCGCCCGCCCGAGAACCGCCCAGACGCAGATCGCGGCAACGAGCGTCGCTGCGAAGGCGATCCCGACGAGCTGATACGCGCCCCGCGGCAACGCAGCCGCCGCGACCGCGATCAGGGGCAGGTGGACGAGAACGAAGCACGTCAGTTGCAGCTTGAGCCGTGCGGTTCGGGTCATGGCTTTCCTCCCCATATCAAAGCGGTCTGTGCTCCTTTCAATCTGCACTGTCAGACGTCAAGCTCTTCCACGAACCGTGCGTTCTCCGAGATGTACTGGAAGCGCAGCTCCGGCTTCTTGCCCATCAGGCGCTCCACGAGGTCGCTGGTCTCGCCCGGCTCGTCCTCGTCGATGGTCACGCGGATCAGCGTCCGCGAGGCCGGATCCATCGTGGTCTCCTTGAGGTCCTTGGCGTCCATCTCGCCCAGACCCTTGAAGCGCTGCACGTCGATCTTGCCCTTGCCGCCGAGGCCCTTCTGCATCCACTCGTCCTTCTCGGCGTCCGAGGCGACGTACATCCGCTTCGGCCCCTGCGTCAGGCGGTAGAGCGGCGGGCAGGCGAGGTAGAGATGCCCGTTGTCGATCAGCGGCCGCATCTGGGAATAGAAGAACGTCATCAGCAGCGAGGCGATGTGCGCGCCGTCCACATCGGCGTCGCACATGATGATGATCTTGTCGTAGCGCAGATCGTCGAGGTTGAACTTCGAGCCGAGCCCCACGCCGAGCGCCTCACAGAGATCGCGGATCTCGGCGTTCTGCCCGAGCTTCGAGGAGGCCGCCCCGAGCACGTTGAGGATCTTGCCCCTGAGCGGCAGCAGCGCCTGGAACTCGCGGAACCGCGCCCCCTTGGCCGAGCCGCCCGCCGAGTCGCCCTCGACGATGAAGATCTCGGTGCCCTCGCGCGCCTTGGTGGTGCAGTCGGTGAGCTTGCCGGGCAGGCGCAGCCGCTTGGTGGCGGACTTGCGCTGCGTCTCCTTCTCCTGCTTGCGGCGCAGCCGCTCCTCGCTGCGCAGCACGAGGAAATCGAGGATGGCGCCCGCAGACTTCGTGTCCTGCGCCAGCCAGTTGTCGAAATGGTCGCGCACCGCGCCCTCGACCAGCTTCGCCGCCTCGGCGGTAGCGAGCCGGTCCTTGGTCTGGCCGACGAATTCGGGTTCTCGGATGAAACACGAGACCAGCGCGCAGCCCCCGGTGATCAGGTCCTCGCGGGTGATCTGCTGCGCCTTCTTGTTGTTCACGAGCTCGCCATAGGCCCGGATCCCCTTGAGGATCGCCGCCCAGAAGCCCGCCTCGTGGGTGCCGCCCTCGGGCGTCGGAACCGTGTTGCAGTAGCTCTGCAGGAACCCGTCGCGGGAGGGCGTCCAGTTGATCGCCCATTCGACCTTGCCGGGGCTGCCGAACTTCTCGCGGAAATCGACGCGGCCCGCGAAGGGCTGCGCGGCATAGGTGGTGGCGCCGCCGAGCACCTCCTGCAGGTAGTCAGAGAGGCCGCCCGGAAAGTGGAAGGTCGCCTCGGTCGGGGTCTCGCCGTCGTCGATCGCCGACTTCCAGCGGATCTCGACGCCCGAGAAGAGATAGGCCTTGGAGCGCACCATCTTGAAGAGCCGCGCGGGCTTGAAGCGGTGATGGCCGAAGATCTCCTCGTCGGCATGGAAGACGATCGTGGTGCCGCGGCGGTTCGGCGCCTGTCCGACCTTCGCCACCGGCCCCTGCGGCTTGCCGCGGGCAAAGCGCTGCTCGTGCAGCTCCTTGTTGCGCGCGACCTGCACGATGAGCGAATCCGACAGCGCGTTCACCACCGAGGCGCCCACGCCGTGCAGACCGCCCGAGGTCTCGTAGGCGTCGCCGCCGAACTTGCCGCCCGCGTGCAGCGTGCAGAGGATCACCTCGAGCGCCGACTTGCCCGGAAATTTCGGATGCGGGTCGATCGGGATGCCGCGGCCGTTGTCGCTGACCGAGATCGAGTAATCGGCGTTGAGCGTCAGCTCGATCCGGTTGGCGTGCCCCGCAACCGCCTCGTCCATCGAGTTGTCGAGGATCTCGGCCACGAGGTGGTGCAGCGCCCGCTCGTCGGTGCCGCCGATATACATGCCGGGTCGCTTGCGCACGGGCTCGAGACCCTCGAGCACCTCGATGGAGGAGGCATCGTAGTCGCCGGGCTCTGCGCCCGAGAGAAGATCTTCGGCCATGGGGGCTGCTCATATACTGTTTATTGACGGCTTTGATCGCAAAGTATGTCAGACCCCCCGTCCGGCGAAAAGGGCAGACGGGGCTTGCACGGCGCTGCGGGGCTGCTAGCGTCCGAGTCCCGATGCGCTCTTTGGAGGAGGCGATGTCCGCATCTACCTATACCTACGTGCCGCCGCGCGACACGCGCATGCCGGTTCCCGGCGCGCCCGATGCGGCCTGGCGGATGCACAACCCCCGCCGCGGCGGCTGCGTCACGAGCCGCTGCACGGGGTTCGAGGAGATCGCCGGCACGCCGATCTGCGCCAGCTGCGGACACCACAACCGCGAGCACGACAGCTTCTGATCGCGCGCCCGCGGGCTCCCGTCCCGCCCTCCGGACCGGCACCATCCGCCCGCGCGGACCGCTGCCGACCGGAGCGCCTCCGGCCCTGTTGACAACCCAAGCGACTCCCCATATACGCCCGGCATCTTGGCGCTAGGGGTGTATGCGGCCCCGTCGACGCGTCGAACAAGCAGAACCGAAGCGGTCAAGATCCGGGTGACCGAACGCCCCGATCCTCTGAATGCACCCGCGTCGTTCCCGTGAGGCAGGGAACGCATGCGGTTTTTTGCGTCGCCGTGGGCCGATGACCGCCGGCCCGGGCGCGAACCGAACCGTCGGCGCCGCCTCATGCGCGCCGTCCGCGCCGGCCGGCGCAGAAACCGGTGACCCGCGGACGCGCGGGGCGCCTTGCCAGAGACAAGCCGCGATGAGGCGATGAGGCCGATCGCGTCACATATGTGAGAGACACACGGGGAAAGAACCGGAATGCCCACGATTCAACAGCTGATCCGCAAGCCGCGTCAGCCCAAGCCGAAGCGCTCGAAGGCGATCCATCTCGAGCAGTGCCCGCAGAAACGCGGCGTCTGCACGCGCGTCTACACCACCACTCCGAAGAAGCCGAACTCGGCAATGCGGAAGGTGGCCAAGGTGCGTCTGACCAACGGCTACGAGGTGATCAGCTACATCCCGGGCGAAAGCCACAACCTTCAGGAGCACTCGGTCGTCCTGATCCGGGGTGGTCGTGTGAAGGACCTTCCCGGCGTTCGCTACCACATCCTGCGCGGCGTTCTCGACACGCAGGGCGTCAAGGATCGTCGCCAGCGTCGCTCCAAATATGGCGCCAAGCGTCCGAAGTAAGAGGATAGACAGATGTCCCGCCGTCACTCCGCTGAAAAGCGCGAAATCCTTCCCGACGCCAAGTACGGCGACCGGGTCCTGACCAAGTTCATGAACAACCTCATGGTTGACGGCAAGAAGTCCGTCGCCGAGGGGATCGTGTACAACGCGCTCGACCGCGTCGAGAACAAGGTCAAGCGTTCGCCGATCGAGATCTTCTCCGAGGCGCTCGACAACATCAAACCGTCGGTCGAGGTCCGCTCGCGCCGCGTTGGTGGTGCCACCTACCAGGTGCCCGTCGAGGTCCGCCCCGAGCGCCGCGAGGCGCTGGCGATCCGCTGGCTGATCGAAGCGTCGCGCAAGCGCAACGAGAACACGATGGAAGAGCGCCTCGCGGGCGAGCTTCTCGATGCCGTGAACTCGCGCGGCTCCGCCGTGAAGAAGCGCGAGGACACCCACAAGATGGCCGACGCCAACAAGGCGTTCAGCCACTACCGCTGGTAAGGCCTTGGGGGGACGCTTGACGCACCGGCGTCCGTCCCCCATTGCCGCGCTGGAATCCGACAAGACAGACGGCAACGCCTGATCAACCGCAAAGCCACCTGAGGACCGACCCAATGGCCCGCGAATATTCCCTCGACCGCTACCGTAACTTCGGGATCATGGCGCATATCGATGCAGGCAAGACCACCTGCACCGAGCGCATCCTGTTCTACACCGGCAAGTCCCACAAGATCGGCGAAGTCCACGACGGCGCCGCGACCATGGACTGGATGGAGCAGGAGCAGGAACGCGGGATCACGATCACCTCGGCGGCGACGACCACGTTCTGGTTCCGCACCGAGGACGGCGAGAACCCGACCGGCATCTACGGCGACACGCCGCAGGAAGCCAAGTTCCGCTTCAACATCATCGACACCCCCGGCCACGTGGACTTCACCATCGAGGTCGAGCGTTCGCTCGCCGTGCTCGACGGCGCGATCTGCGTTCTCGACGCCAACGCCGGTGTCGAGCCCCAGACCGAGACCGTCTGGCGCCAGGCCGACCGCTACAAGGTCCCGCGCGTCGTGTTCGTCAACAAGATGGACAAGATCGGCGCGGACTTCTGGAACTGCGTGGACATGATCCGCGACCGGACCGGTGCGAACCCGGTTCCGATCCAGTTCCCGATCGGCGCGGAAGACCAGCTCGAGGGCATCGTCGACCTCGTCACCATGAAGGAATGGGTCTGGAAGGGTGAAGACCTCGGCGCGAGCTGGGTCATCCAGGACATCCGCGACGAGCTCAAGGACCGTGCCGAAGAGATGCGCGGCAACCTGATCGAAGCCGCCGTCGAGATGGACGACGACGCGATGGAGGCCTACCTCGAAGGCGAGGAGCCGGACCTTCCGAAGCTGCGCTCGCTGATCCGCAAGGGCACGCTGTCGCTCTCCTTCGTTCCGGTCCTCGCGGGCTCCGCGTTCAAGAACAAAGGTGTCCAGCCGCTCCTCAACGCGGTCATCGACTACCTGCCGGGTCCCCTCGACGTCCCGCCCTACATGGGCTTCTCCCCGGACGACGAGACCGAGACGCGCAACATCGAGCGTCGTCCCGGTGACGACCAGCCCTTCGCCGGCCTCGCGTTCAAGATCATGAACGACCCCTTCGTGGGCTCGCTCACCTTCACGCGCATCTACTCGGGCCTGCTCGAGAAGGGCGGCACGGTGTTCAACTCGACCAAGGGTCGGAAAGAGCGCATCGGCCGGATGATGATGATGCACTCGAACTCCCGCGAGGAGATCGACTGGGCCGGTTCCGGCGACATCATCGCTCTGGCGGGTCTCAAGGACACCACCACCGGCGACACGCTCTGCGATCCCAACAAGCAGGTCGTGCTCGAGACGATGACCTTCCCGGACCCGGTGATCGAGATCGCCGTGGAGCCCAAGACGAAGGCCGACCAGGAGAAGATGTCCGCAGGCCTCCAGCGCCTCGCGGCGGAGGACCCGTCCTTCAAGGTCGAGACCGACATCGAGAGCGGTCAGACCATCATGAAGGGCATGGGCGAACTTCACCTCGACATCCTCGTCGACCGGCTGAAGCGTGAATTCAAGGTGGAGGCGAACATCGGTGCGCCTCAGGTGGCCTACCGCGAGACCATCTCGCAGAAGATCAACCACACCTACACGCACAAGAAGCAGTCGGGCGGCTCCGGTCAGTTCGCCGAGGTCACGCTCGAGATCACCCCGACCGAACCGGGCGAGGGCTACTCCTTCGAGAGCCGCATCGTCGGTGGCTCGGTGCCGAAGGAATACATCCCCGGCGTCGAGAAGGGCATCAAGTCGGTGATGGACTCCGGTCCGCTTGCAGGCTTCCCGGTGATCGACTTCAAGGTCGCGCTGGTGGACGGCAAGTACCACGACGTCGACTCCTCGGTCCTCGCGTTCGAGATCGCGTCGCGGATGGGCATGCGTGAAGGCCTCCGCAAGGCCGGCGCGCAGCTGCTCGAGCCGATGATGAAGGTCGAGGTCGTCACGCCGGAGGAATATACCGGCTCGATCATCGGCGATCTCACCTCGCGGCGCGGTCAGGTCACCGGCCAGGAGCCGCGCGGCAACGCCGTGGCGCTGCACGCGATGGTGCCGCTCGCCAACATGTTCGGCTACATCAACAACCTGCGCTCGATGTCCTCGGGCCGCGCGCAGTTCACGATGCAGTTCGACCATTACGATCCGGTTCCGCAGAACCTCTCGGAAGAGATCCAGAAGCAGTACGCGTAACCCATCAGATTTGCCGACCGGAGGCCCCTGCCTGGGGCCTCCGGCGACACGACGAAAAGAGGGAGCCAGACGATGGCAAAGGAAAAGTTCGAAC
>NZ_JALZ01000003.1 GCF_000521785.1 Roseivivax halodurans JCM 10272
CGCGATTACGCTAAGTGGTGTAGAGCACGCCGGCCTCGGACATCGGCCCCTCGATCTCGGGCGCCTCGACCGGCACGACCTCGGCTCCCGCGGCGCGCAGCCGCTCGACCGCCTCGGCATAGGCTGCTGCGGGTTCGGGCCGGAGGTCGTCCATCACGATCGTGGTCAGAGCGCCGAAGCGGCGGCCCTTCAGGTCTCCCATCCCGCCGAGACCGCAGGGGCTGCCGCCCTCAAGCGCCGCTAGCATCAGAGCGGCGTCCTCGACATTGCGGCAAAGCGGGCCGATCGTGTCGAACTTCTCCGCCAGCGGGACCACACCCGCCAGAGGCAGGCGGCCCGCGGTCGTCTTGAGCCCGACGAGGTCGTTCCAGGCGGCCGGCACTCGAACGGAGCCGCCGGTATCCGAGCCGACCGCCGCCGCGGCGAGACCGAACGCAACCGACGCGGCTGCGCCCGACGAGGACCCTCCCGACACCGCCCCGGCATCGTTCACGCAAGGCGGCGTCGCTGTCATGGGATTGAGCCCGAGACCCGAAAACGCGAGCTCCGACATGTGTGTCTTGCCGAGCGAGACGAGCCCCAAGGCACTGGCCGTCTTCAACACGCGCGCGTCACGCTCGGGCACGCGCCCCTCCAGCAGCCGCGTTCCTGCCTCGGTGCCGACGCCCGCGCTGTCGAAGAGGTCCTTCCAACTCACCGGAACGCCGTCCAGATCGGAGAGCCGGGCGCCCCGTCGCGCTCTATCCCGCGCGGCCTCCGCCTCTGCCCGGCCGCGCTCCGGCGTCAGGCGGGCATAGATGCGGTCCTTGAGCTCATGCGTCTCGATGGCCGACAGGAAAGTCTCGAAAAGCTCGACCGGGTCGATGCGCCCCGCCGCGATACCGCGACCCAGATCGGCCGCGCTCGTCCATCTCCATTCGTCCATCTCGCACTCCCGCAAATGCCACGCCGCTCCAGGGGGTAGCGGCGCGCTGCCCCATGGACAATGGCGCGCGCCCGACCATATTCGCGGCCATGAGCTTCGACACCGATATCGCCATCGTCGGCGGCGGCCTGAACGGCCTGTCGCTCGCCCTCGCCTTCGCGCGCGGCCCCCTGTCCGTGACCGTGATCGATACCGGAGATCCGGCCGCGCAGATCGCCGATGATTTCGACGGACGGTCCTACGCGCTGGCGAACGGATCGGTACGGATGCTGACCGCGCTCGGGCTCTGGGACGAGATCGGCGGCAACGCCCAACCGATCAACGAGATCAAGGTGAGCGACGGCCGGGTATCCGACGGCACGGCGCTGCTCGGTCTGCACTTCGCCTCGGCCGAGATCGAGGAAGGCCCGATGGGGCATCTCGTCGAGGACCGTTACCTGCGCAGGGCGTTGCTGAGCGCCGTCTCGGCGTCGGACCGGATCGACCACCGCACCGGCGAGACCGTCGTGGCCCAGTCGATGACCGGCACGTGCGCAAGCCTCTCGCTCGCCGGCGGCGACACGCTTCGCGCGCGCCTGGTCATCGGTGCGGACGGGCGGCGGAGCGGCACCGCCTCCCGCGCCCGCATCAACCGCACCGGTTGGAGCTACCGCCAGACCGCGCTCGTCTGCGCTATCAGCCACGAAAGGCCCCACGACGGGATCGCGCACCAGCTCTTCCTGCCGGCCGGGCCGCTGGCGATCCTGCCGCTGACTGGTAACCGCTCGTCCATCGTCTGGACCGAGAAGACAGGTCTCGCCGAGGAGATCAACGCGCTCGGCGACGACGATTACCTGACCGTACTGCGCCCGCGCTTCGGCGACTTCCTCGGCCACATCGGCCTTGCCGGCGCGCGCTACACCTACCCGCTGTCGCTCTCGCTCGCGCAATCCTACACTGCCGAACGCCTGGCGCTCGTGGGAGATGCCGCGCACGGGGTGCACCCGATCGCCGGCCAGGGCCTCAATGCAGGGCTGCGAGATGTCGCGGCGCTGGCCCAGGTGGTCGAGGACGCGCGGCGGCGGGGCGAGGATATCGGTGCGGCGGACGTGCTCGAACGCTACGCGCGGTGGCGGCGCTTCGACACCGCGACGCTGGCCGGGGCGACGGACCTCTTCAACCGCCTCTTCTCGTCGGACAGTCCCGGTCTGCGCCTGCTGCGCGATGCCGGGATGCACGCCGTTCAGGCGATGCCCGGCCTCCGCCGCGCCTTCATCCGCGAGGCAGCCGGCCTGACCGGCGACCTGCCCGAGCTGATGCGCTGAGCCCTTCGGTCAGCGGATGCGCTGACCGTTCGCCCGGATGTGACCGTCGTCGGTGATCTCGATCTTCGAGGTCAGAGTATCCTCGCCCGGCGCCGGGACCGAGAACATCGACAGCATCATCCGAGCGCCCATGGCATC
This sequence comes from Roseivivax halodurans JCM 10272, assembly GCF_000521785.1. Classification (GTDB taxonomy): domain Bacteria; phylum Pseudomonadota; class Alphaproteobacteria; order Rhodobacterales; family Rhodobacteraceae; genus Roseivivax; species Roseivivax halodurans. Next base: position 2,368 of record NZ_JALZ01000003.1, read on the forward strand.
GTTTTCGCCGATGAGGCCCATCGTCACGAGCGTATCGATCACCGCTTCGGAGCCGCTCAGGGTCAGATCCAAAGACCCCGAGGGTGCAGGCATCCCGTCGAACGTCGACGTATCGGAATTGTCGAAGGTGAAGGCCCCGTCGCCCGTCAGTTTTGCCCCGAGCGCGCTCACGTTCAGCTCGTCGATCTCGACCGTGTTGATCTCGCCCGCCTGACCGCCGGATTGCTCGATCCGGGCCATGGCCTCGGGGTCGAGAAGCATCGCGTAGGGAGTGGCCGTGCCCGACAGGCGCAGCGCGAGTGTCGCCGGATCGCGCGGCAGAGCCTCCTGCGGGTCGATCATCGCCCAGATCGTGTCCGAAACCGCCAGATCCCGCAGCGCAAGCCCTATGGAGAACGGCTGGGGCTCTTCGGACTGCGCCACAGGGACCGACAGGTCGAGCTTCAGTTCCCGCATCTCTGCGGTCACCGGAAACGGCAGATCCGGCAGCGTCGCGGCATAGGCGACATCCGACGCGCCGACTTCGTAGCCGAGGCTCTCGGGCGAGAGTTCGAGCGACAACACGCCCGAGGACGAGACCGCCTGCCCGGAGGCTTCGCCGTCCGGACCCGAGAAGGCAAATTCGGAGCGGCCGTCCTCGTATGCGATTTCGGCGGTCCCTCTCAGTCCGGCCTTGAGCATCTCCGGCATGTCACCGGTCTCCAGCCCCATCGGCAGCACGGAACTCCCGTCGATCGTCAGTCCGTTCAGCTGCCCTGCGAGTTCGACCCGGCCGGCCCCCTCCTCCTCGGGAGCCTCGAAGGCCATGTCGTAGGTCAGGGTCGCCGCCTGCAGATTCTGGCCGATCTCCTGCGTATCCCCCGTCCCTGAGAACGCGTTCCGCCCCGTGACGTCCTCGATCCGCAGGGAGGCCGAGGCGTTCTCGCGCGAGACCTGCGCGCCGTCCACCACGAGTTCGGCCAGCCGGACCGCGAGCGAATCGGCGGTGTAGTCGTAGACCATGTCCTCGGGCGTGCCGGACACGATCGTTTCGAGCCCCGCCGACATGGTCTCGATCCGTGCCGTGTTGGTCTCGCCGCCGCGCTCGGCGCCGGTCACCACGACAGGGACGGCCGTCGGAAAGACGATGCCCACGGTACCGTCGCCACGATCCTCGAAGAGAAGTTCGTCCATCCGCACGACCAGCTCTCCGCTGGCGTCGGCATCGTCTTCGGCAAGGGCCATGGTCATCACGACGTCGGTGAGCCGCAGGCCCTCGGAGGTTTCCTCCTCGGTCGCCTCCACCTCGTAGCCCGACGTCTCGGAATAGGCGAGCAGACGGCTCCAGACCTCGGCCGGGGTCACGTCGGCGGCGGCGGGAAGTCCCTGCCCGGCGAGCAGGGTCGCAACGAGGGCAGTTTGGCAACGGCGCATGGGGGCGTCCTTTCGGGAATGGGCGTGGCGCGAGGCTTTGAGCCCGAGCTTCAGACGCGAGACACGGGCGGTCAAGGGGCTGGACCGCCGCGCGGGGGGCGGTCTAAGCATGGCGCGACACACAATAAGGAGAGCCCCGCCATGGACATGACCGGCAAGGTGGTGATGGTCACAGGCGCCAGCCGCGGCATCGGCGCGGCGGCGGCAAAACGCTTCGCCGCGGCCGGGGCGAAAGTCGCACTCGTCGCCCGAAGCGCGGATGCCGTCGCCGACGTCGCGGGCGAGATCGGCAGGGACCAGGCCGTGGCCATTCCCTGCGACATCTCACGGTACTGGGAGGTGGACCAGACCGTCCAGAACTGCATCGAGGCCTTCGGGCGGCTCGACGTTCTCGTCAACAATGCCGGCGTGATCGAGCCCATTGCGCATCTGGCCGAAGCGGACCCGGAGGCCTGGGGCCAGGTCATCGACATCAATCTCAAGGGAGTCTTCCACGGCATGCGCGCCGCGCTGCCGCCGATGATCGCACAAGGCTCGGGCACGATCCTGACGATCGGCTCGGGCGCGGCGCACGGACCGGTCGAGGCCTGGTCGCATTACTGCGCCTCGAAGGCGGGCGCGCTGATGCTGACGCGCATGGCCGACAAGGAGAACCGCGAGGCGGGCATCCGCGCGCTGTCGCTATCGCCGGGCACGGTCGCGACGCAGATGCAGAAGGAGATCAAGGCCTCGGGCGTGAACCCGATCAGCCGCCTCGACTGGTCGGATCACATCCCGCCCGAATGGGTGGCCGAGGCGCTGCTCTGGATGTGCGGCCCCGACGCCGACGATTACCTCGGCGACGAGATCTCCCTGCGCGATCCGGGCATCCGCTCGAAAGTCGGCGTCGCGTGATCCGGACCGAGGATCGGGGAGATCTGCGGATCGTCACGCTCGATCGGCCCGACAAGGCGAACGCGCTGACCGAGACGATGCTCGCGGCGCTGGCCGAAGCCGCCGAGGCCGCCCGGGACGAGGCGCAGGCGGGAACAGGCGCGCAGGCGCTCGTGCTGACGGGAACCGGCAAGGTGTTCTCGGCGGGCGCCGACATCGAGGCGGCTCGGGCGGGGCTGGCGACTTCGCCCCTGTGGGAGCGCCTCTCGGGCGCGCTCGTCGCGCATCCGGGCCTCACGATCGCGGCGCTCAACGGCTCCTGCGCCGGCGGGTCGATGGGCATGATGCTCGCCTGCGATCTGCGGATCTCGGTGCCGGGGGCAAAGCTCTTCTACCCGGTGATGAAGCTCGGCTTCCTGCCGCAACCGTCGGATCCTGGCCGGCTCCGGGCTCTGGTCGGCCCTGCGCGGGCGAAGCGCATCCTCATGGCGGGCGAGAAGATCACGGTCGAGGAGGCGGAGCGCTGGGGCCTCGTCGACCGCATCGTCCAGCCCGAGGCGTTGATCGAGACCGCGGCCGAGATGGCGGCGGACCTGATGGCCGCCGATCCCGCCCATGCCCGCGCGATCAAGGATCTGATCGGCTGATCAGCATAAAAGAGCGCCGGACCACCTGTGCGGTCCGGCGCATCCATTCCGGCGGGTCTGGTCTTACGTCTGGTGGATGTAGACCGACTTGATGTTTACGAACTCTTTCATGCCGAAGCCGCCATGCTCGCGGCCGTATCCCGAATTCTTCACGCCGCCGAAGGGCATGTTGGGGATCGCCGCGTTGAAGCCGTTCACGCAGATCATGCCGGTGTCGAAGTGCTTCGACGCCAGCTCGCGCGCCTTTGCCTCGTCCTTCGAGAAGATGCCCCCGCCGAGCCCGTAGCGGCTGTCGTTGGCGATGCGCATCGCATCCTCGTCATCCTTGGCCTTGATGACCGAGGCAACCGGGCCGAAGAGCTCGTCGTCATAGGCCGGCTGCCCCGGAGCCACGTCGACGAGCACCGTCGCCGGATAGAAATAGCCCACTCCGTCTTTGGGCTCGCCGCCGACGAGAACCCGCGCGCCCTTGTCGACGCTTTCGGTCACCTGACGGTGGAGCGTGTCGCGCAGATCGCCGCGGGCGAGCGGTCCGAGCCGGGTGCCGTCCTCGGACGGATTGCCCATCGTCAGCTTGCCCATCTTCTCGGTGAACTTCTCGACGAAGGTATCGTAGTTCTTCTCGGTCACGACGAAGCGCTTGGCGGCGACGCAGGTCTGGCCGTTGTTGTAGGTCCGGCCAACCACGCACATCTGGACTGCGAGATCGATGTCGGCGTCGTCGAGCACGAGGAATGCGTCGTTCGAGCCGAGCTCGAGCACGGTCTTCTTGATCTGCTCGGCGGCCTTTTGCCCGATCTTGCGGCCCGCGACGTCCGAACCGGTCATGGTCACGCCGCGCACCAGCTTGTTCTCGATCACGCGGTCGGACTGATCGTGACTGATCAGCAGCACGGTGAAGAGGTTCTTCGGCAGGCCAGCCTTCTCCATCAGGTCGCGCAGGTAGAGGCCCGATCCGGTGGTGTTCTCGGCATGCTTGAGCAGAACACCGTTGCCGGCCATGAGGTTGGCGATGGCGTAGCGCACCACCTGGTAGCAGGGGAAGTTCCACGGCTGGATGCCGTAGATCACGCCGATCGGCGCGTAGGAAACGACGCCCGTCCCCATGGGGATGTCGCGCTCCTCGTCGGCCAGCACGTTCGGCCCCTGCTCCGCGGAGAACTCGCAGATCTCGGCGCAGGCCTCGATCTCGTCACGGCTCGACTGCAAGAGCTTGCCCATCTCGTCGGTCATGAGCTGCGCGAATTCCTCTGTATTGTCGCGCAGCGCCTTGGCGATGGCCTTGAGGACCTCGCCGCGGTCCTCGAGCGATCTGAGGCGCCATTGGTCGTAGGCGGCGTGACAGGCTTCGATCGCCTCCGTCACCTCCGCATCGCTCATGTAGTCGTAAGAGGCGATCTCTTCCTCGGTCGCCGGGTTAATCGTGACGATATCTCGCGTCATTTGAGCCTCTTGTGTGATTGCCGTCGGGCGTCAGGAACGCCGGATCGCAGGGATGTTTCCATCACGTGAAAGTGCAGCGCTCTGTCGCCGTTGCAAGCGCTGACGCGGCCCCCGCGTAATCTGCTTGCAGACTCAGCTTCGGGGACTTATACGCCCCTCAACAGCGGCGCGTCGGGCTCTGGTCCGAAGCACCACCGGATACGTTCGACGGGCCGCGCGCCCGTTTTTTCGTGCCCGGTCAAGGCCGGGCCTCCATGCACCCAGCAGCCGCGAGACAGTCATGTCAGACCTCATCGCAAAGACCTCGATGGACCAGCGCCTTGCCGAGATCGTGCGGCCCACGATCGAGGACATGGGATTCGAACTGGTCCGCATCCGCCTTCAGGGCGGCAAGACCCCGATGCTCCAGATCATGGCCGAACGTCCCGACGGCGGGATCGAGGTCGACGAATGCGCCGAGATCTCGACCGCGCTGTCGGCCGTGCTCGACGTCGAGGATCCGATCCTCGACACCTACACGCTCGAGGTGGGCTCGCCCGGCATCGACCGCCCGCTGACGCGGCTCAAGGACTTCGACACGTTCGAGGGATACGAGGCCAAGATCGAGACCCACGAGCTCATCGACGGGCGCAAGCGCTTCAAGGGTGTGCTTGCCGGGATCGAGGGCTCAGAAGTCCTCGTCAATGTCGAGGAGGGCACCATCGGGCTTCAGTTCGACTGGCTGGCCGACGCCAAGCTCGTCCTGACCGACGAGCTCATCAAGGAAATGCTGAAGGCCCGCAAGGCCGCTGGCACCGCCCCGAAGGATCTGGACGAGAGCCAGTTCGACGAGATCGCGGCCGACGACGCCGCGCAAGAGGAGTAAGACAAGATGGCCATCACCTCCGCCAACCAGCTGGAGCTTCTGCAGACCGCCGAGGCGGTCGCGCGCGAGAAGATGATCGACCCCTCCCTGGTCGTCGAAGCCATGGAGGAGAGCCTCGCCCGTGCCGCCAAGAGCCGCTACGGCTCGGAGATGGACATCCGCGTGAAGATCGACCGCCGCACCGGCCGGGCCAACTTCACCCGCGTCCGCACCGTGGTCGAGGACGAGGAGCTCGAGAACTACCAGGCCGAGCTGACCGTCGAGCAGGCCAAGCAGTATCTCGAGGATCCCAAGGTCGGCGACCAGTACATCGAGGAAGTCCCTCCGGTTGAGATGGGCCGCATCGCCGCGCAATCGGCCAAGCAGGTGATCCTGCAGAAGGTCCGCGAGGCCGAGCGCGACCGCCAGTACGAGGAATTCAAGGACCGCGCGGGCACGATCATCAACGGCGTCGTCAAGCGCGAGGAATACGGCAACGTCATCGTCGACATCGGCCGTGGCGAGGGTATCCTACGCCGCAACGAGAAGATCGGCCGCGAGGCGTACCGCCCGAACGACCGCATCCGCTGCTACATCAAGGACGTCCGCCGCGAGGCGCGCGGCCCGCAGATCTTCCTCAGCCGCACCGCGCCCGAATTCATGGCCGAGCTCTTCAAGATGGAAGTGCCCGAGATCTACGACGGCATCATCGAGATCAAGGCGGTCGCCCGCGACCCCGGCAGCCGCGCCAAGATCGGCGTCATCTCCTATGACGGCTCCATCGACCCGGTCGGCGCCTGCGTCGGCATGCGCGGCTCCCGCGTCCAGGCCGTGGTGAACGAGCTTCAGGGCGAAAAGATCGACATCATCCCGTGGAACGAGGACATGCCGACCTTCCTCGTTAACGCGCTTCAGCCCGCCGAGGTCACCAAGGTGGTTCTCGACGAGGATGCCGAGCGGATCGAGGTCGTCGTGCCCGACGAGCAGCTCAGCCTCGCCATCGGCCGCCGTGGCCAGAACGTGCGTCTGGCCAGCCAGCTGACCGGCCTCGACATCGACATCATGACCGAGGAAGAGGAAAGCAAGCGCCGCCAGGCCGAGTTCGAGGAGCGCACGAAGCTCTTCATGGACAATCTCGACCTCGACGAGTTCTTCGCGCAGCTTCTGGTCTCGGAGGGCTTCACCACCCTCGAGGAAGTCGCCTATGTTGAGATCGACGAGCTGACCGTGATCGATGGCGTCGACGACGACACTGCCGAGGAACTGCAGGCCCGGGCCCGCGACGTGCTCGAGGCGCAGGCCAAGGCGGCGCTCGACAATGCCCGCGCGCTCGGCGCCGAGGACAGCCTCATTGACTTCGAAGGGCTCACTCCCCAGATGGTGGAGGCGCTCGCGAAGGACGACATCAAGACGCTCGAGGACTTCGCGACCTGCGCCGACTGGGAGCTTGCCGGCGGGTGGACCACAGTCGACGGCCAGCGCCACAAGGACGACGGCCTGCTCGAACCCTTCGATGTCGGCCTCGAGGAAGCGCAGAACATGGTCATGACCGCGCGCGTCCTTCTCGGCTGGGTCGATCCGACCGAAATGGAGCCTGAGGCCGAAGACGACGGCGAGACCGAAGAGACCGAGGAGGCCTGACCGGATATCCATGACCCGTGGCGGACGCGACAAGGACAGGGCCGACGGCCCCGAGCGAAAATGCATCGCCACGGGCGAGGTGCAGCCGTCGAGCGGCTTGATCCGCTTCGTCGTCGGGCCGGACGCGACCGTGGTGCCGGACATCGCGGGCAAGCTGCCCGGACGCGGGATCTGGGTCTCGGCGACGCGGGCGGCGCTCGACAAGGCTTCGAAGAAGAACCTCTTCTCGAAGTCCGCCAAGGCGAAGGTTCAGGTGCCTGAAGGTCTTACGGAGCTCGTCGAGCGCCAGATCGCGGACCGGGTGGTCAACCTGATCTCGCTGTCGCGCAAATCGGGCGACGCGGTCTCGGGCTACGAGAAGGTAAAGGACATGCTCCAGAAGGAGGAGGCGCGTGTCCTGATCCAGGCCGAGGACGGATCGACCCGCGGCAAGTCGAAACTCTCGACGCCGCATTTCGGGACCTATATCGGATGGCTTACTGCAGACGAGCTCGGGTTGGCCTTCGGACGTGAAACCGTGATACATGCCGCTCTCGGCGCTGGCGGACTCACGAATCGTATTGTAGACGAGGCCCAACGTCTGAAGGGCCTGCGCATCGGACCGACCGATGCCCAGCGCGGCGGTTCTATCCGCCGGGAAGGATAAGAGACTTTATGAGCGACCAAGACGGCAAGAAAACTCTGGGTGTACGTGGCGGCGGCGGCCCCCGTTCGGGGAACGTCAAGCAGAGCTTTAGCCACGGACGCACCAAGAACGTCGTGGTGGAGACCAAGCGCAAGCGCACCGTGCAGGCGCCGAAACCGGGCACCGGCTCGGGCTCTGGGAAGCAGAGCAACCTCGCGGCCGCGGCCGCCGGGGCGAAGCGTCCTGCGGGGATCTCCGACGCGGAGATGGAGCGTCGCCTGAAGGCGCTGCAGGCTGCCAAGGCGCGCGAGGCCGACGACGCAGCCAAGCGCGAGGCCGAGGAAAAGGCCCGCGCCGAAGAGCGCGACCGCATGCGCGCCGAAAAGGAGCAGAAAGAGCGCGAACAGCGCGAAGCGGAAGAGCGCGCCAAGGCCAAGGTCGAAGAGGAAGAGCGCAAGAAGCGCGAGGAAGCCGACGCCGCCAAGAAGGCCGCGGAAGCTCCGGCGCAGGCTGCGCAGCCCGAACCGGCACAGCAGCCGCGCGGCGGACGCGCCGCTCCGAGCAAGCAGCAGGAAGTCCCGCGCAAGACCGAGCGTGAAGGCCGCGGCAAGAGCAAGGGCGACGGCAACCGCCGGACCGGCAAGCTCACCGTGAGCCAGGCGCTCTCTGGCGGCGAAGGCGGTCGCCAGAAGTCCATGGCCGCGATGAAGCGCAAGCAGGAGCGTGCGCGCCAGAAAGCGATGGGCGGTCCCGTCCAGCGCGAGAAGGTGATGCGCGACGTCAGGCTGCCCGAGGCGATCACCGTCGCCGAGCTTGCCAACCGCATGACCGAGCGCGTCGGCGACGTCGTCAAGGCGCTGATGCAGAACGGCGTGATGGCGACGCAGAACCAGACGATCGACGCCGACACCGCCGAGCTCATCATCGAGGAATTCGGCCATACCGTCGTCCGTGTCTCGGACGCGGATGTCGAGGACGTCATCGCGACGATCGAGGACAAGGCCGAGGACCTCAAGCCGCGGGCCCCGATCATCACGATCATGGGCCACGTCGACCACGGCAAGACCTCGCTGCTCGACGCGATCCGCAAGACCAAGGTTGTCTCGGGCGAGGCGGGCGGGATCACCCAGCATATCGGCGCCTACCAGGTGCCCGATCCCTCGACGGGTGCGACGCTGACTTTCCTCGACACCCCGGGCCACGCGGCCTTCACCTCGATGCGCTCGCGCGGTGCTCAGGTGACGGACATCGTGGTTCTGGTGGTCGCCGCGGACGATGCCGTCATGCCGCAGACGATCGAGGCGATCAATCACGCCAAGGCGGCGAAGGTCCCGATGATCGTCGCGATCAACAAGTGCGACAAGCCCGAGGCGAACCCCACGAAGGTGCGCACCGATCTTCTCCAGCACGAGATCGTGGTCGAGGAAATGTCGGGCGACGTGCAGGACATCGAGGTCTCCGCGCTCAGCGGCAAGGGTCTTCCCGACCTGCTCGAAGCCATCGCGCTGCAGGCCGAGATCCTTGAGCTCAAAGCCAACCCCGACCGTGCCGCCGAAGGCGCCGTGATCGAGGCCCAGCTCGACGTCGGCCGTGGCCCCGTCGCCACTGTCCTCGTTCAGAAGGGTACCCTGAAGCAGGGCGACATTTTCGTCGTCGGCGAGCAGTGGGGCAAGGTCCGCGCGATGGAGAACGATCAGGGTCAGCGCGTGAAGGAAGCCGGGCCCTCGGTTCCTGTCGAGGTGCTGGGTCTCAACGGCACGCCCGAGGCGGGCGACGTCCTGAACGTCGTATCGACCGAGGCACAGGCCCGCGAGATCGCCGAGTACCGCCAGCAGGCCGCCAAGGACAAGCGTGCCGCGGCCGGTGCCGCGACGACGCTCGAAGCGTTGATGCAGAAGGCCAAGGAAGACGAGAACGTGGCGGAACTGCCGGTCCTCGTGAAGGCCGACGTGCAGGGTTCCGCCGAAGCGATCGTCCAGGCGCTCGAAAAGGTCGGCAACGACGAGGTCCGCGTGCGTGTCCTGCACTACGGTGTGGGCGCCATCACCGAGACCGACGTGGGCCTCGCGGAAGCGTCGAACGCGCCGATCCTCGGCTTCAACGTCCGTGCCAATGCCTCGGCCCGCAACAGCGCCAACCAGAAGGGCGTGGAGCTGCGCTACTACAGCGTGATCTACGACCTCGTGGACGACGTGAAGAAGGCGGCGTCGGGTCTCCTCTCGGCCGAGGTTCGCGAGAACTTCATCGGCTACGCCAAGATCCTCGAGACCTTCCGCGTCTCGGGCGTCGGCACCGTGGCGGGCTGCCTCGTCACCGAGGGTGTTGCACGCCGCTCCGCCGGGGTGCGCCTCCTGCGCGACGACGTGGTGATCCACGAAGGCACGCTGAAGACGCTCAAGCGCTTCAAGGACGAGGTGGCGGAAGTCATCTCCGGCCAGGAATGCGGCATGGCGTTCGAGAACTACGACGATGTCCGCAAGGACGACGTCATCGAGATCTTCACCCGTCAGGAGATCGAGCGCACGCTCGAGTGATCCGACGTGGGTAAGACTTGATACGAGATCGGGGAGGCTGTCGCGGCCTCCCCTTGTTTATGCGCCGTGGCGAGGCTCCGGTCAGGCGATCACGGATCTTCCGACGAAGAGTTTCTTGCCCACTCGGACCACCACGCGCCCATCGGGCAGGTTGCGTTCGAAGACGCCCTGGACCGAGCTGTAGGATCCCACGAGGATTGTCCTGAGCATCCGAAATCTCCTCCGATAGATGCCGACAACTGCATCTTATCCGGAAACAATGCCCGGGCCAATTGTCTCAAGGTCCCATGCTGGCGACCGAGGTCAGAGCCAGTCGCGCAGGATCGGTACAAGCGGAATGTCCGCTTCGGGCATGGGATAGCTGGAGAGGTCCCGCGCATGCACCCATTTGAGCGCCTGCCCCTCGCGGCTCTGGGGAATGCCCTCCCACTTGCGACAGGCGTAAAGCGGCATGAGCAAGTGGAAATTCTCGTAGGAATGCGAGGCGAAGGTCAGCGGCGCAAGGCAGCTCTGCCACGTACCGATCCCGAGTTCCTCGTGCAGTTCGCGGATGAGCGCGGCTTCGGGCGTCTCGTCGGTCTCGACCTTGCCTCCGGGGAATTCCCAGAGGCCCGCCATCGACTTGCCTTCCGGCCGCTGAGCGAGAAGCACGCGGCCATCGACGTCGATCAGGGCCACGGCAGACACGAGAACAGTCTTCATCGAGTCCCATGCGCGGGGCACGCGCCACGCGCGCCCCACCCTTCTTTCGCGGGTCCGAAATGTCCCGTCACGAGCGGTAATCGGCGTTGATGGCGATGTAGCCGTGCGTCAGATCGCAGGTCCAGACCGTCGCCCGGCCCTCGCCGAGGCCAAGATCGACGCCGATGGTGATCTCTGGCTTCTGCATCTGCGCTGCGCCCATCTCTTCGCGGTAGCTTTCCGCGACCCAGCCGTGCTCGGCGACCGGCACGTCGCCGAACCGGATCGACAGGCGGTCCCGATCGGCCGCGGCCCCGGACTTTCCGATCGCCATGACGATCCGGCCCCAGTTCGGGTCCTCGCCGGCGATCGCGGTCTTCACCAGCGGCGAATTTGCGATGGCCATGGCGTGGGTCCGCGCATCATCGTCCGATTCGGCTCCGGTCACCTCCACGGTCACGAACTTGGTCGCGCCCTCGCCGTCCTTGACCACCTGATGCGCCAGATCGCGGAAGACCTCCTCGAGCGCGCCCGCAAACGCTGTATCTTCCGCGGTGACCTCCACGCCCGATGCGCCCGTCGCTCCCATCAGGAGCGTGTCCGAGGTCGAGGTGTCGCTGTCGACGGTGATGCAGTTGAAGGTCCTGTCCGCCGCCGCGCTCACCAGCGACTGGAGGTCGTCGCGGCGCATGGCGGCATCGGTGAAGACGTAGACAAGCATCGTCGCCATGTCCGGCGCGACCATGCCCGACCCCTTGGCAATGCCCGCGATGGTGACGTCGCCGCCGTTCACGTGCACCTTGGCCGACGCTCCCTTGGGGAAGGTATCGGTGGTCATGATCGCATGGGCCGCGTCCGCGATGCCGCCCTCGTCGAGAGCCCCGGTGAGTTCCTCGACCTTGGCGACGATGCGCGCATGGGGCAGCCGTTCGCCGATCACTCCGGTCGACGACGTGAAGACCCGCTCGGAGGGCAGATCCATCGCCGCTGCCACTGCCTCGGTGACCGCGGTCACCGATTCGTCTCCGGCGCGCCCGGTAAAGGCGTTGGCGTTGCCCGAATTGACGAGGATCGCCGCGCCGTCATCGCTCTCCATCGCGATCTTGCGCTGGCAGTCGAGGACGGGGGCGGCACGGGTGGTGGAGCGCGTGAAGACGCCCGCCACGACGGAACCCGGCGCCAGCTGGGCCAGCATGACGTCGGTGCGCCCGGCGTAGCGCACGCCTGCCGCCGCGGTGGCGAAGCGGACCCCCCGGATCACGGGCAGGTCCGGGAAACGCTCCGGCGCGAGCGGCGAGCGCTCGGTGATCTTGGCCAAGATCAGTTCTCCAGAAGGTCGGTGCGCGACAGGGCGGCGGGGTCGGCGCCTTCGGTCTTCTGCACCTCGGCCGCTTCGACCAGCTCCTGGATGCGGGTCTGCATCGCCTGGGTTTGCAGCTCCTGCTCGATCTGGGGACGGACCTCCTCGAGAGCGGGCGCCTCCTTCTGGCGGGTCTCGTTGAGCTGGATCACGTGCCAGCCGAACTGGGTCTGCACCGGATCGGAGATCTCGCCGGCTTCAAGCCCGGCCACCGCCTCTTCGAAGGGCGCGACCATCTGGCCTGCCGAGAACCAGCCGAGCGCACCGCCGTTCGGACCGGACGGCCCGGTCGAGCGCTCCTGCGCGAGCGTGGCGAAATCGGCGCCGCCCTCCAACTCCGACACGATCTCCTGCGCCTCTTCCTCGGTTTCGACGAGGATGTGGGCGGCGTTGTATTCCTCGCCCTGGCCGCCTTCGGCGTATTGCGCGTCGTAGGCCGCCTGCACGTCCTCCTCGGAGACGAGCTCCGCGCCCATCGCATTGACGGCCTCGGATGCGACCAGAGCACGGCGTTCGTTGTCTAGGGCGAGCGTGACGCGCTCGGTCTCTTCGGCCATGTCGGACTGGGCCAGCACTTCCTGCTGGATCAGCTGGTCGAGAATGCCTTCGTAGAGAACGTTTTCCGGAAGCTGGCGGTACTGCTCGGGCAGGCCGCCGCGCACCATCAGCATGTGCCCGAGGGTGATCTCCGTCCCATTGACGGTCGCGACGACGGTGTCGAGGCTGGCATCGGGCGCGGCCTCGGTGGCGGACTGCTCGGTGCTTTCGGTCGCGGTGGAGGCCTGCCCCTCGGCGGCCTCGTCCTGCGCCAGCGCGGGGCCGGCAAGAAGCGCGGCGATCACGGGCGTCGCGAGGCGGAGGGCGGGACGGATGGCGCGGTCGGTCATGCGGTCGGTCTCCTCGTGCCGCCCCTCCCGAGGCGGCGTTGACTATTGAAGAAGCGGCCCTTATCTCCGCGGATGGCGGCGCGAGCCGGTCGTTCCCCCGTGTGATATGGGCTGTGTGCGAGACGGGCAAGCCGATGCCGCACACGAAGTTGCAAGAGGCAGAGAGGCCCAATGCTGGGGATCGGTTCCATCACGCGAAAGGTGTTCGGCACGCCGAACGACCGCAAGATCAAGGCAACCCGCCCCCTGGTCGAGAAAATCAATGCGCTCGAGCCCGACTTCGAGGCGCTCGACGACGCGGGCCTCGTGTCGAAGACGCAGGAGTTCAAGGGCCGCCTCGGGAAGGGCGAAAGCCTCGACGACCTCCTGCCCGAAGCCTTCGCCAATTGCCGTGAGGCCGCCAAGCGCGCGCTCGGCCTGCGGGCCTTCGACGTGCAGCTCATGGGTGGCATCTTCATGCACCAGGGCAACATCGCCGAGATGAAGACCGGCGAGGGCAAGACGCTGGTCGCGACCTTCCCCGCCTATCTGAACGCGCTCGCTGGCCCCGTGCATATCGTCACGGTGAACGACTACCTCGCCCGACGCGACGCCGAGTGGATGAGCAAGGTCTACGGCGCGCTCGGGCTCTCGACCGGTGTGGTCTATCCGCGCCAGCCCGAGGACGAGAAGAAGGAGGCCTACAAGGCCGACGTCACCTACGCGACGAACAACGAACTCGGCTTCGACTACCTGCGCGACAACATGAAGTCCGAGCTCGACCAGATGGCGCAGCGCGGACATTCCTTCGCCATCGTCGACGAGGTGGACTCGATCCTGATCGACGAGGCGCGCACGCCGCTCATCATCTCCGGTCCCGCCCAGGACCGCTCGCAGCTCTATGAAGGCATCGACCGGGTCATCCCCGAGCTCACCGACGAGCACTACACGATCGACGAGAAGACGCGGAACGTCACCTTCACCGACGAGGGCAACGAGTTCCTCGAGGAGCGTCTGTCGCAGATGGGCCTGATCGAGGAGGGTCGGACGCTCTACGATCCCGAATCGACGACCGTCGTACACCACCTGAGCCAGGGCCTGCGGGCGCACAAGCTCTTCCAGCGTGACAAGGATTACATCGTCCGCGATGGTGAGGTCGTCCTGATCGACGAATTCACCGGTCGGATGATGCCGGGGCGGCGCCTGTCGGACGGCCTTCACCAGGCGATCGAGGCCAAGGAAGGCGCCAAGATCCAGCCCGAGAACGTCACGCTCGCAAGCGTGACCTTCCAGAACTACTTCCGCCTTTACGACAAACTCTCCGGCATGACCGGCACGGCGAGCACCGAGGCCGACGAATTCGCGGAGATCTACAAGCTCGGGGTCGTGGAGGTTCCGACCAACAAGCCGATCGCCCGTGTCGACGAGGACGATCAGGTCTACCGGACCGCCAAGGAGAAATACGCCGCCATCGTCGAGGAGATCGGCCGCGCCCACGCAAAGGGCCAGCCAGTTCTCGTCGGGACGACGTCGATCGAGAAATCCGAGATGCTGTCGCAGCTTCTCAAGGATGCCGGTCTCGAGCACAACGTCCTGAACGCCCGGCAGCACGAGAGCGAGGCGCAGATCGTCGGAGACGCCGGCAAGTTCGGCGCGGTCACGATCGCGACGAACATGGCCGGCCGCGGCACCGACATCAAGCTCGGCGGCAATGTCGACTTCAAGATCATGGACGCGCTCGAAGCGGATCCGAACGGCGATCCCGAAGAGATCCGTGCCCGGATCGAAAAGGAACACGAAGGCGAGGAAGCCAAGGTCATCGAATCCGGCGGTCTTTTTGTCCTTGCAACCGAACGCCACGAAAGCCGCCGCATCGACAACCAGCTGCGCGGCCGCTCGGGCCGTCAGGGCGACCCGGGGCGGTCCTCGTTCTACCTCTCGCTCGAAGACGACCTGATGCGCATCTTCGGCTCGGAGCGGCTCGACAACGTGCTGGGCAAGCTCGGGATGAAGGAAGGCGAGGCCATCGTCCATCCGTGGGTCAACAAGAGCCTCGAGCGCGCGCAGGCCAAGGTCGAGGGACGCAACTTCGACATCCGCAAGCAGCTCCTGAAGTTCGACGACGTGATGAACGACCAGCGGAAGGTCATCTTCGGCCAGCGCCGCGAGATCATGGAGGCCGAGGACGTCACCGAGATCACCGAGGACATGCGCCATCAGGTGATCGACGATCTCGTCGACGCATATTGCCCGCCGCGGAGCTATGCCGAGCAGTGGAACCTCGAGGGGCTCTATGCCGCCTGCATCGAAAAGCTCGGCCTCGATCTGCCCATCATGACATGGGGCCAGGAAGATGGCGTCGATCAGGAGGTCATGCGGGAGCGTATTGGCGAAGCCTCCGACAAGCTGATGTCCGAGAAGGCCGAGGCGTTCGGCGAGGACACGATGCGCCAGATCGAGAAACAGATGCTCCTGCAGACGATCGACGGCAAATGGCGCGACCACCTGCTGACGCTCGAGCACCTGCGCTCGGTCGTGGGCTTCCGCGGCTACGCGCAGCGCGATCCGCTGAACGAGTACAAGACCGAGTCCTTCCAGCTCTTCCAAGGCATGCTCGACAGCCTCCGCGAGGACGTGACGACGAAACTCGCGCATATCCAGCCAATGAGCGAGGCCCAGCGTCAGGAGCTCATCGACCAGATGCGCCGCCAGCAGGAGCAGATGCAGCAGGCTGCCAAGCAGGCTCCGGCGGGGGCGACCAACCCCGAGGCCGAGGCGGCCGGACCCGCAGTGGCGGCAAGCGAACCGCTGGCCGAGGGCTTCGACGAGACCGATCCCTCCACCTGGGGCAATCCCGGGCGCAACGAACCCTGCCCCTGCGGATCGGGCAACAAGTTCAAGCATTGCCACGGGCGCCTGTCCTGACGGCGCGGTCGACCGTCCTCCGCGTATCGCCCTGCCGCGCCGGGATGCCGCGACCGACGATCGGGTGTTGAAAAACCCGGTCGGACTACGGAAGATCCGGGCGGATCGGGACGAGGCCAGCGAGATCGACACATGAGACAGATACGTGCGGCGATCCTCGCCGCACTTTTTCTTTCGGTGCAGGGGGCCGGACCCGTGGCGGCGCAGGAGGTCACCCTTACCTCGCGCGACGGGGCGGTGTCGCTGTCAGGTGAGCTTCTGGGTTTCGACGGCCAGTTCTACCGGCTGCGCACAATCTACGGCGAGCTCACGGTCGACGGTACGAAGGTGCTCTGCGAGGGGGACAGCTGCCCCTCGATCGACGAGTTCGTCGCCGAACTCACGGTCTCCGGCTCGACCTCCGCGAATCAGGTCCTGATGCCTGCCCTTCTTAAGGCCTTCGCCCTGCGGCGCGGGTTCGACGTGAGCGAGACAAGTCTCGACGAGCGCAGTGTCCTGTTCGAGTTGACAGATCCCGGCGAGGACCGCGTCGTCGGTCGCTTCACCTTCCGAGCAGGCAGTACCGACGAAGGATTTGCCGATCTGCTGGCCTCGGAAGCCGACATCGTCCTCGCCCGGCGGGAGATCCGAGAGGACGAGATCGACCGCGGCCGCGCCGCGGGGCTCGGAGTGCTGGACGAGGCCAATCGCAGCCGCATGCTCGCGCTCGACGCCTTAGTGCCGGTGGTCGCGCCCGCGAACGCCGTGTCCGGGGTCTCCTTGCGCGACCTCGCCGGGATCCTCGGTGGCGATGTCACGTCGTGGGAGGAGCTGGGCGGCCCGGCGGCTCCGATCGCTCTGCACGTTCTCGATGACGACTCCGGCCTCACGCAGGGCCTCGTCGACCGGCTCCTCGGGCCGAGCGGAGGCGTGCTGCCGCCGATGGCTGTCCGGCACCCGACGAACGCCTCGCTCGCCGGTGCGGTGGCATCCGATCCCTTCGCGCTCGGCATCGCGAGCTATTCCGGCACCGGCAATACCCGGATGCTTCCCGTGTCCGGCCCCTGCGGGTTCGTGCTCACCGCGACGCGGCGCAGCGTGAAGACGGAGGATTATCCGCTCACCGCGCCGATCTTCCTCTACCTCCCTGCCCGCCGGCTTCCTGAGCTCGCCCGTGAATTCCTCGCCTTCACCCGTTCGGAGCCCGCACAGATCGTCATCCGCCGCGCCGGCTTCGTCGACCAGGCGCCGGAGGAGGTGCCGATCGACCGTCAGGGCGACCGTTTCGCGAATGCGATCTCCGTGGCACCGGGCGAGGCGGGACTGCGCGAGCTGAAGCGCATGGTGGCGACGCTGAGGCCGATGCAGCGGCTCTCCACGTCGTTCCGTTTCGAGCCGGGATCGGCGCGCCTCGATGCGCAGTCGCGCTCGAACGTCTACCAGCTCGCCCATGCGATCGAGACGGGCCTTTACGATGCGCGCCGGCTCGTCTTCGTCGGATTTTCCGACGGGGTCGGCTCCGCGGCCGCGAATCTCGACATTGCGCGCGAGAGAGCGGCGGCGGTAATGGGCGCGGTGATCCGCGCGGCGGAAACGGCGGATCTCGCGCGGGTCACGATCTCGTCCGAGGCCTTCGGTGAGGCCATGCCAATGGCCTGTGACGCGACCGAATGGGGCCGCGGTGTGAACCGCCGCGTCGAGGTCTGGGTCCGCTGAGCTGCCCTTCGGGCTCAGAGAAGTCCTTCGCTCCGGAAACTGATCTCGCGCGCTCGGCCAATCACCAGGTGATCGTGGACGGTGAGGCCGAGCGCCTCCGCGGCGCGGGCGATCTTGGCCGTCATCTCGATATCCGCGCGCGACGGCGTCGGGTCTCCAGATGGGTGGTTGTGCACGAGGATGAGCGCGCTCGCGTTGAGCTCGAGCGCGCGCTTCACCACTTCCCGGGGATAGACGGGGACGTGATCGACCGTTCCCCGCGCTTGCGCCTCGTCAGCGATGAGGACGTTCTTGCGGTCGAGATAGAGAACGCGGAACTGCTCGACGTCGCGATGCGACATCGCCGTGCGGCAATAATCGAGCAGCGCCTCCCAGCTCGAAACGATCGAGCGCTGCATGACCCGCGCGCGTGAGAGCCGATGGGCCGCAGCCTCGATCACCTTCAGCTGGCACAGGACCGACTCGCCTACCCCCTGCACCTCGCGCAGCCGCGCAACCGGCGCCGACAGCACTTCGTTGAAATCGCCGAACGTGTCGAGAAGGCGTCGCGCAAGCGGCTTCATATCTTGGCGCTGCACCGCCCCGAAGAGAACGAGCTCCAGCATCTCGTAATCGGGCAGCGCGTCTGCCCCGCCTGAGAGGAACCGCTCGCGCAAACGGGCCCGATGGTCGCGGATGTACGACGGAAGCTTGCCCTGAGGGACAGGAATGGCCGGCCCTTCGAAAAGCAGGCCCTGGGCGTCATCAAACTGGTTCGAGTCTGTCATGCCCTATGAAGGCCGCATAAGCGGTTAGTATCGGGTAAATAAATGGTCGAGGCGCGACCCGATCACGTCACGGTCCGGCAGAGCGCCTCGTGGACGCTCTGCCGGACAGCTCATTCTGCGGCGTCGCGCCGGGGCAGGACCCAGTCGGGACGCGGGAAATGACAGGTGTAGCCGTTCGGAATGCGCTCGAGGTAATCCTGATGCTCCGGCTCGGCCTCCCAGAAGTCGCCAACGGGCTCGACCTCGGTTACAACCTTGCCGGGCCAGAGGCCCGACGCCTCCACGTCCTTGATCGTCTCGAGAGCCGTCTCGCGTTGCGCGTCCGACGTGTAGTAGATCGCGGACCGGTAGCTCATTCCAATGTCGTTGCCTTGCCGGTTCAGCGTCGTCGGGTCGTGGATCTGGAAGAAATATTCGAGGATCCGGCGGTACGAGATCACCTCGGGATCGAACACGATTTCGATCCCCTCGGCATGGGTGCCGTGGTTGCGGTAGGTCGCGTTCGGCACGTCGCCGCCGGTATAGCCGACGCGGGTGCCTTGGACCCCGGGCATCCTGCGGATCAGGTCCTGCATGCCCCAGAAACAGCCTCCGGCCAGAACAGCACGTTCGCTCATGCCACGTCCTCCACTTGGTTCAGGTATGCGCCATAGCCCTCGGCTTCCATGTCGTCGCGGTGGACGAAGCGAAGGCTGGCGGAATTGATGCAGTAGCGCAGACCGCCCCTGTCCGCGGGACCGTCCGGAAAGACGTGCCCGAGATGGCTGTCGCCGTGCGCCGAGCGGACCTCGGTCCGGATCATGCCGTGGGTCGTGTCGCGAAGTTCCGACACGTGCGCGGGCTCGATCGGCTTTGTGAAGCTCGGCCAGCCGCATCCCGATTCGTACTTGTCGGCAGAGGCGAAGAGTGGCTCGCCCGACACGATGTCCACGTAGATCCCCGGCTCCTTGTTGCCGAGGTATTCGCCGGTTCCGGGGCGTTCGGTCCCGCTCTGCTGCGTGACGCGGTACTGCTCGGGCGTCAGCCGCGAGATCGCGTCTTCGTCCTTGGTCCAGTTGGCCATCGGATCTATCCTCTCAAATCGCCTCGGTCATGATGTGGGAGCGCGGACGCGGAATCAAAGGCCCCTCACGGGTCCGTGGGCCGCGCCTCGATCACGACGAAGGCCTGCGCCCAGGGGTGATCGTCGGTGAGCGTGACGTGGATGATCGCCTCGTGACCCGCAGGCGTCATCTCGGCAAGCCTGTCCTTTGCCCAGCCCGTCACCTGCATGACCGGCTGGCCGGTGCGCAGGTTGGTCACAGCCATGTCCTTCCAGGCTATGCCCATGCGCAGGCCGGTGCCGAGCGCCTTTGAGCAGGCCTCCTTCGCGGCCCAGCGTTTGGCGTATGTTCCCGCGATGTCGGCCCGCCGCTCCGCCTTGCGCTGTTCGATTTCCGTGAAGACCCGGTTGCGGAAGCGATCGCCGAACCGGTCGAGCGTGCCCTGGATGCGCTCGATGTTGCACAGATCGGTGCCCACGCCGAGGATCACCGGCCGCCCTCGTAGATATGCGCCACGCGGTCCGCGCCGATCCCGCCGGCCCAGGAAAAATCGCCGCCCGAGGCGCGGTGGAAATCGGCGATGCCGAGATCCGGGAACTGGAAGAACTTCGGTGCGCGCTCCTGCGTCTCGGCAAAGACGAGCCGGTCGATGCCGGCCCACCTCATCGCCGCGAGGCACATCTCGCAGGGCTGCATGGACGCTACTAAAGTGGCCCCCGAGAGGTCCGCCCGGCCGAGCGCCATTGCCGCCTCCGAGATCGCCACCACTTCGGCATGGCGGGACGGATCGCAGGTTTCGGACACCTGATTCCCCGACAGGGCGATAACTTCGCCGTCGATCACGACAGCCGCGGCGAAGACCGGAAGCGCCTTCTGCTCGGCCAGAGCGCAGGCGTGGTCGATCACTCGGGTCAACGCCTCACGCTCGACCTCCGTGGGCTGCAGATCGTTCATCCCCGCGCCTCGTCCATCAGGCGGCGCATTTCACGGATTGCACCTTCGAGGCCGCGGAACACCGACTCTCCGATCAGGAAATGACCGATGTTGAGTTCCACGATCTGCCGGATCGCCGCGACGGGACCGACGGTCTCGTAGGTCAGACCGTGGCCCGCATGGACCTCGAGGCCGAGATCGGATGCCAATGCCGCCATGCGGCGAAGGCGTTCGAGATCGGCGTCGCGATCCTCGAGTCGGCCCTCGGCGTGGAAGTCGCAATAGGCGCCGGTGTGGAGCTCGATCACGTCGGCGCCGACGCGGGCGGCGGCCTCGACCTGGGCCTCGTCGGCCGCGATGAAGAGCGACACCCGCGCGCCCGCATCCTTCAGCGGCGCCAGGAAGTGGCGCAGCCGGTTCTGGTCCCCGGCCACCTCGAGCCCGCCCTCGGTCGTACGCTCCTCGCGCTTTTCGGGAACGATGCACACTGCATGCGGGCGGTGCTTGAGCGCGATCGCCTGCATTTCGTCGGTCGCGGCCATCTCGAAGTTGAGCGGCACGTCCAGCATGGAGGCGAGCGCGGCAATGTCCTCGTCGCGAATGTGCCGCCGATCCTCACGCAGATGCGCGGTGATCCCGTCGCAGCCCGCTTTCTGCGCCAGCTCGGCCGCACGCAGCGGATCGGGATAGGCACCGCCGCGGGCGTTCCGAAGGGTGGCGACGTGGTCGATGTTGACGCCGAGGCGCAAGGGGGCCCGGGACTGGCTCATGTCTGTCTCCGTTGACGTGCCGGTGGCAAGCTAGTGCACCGCCCGGCCGCCGTCAGCCCGCATCTTCGCCTTTTCGCGCGGCATTCTTGGCCTTGAGCGCCGTGAGCTTGGCCTTCAGGATGCCCCTGCGCCGGTTCTGGTAGGCGCGGATGAGTGGAACCGCGATCCAGTAGGCGATCAGGCCGGCGACGATGCCGGGGACGATGCCGCCCACGAGGTACGGATAGAAGACCTCGTTCCAGAAAAGCGCAAGCCCGCTCCAATGCGCCTCCGCGGGCGAGAACATGGCGATAAAATTGTCCCAGAGGTCGTCGCTCGCCGCGACGAACTTCTCGCCGAGCGATCGGTGCTGCTCGGGGTCCGTCTCGATTCCGAGCATCCAGTAGCCGGTCGTCATCGAGATGACACCGATGGGCAGGTAGGTCAGGGGGTTGCCGAAGAAGGTCGCGAACAGCGCTGCGAGAATGTTGCCCCGCATCACGTAGGCGAGAAACGCCGAGATGAAGAAATGCAGTCCGTAGAAGGGTGTGAACGTCGTGAAGACCCCGGCGAAAATCCCGCGGGCGATCTTCTCGGGCGGATCGGGAAGCCGGTTCAGCCGATGCTGGACGTACCGGGCCGCTCGAGCCCAGCCTCCCTTGGGCCAGAGCGCGTGCCCGGCAATCTGCCACCATGGCCGCCTGTCGCGGCGCTTGAAGACCACGTCGTTTCCCTTCGCGTTCGCTCGGACGTCGCGCGCCGTTACTCCGCGGCTTCGGCCCGCGTCGCAAGCCCCATGTCGCGCCGCCGCTCCACCGTGGCCACGTCCGGCTCGGCGTCGAGAGCCGAGACGACCGAGTGCAGATGCTCCGCGTCGCGCAGGTCTATGTCGATCAGGAGCCTGTAGAAGTCCGGCTTGCGGTCCATGAACCTGAGATCGGAGATATTGGCTCTTCGCTCCCCGATCAATGTGCAAATCCGTCCCAGGACCCCGGCATCGTTGCCGATCGTGGCATCGAGGGTGACGGTGTAGACCGGCGGGTGATTTCCGCTCGCCCAATGCAGGTCGAGCCACCGCGCGGGTTCGTCCTCGACCTCCGCGAGCGCGGCACAGTCGATGGCATGGATCGTGACGCCCCGGCCCTGGCTGGCGATGCCGACGATGCGCTCGCCGGGCAGAGGCTGGCAGCAGGGCGCGCGGGTGAACCCCTGATCCGCTTCGAGACCGATGACCGCATGGCTTGCCTCGATCGTGCCGCTCTCCTTGGGCCGGAGATCCGGATAGACCGCGCGCACCACGTCCCGGGCGCTCAGCTCGGCCGAGCCGAGCCGGGCGAGCAGCGTCTCGGCGTCCGGCACCCGCAGCGTCTCGGCAGCGCGCTCCAGCGCCTTCTGCGTGCAGGTCTTGCCCATGCTCTCGAAGGCGGACCGCGCAAGCTCCCGCCCGAGGCGGATGTAGCGTTCGCGCCCCGCCTCGCGCAGGGACCGGCGGATCGCGCTCTTGGCCTTGCCGGTCGCCGCGATGTCGAGCCAGGTGGCCTGCGGGGTCTGTCCCTGAGCGGTGATGATCTCGACCGATTGGCCGTTCTTGAGCCGCGTCCAGAGCGGCACGCGGATGCCGTCCACCTTGGCGCCGACGCAAGCCGCGCCGATGCGGGTGTGGATCGCGTAACCGAAATCGAGGGGCGTCGCCCCCTTGGGCAGTTTCACCACGTCGCCCTTCGGGGTGAAGCAGAACACCTGGTCGGTGTACATCTCGAGCTTCACCGCCTCGAGGAACTCGTCGTGATCGTCCTCGCCGTCGAATTGCTCGGTCAGCGAGGCGATCCACTTGGCGGGATCGACGGCGAAGGGGTTCTCGGCCCGTTGCCCGTCGCGATAGGCCCAGTGCGCGGCGACGCCCGTCTCGGCGACCTCGTGCATCTGGCGGGTGCGGATCTGGACCTCGACCCGCTTGCCGTCCCGGCCCGACACCGTCGTGTGGATCGACCGGTAGCCGTTCGACTTGGGCTGGCTGATATAGTCCTTGAACCGCCCCGGCACCGCCCGCCAGCGCTGATGGATCGCCCCGAGCGCGGCATAGCAATCCTCGTCCGAGCGGGTGATGATGCGGAAGCCGTAGATGTCCGAGAGGCGCGAGAAGCCCATCTCCTTTTCCTGCATCTTGCGCCAGATCGAATAGGGCTTCTTGGCACGGCCGAAGACCTCCGCATCGATCCCGACCTTGTCGAGCTCTGTACGCATGTCCGACGTGATGCGGTGGATGACGTCGCCGGTTTCCTTCTGAAGGTTGATGAAGCGACGGATGATCGAAGCGCGCGCCTCGGGCTGCAGGACGCGGAAGGCAAGGTCCTCGAGCTCCTCGCGCATCCACTGCATGCCCATCCGCCCCGCGAGCGGCGCGTAGATGTCCATCGTCTCGCGCGCCTTCTGCACCTGCTTCTCGGGGCGCATGGCGCGGATCGTGCGCATGTTGTGCAGGCGGTCCGCCAGCTTGACGAGGATCACCCGCAGATCCTTCGACATCGCGATAAAGAGCTTGCGGAAGTTCTCGGCCTGCTTGGTGTGCGACGAGGAAAGCTGCAGGTTCGTGAGCTTCGTCACGCCGTCGACCAGGGTCGCGATGTCGCCCCCGAAGGTGACCGCGATCTCCTGATAGGTGGACTTGGTGTCCTCGATCGTGTCGTGCAGCAGCGCGGTGATGATCGTCGCGTCGTCGAGCTGCTGCTCGGTCAGGATCGCCGCGACGGCCACGGGATGCGTGAAATAGGGCTCACCCGATTGACGGGTCTGCCCGTCATGCATCCGGGCGCCGTAATCGTAGGCAGCCCGGATCAGATCGGCATTGGTGCGCGGATTGTAGTTGTGAACGAGGGCGATGAGGTCTTCGGCCGCGATCATGGCCCTGTCTTCCTATCTCCGCGCAACTCGGGGCCTCAGCCCTGGCCTTGCGCCTCCATCAGAGCGCGCAGGAGCTTTTCTTCGGACATGTCGTCGTCCTGCGGCTTGTCGGGCTCCGCCCCGCCCATCAGGAGCGCCATGGCGTCGTCCTCGGGCTCGTCGACCTCGATCTGGGTCTGGTTCGATTCGATCATGCGCTCGCGCAGCTCGTCGGCCGACTGAGTCTCCTCAGCGACTTCACGGAGCGCGACGACGGGGTTCTTGTCATTGTCGCGATCGACGGTGAGCGGCGCTCCCGACGAAATTTCACGCGCACGATGCGCTGCGAGCAGAACGAGATCGAACCGGTTCGGAACCTTGTCGACGCAATCTTCCACGGTGACGCGGGCCATGGTGCCTCCAGGCTAAGTCAGGACATGTCCTAGGAAGGGGACCGTCTAACGCGAATGTACAGGCTTGACAAGGGGGCCGCCATTCATATCGGCACAACTTCGGTGCGCGCGTCCCTCGGCAGCGCAGCGCACATTTCGGAGACCGTAGCGCCGATCGTCGGATGCCGCCATCCCGGCGCGATGTCGAGAAGAGGAACGAGGACGAAGGCCCGCTCCTGCATGCGGGGATGCGGCAGGACCAGCTCGCGCGGCGCCTCTTGCATCTGCCTCTCGAGCGGCAATCGGCGCCAGTTCGCCTGTTCGGCAAGGTCCGGCAACACGATTTCGCCAACGGCGAGGAGGTCGAGGTCGAGCGCGCGACCGCCCCAGCGCTCTTCGCGCACCCGCCCGAACCGCGCCTCGACGCTGTGGAGGCGCCGCAGGACCTCCTCCGGATCGACACCCCCGGGGCCTGGGGCAAGCGCCGCCGCCGCGTTCACGTAGTCGGGGCCATTCCCCTTCGGAAAACAGGGGTTTGCAAAGAAACGACTGACCCTGCGGACGGCAAGTCCGGCCTCTGCAAGCGCGCCCAACGCGGCGCGCAGGGTCGCTTCG
This sequence comes from Roseivivax halodurans JCM 10272, assembly GCF_000521785.1. GTDB lineage: Bacteria > Pseudomonadota > Alphaproteobacteria > Rhodobacterales > Rhodobacteraceae > Roseivivax > Roseivivax halodurans. The sequence goes on from NZ_JALZ01000003.1 coordinate 27,294, forward strand.
GGGGGACCCGCATCGCTTGGCCAATTCCCACCAAGCGCCACCAGTGTATCTTGCTCCGCGCAGTCGATGTGCATATCTTAAAGGTAATTTCCTGCCGGGTTGAACCCGGCGCCAACGCAGTTATTTTTTGCTCGCGGGGCGCGGCCTTTTATTTCACTCACGGCTCTACCGGCGCCGCCGCTTTACCGAAAGGACTTTTGATGTTTTACAAGGACGAACGGCTGGCGCTGTTCATCGATGGGTCGAACCTTTATGCGGCCGCGAAGGCCCTCGGGTTCGACATCGACTACAAGCTTCTGCGCCAGGAATTCGTACGTCGCGGCAAGATGCTCCGAGCATTCTATTATACCGCGCTCCTGGAAAACGACGATTACTCGCCGATCCGTCCCCTCGTCGACTGGCTGCACTACAACGGCTTCACCATGGTGACCAAGCCTGCCAAGGAATACACCGACAGCCAGGGTCGCCGGAAGGTCAAGGGCAACATGGACATCGAGCTCACCGTCGATGCCATGGAGCTTGCCCCGCGGGTGGACCATATCGTGCTGTTTTCCGGTGATGGCGACTTCCGTCCGCTCGTGGAGAGCCTCCAGCGGCAGGGCATACGGGTTTCTGTCGTCTCCACGATCCGCAGCCAGCCGCCGATGATCGCCGACGAGCTGCGCCGGCAGGCCGATAATTTCATCGAGCTCGACGAGCTCCGCGAAGTGATCGGTCGTCCGCCCCGCCATGGCTCGAACGACGGCAATGCCGAGGCGGTCAACGGCTGAACGGAGGCGTGACCGAGACGTTCGCGGCACTGACCGGGCTCTTTGTCGCTGCGTTTGGCGCAGCGACGATCCTGCCCTTCCAGTCCGAGGTCGTCTTTGTCGCGCTTCAGCTTCGCGAGACGGTGAGTTTGGGGTTGCTCGTCGTCGTCGCAAGCATCGGCAACGTGCTTGGCGCGGTCGTGAATTACGTGCTCGGCCGCGGCGCAGAGCGTTTCCGCGACGCCCGATGGTTCCCGGCGACGGACCGCCAGCTTGATCGCGCGCAGGGCTGGTGGTCGCGATGGGGCGTCTGGACGCTCCTGCTCAGCTGGGCGCCCTTCGGCGACGCCTTCACCGTGATTGCCGGAATCATGCGGACACGGCTCTGGGTATTCCTTGGCCTCGTCGCCGTCGCGAAGACCGCGCGTTACGCGATCCTCGCCTGGGGCACCGCGGCCGCGATGTGATGCCCCGCCTCTGGACCCGTGCCGCCCGATCCCTTACGTCTCGCGCGAAAGGAGGTGCTCCATGACCAAGCCGCCCCTCACGCTTTACCTTGCCGCTCCGCGCGGCTTCTGCGCCGGCGTCGACCGCGCGATCAAGATCGTCGAGATGGCGCTCGAGAAATGGGGCGCCCCGGTCTATGTGCGCCACGAGATCGTGCACAACAAGTACGTCGTCGATGGTTTGCGGGACAAGGGCGCGGTCTTCGTGGAGGAACTCGACGAGTGCCCGCCGGACCGGCCGGTGATCTTCTCGGCCCACGGCGTCCCGAAGGCGGTGCCGGAGAAGGCGGCGGCACGCGAGATGGTCTTCGTCGACGCGACCTGCCCGCTGGTGTCGAAGGTCCATATCGAGGCCGCGCGCCACTCCGAGAACGGCCTCCAGATGATCATGATCGGACATGCGGGCCACCCCGAGACGATCGGCACGATGGGCCAGCTCCCCGAGGGCGAGGTTCTTCTGGTCGAGACCCCCGAGGACGTCGCGACAGTCGAGGTGCGCGACCCTGAAAAGCTCGCCTTCGTGACGCAGACCACCCTGTCGCTCGACGACACCGCAGAGATCGTGGCGGCGCTGAAGGCGCGCTTCCCTGCGATCGTCGGCCCGCACAAGGAAGACATCTGCTACGCGACCACCAACCGGCAGGAGGCGGTCAAGGCGATGGCCCCGGACTGCGACGCCCTTCTGGTCGTGGGTGCGCCCAACTCCTCGAATTCGAAGCGCCTCGTCGAAGTCGGCGCGCGGTCCGGCTGCCGCTATTCCCAGCTCGTCCAGCGCGCCGCCGACATCGACTGGCGGTCGCTCGAGGGTATCGCCTCCATCGGTCTGACGGCGGGCGCCTCTGCCCCGGACGTCCTGATCGAGGAGGTCATCGACGCCTTTCGCGACCGCTATGACGTCAGTGTCGAGACAGTGACCACCGCCGAGGAAGACGTCGAGTTCAAGGTGCCCCGCGTCCTTCGTCAACCGGCTTAAGCCCGGGGCCGCCAGTACCCGCGCAGAGCGCCGCCGTTCGGCGCATCGCGGATCGCCTTCGAGGAAAACTCTGCGCATGAGACAGATCCCCCGCTCCGCCCTGGTCCTCGGCCTCGCCGGCGTGATCCCTTTTGCCTGGGGCGCCGCCACCCTGCTCTCGGACGGTCTCGCCGCCTGGGGCCAGGCCAATCTCGGACCGCGGTTCATCGGGCCGTACGTGCAGCTCTATTACGGCGCCATCATCCTGTCGTTCATGTCGGGCGTTCTCTGGGGCTTCGCGGCGAAGGCGGGCGACAACCGCGGCGCAACGGGCTACGCCCTGTCAGTCATCCCCGCGCTCTGGGCCTTCTTCATGACCGGGGGCGGACCGACCTCGGCTGGGCTCAACCTCATCTTCGGGTTCCTGGGCCTGCTCGTCCTCGATGCCGCCTTCTGGTTCTGGGGCCTCGCTCCGCGCTGGTGGATGCAGCTGCGCCTCCTGCTGACTGCGCTCGTGGTCCTCTGCCTCGCCGTTGGCCCGCTGATCTGACCTATTTTCTCTTGGCGCAATATTCCGGAAGCGCGAGGGCGGCGCCCTCGCACCTCGCCGCCCCTTGACCCCGGCCCGGTGCCGCGCCAAGAGCGCGGCATGCCCGATCTCTACGCCTTCACCGACGGAGCCTGCTCCGGCAATCCCGGCCCCGGAGGCTGGGGTGTTCTCATGCTGGCCAAGGACGGCGACACCGTCGTCAAGGAGCGCACGCTGAACGGCGGCGAGGGCGCGACCACCAACAACCGAATGGAACTTCTGGCTGCGATCTCGGCGCTCGAGGCGCTGAGGCAGCCGTCGCGCATCACCATCGTCACCGACAGTGTCTACGTGAAGAACGGCGTGACGGGCTGGATCCACGGCTGGAAGAAGAACGGCTGGAAGACCGCCGCGAAGAAGCCGGTGAAGAACGAAGAGCTTTGGAAGCGTCTCGACGCCGCGCAGAAGACCCACGAGGTCCGCTGGGAATGGGTCAAGGGTCATGCCGGCCACCCCGAGAACGAGCGCGCCGACGAGCTTGCGCGCGAGGGAATGGCGCCGTTCAAGGGCAGCAAGGGCAAGTGAACGTGCTCGTCCTTCTGGACTATGCCGCGGTTCTGATCTTCGCCCTGACAGGCGCTCTGGTGGCCAGCCGTGCTCAGCTCGACATCGTCGGTTTCGCGTTTCTCGCCTGCCTCACGGGCGTGGGTGGCGGTACGGTCCGCGACGTCCTGCTGGACCGTCCGGTCTTCTGGATCGCCGACCCGACCTATCTCGGCGTCGGCTGCGCCGCGGCGGTGGCGGTCTTCTTCACGGCGCACCGTCTCGAATCGCGTTACGTCGCTCTGCGCTGGCTCGATGCGGGTGCGCTTGCGGTGGCGGTCGCGGCCGGGGCGGGGATCGCCGCCCGCGAGGGCGCTCCGATGCCGATCGTCGTCGTCATGGGCATGATCACCGGCTGCATGGGCGGTCTCGCTCGCGACGTGGTGGCCAACGAGGTGCCGCTCGTCCTGCGGCAGGGCGAACTCTACGTGACCTGCGCCTTCACCGGGGCGGCGGCACTCGCGCTCTTGCGCCTTATCGGCGTCGGCGAGGCGCCTGCGGTCCTGACCTGCGCCGCGCTCACCGCCGCCCTGCGCGCCGGGTCGATCCGTTTCGGCTGGGCCCTACCGCTCTACAAGCCGCACCCGAAGCGCACCCGCTGACCGCTATTGCAGATCGGCGAAGGCGCTCTGAAGCCGGCGCCCGGCCTCCTCGACGCGCGCACGCGGCGTCGCGAAGTTGAAGCGTAGGAAGGTTTCGCCGCCCAGTCCGAAGGTCTCGCCGTGATTGACCGCGAGCTTCGCCTCCGCCTCGACCCGGCGCCGGAATTCGGCAGGCTCCATCCCGGTGCCCGAGAAATCGACCCAGGCCAGATAGGTCGCCTCCATCGGCATCGAGCGCACCCCCGGAATGGCATTCACCATCTCGTCGAGGAGCCGGCGGTTCCCGTCGAGATACTCAGAGAGCTCGTCGACCCACGCCGCCCCCTCGGCCGAATACGCCGCCGTCGCCATGTGTATCCCGAAGGCGTTCGGGCCGGTCCCGAGCGCGGCCATCCGCTGCGCATAGGCCTTGCGCAGGCCCGCGTCGGGGATGATGACGTTGCCGGTATGGCAACCGGCGATGTTGAAGGTCTTGGTGGTCGCCGTCATCATCACCAGCTGATCCTCGATCTCGGGCGCGGCGAGCGTCATCGGGACATGGGTCTGACCGGGCATGACGAGATCGTGGTGGATTTCGTCCGAGACGAGGATCAGATCGTGTCGTTTCGCGAACGCGGCGACGCCCTGCAACTCATCGCGCGTCCATACCCGGCCGCCGGGATTGTGCGGCGAGCAGAGCACGACCATCTTCTCGCGTCCGGTCATCACCGCGTCGTAGGCGTCGAAATCGTAGGTGTAGACGCCGTCCCGGATTGCCAGCGGGCATTCGACCACCTCGCGGCCCGCGGAGCGGATCACCCGGCCGAAGGCGTGGTAGACCGGCGTGAAGAGCACGACGCCGTCACCCGGTTCGGTCCAGGTGTCCACGGCGAGCCCGACGCCGTTGACGAGGCCGTTTGTGGTCAGGATCGAGGCGGGATCGGGCTCCCAGCCGTGCCGTTCGCACATCCACCAGCAGATCGCCTCGCGGTACGGCGCGTCATTGCCGAAATAGCCGTAGACCCCGTGATCGGCCATTGCCTGCACCGCCCGCTGAACACAATCGGGCGGCCGGAAATCCATGTCCGCGACCCACATGGCGATGCCGTCCTCGGGCGAGACGCCGTAGATCGTCTCCATCATGTCCCATTTCGCGCTGTGGGTCCCCACGCGCGCGATCTCTTCGTCGAAACGGCTGCTCATGTCGTCGTTTGTCCTTTCCGGCCCTCGGGCCGAACCCTAGCGCCGGGATCGCTGGCCGCAAGCACCGCCCGAGGCGTTGCGCGGCCGCGGCGCTTCGCCTAAATGCCAGCGCATGAAGCGACCGATCCTCATCCATCCCGACCCGCGTCTCAAGAAGGTCGTCCCGCCCGTGGACGATCTTTCGGACGAGTTGCGCCAATTGGCGGACGACATGCTCGAGACGATGTACGACGCGCCCGGCATCGGCCTCGCCGCGCCCCAGGTCGGGGTGATGTCGCGCCTGATCGTGCTCGATTGCGTCAAGGAGGACGACGCCGATCCCCGTCCGCTCGTCATGTTCAATCCCGAGGTCGTCGGCGCCTCGAGCGAGCGCAAGATCTACGAGGAAGGGTGCCTGTCGATCCCCGATCAATATGCCGACGTAGAGCGCCCCGATGCGGTGAAAGTCCGCTGGCTCGACCGCGACGGCAATCTGCAGGAAGAGGATTTCGACGGACTCTGGTCAGTCTGCGTCCAGCACGAGATCGACCATCTCGATGGCAAGCTCTTCATCGACTACCTGAGCCCGATGAAACGGCAGATGATCACCCGAAAGATGCAGAAGCTGAAACGCGAGCAGGCCCGCGCGTGACCACCCTGCCTCCGACCTACGCGCCGCGCCCCTTGCGCACGCTGGCCTCTTGGCAGGTCGGCGCGCTCGCCGTGAAGGTCTACCACATCGGCGCGGCGGCCCCTTCGGAGGACCTCCTGCAGGCCGCCCGCAACGAGGCTGCCCGCATGGACCAGGCGGCGATGACCGAGGCTGATGCGCACGGGCTCGGCTTCGTCGTAATCCACGAGGGCGAAGCGGGCACGTGGCTGCTGATGGATTGGTGGGCGCATGGCGACATCCTCTGCCAGCGGCTCAGCCTTGCGCGCGGCGCGGAATTCGAGGCGATGGACGACCGGCCGCTCGCCGCCTGCGTGTGGGAGCTGGCCGTGATCGGTCACGAACGGGATGCCTGGCTGCGGCACATGATGACAGGGGGCCCGGATCCCGAAGGTTACCTGTCCGACCGGCTCGCGGCGGAGGCGGTCTGATGGCTCTCCGCGACATCCTTCGCTGGCCGGACCCGCGCCTCTCCCGCAAATGCGTGAAGGTCGGCGACACCGACGTGGGCGATCTCGTGCGCGACCTCTTCGAGACGATGTACGACGCGCCCGGTCGCGGCCTTGCCGCACCGCAGATCGGCGTGCTGGTGCGCGTCTTCGTGATGGATGCGGGGTGGAAGGACGGCGAGATGGCGCCCCGCGCCTGCATCGACCCGGAGATCGTCGCCGCGTCTGAGACCTCCGAGACCCGCGACGAAGGCTGCCTCTCGATCCCCGGCGTGACCGCGCGCGTCACTCGCCCCGACTGGATCGTCTTGCGCTATCGCGGCCTCGACGGCGCGGTGCACGAGGAACGGCTCGAGGGGATGGAGGCGACCTGCGCCCAGCACGAGCTGGACCATCTCGACGGGATCGTGACCTTCGACCGAGTCGCCCCCGAGGCCCGACGCGACCTTGAAACCGAATACGAGGCCCTGTTGTGACCGTCCGCCCAATCCTGCGCTGGCCCGACCCGCGCCTGCGCAAAGCAGCAGAACCTGTCGAGGACGTCACCGACGAGATCCGCGCGCACTGGCAGGACATGATCGACACGATGGAGGCGATGCCGGGCGTCGGTCTCGCCGCTCCGCAGATCGGGGTCATGCTGCGGCTCGCCGTGGTGGACGCGTCGAACGAACGCGGTGAGGTGGTACGGATGGCCAACCCGGAGATCCTCCATGCCAGCGTGCAGGATCGCGAACATGACGAGGCCAGCCCCTGCCTTCCCGGCGTTCACGCCACGATCTCGCGGCCCCGCGCGGTGACAGTCCGTTTCCTCAACGCGGCGGGAGAGACCGAGGAGCGCGATTTCGTTCATCTCTGGGCCACGAGCGTCCAGCATCAGATCGACCACCTGAACGGCATGCTCTTCGTGGACCGTCTTTCGAAGACCAAGCGCGACATGCTGATCCGGCGCGCCCGCAAGGTCGCACGCTAGGGCGCTCGCCTTGACTTCGCCCCGCCTCGCCCGCAAGAAGCGCCTCGCGGCAGAGCAGGTGAAAAGGCGGTCGAGATGGCGAGTGGCAAGCAGAAGAAATCCGGCGGCGGATTTCTCGAGACCGTCAAGACGATCGTCTACGCGCTCCTGATCGCGGGCATCTTCCGCACGCTCTTCTTCCAGCCGTTCTGGATCCCCTCGGGATCGATGAAGGACACGCTGCTGATCGGCGACTTCCTCTTCGTCAACAAGATGACCTACGGCTATTCCTACGCCTCCTGCCCCTCGCTCTACCTGCCGGGCCTCGGCATCGACATTGATGCGTCCGACATCTGCGGCTTTCTCGACGGCGACAACACGCGCCTCTTCGGCGACGCTCCCGAACGCGGGGACGTCGTTGTGTTCCGCCATCCGGTGTCGGGCCGCGACTTCATCAAGCGCGTGATCGGCCTGCCGGGCGAGCGGATCCAGGTCCGCGACGGCGTGCTGCACATCAACGACGAGCCGGCCGAGGTTCAGGAGGACGGCACCTTCGTCGAGGTGGCGGAGCCGCAGGGGCCCCAACGCCTCCGGCCGCGCTGCGGCAACGGCCCGGTCGGCGACGGGGGACGCTGCGAGAAGGAGAAGTTCGTCGAGACGCTTCCCAACGGCGTTGCGCATTCCGTGCTCAACATCGGCAAGCAGGGCTCCGACAACACGCCCGTCTACCAGGTGCCCGAAGGTCATTACTTCATGATGGGCGACAACCGCGACAATTCGTCGGACAGCCGCGTGCCGGCCGTTGCGGGCGGCGTCGGGTTCGTGCCCTTCGAGAACATCGTCGGCAAGGCGAGCCGGGTGATCTTCTCCTCCGCGGGATCCTCGATGCTCTATTTCTGGACGTGGCGCGGAGACCGCTTCTTCGAGAGGATCGAGTGAAGCGCTCGGCCGCTCTGAAGGATCTCGAGGGCCGTCTCGGCCACCGTTTCGACCGGCCCGAGCTTCTGACGCGCGCGCTGACGCACGGCTCGATGTCCGGGCCGACGCGCGAAGACAACCAGCGCCTCGAATTCCTCGGCGACCGCGTGCTTGGCCTCGTGATGGCCGAGGCGCTGCTCGAACGCGATCCCGATGCCGCGGAAGGCCAGCTCGCCCCCCGCTACAATGCGCTGGTGCGCAAGGAGACCTGCGCCGAGGTCGCGCGCGACTGCGCCATCGGCGACGCGATGAAGCTCGGCCGGTCGGAGCGCCTTTCCGGCGGACGGCGCAAGATGGCGCTTCTCGGCGACGCTATGGAGGCGGTGATCGCCGCGGTCTATGTCGATGCGGGCTTCGAGGTTGCCAAGGACATGATCCTGCGGCTCTGGGGCGACCGGGTCGACCGCGTCGAGGAAGACGCCCGCGACGCCAAGACGGCCCTGCAGGAATGGGCGCAGGCCCGCGGTCTGCCGCCCCCGTCCTATACCGAAACGGGCCGCGAGGGTCCCGATCACCAGCCCGTCTTCACCATCGAGGTGCGGATCAGGACCGGCGAGAGCGACAGCGCCCAAGCGCCCTCCAAGCGGCAGGCCGAACAGGCGGCGGCGAGCGCCCTTCTGGGGCGGCTCGAGGGCGGGGCGTGAGCGCCAACCTCCGCGGCGCCATCCTCATGGTTCTGGCGATGGTGGGCTTCGCCGTCGAGGATGCGCTCTTCAAGAGCGCCACGTCCACCGTCTCACCCGGCCTCGGAACGCTGATCTTCGGCCTCTGCGGCTTCGCCCTCTACGCCGCTTTGGTGCGCCGTGCGGGTCTGCCGGTCTGGACCGCGGAGTACCTCTCGAGGACCATGATCGTGCGCACGGCCTTCGAGGTCACGGGCCGGCTCTTCTTTGCCCTCGCGCTCGCCTTCGCGCCGCTCTCGGTCACCTCCGCGATCCTTCAGGCTGCGCCGCTCGTCGTGACGCTCGGCGCGGCGCTTGTGCTCGGCGAACGGGTCGGTCCCCGGCGCTGGATCGCCATGGGCATCGGGTTTCTCGGCGTGCTTCTGATCCTGCGGCCCGGCCCGGACGGCATCGAACTCTCGGCACTCTTTGCCGTCATCGCGATGATCGGCTTCGCGGGGCGCGACGTGGCAACGCGCGCAAGCCCCCCGTCGATCTCCGCCACACAGCTCGGCATCCCGGGCTTTGCCAGCGTGACCCTCGCCGGCCTCCTGATCCTGGCGTTCGAGACCGGCGCGCGCGAGGTGCCCGACGCCCGTGCGATCCTTCTCCTCCTCGCCACCGCATTGGCCGGTGTCGCCGCCTATTCCGGTCTCACACAGGCCATGCGCACGGGCGAAGTGTCGGTTGTCGCCCCCTTTCGCTACGCCCGCCTCCTCGCGGCCCTGATCCTCGCCTATATCGTGTTCGGAGAGCGCCCCGACGCGCTCATGTTCGCCGGCGCGGCCCTGATCGTGGGTTCGGGCCTCTACACCCTCTGGCGAAGTGGCCGACCCTCTGGCCAAGCGCCTCGTGCTGCGGTACCCGCACGGCCCGACCACAAGGATCACGCCCCATGACCACCCGCGCCGGATTCGTCGCCCTGATCGGAGAGCCCAACGCGGGCAAATCCACGCTGCTGAACCGCATGGTCGGTGCGAAGGTGTCGATCGTCACCCACAAGGTGCAGACGACCCGGTCCCGCATCCGCGGGGTCGCAATCGAAAGCGACAGCCAACTGGTCTTCGTGGACACCCCCGGCCTCTTCAAGCCGCGGCGCAGGCTCGACCGCGCCATGGTGGCCGCCGCGTGGGGCGGGGCCAGCGATGCCGACGTGGTGGTTCTTCTGATCGAGGCGCATCGCGGGCTGACCGAGGGCGTCGAAGCGATCCTCGAGCGGCTGCGCGAGATCGGCGAGGGGCGCCGCGTCGCGCTCGCCATCAACAAGATCGACCGGGTGAAGGCCGAAACTCTGCTCTCGCTCAGCCAGAGCCTCAACGAGGCCTATCCCTTCGAGGAGACCTTCATGATCTCCGCCGAGAAGGGCTACGGCGTCAAAGAGCTGCGGACGTTCCTCGCCAGCGCACTTCCCGAGGGTCCGTGGCTCTATCCCGAGGACCAGATCGCCGATCTGCCGATGCGCATGATCGCCGCCGAGATGACCCGCGAGAAGCTGACGCTCCGCCTGCATCAGGAGCTGCCCTACCAGCTCACCGTGGAGACCGAGACCTGGGAAGAGCGCAAGGACGGCTCGGCGCGCATCGACCAGATCGTCTATGTCAGCCGCACCGGTCACAAGGGAATCGTGCTTGGCAACAAGGGCGAGACGATCAAGGCAGTCGGCCAGGCCGCCCGCGTCGAGATCGAGGAATTCCTCGGCCGCAGGGTGCACCTCTTCCTGCAGGTGAAGGTCCGCGAGGGCTGGCTCGACGAGAGCGAGCGCTATTCCGAGATGGGCCTCGACTTCCGCGACGGCGATGGCTGAACCGCGCCTCGCGACCGCCCTCTGGGTCTCGGCCTACCGCAAGCGCCTCGACCTCGCCGGCATTCCCGCCTTCGTCACCTCGCGCGGCGACGAGACGGCGGGCGCGGTGCTGGTGAAGGTGGCGCAGCTCGACGGCACGGCCCGTCTCCTAACCCGCCGCTACGATTTCATGGCCGACAGCACGCGCTGGGAAGTCATGGCCGACGGTCCAGAGCGTGAGGTGGACGAGGTCGTCTCGCGCGAGCGCCGCAGCGATCCCGATCTCTGGGTGATCGAGGTCGAAGATCGCGCCGGCCGCCATATGCTCGGAGAAGACGGCCTGCTGTAACCGGCCGACGGGCTTCTTTAGCCCCGAACTCCGCCGCCGACGATCCCGGCCCGCCTTGCCGTGTCAGGCGACGAGCCGCCGGCCCTTGGCATCGGACCCGCCAGCGGCGATCCTGCTCTTATGGATTGGCGCGACACCGGAATTCTGCTGACCGTGCGGCGGCACGGCGAGACCTCGGCGATCCTCGAGGTCTTCACCGAAACGCGCGGGCGGCACGCGGGCGTCCTGCGCGGCGCATCGTCGCGCAAGGCCGCCTCGATCCTCCAGCCCGGCTCCGAACTCGACGTCACCTGGCGCGCCCGGCTCGAGGATCATATCGGCACCTTCACTGCAGAGCCGCGCCGCTCCCGCTCCGCGCAGGCCATGGCCGATCCGCTCTCGCTGGCGGGGCTCAACGCAGTCACCGCACTCCTCGCTTTCACCCTGCCAGAGCGCGAGGCGCATCCGGGTCTCTACCGCGCGAGCGGGCTGCTGCTCGACGCGCTCGCCATGCCGCGCGACTTTCCCTTCTACTATCTTCGCTGGGAGATGATGCTGCTCGAAGAGATGGGTTTCGGTCTCGACCTGACGCGCTGCGCGGTCACCGGAGCGACGGACGGCTTGCGCTACGTCTCGCCGCGCACCGGCCGGGCGGTCACGGTCGAGGGAGCCGGCGCATGGGCCGACCGCCTCCTGCCGCTGCCGCCGGCGCTATTCGGCGAGGGCAACCGCGGCGACGACGAAATCCTGACCGCGCTCGGGACGACCGGTCACTTCCTCGAGACCCGCCTCTCCCCCGCTCTTGGCGATCGCCGCCTGCCCGCCGCCCGCGCGCTCTTCGTCGAACGCCTGCGCCGTCGTGCGACCCGTCATGACCCGGAAGCGGACCCGCGCGCGCCCGGCCCGCGTTGAAGTCTTGTGACCCTGACATCTTCCGCCGCACAGACATCCGGGATAGGAACACACCCATGAAGTGGAACCTGCCCAACGCCCTCACCGTCCTGCGTCTTTTGGCCGCCCCCGGCCTGGCCGTGATGTTTCTCTATTTCAACCGGCCGTTTGCGGATTGGCTGGCGCTCGTGCTCTTCGTCGGCGCCGCGGTGACCGACTGGATCGACGGCCATATCGCGCGCAGCTGGAAGCAGGAGAGCAAGCTCGGCGCCATGCTGGATCCGATCGCCGACAAGGCCATGGTGGTCATCGCGCTGATGGTAATCGTCGGCTATTCCTCGATGTCCCCATGGCTCGTTCTGCCCGCGACCTTCATCCTCTTCCGCGAGGTTTTCGTCTCGGGCCTGCGCGAATATCTCGGCGACACGGCCGGAACGCTAAAGGTGACGAACCTCGCCAAGTGGAAGACGACGCTGCAGATGGTCGCCATTGCCGTGCTCTTCGCGCAGGGTGTCTGGGAGCATTACCTCGGCGTCGCCTCGTGGAACATGGATCAGGCCACCATCGCGCAGGTGCTCGAGCGCCGCGCCGCGGAAGTGCACGGGCTCGACTGGAAGCTCACGGGGATGGTCTGGACCGGCCATGCCGGCATCTTCCTGCTCTGGGTGGCCGCCGCCCTTACGGTGATCACCGGCTGGGACTATTTCCGCAAGGCCACACCCTTCCTCAAGGAGGATCGCTGATGGATGTTCTCTACTTCGCCTGGGTCCGCGAGCGGATCGGTCTGCCGAAGGAACGGATCGAAACCTCGGCCACGACCGTATCGGACCTCGTCGCGGAACTGAGGGCGCGCGAGGAGCGCTACGACGCGGCCTTCGCCGATCTCACGGCGCTGCGGGTCGCGGTCGATCAGGAACTGACCGATTTCGACGCTCCTCTCGCCGGTGCGCGCGAGGTCGCGTTCTTTCCGCCGATGACCGGTGGCTGACAGGATGCCTGTGAGCGTGCAGGACGCGCCCTTCGACTACGGTGCGGAATGCGAGCGCTTCGCGTCCGGCCGTGCCGACATGGGAGCGGTGGTGACCTTCGCGGGGATCGTGCGCGGCGACGGCGATCTCGCGAGGATGGAGATCGAGCATTATCCCGGAATGACGGAGAAGGCGCTCGGCGAGATCGCCGAGAAGGCCCGCAGGCGATGGTCCCTCGGCGACGTGCTCGTCATCCACCGCTACGGCATGCTGACCCCGGGCGAGCGCATAATGATGGTTGCGACTGCCGCCCCCCACCGCCGCAATGCGTTCGAGGCCGCGGACTTCCTCATGGATTACCTCAAGTCCCGCGCGCCGTTCTGGAAAAAGGAACACATGGCGGACAGGGGCGAGGCCTGGGTCGCTGCCAAGGATGAGGACGAGGACGCTCTGTCCCGCTGGTGATGCCCGGCGCATCGGACCGGCTGATCGAAGAGCCAGGCCCAGCGAAGTTGAACCGCAACAGATATCGACGTCGGAGCGATGGACAGGTGCCAGACGGATGCACCCATCCGAGACGGGGCGGCGCCAGCCGCACCGGCGAGATGACCGGCGCGGCAAAGCCGCTCCGCGTGATCAGGCCGCCGCGGCCCGCAGAAGACCCTGCCTTTCGGCCTCGTCCATCGCCTCGTCCAGCGATTTCCGCGCCCGCTCGATCAGCAGGTCGATCTCATCGGTCGAGATCACCAGCGGCGGAGAGACGATCATCCGGTCGCCGACATGACGCATCACCAGATCGTTCGCGAAGCAGCGCTCCCGCGTCAGGTATCCGAGCGCGCCGCCATCCTCGAACTTCGCCCGGCTCGCCTTGTCGGGCGTGAGCGCGATCGACCCCATCATCCCGACGATCTTCGCCTCGCCCACGAGCGGGTGATCGGCGAGGCTCTCGAACTTCTTCTTGAGATACGGTGCGGTCTCCTCGCGGACGCGCGTCACGATCCCCTCCTCGTCGAGAATGCGCAGGTTCTCGAGCGCTACCGCGCAGGCCACGGGGTGACCCGAATAGGTGTAGCCGTGGTTGAACTCGTCGCCGCCGATCACCTCGGCGATCTCGTCCGACACGATCGACCCGCCGATCGGCTGGTATCCGGAGGACAGCCCCTTGGCGATCGTCATGATGTCCGGACGGATCCCCATCGTCTCGGAGCCGAACCAGTTGCCCGTGCGCCCGAAGCCGCAGATCACCTCGTCGGCAATTAGGAGAATGTCGTATTTATCGAGGATCCGGTTCACTTCCGGCCAGTAGCTGTCCGGCGGCACGATGACCCCGCCCGCGCCCTGCACCGGCTCGGCGATGAAGGCGGCGACGTTGTCCTCCCCGAGCTCGAGGATCTTCTCCTCGAGCTGCCGGGCACGCTCGCGGCCGAATTCCTCTGGTGTGAGATCCCCGCCCTCGGACCACCAGTCCGGCTGGTCGATGTGGTGGATGTCGGGGATCGGCATGCCGCCCTGCGCATGCATGCCCTTCATGCCTCCGAGCGATCCCGATCCCACCGAGGAGCCGTGATAGGCATTCCAGCGCGAGATGATCGCCTTCTTCTGCGGCGCGCCCTTCATCTCCCAATAGGTGCGGACCAGGCGGATGTTGGTGTCGTTCGCCTCGGATCCCGAGCCCGCGAAGAAGACGTGGTTGAGGTGCTCCGGCGCTAGCCCGGCGAGGCGCTCGGCCAGACGGATCGCGGGCACGTGGGAGGTCTGGAAGAACGTGTTGTAGAACGGCAGCTCCGCCATCTGCGCCGCCGCAGCCTCGACCAGTTCGCGCCGCCCGTATCCGACATTGACACACCACAGCCCCGCCATCGCATCGAGGATCCGGTGCCCTTCGCTGTCCTGAAGCCACACGCCGTCCGCGCGGGTGATGATGCGCGCGCCCTTGTCCTTCAGCCCGGCGGCATGGGTGAAGGGGTGCAGATGGTGCGCTGCGTCGAGAGCCTGCAATTCGGCGGTCGGGGCGGTATTGGTCAGGTGAGCCACGAGGGGGCCTCCGGTGCTGTCGGGATTGTTGACCGAAAAATATGATCAAATTCCGAAGAGTCAATCCGTCGCGGTCAGATCCCTCCCGCAAGCCGTTCCGCGATCCTCGCCATGCCCTGCCTGACATCGTCCGCCATCGCTTGCCGCACGGCCGCATCGTCACGTGCCGACAATCCCGCCAGCATGTCCTTGTGGCGGTCGGGAAGGCCAAGCTGCCCGCCCCCTTCGCAGACCACACGCAGCGACGGGCCGAAACGCAGCCAGAGCCCCTCGACCATGCCCTGAAGGATCGGCGCACCGGCAAGCGCGTATATCCCGGCATGGAACCGGTGGTTCTCGCGGAGATAGCCTGCAATGTCCCCCGCAAGGATGGCCCGGTCGATGCGGGCATCAGTCGCCTGCAACGTCGCAACGGCGGGCTCGACAGCCACCCGCGCAGCGCGCCGCGCAAGTTCCGGCTCGAGCGCCAGCCTCGCGCAGGTCAACTCCTCGAGCGCCCGGGCATCGAGTACGGGAACCGTGATCCGCCGGTTGCCGCGGAACTCGAGCGCGCCTTCCGCCGTCAGCCGGCGCAGCGCCTCCCGCACCGGCGTCATTCCGACCCCGAGCCGTTCCGTGAGGCCCTGGATGGTCACGGGCTGGCCGGGCTCGAACTCGCCAAAAAGCACGCCCTCGCGCAGGCGCCTGTAGACCTGCTCGTGCGCGGGCAATCCGGCCCGGGCGCCCGTTTCGGTTCTGGTGTCTTCAGTTGCGTCCATGCGTATGTCCTGCGCCGGGTCTCCGGATCCGGCGATCCTGCCATGCCCAGCACGCCCGCGAAACCGCCCGCGCATCTGGACGGGCACGGGCGAGCGGCGTAGCTCTTCGAGACGAACTACAAGGACCGGCCGATGCACCGCCTCTACGAAGCCTCCGCCTACGCACCACCCAAAGGCCGTTTCTGGGCTCGCACCCCCGCACCCGACTGGACGCCCCTCTCTGCCGACCTGCGGACCGACGTGGCGATCGTCGGCGGCGGCTACACCGGCGTCTCGACCGCGTTGCACCTAGCCGAAGCCGGCGTCGAGGCGACCCTGCTCGAGGCGGATGACGCGGGTTTCGGCGCCTCCGGCCGAAACGGCGGCTTCTGCTGTCTCGGTGGCGCCAAGGCGACCGACGCGATGCTCCGCCGCCGGCACGGAGAGCAGGGCCGGCGCGACTGGCGGCGGACCGAACGCGCGGCAGTCGATACCGTGGCGCGAATTCTCGACATCCATGGCATCGATGCCGACACGCACAGCCGGGGCGAGACGCAACTCGCGCATTCGCCGAGAGCCATGCAGGCGCTGCGCGCCGCGCTGCCAGACATCCGCGCGTCCTACGGCGTCGAGCCCAACCTGATCGACAAAGCCGGCCTCCGGCAGGCCGGTCTCGGAGGCCCTTTCCACGGCGCGCTGACGATCCCGATCGGCTTCGCCCTCGACCCGGCCCGCTATCATGCCGGCCTCTCCCGCGCGGCTGAGAAGGCCGGCGCCGCGCTTCACGCGCAGAGCCCGGTCACCGCCATCACGCATGCCGACGGTCTCTGGCGACTCTCGACCCCAGACGGAACCGTCTCGGCGAAGCGCGTCGTCATCGCCACCAACGGATATGGCGCCGAGGACGTGCCCGCCTGGTTGCGCGGCCGCACCCTGCCGGTCCTCTCGACCGTGATCGTGACCCGCCCCCTCACCCTCGCGGAGCGCGAGGCGCAGGGATGGACCTCCCGGCAGATGTCCTTCGACACGCGCCAGCTCCTCCATTATTTCCGGCTCCTGCCAGACGACCGCTTCCTGTTCGGCATGCGCGGGGGCCTCTCCGCCCGGCCCCGGGAAACCCGCGCCACAGCCCGCCGCATCCGCCGCGACTTCCACGCGATGTTCCCGGCCTGGCGCGACGTCGAGATCGAGCACGACTGGTCCGGCCTCGTCTGCCTGACCCGGACCCTTACACCGTTCGTCGGGCCGGTGCCGGACATGCCGGGCGTCTTCGCGGGCTTCGGCTACCACGGCAACGGCGTTGCGATGGCGACGCATGCGGGCCGCGTCCTCGCATCCCTTGTGCGAGGAGCCGCTCCGGATGCCGACTATCCCGACGCGATCAGGATCCCCCCGCCGCGCTTCCCCCTCGGCCGCTTCCGCCGCTCGCTCCTGCGTCCCGCATATCTCGCCGCCGAAACCTTCGATCTGTGAGCGCGCCACTCGCGTCGCGATCCGGGGCTCAGCCCTGCGGCGCCATCCCGGACCGCGCGCGACCCCGCTTCAGGCCGAGCTGGCGCTCGCGCCAAATGATGGCGACGCCCGAGGCGATGACGAGGCTCGCCCCCGCCAACATCCATGTTGTCGGAACATCCCCGAACACGACATAGCCGATCACCAGGGCGAACAGCATCGCAGCGTAGTCGAAGGGCGCAAGCAGACCCGCCTCGGCGTGGCGGTAGGCGGAGGTGATCAGGATCTGCGCGATCCCCCCGATGAGCCCCGCCGAGACAAGCAATGCCGCGGTGTTCGGGCTCGGCACGACCCACCCGAACGGAACGGTCAGAAGCGACAGCAGCGTCGACATCAACGAGAAGTAGAAGACGATCGCGGCGGTGTCCTCGTGGGCCACCAGTCGACGGATCTGGATCTGCGCCAGGGCGCGGAAGACGCACGACAGGAGTACGAGCCCCGCCCCGAGCGCCGCCCCGCTCTGCGCGTTGTCGAGCGTCAGGCGCGGCCAGACGATGATCGTGACGCCGACGAGGCCCACGGAAACTGCGCTCATCCGGAAGAGACGGATCCGCTCTCCAAGGAGGAGCGCCCCGAAGACCACCGTCAGGATCGGCGCGGCGAAGCCGATCGCGGTGACTTCAGGCAGGGGCAACATGCCGAGGCCGGCAAAGGTGCAGCCCATGGCCGACACCCCGATCAGCCCGCGCCAGAGATGGCCGAGCGGGTTCGTCGTCTTCAGTCCCGTCGTCAGCTGCCGCCGCGCGGCGAGCCATACGACGATGACCGGAAGGGCGAGAAACGAGCGGAAGAACACGGCCTCTCCCGGCGGGACATCCGCCGACGCCGCCTTGATCAACGCCGACATGACGACGAAGAGCACGACGGAGCCAAGCTTGAGGAGGATGCCGCTGAGGGCGCTCATGGGAGAAGTCCGCTACGAAATACCGCGCGACCCTCCGTCCGGCCGCTTGGAAGGTCAAGGCGATGGCGGCCTTGCGCCGGTGCTCGCGATCCGGCCTATCCGCGCCCTGCACCCGGGCTAGCGCTGCGGATCACATCGCGGACATCGCCGAGAAAGGCCAGCCCGCGGTCGCCGGCAAGCTCCGAGCCCTCGGGCGCATAGAGCGCCAGCGAGATGATCCGCTGGCCCTGAAGGAAGGCTCCGCGCCAGTATCTTTCGTCGCCGCCGGCGAGGACGGTCGAGCCGCCCCGCTGCATTTGCGCTGTCACCAGCCCGCCGCGTTCGGGAAAGGCGCGAGCCGGCCCCCCGGCAAGCCGCGCGAGCGCCTCGGGATCGGGCAGGAGAGGTGCGGGCTCTTCCGCCCCCACGGTCACGGTCACGATGACCGGCGCGACCTCGGGCCCCGCCCCGGCGATGATCCGGCAACTCGCGATCATGGCGAAGCCGCTCGTGCCGTTGGTCTCGACGGTCGCGGGATCGACGCAGTAGCCGCGCGGTCCACCCACCACCACCGCGCCGCCGGCGAGCGCGACACGGCGCACCGGCTCGGCGTCCCGGTCGGGCGAGGCGAGAGCGCCGCGCCCGCTGGCGCTTCCTGTTTCCCCGCCGGGAAGGAAACCGCGCACCTCGCCGTTCTCGTCCACCTCGCAGGCGGCCAAGGCGAGCATCGCAAGACAGGCAAACGCGCGGCGCGGCATCGTCACTGATCCATGTAGACGTGCGTCTCGGCGACGGCGCCGGGATGGGTGACGGCGCCCTTGTAGGTGGGGCCGACGAGCTGTGCGAACTTCCAGAGCGCGCCGGCGGCGTAGTTCGTCGGACGCGCGCCCGGCCAGGCCTGCCTGCGGGCGTCCATCTCCTCGTCCGAGACGTCCACGTTGATCTCGCCCTTGATCGCGTCGATCGTGATCATGTCGCCGGTCTTGAGGAACGCGATCGGTCCGCCCTGCGCCGCCTCCGGGCCGACATGGCCGACACAGAAGCCGCGCGTCGCGCCGGAGAAGCGCCCGTCGGTGATGAGCGCGACCTTCTTGCCCATGCCCTGCCCCGAGAGAGCGGCAGTCGTCGCCAGCATCTCGCGCATGCCGGGCCCGCCCGCCGGGCCCTCGTTGCGGATGACGATCACGTCGCCTTCCTCATATCCACGGGACTTGACCGCCTCGAACGCCTCTTCCTCGCTCTCGAAGACGCGGGCGGGACCGGTGAAGACCTGGTTCTCGGGCGCGATGCCCGCGACCTTCACGATTGCCCCCTCGGGCGCGAGGTTGCCCTTGAGCCCGACGACGCCACCCGTCTTGGTGATGGGGTTCTCAATCGAGTGGATGACCTTGCCGTCGGCGTTTCGGTCGATCAGCTCTAGTTCCTCGCCGATGGAGCGGCCGGAGGCAGTGATGCAATCCTCGTGGATGAGGCCCGCCTTGCGCAGCTCCTTCATCACCACCGGGATGCCGCCCGCGTCGAAGAGGTCCTTCGCCACATACGCGCCGCCCGGCTTGAGGTCGACGAAATAGGGCGTGTCGCGGAAGATCTCGCAGACATCTTCGAGATAGAACTCGATGCCCGCCTCATGCGCGATGGCCGGCAAGTGCAGGCCCGCATTGGTCGACCCGCCGGTGCATGCGACGACCCGCGCGGCGTTCTCGAGGCTCTTGCGCGTGACCACGTCGCGGGCACGGATGTTGTTCTCGAGAAGGTCCATCACCGCCTGCCCCGAAGCCTCGCCATAGGCGTCGCGGCTTTCGTAGGGCGCGGGCATGCCCGAGGAGTTCATCAGCGCGAGGCCGATCGCTTCGGAGACGCAGGCCATGGTATTTGCGGTGAACTGACCGCCGCAGGCGCCGGCCGAGGGACAGGCCACCCGCTCGAGCATGGCGAGTGCGGCGTCCGACAATTCGTTGTTCTGGTGGCGCCCGACCGCCTCGAACATATCCTGCACGGTCAGATCGCGGGTGCGGAAATCCTCGGGGATCTCGTCCACCTGCGGCGCCTTGCCCGGCAGGATCGAGCCGCCGTAGATGAAGACCGAGGGCACGTTCAGACGCACCATGGCCATCATCATGCCCGGCAGCGACTTGTCGCAGCCCGCAAGACCCACGAGCGCGTCGTAGCAATGCCCGCGCATGGTCAGCTCGACCGTGTCCGCGATCGCCTCGCGCGAGGCGAGCGAGGAGCGCATGCCCTCGTGGCCCATCGCGATGCCGTCGGTCACGGTGATCGTGGTGAACTCGCGCGGGGTGCCGAAACCCTGCTTGACGCCCATCTTCACCGCCTGCGCCTGCCGGCTGAGCGCGATGTTGCAGGGCGCGGCCTCGTTCCAGCAGGTCGCGACGCCGACGAAGGGCTGGTGGATCTCGTCCTCGGTCATGCCCATCGCGTAATAGTACGAACGGTGCGGCGCGCGGGCCGGTCCCTCGGTCACATGGCGGCTGGGAAGCTTCGTTTTGTCGAACGGGCGCTTGAGCATCTCGGCTGATCCTTCCAGGCTGTCTTGGCGATTGGCATACCTTTCGCCCTTGCGCCGCACAAGGACGCGCGCCGGACAGAAAAGAACCAACGCGGGATTCCCAGCGAAATATCGCGAAGTTTCTTGGCCGCTCAGCCCTCTTGCAGCACTTCGAGGAACGCCGCCCCGAACCGCTCGGCCCGGCGCTCGCCCAGGAGACGCTCGAGCGTATCGACATCCGAGGGCCGCAATTCGGCGATCTTCGCCAGTTGCGAGGCCGAGCAGGAGAGCGGCTTGTCGGTTCCATGCGCGCCGCGCGCGAGTTTCGCCTGCGCCGCAAGGAGCCGGTCGTAGAGCGCCCCCGAGGATTTCCCGGCGAGCTTGCGGCGCGTCGGGTGCATCGCCTCGGCCTCGCTCGCGACGACCGACAGGAATTCCGACCCGTAGCGTTCGAGCTTCTTGGCGCCGATGCCCGAAATGCCCGCCATTTCGTCGAGGTTGCGGGGGCGTCGTTCCGCGATCTCGATCAGCGTGCGGTCGGGAAAGATGACGTAGGCCGGGACCCGCTGCGCCTCTGCCAGAGCGCGCCGCTTGGCCTTGAGGGCCGACAGGAGCGGTGCGTCCTCCTCCGAGACCAGCGTGCGCGCCACCGGGCGCGAGGCCTTGGCCCGGTCGATCGTGTCGCGGCGGAGCGTGACGCTCTCCTCGCCGCGCAGGATCGGGCGCGCGCCTTCGGTCATCCAGAGCGCACCGTGGCGCTCTGGGTCGGGGCGCATCAGGTCGCGCCCCATGATCTGCCGGAAGACGGCCTGCCATTGCGAGCGCGAGAGGTCCTTGCCGACGCCGAAGGTCGGCAGGCTTTCGTGGCCGCGCTGGCGCACTTTGTCGGTCTCGTTGCCGATCAGGATGTCGATCAGATGCCCCGAGCCAAAGCTTTCGCCGGTCCGCAGCGCCGCCGAGAGCGCCTTGCGCACTGCCTCGGTGCCGTCGAAGGTGTCGGGCGGACTGTCACAGAGGTCGCAGGCGCCGCAATTGCCGCCATGCTCCTCGCCGAAATAGCGCAGAAGCGTCTTCCGGCGGCACTCGAACGCCTCGGCCAGCCCCAGTAGCGCGTTGAGCCGCCCGTGATCCGCCGCGCGCCTCTCGGGCGGCGCGTTGCCCTCGTCGATCTGGGAGCGGCGCAGGCGGATGTCGTCCGGCCCGAAGAGGGTCAGGGTCTCGGCCGGGGCCCCGTCGCGGCCCGCCCGCCCGATTTCCTGGTAATAGGCCTCGATGGATTTCGGCAGATCCGCATGCGCGACCCAGCGGATGTCGGGCTTGTCGACGCCCATGCCGAAGGCGACGGTGGCCACGACGATGAGCTCGTCCTCGGTCGCGAAACGCTCCTCCACGTGGCGGCGGGCGTCGGGCTCCATCCCGCCGTGATACGAAAGCGCGGCGTGCCCGTCCTCGCGCAAAGCCTGCGCGATGCTCTCGGTCTTGGCGCGGGTGCCGCAATAGACGATCCCAGACTGCCCCTTGCGGGCGGCGGCGAAGGCCAGGATCTGCTTGCGCGGGCTGTCCTTGGGCTGGAAGGCGAGGTGCAGGTTCGGCCGGTCGAAGCCTCGCAGGAAGGTCTGCGGCTGCGCCCCGTCGAAGAGCCGGGTGACGATCTCGCCCTGCGTCTCGGCATCCGCCGTCGCGGTGAACGCGGCGAGCGGAACGCCGAGCGTGCGCCGCAGCTCTCCGATCCGCAGATAATCCGGGCGGAAATCGTGCCCCCACTGGCTGACGCAATGCGCTTCGTCGACGGCGATCAGCGACACGCCCGCCTGCGCCAGCATCCGCTGTGTTCCGCCGGAGGCGAGCCGCTCGGGCGCGAGATAGAGCAGCTTCAGCGAGCCGTCATGCAGCGCGTCGAAGACGGCATCGGTCTCTTCCGGAGTATTGCCCGAAGTCAGCGCGCCCGCCGCGACGCCCGCCTCGCGGAGGCCGCGGACCTGGTCGCGCATCAGCGCGATCAGGGGCGAGACGACGACCGTCACACCGGGCCGCACGAGCGCGGGAAGCTGGAAGCAGAGCGACTTGCCCCCGCCCGTGGGCATGATCGCAAGCACGTTCTCACCGGCCGTCACCGCATCCACGATTTCTCCCTGTCCGGGACGGAAATCGTCGAATCCGAAGACGTCGCGCAGAAGCGCGGAGGCGGGACCCATGTCACGGGGCATGTCGGCGGGAGACCTGCAGGTTTTTATGTCGAACTGCTCTTACTCCAACAGTCGCATACCAAGATTCGGTGAACAAGTCCGGAGGTCGCGACGTTTGGGCCGCAGCATTGGATCGCACGCGACACTTGCAAAAGGACGAGAGTGATGAAGATCGCATTTCTGGGCCTCGGCGCGATGGGCTCGCGCATGGCCATGACAATCGTGAAGGCCGGCCATGAAGTGGCGGTCTGGAACCGGACCCCCGGCAAGGCGGACGCGCTGACGGGCGCGGGCGCCAGCGAAGCGCAAAGCCCGCGCGAGGCAGCTGACGGCGCATCCATCGTCGTTTCGATGGTGATGGACGATGCCGCCTCGCGCAGCGTCTGGACCGATGAGAGCACCGGCGCGCTCTCCGCGATGAGAGGCGATGCCGTTGCCGTCGAATGCTCCACGATCTCGCCCGGCTGGTGCCTCGAACTGGCGCGCCACGCGACCGAAGCGGGGGTGCCGTTCCTCGACGCTCCGGTCGCGGGGACCTTGCCCCCGGCGGAAAGCGGAGAGCTCGTCATCATCGCCGGCGGCGACCAGATCGCCATCGAACGCGCCGAGCCCGCGCTCGCTGCCATGGGCAAGGCGACCTACCGCGCGGGCCCGAACGGCGCCGGGATCGCGACGAAGCTCCTCGTCAACGGGATGCTGGCCGCTCAGGAAGCCGCGCTTGCGGAACTTCTCGCGATGGTCCGCGCCATGGGACACGATCACCGGCGGGCCTTCGAGATCCTGTGCGAGACGCCGGTCGCGAGCCCGATGCTGAAAACCTACGGCAGGATGATGATCGAGGGTACCGACACGGTGATGTTCCCGGTGGACGGCATCCTCAAGGATCTCGGCATCATAACGCAGGCCGCCGAAAGCGTCCGGCAGGACGTCCCGGTGACCCAGGGCGCGACCGCCGGCTTCAAGCTCGCCCACGGCGCGGGTCTCGGCCAGCGCAACCAGACCGAGATCCTGCGCGCCTATGAAGGCAAGTCGAGCTCTCAGTAGGCGCCGTAGAAGGCCCCGGCATTGTTGGCGAGGATGATGCGGAGCGCGTAGACACCGATCAGCGCCAGCAGCGGCGCGAGATCGAGCCCGCCCATCGGCGGCAGGATCCGGCGGATCCGCCCGTAGATCGGCTCGAGCAGGCGGCTGAGGCCGTCCCAGATCTGCGCCACGAGCGGCTGGCGCAGGTTGAGGACCTGGAAATTGATCAGCCAGCTCATGATGACGTGGGCGATGATGATGAACCACATCACGTCGAGGATCAGCATCAGGATCTGGAAAAGCGATTGCATGTGGCGGGTGTCCCTCGTCTTGCGTGAAGCGCCCAAGTGGTAAGGGGCTCGAAAGCGGAGGGCAAGAGCGCCGCAACGTTCAGGGTTGACGCTGCACCCCGGCGCGGCCACCCGGGCTGCAAACCGGAGACGCGCCCATGTACCCATTCATCCGCCTCGCCAAGGAAAGCTGGAAGTTCCGGAACGCCGGCCCCCTCGGCGTCGGCGAGACGCATGTCTCGCACCACGTCTGCTGGCCCTGGGACCTCGATCTCTGGGCGGAGCTGAACAACGGACGGACGCTGACGATCTACGACCTCGGCCGCATCCCGATGGCCCAGCGTGCGGGGCTGATCGGCGTGATGCGCGAGAAGGGCTGGGGTCTGACCATCGCGGGCTCCTCGGTGCGCTACCGGCGCCGCGTACGCATGATGCAGCGGATCGAGATGCGCTCCCGGGTGGTCTGCTGGGACAACCGCTTCGTCTACCTCGAACAATCAATGTGGACGCGGAACGGCGACTGCGCCAGCCACGCGCTCTTCCGCTCGGCGGTGACCCGCGAGACCGGGATCGTGCCGCCCGAGGACGTGATCGCCGCCATGGGCCTTGCCATCCCGTCGCCGGAGATCCCGCAGTGGATCCGGGCTTGGATCGATGCGGAGGCGACGCGACCGTGGCCCCCGATGCAGGACGCATTGCCCGAGACGACGCGGCTCCCGGCCTGAGCTACCGCGGCGCGCGTCGCGGCTCTTCCATGCCCCCGACGCGGCGCAGACCGGCCGAGACCGGAACCCTTGCGGATCGCCCCGCCGCCCTGTTCAGTGCAGCGGCGGCAGACAGGGGCAAACGAGATGGACGAGAGCGCCAAGCGGCGGCGGATCTGGGGCTGGTTCTTCTTCGACTGGGCCAGTCAGCCCTATAACACCCTGCTCCTGACCTTCATCTTCGCGCCTTACGTTAAGGAACTGCTCGGCGACGGCACTACGGCGCAGACCGCCTGGGCGACCGGTATTGCGCTCGCCGGATTCGTGATCGCGATCCTGGCACCCATCCTGGGCGCGCTTGCCGACACTGGCGGCAACCGGATGCGATGGATCTGGGGGTTCTCGGTGCTCTACGTGGTCGGCGCTGCAATGCTCTGGTTCGCGCAGCCCGCCGACTTCGATCTCTGGCTCACGCTCCTGTTCTTCGCGCTCGGCCTGATCGGCATGGAGTTCGCCACGATATTCACCAACGCGATGCTTCCCGATCTCGGCAAGCGCCAGGAGATCGGGCGCATCTCGGGCAACGGCTGGGCATTCGGCTATCTCGGCGGACTCGTCAGCCTCGTCATCATGCTCGTCTTCTTCGCCGAAAGCAGCGAAACCGGCACGACCCTGATCGGCATCCCTCCCGCCCTCGGGCTCGACCCGGAGGCGCGCGAGGGAACACGGTTCGTCGGTCCACTTGCCGCGCTCTGGTACGTCGTGTTCATGGTGCCCTTCTTCCTCTGGGTGCGCGACCCGAAGGCCGCTTCGGCCCCGCAAGGCGCGGTGCGACGTGCGCTTCGCGACCTCGGAGCCACGCTTCGCCACCTTCCGCGCGCGCCCTCGCTCTTCGCCTACCTCGCCTCGTCGATGTTCTACCGGGATGCCCTCAACGGGATGTATGCCTTCGGCGGGATCTACGCGGCCGGGGTGCTCGGATGGTCCGTGGTCGACACGGGCATCTTCGGCATCCTCGCCATCATTTCGGGAGCACTCTTTGCCTGGCTCGGCGGAAAGGCCGATGCCCGCTTCGGCCCGAAGCCGGTGATCGCCGCCTGCATCCTCGCCCTGCTCCTCGTTGCGATCTCCATCGTTCTAGTGAACCGGGAAAGCGTCTTTTTCGTGTCGATCCCCGAAGGCTCTGCCGCGCCCGACATCGCATTCTACGTGTTCGGCGCCACGATCGGGGCGGCCGGCGGCGTGCTGCAGGCGACCTCGCGCACGATGATGGTCCGGCAGGCGAGACCCGAGCGGATGACCGAGGCGTTCGGCCTCTACGCTCTTGCCGGCAAAGCCACCTCGTTCCTCGCCCCGTCGCTCATCGCGCTGACCACCTGGGCGTCCGGATCGCAACAGGTCGGGGTCTCTCCCCTCATTCTCCTTTTCGCCATAGGGTTGTTGCTGCTAGCCTGGGTCAAACCGGACGGAGATCGAGCTGCATGATCCGCAGGACCCTGACCGCCCTTCTCGCACTGGCGCTTGCCGGCTGCGGTGGAGAGAACGCCTCCTCCAACCTCGACAGCGCGCGCAGCGCGATGCCCCTAGCCGAGGCCGTTCCGGTCTCTCCCGTCATTTCCTCGCAGAGCGCCAAGCAGCTCTTCGGGACCGAGCCCGCGGCCTCGAGCCAACGCCCCGAACCGATCGGGTTTTATTCCGAGGGGTGCGCGGCGGGGAACGTGCAGATGCCCGAGACCGGATCGACCTGGCAGGCGATGCGGCTCTCGCGCAACCGCAACTGGGGACATCCCGACACGATCGACCTTCTGCAGAGGGTCAGCCGCGTCGCGGCGCAGCAGCCGGGCGGCGCGGGCATCTATGTGGGCGACATCAGCCAGCCCAAGGGCGGGCCGATGCTGACGGGCCATGCCAGCCACCAGATTGGTCTCGACGCGGACATCTGGCTCATGCAGGCGCCGCGCCTCGACCTTACCCGGACCGAACGCGAGAACCTCTCGGCGGTGTCCTTCCGCCGTGCGGAAGGCGCGTTCACCAACGACCGCTGGAGCCGCGCGCAGCACGAGGTCGTGAAGGCCGCCGCACAGGACCCCCGCACTGCACGGATCTTCATCTTCCCAGGCGCCAAGGTCCGGATGTGCAATGACGAGACGGGTGACCGGTCTTGGCTTCGGAAGGTGCGCCCCTATTACGGGCATCACTACCACTTCCACGTCCGGCTGAGCTGCCCTCCCGGTGCCGCGAACTGCCGAAATCAGGATCCTCCTCCTCCCGGCGACGGTTGCGCCGAAGCGCAGGACTGGGTGAACAACATCCTCAACCCGCCCCCGCCGGATCCCGACTACGTTGCGCCTCCTCCGAAGAAGGAGCTGACGCTCGCGGACCTTCCGGCGCAATGCTCGGGCGTGCTCGCCGCCAACTGAGCCGCCCCCGTTTGACCCTTGCGGGCGCGCGCGCCTCACGCTAAGGCGCGCGCTGTTCCGGGACCGCCCGGAGCCAAGTCCCCGCAACCTTGCTCAAAACGGGAAGTCATCATGACCCGCGCGCATATTCCCGGCATTCTTGCCATGGCGGCCGTCGTCGTCGCCTCGAACATCCTCGTCCAGTTCCTGCTTGGCCAATGGCTAACTTGGGGGGCGTTCACCTACCCCGTCGCCTTCCTTGTCACCGACGTCATGAACCGCGTCTATGGCCCGGGCCCGGCCCGCAAGGTCGTGATCATCGGCTTCGCCGTCGGCGTGATCTGCTCGCTGATCGGCACGCAGATCCAGGGGGAATTCGGCCCGCTTGTGACCTGGCGCATCGCCCTCGGCTCCGGCCTCGCCTTCCTGACGGCACAGCTTCTCGACGTCGCGATCTTCGACCGGCTGCGCGAGGGGCGGTGGTGGCGCGCGCCTCTCGCCTCCACGCTGGTGGGCTCGTCGACCGACACGGCGATCTTCTTCACCGTCGCCTTCGCGGGGTTCCTGACCTTCATCGAACCCGGAAACGACGTCTCTTGGGCGGGCGAGACGCTGCCGCTTCTCGGAGTCGGCCCGGCGGTGCCCCTCTGGGTGTCGCTCGCGGTGGCGGACTGGCTGGTGAAGCTCGCGCTCGCGCTGATTGCGCTCGTCCCGTTCCGGGTGATCGTTTCGTGGGCACAGTCCCATCGCGCGGTGGCCTGAACCGTCAGAATTCATTTGACCGCAAGGAATTCCGTGCCACCCTCCGGGGTAGGTTTTCAACATCAGAAAGGAGGTGATCCAGTGTCGAGAGAAGCATTGGAGAGAGGTGTCGGAACAGTGCGGAGGATCGCCGGCTAGGGCAGCCCCTTGTCGGACGGTGGTCCGTATTGGCGACGGTCCTAACCGACCCCGCCTCCTAGTTCTCGAAGGGTCGCCCACGCTCCGGGCGGCCCTTTTAGTTTGCCGCGACTATTGTAAGACGGGTCCATGCTTCAGGTCAGCAACCGCATCGCTATCGAAGACTGGGAGATCACGGAACAGTTCGTGCGGGCCTCCGGGCCCGGCGGGCAGAACGTCAACAAGGTCTCGACCGCCGTGGAGTTGCGGTTCGAGGCCGAGCGCTCGCCCAATCTGCCCGGCCCGGTGAAGGCGCGCCTGCGCCGCCTCGCGGGGCGGAAATGGACCAAGGACGGCGCGCTGATCATCCAGGTGGACGAAACCCGCAGCCAGAGCCGCAACCGCGAGATCGCCCGCGAGCGGTTGGCCGATCTGATCGCCAAGGCCCTCGAAACGCCAAAGCGGCGCATTCCGACGAAGCCGTCCAAGACCCAGAAGCGCAAGCGGGTCGAGGCCAAGAAGGCCCGCGGGGAGAAGAAGGCCCTTCGCGGCAGGGTCGATCCGACCTGACCGCGCGGGTCAGCCCTCCGCGCCCGGATAGACCTTCATGAGGAGATCTTGGAGGCTGGATCTCTCGCTGGCCGAGAGGCGAGCAAAGACCCTGTCCTCGTGTGCCCTGACGGCCTGCGAAGCCTTTGCGGCCAAAGCCTCTCCGGCCGCGGTCGGCGTCAGCGCATAGGCGCGCCGATCCGTCGGAACGCGGGTGCGCTCGACCAGCTTGCGGTCCTCGAGCTCGTCCAGGATCGACACGAGGTTCGGGCGCTCGATCTGCAGGGCGTCGGCCAGCTGCGACTGGCGCAGACCGCGGTGCTCGACGATCACGGTGAGGACGGACATGGTGATCATGCGCAGGTCGACATCCTTGAGACTGCGCGCCAGGTCCGATTGCACGAAATTCGATGCGCGCCGAAGGTGATGCCCGAGGAAGCGACGCAACACGGCGTCGTCCACCGCCTCGCCGATGTCTTGGTCTGCTGTTCTGTTCATCTTGGAATCGTCGGTCTCGACTTGGGCCATTGTAAATTGCCAGCTTCGGGATGACGGCGGACGACGCTGCTTCGCGTCAGCTGTCCAGCGCCTGGGATCTATTTCGGGGGCAAACGGACCGCTCCGTCAAGGCGGATGACGGTGCCGTTCAGATAAGGATTTCGAACTATGTCAGCGACAAGACGGGCATATTCCGCCGGGTCGCCCAATCTTTGCGGGAACGGGATGTTGGCGGCGATCGCTTCGGTCGTCTCGGGCGGCAGGCCCTCCATCATCGGCGTGTGGAAAAGGCCGGGCGCGATCGTCATCACGCGGACGCCGTGTCGCGCAAGTTCCCGCGCCGCCGGAAGGCACATACCCGCGACACCGCCCTTCGAGGCGGCATAGGCGCTCTGCCCGATCTGACCCTCTTCGAAGGCGATCGACGCGGTGTTGACGATCACGCCCCTCTCGCCACTGTCGAGCGCGTCGAGCTCGCTCATGACCTTGGCCACATGGCTCATGACGGCGTAGGTGCCCAGTAGGTTGACCCGTACGACCTGCTCGAAGACGTCGAGCGACAATGCGCCTTCGCGGCCGACGATGCGTTTTGCCGGCGCGATCCCGGCGCAATTCACCGCGATCCGAAGCGCGACACCGAGCTCTTCCGCAGCCGTCGCCACCGCCCGGCCGACCGCATCGCCGTCGGTCACGTCGGCAGAGACCGCGACGCCTCCGATCTCGTCGGCGAGCGCCTGCGCGGCATCGGCCTCCCTGTCCAGCACCGCGACGCGCGCGCCCTCGCCGGCGAGGTGGCGCGCCGTCGCTGCTCCGAGGCCGCTCGCCCCGCCGCTGACAATGGCGCCCAGTCCCATGATCTCCATCGCGCCCGCTCCTCCCGCGATGCCGTACAAACGACATCCATTTCCGGCATATGATGATACACCATACCGAAACCCGAGAGTTCCGCACGTCCCCTTTGCCGCAACGGCGGGCTTACTCCAGCAGGAAGAGCGTGATCGAGGGAAAGAGCACGAGGATCACGACCCGGGCGATGTCGGATCCGACGAACCACATCACCGCCTTGTAGGTGTCTCCCATGGGCGTGGCCCGGTCCATCGAGTTGATGATGAAGAGGTTCATGCCCACCGGGGGCGTGATGAGGCCCACCTCGACGACGATCAGAACGAGGATGCCGAACCAGATCGCCATGTGTTCGGGGCTCATGCCGAAATCTAGGACCGAGATCACCGGGAAGAAGATCGGGATCGTCAGCAGGATCATCGATAGGCTGTCCATGAGGCAGCCGAAGGCGAGGTAGAAGACCAGGATCAGCGTCAGCACGGTCCACGGCGAGAAACCCTGGCTCACCACCCAGTTCGACAGCTCCTGCGGCACCTGACTGAGCGCGAGGAACGAGTTGTAGAACGCGGCTCCGAGCACGATGAAGAAGATCATCGCGGTCGATGTCGCCGTGGCGATGATGCTCTCCTTGAACACGGCCCAGTTGAGATTGCCCGACAGCAGCGCCGCGATCCCGGTGCCCGCCGCGCCCACCGCCGCACCCTCGGTCGGGGTGAACCAGCCGAGATAGATGCCACCGACGACCAGGAGGAACACGATCAGAACAGGCCAGACATTGGCGAGCGCGCGCCAGCGCTCCGCGTAGGGCTGCGGCTCGCGGGTGCCAGCCCGTTCGGGATGGAGCCGAACGTAGATCGAAATCACGATAATGTAGCCGATCGCTGCCAGAACACCCGGGATGAAGGCCGCGAGAAAGAGCTTGGCGATGTTCTGCTCGGTCAGGATCGCGTAGATGACGAGGATCACGGATGGCGGAATGAGGATGCCGAGCGTGCCCCCCGCCGCCAGAGTCGCCGTCGAGAAGCCACCGTCGTAGCCGTAGCGCTTGAGCTCGGGCAGCGCGACGCGGCTCATCGTGGCGGCGGTCGCGAGCGAGGAGCCGCAGATGGCGCCGAAGCCAGCGCAGGCTCCGACCGCCGCCATGGCGACGCCCCCCTTGCGATGCCCGAGCCAGGCCTCCGCGGCTTTGAAAAGCGAGGTCGACATCCCCGACAGCGTCGCGAACTGCCCCATCAGAAGGAACATCGGAATGATCGTCAGCGAGTAGCTCGAGAAGGTCGTGTAGGTCTCGGACTTGAGCTTGGAGAGAAACATCGCCGGCGTGCCGATCGCGAGCCAGAGCCCGCCCATCCCGCAGAGCAGCATCGCAAGGCCGATCGGAGCCCGCAGAAATATCATCAGTAGCAGGACAGGGAAGGAGGCGTAGCCGAGCTCGAGCGCGCTCAATGGTCCGCTCCCACTTCGCCGGGTAGCGGTGCGTGGCCCGTCCGGACCCCGATGACCCGCGCGAACGCGCAATAGACGGCGACGATGGAGGCAGCGAGGGCACCCGCGAAGCTGGCCGCGTAGGCCCACCAGATCGGGAATTGCAGCAGGAACGTCGTCTCGCCGTAGCGCATCTTGTCGGTCATTCCGAACCAGAGACGGCAAGTGATGAGGATGATCGCGCCGGCGAGCGCGATCTCCCAGAAGGCCACGAGGGTCCGCTGGGCGGGCCCCGGCATCCGCGAGGTGAAGATGTCCACCGTCGCATGCGCGCCATAGAGTTGCGCGACCGGCAGGAAAGCAAAGATCGCGAATGCGATCCCGGCCTCGACCAGCTCGAAATCGCCGGTGATCGGCCCCACGCCGGATGCAATCAACGCCTCGCCGAGCCCGGGCAGCGTGGCCGTCATCCACTCCGAGTGGCCGAGCGTGTTGAGCCCCCGCCCGATCACGCTCGCGCAAGTCAGCACGACGAGGCCGGTCAGGACCAGCCCGCCGATCAGAGCCATGAGGCGGGCCAGCGAGGTCACGAGTGTCAGCATGAAGGATCCTGCGGTCTTGGGGGCCGGCTTTCCCGGCCCCGCCTTGTCACTCGGCCGAGTGCTTCTCGATCAGCTCGCGCGCCCGGTCGTAGAGACCCTGTCCGTCGAGCCCGCGGCCGTCCATCTCCTCGATCCAGGCATCGATGGTGGGCGCGGCGGCCTCCTTCCACTCTGCCACCTGCTCTTCCGAGAGCGTGATGATGTTGTTGCCCGCCTCGACCGCCGCCTCGCGCGCAGGCTCGTCATAGGCCTGTTGCGTCTTGCCGGCAAAGCCCGAGAATTCGAGGCCGGAATTGTCGTCGATCACCTGCTTCAGATCGCCGGGCAGTGAATCGTAGGTGTTCTGGTTAATCGCGAAGATGAACGAGGTCGTGTAGAGCATCTCGGGCCCGAACTCGGTGTGGTTCTGCACGAGCTCGGGGATGCGCAGCGCGCTCGTCACCTCCCACGGGATCACGGCGCCGTCCACGACGCCCTTCGACAGGGCCTCGGGAATAGCGGGCACCGGCATGCCGACCGGCGTCGCGCCAAGACGTTCCAGCATCATGTTCGTCGTGCGGGTCGGCGCGCGCAGCTTCATGCCGTTGAGATCCTCGACCGTCTCGATCGGCTCATTCGAATGGATGACGCCCGGACCGTGCACCCAGGTGCCGAGCAGTTTGAAATCGCTGAAATCCTCGTCGACCATCGTTTCCTGGGCGAGCTCCCAATACGCTTTCGAGGCGGGCTCCGCGTCCGTCAGGATGAAGGGAAGCTCGAACACCTCGGCGCGTGGGAAACGCCCGGGGGTGTAGCCGGCCACGGTCCAGATCACGTCCGCGACGCCGTCGATCACTTGGTCGACGAGCTGCGGAGGGGTGCCGCCGAGCTGCATCGACGGATAGTGCTGTACCGCGATGCGTCCGTCCGATTGCTCCTCGATGCGCTGCTTCCAGACCTCGAGGATGTGCGTCGGCACGTTGGCCTGCAGCGGCAGGAACTGGTGCATCCGGAGCGTCACCTCCTGCGCGGACACGGCCGTCCCCGCCAGTCCGAGCGCAATTACCGCGCCCGCAAGCGTTCTGCGAGTGATTGTCATGTGATCCTCCCCTGTGCCGCGCGCTCGCGGCGTTGCGCCGGTCTCCCCCGGTCACGTGCGGCGCCAGACTGCGCCGTTCTCCGGGGAAATGC
The DNA here is from genome assembly GCF_000521785.1 of Roseivivax halodurans JCM 10272. Lineage (GTDB taxonomy): Bacteria > Pseudomonadota > Alphaproteobacteria > Rhodobacterales > Rhodobacteraceae > Roseivivax > Roseivivax halodurans. The sequence continues at coordinate 60,311 of NZ_JALZ01000003.1, forward strand.
ATGCAAATTCGAGCGCCGGATGCAAGGCAAATTCGCCGACCGGCCGGTCGGCGAATTACGTCAGGAGTGGCGAAATCAGCGTATCAGACTGCGGCCGGAAACCGAGCGCTTCGTTACGCAAGTTTGGATTCAGAACCGGTCGAGAAGCCGTTCGAGGTACTCGAGTTCCTCCTCGGGACGCTCACCCTCGCCGGACCGGCGTCGGATCTCGTCCAGCAGCTCTCGCGCACGTCGATAGACGTCCTCGCCCTGCAACATGGACTCGGCCGTGCCGGTCTGTCCGTTGGAGCCGGTGTCGCGGCCCAGAGGGTCGCGCTGCTGACCGGGATCCTGCCCCTCGGCCATACCCTGCTGGCCCTGCTGCCCGGGCTGCTGTCCCTGCTCCCCGGCCATCGCTTCGCCGAGATTGCGCATGCCCTCGCGCAGCGCTTCCATCGCCTCGGACTGCCGGTCGATCGCTCCGGCGAGGTCGTTCTCCCGCAGCGCGTCCTCGGCGCCATCCATCGCGCCCTCGGCCCGGTCGAGAGCTTCGGCAGCGCGGTCACCTGCCTCAGAACCGCCGCCGGGGAGATTCTGACGCTGCCGATTCAGCTCCTGACGCAGAGCGCCCTGCCGGTTGGCAAGGCTGTCCTCGAGGGACTGCTCGCCGGCTTGTCCTCCGGGCTGCTGCCCCTGACCCGGCTGATTACCCTGGCCCTGTCCTTGACCCTGCTGCTGCCCGGGCTGCTGACCCTGCCCCTGCTGCTGGCCTTGCTGACCCTGTTGTCCCTGGTTGAACTGCTCCTGCAGGTCGCGGAACGCCTGGTCGGACAATCCCTGCTGTTCGCGAAGCGTCTCGGCGAGATCGTCCATCGCCTGTTCGCCCGGGCTCTGCTGACCCTGACCCTGGCCTTGGGTGACGCGCATGTTCTCCATCATGCGCTGAAGCTCCTCTAGCGCCTGCTGGGCCTCGGCCATGCGGCCCTGCTCCATAAGCTCCTGAATCTTGTCCATCATCTCCTGCAGGTCGCTCTGCGACATCTGCATCATGTTCTCTGCGGGGTTCTGCGGCATGTCGGGATTCTGCTCGCTGTCCCGCTGCGCCTGCTGGGCGAGCTGGCGCATGTAATCGTCGGTCGCTTGCCGAAGCTCCTGCATCAGCTCGGCGATCTCCTGCTCCGAGGCGCCGTTCTTCATCGCCTCGTTAAGACGTTCCTGCGCCCGGGCAAGACGCTCGCGCGCGTCGTCGATATCGCCGTCCTCGAGCAGAACCGCAAAATCCCAGAGCGCCTGCGCAAGCTCGTCGCGTTCCTCGAGGGTGAGCCCGTTCTCCGACTGGCGCTCGAGATTGGTGCGGATCGTCCGCATGCGCAGGAAGTGCTTGGCCTCGCGGAAGACGTCGTCGGGTTCGTGGCTGATCGCACGCAGGATCATGGCGACATCGCCCGCATTCTCGCGCGTCCAGAGAAGCGCGCGCCGCTGCTCGATCACGGCGGCCGCCATCGGGTCGAAGAAGCGGCGGCCGGGCAGAGTCACAACCTCGGTCTCGGACGTTCCGGTCTGGCCTGCGTCATCCGTCACCTGAAACGTGATCTCGACCGGCAGGTTTGCCCAGGCGTGCCGCGAGAAATTATCGACGAGTGCCTCCTCAAACTCCGTTCGGTCCCCGGCGATCGGCATCGGGAGCGGCACCTCGATCGCGGGGCGCTCCTCGGGATCGGCCTCGAGCAGGAAGCTCCGGTCCACCTCGTCGAGCGCAAGCGAGATCCGCGCAGTTCCTGCCGCGACCCCGTAATCGTCCGTCGCCTGGAACGGCAGGGACGCCTCGCCGTCCCAAGTTGTCTCGAAGGCTCCCGCCCGGGCCACTCCGGGGGCGGCATCGGCGGTCATCATCACGTCCCAGGCCCGGCCGCCGGGACCGTCGACCGCGATCCGGCCCGACCGCGCGATGTCGAAGGCCTGTGCGGTTTCCTGCGCCTGCGCGTCCGATTGCTCGAAGGGGCGTCCCGACACGGTCTCGGCCACGGAAAGCGCGCCCGCCTCGCCGTACATACGGAGCGTCACGCGGCTGCCCTCGGGCACGGAGACGGACTCCGCGTTTATGTCGTTGAGATAGAGCGCTGGCTTGCGGGTATAGGCGGGTGGTTCGATCCAGCCCTCCCAAGTGGGGCCCGTCGCGAGCTCGCTGCCGCCTCCCGGCCCCATGCCCGTCACGGACTGTACCCGCAGGACCGAACCGAAGAGCAGCGCGACGCAGAGCGCGAGAAGCGCGACGTAGCGCAGCGCATAGGGATCGGCGTCGGCCACACGAAGATCGGGGCGGACGCCGCGCGCCTCGCCAAGCCGCGCCCGCATCCGGCTTTGGTGGGCGGCCCAGAGCGCCGAGGACGCCGCGTCCCTGTCCCCGATTGCCTGCCGATCGAGCGATGCGCGAATGGGATGACCGCGCATGGTCGCATCGAGCCGGGCGAGAGCACCCTCGCGGCTCGGCCATGCGAATCGCCGCACGCCGCGGATCAGCGCCCAGAGGGTCGTCACGCCTGCGATTGCCGCGACCGCCCAAACGACCCAGAGCGCCACCATGTCCTGAAGTCCGAGCATCAGGGCGGCGAGCACCGCAAAGAGCACCGACCAGAGCGGCCAGAAGGCGCGCACGATGCGTTCCGCGACCATGCCCGCGCGAGTAAGGGCGAGCGGGCGCGCAACGGATCTGAGGATGTCGGCGGGGGTGGAGCGGTGGTTAGTGCTTTCGGTGGTGCTGTCGGCCATGCGATCTCCCGGTCCGGGGAAGCCGCGCTTCCCTCAGGGGCAAGGCCGCGCGGTCAGTCCTCGCGCAACCATTGCGGAATGGTATCGCGCGAAATCATCTCGTCAAAGGTCGGCCGCTCGCGAATGACGGCATGGTGATCGCCCTTCACCAGAACCTCCGGCACCAGCGGCCGCGTGTTGTACTCGCTCGCCATCACCGCGCCATACGCGCCCGCAGAGCGGAAGGCGACAAGATCGCCCGCGGCAAGCTCCGGCATCTCGCGAGATTTTGCGAAAGTGTCCCCGCTTTCGCAGACCGGTCCTACGATATCGTAAACCGCGCGTTCGGCGCCCGGCTCGGGCTCGGCCACCGGCACTATGTCGTGCCAGGCATCGTACATCGCCGGGCGGATGAGGTCGTTCATTGCCGCGTCGAGGATCAGGAACCTTCGTCCCTCGCCCTCCTTTACGTAGATCACGCGGGCAAGCAGGATGCCCGCGTTCCCCGCGATCAGACGTCCGGGCTCGATCTCGATCTCGCAGCCGAGATGGCCCACCGTGCGCCGGATCAGCGCGCCGTAATCAAATGGCAGCGGCGGCTTCTCGTTGGTGTTCTGGTAGGGGATCCCGAGGCCACCGCCGAGGTCGAGCCGGTCGATCCGGTGCCCGTCAGCGCGCAGCTGCTCGGTCAGCTCGGCGACCTTGGTAAAGGCGCCCTCGAAGGGCGCAAGCTCGGTCAGTTGCGAGCCGATATGCACGTCGATGCCCACGACCTCGATCCCCGGCAGGCGGGCGGCCTCGGCATAGACGTCGCGGGCGCGGGAGATCGGCACGCCGAACTTGTTCTCCGACTTGCCGGTCGAGATCTTGGCATGGGTCTTCGCGTCGACGTCCGGGTTCACGCGGATCGTCACCGGCGCGGTCAGGCCGAGCCCCCGCGCCACCTCAGAAATGAGTGCAAGCTCCGGCTCGCTCTCGACGTTGAACTGCCGCACGCCCCCGGCCAGAGCCTGTGCGATCTCCTCGCGGGTCTTGCCGACGCCCGCAAAGACGATGCGTTCACCCGGCACGCCGGCCGCCTTGGCCCGGGCGTATTCGCCGCCCGAGACCACGTCCATACCCGCGCCGAGCTGGGCCAGCGTTTTCAGGATCGCCTGATTGGAGGCCGCCTTCATCGCGTAGCAGACGAGATGCGGCATGCCGTCGAGCGCCTCGTCGAACAGCCGGAAATGCCGCTCGAGCGTCGCGGTGGAATAGACGTAGGCGGGCGTGCCCACCTCGGCCGCGATCTCGGTCAAGTTCACGTCCTCGGCGTGCAGGACGCCGTTCCGATAGAGAAAATGATCCATGACACCCCTCGCGACGACGCCGGGGGTGTAGCCGAGTGCGGCGCGGCGCTCCACCCCCGAAAAGGTCGCCTAGTGCCCCTGCATCATCCGCATGTTCATGTCGCCGACCACCCAGATCGTGCCGAAGGCCATGATGCCGAGCAGAAGGATCGTGAAGAGCAGCATCAGGAGATCCTCGCGCTTCTGCCGCGAGAGGTCGATGTGCAGGAAGATGCGGATATGCACGAGGATCTGCCCGAGCGCGAGAATGACGAGGGCCGGAAAGACCCATGTCACCGGGAGGTAATCCGTCATCACCGACATGAAGGACATGACGGTGAGCACCACGGAGAGGACGAGGCCGATGGTATAGAAACGGCGCTCCTCGTATTCCTCGCGGTTGCGCGCGGTCAGTTCGAGCTTGTCGAGAACGCGTCTCATGCCACCCCCGCGAGATAAACCATGGAGAAGATGCCGACCCAGACGAGATCGAGGAAATGCCAGTAGAGTCCCATGCGGGTGATCCGGCTCTTGATCTGGTCGGTGAGGCCGAATTTCAGGATCTGCCCGGTCATCGCCGCCATCCAGAGAAGGCCACCGGCGACGTGCAGACCGTGCAGGCCGACAAGGGCCCAGAGCGCGGAGAGGAACCCCGACCTCTGCGGCACCGCGCCCTCCTTGATCATGTGGTAGAAGTCGTAGAGCTCGAGCATCAGGAACCCGAGCGCCGAAGTCGCCGCGATGGCGAGCCAGCCGAGCGTGCGCCAGATGATGTCGTGATACTTCATCGACAGGCTGGCCCATGAAAACGCGAAGGACGAGCCGAGCAGCAGCGCCGTCTGCATCGCGATCGAGGTCAGATTCGTGACCTCCGCCGGGCCGGGCCCTCCCGCGGTCGCGTCCTTCATGGTGGCGAAGATCGCGAAGACGATGCCGAAGGTCACGAGGTCGGACATCAGGAACGTCCAGAACCCGAAGACCGTGACCTCCGCATGTTCGGCATCGCCCGAATATCCGAGGTTCATCCCCGGATGGAGGTTTTCGTTCGTCGTTGCCGTATCGCTCATGACGCGACCACCATGTCCGTATCCGCAAGTCCCCGGTTCCGGCTGTCGGTCTCGTGATCCCGCGTCACCGGCGTTGCGAGCGAGATCGCCTCGATCCACGCGTTGTGATGGCGGCGCACCTCCGCGGCGGGAATGGTGACCTCGTCGTGCTCGATGAACGAGGTGACGAAGAACCAGCCGACGACGACGAGCACCGATAGGATGACCAGCCACCACATCCACCAGGTCACGCCGAAACCGAAGGCGGTGGTGGCGATGAACATGATCATGCCGGCCGAGGTATTCCGCGGCAGATGGATGTCCTTGTAGTCGGGCGGCTGCACGAAGGGCTTACCATCGACCTTCTCGCGGGCGAAGGCGTCGCGCTCGGCGATGTGCGGGATCACGGCGAAGTTCCAGGGCGGCGGAGGCGCCGGCGTCGCCCATTCGAGCGTCCGGCCGTCCCACGGATCACCGAGCGGCACCGCCAGCTTGTCGCGCTGCCGGATCGAGATCCAGAGCGTCGCGATGAGCCCCAGAAGCGCGCATCCGATTAGCAGAGCCCCGAAGAGCGTGAGATACATGTAGGGCAGCAGCGCCGGATCCTCGAAGCCCGATGAGCGCCGCGGGTAGCCCATCAGACCGACGAAGTAGAGCGGCAGGAAGGTCAGGCTGAAGCCGACGATCCAGAGGATCGCGGTGACCTGCCCCGCCGTCTCGTGAAGGCGGAACCCGAAGGCTTTCGGAAACCAGATATGGATGCCGGCGAAGACCCCGAACAGGAGGCCCGGCAGCAGCACGTTGTGGAAATGCGCCACGATGAACTGGGTGTTGTGCACTTGCCAGTTGATCGCCGGGTTGGCGAGGATCATGCCCGAGAGACCGCCGATCACGAAGAGCATGAAGAATCCGGTCATGTAGATCATCGGCGTTGTCATGCGGATGCGCCCGCGCCAAAGTGTCGCCATCCAGACATAGACCTTCACCCCCGTCGGGATCGCGATGATGCCGGTGGCGATGCCGAAGGCGACGTTGATCGTGGCCGAGTTTCCCATGGTGAAGAAATGGTGCAGCCAGACGCAGAAGCTGATCACCGAGATCGACATGGTCGCCAGGACGAGGGAGGTGTAGCCGTAGAGGCGCTTGGCGGCGAAGGTCGAGGTCAGCTCCGAGAAGATGCCGTAGGCGGGCAGCACGAGGATGTAGACCTCGGGATGGCCGAACATCCAGAAGAGGTTGGCGTAGTTCATCATGTTGCCGCCGAGGTCGTTCGTGAAGAAGTGGAACCCTAGCGTGCGGTCGAGCGCCTGCATGAACGCGGCGACAGTCAGCGGCGGCAGCGCGAACACCAGCAGGATCGAGGTGCAGAGCGCCGTCCAGACGAAGACCGGCATGCGCATGTAGGTCATGCCCGGGGCGCGCATCTTGTAGATGGTGACCGAGAAGTTCAGCCCCGAGAACATCGAGCCGAAACCCGAGAGCGCGATCGCCCAGATCCAGTAATCGGGCCCCGGTCCGGGATCGAAGGTGGAGCCCGTGAAGGGGGGATAGGCCGTCCAGCCCCCGATCTGGAACTTGCCGACCACGAGGCTGATCATGCAGAGCGCGGCGCCGGTCGCCGTCAGACCGAGGCTGATCTGGTTCAGCACCGGGAACGCCATGTCCCGCGCGCCGATCTGGAGCGGGATGAGGTAGTTCATGAAGCCGGTGATGAACGGCATCGCCACGAAGAAGATCATGATCGTGCCGTGGGTCGAGAAGAGCTCGGCCCAATGCTCTTCCGAGAGCACCCCGCCGTTCAGCGCGGTCGTCTGATGGGCGCGCATCGCCATGCCCTCGGCGACGCCGCGGGCGAACATCACGAAGCCCAGCACCATGTACATGATGCCGATCTTCTTGTGGTCGACCGAGGTGAGCCATTCGCGCCAGAGCCAGCCCCAGCGTCCCATCACGGTCAGCAGGACGGCCACCGCGAGGGCGCCGATCACCACCATCCATGCCGCACCGGAGCCGACGAGATTGTCGATGCTGAACTCGTGCGTGAAGAGGTGCACGGGCTTGAGGTCGCTCCATTCAAGGCGACCGAAGGGGAAGTTCATTGGTCAGCCTCCGGCAGAACGCCGCTGGAAAGGTTGTACGTGGGTGATCCCGGCTGCGCGTCCCGCGCGACGCCCTCCGGGTTCTGGTAGCGGTCGATCACCCTGTCGAAGATGTCGGTCGCCTCGAGCCGGAAGAGGATCGGGGTCGTGCCATCGAGCCCGAGCGCCTCGCGCGCATCCGCGACCGAGCCCGACTGAGCGATGATCGCATAGGTCTCGTCGTCGAGAACCGGTCCCTCCTGCGCGCGGGAGATCCAGCTGCGATAGGCGCCCGGCGAGACCGCGCGCACCTCGGCCCGCTGGCCCGACATGCCGAGCCCGGTATATTGCGTATTAATCGCCTCGGTCCGCCCCTCGCGGTCGGCGATGAGGTTGAGACGGGTCGCCATGCGCGGCATCGCGTAGATCTGCCCGCCGATCCGCGGCACGAGGAAGGCCTGCATCACCGTGTCCGTCGTCAGGCGCATCGCCACCGGGTGGCCGACCGGCATCACCATCTCGCCCATGCTCGCGACGCCTTGGTCGGGGTAGAGAAAGAGCCACTTCCAGTCGAGACCGACGACATCCATGTCGACCTGCGGCCCCGCGAGCTCGATGTTCAACTCCTCCGCCATCTTCGCGTCGATGGTCCGGTAGGGGTCGATCCTGAACGTCGCCTGCGCGAGCCAAATCCCGAGGAAGGCGACGATCACGATCGGCAGGCCCCACATCCCGACCTCGAGCCAGGTGTCGAAGTGCCATTGCGGACGGTAGGTCGCCTTGGTGTTGGTCCGCCGGTAGCGCCACATGATGAACGGAGTGCCGAGGAGGACAGGGAGGATCGCCACCATTACGGCGACCGTGGCCCAGACAAGCTCGGTCCGCTGGATCTCCGCGATGGGTCCGAGAGGATGGAGAAATCCGCTTGGATCTGCGGCAAGCGGGCCTGCAACGAGAATGGTCATGAGGCAGAGCCCCGCGGCCGCGCTGCGGCGCGCCAAGCGGCTGCGAGTGTCTGGCGTCATCCGGTCTCCGGCTGGCTTGGCGTCGGGGGTGGACCTGTCAGGCCTCGACGCCAAGGATGTGGCGGCTCCGGCGCGTGACAACGCGGGGGGAGCGACAATTTTTGCGATACCGGGATTGCCGCAATCGTTCACGGCACCGTGATGACCCTCAGACGGGGCGTGATCGGAACCAGAGGTAGAGGGGCAGACCGCAGCTCACACCGATGCAGAACGTCGCCGGGATTGCGAGGAGCGCCACCCAGTTCCGGCGCGTCACCGCCTCGAAGAGGACCCAGACCGTGAGCGTGATCGCGGCGATGGTGAGGTCCCAGACGAGCCCGGTGGTCGAGGCGTTGACGTACCACGCGTCGATCATCGCCCCGAAGCTCCAGCCGTTCTGCGAAAGGTACGTCACGAACCAGTACATCGGATGCACGGCGCCCCAGAGCGCGAGCGCGAGCCAGACGGGACGCATGCGGCTCACCGCTCGATCCCCAGGGTGAAATTGCCCTTCCGCACGAGATATCCGCCGCCGACGATTGCCCCGTCCGATCCAAAGCCCGCCGAGACATAGCCGGTGGACTGAACGCCGTCGCCGTTGCGGTCCTCGGGAAAGACGCCGCCGCTTCGCACCATGCGCTGACGCTCCACCGGATCGGCGTCGAAATAGTCGGCGGCGTTCGGCGAGCGCGACTCTCCCGGCGCATCCGGTCCCCCGCAGGCCGCGAGTGCCAGAAGCGACAGGAGCGCCACCCGCGTCATCCGCGGATCCCCATGCCGGCGGTGCCGCTCAGGGAGATGCCGAGGCCAGGGCTGCGCTGCGGCGGATCCGGGCGCTCCGGCTCACCGTCCGCGCCGCAGGCGGCGAGTGCCACAAAGGCCAGAACCGCAAGGCGTTTCATCCCAGGACCTCCTTCCATCGCGCGACCTGCTCGCGCACCCGAACCGGCGCGGTGCCGCCGTAGCTGGTGCGGCTTGCCACCGAATTGTGCACGCCGAGCACGTCGAAGACGGACGTGTCGATGCCCTCGTGCACCTCCTTCATGTCCTCGAGCGTCAGATCGGGCAAGTCACAGCCGCGTGCCTCGGCCTTCGCGACGAGCGATCCGGTGACGTGGTGCGCCTCACGGAACGGCAGGTTCCGCTCGCGCACGAGCCAGTCGGCGAGGTCCGTCGCGGTCGAGAAGCCGTGCCCTGCCGCGCCTTCGAGGGCATCGCGGTTGGCGGTCATGTCGCCCACCATCCCGGTCATCGCGGCGAGCGCCAGAAGCCAGTTGTCGGCGGCGTCGAAGACCTGCTCCTTGTCCTCCTGCATATCCTTGGAATAGGCCAGCGGGAGCCCCTTCATCACCGTCATCAGCGCAACTTGGGCGCCGAAGATGCGGCCGATCTTGGCGCGGATGAGCTCGGCCGCGTCGGGGTTCTTCTTCTGCGGCATGATCGACGAGCCGGTCGAGAACCGGTCGCTGAGGGCCACGAACCGGAACTGCGCTGACGACCAGATCACCAGCTCCTCGGCGAAGCGCGACAGGTGCATGGCGGAGATCGAGGCGACCGACAGGAATTCGAGCGCGAAGTCGCGGTCGCTGACGGCGTCGAGCGAGTTGGCAGTCGGACGGTCGAAGCCGAGCGCCGCGGCGGTCATGTCGCGGTCAATCGGGAAGCCGGTGCCGGCGAGCGCGGCACTGCCCAGAGGGCATTCGTTCATGCGCTTTCGTGCATCGCGGACGCGAGAGAGATCGCGGCCGAACATCTCGACATAGGCCATCATGTGGTGGCCCCAGGTCACCGGCTGCGCCGTCTGCAGATGCGTGAAGCCCGGCATGACCCAGTCGGCGCCCGCCTCGGCCTGGTCGAGCAGCGCAGCGATCAGGGCCGTAAGCCCTTGATCCGCCGCATCGAGCTGGTCCCGGACCCAGAGCTTGAAATCGGTCGCCACCTGATCGTTGCGCGAGCGCGCGGTGTGCAGGCGCCCGGCGGCGGGGCCGACGATCTCCTTGAGGCGCGCTTCCACGTTCATGTGGATGTCCTCGAGCGCGGCGCTGAATTCGAAGCTGCCGCCCTCGATCTCTGACAAGACGGTGAGCAAGCCTTCCCTCATGGCCTCGGCGTCGCTAGCCTCCACGATGCCTGTGGCGGCGAGCATCGCCGCATGGGCCCTCGAGCCGGCGATGTCCTGCGCCGCCAGCCGCTTGTCGAAGTCGATCGAGGCGTTTATCGCCTCCATGATCGCATCCGGACCGGCGGCGAAGCGGCCGCCCCACATCTGGTTCGAGGTCGTCTCGGCCATGTCCTGTCGCCTCAATGGAGTTGAAATGAAACGGGGTCTCGTCGCGCTCTATACCGCGCTCACGCTGCTTGCAAATCCCGCCCTGGCCGACACCGAGGCGGCCGAGGCCGCTCGGGCGGGCGACATGAAGAAGCTCAACTTCCATGCTGAGCCGAAGGCCGCGGGGTCCGAGGCGTTCGAGACCTTCGAGGGCGAGCCCGCGAGCCTTGCGGAATACGAGGGCAAGTGGGCGCTGGTGAATTTCTGGGCGACCTGGTGCGCGCCCTGCCGCGAGGAGATGCCGACGCTCTCGGCGCTGCAAAAAGAATTGGGCGGCAACGACTTCGAGGTCGTGACCATCGCCACGGGCCGCTCGCCCAAGCCGGCGATGCGCGACTTCTTCGAGGAGATCGGCGTCGACAACCTGCCGACGCTGCGCGACCCGAGCAGCGCGCTGGCGCGCGAGATGTCGGTGCTCGGGCTGCCGATCACGGTGATCCTCAACCCCGACGGCGAAGAGATCGCGCGCCTTCAGGGCGACGCGGACTGGAGCTCCGAAGAGGCGCTGACGGTGCTGCGGACGCTCATGGGCGACGAGGCCGAAGTCGAGGGGTGACACGCCCCGGACGCGGCCGGTTTCGTACGAAACGTAAGAAATCGGCCGCGTTTCGTACGGTTTTCTGCCGCAAACCACGTCCTTCGGCGTCCGCTCCTACGCCGCGATCAGGGGCAATAGGCGCCGCTGCGGCGGCGCGCGGTGTCGAAGTGGAAATGGTCCTGGTGGAACCGGTCGGAATCGGGGCCGAGGGTCGTGGCGAAGATCCCGCAGGCCGCGCGGTAGGCGCGTTGCAGGATCGGGCCGTGCGCCTCGGAGCGGTAGCCGCCGAGCACCGTCATGCGGGTGCCGTCGCGTAGGCGGATGGCGGAGATGTCGATGGCCCGGCCCTTGCCATGTTCGGACACCTCGGCACCGGGCTGGTTGTTGCGGGTCCGGCACGAGTAATGCGCGGCGACGCGAAGCCGATCCACCCCTCCGCCGGCGCTCCCGACAGCGGGTTTGAGGCCGCGATCGACCCAGGACTTGAGGGCACGTGCGGTGGTGCAATCCATCAGCGCGTGATGGCTGAGCGCCACGCCCGACACCGAGCGGACCTCGACGGCGTCGCGGATCTCGCAGGCGTCGAGGCGGCCGGGGACGTAGCCCACCGCCTCACCCTGGATTCCGACATCGCCGCAGAGCGCGCCGCGGCGGCGCTCGGCCTGACGGGCCATCGCCTTCTGCGCGAGCGACTCGGTCCGGCGCAGCGGGCGCAGCGCGTGGCTGACGGCCTGCGGGCTTGCCTGGGCGAAGGCGCGGATGTCGGTGTCCTCGTAGCCCGGGAAGTAGCGCAGGGGCGTCGCGCGCGGGACGGGCTCGAGCCGCTCCCATCGGGCGATCAGTTTTCGCGCCAGCTTCGCTTCGGTGATCGGACGGGCGGCGGGCCGCAGGTCCGGGTCGGCCTCGGCGGCCAGTGCGCGGGAGACGGGCCGCAGCGAGGTCTCGGGCGCATCCGCAAGCGCCGGCGCGGCGAGCGCGAGCAGCGCCACGAGGCCGAGCGCCCTCATTTCTCGATCCTGGCGCGGCCGAAATCGGGCTTGTCGGTGTCCTGACCCGCCTCGATGATGCCGCGGCGGATCGCACGGGTGCGGGTGAAATAGGCGTGGAGCTCGTCGCCGTCGCCGGTGCGGATCGCGCGCTGGAGCGCGAAGAGTTCCTCGGTGAAGCGGCCGAGAATCTCGAGCGTCGCGTCCTTGTTGGTGAGGAACACGTCCCGCCACATGGTCGGGTCCGACGCCGCGATGCGGGTGAAGTCGCGGAAGCCCGCGGCGGAATACTTGATGACCTCGCTGTCGGTGACCCGGCGCAGATCGTCCGCGACGCCCACCATCGTGTAGGCGATGAGGTGCGGCGTGTGCGAGGTCACCGCGAGGACGAGGTCGTGGTGGTCGGGCTCCATCTCCTCGACCTGCGCGCCCATCCCCTCCCAGTAGCGGCGGAGGCGGGCGGTCGCCTCGGGATCGGTGCCCTCCACCGGCACGAGCAGGCACCAGCGGTTCTCGAAGAGCGTCGAGAAACCAGATTCGGGGCCGGAATGCTCGGTCCCGGCGAGCGGGTGGCCGGGCACGAAATGCACGCCCTCGGGCAGGTGCGGGGCGACGTCGTCGATCACCCGGCGCTTGACCGAGCCCACATCCGTGACCGTGGCGCCGGGTTTCAGATGCGGGCCGATCTCTTCGGCGACCGCGCCCATGGCGCCGACCGGCACGGCGAGGACCACGAGGTCGGCGTCCTTCACCGCCTCGGCGGCGCTCTCCGTCACCTCGTGGCAGAGACCGATGCGGCGGGCGGTCTCGCGCGTCTCCGCCGAGCGGGCATAGCCCGTGACGTGGCCCGCGAGCCCCGCACGGCGCGTCGCCCAGAACATCGAGGAGGCGATGAGGCCGAGGCCGATCAGCGCGACCTTGTCGTAGATCGGTGCGTCCGTCATCGCTCCCCCGCCTTGAACCGTCCGATGACATGCGCGACGCGGCGGCAGGACGCCTCGTCGCCGACCGTGATCCGGAGCGCGGCGGGCAGGTTGTAGCCCGCGACACGCCGCACGATCAGGCCCTGCTTCTGCAGGAAGAGATCGCAGGCCTCCGCCTCCTCGCGGCTCGAGAAGCGTGCGAGGATGAAGTTGGCGCAGGAGGTGTCGGACGGCACGCCGTGCTCCATCAGCGCCTCGGCCAGCCAGGTGCGCATGCGGGTGTTCTCGGCGCGGCACTTCTCGACGAAGGCGGTGTCGCGGATCGCCGCCTCGGCGGCGGCGAGCGCCGGGACCGAGAGGTTGAAGGGGCCGCGCACCCGGGTCAGAACGTCGATGATCCCGGCCGGGGCGTAGCCCCAGCCGACCCGCATGCCGCCGAGACCGTAGAGCTTCGAGAAGGTGCGCGTCATCACCACGTTTTCCCTCGCGTCGACAATCGACGCGCCGCCGTCGAAGCCTTCGACATATTCGGCATAGGCGCCGTCGAGCACCAGGATCGCCTGCGGCGGCAGGCCGTCCGCCAGACGCTCGACCTCGGCCTGACCGATCATGGTGCCGGTCGGGTTGTTCGGATTGGCGATGAAGACGAGCTTCGTGCGCTCGGTGCAGGCGGCGAGCAGCGCGTCGACATCGGTGACGCGCTCGGCTTCGGGCACCTCCACCGGGGTCGCGCCGGCGACGCGCGCGCTGATCTTGTACATGCCGAAGCCATGCTCGGTGAACACGACCTCGTCGCCCGGCCCGGCATAGGCCTGGGCGAGGAAGTGGATGATCTCGTCCGACCCGACGCCGCAGATGATGCGGCCTGCATCGAGCCCGTGCACCTCGCCGATCGCCTGCCGCAGGGATCCGTGATCGGTCGAGGGATACCGGTGCATCTCGTGCAGGACGCGGCGCACCGCCTCCTGTGCGGCCGGAGACGGGCCGAACGGGTTCTCGTTCGAGCTCAGCTTCACCACGTTCGAGACGCCCTCGACGGTGGATTTGCCCCCCGTATAGAGCGCGATATCCATGATGCCGGGTTGCGGCGTGATCTGGGTCATGCGGGCACTGCCTCCTGCCGCCCCTCATAACCGCCGGCCGGTGCGGAGAAAAGCGACAAAGGATCGCGCGCGGGTGGCGGGCGGTGGAGCCTCCGGCGGGAGTATTTTTGCCAAGAAGAAGGCGCAGGCGAGCGCCCCGGGGTGCTTACACGCCGCGGTCAGTCCCGCGCGGCTCGCGCAACCTCGTCCTTCTTCTTGGCAAAAATACTCAAATGGCGAAGCGCGCTCCACATGCGCGCGGCCCGCAGCGGCGCATCGCCTCTCCACCGGCAAACCGAGCGCGCGGCAGCGCTCCGCCGGATCGCCGCCAGTTCGGGGGGCTCAGACCTCGACGGCGAGGCGCTCCTGCTGGCCGACGCCGAAGACACGCTTGTAGCGGGCGATCTCGTCCGGCGGGCCCATCGCCTTCTCGGGGTTGTCCGAGAGCTTGACCGTCGGGCGACCCTCCGCGCTCACCGCCTTGCAGACGAGGGAGAAGGGCGCGAGCGTGTCGCCCTCGGTCAGGCCCTTGAAATCGTTGGTCAGGAGCGTGCCCCAGCCGAAGGAGGTGCGTACGCGGCCGGCGAACTGCTTCCGCAGCGCCTCGATCCTGGCGACGTCGAGCCCGTCCGAGAAGATCACCAGCTTCTCACGCGGATCCTCGCCGCGCTGCTGCCACCAGGCGATCGCGGCCTCGGCGCCGCGGGCGGGATCGCCGCTGTCGATGCGGATGCCGGTCCAGCCCTCGAGCCATTCGGGCGCGCGGTCGAGAAAGCCCTGCGTGCCGAACGTGTCGGGCAGGATGATCCGGAGGTTGCCGTCGTGCTCCTCGTGCCAGTCGGCGAGCACGTCGTAGGGCGCGCGGGCGAGCGCCTCGTCGCTGTCGGCGAGCGCGGCGTAGACCATCGGCAGCTCGTGGGCGTTGGTGCCGATCGCCTCGAGGTCGCGGTTCTTGGCGATGAGGCAGTTGGACGTGCCGGTGAAGGAGGGGCCGAGCCCCTCGATCATCGCCTGCACGCACCAGTCCTGCCAGAGAAAGGAGTGCCGCCGCCGCGTGCCGAAATCGGCGATGCGGAGGCCCTCCACGCGGCGCAGGCGCTGGATCTTCTCCCAGAGCTTGGTCATGGCCTGCGCGTAGAGCACCTGCAGCTCGAAGCGGCCCATGTCGTGCAGCACCGCGCGGCCGCGCAGTTCCATCAGAACGGCGAGGGCCGGGATCTCCCAGAGCATGACCTCGGGCCAGGTGCCCTCGAAGGTCAGCTCGTACTGATCGCCGACGCGTTCGAGGTGGTAGGGCGGCAGGCGCAGAGTCTCGAACCATTCCATGAAGTCGGGGCGGAACATCTGGCGCTTGCCGTAGAAGGTGTTGCCGCGCAGCCAGGTGGATTCCCCGCGGGAGAGCGACAGCGAGCGGATGTGGTCGAGCTGTTCGCGCAGCTCGCCCTCGTCGATGAGTTTCGCCAGCGGCACCGAGCTGGTGCGGTTGATCAGGCTGAAGGTGACCTGCGTGTCGGGCTTGTTGCGGAAGACCGACTGGCACATCAGGAGCTTGTAGAAGTCGGTGTCGATCAGCGAGCGGACGATCGGATCGATCTTCCACTTGTGGTTCCAGACGCGCGTGGCGATGTCGACCATGTTGTGATGTCCTGTCGTCGGGGCGCGGATTTTCGGGCCGGACCAGCTAAACCGCAAAGACCGGGCCGCGACAACCTGTCAGCCGGCGAGTGTGACGCCTGCGTCCTGCATGCGGGCGCGCGCGGCGGCCTTCGAGCCGTCCGCGTCGATGGCGCGGCAGAGATCCTCGCGCACGGTCGCGCGGAAGCCGAGCTTCGCGGCGTCGAGGGCGGACCAGGCGACGCAGAAGTCGTAGGCGAGGCCGACGAAGGTCAGATCCTCGATGCCGCGCTCGCGGAGGTACCCGGCGAGGCCGGTGGGGGTTTCGTGGTCGTTCTCGAAGAAGGCCGAATAGCTGTCGATGCCGGGGCGGAAGCCCTTGCGGACGATCATCTCGGCGCGGGCTGTGTCGAGGTCTTCGTGGAACTCGGCGCCTTGCGTGCCCTGCATGCAATGGTCGGGCCAGAGGACCTGGGTTCCATAGGGCATCTCGACCGTTTCGAGGGGGGATTTGCCCTCATGCTGCGAGGCGAAGGAGGAATGGCCCGCGGGGTGCCAGTCCTGCGTCAGCACCACCGCGCCGGCCTCGGACATGAGGGCGTTGATCGGCGCGACCACCTCCGAGCCGCCCGGCACGGCGAGCGCGCCGCCCTCGCAGAAATCCCTCTGCACGTCGATCACGATGAGCGCCTGCATGTCCGTTCTCCCCGGGTCGTTCGACGGCAAAGCCTAGCCGCACGCGCGCGCGCCGCAAGTCCGGGCCTTGATCGCGGGGGGAGCGCTGCCTTATCTGCACGCCATGTATACCGTCGCCGCGCTCTATCACTTCACGCCCTTCCCCGACCCCGCCGCGCTGAAACCGGCGCTGGAGGCGGTCGCGCGCGAGGGGGAGGTGACCGGCACGCTGCTGCTGGCGACCGAGGGGATCAACGGCACGATCGGCGGGCCGGAGGCGGGCGTTGCGCGGGTGATCGAGCATGTGCGCGCCCTGCCCGGCTGCGACGATCTCGAGGTGAAATACTCCGCCGCCTCGGAGCGGCCCTTCGCGCGGCTCAAGGTGCGGCTGAAGAAGGAGATCGTGACGCTCGGGCAGGAGGGCGTCGATCCGCGGGCGCGGACGGGGCATTACGTCGAGCCCGCCGAGTGGACCGAGTTCATCCGCCAGCCGGATGTCGCGGTGATCGACACCCGCAACGATTACGAGGTCGCCATCGGAACCTTCGAGGGGGCGGTCGATCCGAAGACCGAGAGCTTTCGGGACTTTCCCGCGTGGTGGGAGGAGAACAAGGAGCGCTTCGAGGGCAAGCGCGTCGCGATGTTCTGCACCGGCGGCATCCGCTGCGAGAAATCGACGAACTGGCTGCTCGCGCAGGGGGCAAGCGAGGTCTACCACCTCAAGGGCGGCATCCTGAAATATCTCGAGGAGGTGCCGGAGGAGCGGAGCGCGTGGCAGGGCGAGTGCTTCGTCTTCGACGGGCGGGTGTCGGTCGGGCACGGGCTGCGCGAAGGCCCGCACGAGCTCTGCCATGCCTGCCGGAGGCCGATCCTGCCCGGGGACCGCGCGCGACCCGAGTTCGAGGAGGGCGTCGCCTGCCATCATTGCGCGGCCGAGACGAGCGCGGAGGACAAGGCGCGCTTCCGCGAGCGGCAGCGGCAGATCGTGCTCGCCCAGGCGCGCGGCGAGACGCATCTCGCGCGGGACGCCGACTAGTCAGCGCAGCCCGGCCCCGGTCAGGCCCGGAACGGCACAACCGTCTCGCGGCGCTCGACGCTCATACGCACCCGGGCCGCGATATCCAGAGCGTTGAGGCCCGCATCCTCGTACATCTCGGCCGGGCTCGCCTGATGGATCAGGCGGTCGGGCAGCGTCATCGTCCGCACAGCGAGGCCTGTGTCGAGAAGGCCCTCGCCCGCCATCGCCTCGAGCACGCGCGCGCCGAAGCCGCCGCCGGAGCCCTGCTCGACCGTGACGGGCGCGCGGTGGTGCCGGGCGAGCTGGCGGATCAGGTCCATGTCGAGCGGCTTGGCGAAGCGCGCGTCGGCGAGCGTGCAGCTGATGCCCTCGGCCTCGAGCATTTCGGCAGCTTCGAGCGCGGGCTGGAGATGCGCGCCGAAGGAGAGGATCGCGACGTCGCTGCCCTCGATCAGGACGCGGCCCTTGCCGATCGTCAGCACCTCGCCGCGTTCGGGCAGGGTCACGCCGGTGCCCGCGCCGCGGGGATAACGGAAGGCGATGGGGCCTTCGTCATGTGCGGCGGCGGTCTCGACCATGTGCACGAGCTCGGCCTCGTCGGCGGCGGCCATGACCGTCATGCCGGGGAGGCACGAGAGATACGCGATGTCGTAGGCGCCCGCATGGGTCGGCCCGTCGGCGCCGACGAGGCCCGCGCGGTCGATGGCGAAGCGGACGGGCAGGTTCTGCAGGCAGACGTCGTGCACGACCTGGTCGTAGCCACGCTGCAGGAAGGTCGAGTAGATCGCGGCGAAGGGTTTCAGTCCCGAGGCCGCTAGGCCCGCGGCGAAAGTCACGCCGTGCTGCTCGGCGATGCCGACGTCGAAGACGCGGGACGGAAAGCGCCTTGCCATGATGTCGACGCCGGTGCCCGCGGGCATGGCGGCGGTGATCGCGACGACGTTCGGATCGCGGGCGGCGAGATCGGTCAGCGCTTCGCCGAAGACCTTGGTGTAGGCGGGCGGGCCGCCCTTGCCCTTCTTCTGGGTGCCGCTCTCGACGTCGAACTTCGCGACGCCGTGATACTTGTCGGCGCTGGTCTCGGCCGGGGCGTAGCCCTTGCCCTTGACCGTGCAGCAATGGATGAGGACCGGCCCCGTCGCCCTGGCGCGGGCGTTGCGCAGGACGGTCAGGAGCTGTCCCATGTCGTGCCCGTCGATGGGGCCGACATAGTCGAAGCCGAGCTCCTCGAAGAGCGTGCCGTGGCCCGATCCGGTAACGAGCGCGCGGGCCCGGCGGGCGCCCTCGCGCATCGGCGAGGGGAGCGTCGCCTCGAGACCCTCGGCGAGCTTGCTCATCTGCGCGAAGGGCTCGGCGCCCCAGAGACGCGAGAGATAGGCCGACATGGCGCCGACGGGCGGCGCGATGCTCATCTCGTTGTCGTTGAGGATGACGAAGAGACGGCGGCCCTCGGCGCCGGCGTTGTTGAGCGCCTCGTAGGCCATGCCGGCGCTGATCGCGCCGTCGCCGACGACCGCGATGGCGTCGCCCACGGGGCGGCCCATGTCGCGCCCCACCGCGAAGCCGAGCGCGGCGGAGATCGAGGTCGAGGAATGGGCGGCGCCGAAGGGGTCGTGCTCGCTCTCGGCGCGCTTGGTGAAGCCCGAAAGGCCGTCCTTCTGGCGCAGGGTGCGGATGCGGTCGCGGCGCCCGGTGAGGATCTTGTGCGGGTAGCACTGGTGCCCGACGTCGAAGATCAGCTTGTCGGCAGGGGTGTTGAAGACCGCGTGGATGGCCACCGTCAGCTCGACCACGCCGAGCGAGGAGCCGAGATGGCCGCCGGTCTCGGAGACCGCGGATATCGTCTCGGCGCGGAGTTCTGCGGCGAGGCGCGCGAGGTCCCGGTCGGAGAGCCGGCGGAGGTCCGCAGGCCCGGCGACGCGGTCGAGCGTCGGCGTCGGGGGACGGTCCTGAATGATCGGCATATCGGTCATGTCGCTCTCCTCCTCAGCGAGACGCGAGAGGCGCCGCGTGCCCGAGACGGGGATGCCTCGGAGACGCGGCGCCCGGATCCTGTAGCCAACAGGACGATCCGGGAGGCTGGCCCCCGGGCATCCGCGGCCCCCCGGGAAGACAGGTGCCCGCGAATTCGGCTTGGGGGCGGCGTTGGCGCCGCTCCCGGTGGTCGAGGAGCGGCGGTGGCGCCGCTCCCGGGTCTTCGGGGGGCGGCACGTGCGGCCGCCCCGCGGGGGTCGTCACTCGTAGACCGGGTCCCCGGTCGTGGCGAGTTCGGGCCAGTCTGCGATCGCGTTCAGGCCCTGCATCGGCTGCTGGTAGCCCTTGTGGCAGGTGCGGCAGGCGGCCTTGGGCGCGTCGCCGTGCACCGGGCCGAGCCGGCTTTCGGGATAGACGTCCTTGAGCGGTACGAGGTAGTCGAGGTTGATCTCCTTCACCATCGCGATGCCGAGACTGTCGGTGGCCCATTGCGGCGTCACCTGCCCGCCGTCGTTGAAGGCGCGGGTGTTGTGACAGAAGGTGCAGTTCACCCCGAGCGAGTTGCTGACGTAGTTCATCAGCGAGTAGGTCCGCTCGGCATCCTGCCACGTTGCCGTGTTGGGATCGGTGGGATCGCTGTCGACGTGGCTTTGGAAGTCGTGGACGCCGATCGGCTGGTCTTCGAGCAGGTAGGTCTCGAGCGCGTCCGAGGGCAGCGAGGTGTATTGCGACTGCATCGTCACGCGGTTCTGCACCGCCCCCCAGCCCTCCATCGTGTCGCCGAGCGGGGTGATCCTGAACCAGATGTCCGACGGCACGTTCTGGCCGCGGTGGCAGGTGTAGCAGTTCACACCGACCTCGGCGTTGGACTGCACGTGCCCGATCCAGGCCTCGTTGATGTTCTGGGTCATCTCGATCATCCGGCGCGAGACGACCTTGGTGTAGAGATTGTCCTCCGCATAGGTCTCGAGCCCGCCATTGCCGTGGCAATAGGCGCAGCCCTGCTCGGGGGCGACCCACTGGGTGATCCCGAGCATGACCCGGTTGAAGTTGTCCTCCGTCAGCCCGCCGAGAACCTGGACGTTCTCGTAGATGTCGCGGGCCAGCGGCTCGTCCCCGGTCACCTCGTAGGGCGCCTCGGTGTAGTAATTCGCCAGCGTCGGATCGACGTCGGTGACCTCGCCCACGAATTCCACCTGGCTCATGCCGGTGCCGGCGGGGCCGGTCTGCATGGCCTTGGTCGGGGCGGGCTGGCCGAGGCTGACAAGGGCGGCGGCGACGATGATCGCCGCGCCCGCGACGCCCACCAGGATGGCCGGCCCGTAGATGTCGGCGGGCCTGTCCCGGTTCCAGTCATTGAACCACTTGGGCAGCATGACTCACTCTCCTCCCTCAGTGACGCCCCGGCCGATGAAGCCCTGGTAGTCGATGCCGTAGGCCTCGTAGCCGTAGGAGCCGTCATAGGCGGGGGCGAAGTGGTGCTCCTGGGCCCAGACGAACCAGTTGTCGACGACGGTGCCGGTGAGCAGGATGCCGATCCCGCCGGTGATCGGCGTCAGCACCGCGAACCACCACGCCCAGCGGTGGATACCTTCCATCGTGGCGTTGAAGCCCATGGTCCAGCGCCAGAAGAGCGCCGCCCGTTCGGACGCGGTCCCGCGGTCGACGATCTGTTCGAGCTCGCGGTCGCCGCCGTAGCGGGTGACGGCCAGGATCGTCGCGCCGTGCATCGCGAAGAGCAGCACGGAGCCGTAGAGGAAGACGATCGAGAGGCAGTGGAACGGGTTGTAGTAGAGGTTGCCGTAGCGGATCGAGAACGCCGTGGTCCAGTCGAGATGCGGGAAGATGCCGTAGGGCACCGCCTCGGACCAGGAGCCCATCAGGATCGGGCGGAAGAGGCCGAGCACCAGGAACAGCCAGATCGCCGAGCCGAAGGCCCAGAAGACGTGCTTGCCCATCTTGTGCTGGGCGGCGAGCTCCCACGAGCGGTACCACCAGGTCATCACCGAAACGAGCAGGAAGAAGCTCGCGATGATGTACCAGCCGCCGTCATAGAGCGGCGGGATCTTGAGCCCGTATTCGGGGCTCGGCGGTTCGAGCGCGAGCCAGAAGCCCTGCCGGATGAATTCGGGGATCGACCAGTTCACCTGCGCCAGCATGTTGAAGCCGACGATGTTGAGCGCGATGATGAAGGTCGCCGCCGAGACGAGCCCGGTCCAGCCGAGATAGATCGGCCCGATCTGGGCGTTGCCGAACCAGCCGGCGAGGTTGGAGAAGAACGGCTCGACGGCGCGTTCCTCCATCATCCTTCCGCTGTCGTCGAGCCCCCATTCCGGGGTGCCAGCGACCTGCGTCTGGGTGAAGATGTTCTGATATTCGGGTTTCCAAGACATGGTCTACATCCCTCCCGTCACGAGGGCGCCGGCATTCGGCCCCCAGATCGGCATCTCGAGCCACCAGTTCCACCATTCGGGCCAGCCGCGGGTCCAGACGGGCCCCGAGATGATGATGCAGACCGCCGACCAGAACCCGGCATTGAGCGCGAGCAGAAGACCGATGCGGTGGATGCCGAGCGTGCCCACGGAATAGCCGATGAAGTCGCGGAAGAACGTGTCCTCGTGGTCGGGCGTCTTCATCGCCTCGCCCTTCTCGGGGTTGGCCGCCGAGAGGATGAGCGCGCCATGCAGCGCGAGCGCGAACGTGGTGGTGAAGAAGAAGGTCACCGCCAGCATGTGCGCCGGGTTGTAGTGGAAGTGCAGGTAGGAATAGCCGACGTTCGACACCCAGTCGAGATGGCTGAAGATCCCGTAGGGGAAGGCGTGCCCCCAGGCGCCCAGCAGGAGCGGGCGGAAGATCTCGAGCGTGACATAGGCGAGGATCGCGAAGCCGAAGGCGAAAGGCACGTGGTAGCCCATGCCGAGCTTGCGGCAGATCTCGACCTCGCGCAGCGCCCAGGAGATGAAGGCGCCCGTCGCGCAGATCGTGATGACCTGCCAGAGCCCGCCCTCCATCAGAGGCGCGGCGCCGAGCCCGTAACTGAGATCGGGCGGCGGGATGTTGATGAGCCAGGGGTTGAACGTGCCCTGATGGGCCGCCCCCCAGAATATGAGTATAGTGCCGAGGAGGGCGAAGAAGGCGGTCGTGACCCCGAAGAAGCCCACGTAGAAAGGGCCCACCCAGAAGTCGAACAGATCGCCGCCGACGAGCGTCCCTCCGCGGACGCGATATTTCTTTTCGAAGCTGAGCAGTGCCATCTTCCGTCTCCGCGTTCTGGCGGCGCGTTCGGTGTTAATCCCCTGGGGTGCCGCCCAATCCTCACGTCCCGTTTGCCGCGGGCGGGCGCGGGATACGCCTCCCGCCCGCGGCCTGTGCAATCGACGAAGCGTGGGCCCCGCGGGCCCCGCCGGTCCCGATCAGCCTGCGCCACCTGCGGCGGCGGCCGTCTCGAACCAGTTCACGCCGTTCGACAGAACGACGAGGTGGATCATGACGGCGAGCAGGAAGAGGAACACGCCCTGCGCCACGAACACGCGGCGCGGGTCGAAAATGAGCCAGATCTTGTAGAACTTTGCCATTTCCCGCTCCTCAGAACCACGGGCGCCAGATGAAGGTGGCCAAGTGAGCCACCACTGCGACCGCCGAGAACAGCCAGAGGCCGCTCATGTAGACGGAATGCAGTTCCTGCGCCTGCTCGTCGGTGAGACCTGTGAAGGACAGGTCGGTCGGATCAGCCATGAACTTTCCTCCGGAACGTTATGCTGACGCCGCGAAGCCCTCGCGGCCGGGTCCCTCGGGGCGGTATGCCCTCCGGGCTGTCCGCCCCCGAGCCAGGGACGGGCATTTCGGTCACTCGGCGCTCAGGCCGAGAAAAGGATCGGCGTGATCCGGTCGGCCTCGGCCCAGGCGCGGGCCAGCGGCCCGTGCAGGTTGAGCGTCTGCTTCTGGAACACGTCGAGCAGCCAGCCGCCGGTGACGAAGGGGATCGCCAGCACGAAGATCAGGCTGAAATAGAACACGAATTCGGCGCCCCGCTTGGTCGCGTGCGCGCGGCGGCGCGGCATGTCGCTGGTGAAGTCGGTCATCGGGAAACTCCTCCCTGGCTTGGGTCGAGGGCTTGCACGGTTTCGAGCACGACGCGCTCGGCCCCTTCTTTCAGCGCGGCCGCCTCGGCGGCGTCGCGCAATTCCTTGGCGGCGGAAATCCGGGTCAGGACCGGGTGGCGCGCGACGATGGCGTCGAGCGCCGCCTGCGCGTCCGCGTCCCACGGGAAGTCCCGGCGCATCGGCGTCGGCGTGGCCGCGCCGGCGTCCATCGCCGAGCCGAGCGGCAGGATGTGGAAGAGCGCGTCGAAGAGCCCGTTGCACACCTCCTGCAGAAGATACGTCGCCCCCGCGTAGCCCATGAAGGGCGTGCCGGTATGCCGGCGGATCGCGGCGCCGGGAAAGCTCGCCGGGATGAAGGCGGGCTGGGGTCCGTGGCCGCGCTTGGCCTCGGCGAGGTACATCTTCTCGTTGATCGAGCCGAGCACCACGATGGGGCGTTCCTGCGCGATCATGCTGCGCACCGCGTCGTTGTCGGTCTTCTTGCCGGCGACGCGCGCCACGGCGAAGGCGCAGGGCAGCCCGAGATCGCTCTCGAGGTAGTTGCGGATGCCGCGGGCATAGGTCTCGTTCGCGACGATCCCGAAGGAGGCGGTCGCGAAGAAATCCTGCGTGACCGAACGCCAGAGATCCCAGACGGGCTTCAGCGTCGAATGCTTCTCGCGCTCGATGAAGGGCTCGGGATCGAGGCCGGTGAGTTCGCCCAGCTTGCGCAGGAAGCGCGTGGTGCTCTCCATCCCGATCGGCGCCTGCAGATAGGGCTTGCCGAGGCATTCCGCGAGGCCGCGGCCGAATTCGCGGTACATGCAGACATTGACGTCGGCATTCACGAGGTTGCGCATCTCGGCGAGATGGCTGCCGAGCGGCATGACCATGTTCACCTCGGCGCCGATCCCCTCGATCAGGCGGCGGATCTCGGCGAGGTCCGAGGGCATGTTGTAGGTGCCGTACATCGGCCCGAGAATGTTGACGCGCGGGGCCGCGCCCTTCTCGCGCTTCTTCTCGGGCGGCATCCTTCCCTTGGTCATGCCGAACTCGGTGAAGATCCAGGTCATCGCCCGGTCGGCGGCCTCCCACTGGTCCTCGTCGATGGTCCGCGGCAGGAAGCGTTGCAGATTGGTGCCCTCGGGCGTGACGCCCCCGCCGATCATCTCGGCGATGGATCCCGTGACGACGACCGCCGGCAGCGCCGGATCGAGCGTGCCCCAGGCCCGCTTCATCGCGCCCTCGGTGCCGTCGCGGCCAAGCTCCTCCTCGCCGAGCCCGGTCACCACGATGGGCAGCTCGTGCGGCGGCAGCGCATCGGTGTAGTGCAGCACGCTCGTCACCGGCAGGTTCTCGCAGCCGACGGGCCCGTCGATGACGACCTGCAGGCCCTTCACCGCGCAGAAGGCGTAGACCGCCCCCCAGTAGCCCCCGGCCCGGTCATGATCCTGGATCAGCATGGGGTGCCCTCCCGTGCTTCTTCTTGACGAAAATACTCCGGGGGAGTCGTCGCCCCGGCGACGACGGGGGCAGCGCCCCCGGCCTTCCCGCATGTCACCCGCGCGCCCATCAGATCATCTCCTGCGCTTTGCGGGCCTTCTCGGCCTTTTCGAGCTTCTTGAGGTTCTGGCGGCGGTAATCCTCGCGCACGTTCGGGGTCTTCTCCCAGACGCCCGCGGTGTCGCCCGCGCCGACCCCCTCGAAGAAGCCGCGCATCCGGTCCATGCGGTCCCTGCCCGCCATCGCGGCATTCACCACCTCGGCGAGCGAGCCCGCTCCGGCGGCGCCCATCAGCGGCCGCGCCGAGATGAGGTTGGTGAAATAGAGCGCCGGCAGGCCCCGTTCCTTGGCCGCCTGCACCACCGGCGTCGTGCCGATGGCGAGGTCCGGCCCGAATTCCTCCATCGCGGCGAGGTCGTCCTCGAGCGAGGCGCGGAACTTGACCCGGGCGCCCTTCGCCTCGAGCCAGGCCGCATCCTCCTCGGCAAAGCGCGTCTTCGGGCATGCGGTGCCGACATACGGGATCTCGGCGCCGCTCTCGATCAGCAGACGCGCGACCAGAAGCTCCGAGCCTTCGTAGCCCGAAAGCGTGATCCGGCCCGACACCGGGGCCCCGGCGAGCGCCGCCTCGATCCCCGGCAGCGCGGCGTTCTGCGCCGCGGCCACCTTGTCCGCCGAAAGCCCGAAGGCCACGCCGATCGACGCCAGCCACGCCGCGGTCCCCTCGACGCCGACGGGCGCCGAGCCGATGGCGGGCCGCCCCGCGCTTTCGAAGACCCGCAAGGCGGCTGTGTAGAACGGATGGATCGCCGCCACCGCGCCACAATCGAGCGCGGAATAGAGCTCGCGCCATTCGCGGCAGGGCACCACCGGCCCCACGGCAAGGCCGAGCGGCGCCAGAAGACCGCCGATCGTCATCGGATCGGCCGGAAACATCTCGCCCAGAAGGGTCACGGTCGGCCGGTCGGTCACGCGCGCATCCGGAGCGGCCACGGGGCCCGCCTCGATTTCGGCGCGGGCATAATCGAGCATCGCTCCCGCCAGCACGTCCTTGGCCTCGGCATGGGTCGGGATCCCGAAGCCCGGTACGTCGATCCCGACGATCCGCACCCCGTCGATCTCCTTCGGCAGAAGCCGCAGCGGCACGCCCGAGGCGGTCGGAACGCAGAGATTGGTGACGACGACCGCGTCGTAGCGATCCGGATCGGCGATCTCGTGGACCGCGTCGCGGATGTCCTCGAAGAGCTTGCCCGTCACCAGCGTCTCGGACGAGAACGGCACGTATCCGACCGAGCGCCGCGCGCCGTAGAAGTGCGAGACGAAGGTGAGCCCGTAGACACAGCAGGCCGAGCCCGAGAGCACCGTCGCGACCCGCTTCATGCGCAGCCCGACACGGAGCGAGCCGAAGGCCGGGCACATCGATTGCGGCTTGTCGTGGGGGCCTTGCGGGTAATCCTCGGCATAGCGGTCGAGCAGCTCCGACTGGCCGGCCTCGCGCGCCGCCTTGTCGAACTCCGCGCCCGAATGACAGCCGAGCCCGTCCGCGCCGCCCGCAGGCACATCGGCGCCAGGCTCCGCCTCGGAGCGGATCACCTCCGCCGCGCCGGCCTCGTCATATGTCGCTTCCTTGGTCAAGACGCCCCCTGGCTTCTTCTTGGCGAAAATACTCCGGGGGTCCGGGGGCTGGCCCCCGGTCCCGGACATGGAAATCAGACCTCGTCGTAGATCACCTCGAGCGAGGCCTTGGGCGCGGCGTATTTGCCGCGCATGTCGGCATCGGTGGCAGGCTCGAGCGTGACGCCCGCGCCGGTGTCCGATCCGTCGAAGAGATCGAGCAGCCCGTCCTGGTCGAGCGGGGCGGGCCGTACCGGCGGCGCGCCCGCGACCGCCTCGGCCAGGCCGGCGAAGAGCGCGCCCCATTGCGACTGGGCGGTGCCGACGATCTGGTAATTCGCGGATTTCTTGCGCAGGTCGTCGTCCTGCGGGATCGCCGCCAGAACCGGGATGTCGACCGCCTCGGCAAAGGCCTGCGCCTCGCCCGAGCCGTCGTCCTTGTTGATGACCAGCCCCGCGACGCCCACGTTGCCGCCGAGCTTGCGGAAATATTCCACCGCCGAGCAGACGTTGTTGGCCACGTAGAGAGACTGCAGGTCGTTCGAGCCGACCAGGATCACCTTCTGCGCCATGTCGCGGGCGATCGGCAGGCCGAAGCCGCCGCAGACCACGTCGCCGAGGAAGTCCAAGAGGACGTAGTCGAAATCCCAGTCGTGGAAGCCGAGCTTCTCGAGCAGCTCGAAGCCGTGGATGATCCCGCGCCCGCCGCAGCCGCGGCCGACTTCGGGGCCCCCGAGCTCCATCGCGAAGACGCCGCCGCGCTTGAAGCAGACGTCGCCGATCTTCACTTCCTCGCCGGCGAGCTTCTTCTTGGTGGAGGTCTCGATGATGGTCGGGCAGGCCTTGCCGCCGAAGAGCAGCGAGGTCGTGTCCGATTTCGGATCGCAGCCGATCAGCAGCACGCGCTTGCCCTGCTCGGCCATCATGTGGCTGAGATTGGCGAGCGTGAAGGACTTGCCGATGCCGCCCTTGCCGTAGATGGCGATGATCTGGGTCTTCTTCGTGGCCTCCTGCGGGATCACGTCCGCAAGGTCCTCGTGCGCCTCGTCGCGCAGGCGGCGGTCGAAGTCCTTCAGGTTCGGGACGTCGTCCTTCATGCCGTATCCTTCCAGTCGAGTATCATCTTGAGGCAGGCGGGGTCGCCGAAGGCCGTCTCGTAGGCCTCGGGCGCCGCCGCGGCGGGCCGCGTGTGGGTGACGAGACCGGCGAGCGAGAGCGCTCCGGTCTCGATGAGTGCGCGTGTCGCGACGAGGTCGCCCGGCGTCCATTCGGCGGCGATGCGGATGCGCGCCTCCTTCATGAAGGCGGGCGCGAAGGCGAAATCGATGCGGTCCTTGTAGAAGCCGGCGAGCACCAGCTCTCCGCCCTTGGCGAGGCGGCCGACGAGGGCGTCGAGCAGGCCCGAATCGCCCGAGGCGTCGAAGATCGTGCCGTAGTCGCGGCGGGGATCGTCATCGGGGTGCAGGACCGGGTAGCCGGCCGCGCCGGTCTGTCTGCCGGGGTCGATCTCCCACACGGTGGGAGCCTCGCCGCCGGCGGCGATCGTAAGGCGCGCCAGCAGCCGTCCGAGAACGCCGTGGCCGACGATCAGCTCGGGCAGGTCCGCCCGGAGCCCGGCGATAGCGTGGCGCGCGGTGGCGGCGAGCGCGAGGAGCGCGCCGTCACGGCCCATGGCGGCGTCGATCGGGGTGACGCGGGAGGCTTTCGTGACGATCCGGGAGGCCGCGCCGCCGAAGAGACCGTGCGCGCCGTCGTAGCAGTTCGCGCCGGGGACGAAGACGTGGGTGCCGGGGGTGAGGCGCGCCTCGGGTCCGGCCTCGACCACCTCGCCGGCGGCCTCGTAACCGGGCACGAGCGGGTAGCCCATGCCGGGGAACGGGGGCATCTCGCCGGTCCAGAAGAGCTTCTCGGTGCCGGTGGAGATGCCGGAATGGTGGATGTCGACGACGATGTCCTCGGGACCCGGATCCGTGAGGGAGAGGTCCGCGAGGCAAAGCTCGCGCGGGTTCTGCAGAAGCACGGCGTGTGTGTGCATGCGACCCTCCCGATCTCCTGGCCGACTGCTTCGCGGAAGCTGTCTAGCTAGGTTTACATCACACTGTCAGATTACTCTTACATATCGCTCTGTCAACGATTCTGGACAGAGGGTGCTTTGAGGGCTTCGGACGCGTCACTCGCGATGGGCGAGCAGGACGCGGGTCACGAAGGGTCTGTGCGGGCGCGGCGTGCTGATCCGGGTGAAGCCGGCCTTGCGGCAGAGGGCGGCGATCTGCTCCGCGGAGCGGACGGTGCCGGTGCGCATCGCCATCGTGTAGAGCGCGTAATAGACGTCCCCCGCCCGGTCGGGACGCGCGCCGCCCGACATCGGTTCGGAGACGAGAAGCTTTCCGCCCGGGGGAAGCGCGTCGTGGACGCGGGCCAGGAGCGCGCGCACGGTCTCGTCCCGATGGTCGTAGAGCACCCGGATCAGGGAGATCGCGTCGGCGCCGTTTGGAAGGTCGTCGTCCCGGAAGGAGCCGGGTGTGCAGGCGATCCGGGACGCGACGGGACTGCGGGACAGGCGATCCTGCGCGGCATCCACCACCTGCGGCAGGTCGAGGAGCGTGACCCTGAGCTCCGGATGCCGGTCCGCGGCGGCCTCGGCGAAGACGCCGGTGCCGCCCCCGACATCGAGGAGGTGGCGGACGCCCTTGAGAGGCGCCGCGGCGAGCGTGTCCTCGGCCACGAGGCGCTGGCTTTCGGCCATGAGATGCGAGTACCGGCGAGCGAGCGCAGGATCCTCGGCCCGTCCCGCGCCGAAGACGTAGGGCCAGACATGGGCGAGCTCGGTCTCGGTCTCGCCGCGCAGGAAGGCGACCGGGTCGGCGAGATCGCGGTAGAGCACGTCGTGATGGGCGATCATGTCCTCAAGCCCCGGCACCGAGATCAGCGCGGCGCCGCGGGGCGTGAGGTCGAAGCGCCCGTCGCGGCGGCGGCGCAGGAGGTTCAGCGCGGCGCCGGCCTGAAGAAGGCGCTGCATCCGGTCGGCCGGAATGCCGGTGGCCGCGCCGAGGGTGGCGGCGTCCTCGGGCGCGTTGGCCAGACGGTGGCAGATGCGCAGCTCGACGAGGGCGGCGAGGACCTGACTGGCGACGAAGCCCTGGACGAGGTCGAAGAGCGCCTCGCCCTCGCGGCGCACGAAGGGCCGTGTCAGGGGGAAACGCGCGGCAAAGGACTGGAATCGCGCGGATGAGACGAGATCGAGAAACCGGCCGCGCAGACCCTGCCGGGGCGCGAGATCGGCCGGGGCGGCCATCAGGCCTGCGCGCCGACCGGGATGAGGCGGTCGGCCTGGGCGCGGACCATCTGCGCCAGGGCTGCCTCGCCCGGACAGGACGGGATCGAGGCGATCGCGCCCGAGAGGATGTCGTTGAGCCGGGCGACAGCCCCCGCGAGGCCAAGCTCGGCGACGGCATTGGGGCGGCCGTGGGCGGCGTCCTGACCGGCGGGCTTGCCCATCTGAGCCTCGGTCTCGCAGGCGTCGCGCAGATCGTCGGCGACCTGGAATGCCTCTCCGATGAGGGCGCCGAGATCGAACCAGGGTTCGGGCTCCTGCCCTGCCGAAAGCGCGCCCATCTGCGTCGCGGCGACGAAGAGCGCCCCGGTCTTGGAGTGGTGATAGGCGGAGAGATCGATAGTTGCCTCGCTCTCCCAGCCCTGCCCGGCGCAGATCCCGCCCGGCATTCCGGTCTGGCGAGCAAGGACCTCGATCAGCTCTACGGCGCGCACGGGATCCTGAACGGCGGCGCGGGCCAGCGTCTCGAAGGCGAGAATGATCAGCGAATCGCCGGTCAGGACGGCGAGCGGTTCGGAGAAGGCGCGGTGAACCGAGGGTTTGCCCCGGCGCAGCGCCGCATCGTCGAAGCAGGGGAGGTCGTCGTGGACAAGGCTGGCGCAGTGGATGAGCTCGAGCGCGGCGGCGGCGGCGTCGGAGATCGCCGGCCGGTCGTCGCCGCAGGCCATTGCCACCGACAGCAGGATCGTCGGCCTGATCCGCGCGCCGCCGGGCGTGCAGGCATAATGGAGCGCGTGCGAGAGCTGCTCGGGGGCGCCGCTCCGCCCTCGCGGCGCAGCCCGCGTGAGGGCGGTCGTGACGGCGGCATCGATGCGATCGGTCAGGCCCATGGCGGTCTCCCGGCTCCGGGCAGCGGCGCCATGTCAGTCGCAGCTTACACCCATGTGTAAAGAATACTGGACAGCCTTGTGGGACCTGTCAACAATTGTCCCATGTCTGCTGGCTCTCGCCCTCTCGTAGTCTCGGACCCCGTGATCGTCGTCGGCGCGGGGATCGGAGGGCTCTGCGCGGCGCTGTCATTGGCGAGCGACGGGGTTCCGGTGAGGGTGATCGACAGCGGGACCGCGCCCGGCGGGAAGATCCGCGAGGTCAACGGCGCGCCGGGCGGCCCGACGGTGCTGACGATGAAATGGGTGTTCGACGCGCTCTACGCGGCCGCGGGCGAGTCGCTGGGCGACCGTCTGCGGCTCGTGCGGCAGGACGTGCTCGCGCGGCATTTCTGGCGCGACGGGGCGGTGCTCGACCTCCATGCCGATCCCGAGGCGAGCGCGGCGGCGATCCGGGAATTCGCCGGGGCGCGGGGGGAATCGGAGTTCCGCGCCTTCTCGGCCCGGGCGAAGCGGCTCTTCGAGGGATTCCTTGCCCCGGTCATGACGGCGCCGCGGCCCGATCCCGCGGGGATCGCGCGCGCGCTGGCGCGGCAGCCGCGGCTCGTACGCGACATGGCGCCGGGGCGGTCGCTGGCGGGGCTCCTCGAGCGGAGCTTCACCGATCCGCGGCTGCGGCAGCTCTTCGGACGTTATGCGACCTATGTGGGCGGCTCGCCCCATGCCTCCCCGGCGCTCCTGTCGCTGATCTGGGAGGCGGAGGCGGCGGGGGTCTGGACCGTCGCGGGCGGGCTGACCGCGCTCGCCGCGGACATCGCGGGCCTGATCGAGGCGCGCGGCGGGGAGGTGATGCTCGGCACGACGGTCGACCGGATCGAGATGGACGGCTCGGGCGTGACCGGCGTGCGTCTTTCGGATGGGCGCGTCTGCCGCGCGAGCGCGGTGGTCTTCAACGGCGACCCGCGGGCGCTCGCGACCGGGCTCCTTGGCGATCACCTGACGGGGATCGCCAAGGCAGCGCGGAGGCGGCCGCGCGCGCTCTCGGCCCGGGTGTGGTCCTGCCGGGGCATATGGACGGGGCCAGAGATCCGTCATCACAATGTCTTCTTCCGCGACGATCCTCGACCGGAGTTCGAGGCGATTGCGGAAGGCCGCATCGCGTCCCGGCCGACACACTATCTCTGCGCGGCGGATAGGGGGTTCGGCTCCCCGCCGCCGTCCGACGAAGCCTTCGAGATCATCATCAATGCGGCGCCCCTCACGCAGCACCCCCAGGAGCATGAGGAATTTGCGGAATGTCTGACACGCACGCATCGGACACTGGAGACGTTCGGGGCCCGGATCGATCCGGCGCCGGAGCCGCCCGCGTTGACGACGCAAGAGGATTTCGAAGCCCTGTGTCCGGGGAGCGCCGGTTCCCTCTACGGGCAGAGCCCGCACGGGGCGATGGCGGCCTTCGCCCGCCCGACGGCCCGGACGAAGGTTCCGGGCCTCTACCTCGCGGGGGGCGGGGTGCATCCGGGTCCGGGGGTGCCGATGGCGGCACTTTCCGGACGGCACGCGGCCGAGGCGATAAGGACGGACCGTGCTTCGCGCTCGCCGTCCCGCCGGACGGCTACGCGTGGTGGTATGTCGACGGGATCAGCGACGACGGCACCCGGGCGATCTCGGTCATAGCCTTCATCGGATCGGTGTTCTCGCCGTGGTACGCGTGGTCGGGGCGGCGCGATCCGGAGAACCACGTCTGCATCAACGTCGCGACCTACGGGCGGGGCGGGCGCTTCACCATGACGGACCGCGGGCGGGCGGCGCTGCGGCAGAGCGCGCAGCGGTTCCAGGTCGGCCCCTCAGCAGTGAACTGGAACGGCTCGGAGCTGGTGATCGAGGTGAACGAGGTGGCGGCGCCGCCGCTGCCCGGGCGGGTGCAGGGCACCATACGTCTGACGCCCGAGGCGGTGACGGCGGTGGAGATGCCGCTCACCCCGGACGGCGCGCATGTCTGGCGGCCCTTCGCGCCGGTGTCGCGAATCGAGGTGAACATGGAGGCCGCGGGCTGGCAGTGGAGGGGCCACGGCTATTTCGACGCGAATTTCGGGACGCGGGCGCTCGAGGCGGATTTCTCGCGCTGGACCTGGGGGCGGTATCCGACGGCGGACGGCGCGCTCGCCACCTACGACGCGGTCCGGCGCGACGGCTCCGAACTGGCGACCGCGGCGCGGTTCGATGCGTCGGGCGGGGCCGGGATCGTCGCGCCGCCGCCGCGGCAGGAGCTGTCGCGGACGCTCTGGGGCATTCCGCGGCAAGCGCGGGGGGACGAGGGCGCGCGGCCCCGGCAGGTAAAGACGATGCTCGACGCGCCGTTCTATTCGCGGTCGATGGTCGAGACGGTGCTGGACGGCGAGACGACGGTGGGCGTGCACGAGGCGCTCGACCTCAACCGGTTCCGCTCGCCGTGGCTGAAGCCGATGATCGCGCTCCGGGTGCCGCGCCGGCGCAACTGGGAGTTCGGCGACTGAACCTTGCCGGCGCCGCCGGGTCCGCTAGCCTCGGGGCAGACCGAAAGGGTGCCCCATGATCCGCAACATCTCCGTTCTTCTCGTCTTTCAGCTCGCGGGCGAGAGCATCGCGCGGGGGCTCGGGCTCTCGATCCCGGGTCCGGTGCTCGGGCTTGCCGGGCTCTTCGTCCTGTTCCTCGCGCGGCCCGCCATCGCGGACGGGATGCGCACGACCTGCCAGGGGCTGCTGGGGCATCTGTCGCTGCTCTTCGTGCCGGCGGGGGTCGGCGTCACGGCGCATATCGCGACCTTCGGCGAGAACGGGCTCGCGCTGATCGGGGCGCTGATCGGATCGACGGCGCTTGCCATCGTCGCCGGGGTCTTTGCCTTTCTCGGGGTCGCGCGGCTGACCGGAGC
This sequence comes from Roseivivax halodurans JCM 10272, assembly GCF_000521785.1. GTDB lineage: Bacteria > Pseudomonadota > Alphaproteobacteria > Rhodobacterales > Rhodobacteraceae > Roseivivax > Roseivivax halodurans. The sequence continues at coordinate 93,905 of NZ_JALZ01000003.1, forward strand.
GGGGGACGAGAGCGATGGATGAGGCTGTCGAGCTCTGGACCTACCTCGCGCGGGATCCGCTGCTGTGGCTGACGGTCACGCTTCTGGCCTATGTCACGGCGGAGCGGCTGTCGGACCTCGCGGGGCGGCATCCGCTGGCGAACCCGGTGCTGATCGCGGTGATCCTGCTGTCGGCGCTGCTGCTGGTCACCCGGACGCCCTATCCCACCTATTTCGAGGGCGCGCAGTTCGTGCATTTCATGCTCGGGCCCGCGACGGTGGCGCTGGCGCTGCCGCTCTTCGACAATCTCACGCGGGTGCGGCGGACGCTGCTGCCGATGGCGGCGGCGCTTCTCGCGGGGTCGCTGACGGCGATCCTGTCGGCGGTGGGGCTGGCCTGGATCTTCGGCGTGCGGGGCGAGACGCTGCTGTCGATCGCGCCGAAATCGGCGACCGCCCCGGTCGCGCTGGGCGTCTCGGAGGCGATCGGCGGGCAGCCGTCGCTGACCGCGGTGCTGGTGATCCTGACGGGGATCACCGGAGCGGTGATGGCGACGCCGATGCTGAACGCGCTTGGCATCCGCGATTGGCGGGCGCGGGGCTTTGCGGTGGGCGTCGCCGCGCACGGGATCGGCACCGCGCACGCGTTCCGGGTCAACTCGACCGCGGGGGCCTTCGCGGGAATCGGGATGGGGCTCAACGCGGTGCTGACGGCGGTGCTCGCGCCGCTGATCGTGGCGCTGCTCTGAGCCGTCAGGCGGGGGCGAGCGCGCCGCGGCGGCTGTCGAGCCAGAGGATGCCGAGGACCACGATGCCGCCCGCAGAGAGGCCCGCGCCGACGATGCCGGTCGAGGCCCAGCCATGCCCCGCGGCGAGGGCGAGGCCGGCGAGGAACGGGCCGAGGGCGTTGGCGAAGTTGAAGGCGGCGTGGTTGAGCGCGGCGGCGAGCGTCTGCGCGTCTCCGGCCACGTCCATCAGCCGTGTCTGCAGCGGGATCACGAGGCTCGCGGTCACGCCGAGCGCGAGGATGCTCATCGCCATCAGCGGCCAGGAGCCGATGACGCTCGCATAGAGCAGCGAGGTCGCGATCATGCCGAGGAGGAGGACGAGCGCCGCGCCCATCTGCGACCATTCGGTGAGCCGCCCGGCGAGCACGTTGCCCGCGGTCGCCCCGACGCCGAAGAGCGAGAGCGCCAGCGGGATCGCCCAGCCGGGTGCGTTGGCGGCGTCGATCATCGCCGCAGAGAGGTAGGAATAGACCGCGAAGACGCCGCCGAAGCCGACCGCGCCCACGGCGAGCGTGAGCCAGACGGACCGGTTCTTCAGCGCGCCGAGCTCGCGCAGGGGGCTCGCGCCCTGCACCGGATCGGGGTCGGGCGCGACGCGGGCGATCCAGAGCGCCGAGGCCACGGCGAGGAGCGCGACGATGACGAAGAGGCTGCGCCAGCCCACCGACTGGCCGATGGCGCTGGCGAGAGGGACGCCGACGACATTGGCGATCGTCAGGCCGAAGAGGATCTGCGCGACGCCCCGGGCCCGCTTCTCGCGCGGGAGGAGGTCGGCTGCGAAGAGCATCGCGATGCCGAGATAGGCGCCGTGCGGCAGGCCGGCGAGGACGCGGCTGCCGGTGAGCACGGACATGGAGGGCGCGACGGCGCCGATCAGGTTGGCGGCGGCGAAGGCGAGGATAAGGCCGATCAGGACCGCGCGGCGGCGCAGGCGCGCGCAGAGCACGGCGAGGACGGGCGCGCCGATGACGACGCCGAGCGCATAGGCGCTGACCGCGTGGCCGGCGACGGGTTCGGAGACGCCGAGCCCGCTGGCATAAAACGGCAGAAGGCCCATCGCGGCGAATTCCGAGACGCCGATGGCGAAGGCGCCGAGCGCCAGCGAAAGGAGGATGGACGCGTGCCGCGCCTTGTCGGTCGTCATGGTCGTGCTCCGGACATGCGCAAGTGGACGTGCTGCACTGCAGCGTTAGCGCTGAGAGTGAGGTCGCGGCGCGTCCGCGACAACCTCGGGAGAGCGCATAGGCGCCCTGTCCTGGCTGCAAGGGTGATCCGGCGGTGACGGCAGGCGCGGCCCTCAACGAGACGGCCCGCGGCGCGGGGATGCGTCGCGGGCCGGGATCAGGCTGCTCTCCGGAGCGGCGCGCTGCCGCTCCCGGAGCGGATCAGGAGCCGCCGCCCTCGGAGAATTGCTGAAGATACGCGATCACGTCGGCGCGCTCTTCCTCCTTGCGCAGACCCGCGAAGGACATCTTGGTGCCGGACACGTATTCGCGCGGATTCTCGAGATACGGCATGAGCGTCTCGGCGGACCAGACGAGACCCTCCTCGCCCTTCGCGACCATCGCGTCGGAATAGTTGAAGTCCTCGAGCGTGCCGGCGGTGCGGCCGATCACGCCGTTCAGGGAGGGCCCGACGCGGTTCTGGGCGTCCTCGCCGACCATGTGACAGGCCTGGCACTTGCGGAAGACATTTTCCCCGGCCTCGGGGTCGCCTGCGGCGTCCTGCGCCAGGACCGCACCGGCTGGCAATGCCACGAACGCCGTGGCGGCGAGCAAATTCTTTAACATGGTTTTCCTCTCTTGGGACTTCCTCGTGTCACCGATACGCCGTGCCGCGCAGAGCGTACGATCAAAGTGTTACCGAAACGTCAGGCGGGGTCATATCCTTTCTTAGGTCGCACCCCGGAGGGGGTGCGCCGTCGCGCGGGGACATGGTGACCGGCCTCCTCATGCCGCTCCTCCTCGAACCGGCTCGAGAGGATCTAGCGCCCTCCGGAGGCGCGGCCAGATCGAGGAATGCGCGTCGGTCAGAACCAGCGGCCGATGGCCACAAGGTCGCAGGAGGGGGAGACAGCGTCCGATCCCGAGGCATCGAAGCTCGAGACGTCGACCGCGGTGGCGCTGCGGTTGGAGATCGTGACGAGGCGTGCGGCGCCGGCCGAAATCGGCGTGGCGGTGACCGCGGGAGGCTCCGAGAAGGCCATCGGGAAGGTCCATGTCGCCGCCGCGCCCGAGGCGGTGGCGAAGCCTGCGTGGCGGCAGATTTGCGTTCCGTCCGCGAGCCGCGTGTAGCTGCCGGTGGCGGCGTTCCCGGTTTCGATCGCGGCGCCGGTGGGCGTGCCGCCCGATTCCGAGACTGTGCCGAGAAGCGTTCCGGGTCCGTAGCCCCAATCGGCGCGCATGAGCTTGCCCGGGCCGGCATCGTCCGGCGCAGATTGCACCGCGGCGCCCGCGGCGCGCCCCGTGGCGGCGTCGAAGGTCAGCGCGGTGATCCAGTTCGATCCGTCCGCCGACACCTTGATCGACCAGTCGTCGCTTTCGGCGAGCCCCATCTCGGCGCGGCCGGACCAGGCGCATTGGAAGAGCAGCGAGGCGGTCTCGGTCGTGCCGGCCTTGTTCACCTTGAGCTGATGCCCCGCCCCGTCATGGGTGAGGAGCGTCGCCGGCCCCCGGACGGTGAGCGGATTGCCGGCATCGGCCGTCGCGCCGATGCCGAGCCTGTCGATCTCTGCCGCACCGAGCGGCGGGGCGCGCCAGAAGCCGGGTCCGCGGACGTAAAGCGCGCCGGTCGCCTCTTCGACGGCGAGCCAGCCGGGTTTCGGCGCAAGGAAGAGCCACGCACCCCCGGTGAAGGCGGCGAGCATGTCGGGCTGTCCGGCCCATGCCCCGGTCGGCGCGGGCCCGAGCGCGTGGACCTCGCCGTCCTGCGGGGAAGCGGGCGGCGTCTCGGCGCCGAGGGAGCGGACGGTGAGGCAGGCGAGGATGTCGAGCCGGGTCAGCGCCTCGTTGACGGTGACGTGCTTCTGCGCCTGGGCGGGAGCGAGATAGGGCAGCGACAGGATCGGCGACGTGTCGGGCATCGGGCAACCTCGGCGTGGGAAGGGTTGCGGCGACGCTGCCCCGGGCCGCGTGAAGACCGCGTGCGGGGGCCGCGCGTTGCGTGCCTCGAGAGCCTCCGCTCAGAGATCGCGCAGGCGCATGGCGGCGTCGCGGGTCTCGGCGATGCTGGCTTTCAGCGACGCGACGTCCGGTCCCGCCGCGAGCACCGCACGGGAGGAGGTGGGGATGACCCGCCGACCGGCGCCCGCGAAGATCCGGGAGAGGTCGTCGAGGCTCGCGCCCTGCGCGCCGATGCCGGGGACGAGGAAGAGCGCGTTCGGCATGAGCGAGACCGTCCTCGCCGCCTCGGCGCCGAGCGTCGCGCCGATGACCGCGCCCACGGGGCCGACCGGGGCATTCGGGGCGAGGCGGTCGTTCTCGGCCGCGATGGCGCGGGCGAGCGTGTCGGCGACGGCCTCTCCGCCCGCCTCGGCCGATTGCAGCGCGGCGCCCTCGGGGTTCGACGAGCGCACGACGACGAAGGTGCCGGTGCCGGTCGCGGCGGCGTGCTCGTGGACCGGGGAGAGCGTGCCCGCGCCCATATAGGCGCTGAGCGTCATGGCATCGGCGCCGAAGCCTTCGGGGCCGAGCCACGCGCGCCCGTAGGCGGCGACGGAATTGCCGATATCGGTGCGCTTGGCGTCAGCGAGGGCCAGGACGCCGCGGGCCTGCGCGCCGGTGATGAGACGCTGCAACTCAAGCAGGCCGGCCGGACCGAAGGCCTCGTAAAATGCGACCTGGGGCTTAAGGAGCGCGACGCCCTCCTCGATGGCCTCGAGCGTGATCGACACGAACTCCCGCAGGCCCGCGACCGATACCGGCAGGCCCCACGCCTCGAGAATGGCGGGAGAGGGATCGGCGCCGAAGCAGAAGGGCGAACGCTCCGCCGCAAGCGCCTCGAAGCGGGAGGCGAAGTCGGCGGCGGGGTGCGGGGCCGGCGCGGCGGGTGCGGGCCGGGCGGCCTGCTGCTGCGCGACGTCGCCTGCGACGAGGTCGCGGTAGAGTGCGCGGATGCGCTCCGTCACCGGGCGGGTGCCGTCGCCGATCGGGTTGCCGTCGATCGAGGCGACGGCGGTCTGCGCGCCGAACGTGCCGGTGAGGAAGGCCTCGTCCGCGCCGTAGGCCTCGGCGAGCGAGAAGTTCTTCTCGCGCACCGGGATGCCGTTGGCGCGGCAGAGGTCGATCACCTTGGCGCGCGTCACGCCGTTCATGCAGTAATCGCCGGTCGAGGTCCAAACCTCGCCGCGGCGGACGATGAAGAAGTTGCAGGCGTTGGTGGTGTTCACGAAGCCCTGCGGATCGAGCATCAACGCCTCCTCGGCGCCCGCCGCCTCGGCCTGCACGCAGGCGATGATGCAGTTGAGCTTGGAATGGCTGTTGAGCTTGGGGTCCTGGCTGTGCGGCAGGCCGCGGACCTGCGGCACGGTGGCGAGGCGGATGCCGCGCGCCGCCAGAGTCTCGGCCGGTTTGGAATGCTCTACGATGATCACGAGGGTGTTGCCGGAGGTGCTGAGGCCCGGATGCTGGAACGGCTTGTCCTTGAGACCGCGGGTCATCATCAGGCGCGCATGGGCGTCCGATCTCATGCCGTTGGCCGCGGCGGTGGCGTCGAGGGCGTCCTTGAGGCCGGCGCGGTCGATGCCGGGATCCATGCCGATGGCGCGGCATCCCTCGAAGAACCGGTCGAGATGGTCGCCCAGGAACGCCCATTCGCCGTCATGGAGCCGCAGCCCCTCCCAGATCCCGTCGCCGAGGAGGAAGCCCGCATCGTAGACCGAGACCTTGGCGGCGCTGCGGTGCAGGAGCCTGCCGTTCACCCAGATCAGGATGTCGCGGTTGCGGGCGTCCTCGGTGGCGCTGTGGGTGCTGTGGCTCTTCTGGGCCTGGGTCATGTGAAATCCTGCCTTTTGCCGCGCGATGATGCCGCCCCGCACGCGCGGCGCAAGCGATGCCGAAACGCGGCCCCGGGAGCAATCGCGGTGTGCGCCCTTTTGTGCGGTCGGCATCTGCCTCGCGAAGAAGCCGGCACCCCGCGCCCGCCCCTTCTTCTTGACGAAAATATCCCGGGAGCGCGAGGGCAGAGCCCTCGCCGCGCGGAGCGCGGATCAGGTGCCGATCAGGGTGCGCATCGCCTCGACCTTGGCCGCGGCGCGCTCCTTGGCGTGGCGCGAGGCCTTCTCCATCATCGCCTCGAGCTCGCCCGGGTCGGTCATGTACTCGGCGAACCGCGCCGCCGGCACCTCGAAGAGCTCGTCGAGCTTGTCGGCGAGGATGCGCTTGGCGTCGCCGTAGCCCATGCCGCCCTCTTCGAAGCGCGCCCGCAGATGCGTCACCTCGGCGGGTTCGGCGAGCGCGGCGTAGAGCTCGTAGACGGTGTTGCCGTCGGGATCCTTGGGCTCTTCCGGCAGCTTGCTGTCGGTGACGATCTTGTTGATCATCTTGCGGCGCGTCTTGGGGTCCGCGAAGAGCGGGATCGTGTTGCCGTAGCTCTTGGACATCTTGCGGCCGTCGAGACCGACGATGGCCTCGAGGTTCTCCTGCACCGAATGGTCCGGCAGGGTGAAGAACTCGGTGTCGTAGCGGCGGTTGAAGTAGCCCGCGATGTCGCGGGCGAACTCGACGTGCTGGATCTGGTCCTTGCCGACGGGCACCACGTCCGCGTCGAAGAGAAGGATGTCCGCCGACATCAGGATCGGATAGGTGAAGAGCCCCATGTTGACGCCGTCGTCGGGCTGGGCCGAGGGCTTGTCGGCGTTGGCGTCGACCGCCGCCTTGTAGGCATGGGCGCGGTTCATCAGGCCCTTGGGCGTCACGGACGAGAGCACCTGCGTCAGCTCGAACACCTCCGGCACGTCGGATTGCCGGTAGAAGTTGGTGTGCGAGAGGTCGAGCCCGAGCGCGAGGAAACAGGCGGCGACCTCGTGGGTGAACTGGCGGATCTGGCCCGCGTCGCCGATCGAGTTCAGCGCGTGGTAATTGGCGATGAAGAGGTAATTGTCGCCATCCGGGTTGGAGGCCATCAGGTCGAGCGTCGGGCGGATCATACCCGCGTAATTGCCGATATGGACCTGCCCCGTCGGCTTGATGCCGGTCAGGATCGACTTCGTCTTGCTCATGGCGTCCCCCGTCTTCGGATCGGTGGGAAGATGTGGTCCGATCCGGCCCGACATGCAAGGCGGAAACGAGACGGGGCCGGACCCCCGCAAGGTGGTCCGGCCCCGGTGTTCGGTTCCATCTCCGGCGAGGGCCGGAGCCGATCAGTCCTCGATCGGGTGGTAGCAAGCGTAGCGGTGGCGCTCGCCCTCGTAGGGGGGAAACTCCTGCCGGCACTCCTCCGTCGCGCGCCAGCAGCGCGGGTTGAACGGGCAGCCCTTCGGCACGGCCATCGGCGAGGGCAATTCGCCCTCGAGCTTGATGCGGTTCTTCGTGTGCCGGGGGTCGGCGACCGGCGTCGCCGAGAGAAGCGCCTGGGTGTAGGGGTGGCGCGGATGGGAGAAGACCTCGTCCTTGGGTCCCGTCTCCACCGGCCGGCCGAGATACATCACCATGACCTCGTCGGCGAGGTGACGCACCACCGAGAGGTCGTGGGAGATGAAGAGATAGGCGAGCTGGAACTTCTCCTGCAGGTCGATCAGCAGGTTCAGCACCTGGGACTGGATCGAGAGGTCGAGCGCCGAGACCGGCTCGTCGAGGACGAGGATCTTGGGTTCGAGCATCAGCGCGCGGCCGACCGCGACGCGCTGACGCTGGCCGCCCGAGAACATGTGCGGGTAGCGGTCGAAATGCTCGTCGCGCAGGCCCACCATGCGCAGCATCTCGCGGGCGCGGGTCTCGCGCTCCTTGGCGGAGACCTCGGGGCGGTTGAGCTTCAGCGGCTCCATCAGCGTCTGGCCGATGGTCTGGCGCGGGTTGAGCGAGCCGTAGGGGTCCTGGAAGACGATCTGGACCATGGCGCGCAGGTCGCGGTCCCTGGAGGCGCCTTCGGGGCCGACCTCCTTGCCGCGGATCGAGAGCGTGCCGCCGGAGGGCGGCTCGATCATCGTCACGACGCGGGCGAGCGTGGACTTGCCGCAGCCCGATTCGCCCACCACAGCGAGCGTCTTGCCGGGCTCGAGCGTGAAGGACGCGCCGTCGAGCGCGCGCACGGTGCTCGGCTTCGAGAAGGCGCCGCCGCCGACCTCGTAGTGGCGCTGCAGGGTTTCTGCGGTGAGGATCGCCTCGCTCATGACGCCTTCTCCCGGTTCGTTGGCTCGCCGTGCGACAGCGGATAATGGCAGAGGGCGAGACCCATCTCGGGGCTGGCCTGCACCGGCTCGACCGCCTTGCAATGCGCGTTGGCGAAGCGGCAGCGCGGCGAGAAGAGGCAGCCCTGAGGCCGGTCGAATTGCCCCGGCACGACGCCCGGAATGGTCGGCAGCCGCCGCTCGGTCGCGCGTTCGGGGAGCGCCGCGAGAAGTGCGGCGGTGTAAGGGTGGTGCGGGTCGTCGAAGAGTGCGCCGACTTCCTGCTCCTCGACCTTCTGACCGGCGTACTGGACCTGCACGCGGCGCACCGTCTCGGCCACGACGCCCATGTCGTGGGTGATGAGGATGAGCGCCATGCCGGTCTCTTCCTGAAGGCTCGTCAGGAGCTCGAGGATCTGCGCCTGGATCGTCACGTCGAGCGCGGTGGTCGGTTCGTCCGCGATCAGGAGCTTCGGCTCGCAGGCGAGCGCCATGGCGATCATCGCGCGCTGGCTCATGCCGCCCGAGAGCTGGTGCGGGAAGGCGTTGAGGCGCTTTTCCGGGGCCGGGATGCCGACGAGCTGCATCAGCTCGATCGCGCGATTCTGACGGCCCTTGCGGTCGAGGTCGGTGTGCTTCTTCAGGCTTTCCTTGATCTGGAAGCCGACCGTGAAGCACGGATTGAGAGAGCTCATCGGCTCCTGGAAGATCATCGACATGTCGCGGCCGATGATGCGGCGGCGCTGCTTGGCCGTCATGTCGCGCAGGTCGTGGCCGTTGAAGGCCATGACGTCGGCGGTGATCGTCGCGGTCCAGGGCAGAAGGCCCATCACCGCGAGCATCGAGACCGACTTGCCCGAGCCCGACTCGCCGACGATGGCCATGAGGTCGTTCGGCTCGACGGTGACGTCGATCCCGTCGACGGCGCGGAACTTGCCGGACGTGGTCGAGAACTCGACCGAGAGGTTGCGGATTTCGAGAAGAGGCATCGTCTCAGCTCCGCTTCAGTTTCGGATCGAGGGCGTCGCGGAGGCCGTCGCCCATGAGGTTGATGGCGAGCACGGTCACGAGGATGCAGAGACCGGGGAAGGTCACCACCCACCATGCGCGCAGGATGAACTCGCGCGCCTCGGCCAGCATCGTGCCCCATTCCGGCGTGGGCGGCTGCGCGCCCATGCCGAGGAAGCCGAGTGCCGCGGCGTCGAGGATTGCGGTCGAGAAGGACAAAGCCGCCTGCACGATGATCGGCGCGAGGCAGTTGGGCAGGACCGTGCGGAACATGATCCTGAGGCGCCCCGCCCCGGCGACGCGCGCGGCCATGACGTAGTCGCGGGTGCGCTCCGAGATGACGGCGGCGCGGGTGAGGCGCACGAAATGCGGCTGCAGGACGATCGCGATCGCGACCATGGCGTTGAGGAGCGACGGCCCGAGGATCGCCACCAGCACCAGCGCCATGAGGAGCGACGGGAAGGACAGCACGATGTCCATGATCCGCATGATCAGCGTGTCGAGCCAGGTCGGGGCGAAGCCGGCAATGACGCCGATGACGACGCCGAAGAAGGTCGCGACGGTGACGACGACGATGCCGATGAAGAACGAGAAGCGCGCGCCGTGTATCAGCCGCGAGAGCATGTCGCGGCCGAGCGGGTCGGTGCCGAGCGGGAACTGCCAGGTGCCGCCGTCTTCCCAGACCGGGGGCTGCAGGAGCGAGCCGCGGAACTGCACGTCGGGCGGATAGGGCGAGATGATTGGCGCGAAGATCGCGATGAAGAGGAAGATCGCGAACACGACGAGGCCTGCGACGGCGCCGCGGTTTTCCTTGAACGCGTTCCAGAAGTCCCTGATCGGGCTGGGCGGGGCCTGCGCGATGGTGCGGGCGGTGGCTGAGCTTGCGTCGGACATGTCAGCGGTTCCGGATCTTCGGGTTGATGAGACCGTAGAGGATGTCGACGGTCAGGTTCACGATCATCACGATCACCGCGATGATCAGAAGGCCGCCCTGCACCGCCTGGTAGTCGCGGCGGAAGATGGAATCGACCATCCACTTGCCGATGCCGGGCCAGGAGAAGATCGTCTCGGTCAGGATCGCGCCCGCGAGGAGCGTGCCGACCGAGAGGCCGATCACGGTGACGACCGGGATGAGCGCGTTGCGTAGGGCGTGCATGCCGTTGACCCGGAGCGGCGCGAGGCCCTTGGCGCGGGCGGTGCGGACGTAATCCTCGCCCAGCACCTCGAGCATGGCCGAGCGGGTCTGCCGGGCGATGATGGCGAGCGGGATCGTGGCGAGGACGATCGTCGGCAGGATGAGGTGCGAGACGGCGGACTTGAAGGCCCCCTCCTCGCCCGAAAGCAGCGCGTCGATGGTCATGAAGCCGGTCGGCCCGTCGATGAAGTACATCAGCGACATGCGCCCCGAGACCGGCGTCCAGCCCAATCCGCTCGAGAACACGATGATCAGCAGGAGCGCCCACCAGAAGATCGGCATCGAGTAGCCGACGAGCGCGGTGGTCATCAGCGCCTGGTCGAAGAACTTGCCGCGGTTCACCGCAGCAATGACGCCCGCCGGGATGCCGATCAGGATCGCGAGGGTGATCGCGCAGATCGAGAGCTCGAGCGTCGCGGGGAAGAGCGCCATGAACTCGTCGAGCACCGGGCGCTTGGTCACGAAGGAGGTGCCGAGATCGCCCTGGAAGATGCCGATGAGGTAATCGATGTACTGCTTCCAGATCGGCGCGTCGAAGCCGAACTGCTCGGCGAGCTCGTTGTAGCGGGCTTCGCTGACGCCCCGCTCGCCGGCGAGCAGCTGGATCGGGTCGCCGGGAAGCAGACGGATGAAGGCGAAGGACACGAGCGTGACGCCGAAGAAGGTCGGCACGAAGGTCAGAAGCCGGGAGAGGACGAAGCGCAGCATCAGCCGAGGATCCTCATTTCGCGTGGAAAGGTGGTGAGCGAGCGGCAGCCGTCTTCCGTCACGAGGATGTCGTCCTCGATCCGGACGCCGAAGCTCTCGAGGTCGTAGAGGCCGGGTTCGTTGGTGAAGACGGCGCCGGCGGGCACGGTCTGGTCGTTGCCGCGCATGATGTAGGGCGCCTCGTGCACCTCGCGGCCGAGCCCGTGGCCGGTCTTGGTGCGGATGCGGTCCGCATAGGGCGAGGCTTCGAGGATGGATTGCACGGCGTCGTCGATCTCGTGCGCGGTGATGCCCGCCCGCGCGACCTCGTGGCCGCGCTGGTTGGCGCTGCGCACGGTCTCGTAGACGGCGCGGGCCTCGTCGGAGGCGTGCCCGACGAAGAAGGTGCGGGTGATGTCGGCGCAGAAGCCCTGCGCGCGGGCACCGAAATCGATCAGCAGCGCGTCGCCGGATTGCAGCGCGTAGTCGCGAGCGCTGGCATGGGGCTTGGCCGAATTCTCGGCGGCGGCGACGATGGGCCCGAAGGCCAGTCCCTCTGCCCCGTGGGAGAAGAGCGCGGAAACGAGGCGGCTCTCGATCTCGCGCTCGGTCATGCCGAGGCGGACGGCATCGGTCACCTCGCCGAGTGCGGCCTCGGAGATGCGGATCGCCTCTTCGAGCGCGGCCACCTCGGCGCCGGTCTTGACCATGCGAAGCCCGCTGATCGCGGTCTCCCCATCGCGGATCTCGATCCCGGGACATGCGGCGGCGAGCGCGTGGTGCACGAAGACGCGCATCACCTGCCCCTCGACCGCGATGGAGGAGAGCGGCATGTGCCGGCCGAGCGCCGCGAAGGCCTCGGCGTAGCCGTCCTGGTCGCGCCAGTCGAAGACCTCGCCCTCGAAGCCGAGAGCGGCCCAGGAGCCGAGCTCGAGATTGGGCACGATCGCGGCGGGCGGTCCCGTCTCGGGGATCACCACCAGCGTCGGGCGTTCCGAGGTCGAGAAGTGGGCGTGGTAGAGGCGCTCGAAGTTCGGGCCGGGTACCAGCCCTACCGCACCTACCCCGAGCGAACGGGCAAGCGCGCGGAACTCTGCGTAGCGGTCGGTCATAGGGGCTGTCCGTTAGGCGAGGCGCCGCCGGATGGCAATGCCGTTTTGACGGTCACCTGCGCAAATTCGCGCCGGTCCGGAATCGCGAAAGGCCGGGGAACGTCGTCCCCGGCCCTCCGATCAGCTTACTGGCGTCACTGCTCGAGGCCGACGCCGTAGAAGATGTGACCGCCGAACGGGTCGATCTTGTAGTCGGTCACTTCGGGGCGGATCGGCTCGAAGACGATCGAGTGCGCGATGGTCGCCCACGGCGCCTGCTCCTTGAAGACGACCTGCGCCTCCTCGTAGAGGCGTGCGCGCTCTTCCTGCTCGCTCACCGTCTTGGCTTCCTGGATCAGCCCGTCGAACTCCTCGTTGCACCACTGGGCGCGGTTCGCGTTGCCGACGGCGTCGCAGCCGAGAAGCACGGCGAGGAAGTTGTCCGGATCGCCGTTGTCGCCGGTCCAGCCGAGCAGCACCGCACCCTCGCGCTCGATGTCCTTGGAGCGCTCGAGATACTCGCCCCACTCGTAGGACACGATCTCGACGTCCACGCCGACCTGGGCGAAGTCTTCCTGCAGAAGCTCGGCCATGCGGCGGGCGTTGGGGTTGTAGGGACGCTGCACCGGCATCGCCCAGATCTCCATCGAGAGATCGGTCACGCCGGCCTCTTCGAGCATCTGCTGAGCCTGCTCGGGATCGTAGGGATAGTCCTCGACCTCGTCGTTGTAGGACCAGATCGTCGGCGGGATCGGGTTCTTGGCCGCGGTGCCCGCGCCCTGGAAGACCACGTCGATGATCGCCTGCTTGTCGATCGCCATGTTCAGCGCCTGGCGCACCTCGACCTGGTCGAAGGGCTCGACCTGCGTGTTGAACGCGAGATAGCCGACGTTCAGGCCTTCCTGCTGCATCAGGTTGACGTTCTCGTCGCTTTCCATCGCCTCGAGATCCGCGGGGTTCGGATACGGCATGACGTGGCACTCGCCCGCCTGCAGCTTCTGGTAGCGCACGGACGCATCAGGCGTGATCGCGAAGACGAGGTTCTCGATCGGCGCGGCGCCCTTCCAGTAATCCGGGTTGGCGCTGTAGCGGATCACCGCGTCCTTCTGGTAGCCGACGAAGGAGAACGGGCCGGTGCCGATGGGCTGCTGGTTCAGAAGCTCGGGAGTGCCGGCTTCCTGCAGCTGGTCGGCGTATTCCTTGGACAGGATCGACGCGAAATCCATTGCCATGTTGGCGATGAACGGCGCTTCGGGGCGCGTCAGGTTGAAGCGGACGGTGTAGTCGTCGACCTTCTCGATGCTCTCGACGAGGTCGGGCATCGACATGGCGTTGTAGTATTCCCAGGTGCCGCCCGAATAGGAATTGTAAGGGTTCTCTTCGTTGCCCTGGCGGTCGAACGAGAAGATCACGTCGTCGGCGTTGAAGTCGCGCGACGGGGTGAACTGGTCGCTCGAGTGAAACTTCACGCCCTCGCGGAGCTTGAAGGTGTAGGTGGTGCCGTCGTCGGACACTTCCCAGCTCTCGGCGAGACCCGGCACGATGTCGGTGGTGCCGCGCTCGAACTCGACGAGCTTGTTGTAGACCTGACGCGAGGATGCGTCGAACGTCGTGCCGGCGGTGTAGAGCGCCGGGTCGAAGCCCTCGGGCGAGCCTTCGGAACAGTAGATGAGCGTCTGTGCAGACGCCGCGGCGCTGAGCGCGAGCACGGCTGCGCCCGCTGCCAGCGTGGTGCGGATAAGAGTCATCGAGTGACCTCCCCAGATACGTTTTGACCGGCGCTCTTTTCGCGAACCCGCGTGGCGCCGCCATGGGGCGAATGGTTGACCGGCACTGCGCCCGGATGCAAGCGGGTAAACCCGTGCGATTCCGCAAAAATGCACTTGCGCGGATGAAAAATTGGCGCCCGTGGCCGAATCGTAGGCCGGCCGGGCGAATTTCCGCCCGTCAGCGCATCGGCGCGTCGTCGTGATCGTCCGAGAGGATCCTGTGGCGCGCGCCTTCGAGATCCTCGTATTGCGCCGCCCTCAGCGACCAGACGAAGGCGAGGAGGCCGAGGCCGCCGAGGATCAGCGAGACCGGGATGAGGAAGGCGAGAATGTTCATCGCGAGAGCCTGAGCGCGTTGAGCGAGACCGTGATGGAGGAGGTGGACATGGCGAGCGCCGCCAGAAGCGGCGTCGCAAGGCCGACGAGCGCCACCGGGATCGCGATCGCGTTGTAGCCCGCGGCGAGCCAGAGGTTCTGCGCCATGCGCGCGCGGGCGGCCTTGGCGACGCGCAGCGCCTCGGGCACCGCGAGGAGAGAGCCGGTCAGCAGCACCACGTCCGCGGCGCTGCGCGCGGCGTCGAGCCCGGTGCCGGGCGCGATGGAGGCATGCGCGGCGGCGAGGGCCGCGGTGTCGTTGAGCCCGTCGCCGACCATCAGGACGCGCCGTCCCTCGGCGGCGAGGCCCTCCAGCCGGGCGACCTTGTCCTCGGGAGAGAGCCCGCCTTCGGCCTCGTCGATGCCGAGCCGCTGCGCGGTGTCCGCCACGGCGAGCGCCCCGTCGCCCGACAGCATGAGCACGCGGTAGCCGTTCGCCTTGAGGGCGGCGACGGCGTCCTCGGCACCGGAGCGGAGCATTTCCTTGAGCAGGATGCGCTCGGGCTCGGAGCCACCGATATGGAGCCACATGCCCGAACGGCCGTCCTCTTCGGCGCCGGTGAAGGAGGCCCGTCCGAGGCGGACCGTCGAGATCCCCCAGATCCCGGCGACGCCGTGGCCGGGGACCTCGCGGCGCGCCTCGACCGTTGCGGGTTCCGCGCCCCGGTCCCGGGCGTGGCGCGCGAGCGCCCGCGCGGCGGGGTGGTCGGAGCCCTCGGCCAGAGCGCGCGCGACCGACAGGGCGGTGCCTCCGGGCGCCGCGGCGATGGCGGGTGTGCCGGTCGTCAGCGTGCCGGTCTTGTCGAAGACGATCGTGTCGACCTCCGAGAGGCGTTCGAGCGCGGTCGCGGATTTCACGAGAAGGCCCGCGCGGAAGAGCCGGCCCGAGGCCGCGACCGAGACAGCGGGCACTGCAAGGCCGAGCGCGCAGGGGCAGGTGATGATCAGGACGGCGATGGCGATGCCGAGCGCCTGCCAGGCGTCGCCGCCCCAGGCCCACCAGAAGGCGAAGGACGCGGCGGCGAGGAGATGCACGAGCGGCGCGTAGGCCGCCCCGGCGCGGTCGGCGAGCGAGGCATGGCGGTTGCGCGCGGTCTCGGCGACGGCGACCAGCGAGGCGAGCCGGGCGAGCTGCGTGTCCTGCCCGGCGCGGGCGACGCGGACGACGAGCGCGCCGGTGAGGTTGGTCTCGCCCGCGCGGACCTCGTCGCCGGGGGCGGCGGCGGCGGGCTCGGTCTCGCCGGTCATGGCCGAGCGGTCGAGGTCGGTCTCGCCCTCCTCGATCACGCCGTCGGCGGGCAGGCGCTGGCCGGGCAGGACGCGGATGCGGTCGCCGGGCACGAGCGCACCGCTCGGGACGGTTTCGGGACCGTCCGCGCCAAGGCGGGTCGCCGTGGGCACGTCCAGCGCCGAGAGCTCGGCGGCGGCGGAGCGGGCGGCCCGGCGGCAGGATTGGTCGAGATAGCGTCCGACGAGAAGGAAGAAGGTGAGCGAGAGCGCCGCCTCGAACCAGACATGGCCCTCTCGCGTGACGATTTCGGCGAGGGACATGGCGGTCGCGAGCAGGATCGCGAGCGAGATCGGCACGTCCATGCCGAGGCGGCCAGCCTTCAGCGAGCGCCACGCGGCGTCGAAGAAGGGCCGGGCGGAATAGGCGATGGCGGGGACGGTGATCGCGGCCGAGATCAGGTGAAAGAGCTGGCGGGTGGATTCCGCCGCGCCCGACCAGACCGCGACCGACAGGAGCATCACGTTCATCATTGCAAAGCCCGCGATGCCCATGCGCATGAGGAGATCGCGGCCCGCATGATCGGCGCCCTGCCCCAGCGTCGCGGCATCGAGCGGCTGCGCGGAAAGTCCCGCGGCTTCGAGACGGGTGCAGAGATCGAGGGCGGATGCGGTGCCGTCGGTCGTGACGAGGGCGCGTTTCAGGCCCATGTTGACGCGGGCGGAGAGCACGCCGGGCGCGGCGGAGAGCGTCCGCTCGGCGGTCACGATGCAGGCCGCGCAATGGATCGTGGGCAGGTGGATCAGGATGTCGGGACGGGCCTCGGCCGCTGACGCGGGCACGGCCGCGATGCCTCCGCAGGCGCAGGCGGCGGTCATTTCCCGCTCCCGGACCAGATCGTGATGCGCTGGCGGAAGGGCGTTCCGTCCGCCGAGGTCGCGGCGATCCGCACCTGCCAGGCACCTACACCGGAGGGCATCCCCGCAACATAGGCCGTACCGTCGCGGACGAGCTTCAACTCGCGGTCGTCGGCGTCGGTGGTGGGGCGGCCGATGGTGACGCTTAGGGTTCTCGGCTTCACGGCACCGCCGTCCTCGCCGGTCAGCGAGATCACCAGCCGGCCCTCGTCCACGTGGGTCTCGGCCTGCCAGCCCAGCGCCTCCTGTGCGGCGCGCTCCTCGTCGAAATGCTGGCTCGCGACATAGGAATTCTTGACCTCGAGACCGGGGAAGGTGCGCACGGCGCTGACGGCGAGCGCCACGTTCACGGCGATGATCGTCCCGAAACCGAGCGCGAAGAGGGCAAAGACCTTACGGCCCGTCATTGGCACGAACATCGTATCCCTCCTGTCCGTTGAAGATGCTGTCGACATGCGCGCGCTCGCCCGAGACGACGTCCTCGACCCAGAAGCGCAGGTCGGTCTCCTCGCTGCGCGCGGCCTCGGTGCCGGGCGCGGCGGAGACGTAGACGCGTTTCAGATCCTGCGTGTCCGCGGGCACTTCGGTCACGAGGCCGTCCGTGCCCTCGATCGAGACGGCGAGGTCCGCACCCGAGGTGATCGAGATGGCGAAGTCGCGCGGCTCACCGTGCTTGTTGCGCAGGCGGATGTCGTAGGCGTTGCGGATCGTACCGTCCGAGAGCGTCACGAAGGTCGGGTTGCGGATCGGCGCGACGGTCATGTCGATGTCGGGCCGCACGAAGAGCGCCACGGTCAGCGCCACGCCGATCGCGGCCCAGAGCCCGAAATAGAGGAGGTTGCGCGGCCGGAAGACGTGCCGCCAGGCGGAGCGCGGCGGCTCGCCCGACCGCTCGCGGGGGGCGTCCGAGAGCGCGATGTAGTCGATGAGCCCGCGCGGCTTGCCGATCTTGCCCATGACCTCGTCGCAGGCGTCGATGCAAAGCGCGCAGGTGATGCAGGCGAGCTGCTGGCCGTCGCGGATGTCGATGCCCATGGGGCAGACGTTCACGCAGGCGTTGCAGTCGATGCAGTCGCCGGGCCCGTCGGTGCGGACCGGACCCATGTTGATGGCGGGCACGCCGGGCATCGGAATGCTGGGGGCGCGGCCGCCGATCTGGGGACCCGCGGCGTAGCTCACGGAGTGTGCGTCCTCGACCTGCCCGGCCTCCTGCGCGTGGCGGCGGCGGAGGCCCTTGCCGCGCGGCTCGCCGCGCCAGTCGCGGTAGGCGACGGTGAGGGTGTCCTCCTCCATCATCGCGCCCTGGATGCGGGGCCAGGGGCAGGCATAGATGCAGATCTGCTCGCGCATGAAGCCGCCGAAGACGAAGGTCGTCGCGGTGAGGATGGCGATGGTGGTGTAGGCGGCGGGATGCGCGCTGAAGGTGACGAGATCCCGGGCGAGCGTCGGCGCGTCGGTGAAGTAGAAGACCCACGCGCCGCCCGTCAGCAGGCCGATGATCATCCAGAGCGTCCACTTGGTGAGGCGGAGGCGCAGCTTCTGGGCGCTCCAGGGGGCCTTGTGCAGGCGCAGGCGGGCGTTGCGGTCGCCCTCGATGCGGCGCTCGACGAAGAGGAAGAGGTCGGTCCAGACGGTCTGCGGGCAGGCATAGCCGCACCAGACGCGGCCCAAGGCCGAGGTGAAGAGGAAGAGGCCGAGCCCCGCCATGATCAGCAGGCCCGCGACGAAGTAGAATTCGTGCGGCCAGATCTCGATCCAGAAGAAGTAGAAGCGCCGGTTCGCGAGATCGACGAGCACCGCCTGATCGGCGAGCGCGGGGCCCCGGTCCCAGCGGATCCACGGGGTCACGTAGTAGATCCCGAGCGTGACGATCATGATCGCCCATTTCAGGGTCCGGAACTTTCCGGAGACGCGGCGCGGGAAGATCGGCTCGCGCGCGGCGTAGAGGGAGGTGTCGCTCATCATGGGATGACCTCGGGCGGATAGGGACTCGGCTTGTTCGCACCCCTCTCTACGCATCCCCGGAGCGCGCGACCTTGACGTGGATCAAGCGGCACCTGCCGTGCGGTGCATGTTGCGCAAGGGAAAGTCGGGAGATGCACGGATGCGGTGCGGCGCGTATTCCGGTTTGGCGGCGACAGGCAAGAGACCGGTTCGCCGCTCTTGCAGAAGTTCGGGGACATGCGCATTGCGTATTCGCCCGGGGAGAGGTTCGGACGCAGTCGGGGCGCGCCGTCTCCGGCGCGCCCCTCGGCCCCCGTCTGAGGTCTGGTGCGAACAAGCCCCCCGGGGACCCCTCCTCACTCGGCGGCGGTCTCCTCTCCGCCGCCGAGCTGGTGCACGTAGGTCGCGACCGCGGCGATCTCGGCATCGCTGAGCCGTGCGCCCCAGTTCGGCATGACGCCGAACCGCGCGTAGGTGATCGTCTGCGTCAGCGTCGCGTCGTCCGAGCCGTAGAGCCAGATGGCGTCGGTGAGGTTCGGCGCGCCCATCTCGCGCATGCCGCGCGCGTCCTCGCCGTGGCAGGAGGCGCAGTTGTACTCGAAGAGCTCTCCTCCCGGCCCCGCCAGCGGATCCGCACCGGACTGGAGCGACTGGACATGGGTGACGAGCGTCGCGATCTCGTCCCGCGACAGCATCTCGCCGAAGGCGGGCATCTGGCTGTAGCGGGCGTCGGGATCGTCCTCGTTCCGGATGCCGTGGCGCACGGTGTATGCGATGTCCTCGACCGTGCCGCCCCAGAGCCACGCGTCGTCGAGCAGGTTCGGGTAGCCCTTGGCCCCCGCCGCGCCCGAGCCGTGACATTGCGAGCAATTGGTGCGGAAGACCGCGGCGCCGGCGTTCACGGCGTAGGAATAGAGCTGGTCGTCGGCCGGAACCTCGGTGAGGCTCGTCTCGACCAGCCGCGCCTCGATCGGGGCGTTGGCCTCCTCGACGGCGGCGATGCGCTCGGCCACCTCGCTGCGGGTCGACCAGTTCAGCACGCCGGCGGTCGCGGAATTCACCAGCGGCCAGGCGGGGAAGAGGATCGTGTAGATCACGCCCCAGGCGATCGTGCCGTAGAAGGTCCAGAGCCACCAGCGGGGGAGCGGGTTGTTCAGCTCCTCGATGCCGTCCCAGCTGTGGCCGGTGGTTTCGACGCCGGTCACCTTGTCAGTCTTCTTCTCGCTCATGGCTCTTGCCTTTCGGGGTGATCGGCGGCCGGGGACGCAGCGTCCACCGGCTCTTCGTTGCGGAACACGACGCTTGCCGCCTCCGCGTGCGCCTCTCGCATGCGCGGCAGGTAGGCCCGGATGCAGACGCCCGCGAAGAAGAGGAACATCGCGATCAGCATCCAGCTGTCGGCGAAATGGCGGAGTTGATCGTAGGTGCTCATGCCGTCCTCCTCAGCGCGCGTCGGCGGCTTCGAAGGTCGAGAAATCGACCAGCGTGCCGAGCATCTGCAGATAGGCGATCAGCGCATCCATCTCGGTCAGCGCCCCCTGCCCGTCGAAGTTGCGGGTCTGAGCGCCGGGATAGCGCTCGAGCAGCCCGTCCCAGTCGCCCATCGGGTCCGCCTGCGCCACGAAGTCGGCGCGGGCGCTCGCGATCATCTCGTCGGTATAGGGCACGCCGACGAGGCGCTGGGTCTCGAGCAGCTCCTCGATGTAATCGGGGCCGATATCCGCGCGGGCGAGGAAGTCGTATTTCGGCATGACCGATTCCGGCACCACGGTCTGCGGATCGTAGAGGTGATCGACGTGCCATTCGTCCGAGTAGCGCCCGCCCACGCGGGCAAGGTCGGGGCCGGTGCGCTTCGATCCCCACTGGAACGGGTGGTCGTATTTCGACTCGGCCGCGAGGCTGTAATGGCCGTAGCGCTCCACCTCGTCGCGCATCGGGCGGATCATCTGGCTGTGGCAGACGTAGCAGCCCTCGCGGATGTAGATCTCGCGGCCCGCAAGCTCGAGCGGGGAATAGGGGCGCACGCCCTCCACGTTCTCGATCGTGTTCTCGAGCCAGAAGAGCGGCGCGATCTCGACGATGCCGCCGACGGTGACCATGAGGAACGTGCCGACCAGAAGCGCCGAGGCGTTGCGCTCGAGGAAGGCGTGCTTGTCGAGCAGCTTCCTGTGGTGCGGAAGCTCGTTGGGCACGCCGCCGTCGCCCGGCTGGACGACCTTGGGGTCGTCCTTGGCACTCGGGATCTTTTCGTTGTCTTTTGTCATGTCAGATCACTCCGCGGGAACGGCTTGCGCCGAGGTCTGCGGCACGCGGATGGTCATCCACATGTTCCAGGCCATGATCAGCGCACCGGTGAGGTAGAGGACACCGCCGAGACCGCGCACCACGTACATCGGGAACTTGGCGGAAACTGTGTCGGCGAAGGAGTTCACGAGGAAGCCGTTGGCGTCGACCTCGCGCCACATCAGGCCCTCCATGATGCCGGTGACCCACATCGAGGAGGCGTAGAGGACGATCCCGACGGTCGCGAGCCAGAAGTGCAGGTTGATCGCGCGGACCGAGTACATCTGCGGACGCCCCCAGAGCTTCGGCGTCAGGAAGTAGAGACAGCCGAAGGTGATGAGCCCGTTCCAGCCGAGCGCGCCCGAATGCACGTGGCCGATGGTCCAGTCGGTGTAGTGCGACAGGGAGTTGACCGCGCGGATCGACATCATCGGGCCCTCGAAGGTCGACATGCCGTAGAAGGCGAGGCTGGCCACGAACATCCGGATGATCGGGTCGGTGCGGATCTTGTCCCACGCCCCCTCGAGGGTCATCAGGCCGTTGATCATGCCGCCCCAGCTCGGCATCCAGAGGACGATCGAGAACACCATGCCGAGGGTCGAGGCCCAGTCCGGCAGCGCGGTGTAGTGCAGATGGTGCGGACCGGCCCAGATGTAGAGGAAGATCAGCGCCCAGAAGTGGATGATCGAGAGCTTGTAGCTGTAGACGGGGCGCCCGGCCTGCTTCGGCACGAAGTAGTACATCATCCCGAGGAAGCCTGCGGTCAGGAAGAAGCCGACGGCGTTGTGGCCGTACCACCATTGCACCATCGCGTCCTGCACGCCCGAGAAGACCTGGATCGAGCGCGAGCCGAAGATCGACACCGGGATCGAGAGGTTGTTCATCACGTGCAGCAGCGCGACGGTCACGATGAAGGCGAGGAAGAACCAGTTCGCCACGTAGATGTGGCGCTCCTTCCGGGTCATCAGCGTGCCCATGTAGACGACGAGGTAGGCGACCCAGACGATGGTGAGCCAGATGTCGGCGTACCATTCGGGTTCGGCGTATTCCTTGGATTGCGTCGCCCCGAGGAGGTAGCCCGTGGCCGCGATCACGATGAAGAGGTTGTAGCCCCAGAAGACGAACCAGGCGAGGTCGCCGCCCCAGAGCCGGGTGCCGGAGGTGCGCTGCACGACGTAGAACGAGGTCGCGATGAGCGCGTTGCCCCCGAAGGCGAAGATCACCGCCGAGGTGTGCAGCGGGCGCAGGCGTCCGAAATTGAGGTAGCCCTCGGACCAGTCGAAGTTCAGGACCGGAAACGCGAGCTGGAAGGCGATGAAGGTGCCGACGAGGAAGCCGGCGATGCCCCAGAACGCCGTCGCGATCACGCCGTAGCGGATCGGGCCGTCCATGTAGCCGGCAGAGGCCGGGACGAAGGCCGTGGTGCGCGCCACCTCGGGTTCGTCGATCTGGCGGACCTGCCACAGGAACAGGCCGCCGGCGATGAGCATGATGAGGATCGCGTGGACCTGGTAGGCCAGGTCATGGGCCCAGTTGGCCGCGACCGCGGCGAGCAGGGTGACGATCCCCAGAACGATGAGTTTGACGTAATCCATCCCTGGTCTCCGATTCGGGCGCGGCGGCCCGAATTGAGGCCGCCTCTCGGGCCCGGATCACACGGGATGGGGGTTAACTTCCTTGATGTGGGTCAATTCGAGTCGCGGCAGGGCCCTGCGGCGCGACTCGGGACCGGATTCAGAGGATGTCGGAGCCGTCGGCGTCGTCCTGCGCCTCGTCCTGCAGCGCGGTGAGGTCGGGGACGATGACGGTCGAGCGGCCTTCGGTCTCGATCAGCCCGTCGCGGCGCAGGGCCGACATCTGGCGGCTCGCGGTTTCGAGCGTAAGGCCCAGCGCATCTGCGATCGCCTCTCGGGTGAGCGGCATGGAGAACGTGATTCTCTGTGCATTTCCGGGGGTTGGCTTGCCGAGACGGCGCGAGAGGAAGAGCAGGAAGGCGGCGATGCGCTCCCGTGCGGCCATGCGGCCGAGCACCACGGCCCAGTCGCGGGCGGCATCGAGATCGTCGAGCGTCATCGAGAGGAGGCGCTCCGATACATGCGGCGTCTCCTTGAGAATCGCCTCGAAGGCCTTGCGCTCGAATCGGCAGAGCGTCACCGGGCCGGCGGCGGTCACGTCGAAGGGTATCGTCTCGCGCCAGGGCCGTCCGATGAAGTCCGAGGGCAGCATGACGCCGTTGATTTGACGCCGTCCGTCCTCGAGCGTGCGCGACAGGACCGCAGCGCCGGTCACGACGCTCGCCACATGGGTCATCGGCTCGCCGGCGAAGAAGATCGGCTGGCCCGACGCGATCTCGGAATAGGACTTGATCCGCTCGAGCACCTCGAGTTCGTCCGGTTCGCAATAGGCGCAGACCGCCCGGTACCGGATCGGGCAATCGGCGCAGTTCTCGCGAAGCTTGGGACTCGGCATCGCACTCACCTCTGTACGCATTAGGCGGCAGTCATTTGATTCAGGTCAAGGCGCGTTGACACTTCCGAGCCTAATCCCTCGGTCATGACCGATAAAGCCCCCATCGCCAATGCGCTTCTGCGCCGCGCCTCGGTGCCTCGCTACACGAGCTACCCTCCGGCGAACCACTTCACCGCCGCGGTGGGGCCTGACAGCCACGCCGCATGGCTCCACGCGGTGCCCGAGGATCAGCCGGTATCGGTCTACCTTCACGTGCCCTTCTGTCGCCGGCTCTGCCATTTCTGCGCCTGCCGCACGCAGGGCACGCTCACCGACCGTCCGATCGACGATTACGTGACGCGGCTCGGGATGGAGATCTGGCGCGTGGCGGGGATGCTGGGGCGGCGCCAGAGAGTGTCCGCGATCCATTTCGGGGGCGGCACGCCTACGATCCTGAGGCCGGACCTCCTGAAGACGGTGAACCGCGACCTGCGCGCCGCCTTCGACGTCGCCGAAGACGCCGAGATCTCGGTCGAGGTCGACCCGACCGAGATCGACGACGCCCGCCTCGACGCGCTGGCTGCGATGGGACTGACCCGCGCCTCGATCGGAGTGCAGGATTTCGCGCCCGAAGTGCAGAACGCCATCGGCCGCGCACAGACCGTCGAGGTCACCGCCTGGGCCGCGGCCGAGCTGCGCAAGCGCGGGGCGGCGTCGCTCAATGTCGATCTCATCTACGGATTGCCGTTCCAGACCTCGGCGAGCCTGCGCGCGACACTCGAGACGGTGAAAGAGATGCGCCCCGACCGGGCGGCGATCTACGGCTACGCGCATGTCCCGCAGATGGCGCGGCGGCAGCGGCTCATTCCGCCCGACAGCCTGCCGGGGCCGGCCGAGCGGCTCGCGCTCTTCGAGATCAGCCAGCGCATGCTGGCCTGGGCCGGATACAAGCCGGTCGGGATCGACCATTTCGCCCTGCCGGAAGACGCGCTCGCCGTGGCGGCGCGCGAGGGGCGGCTCGCCCGCAACTTCCAGGGCTACACCACCGACGTCTCGCCGGTCCTGATCGGGCTCGGCGCCTCGGCGCTCTCGAAGTTCCCGCAGGGCCACGTGCAGAACGCCGCGGCGAGCGGCGTCTGGGCGCAGGCCATCGACGGCGGGCGACTCGCCAGCGCCCGGGGCTTCGCGCTCGGCCCCGAAGACCGGTGCCGGGCCGAGATCATCGACCGGATCATGTGCGATTTCGCGGTGGACCTTCCCGAGGTCGCGTCCCGCCATGGCTTCGATCTGGGGCATTTCGCGCCCGAGATCGCCCGGGTGACCGCGCGGTTCGGCGACGAGGTGGCGCTCGACCACGGCAGGCTGCGGCTCACCGCAAGCGACGGACGTTTCGCCCGCCTGCTCTGCGCGGAGTTCGACGGTTTCCTGGCCCGAAGCGACACGCAGTACAGCCGCGCCGTCTGATCCGGCGCGCCTACCTGCCCCGGGTCACCTCGAAGCGGACGGGTTCCTCGTTCCAGCCGTGAAGAGTGCAATGCGCCCGCACGAAGATCTCGCGAGCGCCGTCGGGGATCATCACCGAACTCAGCGATCGGGTGAAGGGCTGCTCCTCCACGTGCGGATGAAGGAGCTCGCGGGTGCCGAGCACCCTGCCCTCCGCATCCTCGATGCGCCAGGCATCGGCATAATGGTCCCATCCCTCGTCCGGATGCGCGATCGTCACCGAGATGCGCCACGACATGCCGGTCTTGTCGGCCGTCATGTCCTTCACTTCGGGCTCGCCGGCATGGAGCGACGTCGCCATCAGGACCGGCACCACCGCCAGCAGGAATCTCTTCATCGCCTTGCCCCCAGCTTTCCCGGCCGCATCGTTGCCGGTGACATACCATCGCGGACCGGCCGGACCCGTCACCTTTGTGTGTCGCGTCCGTGTGCCCGGCCGATGCCGAAGCGGCGGGAGGGGGCACCGATGTCTCAGAACGGTTTCGCCACGACGACCCAGAGCACCGCGATCACCCCGAGCACGCTCACCTCGTTGAAGATCCGCAGGAACCTGTCGCTTTCCCGGAACTCGCCGCGGCGCGCGCGCAGGACCATGAGGCCGGTCATGACGTAATGGCCGACGAGAGCGAGCACGAGCGCGAGCTTCAGCCATACCCAGGCCGGCATGCCCCAGAGCCCGCCGAGCCAGAGGCCGGTGATCAGCGCGATCACCCCGAGCCCCGCCGAGAAGCGGTAGAGGCGGATCGTCAGATCGCCCAAGGGGCCGAACTCCTGCAGTCGGGCGTGTTCCCGCTTCCAGTAGATCAGCGCCCGCGGCACCGCGAAGATGGAGGTCATCCAGCCCATGACGCACAGGAGGTGGACAATCTTGATCCAGGTCATGGATGCAAGAGGTGCGGTAAAGCATGACCGGGTGCAAGGGGCTTGGGTGCGCCTCTTCGGACGGGAGGCGGGCCGCTCGAGTGGGTTCGGGCCCGCGTCCCGTCCGTCATCTCGCGGCAGCAGAGCGTGGCGACGCGCCAAGATCACGCCCTCGCGCGGCCGCGTCCTTCGGTGTTTCCAAGAGGCCGGCTCCGCATTACCCTCATCCCGAGTTGGAGGAGGCCGCCCCATGCAGATGCCCGAGCCGGATGCGCGCATTCTCTCGCGCAAGGACGATCTCGTCGCGCAGCTGAAACGCGTCCTGCCCGGAGGCGCAGTGATCTCGGATCCCGCGGAAACGCGCGCCTATGAATGCGACGCGCTCACCGCCTATGCCTGCCCGCCCCTCGCCGCCGTGCTGCCCGCCTCGACCGAGGAGGTCGCGGCGGTGCTGAAGATCTGCCACGCGGCAGGCGTGCCGGTGGTGCCGCGGGGCGCGGGCACCTCGCTTGCGGGCGGCGTGCTGCCGACCGCCGATTGCGTCATCCTCGGGGTGGCGCGGATGACCGAGGTGCTCGAGACCGATTACGACAACCGCTTCATCCGGGTGCAGACCGGGCGCACGAATCTGAGCGTCACAGGCGCGGTGGAGGAGGACGGCTTCTTCTACGCGCCCGATCCCTCCTCGCAGCTCGCCTGCGCGATCGCGGGCAACATCGCGATGAATTCGGGCGGGGCGCATTGCCTCAAATACGGGGTGACGACGAACAACCTCCTCGGCCTCACCATGGTGCTGATGGACGGCACGGTGGTGGAGCTCGGCGGCGCGCATCTCGATGCCGGGGGCTACGATCTGCTCGGCCTCGTCTGTGGTTCCGAGGGTCAGCTCGGCGTCGTGACGGAGGCGACGCTCCGCATCCTGCCGAAACCCGAGGGCGCGCGGCCGGTGCTGATCGGGTTCTCCTCGAACGAGGTGGCGGGGGCGTGCGTCTCGGACATCATCAAGGCGGGCGTCCTGCCGGTCGCGATCGAGTTCATGGACCGCCCCTGCATCCGCGCCTGCGAGGCCTTCGCCCATGCGGGCTATCCCGATTGCGAGGCGCTGCTGATCGTCGAGGTCGAGGGGTCGGAGGCCGAGATCGACCACCAGCTCGGGCTGATCAAGCAGATCGCCCGCGGCCACGATCCCGTCGAGCTGCGCGAGGCGCAGGATGCCGAGGAGGCGGGCCGGATCTGGCTCGGCCGCAAGTCGGCCTTCGGCGCGATGGGGCAGATCAACGACTACATCTGCCTCGACGGGACGATCCCGGTCTCCGAGCTGCCGAAGGTGCTGACGCGCATCGGCGAGCTCGCGAAGGGGTATGGGCTGGAGGTTGCGAACGTCTTTCACGCGGGCGACGGCAACATGCATCCGCTGATCCTTTTCAACGCCAACACTGACGGCGAGCTTGCCAAGGCCGAGGCGCTGGGGGCGGACATCCTGCGGCTCTGCGTGGAGGTCGGCGGCTGCCTCACCGGCGAGCACGGCGTCGGGATCGAGAAGCGCGACCTGATGTCGGACCAGTACGCACCCGCCGATCTCGAGGCGCAGATGGCGGTGAAGGACGTCTTCGATCCGGGCTGGCTGCTGAACCCCGCCAAGGTCTTTCCGCTCGATGTCTCCGAAGCCCGGCGCGGGGCGCGGCTGGCGGCGGAATGACCGGGGCTCCGCCCCGGACCCCGGAGTATTTTCGCCAAGAAGAAGCAGGGAGCGGAATGCGGCCGACGAGCGAAGACGAGTTGAGCGAGCTGGTGGCGGGCGCCACGGGGCCGCTGCATGTCCGCGGGGGCGGAACCCGGAGCATGGCGCGTGCGGGGCCGGGCGAGGTGCTGGAGACCGGTGGGCTGACGGGGATCGCGCTTCACGAGCCGGGGGCGCTGACGCTGGTCGCCAAGGCGGGAACGCCGATCGCGGAGATCGAGGCGGCGCTCGAGGCCGAGGGGCAGCGGCTCGCCTTCGAGCCGATGGATCATCGCGGGCTTCTAGGGACGGCGGGCGAGCCGACGATCGGCGGCGCGGTGGCGGCGAATGTCTCGGGTCCGCGGCGGATCCAGACGGGGGCGTGCCGGGATTTCCTGCTCGGCGTGCGCTTCGTCGACGGCACCGGCGCCGTGGTCAAGAACGGCGGGCGGGTGATGAAGAACGTCACCGGCTACGACCTCGTGAAGCTGATGGCCGGAAGCCGCGGCACGCTCGGCGTGCTGACCGAAGTGGCGCTCAAGGTGCTGCCCTCGCCCGAGACGCAGGGAACGCTCGTCCTGCACGGGCTGAGCGACGCGGAGGCGGTGGCGGCGATGGCGCGGGGCCTCGGCTCGCCTTTCGAGGTGACGGGGGCGGCGCACCTGCCGGGACGGGGCGAGACCTGCCTCCGGATCGAGGGCTTTGCGGATTCGGTGTGCTACCGGCTGGGGCGCCTCGCGGATCTCTTCGCGGGACACGAGATCACGCGCGAAACCGATCCCGATGCGGTCGCCGCGCGCTGGCGGGGGATCCGGGACGTGGCGGAGTTCCACGGCAAGCCCGGGGACGTCTGGTGCCTGTCGGTGAAACCGGGCGACGCGCCGGAGATCGCCGCCCGCGCGGGCGCGGACGAGGTGCTCTTCGACTGGGGCGGCGGACGGATCTGGGCGCGGATGCCCGAGGGATCGGACCTGCGCGCACATCTCGGGGCTTTTGCCGGGCATGCGACGCTGGTGCGCGGATCGGAGGCGGCGCTCTCCGCCCTGCCCGTCTTCCAGCCCGAGCCGGCGCCCGTGGCGGCGCTTTCGGCGGGGCTGCGCCGCCGCTTCGATCCGAGGGGCGTCCTCAATCCCGGCCTGATGGGCTGACAGCGAGACCACATGCAGACCAATTTCTCCGATGACCAGCTGAAAGATCCCGGTGTCGCGCGCTCGAACGAGATCCTGCGTGCCTGCGTGCATTGCGGGTTCTGCACGGCGACCTGTCCGACCTACCAGGTGCTCGGCGACGAGCTCGATTCCCCGCGGGGGCGCATCTACCTGATCAAGGACATGCTCGAGAACGAGCGCGTTCCGGACGACAAGACCGTGCGCCACATCGACCGGTGCCTGTCGTGCCTCGCCTGCATGACGACCTGTCCCTCGGGCGTGCATTACATGCACCTCGTCGATCACGCGCGCGAGTATATCGAGGAGCATTACGAGCGGCCCTGGCACGACCGGGCGCTGCGCTGGGTGCTGGCGCGGATCCTGCCCCATCCCGGGCGTTTCCGGCTTGCGCTGCTCGGCGCGAAGATCGGCCGGCCGTTCAGGGGGGTGATGCCGGACAAGCGCCTGCGGGCGATGCTCGACATGGCGCCGAAGAGGATCCCGCCGGTCAGCCGCAACGACGATCCGCAGGTGTTTCCCGCCGAAGGCAGGCGGACGAAGCGGGTCGCGCTGATGACCGGCTGCGCGCAGCGGGCGCTCAACACCGACATCAACGACGCCACCATCCGTTTGCTCACGCGGCTCGGCTGCGAGGTGGTCGTCGCCGAGGGCGCGGGCTGCTGCGGGGCGCTCACCCACCACATGGGCAAGACGGAGGAGAGCCACGGCAGCGCGGCGAGGAACATCCGCGCCTGGACGCGGGAGATGGACGGAGACGGGCTCGACGCGATCGTCATCAACACCTCGGGTTGCGGCACGACGGTGAAGGATTACGGCCACATGTTCCGCACCGAGGCGCTGGCGGGAGACGCCGCGCGGGTGGCGGAAATTGCGGTCGACGTCTCGGAGCTTCTCGCGGATCTCGTGAGCGAGGCGGATGCCGAGACCGGCAATCCCGCGTTCGAGGGCATCGCAGGGACCGACGCGCCCGAGGGGCACGGGATCTTCGGGCCACCCGCCGCCGAGGGGCGCGGCCTGCGCGTCGCCTATCACGCGGCCTGCTCGCTCCAGCACGGGCAGAAGATCAAGTCGCACCCGAAGGAGCTTCTGAAACGCGCCGGGTTCGAGGTGGTGGAGCCCGCCGACAGCCATCTCTGCTGTGGCTCGGCCGGGACCTACAACCTGATGCAGCCGGAAATCTCCGCGCAGTTGAAGGCGCGTAAGATCCGGACGCTCGAGGCGAAGGCACCGGAGGTGATCGCGGCGGGCAATATCGGCTGCATGATGCAGATCGGCGGAGGCACGGACGTGCCGGTGGTGCACACGGTCGAGCTTCTCGACTGGGCCTGGGGCGGGCCGAAGCCGCCGGCCCTGACGCCATGAGCGCGGGCGACCTTCGCGCGCCGTCTGTTCCATCGCGGCGGTGGCGACATCTTGGAGGAGGCGTGCGCGCGGTGGTCGCGGGAGTTCTGCTTCTGGTGGGGGCGGCGTCCGGCGCGATGGCGGACACGCTTCTGTCGCTCGGATCACGTCAGGACGGGCGCAACTGGGATGCGGTCGGCCGGATCGAGATCGCCGACCGGTCCTTCTGTACCGGTGCCCTGATCGCGCCGAATCTCGTGCTGACCGCCGCCCACTGCCTCTACGATCTTGGGACCGGTGCGCGCGTGGCGCCGGGGGACATGCAGTTCCGGGCCGGCTGGCGCAACGGCCGGGCGGTCGCCTACCGCCAGGTGCGCCGCGCCGTGCACCTGCCCGACTTCGTCTATGGCGAACCCTCGGGATCCGGCCGCGTGCGCCACGACGTGGCCCTGCTCGAACTGGACTCTCCGATCGACACGGGCGCGGCCATGCCCTTTCGGACCGACCGCAGGCCGCGCACCGGCGACGAGATCGGGGTCGTCTCTTACGCGTACGACCGGGCCGAGGCGCCGAGCGTGCAGGAGCGCTGCCGTGTCATCTCGCGCCAAGAGGGGGTGCTCGTCATGTCCTGCGCGGTCGATTTCGGATCTTCGGGCTCGCCGGTCTTCTCGTTCGCGAGCGGCGAGGCGCGGATCGTGTCGGTGGTGGCGGCCAAGGCGCAATCCGAGGGCCGACCGGTCTCGCTGGGCATCGGGCTCGACGGGCCGGTCGCGGCCCTCCGCGCGATGCTCGACGCCGGTCGCGAGCGTCCGGGTGCGCCCGATCTCACCTCCGTGGCCGCCGGAACCGGTAGGGATAGCGGGGCGACGGTCGTCCCGCGGTGATCCGCCGGCCCCCGGTCGTGCATTCCGAATATTCGCTCCCAGAGGCGTCACCGACCGCCCCGCCGGCACCTCGATCCTCACGCTCGAAAGGGTCTTGAACAGGGGCGGCGGCTTTCCAATATATCCGGTGCCGATGCGCCTAAGCACGGGTGTCGGCACGAAAAAGGCGTCTGTCCCGGGATGGGAAGGCGCTCACGACTGGTATCGCTCAACGGAGGATATTCCATGCGTAGCTTCGACTTTGCACCGCTCTACCGAGCCACTGTCGGCTTTGACCAGATCGCCGACATGATGGACCGCGTGCTGGCCAACGATGTCAGCCAGCCGACCTACCCGCCCTACAATATCGAGAAGACCGCGGACGATGCCTACCGCATCTCGATCGCGGTTGCCGGCTTCTCCGACGCCGACCTGTCGGTCGAGGTGAAGGACGGCGCGCTCGTCGTCTCCGCCCGCAAGGCCGAGGACGATCAGGGCCGCCACTACCTGCACCGTGGCATCGCCACCCGGGCGTTCGAGCGTCGCTTCCAGCTGGCCGACCACGTGCGCGTCACCGGCGCGAGCCATGCCGACGGCATGCTGCACATCGACCTCGCGCGGGAGATCCCGGAGGCCCTTAAGCCCCGCCGGATCGAGATCGCCAAGGCCGAGACGGTGGAAACCGGCAAGGACGTGGTGGACGCCCAGTCCGTCAACTGACCCTGTCCCGACCCCATCTGCGCGCCCCGGCCCCGGCCGGGGCGCGTTTCAGTCCAGAACCCAGATATCGCCGAGGATTGTCTCGGGTTCCGGCAGTCTTTCGCTGGCGGGCGAGTCGTAGACGACCAGAAAACCGTTCCCGACCTCCGGCCAGCGCACCAATCCCTCGGGATGGTCGACCGCGCCGCGATAGGGCATCTCGGCCACGTGGGTCAGCGCCTCGGGCGGCACCATGCCCGAGCGGTGCACGCCCTTGAAGCCCGCCCATCGCCAGACGTCCGAGCGCCCGTCGCCCGCGGTGACCGGGCCGGTGAGCACGAGAAGATCGTCGCCGTCCACCTCGAGATCGCGCACCCCCTCGCCGCCCGAGGGCAGGAGGTGCTTGCGGTACCGAAGGCCGTCCTCGAGCTTGCGGGGCTTCAGCCGGCCCTTCTTCGTGACCGTCATCTCGAATTCGAGGATCACGGCGTGATCGCGCAATACCGGTCCGCGCAGACCGAGCCACACCCGGTTGCCGCGGCCGACCATGCCCTCGATGTCAAAGCCGTTCTCCTTGGAGGGAATGTCCAGGAAGGGCGCCAGGTGCGGGTCGTCGCTCAGCCAGCCGATGAGCGGGGAGGATTTCTCCTTCATCTCGATCCAGGCGCCGCGACGGTCGCCGTCCTCGGCCGCGATGGCGAAGCCGTCTTCGCGCTCCTGCAGCGGCATCCGGGCGAGGAAGTAGCGGTTGGGATCGCGCTTGATCCGCGCCATCGCCGCGAGCCCCTCCTGCAGGTCGTGCTTGCCGGGCTTGAACTTGCCGCGCTTGAGCGAGTGCGAGCCCGTGATCCAGAGCCAGTCGCCGTCGCAATCGAGCCCCTCGATGTCCATCTCGCCATCCGGTCCGTCCGGAAGATCGACGATGGCGCCGAGGTTGAAATGCACGTGGTTGCCCCAGACGCCGTCCCGGATGCGCGTCAGCCGGTCGACGCCCGCCGTCTCGTCGCAGCAGAGGAACAGGCTGTCGCCGTGCCGTGTGACCGAAGAGATATCGTCGTGGATCGCGGCCTCGACATGGGCGATGTCGTCCGGATGCCGGAATGTGAGCGTGACGGTGGCATGGGGTTTCGGATCGGGCATCCGGATCTCCGGCAGTGACGACGGACAGGCGGCCCCGGCATTCCCGGAACCGCCCCTGCACAAGGTCACGGGACGGTGGGCGGGGCGATGCTGCGTCAGCAGCGAGCGGCCGCCCGACCGGCCCGGACGTCAGAGGGTCAGGCAGACATATTTCATCTCGAGATATTCATCGATCCCGTGATGCGAGCCCTCGCGGCCGAGACCCGACTGCTTCACGCCGCCGAACGGCGCGACCTCCGTCGAGATGAGACCCGTGTTCACGCCGACGATGCCGTATTCAAGCTCCTCGGCGACCTTCCAGACGCGGGAGAGATCCTTGGCGTAGAAATACGAGGCGAGCCCGAAGATCGTGTCGTTCGCCACGCCGATCACCTCGTCCTCGTCGGTGAAACGGAAGAGCGGCGCGAGCGGGCCGAAGGTCTCCTCTGTGGCGAAGGCCATCTCCTGCGTCGCGCCCGTCACGATGGCGGGCTTGAAGAAGTTGCCCTCCGCGTCGTGCTGGTCGGAGCCGAGAATCACCTTGCCGCCCTTCGACTTGGCGTCGCGGATGTGCTCCTGCACCTTGTCGATGGCGTCTCGCGTGATCATCGGGCCGAGATCGGCCTCCTCGTCCTCGAGCCCGTCGCCGACCTTGAGCTGCTCGACCCGCGCCTTCAGCTTCTCGGCGAACTCGTCGTAGATGCCGTCCTGGATGTAGAGGCGGTTGGCGCAGACGCAGGTCTGCCCGTTGTTGCGGAACTTGCAGGCAATCGCGCCCTCGACGGCAGCGTCGACATCGGCGTCGTCGAAGACGATGAACGGCGCGTTGCCGCCGAGCTCCATGGAGCATTTCTTGACCTGGTCGGCAGCCTGCTTGAGCAGGATCCGTCCCACCTCGGTCGAGCCGGTGAAGGTGATCTTGGCGACCTTCGGGTTCTCGCAGAATTCCTTGCCGATCTCCGACGAGGACGAGGAGGTCACCACGTTGAAGACGCCAGCCGGCATACCGGCGCGTTCGGCGAGCACCGCGATCGCGGTGGCCGAGAGCGGCGTCTCCTTGGCGGGGCGCGCCACGAACGTGCAGCCCGCCGCGAGCGCCGGGCCTGCCTTGCGGGTGATCATCGCGTTGGGGAAGTTCCAGGGCGTGATCGATGCGGCGACGCCGATCGGCTGCTTCATCACGAGGATGCGCTTGTCGCGGGCGTGGCCCGGGATCTGCTCTCCGAGAACCCGCTTGGCCTCCTCGGCGTAGAATTCGATGAAGGACGCGCCGTAGGCGATCTCGCCCATCGCCTCCTTGAGCGGCTTGCCCTGCTCGGCGGTCATGATCTTCCCGAGGTCGCGCTGGTTCTCCATCATCAGGTCGTACCACTTGCGCATGACCTGCGAGCGCTCCTTGGCCGTCCAGCGCGCCCAGTCCTTCTGCGCCTGGTAGGCCTGGTCGATGGCGTCGGCGACCTGGGCGCGGCTCAGATCCGACATCTCGGCGATGACGTCGCCCCGCGCCGGGTTGGTGACGTCGAAGGTGCCGCCGTCTCCGGCGATCCATTGCCCGCCCACGAAGGCGCGGGGTTCCAGCAGGCTCGGGTCGTCGAGCATCCCGGCGAGATCCGTGGTCTTGTCCAGCATGTCATGTACCTTTCAAATTTCTGGGTGCCGCCGCGCGCGCATTTGTTAAACCTTGCCCAACCAATAGACCGAACCGGCGAAGAGAACAGTGATGACCCCCGACCAGGCCTACGACAATTCCGGACACGTGCCGGATGCCGAGAGCTTCCCACCCCGATGGGCCGACGAGGCCGAGGCTTTCCGAAAGCGCATGGGCGCAGCCAACCGTGCCCGGCTCGGGCTGATGTACGGTCACGGAACGCGTCAGGTGATGGATTTGTTCACGCCGGTGCGGCGCCGCGAGGGGCTCGCGATCTTCGTGCATGGCGGCTACTGGCGGCGGTTCGGTCGCGGCGACTTCTCGCATTTCTCCGAAGGCCTCCTGCGCTCGAACTGGGCGGTGGCGATGCCGTCCTACGACCTCTGCCCCCGCGCCCGGGTGTCCGACATCACGCGCGAGGTGGCAAGCGCGATCGCCGCCGTCGCGCGCGAGTTGCCGGATCTGCCGATCCGCCTCGTCGGCCATTCCGCGGGCGGCCATCTCGTCGCGCGGATGCTGGCCCCCGGGGTGCTGCCCGAGGAGGTCGCATCCCGGATCGAACGGGTCATGCCGATCTCTCCGGTGTCGGATCTCCGCCCGCTGCTCGAGACCACCATCAACGGTGATCTCAACCTCGATGCGGAGGAGGCGAAAGCGGAAAGCCCGATCTTCCAGGACAAGCCCAAGACGCCAGTCACCGTCTGGGTCGGCGCCGACGAACTGCCCGCCTTCCTCGATCAGGCCCGCTGGCTCGCCGAGGCCTGGGAGTGCGACCACGTGATCGAGGACGGGCGCCACCATTTCGACGTCATCGACGGCCTCCTCGAGTCCGAGAGCCGCATGGTCCGCGCCCTGCTCGCCTGAGCCCGGCGTTCCGTTCCAAGTGACGGCGTTGCCCCGGGGAGCGTTGCTTCACCGGGGCCACTGCCGACCGGTTCCGGCCCGGGCGCGCTGCAGGCGCCATGCTGGCGTGCCGCCGCGATAAAGACGCGCCCCTACCTCCCCTCACAGCTGCAATCGCGTTCCCCGAGAGCCCTGTGCGGCCGGGCAGAGCGGTTCCGCGGCTTGCGATAAATCCGACCAAAAAACTCGGATTGACTTTTCCGACCACTCTACTCAGGATAATTTTCAGCCACCCCGCAATGGAGATGGGGAAGCCCGCATCCGAACCATCCTGGAGGACAGGCCCATGACGCGTGTCGCCCCTTCATCCCTGCGCAATTCCCGCACCGAGCGGCCCGGATTCGTGACCGACGCCGAACCGCTCGGCATCTTCGGCCTCGAAGCCCTCATCGACCGCCTCGTCTGGCGGGCAAGACTCGGAGACGTGTCATGCTGACCCGGCGCATCGAAACCGATACCGCCGCCGAGGTGCCGCAGCACGATGCCGAGGCCCTGACCGGCGGAGGGCAGCTCGCCCATATCCGTCTCGGCGATCAGATCTACACGCTGCGCATCACGCGGCAGGGGAAGCTGATCCTGACGAAGTGATTCGCCTCGTCAGCCACAAGAACCACAGCCAACACGGGACGACTTCATGATCCGCACCACCACCGCCCTCGCTGCCCTTCTCGCGGCCAGCCCTGCCCTCGCCGACAAGGCGGCCGTCCTGACGACCTATGCCGACATCGCGCATGCGGGCTACGAGGACAGCCTGACCAGCGCGAAGGCACTGCAATCGGCCGTCGACGCGCTGATCGCCGAGCCCTCGGCCGAGACTCTCGCCGCGGCGAAGGACGCCTGGCTCGAGGCCCGGGTGCCCTATCAGCAGACCGAGGTGTTCCGCTTCGGCAACCCGATCGTCGACGATTGGGAGGGCAAGGTGAACGCCTGGCCCCTCGACGAGGGGCTCATCGACTACGTGGATGCGGGTTATGCCGGAGGCGAGAACCGCTATGCGGGGCTCAACGTCGTCGCCAACGAGAGCTTCGAGTTGTCGGGCGAGGACGTGGACGCCTCCGAGATCACGCCCGAGCTTCTGTCGGATACCTTGCACGAGGCGGACGGGGTCGAGGCGAATGTCGCCACGGGATACCACGCGATCGAGTTCCTGCTCTGGGGGCAGGATCTGAACGGCACGGAGGACGGTGCGGGCGAGCGTCCCTGGACCGATTATGCCGCCGGCGAGGAATGCACGAACGGCCATTGCGACCGCCGCGGGGAGTATCTCTCGGCTGCGACCGACCTTCTGGTCTCGGAACTCGAATGGATGACCGGGCAATGGGCCGAGGGCGGCGATGCGCGGACCAATGTCACGGAGAGTCCCGATCAGGGCATCGTCGCCATGCTGACCGGCATGGGCTCGCTGTCCTACGGGGAGCAGGCCGGCGAGCGGATGAAGCTTGGCGTGATGCTGAACGATCCCGAGGAGGAGCACGATTGCTTCTCGGACAACACGCACAACTCGCATTTCTACGACGGGCTCGGCATCCACAACGTCTATAACGGCCGCTACGTCCGCGTGGACGGCTCGGTCGTCGAGGGCGAGAGCCTGTCGGACCTCGTGGCCGAGGCGGACGAGAGCGTCGATGCGGAACTGTCGCGCAACCTCGATCACACGGTGCTGCAACTCGCCAAGCTGAAGGCGGCCGCCGAAGCCGGGTTCGCCTATGACGAGATGCTGGCCCGCGGCAATTCGGACGGCGAGGCGCTGATCATGGCCGCGGTCGACGGGCTCGTGACCCAGACCCGGTCCATCGAGCGGGCGGTGAGCGCACTCGGCCTCGACGACATCGGGTTCGAGGGGTCGGACAGCCTCGACGATCCGAACGCCGTTTTCCAATAATCGAGCAGTCCGGGGCGGCCAGACGCCGCAGAGACGGATGCCGCCCCGGATCATATCATTTCGTAACAATGCCGCGGTACCGGTAGGGGCGACGCGGCGATCCAGGAAGGACCAACGCCATGATGGTCTGTCACTGCATGGGAATCACCGACCGCGACATCCGCGCCTCGGTGGACTGGATGCGCGCCGCCGATCCCGACACGATCATCACGCCCGGAAAGGTCTACCGGGCGCTCGGGAAGAAGGCCGATTGCGGCGGCTGCCTGCCGCTCTTCATGGACACCCTCAAATCCTGCGATACGTTCGAGGTACCAGCCAACCTGCGGGGCCTGCGCCGCGCGGTCCAGCCATCGACTCGATACGAGGGAACAGGGAATGAAGGGCGACGATAAGGTCATCGACTACCTCAACCGTGCCATCCGGTCCGAACTGACCGCGGTGAACCAGTACTGGTTGCACTACCGGCTTCAGGAAGACTGGGGCTACGGCAAGATCGCGGCGAAGTCGCGCGAAGAGAGCATCGAGGAGATGCACCACGCCGACAGGCTGATCGAGCGGGTGATCTTTCTCGAAGGACATCCGAACCTGCAGAAACTGGACAGCCTGCGGATCGGGGAAAACCTCAAGGAAACGCTGGAGGCGGATCTGGCCGCCGAGCACGACGCGCGCAAGCTCTACATCGAGGCGCGCGACCATTGCGAGAGCGTGGCGGATTACACTTCGAAGAACCTCTTCGAAGAGCTGATCGCCGACGAGGAAGGTCATATCGACTATCTCGAGACGCAGCTCGACCTCTACGGCAAGCTCGGCGATGCACAATACGGATTGCTCAATGCGTCTCCGGCAAACGAGGCCGAGAAGGACGACTGATCTCCGGCCGGCAGGCTGGACCGATCCGGCACCCTCTCGCAGTCCGCGAGGGGGTGTTTTCGTGAAAGCGTCGTTTGGCCGCGACATGCCCGATTGAATTACTCGGATTTTCCTGTCACGTGGTGGGGTATACCAAGACCCGGGGTTCGAGCCTTGCGCTGCCGCCTGTTCCTGATCTCTTTCCTCGTCGCCGGCACCGCGCTTGCCGATCCTCCCGCGCATCTGGCCGAGCCGCATCTCGACATCGTTCCCCGGACCGACGCCGAGCGCGAGAGGATTGCCGGGGCGACCGCCCTGCCCGAGGATTTCAGCGCGCCAGAAGCCTTCGAGCAGAACCCCGCGGGTGCCGCCACGGTCCGCGCCCGCAGCACGCCCGACGCCTTCTCGCAGGCCTCCGGCAACATGCCGTTCGAGCGCGAGCTGGATTTCAAGGTCGGCAACGGACTGTTCAAGAAGCTCTGGGCCTCTGCTCCGGCCTCCACCAAGGCATCGGACGGGCTGGGCCCGGTCTACAACGCCCGCTCGTGCCAGCGCTGCCATCTGAAGGATGGACGGGGGCGGATCGCCGAGGAGGGCGAGAGCGGCCTCTTCCTGCGCCTTTCCGTTCCGCGGGACGAGGCGGGTGCGGCCGAGATCGACCGCTACCTCGCCGCGCTCGGCGACGAGATTCCGGGCGCGAACCCGCACCCGGTCTACGGAAGCCAGCTGCAGGACCTTGCCGTTCCCGGCGTTCCCGCGGAGGCGAAACTCGAGGTGCGATACGAGACCTTCGAGGAAGAGCTTTCGGGGGGCGAGACCGTCACCATGCACCGCCCGGTCTACGAGATCACCGATCCCGGCTACGGCCCGCTCGGCGACGTTCAGACGAGCCCGCGCCTCGCGCCGCAGATGATCGGGCTGGGGCTTCTGGAAGCGATTCCGTCCGCGGACATCCTCGCGGGCGCAGACCCCGAGGACCTGGACGGCGACGGCATCTCGGGACGCGCGCAGATCGTCTGGTCGGCGGAGTTCGACCGCCCGATGCTCGGCCGGTTCGGCTGGAAGGCGGGCAATCCGACGATCCGCGAGCAGAGCGCCTCGGCCTTTGCGGGTGATATCGGCATATCGAACTCGCTGCACCCCGAGGGATACGGCGAATGCACCGAACGGCAGCCGGACTGCACCGGCGCGCCGCACGGGAACGACGACGCCCGCGGCACCGAGATCGACGCGGAAGGGCTCGACCTCGTGACGTTCTATGCGCGCAACCTAGCGGTCCCGGCGCGCCGCGATGTGGACGATCCCACGGTCCTGCGCGGCAAGGAGATCTTCCACGAGAGCGGCTGCGCCTCCTGCCACACCCCGAAATTCGTGACCCACCGGTTGGAGGACCAGCCCGAGCAGAGCTTCCAGCTGATCTGGCCGATGACGGACCTGCTTCTGCACGACATGGGCGAGGGACTTGCCGATCACCGGCCGGAGCTGCGCGCCAGCGGAACGGAATGGCGCACGGCGCCGCTCTGGGGGCTGGGGATGACCGAAACCGTCAGCGGCGAGGAGCGGTACCTGCACGACGGTCGTGCACGCTCCATCCTCGAGGCGATCCTCTGGCACGGGGGCGAGGCGGAGGCTGCGAAGTCCCGTGTCGCCGGGATGCCGAAACCCGACCGCGATGCCCTGATCCGCTATCTGGAGAGCCTATGATGCGCCTTGCCGTGCTTGCCCTCGCCCTGACCGCAACCGCCGCATCCGCGGGTGTCGAGGAGGCGGTGAGCGCGCATGTCCTGCCCGCGACGCAAGGCTTCGCCGACGCGGCCGAGGCGCTTGAGGAGGCCGCCGATACCGATTGCACCGCGGACGCCGTCCGGCCCGCCTGGAACGACGCCTTCGATGCCTGGCTCGGCCTCTCGCATCTGCGCTTCGGTCCGCTGGAGGAGGACAGCCGCGCGCTGACCATCGCCTTCTGGCCCGATACCCGCGGCATGACGCCCCGCGCGCTCGGCGGCCTCGTCGCCGACGAGGACCCGGTGATCGAGAGCGCCGAAGGCTTCGCCGAGGTGTCGGTGGCGGCACGGGGGCTCTACGCGATGGAGCGGCTGCTCTATTCCGAGGATTACGCAGGTTACGGCGCCGAGGATTATGTCTGCGGGCTCGTGCGGGCCGAGGCGCGCGATCTCGCCCGGTCGGCGGCGCTGATCGCGGAGGACTGGGCGGCCTTCGCGATGACGGTGCGCGACGCGGGGAACGAGGGCAACGACACGTTCCTGTCCGAGCGCGAGTCGCGGCAAGCCTTCTACACCGCGCTCGTCACCGGGCTCGATTTCGTGGCCGACCAGCGCCTCGGCCGTCCGCTCGGCAGTTTCGACGATCCGCGCCCGGATCTCGCCGAGACGCAGCTGTCGGGTCGGGCGCTGCGCAACGTGACGCTGTCGCTCGAAGCCTTGCAGGACCTTGCGGCAACGCTTGGGTCGGAGAGCGCCCCCGAAACCGGCGCGGCTTTCGACGCCGCGCTGGGGACGGCGAATTCCGTGGCGAGCGCGGATCTCTCCGGCGTCTCGGACCCGATGCAGCGCGTGCAGGTCGAGGCATTGCAGCAGGAGGTCCGCGACATCCGCCACGCGGTGTCGAACGAGATCGGCACGGCCCTCGGCGTGTCCGAGGGTTTCAACGCCACCGACGGGGATTGACCGGAGAGGATCGCAGATGACCACACGACGCGGATTCATGGCGAGCCTGCTCGCCGCGAGCACCCTGCCCCGCCTCTCCTGGGCGGATGCAGGCAGCCCCGCCTATCTCGGCGCGGCGAAGGATGCCTCGGGCGCCTACGCGCTGATCGGCCTCGACGATTCCGGGCAAGCGCTTTTCCGCATCGCCCTGCCGGAGCGCGGCCATGCCGCAACCGCTCACCCGAGTGCGCCCGAAGCGGTCGCCTTCGCCCGGCGCCCGGGGACCTTCGCGCTGGTCATCGATTGCGCGTCGGGGCGGCTTTCGCATCGGCTGGACGCCCCCGAGGGGCGCCATTTTTACGGCCATGGCGTGTTCGTCGCCGAGGGCAATGTACTCTGCACGCCCGAGAACCACATCGAGAGCGGGACCGGCCGGATCGGCCTCTGGTCGCGTCCCGAAGGCTACCGGCGGATCGGCGAGATCGAGACCGGCGGCATAGGTCCGCATGACATACTGCGCCTCGAGGGCGATGTCCTCGCGGTCGCGAATGGCGGCATCCGGACGCATCCGGAGAGCGGGCGCGAGAAGCTCAACATCGCCACGATGCGTCCCTCCCTCACTTATCTCACTCCCGAGGGCGAGATCCTCGAGGAGGTCGTGCTCGATCCGGACCTCCACAAGAACTCCATCCGCCACCTCGCGCAGGGGCCGGACGGGACCGTGGCCTTTGCGATGCAATGGCAGGGCGACGTCATGGATCCGGTGCCGCTCCTTGGCCTGCACCGCCGGGGGGGAAGGCCGCGTCTTCTCTCGGCCGATCTCGCCGAGCAGCTGGCGATGGAGGGCTATGCCGGATCGGTCGCGATGAGCGGCGACGGACGCTTCGCCGCGATCACGTCGCCGCGCGGCGGGCGCGTCCACCGGTTCGACACGGAGAGCGGCGCCTGTCACGTGGTCCGGCGCAGCGACGTCTGCGGGCTGGCCCCTGCCGCAGAGGGCTTTACCGCGACCGACGGTCTCGGCGGCGTGCTGCGCGTGACGGACGGCGCGGAGCCCCTCGCTGCCCATGAAGGCCTCGCCTGGGACAATCACCTTGTGCCGATCCACGTCTGACCTGCCGTTCCCCCTCGCGCCCGGTCGCGGGCATCCTTAACGTGGCGCCGGATATGCGACTCGGTACGATCACCTTCGGCACGGCACTCGCCATCATGCTCGGCTGGCTCATCTGGATGGGCAAGCCGATCCTCTTGCCCGTGCTCGTGGCGGTGGTGTCGCTCTATGTCCTCTCGGCCGCGGCGACGGCGCTGAAGAAGCTGCCTCTGATCGGGGTTCTTCCCCTCTGGGCGCTTCGCACGCTGGTGCTGCTGGCCTTTGCCGCGGGGCTCGCCGCGCTCTTCTTCATGCTGGTGGTGAATTTCGGCCGCGTGGCCGAGCAGATCCCCGGCTACGAGCAGAACCTCGACCGGCTGGTCGCCCGCGGCGCGACGCTGCTAGGGATCGAGGACGAACCGAACTGGGCCATCGTCCGCGACGCGACGCTCGGGCGGATCAACGTCGCTTCCTATATCGGGACCTTCGCCAACCAGATCCGCGGGATCGGGGCCACTCTCTTCCTCGTCGTGCTCTACGCCGCGTTCCTCTTTGCCGAGCGGGCGCTCTTCGCCGACAAGATCTCGATCGCGCTCGGGGGCTTCCAGCGGGGGCAGAAGGCGGTGGATCTCGTCGACCGGATCAACACCCGGATCAGCGACTACCTCCTCGTGAAGACTTTCGTGAACGTCGTGCTCGCCGCGATTTCCTTCGCGATCATGTGGGCGATCGGGATCGAGTTCGCGCTCTTCTGGGCCGTCCTGATCGGATTTCTAAATTACGTGCCTTATTTCGGATCGCTGATCGGGGTGCTGTTCCCGGTGCTGCTGAGCCTCGTGCAGTCCGGCTCGTTCCAATTCGCAGGCATCGCGCTGGTCGGCCTCACGATCGCGCAGGTCTATGTCGGCGCGGTGCTCGAGCCGCGCCTCATGGGCCGGACGTTCAACCTCTCTCCGGCGGTCGTGCTGCTTGCACTGGCGTTCTGGGGCGCGCTCTGGGGCATCGCGGGCGCGATCCTCGCCGTGCCGCTCACCGCGAGCCTCGTCATCGTGCTGGCCGAGATCGATGCGACGCGGCCCATCGCCGTCATGCTCTCCGCCCGGGGGCGGATATGAGCCTCGAGATCTTTCTCGTCTGCGCGCCGGGGCTCGAGCCGCTTCTGGCGGAGGAGGCGCGCGAGGCGGGGTTTGCCTCGGTGGAAGCCGGCGCGGGCGGAGTGACCGTCGCGGGCGGATGGCCCGAGGTCTGGCGGGCGAACCTGACCTTGCGCGGCGCGGCGCGGGTGCTGGTCCGGATCGGAGGCTTTCACGCGCCGCATCTCGCGCAGCTCGACAAGCGGGCGCGGAAGTTCCCCTGGGCCGAGACGCTGCGGACGGGCGTTCCGGTCAAGGTCGACGTCACCTGTCGGAAGTCGAAGATCTACCACGCGGGCGCGGCGGCGCAGCGGATCGAGGGGGCACTGGAGGCGGCGGGGATTCCCGTCTCGGCAGAGGCGGAGATCGTGCTGAAGGTCCGGATCGAGGACGATTTCGTGCAGTTCTCGCTCGATTCGAGCGGCGAGCCGCTCCACCGGCGGGGCTTCAAGCAGGCGGTCGGCAAGGCGCCGATGCGCGAGACGCTCGCCGCGCTCTTCCTGCGCGCGGCCGGGTTTGACGGCAGCGAGCCGGTGGTCGATCCGATGTGCGGTTCCGGCACATTCCTGCTCGAGGCGGCGGAGCGGGCCGCGGGGCTTCACCCCGGGCGCGCGCGGCGCTTCGCCTTCGAGAATTTCGGCAGCTTCGACGCCTCCGCGTGGGACGCGATGCGGAGCGGGTCTCCCCCGCCCGAGGGTCGGGTCCGGTTCTTCGGATCCGACCGGGATCAGGGCGCCGTGAAGGGCGCATCTGCCAATGCCGAGCGCGCCGGCGTCACGGCGATGACGCAATTCACCTGCCATCCGGTCAGCGAGCTGCAGCGCCCCGAGGGCCCGCCGGGCCTCGTCATCGTCAATCCGCCCTACGGCGCGCGGATCGGCAACAAGGGGCTGCTCTACGCGATCTACGGCGCGCTCGGCGAGACGCTGAAGACGCGCTTCCGGGGCTGGCGGGTCGCGCTGGTGACCTCCGAGAAATCGCTCGCCACCGCGACGAAACTGCCCTTCGGACCGCCGGGCCCGCCGGTTCCGCATGGCGGGCTCAAGGTCCAGCTCTGGCAGACGAAACCGCTCGGCTGAGGCGAGGCCTTTCGCCTTGCCTCTCATACGGATGCGCCTCGCCTTCCGCCCTCGAGCCAACCGAGATCTCGGCGCGGAGAACCGAGCGTAAAGCGCAGTGGAAAATCGCGCTATAGTAGAGTACTCTCGCCTCAATAGAATCCGACATTACCGATTCGTTTTGAATAATATTTAGTCATTTCATCGCGCGCGATTCCAACAGGCATCGCGGAGCAAAATAGAATTGCGTGTATCCGTCTATTGATTGGAGGCAATTGAATGAAATCCGTTATTTTCCAGTCCCGTTTCAGGGCTTTCTCCTGCCTCGTTGCATCAGTATTCGGACTTGCGCCCCATGGGGTGCAGGCACAAACGGATCT
The DNA here is from genome assembly GCF_000521785.1 of Roseivivax halodurans JCM 10272. Classification (GTDB taxonomy): domain Bacteria; phylum Pseudomonadota; class Alphaproteobacteria; order Rhodobacterales; family Rhodobacteraceae; genus Roseivivax; species Roseivivax halodurans. The sequence goes on from NZ_JALZ01000003.1 coordinate 137,825, forward strand.
GAGGATCCTCGGGACCCTGGTGGCGCCGATCGAGACGCCGCAGGAACTGGCTCTCGTAGAGCTTGCCGACACCCCGGTCTCGCTTCGCACAATATCGGCCGGGAGCACGACCGTGATCGCCGAGGGACGGACGGCCCTGAACGGGAGCTTCTCGTTCACGACCAAGGCCGGGCAGAACTACCAGGTCTGCTGGAACTATCAGGACGTCGAGGGCTGCCGCCGCGTGACGCGGCCGGACTCGTCGGCCGCCGGCGGGCAGGCGCTGGCCGGGGTCATCCCGCTCGGACCCGTACATGTCGGTCTCAAGCCGCCCCTGGTCTTCGGCCGAGTACTGACCGGAGACAGCCGGCCATGCTGGGTCCAGGATTCGTTCTTCGAACTCGATGTCAGTACCGACGTGATCGGGGGCGGACGCAATGCAAAGGCCAACACGCAGGGCGAATACGTCATCCTGCCCAGGGCGCAGGTCTTCCTCATCCGCGGCGAATGCGAGAAGGCGCAGGTCGCGCAGACCATCGCCGCCGGGACGGGCTCGCTGCGGGTGGACATGACGCTGCCCAACCGCGCGCCGCAGATCACCTCGATCGCGGCCACGGACGGCGCCGAATTCACCACCCGGTCCGCGCCGGCCGAAACGCTCAAGATCGTCTCGACCAATCGCGATCTCGACGGCCACGGGCTCGAGCACAGCTGGCGGCTGATGGGCGGCAGCGACGGCGTGCTGTCGGGCTCGACCGTGCGCACGGAATCGTGGGACCTGCCCAATATCGACGGGCGGCGGTCGGTCTACCTCATGGCGCGGGACGGCTTCGGCGGCTTCGCGATGCGCCGCTTCGACATGGAGGTCGGTGACGACATCATCGAGGCCAGCGGCCAGGCCGTCGACAGCGCGACCGGAACGCCGATCGCGGGCGCCCGGGTGACCTTCGGCGAGGCGCAGGCGCAAACCGACGGCAACGGCTGGTTCCGCCTGGAGAGAAAACCGAACGACGAGGACCGGTACGTGCTCAACATCGAGCATCCGAACTTCGCCATGATGTCGCGGATCCTCGACCGTACGGCGCGCGGCCAGACCTATCAGATGATCCGCGCGCAGGTCGTCACCTTCCCGAGCGGCCAGGGCGTGACGCTCGAGGACACGCGCAGCTCCGGCATCTGCAACCAGGAGAGGTCGGGCGATACGCGCCGTACAATGCGTCTCGTGCCGCCGCGCTTCGTCGGCTTCGAGAAGACCGGCGACGCAGCGCCCCGCAACCGCGCCGAGCCGGCCGGGGACGCGCGGACGGGCACGATGGTGCCCGGCGGGCTTGTCACCGGCGGCCGACTGCGCGACGGCGGGACCGTCTCAGGCGGGCAGCTGTCCATCGCGCGCGGGACCATCGGGTCGGTCACGATCGGCACGCCCCTGACCGATGCCAACAGTCGCGCGGTGGCGGGTCGCGTCGATCTGAGCGCCGCCTTCCCCTTCGAGAGGATGGACGAGAGCGAGGACGCGACGGCGGCCGAGGCGGTCGCGATGGTGATGAAACGGCAGCGGGAATGCGATCGCCGGGGCATCCAGATCCGCCTGCAGCCGGACAGTTTCCGCCTCGAGGACGGCACGCCCTATTCCGGTGCCGTGCGCGCGGCGATCGCGACGCTGAATCCCGCGATCCGCTCCATTCCCGGCGATTACCAGGCCATCGATGCCAACGGCGACCGCGCCGAGCTCCTGAGCTTCGGAGCGCTCTATGCGGACTTCACCGACATGCAGGGCAACCGGTTGGGGCTGCGCCCCGGCGTCGAGGCCGAGATCCTGACCCCGGTCAGTTCCTACCAGTCCGGCAGCGCGCAGCCGACGATCGCGCAATGGTCCTACGATGCCGAGACTGGCTTCTGGAGGGAGGAAGGCACGGGCACGTTGCAGAACACCTCGAACGGGCCGCGTTATGTCGGCAAGACGTCCCACTTCTCGACGTTGAACATGGACGTCTCCGGCAACGATCCCGCCGACGCCACCTGCGTTCGCTTCGAGGTCGGGTCCGACTTCGCGGCCTGGAGCAACCTGACGATCCGCGCCTATGTCTCGTATGGCGGCGATTCGGTGCAGGTGAAGGAGACGGCGCTCAACAATGACCAGTACCAAGCGATCTATCGCATCCCCTTCGGAAACGGCTTTCCGCCGAACACATTGAGGCTCGAGCTTCGCGGCACGTCCTCGGGGCAGGAGGTCGTCCTGCTCGACGACATCATCAACACCGACGCGCGTCCCCAGATGACGTTCGATCCGTCGGACCCCGACGCGCTCTGGCCGGACTACCCCTATGACGAATGTGGCGATCCGCTTCTGCTGACCGCCGCGCCGGGCATCATTCCGCCCTATGGCGACTCGGACGGCTTCGGCCGGCCGGCCTTCCTGAGCGGACCCTACGGCGACTTCAATCCCGCCGACGGCGCGCTTCAGGTCGTCGACTATTACAACGCCATCGATCCCGGCGGGGCCAAGACGAATCTCGAGGATTGGTGGGTCGCCAATGGCTTCGGACCGGACGGCGCTGGCGGAGGGCATCCGAGCTATGTCCGGCAGGCCTATCTCAATCACAACGATCTCGGCTTCGGACGCGACATGCATTGCCGCACGGATGCTCCGGACGCCGGCGATGCGGCCTGCTACGTGACCAATTACGGCCTGCCGGATCAGAACCCGGCCAATGCCGACGCGGCCGAGACCCAGGATCCCGCGGTGCAGGGCGCAACCGTCACGATGGAATACGACGCCCAGGCGCCTCAGGCGGAGCGGGTACAGTTCTACGTGTTCGGTGGCGGCACCGGCGCGGCGGGACGGATCAACTTCGCCGATCTCGACGGGCTCGGTCCGAAGCCTGTGCCGTTCCTGTGCATGGTCTGCCATGGCGGCGGGCCGAGCCTGAACGCAAACGACGTGGTCGAGCATGCGCGCTTCCGGGAGTTCGACCTGCCGAGCTTCCGGTATCCGGGCGCCGGGGAATGGGACTTCGGCGACGGCACGGCGACCGGCGTTCTCGACGCGACGGACCTCGACAACTTCGCCACCCTCAACGAATATGTCGAGGGGATCCACAGCGGGACACCGATCGGGAACCTGATCGACAACTGGTATCCGACAGCGTTCTCGGGCCCGCCGGTTCAGCCCAACGTGCCGTCCGGCTGGTCGACAGAGGCGAGCGTCTATCACGAAGTGCATGGCAAGGCCTGCCGCACCTGCCACGTGGCGCGCGATGCGGGCATCCCGAACAACTTCCTGACCTTCGAGAGTTCGGCCAATCTTTCCGGAACGAGCTACGCCGTGTGTGATCCGTTCGACACCGGCGTCCGCTTCATGCCCAACGCGGTCGTCACGTACCGGAACTTCTGGACGGACACGAACCGTGTGAACCTCTACGAGGCCCTGACCGGAACGGCACTCAACACCTGCGCCGACTGACGATCCGCCACCTGAATAGATCCGCAGGCGCCGGCGGATTCCACGAAAAAGGGCGGCCCCGGCGGGCCGCCCTTTCACGAATTCTATCCGCGCCGGATCACTCGGCCGGAGCGCATTCGCGCAGGGCTTCCACGTCCGGGCCGTTCGGCGTGCGGCCGAGGTTGAACGGCGCCGAGGCGTCGCGCCACTGGGCGTAGTCGCCGAGATACTCGACCATAGAGAGGTACACCTTGGCCGAGTTCTCGTTCTCGCAGGCGGTCTCGACGATCACGTCGTTGGCCATGGTCTGGATCTTCTCCAGCGTCTCGTCGTCGTAGCGGGTGATCTCGACCACCTCGTCGAACTTGGCGTAGGCCTCGGTCGCGCGCTTCTCGGTGAAGGCGAGCGACCACAGCAGCGTCGCGTCGGCCGCGATCTGCAGCTTCTCCTGCGTCTCGGGCGACAGCGCGTCCCAGGATTGCTGGTTGATCATCACGCCGAAGACCGATGCGGACTGGTGCCAGCCCGGCGTCGCCCAGGCCGAGGTGACCTGCTGGAAGCCCGCGGACCAGTCCACGTTCGGGGTCGAGAACTCGCCGCCGTCGATCACGCCGCGCTCGAGCGCCTGGTAGATCTCGCCGCCGGCCATCGACACCTGGTTGCCGCCGAGCTGCTCGAGAAGCTTGCCCTGCTCGAGGCCGGAGACGCGGATGCGCTTGCCCTGCAGGTCCTCGAGCGTGCGAATCGGCTCGTTGGTGCGGAAGCCGCTCTCGTTGTTGGTGACGCCGTAGGGCAGGTACTTCATGCCGAACTGGCCGTAGATCTCGTCGTAGATCTCGGCCCCGCCCCATTGCTGGATCCAGTTGACGTAATCGACCGCGTTGAAGAGCGACGGGGTCGTGGCGAGCGGCGAGAACGCCGCGTCGCGGCCCGCCCAGTAGCCCGGCCAGTCGCCGCCGGCCTGGATCGTGCCGCTCTCGACCGCGCCGAAGACCTCGCCCGCGGGGACGAGCGCGCCGCCCTCGTAGAACTCGATCTGCAGCTCGTCACCGGTGAGCTTGTTGGCGAGATCGACGAAGTGCTTGTCGGTCTCGATGAGCTCGAGCGAGGACGGCCACGTGGTGGTCATGGTCCAGCTGTCCTGCGCCGAGGCGGCGGCGCCGAAGCTGACCGAGACGGCGGCTCCGAGCGCGATGGATCTGGTGAGTGTCATGGATATCCTCCCTTAACTGGATGCTGATGACGAGTAGAGCACCGAGGGCAGCCAGGTCACGAGACCCGGAAACAGCGCCATGAGAAGCGCCATGCCCACGATGAGCGCGATGAACGGCAGCACGCCCATGATGATGTGGCTGGTCTTCACCTCCTTGGGCGCGATGGCCCGGAGGTAGAAGAGTGCGTAGCCGAATGGGGGTGTCAGGAACGAGGTCTGCAGCACGACCGCCATGAGGCAGACGAACCACAGCAGGCTGATCCCCTCCATCTCCTGCACGATGGGCAGGAAGATCGGGAACGACAGGAGCACGATGCCGGTCCAGTCGAGGAATGCCCCGAGGATGAACACGATGAACATCATCACGAGGATCAGCAGCCACGGTGCGAAGTCGAGCGCGCGCATCAGCTCCTGCGTGGCGCGGAGGCCCCCGGTGATGTTGAAGACACCCGTGAAGGCGGTCGCGCCGACGACGATAAAGAGGATCATCGCGGACGTCTTCCCGGTGTCGAGCAGCGCCTGGTAGAAACTCGGCAGCGTGAAGCGGCCGCGCACGACGACGATGACGAGCGCGAGGATCGCGCCGATCGCCGAGGCCTCGGTCGCGGTGGCGATGCCGGCGAGAAGCGAGCCGAGGATGCCGAGGATCAGAACCAGCGGCGGCACTGCCTCGATCGCGAGCATTCGGATGAGCTGGCCGCGGGGCAGCTTCTCGTCGGGCTCAACCGAAGGCGCCATGTCAGGGCGGATGCGGGCGATGATGGCGACCCAGGCTGCGTAGAGCAGCCCGAGCAGGACGCCCGGGATCATCGAGCCCGCGAAGAGCTCGCCGACCGAGAGAGGCGAGTAGGAGGCCATCAGGATGAGCATGATCGACGGCGGGATGAGGATGCCGAGGCAGCCCGACGCGGCGATCACGCCCGTGGTCAGCGTCGGCGAGTAGCCGTAGCGCAGCATCGGCCCGAGGGCCATCACGCCCATCACGGTGATCGAGGCGCCGATGATGCCGGTGGTTGCGGCGAGAAGGATCGAGATGAAGACGACCGCGAGCGCGAGGCCGCCGCGCACGTTCGACATCAGGAGCCGCAGGCTCTCGAACATCTTGTCGGTCACGCCCGAGTTCGACAGGAACTGCGCCATCAGCACGAAGAGCGGGATCGCGATCAGGGTGAAGTTCGACAGGACGTCGCCGAAGATGCGGTTCACCACAATCCCGAGGACCATGGGCTTGCCCGCGATCAGCGCGCCGAGGACGGCGGTGCCGCCCAGCACGAAGGCGAGCGGATGCCCCATGAAGAGCCCCAGGAGAAGGAGCCCGAACATCACGAGGGCGATGAGTTCAGGACCCATGATGCGGCTCCTCCACGAGGCTGGTGTCTTTCCAGTAATATTGCCCGGCGACGAGCTTCAGCACCTCGACGATCCCCTGCAGCAGAAGGAGCCCCGCCGCCACCGTCATCGCCATCTTGAGCGGGTAGACCGGCAACTGCACGGCGCCGTAGGTGGTCTCGCCCTGCGCGTAGGAGCGCGCGGCGAATTCCCACGACCGGGTCAGGAAGACGTAGGTGAAGGGGAAGTAGAAGATCACGTAGCCGGCGATCTCGACCATCCGGCGCAGGCCGTCGCTGAAGGTCTCGGTGATCAGGTCGACGCGGACATGGCTCTGATGCTTCAGCGCGTAGCCGCCGAGCATGACGAAATAGAAGGCGTACATCTGCGTCGTGACGTCGAAGGCCCATCGCGTCGGCGCGTTGAAGGCGTATCGCATGATGACGTCGTAGAGGATGATGAAGGCGAAGATGATCGACAGGCACGCAACGATGCGGCCCACGACCTCGTTGATCGCGTCGAGTGCGCGGATAACGGTATTCAAGCAGACCTCCCCTGTGCAGCAATAGCCGCGGTCCCGTTGTTAAATTTTAAAAGCCGGCGTTTCGACAGCAGTTTGCGATCCCGTGTCGCAATGTCGCATTTGCATTTTTGCGTCACCGGGCGGATCGAGGCTCTTCGCCCGATGACGCTTGCCGCGGCGCGGCGGAACATTACCATCGCCAGCCGGATAGAAGGAAGGTTTCCATGCCCGACAAGGCCCGCACCTTCGGCATCATCGGTCTCGGCAATTTCGGCAGCACCGTCGCGAGAGAGCTCACACGGTTCGGCAATCAGGTGGTCGGCGTCGACATCGACAAGGGACGCGTGACCGCCCATGCGGAGCTCCTGTCGGAGACCATGATTATCGACGCCCGCGACGACCAGGCGGTGAAGGAGGCGGGGCTCGGCGATTGCGACGTTGCGCTCGTGGCGATGGGGTCGGACCTCGAGGCGTCGATCCTCGCGTCGATCAACCTCAAGCTCGCCGGGGTCGAGACGATCTGGGCCAAGGCGCGCACCAAGACCCACCACCGCATCCTGTCGCGGCTCGGCGTCGATCGGATCATCCACCCGGAGGTGGAGGTCGGACAGCACGTCGCGCAGGTGCTGCACAACCCGCTCATCCGCGATTACATCAGCCTCGGGAACGGGTTCTTCGTGGTCAACATCACGGTGCCCGAGAGCCTGCAAGGCAAGACCCTCGACGATCTGCCGCACAAGGACGACTACAACCTGCGCTGCGTGGGCGTCATGCGGGGGACAGAATATCTCGGCATGGACGGCGCGCGCTGCGAGTTCCAGAAGGACGACCTGCTGCTTCTGCTCGGCAAGCGCTCGGATCTTCGCTCCTTCGCCTCAAGTCTCTGATCCATGGCGCTGATCGGCATCCGCGCGGGGCTGCAGCGACGGGCGCTGAGGCTTTCGCCGCCCTCGCTGCTCGCGCTCACCTATCTCGTCTTCGTGGCGATCGGGGCCGGTCTGCTCTGGCTGCCGGTCGCGAATACCGGCGAGGTCTACTTCCTCGACGCGCTCTTCACCTCGATGTCCGCGGTGACGGTGACGGGCCTGACCGTGGTGGATACCGGAACCGATTTCACGTTCTTCGGCCAGATGGTGATCCTGCTGCTGATGCAGCTCGGGGGGCTCGGGCTCATCACCTTCGCGGTCTTCGTGCTCGCTGCGCTCGGCGTGCCGCTCGGCCTCGGCCAGCGGCTGATGCTGCGCGAGGACCTCAACCAGTCGTCCTTCGGCGATCTTCTGAGGCTGGTCAGGACCGTCTTCGCCGTCGCGCTCGGCTGCGAGGCGGTCGGAGCCGCGCTTCTCGCCCTCGCCTTTGTGCCCGACTTGGGTTGGTCGGAGGGCGTCTGGGCGTCCGTCTTCCACTCGGTGTCGGCGTTCAACAACGCGGGCTTCTCTCTTTGGTCCGACAGCCTCAAGCGCTATGCGACGCACCCGCTGGTGAACGTGGTCGTGCCGCTTCTCTTCATCATCGGCGGGCTCGGCTTCGTGGTCCTCAACGACATCTGGCAGAAGCGCCGCTGGCGGTCGATGCTGCTGCACACCAAGATCATGCTGGTCGGGACGGCGGCGCTGATCCTCTGGGGCTGGGTGACCTTCGCCGCGCTCGAATGGTCCAACCCCGACACGCTCGGCGGGTTCGGATCCTGGATCGACCGGCTGATCGTCTCAGGCTTTCAGGCGGTGACGCCGCGCACGGCGGGCTTCAACACGATCGACACCGGAGCGATGCGGGATTCGACGGCGCTCATGACCATGACGCTCATGGTGATCGGCGCAGGCTCCACCTCGACCGCGGGCGGGATCAAGGTGACGACCTTCGTGGTCCTGATCCTTGCGACGGTCGCATTCTTCCGCAAGCGCGACGAGCTCAACTGCTTCGGGCGGTCCCTCGGCCATGACGAGGTGATGAAGGTCCTCGCCCTGTCGATGGTGTCGATGATCATCGTCTTCGCGTCGATCTTCCTGATCTCGACCACACACGAAGGCCCGTTCCTCCGCCTCGTCTTCGAGGTCTGCTCGGCCTTCGGCACCGTGGGCCTGACGATGGGCGCGACGCCCGAGCTCAACACTACGGGCCGCATCGTCATCATGATCGTGATGTTCCTCGGCCGGGTCGGCCCGCTGACGCTCGGCTTCTTCCTCGCCACGCACAGCGTCGCCCGGGTGCGCTATCCGCCCGGGCGGGTGTTCCTCGGCTGACCGTCGGGGCCGGCGGACCGGCCCCGCGACGCCCTCAGCCCTGCAGCGGCTTGACCACCAACTCGCCCTCGCCCCGCTCCTTCATCGCGAGCGCAGCGGCATGGGCGCCGGCGAGCGTCGTGAAGTAGGGGATCTTGTCGTAGAGCGCGACCGAGCGGATCTCGCGACTGTCGGACAGCGCCGCGGCGCCCTCGGTGGTGTTGAGCACGAGCTGGATGCCGCCGTCCTTCATCAGGTCGACGATATTCGGGCGGCCCTCGTAGACCTTCTTGACGGTCTCGCAGGTCAGCCCCTGCTCGCGCACGAAGGCGGCGGTGCCGGCGGTCGCGCGGATGGTGAAACCGAGATCGATCAGGAGCCGCGCCACCTCGGTCAGCAGCTCGCCCTTGTCGCCGTCCTTGATCGACAGGAACACCGCGCCCTTGTGCGGCAGGTGCGTGCCCGCACCCATCTGCGCCTTGAGGAAGGCGCGCGGGAAGGAGCGGTCCCAGCCCATGACCTCGCCGGTGGAACGCATCTCGGGCCCGAGCACCGTGTCGACGCCGGGGAAGCGGGCGAAGGGCAGCACCGCCTCCTTGACCGAGAACCACGGCATGTCGGGATCGGCCAGCGTCATCGGATCGGCCAGCGGCAGCACCGTGTCGTAATCGGTGTCGGCCGGATACGGCGCGCGCAGCGGGAAGGAGGAGAGCTTTTCGCCCGCCATGATCCGCGCGGCGATCGAGGCAATGGCACTGTCGGTGGCCTTGGCGACGAAGGGCACGGTGCGCGAGGCGCGCGGGTTCACCTCGATGAGGTAGACCTCGCCGTCCTTGACCGCGAACTGCACGTTCATCAGGCCGACGACGTTCAGCTCGAGCGCAAGCGCCTCGGACTGACGCTTCACCTCCTCGATGATCTCCTTCGGCAGCGAATAGGGCGGCAGCGAGCAGGCGCTGTCGCCGGAATGGACGCCCGCCTCCTCGATATGCTGCATGATGCCGGCGACGTGCACGGACTCCCCGTCGCAGAGCGCGTCGACGTCAAGCTCGACCGCGCCCGAGAGGTAGCTGTCGAGGAGGACCGGGTTCTTGCCCGAGACGACCACGGCGTCGCGGATGTAGCGCTCGAGATGCGCGCCGTCGCGGACGATCTCCATCGCGCGGCCGCCGAGCACGTAGGACGGGCGGATCACCAGCGGGAATCCGATATCCTCGGCGATGGCGATGGCCTGTTCCTCGGACGAGGCGATGCCGTTCTTGGGCTGCTTGAGGTTCAGCTTGTTGACGAGTTCCTGGAAGCGCTCGCGGTCCTCGGCGCGGTCGATCGCGTCGGGCGAGGTGCCGAGGATCGGGATGCCCGCGTCCGAGAGATCGTTGGCGAGCTTGAGCGGCGTCTGGCCGCCGAACTGCACGATCACGCCGTGGAGCGTGCCGCGCTCCTGCTCGACGCGCAGGATCTCCATCACGTGCTCGTAGGTCAGCGGCTCGAAATAGAGCCGGTCCGAGGTGTCGTAATCGGTCGACACGGTCTCGGGGTTGCAGTTGACCATGATCGTCTCGAAGCCCGCACCGGTCAGCGCGTAGCAGGCGTGACAGCAGCAATAATCGAACTCGATCCCCTGCCCGATCCGGTTGGGACCGCCGCCGAGGATGACGACCTTCTTGGCATCGGAGGGCCGCGCCTCGCATTCGACCTCGCCCATCATCGGGGCCTCGTAGGTGGAATACATGTAGGGGGTCTGGGCCTCGAATTCGGCCGCGCAGGTGTCGATGCGCTTGAAGACCGCGGTGACGCCCGCGGCGTGGCGCGCGCGGCGCACGGCGTGCTCGTCGGTCCCGGCAAGCGCGCCGAGGCGCATGTCGCTGAAACCCATCATCTTGAGATGGCGCAGGCCCGCCTCGTCGTTGGGGAGGCCGTTCGCGCGCACGCGCGCCTCCTCGTCGACGATCTCGCGGATGCGGGCGAGGAACCACGGATCGAAGCTGGTCACGGCGAAGATGTCGTCGTCCGAGAGGCCATGGCGCATCGCCTGCGCGATGAGGCGCATCCGGTCGGGCGTCGGCGTTGAGAGTGCCTTGACGATGGCGGCGCGATCCGACGCCTCACCCTCGCCGAGGCCGGGGATGTCGATCTCGTCGAAGCCGGAGAGGCCCGTCTCCATCGAGGCGAGCGCCTTCTGCAGGCTCTCGTGGATGGTGCGGCCTATGGCCATCGCCTCGCCCACGGATTTCATCGCGGTCGTGAGCACCGGCTCGGAGCCGGGGAACTTCTCGAAGGCGAAGCGCGGGATCTTGGTCACGACGTAGTCGATGGTCGGCTCGAAGGAGGCGGGCGTCACCTTGGTGATGTCGTTGTCGAGCTCGTCGAGCGTGTAGCCGACGGCGAGCTTGGCCGCGATCTTGGCGATGGGGAAGCCGGTCGCCTTGGAGGCCAGCGCCGAGGAGCGCGAGACCCGCGGGTTCATCTCGATCACGACCATGCGGCCGTCCTCGGGGTTCACCGCCCATTGCACGTTCGAGCCGCCGGTCTCGACGCCGATCTCGCGCAGCACGGCGATCGAGGCCGAGCGCATGCGCTGGTATTCCTTGTCGGTGAGCGTGAGCGCGGGGGCGACGGTGATCGAGTCGCCGGTATGCACGCCCATCGGGTCCACGTTCTCGATGGCGCAGACGATGATGGCGTTGTCGGCGCGGTCGCGCACGACCTCCATCTCGAATTCCTTCCAGCCGAGAAGGCTCTCGTCGATCAGGATCTGGCCCGTGGGCGAGGCGTCCATGCCCGAACGGCAGTAATATTCGTAGTCTTCGCGGTTGTAGGCGACGCCGCCGCCGGTGCCGCCGAGCGTGTAGGCGGGGCGGATGATCGCGGGCAGGCCGATATGCTCGAGCTCGGCCATGGCGAGGCGCACGCCCTCCTTGAGGTCGGCGCGGCCGTCGTCCTTCATCGGCGCAGTCACGATCGTCGCCTTGGGGTTCTCGAGCCCGATCCGGTCCATCGCCTCGCGGAAGAGGCCGCGGTCCTCGGCCATCTCGATCGCCTGGCGGTTGGCGCCGATCATCTCGACGCCGTGCTCGGCGAGAACGCCCATCTCCTCGAGCTTGAGCGCGGTGTTGAGGCCGGTCTGCCCGCCCATCGTGGGCAGGAGCGCGTCGGGCTTTTCCTTGGCGATGATCTTGGCCACGGTCTCGGGCGTGATCGGCTCTATGTAGGTGGCGTCGGCGAGACCGGGATCGGTCATGATCGTCGCGGGGTTCGAGTTCACCAGGATGACCCGGTACCCTTCCTCGCGCAGCGCCTTGCAGGCCTGGGCGCCGGAATAGTCGAACTCGCAGGCCTGTCCGATGATGATCGGCCCGGCGCCGATGATCATGATGGAGGAAATGTCGGTTCTCTTGGGCATGGGGACCTTCCTCGGGGCTGTTGCGGCGGGCAAATCGGCGTGGGTTATAGAGATGGCCAAGGGCTGTGCAACCCCTGTTGCGGCGCCCAAAAGCGCGCCACGCACCATGGCGTTTCGCCGGGTCACGGAGTCGTCGGGCACTAGCGGCCCGAAATTTTCCACCTACATGTGTTATGTTAGTGGTGTGGCGGATCCGGCTTCGGAGCGCATCGCCGGCACGCTTCCCGGCCGCCACCCTCGTCACGATCCGTCGAGGCCCGCCGGCCGAGGACATGTACCACATGACGTCGACGTCGACGGGTCTTTTCTGGACGCATCATTCCGCGGGAATGATGAGCGCCGCGCTGGTCGTTCCGCTGCACGCCATCCTCCGGGACAGTTTCGGAAAACCCGCCCGGGACCGCGTCTTTGCCGATGCGGGCTTCCCGGACGCGCCGCCGTCCGGCGAGTCGGTGCCGGAAAGCAAGGTCGTCAGGCTGCACAACGGCGTGCAGGATAACTGGCCCGACATCAGCCCCGATCTTCTCGACCGGGCAGGTCGCGCCGCGGCCGAGGCGGTGGTGACGGACCGGATCACCCCCCGCGCCAAGGTCCTGCTCGAGAACATGCCCTGGCCGATGGCGGCGTGGCTCGTCGGACGGTCGGCGCGGCAGAACGCGCGCGCCTTTGCGGGGTCGGGGCTGTTCTCGGTGCAGACGACGGGACGCTTTGCGCTCATCAACAACCCGTTCGCTCTGCATGTGCGCTCGGCCGAGCCCAACTGCCATTTCCACGCGGCGTTCTTCGAGCACATGTTCCAGCGCCTCGCCCATCGCGACTTCAAGTGCCGCGAAGTGGCCTGCTGTGCCGCCGGCGCCGAGGCCTGCACCTTCGTGCTGAGCCTCGACGGTCAGGTCCCCGGCGACTGAGGGCGTCCTACTGCGCCGCCTGCGGCCATGCCGCCTGCCGGCTCTCGTCCGCACGGTAGAGGTAGTTCCGCGTTCTCGGCACGGCGTATTGCTTGCGCGTCATCTGCAGCTGGAACACGCCCTGCCGCTGCTCCTCGAAGGCGGTCTCGCAGGCGACGAGGTAGAACCGGAACATGCGCACGAAGCGGTCGTCGTACATCGCGCGCACCTTGTCGACATTGGCCTCGAACCGGTCGCGCCAGTGATGCAGCGTTGGGCCGTAATGGCCGCGCAGGATCTCGATGTCGGTGGTCCAGAGGCCCGAATTCTCCATCGGCGCGGCCAGATCCGAGAGCGAGGGGACGTATCCGCCCGGGAAGATGTACTTCATGATCCAGGGCGAGGTCGGGCCCGGCGGGCAGGTGTTGCCGATCGTGTGGATCAGCGAGATGCCGTCCGGCGCCAGAAGCTCGGCCACCTTGTCGAAATAGACCGGGAATTGCGGCGGGCCGACATGCTCGAGCATGCCGACGCTGACGATCCGGTCGAAGGTCTCGGTCACGTCACGGTAATCCTGCAGGCGGAACTCGGTCTTGTCCGAAAGCCCCGCGGCCTCGGCCCGCTCGGTCGCGGTGCGCTTCTGGTTGCTCGAGAGGGTCACGCCGGTGACATGCGCGCCGTAATCCTTCGCGAGCGTCAGCGCCATGCCGCCCCAGCCGCAGCCGATGTCGAGCACCCGCATCCCCGGCTCGATCATGAGCTTCTTCGCGATGTGCTGCTTCTTGGCCTCCTGCGCCTCCTCGAGCGTCATGTCGGGCCGCGCGAAATAGGCGCAGCTGTACTGCATGTCCCGGTCGAGGAAGAGCCGGTAGAGATCGTCCGAAATGTCGTAATGATGCGCGACGTTGCGGCGCGCGGTCACGGGCGTGTTCTTGAGCCAGAGATGCTTGATCCGATTGCGGAAGCTCTGCATCGCGTTCACCCAGCCGGGCATCGCCTTGTAGCGTTCGCGGTTGCGCACGAGCATCGCCACGAAGTCGTAGAGCTTGTCCGGTGCGACCTCGATCCGGCCGTCCATGTAGCCCTCTCCGAGGGCGAGCACCGGGCTCAGGCAGAGTTCGCGCAGGATCGACGCGTCGGTGATCTTCACATGCGCCGAGAATTCCTCGGGCTGCCCGTATTCCGTCACCCGGCCGTCCGGCCATTCCACCGCAAGCTCGCCATCCTGCACGAGCCGTTGCAGCATTCGATCAACAATGGTGTCCCACATCACCACCTCCATCGATGTCCAATCATTTTGTCCCGCCGGCGGAGTCTTATCTTAGGTCGGAGGCCGCCCTGCGACAAATTGCGCTGGCCCGCGCTTGACTTCCCCGGCCATGGCGGGTGTATCCACGCCTGAATTTCCGGCAATCAGAAGAGGCTTCGAGCCATGCACGCCTATCGCAGCCAAACCTGCGCCGATCTCCGCCGAGACAATGTCGGGCAGGAGGTTCGCCTCGCGGGGTGGGTCCACCGCATCCGCGACCACGGCGGCGTGCTGTTCGTCGATCTGCGCGACCATTACGGCGTCACGCAGGTGCTGTGCGATCCCGACAGCCCGGTCTTCGCCGAGGTCGAGAAGCTGCGCTCGGAATGGTGCGTGAAGATCGACGGCGTTGTGAAGGCCCGGGCCGAGAGCCTCGTGAACCCCAAGCTGCCGACCGGCGAGATCGAGGTCTACATCCGCGACGTCGAGGTGCTGGGCGCCGCCGAGGAGCTGCCGCTCATCGTCTTCGGCGATCAGGAATATCCCGAGGAGACGCGCCTGCGCTACCGCTACCTCGACCTGCGCCGCGAGGCCATGCAGGAGAACATGGTGCTGCGCTCGGACGTCGTGCGGTCCCTGCGCGAGCGGATGTGGAAGCAGAATTTCCGAGAATACCAGACGCCGATCATCACGGCGTCCTCGCCCGAAGGCGCGCGCGACTTCCTCGTGCCCTCGCGCCTACATCCGGGCAAGTTCTACGCGCTGCCGCAGGCCCCGCAGCAGTTCAAGCAGCTCATCATGGTGTCGGGCTTCGACAAGTACTTCCAGATCGCGCCCTGCTTCCGCGACGAGGACCCGCGCGCCGACCGCTCGCCGACGGACTTCTACCAGCTCGACATGGAGATGAGCTTCGTCGAGCAGCAGGACGTCTTCGACGCGATCCAGCCGGCGGTACAGGGCGTCTTCGAGGAATTCGGCGGTGGCCGGAAGGTCGACACCGACTGGCCTCAGATCGCCTACAAGGATTCGATGCTGTGGTACGGCACCGACAAGCCGGACCTGCGCAACCCGATCAAAATGCAGGTGGTGAGCGATCACTTCCGCGGCTCGGGCTTCGCGATCTTCGCCAAGCTGCTCGAGCAGGACGGAACCGAGATCCGCGCGATCCCCGCGCCGGGCGGCGGATCCCGCAAGTTCTGCGACCGCATGAACGCCTTCGCACAGAAAGAAGGACTGCCGGGGATGGGCTACATCTTCTGGCGCGACAAGGACGGCGAGGCCGAGGCCGCGGGCCCGCTCGCCAAGAACATCGGGCCGGAGCGGACGGAAGCTCTGCGCCAGGAGCTCGGCCTCGGCGTCGGGGATGCGGCGTTCTTCCTCGGCGGCAAGCCGGCATCCTTCGAGCGTGTCGCGGCCAAGGCCCGCACCGTGATCGGCGAGGAGCTGGGGCATACCGAGCAGGACCGTTTCGCCTTCGCCTGGATCGTGGATTTCCCGATGTACGAAGCGGATGAGGAATCGGGTGATATCGACTTCAGCCACAACCCGTTCTCGATGCCCCAGGGCGGGATCGAGGCGCTGGACGGCGATCCGCTCGAGGTGAAGGGCTGGCAGTACGACCTCGCCTGCAACGGCTACGAGCTCGTCTCGGGCGCGATCCGGAACCACCGGCTCGACATCATGTTCAAGGCCTTCGAGAAGGCCGGCTACGGCGAGGACGAGGTGCGCAAGCGCTTCGGCGGCATGGTCAATGCGTTCCGCTTCGGCGCCCCGCCCCACGGCGGCTGCGCGGCGGGCATCGACCGGATCGTGATGCTGCTGGCGGACGAGCAGAACATCCGCGAGGTCATCATGTTCCCGATGAACCAGCGCGCCGAGGACCTGATGATGGGCGCCCCGACCGAGCCCACGTCCGACCAGCTGATGGAGCTCCGCCTGCGGGTCATGCCCGACGAGGACTGATCCCGCGGACCTGCGCGGACAGCGGCCCGGACGGAGACGTCCGGGCCTTTTTCATGCGCCGCGGTCAGACCGTCTCGCAGGCCTCGGTCCGCTCTTCGACGAGCCGCGCGATGCGTGTCGTGATCTCGCCCGAAGGCAGGTGCTTGCGGCGTGCCTCGAGCCACTGCTCCGCAGCAGCCGCCAGCGGCGTGTCGCCTGCGCTTTGCGCCACGCTCGTGAGGAACTGCGCGGCGTAATCGAGCGTCGCCTCGTTCGAGGCGTCGAGCAGGTCGGCGACGTGCAGCATGTCGTCGCGATAGGCGACCGGGTCGGGCCGGATCTCGGTCGCATCGGCGAGCCGCGGGCCGTGCGGGCGCCATTCGGCCGGCAGGTGCTTAAGGACCATGGCCTGGACCTTGCCGATACCGCGGACCGGCTTGGCGAGAAAGTCGTCCGCCCCGGCCGCGAGAGCCGCGTGTTCGGTCCCGGGATCGCCGCTGATGGCGAGAATGACCGGGAGGCGCGGCTCGGCTGCCGCGAGCTCGGAGATCAGCTCGGCGCCGGAGCCGTCGGGAAGCCCCATGTCGATGATCGCGACCGAGGGACGGTAGACCTCGAGATGCCGTCGGGCGGAGCGCAGGCAATCGGCCCGACGGATCCGCGCGCCGGAGCGGGTGCAGACGAGACGCAGGGCGTCACAGGCAAATCGGCTGTCCTCGACCATCAGGACCGTCAGGCCGAGGAAGGGACGCGCCGGAGTGGGCCGCAACACGCCGAACTGGTTTCCGTGATCGTCCATCCGAATCCCTCCCGGAATCGTTCTGATTCATCATGATCCGAGCGTGGGCCTTTTCGGTGAACGGGCGGTTAATGGCCGCAGGGGCCGCTGCTTGCACCGCCGCCGGGGCCGGGTGCATAAGCGCGGAGGCCAATCAAGGAGGACAGGCATGATCGGTCGTCTCAACCATGTCGCCATCGCGGTGCCGGACCTCGAGGCCGCGGCGGCGCAGTACCGGGACACGCTCGGCGCCGAGGTGGGCGCGCCGCAGGACGAGCCCGATCACGGCGTGACGGTCGTGTTCATCGAACTGCCGAACACCAAGATCGAGCTGCTCTATCCGCTGGGCGAGGAGAGCCCGATCCAGGGGTTCCTCGACAAGAACCCGGCGGGCGGCATCCACCACATCTGCTACGAGGTGGACGATATCCTCGCCGCACGCGACAGGCTCAAGGATCAGGGCGCGCGTGTGCTGGGCTCCGGCGAGCCGAAGATCGGCGCGCATGGCAAGCCGGTGCTGTTCCTGCACCCAAAGGATTTCAACGGCTGCCTCGTGGAACTGGAGCAGGTCTGATGTCCATCGCCTCCGCCATCGTGCTCTTCGCCGTGTTCTGGTTCCTGATCTTCCTGATCCTGATCCCGGTGCGCCTGAAGACGCAAGGCGACCTCGGCAAGGTCGTCCCGGGCACGCATTCCGCCTCGCCGGAGATTCACAACCTCGGCAAGAAGGCGTGGATCACCACCGGCGCGACATTCGTCGTCTGGGCCATCGTCACGACGATCATCCTCTCGGGATGGATCACCGTGCGCGACATCGACTGGTTCAACCGGATGGGGCCCGAGCCTGTAGTTGGTGAAACAAGTGAGTGAACGTCGCCGCGCCTAGGATCGGGATGAGAAGGTTCACGATCGGGATCGACAGGGGCAGCGCCATCAGCACGCCCGCGATCCAGATCGTCGTGCCATGGCGGCGGCGCAGCTCGGCGGCCTTCAGACGGCCGACCCGGCGCATCGCGGCGAGGGTGAAGTATTCGCGCCCGAGAAGGTAGCCGTTCATCCCCCAGAAGATCAGCGGCGCGATCGGCGGGACGAAGAGGTAGAGCACAAAGGCGCCGATATTGGCCACGACGAGTATGCCGAGAAAACCGAACGTGTCCTTGACCTGATCTCCGAAGGGGATGCGGCCGGCGGGCGGCAGCGCGGGGTAGTGCCGATCCTCGACCGCCTCGGCCACCTGCTCGAGAAAGAGCGAGGTCACGGCGGAGGCGACCGGCACCATCAGGAAGACCGACAGTACCAGCATCAGGAGGATCGAGCCGATGGAGAGCACGTCGTCGATCCAAGCCACGTCGCCGATGAGCGGAAGGGTGATCGTGTCGGGCGCGAGCCAGCCCACCAGCCAGACGAAGGCCGCGTAGAAAAGCGCGAGAAGGGCGATGGTGAGCGCGAGGCCGATCCAGAGAACGCGGCGGAACCGCGCGTCGTCGACCATCTGGCCGATGGAGCGCAGGAACGCGGCGAGGATCATGCCTCGACCCACTCCGTGATCGTGTCGATGTCGGGGCGCGGGCGCTCGGGGGGCTCGGCGCCTTCGGTGCCGATATGGACGAAGCCCGCGATGCGCTCGTTGGCCGAGAGGCCGAGCGTCCGGGCCACGAAGCCGCGATCATGCGCCACCCAGCCCGAGAGCCAGTTCGCCCCCCAGCCCGCGGCAAGCGCGGCGTTGAGCAGAGCGAGCGTCACCGCGCCCGCGGAATAGGTCTGCTCGATCGGGGGAATCTTGGCCGATTCACGCTGGATCTCGACCACGGCGACGCAAAGCGGGCTGTCGAGGAACTGCGCTCGGCCCTTGCTCGCCTGGTCGGCGTCGAGCTTGAGGACTTTCGCGCGTTCGGTCGCGGCGTCGGCGATGCGGGTGAGGGCCGCGCCGCGAATCACGATGAAGCGCCAAGGCTCGAGCTTGCCGTGATCGGGCGAGCGCGCGGCGGCGGTCAGGATCGGCCGGAGCGCCTCGTTCGAGGGGGCGGGCCCCCGCAGCGTCTTTGCCGGGCGCGAGCGGCGGGTGAGCAGGAAGTCGAGCGCGGCGTCGTTGCGAGGCGGCATGACACGTATCCTTGGAAATCCGCCTCCTATGTCACCGCTCGGACGGGGGGATTCAAGGATCGAATCGTGGCGGCGCGAGGGCGGAAGTCCGTGCGCAAGCGGCGAAATTTGCGGGAGCGAGCTTCGCAAGAGGGCCGGGTTCGGCTATGAGCGCGACATGAAGCCGCCCGACCTTTCGCATCTCGCGCAGCCCGGGAGCACCCTGTCGCTGAGGGTGACGCCGCGCGCCTCGCGGGACGCGGTCGAGGAGACAGCGGCCGGGCTGAAGGTTCGCGTGACTGCTCCGCCCGAGGACGGAAAGGCCAATGCCGCCGTGCAGAAGCTTCTCGCCAAGGCGCTCGGTATCGCGAAGACCCGCCTGACTCTGATCGCCGGTCAGACCTCGCGCGACAAGGTCTTCCGGATCGACTGACCCTCAGCCCTTGCCGGTACGGGAATAGACGCCTTCGGGGAGCTCGATCGCCGCCGCGAGGTCGCGCATCTGGCTGATCGAGAGCGTTATGCGCATCGTGCTGTCGGTGCGCGGATCGTATTGCTCGACGGTGATGCATTCCTCGAAGGAGTTGACGATCACGTCCTCCTGGAGCGGTGCCGGCCCCTCGTCGACGAGGGTCACCACGGTGGCGTCGAAATCGTGCTCGATGCTGAACATGAGGCCACCCTAGCCGCGCCGGTAGGCCTTGCCTAGCCTCTCGCGCCGCTTGTGCAGGGCAAAGAGCGCGGGCGCCGCGACGTGATCGTAGAGCAGCGCCGCACCCTGACGGATACCGGGCGTGCGGACGAGGCGCGCGAGCCAGCGCAGACGCGGGATGCGGTCCCAGACGATCGCGAAGGCGGGGACCCCGTCATAGAGCACGCCGTCCCTCACGACATGGAAACGGCGCGCGGCGGCGCGCCTGGTGATCCCGAAGCTCTCCAGTTCCCCTTCGGAGAGGCCACGGAATCCGATCCCGGGATCGGAGGCGGTCATGCGCTTGTAGGACGCGACTTCGCGCGCGCAGATCGGGCAGGTGTCGTTGTAGATGACGGTGATTTCGGCGGACATGGTGCCCAGATAGCCGCAGCGGGGGCCGCGGCCAGATCCTCACGAAAAAGGGGGTGGCTTGGTCACCTTCGGCCCACTAGTGCTGAAGAAAGTCATTCGAGACCCGGAGCCCGCATGCGCTGGATCATTGCCGCCCTTCTCTTCGTCACCCTCTCGGCCTGCGAGCCCCTCGTGCTGGAACCGGGTCAGCCCCAGCCTCAGGGCGGGGTTCCGACGACGCGTCCCGGCGGTCCGCTGCTCACCGAGGACGGCGATCTCAAGGCGCGCGCCGAACGGGCGGCGCGGCAATTCGTCGAGGTCACGAGGACGGTGGAGCCGGTCGCGGAGTCGGAATGCCGGCGCGTTGCGAGCAATGCCAATTGCAACTTCATCATCGTGGTGGACGACCGCCCCGGCCAGCCGCCCAACGCCTTCCAGACCGTGGACCGCGCCGGCCGCCCGGTGCTCGCCTTCAACCTCGCCCTGATCGCGTCCGTCGACAATGCCGACCAGCTGGCCTTCGTCATGGGTCACGAGGCGGCGCATCACATCCTCGGCCATCTCGAGCGCACGCAGCAGAACGCGGCGGTGGGCGCGGTGGTCTTCTCGGGCCTCGCGGCAATGACCGGGGCGAACGAGGACGCGATCCGCTCGGCCGAGGAGTTCGGCGCGGCAGTGGGCGCGCGCCGGTATTCCAAGGATTTCGAGCTCGAGGCCGACCAGCTCGGGACCATCGTGACGGCGCGCGCGGGTTACGATCCGCTGCGCGGCGCGGAGTTCTTCACCCGCATTCCCGACCCCGGAAACCGTTTCCTCGGCACGCACCCGCCCAACGCCCAGCGCATCGACGTCGTGCGGCGCACCATGGCCCGGATCGGCGCGAATTGACCTGAGTCAAGGCGCGGACCGACGGCGGGCGGCATCCTCCTGGGAGCTTTTGACCCCAAGGAGAGTTCCGATGCTGAGCAGAACCGTCCTGAAGCGCCACGCCACCCTTGTAGACCGCATGGCGCAGGCCGTCGGCGTGGATCTCGAAGAGGCCGCGCTCGGGGGCAAGGTGAGCATTCCCGAGATCGACGACGCGGTTCTGTCCTGTACCGGTTGCACCCGGTCCTATGCCTGCGAAAGCTGGCTGGCCGAAAGCAACGGTCCCCGGTACACGCCCCCGACCTATTGCCGCAATGTCGAGCTCTTCCTTCGGCTCCAGGCCGACTGAGGCACCGGGCCGGACGTCAATGCGCCCTCGATGCCGAGGAAATCTCTGCGGGTAAGCATGATCTTTACTCTCTGTGCGGATCATCCGCCTCGCGCGTGTCGCGCCAGCACGAGGGTGCCGCATATGGAAGATCCGACATTCGATGCAGCGCCGCGCCCGCAAGCCGGCCCGTTCGGCCCGAACCCGATCCTGCCGGGCCCGGGAGGCCTCCACCCGGACGAGCCCGCAGGGGCCATCGCCGACCTGATCGACCGCCTGTCGGACCGGTTCGAGCAGCTCGAATACACCGTGATCGACCATCTGCCGGTGCCAGAGGACAACAGCCATGTCCAGGCGGCGCTTATGGAGCGGCTCTCCACGCTCGAGCGGCGCCTCGCGGAGGTCGAAAGTGCGGGTGTGAAGGACGCCCTCACCCGCATACTCGATGCGCAGATGCGGCAGGCGGAGATGATCGAGGCGGTGAGGCGCGATCTCGCCTCGGAGCGGTCCGGTCCTCTCGACGAGCTTCGCCGGGAGGTCTCTACGGTCTCCATGCGCCTCGACGCCTCCGCCACCGCAAAGCCGGCCTGGGTCGATCCGTTCGTCGACGCTCTTGCCCCGGCTCCGCAAGAGGCGATGAGGGAGATCATCGGCGAGCTGTCCGAGCGGATCGACCGGTTGGCGACGCGGCCCGCCCCCGCCCTGGACCTTACCGCGCAGCGCCAGAGCCTTGCGCGCTTCATGGCGGCGGGGAACACGTTCCTGAAGCGCCTCGAGGCGCTGGTGGCCGGGCTTGCGGGCGAATACCTGCGCCTCGCGGAGAAGATCGACGGCGCACAAGGGACCGGCGGCGATGCCGGCGTCGCGGAACTGACCCGGGTGGTCGCGTCGCTGTCGGAGGCGACGTCGCGGCTTGCGGTCTTCGCAACCGGCGCGCCCGACACTCTGGCCCAGGACCAGCGGGAATTCATCAACGACCTGCGCGTGACCGTGGCCGAACTCGTCGCGGAAGCCGAGCGGCACCGTGTGGCGGGCTGACCGGGGCGCATAAGATTGTACGCAGATTTTCCCAGCCACGAGACCCGGTTCATGCCTGGTTAGGAGCTGTCTCCTAGAGTGGCTTGGCCGCCGTTTCGGGCGGCGGTCCCCAAGCATCATCAAGGAACCGAAGCAATGGCAATTGAAAAGAGCGTGGCCTCGGCCTCGATCGCCGAAGTGGTCGACCGCATCCTCGACAAGGGCATCGTGATCGACGCCTTCGTGCGCGTCTCGCTTGTCGGCATCGAACTGATCGCCATCGAGGTCCGCGCGGTCGTCGCGTCGATCGAAAGCTGGCTGAAATACGCCGAAGCGGTCGGCCTGACAGTGGAGCCCGCCGCGGCGTGACCGCATCCGGCCAAGGGGTCGGCCCGCCCGGCCCTTTGCGCCATCGAATTCTGTTCTACTCCGACGGGCAGTCCCGCTCGCGCAAGACAGCCGCCATCGCGGCGATGTCTTCCGCCAGGGGGCGATCTTCCTCCAGGATCGGACTGACCGACCGTACGACCCGATGGAGCGCCTCGGCGCTGCGGGAGAACGGGGCTCCACCTTCGCGCATTCTTAGATCGATGGCCTGAGCGACGGCGAGGGCCAGGATGGCGAGAACCTCGGATCCGCGAAGCGCCGCCTCGTGGGCCCGCCGCGCGGCGATCGTACCCATCGAGACGACGTCCTGGTTGGCGCCGTTTGTCGAGATCGACTGCGTGCTGGCCGGTCCCGCACTGCGCATCTCGGCGACGAGCGCGGTCGCGGTGACCTGGGCGCCCATGAGGCCGGAATGCAGGCCGGCACGGCCGCCATGCAGGAAGGCGGGCAGACCGCGATTGAGCCGCTCGTCCGTCAGGCGCGCGATCTGCCGCTCGGCAAGCCCCGCGAGCACGGTCAGGGCGGTCGCGAGCGCATCCGAGGCAAGCCCCACATGCTGGCCCATGAAATTGCCGCCGTGCAGAGCCGGAACTGGCCCGGCCGCCGGTAGGATCGGGTTGTCGGTCACCGAGTTGAGCTCGGTGGTCACGATACCGTCGTGCCAGTCGAGCGTGTCGATGACCGCGCCCACGATCTGGGGAACGCAGCGCAGGGTGTAGGCGTCCTGCGCGATCTCGTCCCGCGTGGCGCGGGCATCGCCGAGCGAGCGCTCCGCCAGATAAGACCATCGCATCCTGGCCGAACCGGCGATCCGGGCTTGCAGGTCGGCCGTCGCGCGCCCCTGCCCCGGATGCGGCCGCGCCTCGGCAAATGTCGCGTCCCAGGCTTCCGCGCGCCCGCCGAGGCATTCCGACAGGGCGGCGGAGAGACCGAGTTCCCAGCTGCAGAGCCGCCCCGAGATCCGAGCGGTCCGAAGCGCCACACCCGTCATCGCCGACGTGCCGTTGACCAGCGCCAGCCCGTCCCGTCCGCTGATGTCGAGCGGCACGATACCGATCCGGGCCAACGCGTCCGAAGCTTCGACGATCTCGCCCGAGACGGTCAGAAAGGCGCCCCGCCCCTGAAGGCAGAGCACCATGTGCGCGAGCGGAGTCAGATCGCCCGAGGCGCCGACGGTCCCCCTCTCCGGGATCGCCGGGGCAAGATCGGAATTCAGCACCGCGATCAGCGCCGCGGTCGTCTGCGGCGCGGCCCCCGAAAGGCCTCGGCTGATCGCGGCGAGACGGCAGAGGACGATCGCGCGCGCCGTCGCCCATCCGAAGGATGGCCCAAGGCCCGTGGCGAGATGGTGAATCAGGTTCTGCTGCAGCGCGATCCCATCTTCCTTCGCCACCAGCCGGTCGGCCAGCGGCCCGTATCCCGTGGTCAGGCCGTAGACATGACGGCGCTCGGAGATGATCCGGCGAAGACGTGCATGCCCGTCGTGGCATCGCGCTGTCGCTTCCGGACCGAGCCGGACCGTCACTCGCCCTTCTGCAATGTCGTTGGCGGTGCCGAGATCGAGCGTTCCGGCAAAGTCGTAGGGCGCGATGCCCAAAGCGCGGTCGAATGCCATGGTTGAAATCCCCCGGAGTTGTGGCGCGCCCTGCCCTAGATCGTACGTCCGAGCGGGCCGAGATCGATCGCGAGATCCTCGGGCGAGAGGCCGAACTGCGCCGCCACCTCATGGATGGCCGTCTCGGCGCGCATCAACGTGGTGCCCAGCCTTTCCTCCTGATCCTCGGTCAGGCTGCCGGCCTCCATCCGCCGGATCGCCTGCAGCTCCATCAGCTGACGCAGACACTCCATCAGTCCCAGGATCAGCTTTGCCAGGTCCTGCTTTACGGTGTCGGGGTCGATCCGGATCCGCGCCGCCTCGGCGCCCGGGCCGCGCGTCAGCAGATCCGCGATCGCACCGGCATCGATATGCAGAGCCTCGGTCACGCCGGCATGCCGATGTCGGCGAAACCGTAGGCCGGAAGCGGCGCCGCGAGCATCGCGACGCGCCGTTTCCGTCTGCCGACAGAGGCGTGCGAGAGCTCGAGCGACAGCCGCTCGAGGATGGAGGGCGCGGCGGCCCGCTCGATCAGCAGATCCACGAGTATGGCCCGCGGGCCCGTCCGTGTGCGCAGGGGAATATCCGGGTCGAGAGCCGCCCGGACCGTGGTCGTCACGTCGGACGCATCGGCGGCATGGCTCTGCGCCCGTTCTGCCCTGCTGCGCAGCCAGCCGGCTCCGTCGATCGCGTCGCGAGGGCCCGGAATCGGCTCGGGTTTCTCGACGAACAGCGTTGCCTGGACCCGGCCGGCCAGTGCCGCCAGACATCGCAGCAGATCGCTCGCGTTTTCCGCCGTCCAGTCGAGCGCATCGCCTGCTGTCACCGCTCTCCCCGGTGCGACGGGCAGGAATTCCGGCAGAGCAGCGGCGCAGGCGCATTGCAGTGCCATCCTGTCGCGAGCCCGCGCCGCCTTGTCATCCGCTGCGACGACGAGCGACACGGCACCGGCGTCGAGGCAATGACACGGCATCGGCAGCGCGGTGCTGCATCGGGACCATCCGAGCGTGATCATGTCCGGCCCTCTCGGCCGCAGATCCGGTCGGGATTGGCAAGAACGAGGTCAAGCCCGAGGAAGACAAGGTCCACATCCGCGACGCTGATCCAGGCTTCGCCCCGGAGCACGACACCCTGGTCGAGCAGTCCGTCAAGCAGATCGACGAGCCGGCCGTCCCGGGAGGCAAGGGCTTCATCCGGGCCGACGAGGCGCATCTCGAAACCGTCAGGCATGGCAAGTCTCCGTTCGGGACGAAAACGCGAAGGGGGGCATCGGGCCGGTCATGCAAACCCTGAGGCCAAGCGCAGCGGCAGGTTTGGCGGCACTATCCATCGCGGAAAGGAGCGCCGGCACATCATCCCGCGCGACGAGCAGCGAATGACAGAGCAGGCGCCCTCTTGCGGGACGCGGGTTGGACCGCGACGCCGCCGAGTGGGCCCCGCCGGTCACGACGAGGCTCCCCAGAAAGCGCTGCGTCTCCATCGCCCGCGTCTGACGCGCGTCGCGTCGGCGCCGCCGGTCTGTCAGGAAAGCCGCTCCGGTCCGCGGCGGCTCCGTCGGGCGATCCGGCTGCGGATCGGCCTGCTCGGCGCAGAGGTCGTACTGGCAGCGGCCGGCGATCTCCGCCATGGCGCTCTTTAGCTCCGGACCACGCGCGACAAGATGGCCGCGCAGCGCGTCCGGTGAGGAGAACAGGGACCCGAGCCGGATCGGCAGCACATCCGTCTTCACGGCGATCGCGCACAGGACGGCGTTCTGAAGTTGCGCCCAATCCGAGATGCCTTCAAGCGTCTCGGCAGCGGCGGGATCGACTTCCGCGCAGATAGCCTGAAGATCCGGGGCGCGGACCGCTGCGAAGGCCGGACCATCGCCGGGCAGATCCCTGCCGGCGGCGACGACGCCCAGAAACAGCAGCGGCGTCATGCGGCGGCCCTCGCGTGAGGCGCGGTCGCGCCGCGTCCCTCGGACCAGATCTCGGCGAGGATAAGAGGGCCGGCCGGGGCAGCGCAGCCAATCGCGGCGGCCAGGATATCCGCGGCTTCGCGAATGGCGCCCTGACGGCCGGGCCGCGCAGCGAGGAGCGCGGCCCGGCGCGCAACGCGCAAGGCATCACCATCCGGCATCGCTCCGAGGCCGAGAAGACGCAAGGCAGCCCGGATCCGGCGGGACGAAACGCGACGGAGCCTCAGGCTTGCAAAGGACACCGCCGGCGCGGGGCCGATCTGGCGGATTTCGAGCCCGGGATATGTCTCGTCGATCTCGGCCAGCGCGGCATCGAGATCCGCTTCCCGGAACGCCTCGATGAGAATGACGTGATTGCTGATCAGGGCCTCGTGAACCGGTAGCGCGTGGCAGCTATCGGTCAGGCCGTAGAGACGTCGGGCAAGCTCGGCTGCAGCCATGGCGCCCTGGAGCGGCGCCGCGTCGCCCGAGCCGACGGTCACCTGGAACTGGACCTTGCCGGCCACTTCCGACGCGGCGCGTTCGAGGAGTGCGCGATTGGCCTCCACCATCCCCGGCAGCTCGTCATGGGCAAGTTGGGTTCCGGGCATGGCGGGCAGAAGCGCACCGGCGGGCATGAGGGCTTCGAGCCATGCCATCCGGCGTGCCGCATCCGCCGCGACCTTGGCCCGGCTGGAGAACCTCGGCGCCGCCGGCCCGAAAATGCCGACAAACCCGCCCGCCGACGCGGCCGTGGTGCCATGCGGCACGGTCGGGAGCGCATCGGCGGCGAGTAGCGCGATCAGCTCGTCATTCTGCATGTCTGGCTCCCCTCTGAGACAAAATCGGTGCTGCGGACCTGCAGGGCCGCCCGGCGCGCCGCGAGCGCCGCGGCGACATCCTCACCGGTGATTTCCGGCGCTGCGGGGCTCTCTCCTCCCGCAATCAGGCGGGCAAGCGCCGCGCGCGCGGCGGCGGCGACGAGATCGGCGAGGTCGGCGCCGCTCGCCCCTTCCGTCTCCGCCGCGATCGCCTCGGCCGTCACGTCCGGCGCGCAGGGCCGGCCCGCGAGGTGGACGGCGAGGATCGAGGCGCGTTCCGCCGCCTCGGGAACCGCGCAGTCGATGACCGCGTCGAACCGCCCCGGGCGGGTGAGCGCGGGATCGAGCGACGCCGCGCGGTTTGTGGCGGCGACAACCAGCACGTCCTCGCGATCTTCCAACCCATCGAGTTCCACCAGAAGCTGCGCGACGATGCGGTCGAGCACCGCGTCCTGGCCGCCGCGACGCGGCGCCAGCGCATCGAACTCGTCGAAGAAGATCAGCGTCGGCGCTGTGTCCCGCGCCGTCCGGAATATGTCCGACACGGCCCGTTCGGCATCGCCGAGATATCGCGACAGGACGCGCGGAGGGCGGACCGGCACGAGGTTCATCCCGGTTTCGGTCGCGAGCGCCCGGGCGAGCAGCGTCTTCCCCGATCCGGGTGGTCCCGAAAGCAGCACGCCGCGTGCCGGCCTGACGCCGAGCGCCGCGCACAAGCCGGGGTGACGGCGCGGCTGCAACAGAGCCACATCGAGCGCATGGCGCGCGGCGGTGAGACCGCCGAGGTTGTCCCAGGTCACCGGTCGGGCCTCGCTCGACAGGCCTCGCAAGGCGCTCGGTCCGGTGGCATCGAGGCCCGCGCGGAGGTCTGCCTGCGTGATCGTCAGATCCTCGAGCGCGACGTTCGCCTCCCCCTTCGCGTCCTTCACCGCGCGCGACAGGGCCGCGACAGCCGCTTCCCGCGCGAGTGCGGCGAGGTCGGCTCCGACATAGCCGTGGGAGGCCTCGGCGATGGCTGCAAGATCGGCGTCCCGAGCCAGCGGCGATCGGGCTAGGTGAACCTCAAGGATCGCGCGGCGCTGGTCGGGCGTGGGCGGCCTGAAGGCGATCTCGCGGTCGAAGCGGCCGGGGCGGCGCAGTGCCGGATCGATCATGTCGGGCGGGTTCGTCGCCGCCAGGACGACGACGCGGCCACGATCCTCGAGGCCGTCGAGCAAGGTCAGGAGCTGCGCCACCACGCGCCTCTCAACCTGTTTCTCATCCGAAAGCGCGGCGCGGGCAGGCGCGATCGCATCGATCTCGTCGATGAACAGGATGGCCGGGGCCGCGCGGCGCGCAGATTCGAATATCTCGCGCAGAGCCCGTTCGCTCTCCCCATAATGCTTGCTGACGATCTCGGGTCCCGCGATGTGGAAGAAGCTCGCCTGCGTGCGGGCCGCCACGGCGCGCGCCAGCAGCGTCTTGCCCGACCCCGGCGGGCCGGTGAAGAGGATGCCGCGCGGAGCCGGCAGGCCGAGACGTTCGTAGAGCTCGGGCCGCAGGAGCGGCGCAGCCACGACCTCGTGGACCTGAGCGATCTGCGTCTCGAGACCGCCGATGCCGTCGTAGGGCCGGGCGGTTCGCGTCACCAGCGATATGGTCGTCGCCTCGGTCAGGAACCCGGCGGGCTCGGGCGAGACTTCGGCAATCTCGACATCCGCGGCATGTCCACCAGGGAGCGCGACCCGGAGCCGGTCGCCCTCGGTGAGGGCCATGTCGAAGAGACCGTCCCGAAGATCGTCCGGGCGGGCGCGTTCCATGGCGTCGAGCCGCAGAGCGACGGACCGCAGCGGCGCCAGTGCGGCACGGCAAAGCGTGACGGGCTCGCCCTCGGCGACGCCGGAATTCCCGGCAAGACACGCACCGAGCGCGACGTCACCGTCTGCCACATCGCCCGGGACGGCGCGGCCATGGGTCTCGCGCGCGCCGCCGACCCGGACCGGGTCTCCCGGCAGGAGGCCGCCCCTTGCCAGGGCGCCGCGCGAGAGCCGTACGAGCCCGCGCTTCTCCTCGGGATCGAGCCGCGCGGTGAGGGTCAGGCCGCTCATCCGCGCGTATCCCGCAGGCGTTCGAGAAGGTCGCTTTCGAGAGCGTCGTAGGCCTCCTCGTCGATCTCGCCCGCCAGCAACCGGCGTTCGGCCTCGCCGAGCGCGGCGCGAAGGGTGGCCGGATCGTTGCGTTGCGCCTCCGCGGTCTCGGCGAGTTTTCTTGCGACCCAGAACGCGCCCGCGGCCGGGCCCGTCACCGGCAAGGTCAGAAGCTTCGAGACCAGCCCCATCACGCGGCCTTCCGCGCGGCGAGCGTGAGCCGCGTGAAACTGTAGGCGGGCTGCGGTCCGACGAGACGCACATGCGGCTCTCCTGTCGAGAAGCCGCACTCCCGGGCAGCATCGAGCACCGCCCCGGCCACCCAATCCGAAGATTCGGCCCGAAGGAGTATGTCCGCGGCGAGCACCTGGACATCGGTCTCGGGGGCGCGAAGGACGTGATCGACGATGGCGGGCCGGATCGCAGCGAGGAGGCGCTTCTGCGCCTGGCCGCGCCGCCGGTCGAGCGCTTCAGCGATCCTCCGACCGAATGACGCGCAATCCTGCGGCACCGCCCTCCGCCGCTTGAGCGCGTCGCGCTCCGCCAGCAGTGTCGGCTCGTCGGCGAGCAGAGCCGCAAGCGCAGGGTCCCGGTCGAACGTCACCCTGACGCCGTACTCGACGGTGCCCGACAGCCGCTCCATCTCTGCCGCGATCCGCGCGCTCTGCGCGGAGATGAGGTCCGCGACCGCCCCGAGATCCTCGACCAGCATGCCGAACCGCATGGGCAGGACGGTTCCGCGCGCCGCGGCATCCTCGAGCACCCGCGCATGCGCAAGCATGAGACGGCGCCTCGGCAGGATCTCCGTCCCGTCGTGACGTCCGTGGAGGAGGCGGCCCTCCGGCAGGACCGCCTCCTCGACCGGACCGGTCACCCCGGGCGGGGACTCGCCGGTGACGCCACCGGCAGCGAGGATCCCATAGAGATAGATCATGGCGCCTCCGGCTCGGGCGGCCGGGCGGTCAGATCGAGAATGCCATTGCGAAGCGAGACCTCGATATCCGAAAGGCGCACGCCCGGTGGCAGCTCGAAGCGGCCCTCGTAGGTCCGGCGGCGCGTCGTCGCAGCGATAAAAAGCTGCCCGTCCCGCTCGGAGAGAGACAGATCGTCCGCGCTGACGCCCGGCAGGTCCGCCGTGAGGGTCCAGAGCCCGGCCGAGTGCTGAATTGCAGCGTCAATCGCGCGGACCGCGGGCGGGCTGGATGGCTGCGGTGTGTCGGGCCGCCTGGCGCGCGCGGCAGGCTTGTGGCGCTCCGTCGGAAGGTCGCTCCCCGCGGCGCGGATGCGGATTCCCGCCTCGGCCCTGACCGGACCGCGACCGGTGTCAAAGCTTCGGCTGCGTCGCACCTCGCCGGAACCGCCATCGAGCCGGTCGATCATGTCGCCGAGCGTGCGCCCGAGCTCGCCCAGAAGTCCGTCGAGACGCAGGTCGATCTCCTCGCGGAAATCATTACCCGGGCCGCGCCGTTTCGAGCCGGTCATGCCGCGTCCTCCCGGGCGGCGAGCGCTGTCTCGAGCCGTTCCAACCGCTCGAGCAGAGCGGCGTTCTCCGCCTCGAGCGCGTGAGCCCGGCCGGAATAGGACGGGTCGCCCTCCCACCACGTGATGCCGAGTTCCTTGGCCTTGTCGACCGTGGCGATCAGCAGCCGCAGGCGGATCGTCAGCAATTCGATCCCGACGAGCGACACCGACACGTCGCCGGCAATAACGATTCCCTTGTCGAGGATGCGCTCCAGAACGTCCGCCAGGCTGTCGTGATGGATGGGGCTATGGACCTCGAAGCTCATTCCGGACCGCCTGCCTCGCGGTGATAGCGGCCGGTCCGGTGAAACCCGGTCAGCTCGCCGGTTGCGTCGAGCTCCATCTCGTAGGCCGACAGAAGGTCGTTGTCGCCCATGCGGGCCGCACTCTCGATGACCTCGACGATCGCGCGCCAGCCGGCGTCCGGGAGGCGCTCGCAGCTGCGGATCGCGTCGACGGGTGCGTCGGTGATCGTAGGCACGGCGGCGCGGATGCGCGCGATCGCCTGGCCGAGTGTCAGGCGCGTGCCCTTGGCCGAGTGGAATACCGTCTGATCGGGCTGGTCGGTCATCGCCTCACCTCTCGAGGATCGCAAGAAGCCTGCGGCGCTGGCGGATCCTGTCGACGAGATCGCCGCGGGCGGCTTCGGCCCGCTGCAAGGCCTGGGACATGCCCAACTCGAGACGGGCGATGTCGAACTCGATACGCACGAGGTGGATCGCGGCCTCCTTGCGGGTGCGCGCGGCAAGCGACCGGGCATTTCGGGGGCGTTTCGGCACGGACGTGAAGGGGCGTTTCATCGTATCGTCCTCATGCGGCGCGGCCCCGGGCCAGCGCGGCGGCTATCGCACCTTCGGGCAGACGCACGCCGCGGCCGCCAAGAACGTCGGCGGCGATCTCCTCGAGCGCAGCGTCGGTGAGGCCGCCTTCGCGCGCCTTGAGCGCGGCGATCCGCGCGATCAGGATCGCGGCCCGGAGCGAACAGGGCGCCTCTTCCCCGGAGGGGGTCAGCGCGGAGCCGAGCGCGACGATCCGCTTGCTCTGCGCTTCGGAAAGGCCACTCCTCATGGCGACGATACCCGCCATCGTCCGCTCCGAGGGCGCGCGCAGCGGCAACGTCACCACGCGATCGAGCAGCGCGTCCGGAGCCCCGTTCACGCCGACGTAATCGTGCGGGTTCGAGGTCAGGACGATGCGGAAGTCGGGATGCGCTTGCAGGTAACTGCGCGGACTGGCCGGATCGGTCGAGACCAGCACTCCCTCTTCGAGCACCGAGAGCAGGATCGAGTTGGCCTCGGGTGAGGCGCGCGTGAACTCGTCGTAGACAAAGGTGTAGCCGTGGAGCATCGCGCCGGCGAGCGCGGAATCGCGCCAGTCCGCCCGGGTTTCGGCTTCGGTCCGTCGCACCGAGTGGACGTAATTGTCCACAACCGTGGACACGCTTTGGCCGATCTCGTGCCCGATGAAATCGCGCGAGGAAAGCCATTCGTTTCCGGCCATGAAGGCAACCGGCCGGCCGAGGGATTCCGCGAGGCGCAGGGCAAGCGAGGTCTTGCCGAGTCCGGCCGGACCACAGAAGTGGATGCAGACGCCGGCACGCGCGTAGAACCTCGCGCGGTCGAGCAGGTTGCGGATCTCGTCGTTCTCGAAAAAGCGTTCCTGTCGCTGCAATCCGATCCATGGCGAGGCGGAGGAGTGGTGCAGATGCGGTTTTGGGGGACTGTGCCTCAACGAAATCTTCCCTTTCTGGGTCGCCCGGCAGGTTAGGCCGATTCCGGTTGCCGCTTTGTTAAGATCAGACGGATGATCCGACCGTCGTCGCATGGGCGAGATGCTCGAGGTCGATGCGCGGCAATACGTTGGGCTCGTTGCGAAGCTTGACGAGCCCCTCCTCGACCATGAGCCCGGTCTTGTCGTCCGCCCGCCATTCCGACGCCTCGATACCGTCCACCCTGTCGACCACGAAGCCCACCCGTCGATCGGGCGGCCCCACGAGCAGGACACGCCGCTGATCTGCCTCTCCCGCGGCCGAAAAGCCGAGCCGGCGCGCCAGACAGACAAGCGGCACGAGGCGTCCGCCATCGGCAAAGAGGCCCATGAGCCCCGCCGGCCCCGAAAGCGGCGTGACATCGCGGGGCGGCTCGAGGATCTGGACGAGCTGCCTGATCGGCGTCGCCAAGCGTGATCGGGCGGTGAAGACCATGTACCGGGCGTCGTCGCGGATGATGTCCGCGCGCTTGCCTTTGTCGTCGCCCGTACCGCGCCCGCCGGGCCCCGCATCGGCGTTGGCTGTCGGATCCGAAAGGGCGGCCATCGCGGCGAGATCTCGCGACGCCGCCAGGGCATCGTGGTCGAGCACGAAAGTCTGCGCACCGCCCTCCTCGACCAGAACCGATCTCAGCGGCGCGCCGGACCCTTCGAAAGCCGGACCGGGAGACTGCAGATCCGCGCTTCGGATGAGCGCGATCCGGCAGATCACGTCCACGGCCAGACCGAGCAATCGCTCGTCCGGGAAGCGCACCACCACGACCTCGGGCGCCTCGGGCGCAGCGCCACGGCCGAGGCCCAGGATCGCCGAGGCCTGCATCACCGGGATGCGCCTTCCGTGCTGGCGGATCGAGCCGAGGCAGATATCCGTCGTCAGCGAATCGCGCGGGATGCGCTGGCGCGGCACCGTTCCGGAGATTTTCAGGGCCTCGAGGCCGAAGGTCGCGCCGCCGGCCCGAAAGGTCAGATAGGCCTGCGTGTCCGTCGCTATCCCCTGACGCTTGGTGCGCAGGCTCGAGGCCGCTGCGGGCAGATCGACGCGCCCGAAGAGGGGCGCGGGGTCAATGCAGGACACGAGCCTGCCGTCGCGAAAGAAGCCGCCGGTCACGAAGGCGCCATCACCTTGGTCGCGAAAAAGTCTCTGGACGCCACCCGCCGCCGGTTCCGTAAGGCCGACGACACGGTCGATGCCGAGCCCGATCGTGCGGCCGTCCGACTCAAGAAGAGCCGCGATCGTAGGCGGTTTCGGCGATGGATCGAGCCCGCAGAGGCGGTTCGGGTCGAGGATGGGCACAATCGTTCCGCGCAGATCGATGACGCCCAGGACCTCGGGTGCGGCGGTCATCAGCGGCGCGAGGCGGTCGATCATGCAGACTTCCGTCAGGAACCTCAGATCGACACCGACGCGACTGCTGCCGATATCAAGCAGACCGAAAGACACCTCCCCCTCGGAGGGCGGCATGGCTGCCGGCGCCTGGGCGGACACGTCAGGTCCTCCCGCCGAACTCGCACATCACGGCACCGATCGCGCCGATCGTCTGGGACTGCGCCTCGCAGTTCGACATCAGCGTCGAGACGCTTTCACCGCTGGCACGGATGTCGTCCGCGGTCCGGTTCAGAATCGCGATGGTTTCCTGCGCTGCGCCCGTGCCGCGTCCCACGCTCTCGGACGCCGCTTCGAGTTGGCGGGAGATGTCCCGCGCGGCATCCGCGTTGCGCTCGGCGAGCTTGCGGACCTCGTCGGCCACGATCGAGAAGCCTACCCCGTATTCTCCGGCTCTCGCCGCCTCGATCGCCGCGTTGAAAGCCAGAAGGTTCGTCTGGACCGCGATCTCCGCCACAACCTCGACGATCTGATCGATCTTCTCGATCGCGCCGGTGACGCCGCCCATATCCCGCAATCCAGACGCGAGCGCGCCCTCGCCCTGAACGAGGGTTTCGCGCGAGCGCGTCAGAGCCTCGCTGAGCGCGCCATGCCCGCCCCGGATCTGCACGCCTGCTTCACGCAGCGCCTCGATCTGCCCGCCGACCTCTGTGGCCCGCTTTTCCGTTTCGTCGCGGAGCCGGACATGGTCGGTGACCTCGATCGCATGCATGATCACACCGCTGACCGCGCCGGACGTGTCGTGGATCGGACTGAAATTGGCCTGGAGATACATGTCCCGATCGAACCGTGCGACGTAGTGATAACAGTCCGAGCGCTCTTCGCCTTTGGCCAGATCCTGCCAGAAGTCGCGGTACTCCTGCGAGCGCGCCTGCGCGAGAGTGCAGAACATGCTGTGATGCTGGCCCACGATCTCGCGAAGGGAATATCCCGCGGTGCGCAGGAACGCCTCGTTCGCGCCGGTGATCTTGCCCTCGCAGTCGAATTCGCAGATCGGATGCGCCCGCGACGTGGTCTGCCATTTCTCCTCGAGTTTGGCCTGCCGGATCCGGACATCGGTGATGTCGTAGGCGTATTTGACGACGCGAATGGGTTGGCCGGCAAGATCGAGGATCGGGTTGTAGCTGGCCTGGAACCAGAGTTCGCGCCCCCCCGAGCCGACACGTCTCACCTCCTGTTCGATGATCTGACCCTCGCCGAGACGTTCCCAGAATCGGCGATATTCTTCACTCTTCGCGAAATCCGGCGGGCACAGCATCGCGTGTTTGCGGCCTTTCAGTTCCTCGAGCGAATACCCGACCGTTTCGACGAAGACCTTGTTGGCCGAGATGATGGTCCCGTCCATTTCGAACTCGATCACGGCCATGGAGCGTTCGATCGCATCCATCCGTGCCTGCGCATGGATCTGGCCGAGTTTGACCTCGCTGATGTCCGATCCGTAGAAGAAGACGGTCTCGATCCGTCCGTCGGTCTCGCGCCGAAGCGGAACGTAACTCGCCTGGAACCAGGCGTCTTTGCCGTCGACCCCCAAGCGCCGGAACTGACCGCTGACCCGCTCGCCCTGGTTGAGCCTGTCCCAGAACAGGGAATAGCGGCGGCCTTTCGCGAAATCCTGCGGCACGGTCATGCGATGGTCGAGCCCTTTCAGCTTGCCGCGATCGAACCCGAGAAGCTCGGCGTATCGGGCATTGCCCTCGATCAGTCGTCCCGTTACGTCCCACTCGACGATGGCAAGGTCGCCGCTCAGCGCGTCGTAGCGTGTCTCCAGGTTTGCGAGGCGCTCGTGATCGTCGTGAATGACCGTACCGATCTCGTAGATCGCGGTGATCCTGCCCGACGCGTCCGGAACAGGAACGAATTGGCTCCGGGTCCAGCACAGCTGATGATCCGCGTTCAGATGCGGGATGTCGATCTGCTGCGCCTCTCCGCCGACAACCTTGTCCCATGCCGCCCGGAAGGTCGCGCCGAGCGCAAATTCCGCGTCCATGAAGCGCCGAAGATGCTTGCCGGTGAGGTCGTCCGGTTCGGAGCCGAGGAGGCTCTGCATGCACGAGTTGCTCGCCAAGACGTGACCTTCGATATCGAGCTCGGCCACGGCCAGAACCGACCAGGCGGCCCGGGCGCGAGCCGCGTCCACCATCGAACGCTCTGTTTCGTCAGTCACGTCCATGAGGCACTGCACCACAGTCGAGACGTGCCCTGCATCACCCCGGCGCGGAATGTATGTCGATTGCAGCCAGACGATGTTCCCCTCTGCCGTGACATGGGCATGCCTGCCCTCCACGATACGGCCCTCGCGCAGCTTCTCCCAGAAGGCGACATAGTCGGGCGTCTGCGTGATCGAGGCAGGCCAGAGACTGTCATGGCCCCGGCCGGTCATCTCTTCGGAATAGAACTCGAGAGCCATCTTGGCGCGATCGTTGGCCGTCAGGACGACACCGTCGGCATCGAACTCGATGATCCCGACCACGTCGCCGAGCGCGGCCACGGCACCTGTCGGAGCAGGGCGCTCTTGCGCCGATTGTCCATCGGACTCGGTCGCATGAAGGATGACGTGGCCGGTCCCGCCTTCGCTGTCACTACAAGCCGCGATAAAATCCACCGGATGCTCGGACGAAGACAGCGTCGCGACGAGCGTGCCGCGCCACCGCCTGACAGAGCCTGAACGCAGAGCGCTCCAGAGATCTGGCGCGCCCGAGCCGTCCGCACGGCACAGCGCGTCGAAGGTGTGGTCGCCAAAAGCGTCCTCGGAGATCTCGAGCAAGAAAATCGCCGCCTCGTTGGCGTGAACCAGAGCTCCGGTCTCGGCGTCGAAGGTCAACGTCAAGCCTGTCTCGAGAAGCGCGGCGCCCAATGCGCGCGCCGCCATGTCGATCGGCAGGCCGCTTGGGAGGTGGGTATCCGGCATTCGGCGTATGTCCTTCGTTGCTCGTGCGCGACCGCAATAGAGGTACAAAATTAAGGGCCGGTTGATCCGCGGCGGATCTTACCAATCCGACAGCTTTCCCATTGCGGTGCGGGGGATCGACACGCCGAAGGTGATCCGGTCCGGGCGTGCCGGAGGTGGAAGGGCGGTCATCGCCCTGCGGATTCCGGCATCGAGTTCGGTGAGATCCCGGCCGGGCATCGGCACGACAAACGCCTTGAGACGCTCTCCGCCGAGCCGGACGGCGGCGTCACTGACACCGGGGAGCGCGGCGATGCGCGCGGCAACCTCCTGCGGATCGACATTCGTCGCAGCAACCTGCACGACGCCGTCCTTGCGCCCCCCTAGCCGGAATCGTGTGGCGTCCTGCCATTCGATCCTGTCGGGAAGGGCGATCTCTGACGTCGATCCGCGACGCGACACTCCGTCGCCGATCCGCGCGAGATTGGGGAAGAGGAGGAACGGCTCCTGATCAGATCGTCGCACGCCGACACCGCCGGTCTCGGTCGACCCGTAGATTTCGAGGAACCACTCAAGACGGAGTGCGCCGGCCACAGACCAGGTCTCTTCGGTTGTGGCGCCGCCCGAGGAGACGCCGCATATCTTTCCCGGCAGAAGGCCGAGGGCTGAGCAGCGATCCCACTGGAACGGCGTTGCCACGATGAGATCGCCCGGACGCGCCTTTCGCGCGATCCCGGTCGGCGAAGCCGCGTCGAGTTCCAGGCATTCAACCCCAAGTGCCCGCGGCAGGAGTATACCCCATAGAAACCCGTAGAGATGTCGCGGCGACACCAGCGAGAGGACGCGTTCCGGGCGGTTGGGCAGAACGCCGGAGACGATCGCCCGGATTTCGTGATCGAGCTCGGCCCGGCCACGGAGAATGATCCGCGGCTTTCCCGTCGAACCCGATGTCGAGAAGCCGATCGCGGCGTCCCCGCCCATATGGTCGAGGTGCCAGGCGATCCGGCGCACCCAGGCGCCGAGGGTGCGTTCGATCAGCAGATAGTCTTCGGCGCCAGTCGCCGAAAGGTCGAAGAACCCGGTCAGGTCCGAGACCAGATCGATTCTTGCGAGGCTGTCGAGCCCGAGATCCGGCTCGTCGATCCGGATGGCATCCGGCTCGCCCGCAGCGCGGATCATAGCGACATGAATGTGCGTATCCGGGGCCAGCCGACCTTCGCGGATCATCCGATCCTGCGTGGCAGCTATGACCGCGATGCAAAGGCGGCGGACCGAATGCTCGTCGATCCAGGAGGCCCCGGGATGTTCCGCGTCCTTACCCGCCGGAGACGCCATACGGCTCAGACCGCGCTGCCGCCGGCGGCCTCGATCTCGGAGAAGAGTTCGCCGGCAAGTCCGCCGAAGTGCAGCCGCGCCGCGCTGACCTTCGACTGAAGATCCATGGCCCGCGCCGCCAGTTCAGCCGGCACCATGGCGCCGAGATCCAGAACCGGCATACGAATATCGCGCGCCGCATCATAATGCTCGATCGCGTCGAGCGCTTCGGCCAGGGTCTCGAACGACCAGGCGCGGCATACGTCCTGCTCGGCTTCGGACTGGAAGAATTGCCGGATCGCGACGACGAAATGCTGCTCTTCGGTGCGATAGAGATTGACCTCGTACCAGTAGGGAAGTTCGGGCGTGAAGCTCATGGCCATCGCCAGCTCCGTTCCAGCGAAGACGAGCGGGCGCGCGCCGGGACGCGGCAGGCGATAGGACGTCGCGACGCCCAACCCGGGCATCTCGGTCCCGGCACTCGACGATCCGGTCTTCTCGACCGCAGACATCTGGTAGTTCATGTGATGAATCCTTCGGATTGGGCTGGATCAGGCATGAACGGCGGAACGGTGGGTACCGGACCGCCGAGGGGATCGAGGCGACTGGCAATTACATCGGCCGAGGTGAGCATGACGCCGGCGGCGAGGAAGCATGCCGCGCCGCCGGATCGAGCGAGAAAGTTTCGAAACTCGTAAGATTCGCCGATCCGTTCCGCGCGCCAGACCGGCCGTGCCGGAAGGCCGTCCTCGGGATGATAGGCGATCTGGGCCATCAATCCGCCATCCTCGGATAGATAGAGCCGAAGGGTTCGAACCACGCCACTGGCAGCCAATCCGGGGAGCGGAATCCGGCTCCGGTCTTCCCAGAGAAGTGCGCCACGGCCCTCGAGAGGTCGGGTGCCGTCACGGCGCAGTCGGACAGGCGCGAAGGGGGCATCCTGGGTAAAACCGTCAGCTTCGGAACAGGCATCTTCTGGGTTGGGGCCGACCAGTGTTGCCGGCGGCAAGGGCCCGACCTTCGCCGGTCCAGGCTCACGCTCTGCGCGCCCGCCCAGGAGGCGGATCAGCAGAGGCGAGACGGTCGCCTCGAAGGTCGGATCGCAGAGCGCCGGCACTGCCGCCCCCTTGGATCAGGCGCGCTTCACGAAGAGCCAGCAATGCTGGCCATCGGGCTGCGATTTCAGATGGATCTTCACGCCGACATTCGCGCCCTTGTAGGCGAACTTGTAGTCGAACATGACGTTGATCTGACCGCTCTGGTGGAACTTGAGGAACTCTCCGTGAAACCGCTTGCCCTTGGCGCAGGGCGCGATCTCGTTGAAGAAGTTCTTGCCGATGACGTCCGCGGGATTGCGGTTGGCGATCATCCTCTCGGCCTTGTTGTACTTCACGATCGTCCCGTGGCGATCAAGCAGAACG
This sequence comes from Roseivivax halodurans JCM 10272, assembly GCF_000521785.1. Taxonomy (GTDB): domain Bacteria; phylum Pseudomonadota; class Alphaproteobacteria; order Rhodobacterales; family Rhodobacteraceae; genus Roseivivax; species Roseivivax halodurans. Next base: position 177,288 of record NZ_JALZ01000003.1, read on the forward strand.
GCGCCGAAGGGCAGATACTCCGCGCGCTGGGGTTCGCGGCTCAGGATGTTGTCGACATCCTGGCTGCCGAAGGGAATGATTTCCATCTTCTGATCCTTTGTCCTGGAACGACCCGCTTAGTCGGATGAGGTCTCGACCCCATCCTCGTTCTTGAGGAAGGAATCGCTGAAGGTGAGCGACATGTCGTGGATGCGGCGGTAGGGATTGCCGTCATACTCGGCGCCGAGTTTCTCGCGCCCCTCGGGCGCGGCCCATTTGTAGTCCATCCGCCCCATCGTCACGATGCATTGCGGGATGGTGTCGAAGCGTTGGGCCATGGCGAATTTCTGCGCCTCGACCTCGATCTCAGAGGCCTCTTCGAACTCCACGAGCGACGTGAGCTCTTCAACGGTGCTTTCCGCCTCGAGCTTGGCGGTGCAGCTCAGGACCTCGCTCGCGGCCTGCATCACCCATTCGGGGTGATCGCCGCGCACGATGAGGCCCATCTCGGGAATGCGGAACTCGTAGCGTCCGTCGGCCTCTGTCAGTTGTCCAACTTCAGTCATCCGGGACGTGCTCCTTTCGCCGGCGTTGGAATGGCGGTGCGGCCAATCTCTTGGCGTGGAGCAACACTGCCATCCTACCATCAACAAACCCTTACCGGCCGATGAGCCATTTGCGCTCATGCTTAACGCCGGGTTAACATGTCCCTTGACGAAACGATGGAGCGGCTCATGTCGGTGTGCGAATTGCGCGTGCGCGAGGGACGGGCGGACAGCCTCGTCTATGTTTTCCGGTCGGTTAAAGAGGCAACCGCTATGGTGCGGTTCCTGTCGGACTTCCTGCCCGGCGCCGAATTCGTGATCCAGCCGGTACGGCACTGAGCCCGGCCAAGGATTAAGAATCCGGTAAGCCCGGGCTGGTAGGTCTCGGCGCATGAGCGCCACCGCAGTCAGATCTCGCCCGTCCGTTTCCCCGTCCGGCCACGCGGCCGGCGAATGGGGGATCGAGGTTCTGACCCGAACGTCCGCCCCGCCTCTGCGCGTCTCCGCGCGGCAACTCTTTTGCCATGTCTGCACACGCCCCGAAGGCCCCCCGATGACATTGTCGCTCTATGCGTTGCGGCATGGGGGTTTCGCCGTTTCCTGGTGCGACCGGGACGGCATGTTCGGAGCCGCCCGCAGCGAGGTACTCGAGGACGCGATGAGCGTGATCGAGGAGCTCTGCCGCGACCAAACTGCGTCGCAATTCGACATCGGCATGGGACCTGCGGGTGTCGACGGCGTCGTCGAGGCACTGTCGCAACTGCATCGCAGACAAACGGATACCGACGCTTTCCTCGCGCTGGCGGGCCTCGCCCTCGACGATTGGGACGCCTGGGGACGGAACGCGGCGGCAATCGACGACGCGGGAGATTGACTATGTCGACACCAAATTCCGGCGGACGCAGCAAGACCGCGCGCGATGCCGCCCATCGCCATCTCGCACGTCTGCGCGCGGAACGGGTTGCGCGCCGCGCCCGTCTCAGGGTCACGGAGGCAGCAGCGGACGCTGGAATAGCTCCGCTCGGTCCGGGGGCCTGGATACCGGATATCCGGGTGGCCAGCGCCATGCCCGAGGAAGACGGGAATGCGCATCACGGCGACTTGGCGGCCATCGGATCAGAGGGTGGAGATTGCGGTGAGGGTGACCGGATCGAACCGAACCTTGCCTTGCATGACGTATCCGAAATGCTTCGAGATGTTCGGGACGGTGATGACGGTGCCGGTGCCCCGGTCGTCATGCCGACGGAGCCCGAGACGCAGCCTTGTGACATCGCGATGGAGGAGCCGGAAACGGATATCGCCCCAGGCGGGCCGTTGACCCCCGATATCAACAGCTTACCCGAACCGCAGACCGCCGTGCATACCGTCGCGACCGAACCCGGGCTCGACGAGGATACGGATCTCGCAGAGGCGGTTTCCGCGACGGGCCCGACCCAGGAGAATGTGGCCGAACGGCCGATCGAAATCGATGCGAGTCAGGCCGAAGAGCAATCGCAAGCCCTCACCGCGCAGGCCGAACCGGAGCCCGCGACAGAAGGCGGATCGGAATGGCGAAACGACGATGCCCTGATCCTCAACGGGCCCGCAGCTGCGGCTGACGGTCTCGCAGCTTGCCATACCGACGATCCCGAAGGACCGGACGGGCGGCATTCGGATCGCGAGGGCGCCGAGGAGGCTCACGAGGCCGACATGCCCGCCGCTGCGGATCCGATCGAGCCGGATGCGGGCGCCGTCGGTGACGGGCAACATCAGACGAAAGCGGATCTTTACGAGCTGCCGGGCGCCGGCGAAGGTCTCGTCTGGCTCTTCGGTCGATGCGGCGTGACGTCCCTCTCCGACCTTGCGACAGCCGATCCCGACCGGCTCGCCGACGATCTCGGCCTCGTGGCGCAGATCCTCGACATCCGATACTGGATCGATTTCGCGCGGAAGCGGACCTCTGAAGCCGCAAACTCAGGGGCGGGTCAGGTGCCGCCCTCCGTCTCGATATAGATGACGCTGCCGCAATGCTTGCAATGGCTGGCGTCGCGGTCGTGGAGCCTCAGGCCGCATTGCGGACAGGGCTGCTCGACCTTGGCGGGACGGTAGATCGCCTGGATGAGGTTCAGGAAGAAGCCGACGCCGAAGACCATGATGACGATCGTGAGCAGCCGGCCGGTCCGATCCGTGAGGGTGATGTCGCCGTAGCCGGTCGTCGTCAGCGTCGTCATGGTGAAGTAGAGCGCATCGACATAGGTGGCGATATCGTCGTTCTTCTGACGCTCCAGCACCCAGACCATGCTGGTGACCACGAAGATGAACGCAACCAGGTTCGCCGCGGCCACCATGATCCGCGAATTGACGAGACTGCCGCGCAGCACGTCGTCGAGACGTTCGGCCATGTGGAAGCTGCGGGCGAGCCGGAGCATGCGCAACGCGCGCAGGAAGCCGAGATTGGCCCCGGTCAGAACCGGCGCGAGCAGCGACAGGAGCACGACGATATCGGCGATCGTGGTCAGCGAGAGCATGAAGGCGGGCCGGCGCTCGGCGATCCAGAACCGCGCTGAGAGATCGGCCAGCACCACCGCGCCGATGGCGAGATCCACCGACAGGAGCGTCGCGCCCATATCGGCATTCGCGGTCAGCACGAAATAGGCGATGATGATCACGTCGAAGACGATCAGCCCCATCTGGAAAATTCGCGGGCCGCGTCCCTCGCCCTCGTAGAGCCGCCGGATTGTCTCTTTCACGCGCATCTCCGCTGCCGCCACGCCAGCTCAGGAACTGGCCGCCCACCGCCCTTGTTCTGCCCGGAACGCGAAAAAAACAAGCCGAGGTAAAAACATGGAAGAGCCGCTGGAGATTTCCTGGGTCGACGTCCAGGCATCTGAGGAGCTGGAGCGACTGATCCGGGAGCGGGCCGAAAAGATGCACCGCTACTTCGCCCGCATCACGTCGGCGCGGGTGGGCATCGAGGTGCCGCACCGCAACGGCCAGGGCGATCCGCTCGGCTATCACGTCTCGATCCAGGTGGGCGTGCCCGGGCAGGAGCTCGTCGTGAACCACGATCCCGGCGAAGACCAGAAGCTCACCGATCCGTACGTCGCCGTCCGCAGGGCATTCGATGCCATGGACAAGCAGCTCGAGACGTTCTCGCAGAAGGTGCGCGGCGACGTGAAGACCCACGACAGCGCGCCGAGCGGAAGGGTCGTGAGGCTCTTCAACGATTACGGCTTCGTCGAGCTGATCGACGGGCGCGAGCTCTTCTTCGGCGAGGTGGCTGTCACCGGAAGCTTCGCCGAGCTCGAGGTCGGCTCGCCGGTCGAGGTGACGCCGGCCGACGGCGAGGGCGCGATGGGCCCGCAGGCGACGATGGTGCGGCCGATTTCCGAGCTGCAGCTCGTCGGCGAGATCCCCTCGCGCACCTGACGCGCCGTTCATCTTCGCGTGACAAGGCCGCCCCGCAGATTGCCCCGCGGGGCGGCCCGCCCCACCCTCTCGTCGGGAACGACCAGAGGAGAGGCTTCATGATCCCCCACTTCCTTCGCAACGCGGCCCTTGCCGCCGCTGCCGCGACAGCGCTCGGCACCGCCGCCGATGCCGCCGAGATCACCGTGGCGGGCGGCTGCTTCTGGTGCGTCGAGGCCGATTTCGAGAAGGTCCAGGGCGTCGGCGAGGTGGTCTCGGGCTATACCGGAGGCGATGTCGAGAACCCGACCTACAGCCAGGTGACCGCGGGCGGGACGGGACATTACGAAGCCGCCGAGATCGAGTACGACCCGGATATTGTGTCCCGCCGGCAGCTCTACGACCTCTTCTTCCGCTCGATCGATCCCTTCGACGACGGCGGGCAGTTCTGCGATCGTGGCGCGAGCTACCGTACTGCGATCTTCGTCGACGGCCCCGAGGCGCGCGCCGATGCCGAGGCGGCCAAGCAAGCCGCCGAAGAGGAGCTCGGCCGCGAGATCGTCACGCCCATCGTGGAGGCCGCCGAGTTCTACGCCGCCGAAGAGTATCACCAGAATTACTACAAGAGCGGCGAGCGCACGCTCACCCGCTTCGGCTGGATCAACCGGGCGGACGCCTATGAGCGTTATCGCGACGCCTGCCGCAGGGACGAACGAGTGCGCGAGATCTGGGGCGACGACGCGCCCTTCGTCTGATCAGCCGAGCCGGGACTCCTCGATCTCCTTGAGGTCGGGGATCACGTCGGCGGTGCCGGACCGCGTGACCATCAGCGCCGCGGCGCGGCTTGCGAGGTTCAGCGCCTGCCGCATGGGCATGCCGCGGTCGAGCCCCGCGACGAGATAGCCGGTGAAGGTGTCGCCGGCGCCGGTGGTGTCGACGGCGCTGACGGGCAATGCGGGGACGTCGGTCACCTCACCGCCGCGCGCGTCGATCCAGCGTGCGCCCTCACCGCCCCTTGTCACCACCACGTCATCGACGCCCAGCGAGCCGAGGTCCTTGCCGGTGGCCGCCACAAGCTGCTCGGCCTCCACCGCATTCAGAACAAGAAGGTCGATGAAAGGCAGCATCTCCGTGACGGCCGCGGCATCGAAGGGCGCCGCGGCATAGGCGATCCGGCAGCCCCGCGCCTTTGCGCGGCGCGCTGCGGCGACCTGTGCGTTCGTCTCGTTCTGGGTCAGGAAGGTGTCACCGGGCCCGGCATCGGCGAGGGCCGCATCGAGAGCTGCCTCGGGAACCGCACGATTGGCGCCGCCATGGATGAGGATCAGGTTCTCGCCCGCATCGTCGACCGCGATGATGGCATGCCCGGAAGTCTCGCTCACCGTCGCGATGTTGCGTGTATCGACGCCGTATTCCAGCAACCGCTCGACCATCCAGGCGCCATCCGCACCGACGGCACCGATATGCACCACCCTCGCCGCCGCGCGCGCGGCAGCGACGGACATGTTCGCCCCCTTGCCGCCGAGGCCATGGGTGAGCGACGCCGCGCCGAGCGTCTCCCCGGGACCCGGCAGGTGCGGCACGCGGTAGACGAGGTCGGCATTCACCGAACCGAGGTTGTAGATGGTCATGTAAGGGCGTCCCCCGTTGCGGTCGGCATGTGGCGGAACATTAGGCCAGCGCGCGGTCTCGCAACATCCCCGGCGGAATTCGGAGCTCCCGTGTCGTGGGGGAACTCCGGGCAGGCTCCGCCGAGACACGCGCCAAGGGCTGGGCATGGGTCCGGAATCCCGGACCTTTACACGTCATCATGAAAGACTGATTCTGGGCGTCGCTCCGCGATCTGATTGCGTAAGGCCGAGGGCCGCACCGCCAACGCCAACCGCCGGGGTCGCAACGTGCTGCGCCTTTTCGGAATCGAAACGCGTGGCGCCGAGATTCCCGCGACGGGCGACGCCGGCTTCGGCAGATCTTCCCGTACCTCCGCGTCGCCCGCCCAGTTGAGCAAGATGACTTTTGCAACGAAGGGAATTACCGTCCGAATGATCCTGTCGCATTTCTCACGGGTACCCCCACGCACATGAAATCCGTTCTGGTCCTCGAGGACGATGTCCTCATCGCTCTGGATCTCGCCATGCTGGTCGAGGAAGCGGGGGCGAAAGTCATCGGGCCGTGTCATTCTGCCGCAACCGCGTTGGCGACGGCGTCGGAGCAGCGACCCGACCTCGCCCTGATCGACTTCAATCTCGGGGACCATACCAGCGAGGGTTTCGCCGACTGGCTCGCCGGGAACGGAATTCCTTACGTCTTTCTGACCGGGCATTCTGCCTCGCAGCTGTCCGTACGGGGGGAAAACGTCCGCATTCTGGAAAAGCCGGTATCCACGACCAAACTCGCCGACATTCTCGAACATCTCTGACGCGCCACCGGAGCCACAGCTCCGGGCGCAGGTCGCACATGGGGCCCACGGAGTGCGGAATCGCAACTTTGCGCGCGTTCCGGAACGATGAGGGAACGGTATCGCCCCCGTCTGGTTCTTGGAGGACGCACGGCGCGGCCGTGACCCTGACGACCTAGACGAAAGTTTCCAGCTGATGCGGATCATGCACGTTGCCCTCGGCGGCTGCCTTTCGGCGCCGCCGGTCCCGTACGGTTTGACCGAAGACACCGGGGGGCACATCGCCTACATTCTCGGTGCCGCCACCGCCCAGGGCCGGCGCCCCGAGATCGAGGCCATCGACATCGTGACCCGGCGGTTCGACGACCCCGCGCTCGGCGCCAGATATGCCGAGCCGACGGAGCGGGTCAGCGACAAGGTGACGATCCGGCGGCTGGCGACGAACAACGATGCCTATCTCGAGAAGGACGCGCTCGAGGCCGAACTGCCCGCCTTGACCGACGCGTTTCTGGACGCCATCGCGGCGGGACCCCGGCCGGACGTTCTGCACGCGCATTTCGCCGATGCCGCCGTCCTCTGCCGCGCGGCCTCGGAGCGGTTCGGGATCCCCTGGCTCTACACGCCGCATTCGCTCGGTGCGGAAAAGCAGGAGCCGGATCCACATGCGGCGCTCGCCCGCCGCATCGCACGCGAGCGGGTCGCCATCGCGGGCGCCGACGGGATCGTCGTCTCGTCTCGCGACGAGGCGGAGCGGCAGGTCTCGCGCATGTGTCCCTCGGCGGAGGGCCGGATCCATCGGCTCAATCCCGGGCGGACGCAGCCCGTCTGCACCGATCCCGCGCGCGCCCGCCGGCTCGTCGCACCGTTCCTGCGCGACGCGGAGAAGCCGATCGTCCTTGCGATCGCGCGGCCCGTGGAGAAGAAGAACCTCTCGGGGCTCCTTAAGGCCTATGCAAGATCCCCGGCGTTGCGGGAGGCCGCGAACCTCGTGATCGTCGCCGGCGTGCGGCAGGGCCTGACCGGCAATTCGCAGCAGGCCGATGCGGTCTACGCCAGGCTCTTCGATCTGGTCGACAGGCACGATCTCTGGGGCCGCGTCGCCCTGCCCCGCGCTCATGTGCCCGAGGACATTCCCTCGCTCTACGCGCTTGCGGCGCGGGGCGGCGTCTTTGCCAACCCCGCCTTCCACGAGCCCTTCGGGCTCACGGTGGTCGAGGCGGCGCAAGCGGGCGTGCCAATAGTCGCGACGCGCGAGGGCGGCCCGCAGGACATCCTGCGCGAACTCGGGCGCGGCGATCTCGTCGCGCCGGACGACACGTCCGGGATCGCGGCGGCGCTGCTGTCGGCTCTCTCGGGCCGCGAGACACCGCACCGCCGCGCCCAGATGCGGGACCGGGCGGAGGCCGCGTTCAACTGGGACAGCTGGGCCGATCGCAGCGCGGCGATCTGCGCCAGCCTCGCGGCACCGCACACCGTCCCCGAGGCGCCTTACCGAATCCTCGTCAGCGATATCGACGGCACGCTCACGGGCTCTCGCGGCGGGGCCCGCGCCTTCGGACGCTACCGGGAGACCGCGGGCCAGGCGCTCCTCTTCGCGGTCGCGACAGGGCGCAGCGTCAGCGAGGCGCGGGGGGTCCTGCACGATTGGGACCTGCCAATGCCGGACGTCTTCATCACGTCGGTCGGGACCGAGATCTGGCGGCATTCGGGGAACGGCCGCCTCGCCCTCGATGAAGGCTATGCCGACCGCATCCGCGAAGGCTGGTGTGCTCGTACCGTGGCGGCGCATCTCGAGGACACCGACCTCGCGCCGCAGGCGAGCTACGAGCAGCGCGCCTTCAAGCTGAGCTATACCGGCACGGCCGGTCAGGCCCGCTCGGCGGAGCTGGCGCTGAGGCAGGCAGGCCTCGCCGCTCGGGTCATCCACAGCCATGGAACGATGATCGACGTGATCCCGGAGCGCGCCGGCAAGTGGGCGGCGGCGCGGCACGTCGCCGGCGACGCCGGTCTCGGACCGGAAGACATCATCTGCGCCGGCGACAGCGGCAACGACACCGACATGCTGAGCCTCTGCCCGCGCAGCATCCTGCCTTCGAATGCCCATGCTGAACTCGCCGGGCTCCGCAACGCCGGTATCCTGCGCACTTCCCGGCCCTATGGCGACGGTGTGGTCGAGGGTCTCGAGCGCTTCGGTGCGATCCCGGCCCCGAACTATCTCGAGGCGGCCGAATGAAGGATTTCGCCACCACCTCGATGCGCCCGATCGGGTATTTCGTGCATCATCAGGGCCGGGGCCACGCCCAGCGCTGCGCTGCCATCGTCCGGGCCCTGCCGCGCAGCCGTCCGGTCACGATCTTCTGCGCGCGCGGCGACATCTTCGGCCCGCTGCCGGATCACGTCGAGGTGCGGCGCATCCCCTCGCTCTTCGAGCCGAGCGGAGCGGAGCAGTCTGGCATGGCCGCGCTGCCCACCCCGGACACGCTGCATTGCGCGCCGGTCGGCTGGCCCTCGGTGCGTGAGGCGATGTCGACGCTTGCGGAATGGTTCGGCGCAGCCGATCCCGCGCTCCTGATCTCGGACGTGAGCGCAGAGGTCGCGCAGCTCGCCCGCCTCTGCTCGGTGCCACATGTCTGCGTCATGCAGCATGGCGACCGCAGCGATCCCGGGCACATGTCGGCCTATCGAGGCGCCTCGGGGCTACTCGCGCCCTTCGCGGAGGCGCTGGCGCAACCCGATTGGGACGGGGAGATGCGCCGCAAGATGCATTTCGCGGGAGGCCTCGGCGTCTCCGCCCTGCCCTCTCGCGACGCCGCGCGCGCCGCGCTCGGGATCGCGGCGGACACGCATCTGGCGCTGTGCCTCTCGGGCGGCGGCGGATCGGGCTTCGCGCAGGCCCCATTCGGCGTTGCGGCGCGCACGTTCCCGGAGATGGAGTGGGTCACGATCGGACGCATCGAGCGCAACTGGCACGCCACCGATCCCGGAAACATCCGGCATCTCGGCTGGGTGGACAACGCGGAGATGTGGATCGCGGCGGCGGACCTGATCGTCTCGTCTGCCGGGAATTCGACCTGCGCGCAGGTTGCAGCCTCGGGCGTTCCGTGGGTCGTCGTTCCGGAATGGCGCTATTTCGACGAGCAGGTGGAAAAGGCGCGCGCCCTCTCACGTCTCGGCGCCGCGCACCATCTCGCGCACCTGCCGTCCTCCGCGCAGGCCTGGCGCCGCGCGGTCGCCGAAGCGACCGAGGCCCACGACACAACAGTCCAGCGCGCGCTCATCGACCCGGCCCCGGCGCGAGAGACCGCGCGCTGGATCGAAAACCTGATTGCGCGGCTCTGGGAGGAGCCGGCGCTGACGACCGATACTGAAAGGACAATCGCATGACGCGGATTTCCGTGCTGACCATCGCCGCAGGGCGGGCGGACCATCTGGCCAACGTGATCCACGGGCTGAACGCTCAGGAGGTGCCGCCCTCGGAATTCGTGATCGCCTACATGCAGGATGCCCCTTACGACGATCTCCCCGAGACGGCTTTTCCCGTGCGGCAGGTTCCTGTCGCGGGTGGCACCGGGGCGCTCGCGGAGGCGCGCAACCTCGCGGCAACGACCGCCATCGGCGACGTCCTGATCTTCCTTGACGTCGATTGCATCCCGCATCCGCACCTCGTCGGTGACTACGCTGCCTCCGTCGCAGAGGCGCCGGGGCTGCATATGGGCGAGGTCATGTACCTGCCCAGAGGCGCGACATCGGCAGGCGTCGATTTCGACCGCTTCGGCGCGCTTGCCGAGAAGCATTCCGATCGCGGCGCCCCGCCGAAATCCGGCCGTGCGATCTGCGACGATTACCGCTGCTTCTGGTCGCTCAACTTCGCCATCTCGCGCGAGGATTGGTCGAGGACCGGCGGCTTCGACGAGCGCTACACAGGCTATGGCGGCGAGGACACGGATTTCGGACGCACAGTGGACGAGCGCGGGCTGCCGATCTGGTGGCTGAAGGGCGCGAGGGTCTACCACCAGCACCATGCCCATTGCATGCCGCCGATCCACCATATCGAGAGCGTCGTGCGCAACGCCGATCTCTTCGCGTCGAAATGGGGCCACCGGACGATGGAGCACTGGCTCTACGGGTTCGAGCTCATGGGCCTCATCGAGAAGCGGCCCGACGGGATCACGATCCTGAGGGCGCCGGACGATGCGGATTTCGCGCTCTGCCGGACCGAGGACCGGCCCTATTCGACGACCCGGCGGGTGCTCGACATCCTGCAGAGCGTCGATGCGTCCACTCTCGACAACAAGGCCCGCACCGCAGAGGTCGAAGCCGCCCAATCGAGGATGATCCGTGTCGCGGCGGAGTGAGACCCTGCGCATCGCGGTGGTGGCGCATCCCCGCCACCCGATCGCGGAGCCGTTCATGGGCGGCCTCGAGGCGCATACCGCGCATCTCTGCCGGGCGCTCGCCCGCCGCGGCCACGATGTCACGCTCTATGCGTCCGGCGACAGCGATGCCGGCGTGCGGCTCCGCCCGATCCTGCCCGAGCATTACGAACGGCAATATCCTTGGCACGCCTTTCGCGAAAGCGAGACCCTGACCGGGCTCCTCGACGATGCCTATGGAGAGATCCTGGACGAGCTCGGCGGCTTCGACGTCGTGCACAACAACTCGCTGCACCGCTACGTGCCGAGATATGCCCGGCGCGACCGGGTCCCCATGGTGACATCGCTGCACGTGCCGCCGTTCGACGTTCTGGAGCGCACGGTCGCAAGCTCCGGAGCGCCGTGGTCGCGCTTCACCTGTTGCTCGGAGGCCCATGCCGCATCCTGGTGGAGCGGTGCGCGGCCCTCTCATGCCCATGTCGTGCATAACGGCATCGACCCCAGCCTCTGGGAGTTCAAGGAGTCTGGGGACGGCAGCGCCGTCTGGATCGGCCGGATGAGCCGGACCAAGGCCCCGCATCTGGCCATCGCCGCTGCCCGCCGGGCGGGGATTCCGCTTCGGTTGTTCGGAACGATGGACGATTACGCCTATTTCAGGGACGAGGTACGCCCGCTCCTCGGAGACGGCGTGACCCATGAGGGCCATCTCACGGGCAAGGCCCTAGCCGAGGAGGTGCGACACAGCTCGGTGCTTCTCTTCACGCCGACATGGGACGAACCCTTCGGGCTCGTCGCGGCCGAGGCGATGGCATGCGGGCTTCCCGTCGCCGCCTTCGACATCGGCGCCGCGCGCGAGGTCATCGGAGAGGCGGGCGCACTTGCCCCCGTCGGCGATGTGAGCGCGCTGGCGCGAGCCATCTGCGATGCGGTCGAGATCCCGCGTTCCGTGCCGCGCGCGCGGGTCGAGAGGCTCTTCACCCAAGACCGGATGGTGGCGGGATACGAGGCGCTCTACCGAGAGGTGATGCGGTCGGTCTCTCGCCCCGCTCCGACGGTGCATTTCCGGCCGATCGAACTGCCCCCGCAGGAGGATGTGAAGATCGCTGTCTGAGCGGCGCTCCACGTGAAACATTCCGCGCTTACGCATCGAAGCCGAGGACCCTGTGGACGTGCATGCGCACCGAATTGAGCGCGTGCCGGACCACCGGGCGAAAAGGTTTCACTCGCATCTCGCTGTCATAGCCCCACCGCTCGAGCGCCTGTTCCTGATGTTTCGGCATCCGCCAGCCAGGATAGGTGCCGTTGCGGTCGGCGAGGGGCGGGTCGTCCAGCGCCGGGGCGTCGATCTGGAGAAACGCGGCAACGGCCCGCCGGTATCGTTCGGGCTCCGCCACAAGATCCTCGTAGCGCAGGACCATGACGTGGTGCAGGTGTTCGATATCCTCCGCCACCACCTCATGCGCCGCGATCCAGTGGTCGACCGACGCATCCTGACCGAGGTCGACCCATTTCGACACCGCCCCATGCACCGCCTGCGGGTGGCGCACGATCAGAACGAAATGAGCGAGCGGAAAGAGCTGCTGGTAGAGCCGCGTTCGCAGGAGGTTCACCGGCGACTTCTCAACGCGCCAGTATGTCCCCGGCTGGAACCAGCGCGACCAATCCTCCTCCATCCGCTGCCGCACGGCGAGCGTGTCGTAGGTCGATCCCTCCACATGGTGCTGCGCCGGATCCGTTCCGAAATGCATCGGCATCCCGTGGCGCGCGGTATGTGGGATCGCGCCTTGCAGATAGACCCCCTCGCGCTCCGGAACCGGCGCGTCAGTGATCCCGGCGATCCCTGGAAGATCCTCGATCATGCGCGTGAGCGGCGAGGTGCCGGAGCGGTGCAGCCCTCCGACGAAGACGTATCTGTGAGAATTCATGCTGTCTCCGATGAGGGTACCCCGCCGCAAACGGTAAAGCGGGGGGCCGGTTCCGCCCGTTGCGGATTCGCATCCGGGATCCGGAGGCGATCCGGTCAGGATCGATCGACGCCGGGCGCGCGTTCACGGCTCAAGGAGGATTGCCATGCCCGTCGCCCTCGTCACCGGAGCCTCTCGCGGCCTCGGCGCCACCATCGCTCGCACGCTCGCCGCCGACGGCTGGTCGGTCGCAGTCAATTACGCCAGAAATGCAGAGGCCGCGGAGGCGGTCGCAGGCGAGATCCGCGCGGCGGGTGGACACGCTGAACCGGCTGGGTTCGACGTCACCGACAAGACAGAAATCGCCACGGCGATGGCCGAGATCCGCGAGAGCCTCGGCCCGGTCGACCTTCTTGTGAACAACGCCACCGGCCCGCAACCGACTATGCCGCTCATGGAGCAAAGCTGGGAGGATCACGCCGCGCAGCTCGACTTCTTCGTCAATGCGCCGCTCCTGCTGGTGAAGGCGTGTCTTCCAGACTGGCGCGCGCGAGGAACGGGACGCATCGTCAATATCGGCTCGGAGGCGGCGGAGACGGGGCCGGCCGAATTCGGGCATTACGCGGCCGCAAAGGCCGCCATGCTGGGGCTGACCCGATCCTGGGCCTCGGAACTGGCGCCGGACGGGATCACCGTGAACCTCGTCGCTCCCGGGTTCACCCCGGTCGAACGGCACGCGGATGTCGGTGAGGAGGACCGCGCCACCTATCGCGAGGGGGTTCCGCTGGGCCGGTTGGCGGAGCCTGGCGATATCGCCGGAGCGGTCGCGTTTCTCGCCTCCTCGCGCGCGGATTTCATCACCGGCCAGCGGCTCGCGGTGAATGGCGGGCGGACTTTTCACTGAATGCCCCCGCGTTTTCACTTTGATGATCAAGGGCTTCCAATTGTCGCACCCGGCAGCCGCGAAATGTCAATCGAGCGGACCTTTTCAGGAACGTTTACGTCGAGGCCGTCGTTGCCCTTTTGACCAGAATACTTTTCGAGTCAGTTCATGTCCAAAGATACCACCAACCGTCGGTCGGTCCTCGCGGGTCTGACCATCCTGCCCGCCGCTGCCGTTGCGACACCTGCCGCGGCCGAGAAGCCGGACGCGCTGAAGCCTGACGGGACCAGTCGGCACGATCCCGTCATGCCGGATTCGGATCATACCCGGACCTACCTCGCGCTCGCGCGCAGCTGATACCAACGCCAGGGAGACCGCATTGCTCAAGCGCCGGACCGCCCAGACTCGCCCCGCTCGCCCTCATTTCGCCGGCGACGCCGGTGCGGGAGTGTCGCGCCGCGGATTTCTCAAGCGCTCCGGCCTCGCCGTGGGCGGTCTGTCTGCCATCGGAGCCACGGGAGGGCTGGTAGCCCGGGCCCAGGAAACCGCGCCCGCCAATATGGGCGAAATCGTCCGCCGCAAGACCGTCTGCCCGTTCTGTTCGGTCGGCTGCTCGATCTGGGGTGAGGTTCAGGACGGCGTCTGGGTCGGTCAGGAACCCGCCTTCGAGAGCCCCATCAATCAGGGCACGCACTGCGCCAAGGGCGCCGCCACCCGCGAGATCGCGCTCGGCGAGCGGCGGCTCAAATATCCGCTGAAGCGAGAAAACGGCGAATGGGTCCGCATCTCCTGGGACCAGGCCCTTCAGGAGGTCGGCGACAAGCTGATGCAAATCCGGGAGGAAAGCGGCCCGGATGCGGTGGAATGGCTGGGATCGGCCAAGTTCTCGAACGAGGCCGCCTACCTCTTCCGCAAGTTCGCAGCGATGTGGGGCACCAACAACGTCGATCACCAGGCGCGGATCTGCCATTCGACCACCGTCGCGGGCGTGGCCAACACGTTCGGCTACGGCGCGATGACGAACAGCTACAACGACATCCGGAACTCGAAGTCGATCATCATCATCGGCGGCAACCCGGCCGAGGCCCACCCGGTCTCCATGCTGCACGTGCTGAACGGCAAGGAAAACGGCGCGCCGCTGATCGTGGTCGATCCGCGTTTCACCCGCACCGCCGCCCATGCCGACGAATACGTGCGCATCCGCCCGGGTGCCGACGTCGCCTTCCTCTGGGGCCTCGCGAAGATCATTCTCGACAACGGCTGGGAGGATAAGGAGTACATCGCACAGCGTGTCTACGGGATGGACCGGATCCGCGAGGAGGTCGCCCAGTGGACTCCCGAGGAGGTCGAGAAGGTGTCGGGCATTCCGCCCGAGCAGCTCGAGCGCGTGGCGCGGACGCTTGCCGAGAACCGCCCGGGCACGCTGATCTGGTGCATGGGCCTCACGCAGTCGAGCATCGGCAACAACAAGACGCGGGCCGCGTCGGTGATCCAGCTGATCCTCGGCAATATCGGCAAGACCGGCGGCGGCGCGAACATCTTCCGCGGCCACGACAACGTGCAGGGCGCGACGGATCTCGGCGTCTCCTGCGACACGCTTCCGGCCTATTACGGCCTCAAGGAAGGCGCCTGGAAGCATTGGGGCCGGATCTGGGACGTCGATTACGAATGGCTCAAGAGCCGCTTCACGTCCAAGGATCTGATGGAAGCGCCCGGTATTCCGGTCAGCCGCTGGGCCGACGGCGTGATCGAGGAAGGCGAGGCGCTCGACCAGCCCGCGCCGCTCCGCGCCGTCATCTTCTGGGGACATGCCTCGAACAGCCAGACGCGCGGTCCCGACCGGCGCGAGGCCTGGAAGAAGACCGACCTCGTCGTCGTGGTCGATCCCTACCCCACCCAGATCGCGGTCGAGGCCGACCTTCAGGACGGCATGTACCTGCTACCCTCGGGCACGACGATGGAAATGTCGGGCTCCGTGACGAGCTCGAACCGGTCGATCCAGTGGCGCGAAAAGATCATCGACCCGATGTTCGAGGCCAAGGCCGACCCCGAGATCCTCTACCTCTTCGCCGAGCGCTTCGGCTTCGCCGAGCAGATGTTCAAGCACATCTCCGTCGACGGCGCGATGCCGAGCCCCGAGGATACGATGCGCGAGATCAATCGCGGCACCTGGACCATCGGCTATACCGGCTGCAGCCCCGAACGGCTCAAGACCCATATGGCGCAGCAGGACAAGTTTGACTCGATCACCCTTCAGGGAAAGGGCGGATCGGTCGAGGGCGACTATTTCGGCCTACCCTGGCCGTCCTGGGGCCCGCCCGAGATGGGCCATCCCGGAACGCCGAACCTCTACGACACCTCCAAGAGCGTTGCCGAGGGCGGCCTCACGTTCCGCGCCCGCTGGGGTGTATCGCATGACGGCGACAACCTTCTCGCCGAAAACAGCTACTCCAAGGATTCCGATATCCAGGACGGGTATCCCGAAATCACCGTCCACATGCTCGAAGCGCTCGGCTGGGCAGACGAGCTCACCGACCGCGAAAAGCTGATGATCGTCGCCGTGGCCGCGGACCGCTTCCGTTGGGAGATGTTCGACCTGGCGGACGACGAGGTCTCCGGGGCGATGACGCGCCTCGAGGACGAGGTCCGCCGCCAGCAATCGAAGGGCGAGAGCAACAGCGTCGAGGGCGCGTGGCAGAATTCGAGCGGCGGCGGCGCCGAACGGATGCAGCCGAACGAGGCGCGCTCCGCGTTCCCCAACTATCCCGACAATGCGCTTGCCGCGATCGAGGCCTATCTTGCGGCGAACCCGCAGACCGATGCGGCCGACGACGCGACGCTGGCGGAAAAGATTGCGCGGATGAACTGGAAGACCGACCTGTCGGGCGGTGTCCAGCGGGTTGCGATCGCGCACGGGCTCGCGCCCTTCGGCAACGGCAAGGCCCGCACGATCGTCTGGACCTTCCCCGACGAGGTGCCGCAGCACCGCGAGCCGCTCTACACGAACCGCCGCGATCTGCTGCCGAAATACGCGACCTTCGCGGACCAGAAGATCTGGCGCCTACCCTCGCTCTATCAGTCGATCCAGGAGAACGACTACAGCGAGGAATTCCCGATGCAGCTCACCTCCGGCCGGCTCGTTGAATTCGAGGGCGGCGGCGACGAGACCCGCTCGAACCCGTGGCTCGCGGAGTTCCAGCAGCAGATGTTCGTGGAGATCAATCCGGCAGACGCCGACGCCGCCGGGCTCGTCGATCACGACTGGGCATGGGTCGCGACTCCCGAGGGCCGGATCCGCGTGAAGGCGATGGTCACCAACCGGGTCGGGCCCGGGGTGGTGTTCATGCCCTTCCACTTCGCCGGGTTCTGGATGGGGGAGCCGATCCACGAGAATTACCCCGAGGGATCGAAGCCCTACGTTCACGGCGAGGCGGTGAACACGGTTCAGACCTACGGATACGACATCGTGACGCAGATGCAGGAGACCAAAGCCACTCTCTGCCGCGTCGAGAAAGCCTGAAGGAGGCCCAATGGCCCGCGCCAAGTTTCTCTGCGACGCCGAGCGCTGCATCGAATGCAACGCCTGCGCGACCGTCTGCAAGAACGAGCATGAAGTGCCCTGGGGGATGGTCCGCCGCCGCGTTGTGACCATCGATGACGGCGAGCCGGGCGAAAAGTCCATCGCCACGTCCTGTATGCACTGCACTGACGCGCCCTGCGTGTCGGTATGCCCGGTCTCGACGCTCTACCAGACCGACATAGGCGTGGTCCTGCACGACAAGGACACCTGCATCGGCTGCGGCTACTGCTTCTACGCCTGCCCGTTCGGCGCGCCGCAATTCCCCAAGGCCACGCTCTTCGGCAGCCGCGGCAAGATGGACAAGTGCACCTATTGCGCCGGCGGCCCCGAGGAGGACCATTCCGAGGAGGAATACCGCAAGTACGGCCGCAACCGGATCGCCGAAGGCAAGCTGCCGATCTGCGCCGAGGTCTGCTCGACCCGCGCGCTTCTGGCCGGTGACGGCGAGACCATCGGCGAGATCTACCGCGAGCGCGTGGTGCATCGCGGCTTCGGCTCCGGCGCCTGGGGCTGGAAGACGGCCTATTACCCGGAGGACGGAGCATGAGCATCACCGACGGCGGCGTCAGGGGCCGCGACTTCGTGGGTTACCGCATCGCGGGCGCTATCTCGGCGCTCGTCTTCATCCTGCTCCTTGCCTGGGCTGTCTTCGAGATCTTCGACGGCGACAGCTTCGTCCGCCCCGAAGTATCGATGCAGGCGGCGGGCACCGAGGGCGAGGCCATCGCTGAGCGCAACCAGGGCACGCTTCTGGCGTCGGAGGTGCTGACCGCAAGGACGAAGATGCTGGACGAGCGGTTCCGCACCGGCCCGTCGCCCGAAGGCGAAACGCCCGAGCTTGCGGGCGGCGATGCGCGCATCGTCAGCACGCCACTCGAGGACGGCACGGCGCTGACCAGCGCCTGGGCGGTACCGAGCGCGGACGACGCGGCGATGTTGCAGGCGGCCGGCAGGGTCGAAGGGCTCTCGTCGCTGCCCTACGCCAACGCCGCGCTCTACGAACGTCCCGCGGGGCGCGACTGGCGCATCGGCATCTCGGATTTCGTCACCCATCTCGGCGCCATCGCGATCCTCGGCATGGCGTTCCTTCTGTCGGCCATACTGGCGCTGCGCGGCCGCGTTCCGATCCGTCAGGGCAAGTCCGGCCGGACGGTCAAGCGCTTCGGCCTTCTCGAACGCACGACCCACTGGATGACCTCGGTGAGCTTCCTGGGCCTCGCCTTCACCGGCATCGCCATCGCCTACGGCGAGACGCTCTTCGTGCCACTCGGCGAGCGCGTGATGGGCACGCTCGGCTGGTGGTCGACCTGGGGGCACGTGCTCTTCGCCCCGACCTTCTTCCTCGGCATCCTGCTGATGATCGTGATGTGGACGCACCGCAACCTGCCGTCGAAGCTCGACCTCAACTGGCTCGCCAAGTTCGGCGGCATGTTCTCGGACGATGGCGACCATCCCCCGGCGAAGAAGTTCAACGCCGGTCAGAAGCTCATTTTCTGGTCGGCGGTTCTGGGCGGCCTCGTGCTGGTCGCAACGGGCGTCACGCTAATGTTCCCCTACTACTTCCTCGGAATCGAGGGCATGAGCTGGGCCATGCTCATCCATGCCGGTCTTGCGGTGCTGATGATCGCGATCTTCCTCGGCCACATCTATATCGGCTCGATCGGCATGCACGGTGCCATCGACGCGATGTGGAGCGGCAAGGTCGACCGCAACTGGGCGGAGGAACACCATTCGATCTGGCTGGACGAGATCGACACGCAGAGGAGCCCGGCCGAATGAAGGGATTTCTTGCAGGCACCGCCATCGTGGCGCTCAGCGGCGTTCTGACCTTCTTCGGTCTTCGCACCTTCGACCAGTCGACCGCCGAGCGCTACAGCGACGGATCCGTCGTCCTTCTGGACCATGCGACCTCCTGGGAAGGCACGGTCACACATACCGGGGAATGAGGGAGTGACGGGCCCTGCCCGTCACCCCACCTTGCAGGCGGCGAGCACGGCCATGTTGAGCACGTCGTTCGCCGTCGAATTCGTCGAGCAGATCTGGATCGAGTGATCGATGCCGGCAAGGATCGGTCCGATGACCGTGGCGCCGCCCATCTCCTGCATGAGCTTGACCGAGATCGACGCCGAGTGGCGCGCCGGCACGACGAGGATGTTGGCCGAGCCTGTCAGGCGCTGGAACGGATAGGCCTCGCGCGCCTTGGCGTTGAGCGCCACGTCCACGGTCATCTCGCCCTCGTATTCGAAGCTCACCTTGCGCCCGTCGAGCACCTCGGAGGCGCGTTGCATCTTCTCCGCCCGCTCCGAGACCGGATAGCCGAAGGTCGAGAACGACACGAAAGCCACCCGCGGCTCCAGTCCGAGATGCCGCGCGACGTCCGCGCTGCGCTCCGCGATATTGGCAAGGTCGTTCTCGTCGGGCCATTCGTGGACGAGCGTGTCCGCGATCAGCACGATGCGTCCGTTCTGGAGGAGCGCCGTCACACCCGCCGCGCCGTGGGCCGCATCGACGTCGAAGACGTTGTTGATGAGCCGTACAACATGGGCCGACTTGCGCGTCGCTCCGGTGACCAGCCCGTCGCCGTGGCCATGCGCCAGCATGAGCGCGGCAAAGACGTGGCGGTCGCGCGCCGCCATGCGGTGGACGTCCTGCCGGTCCTGCCCGCGCCGCTGCAGGCGGGAATAGAGGAAATCCTTGTAGGTCTCGAGATGCCGGCTGTTGGCGGCGTTCACCACGTCGAGCTCGCGCACCGCGTCTCCCATCCCGGCCGCTTCGAGCTTCTCGGCCACGTCCGCCTCGCGCCCGACGACGAGCGCCTTCCCGAAGCCGTTCCGCTGGTACATGACCGCGGCGCGCAGAACCCGCGGGTCGTCCCCTTCGGCGAAGATCATCCGGGCCTGCGCGGCCCGCGCCCGCGTGGTGATGCCCTGCAGGATCGAGGCGGTCGGATCGAGCCGCTGCTTGAGGTGCTGCTCGTACCCGTCCATGTCGACGATGGGACGCCGCGCCGCGCCGGTATCCATCCCCGCCTTCGCCACCGCGGGCGGGATGCGGTAGATCAGCCGCGGATCGAAGGGCGTCGGAATGATGTAATCACGCCCGAAGGTCAGCGCCTTGGAATAGGCGACCGCAACCTCGTCTGGCACGTCCTCGCGCGCCAGCGCGGCGAGCGCCTCGGCGCAGGCGATCTTCATCTCGTCGTTGATCGCGCGGGCATGGATGTCGAGCGCCCCGCGGAAGAGATAGGGAAAGCCGAGAACGTTGTTGACCTGATTGGGGTAATCCGACCGGCCGGTCGCGACGATCGCGTCAGGGCGGACCTCCTGCGCCTCCTCGGGCGTGATCTCGGGGTCGGGGTTCGCCATGGCAAAGATCACCGGCTTGTCGCCCATGCCCTTTACCATTTCCTGCGTGACCGCGCCCTTCACCGACACCCCGAGGAAGACGTCCGCGCCCTCCATCGCCTCTTCGAGCGTGCGCAGGTCCGTGGCGACCGCATGGGCCGATTTCCACTGGTTCATGCCCTCGGTGCGGCCCTGATAGATCACGCCCTTGGTGTCGCAGACGATGCAGTTCTCGTGCCGCGCGCCCATGCTCTTCAGGAGTTCGATACAGGCGATGCCGGCCGCGCCGGCACCGTTGAGAACGATGCGACAATCCTCGATCTTCTTGCCCGAAAGATGCAGCGCGTTGATGAGGCCCGCCGCGCAGATCACCGCGGTGCCGTGCTGATCGTCGTGAAAGACGGGGATGTCCATCTCTTCCTTGAGGCGCTGCTCGATGATGAAACATTCGGGCGCCTTGATGTCCTCGAGGTTGATCCCCCCGAAAGTCGGGCCCATGAGCCTGACCGCCTGGCAGAAGGCGTCCGGATCCTCGGTGTCGAGCTCGATGTCGATCGAATTCACGTCGGCGAAGCGCTTGAAGAGCACCGATTTGCCCTCCGTCACCGGCTTCGAGCCAAGCGCGCCGAGATTGCCGAGGCCGAGCACCGCGGTTCCGTTCGAGATGACAGCGACGAGATTGCCCTTGTTGGTGTAGTCGTAGGCGAGCTCGGGATCGCGCGCGATTTCCTCGCAAGGCACGGCGACGCCCGGCGAATAGGCGAGCGAGAGGTCCCGCTGGGTGGTCATCGGCACCGTGGCCTGCACCTCCCACTTGCCCGGCTCGGGCTCGAGGTGAAAGGCGAGCGCTTCCTCGCGGGTGTATTTCTGTCTCGACATGCCTCTGCTCCCCTTTTGTCCATCCCTCTTAGCGCGGCACGGTCGGCGCGGCCATACGGGCCCTGTTCTTTGCATCCGCCGCGTGGCAGGAAGTTGAGCGAGCACGCATCCGGCAGGTGGCCCGAATGGCAACATCACATTCCCCGAAGCGCCGGACAGGCGGGAGCGTCACCCGGTCGTCGAACGGGGTGATCTGGCGAGAACGCGCGGTCGGTGCGATCCTGACGGTCCTCGCCGTGCTTCTCGGGCTCGGGCTCTTCAGCCACCTCGTGCCAAACGAGAACCAGTTCCTCGGCACCCTGAGCCGGATCGCCGACAGCATGCGGCCCTGGCTTCTGATCCTCGCGATCCTTCTCTCCCTCGCGCTTCTGCCGTTGCGCGCCTGGCGTTCGGCGGCCATCACGTGTCTCGTCGCCCTGACCGGGCTCGGGAGCATCGCCTGGGATTACCGCAGCCGCAGTGTCCCCTGGGCGGAGCAGGCGGACCTCCGGGTCCTCTGGTTCAACGTTCTTAACGACAACGAGATCGCGCCGGACCGTATCGAAACGGAACTGCGGAACAGCGGCGCCGAAATCATCGTGCTGACCGAAGCGATGCCCGCCTACGAGATGAAGGATCGTCTCGCCGACCTCTATCCGCACGTGATCGGCTGTCGCAGTCAGACCAGCTGCCCGATGATGATCCTGTCCCGGCTCGAGCCCGAGGCGGTGGAGGAGGAGCGCCCCACCGGACCGACGCGGAGCCTCTTCGGCTTCACCGTCTCCCCCGAGGGCCATCCCCCGTGGACATCGTCGCGGCGCATCTCGTCAAACCCTGGTACCTGAGTGTCGCGGCGGGAGAGGCGTCCTACGCGGCGCGCATTCTGAAGCGCGGGCCCCGCCAGCGGCCGCTGCTCGTCGTCGGCGACTTCAACGCGGCCCCGTGGAGCCGCCGCGTCCGGAGTTTCGAGGAAACGCACGGGCTTCGCCATCCGCCCCGCCCCGTCGGCACGTGGCCGGCCTCGCTCGGCAATTTCGGCGTGCCCATCGACCACATGCTGGTCCGCCGCGGGGTCCGCTTCGCGTGGCAGAAGGCGTGGGGCGGCCATCTCGGCTCGAACCACCGGGGCCTGCTGGCCGGAATCGCCCTCCCCGATCCGGAAGACGGGTGAAACACGGGACCCCGGCTCTACCTGAGCGACAGCCCAACCTGGAGAGCGCCCATGTTTCGTACCGCACTCGATGCCGTTCCATCCCGGACCGAAGACGGAGCGGTCAACGTCTTCGTCGAGACGCCGAAGGGCAGCCGCCACAAATACGACCTCGATCCGAGCGGCCTCTTCCGCATCGGGCTGGAACTGCCCGAAGGGGTGAGTTTCCCGTTTTCCTTCGGTTTCGTTCCGAACACGCTGGCCGAGGACGGCGACGCGCTCGACATCATGCTGGTGACCGCGGGAAGCGTGCCGTCGGGCGCTCTGATCGAAAGCCGCCTCATTGGTGTGCTGAAGATGGAGAACGACGAGGACGGCGTGATGGCCCGCAACGACCGCGTCGTCGCGGTCGCCAACATGTCGCGCATCTTCGGCGGCACCCAGACTCTCTCCGACATGCGCGACGGGTTCGCCTGGGATCTCGAGGAATTCTTCGACACCTACAACCGGATGATCGAGCGCCCCTTCCGCATCGTCGGCCGCGGCGAGAGGGACGAGGCGATGGACATGCTGGAGAAGGCCGAGGCCCGGCAGACCAAGACCTGAGGCGCATTCCTCTGTCCAGCGGCCCTTCCGTGACGGGAAACCCGCTTTCGCGCATCGCCGCCCCGTTCTACTCTCCCGCCCCGAACGAGCGGAGGGACGCATGACCGCGGCGACGCCGATGATGGCGCAATATCTGGAGATCAAGGCGCAATACCCCGACGCGCTGCTGTTCTACCGGATGGGCGATTTCTACGAGCTCTTCTTCGACGACGCCGCGGCGGCGGCCGAGGCGCTCGACATCGCGCTGACGAAGCGCGGCAAGCACGCAGGCGACGACATTCCGATGTGCGGCGTTCCGGTGCATGCGGCCGAAGGCTACCTCCTGACGCTGATCCGCAAGGGATTTCGCGTCGCGGTCTGCGAACAGATGGAAAGTCCCGCCGAGGCCAAGAAGCGCGGCCACAAATCCGTGGTCCGGCGCGACGTGGTGCGGCTCGTGACGCCGGGAACACTCACCGAGGAGACGCTGCTCGAGGCGCGCAGGCACAATTACCTCGTCGCCCTCGCGGATGTCCGCGGCGACTGGGCCCTCGCCTGGGCCGACATCTCGACCGGCGCGTTCCACGTGATGCCGCTCTCGCGCGCCCGGATCGGCGCCGAGCTCGCCCGGCTCGCCCCTTCGGAAGTGCTGCTGTCGGAAGCGGGCGAACAGGAGCTGCGCCCCGTCATCGACGATCTCGCGCTGATGCCGACCACTCTGGGCCGCGCCTCCTTCGACTCCGGGTCGGCCGACACGCGGCTCTGCGCCCTCTACGGCGTTGCGAGCCTCGAGCCCTTCGGCACCTTCTCGCGCGCGGAGCTCTCGGCCATGGGCGCGCTCGTCGACTATCTCGACATCACCCAGAAGGGAAAGCTGCCGCTCCTGCGTCCGCCGCGCTCCGACAACGTCTCGCGGCTCCTGCAGATCGACGCCGCGACCCGACGGAACCTCGAGCTGACGCACGGGCTCTCGGGCGGCCGCGCGGGCTCGCTCCTGTCGGTCATCGACCGCACCGTCACGGCTGGCGGGGGGAGGCTTCTCGAGCGGCGCCTCTCGGCCCCCTCCTGCGATCTCGGGGCGATCCACGCGAGGCAGCAGGCGGTAAGCTGGGCGCTGGAGAACGCCGCGCCCGCCGACGCTGTCCGGAGCGCCCTGCGCGGCGCGCTCGAACAGGCCGAGGCGCTGTCGAGCACGCTCAGCGATCTCGACCTCCCCGACCACCTCGCAGCGGAACGCAGCGCGCTGACCGGCTTCGACGACCTCCTCGACATATTCGACATCGCACTTGTCGCCGAGCCGCCCCTCCTCGCCCGCGACGGCGGGTTCATCGCCCCTGGCTACGAGTCCGAGCTCGACGCCGCCCGCGAGCTACGGGACGAAGGCCGCGGCGTGATTGCCCGCATGCAGCAAGACTATGCCGGGCAGACCGGCATCACGTCGCTGAAGATCAAGCACAATAACGTGCTCGGTTACTTCATCGAGACGACCGCCGCGCATGCCGAGAAGATGCTGGCGCCGCCGCATTCCGAGACCTTCATCCACCGCCAGACCACCGCCAATCAGGTGCGCTTCACGACGGTCGAGCTCTCCGATCTCGAAACCCGCATCCTTAATGCCGGCGGACAGGCGCTCGAGATCGAGAAGCGGCTCTTCGCGGAGCTTCGGGCTGCCGCACTCGATCATGCCGCTGAGCTCGGAACGCTCGCCGCCGCGCTGGCCGAATTCGACCTCGCCACGTCGCTTGCCGATCTCGCGCGGACAGAGGACTGGACACGGCCCCAGGTCGACGACAGCCGCATCTTCGCGGTGACGGGCGGACGGCACCCCGTCGTCGAGAAGGCCCTCCGCGCTCAGGGCGGCCAGCCCTTCATCGCCAACGATTGCACGCTTTCGCCCGAGGGCGACGGCGCGGCTCTGGAGCTTCTGACCGGCCCCAACATGGCGGGCAAGTCGACCTATCTGCGGCAGAACGCGCTGATCGCGATCCTCGCGCAGATGGGTGCCTACGTGCCCGCGGAAAGCGCGCGGATCGGCGTCGTCAGCCAGATCTTCAGCCGGGTCGGCGCCTCCGACGACCTCGCCCGGGGCCGCTCGACCTTCATGGTCGAGATGGTCGAGACGGCGGCGATCCTCAACCAGGCCGACGAGAGGGCGCTGGTGATCCTCGACGAGATCGGCCGCGGCACCGCGACCTATGACGGGCTCTCGATCGCCTGGGCCACGCTCGAACACCTGCACGAGGTCAACCGCGTGCGCGGCCTCTTCGCCACCCATTATCACGAGCTGACGGCGCTGGCGGGAAAGCTCGGCGGAGTGCGGAACGCCACCGTCGCGGTCAAGGAATGGGAGGGCGAGGTCATCTTCCTGCACGAGGTCCGTCCCGGCGCGGCCGACCGCTCCTACGGGGTGCAGGTCGCCCAACTCGCCGGATTGCCGCCCGCCGTCGTCGCGCGCGCGAAGTCGGTCCTCGACGCGCTCGAAGCCGGGGAGCGCGACCGCAGCCGCCCGAAGGCCCTGATCGAGGATTTGCCGCTCTTCGCCGCCGTGGCCGAGGCCTCTGCCCCCGCAAGAACCGGTCCGAGCCCGCTTGAGGACCGACTCGCGCAGCTCGTCCCCGACGACATGTCGCCGAGGGAAGCGCTGCAGGCGCTCTACGATCTGAAAGCCGCGGCACAGACGTGAAAGACCCCCGGTTTCACGGGAAACCGGGGGTCCTGCTTCTTCTTGGCGAAAATACTCCGGGGGTCCGGGGGCGGAGCCCCCGGCCTCTCTCCGCGGATCAGGACGCGGGCGTCGAGCTCACGCCGACCTGCGCCGGACGCAGCAGGCGATCGTGCAGCATGAAGCCGACCGCGGAGACCTGGATGATGTCGCCGGCCTTGGTGTTCGGCACCGGGGCCTCGAACATCGCCTCGTGCTCCTTGGGATCGAAGCGGTCCCCGACCTGCGGCGCGATCTCCACGATGCCGTGCTTGTGGAAGACGCTCATGAGCTCCTTCAGCGTCAGCTCCACCCCCTCGATCAGCGCGGAATGTGAGTCCCCCTCGATCTCCTCGGCCACCGACAGCGCGCGGTGCAGGTTGTCGTGGACGGGCAGCAGATCCCGGGCGAGCCGCGTGCCGCCGTAATTCTCGGCGTCGCGACGCTCCTTGTCGGCGCGCTTGCGGGAATTCTCGGCATCGGCCAGCGCGCGCATGAAGCGCTCGCGGTAATCGTCGCGCTCCGCGCGCAGGGCCTCCATCTCTTCGGCCTCGAGCGCCTCGGGTTCGGGCTCCTCGGTTTCGGCGGCGCGGGATTCGGCTTCGGCGGTCTCGATATCGTCGAGGAAATCGTCGTTCTTCGGATCAGCCATGGTTATCCTTTAGCTCCGGTCGGAGATGAGCTTGCCGACCAGCTGGGCGGTGTAGTCTACGATCGGCACGATGCGCCCGTAATTGAGCCTCTTGGGCCCGATCACTCCCACCGCGCCGATGATTTTACGGTCCGCGTTCATATAAGGAGATACGACCAGAGAGGAACCGGACAACGAGAAAAGTTTGTTCTCCGAGCCGATGAAAATGCGCACGCCGTCGCCCTGCTCGGTCAGTTCGAGGAATTCGGCGATGTCCCGCTTGCGCTCGAGGTCGTCGAAGAGCTCCCGGATGAGGTCGAGCTCCTCGGCCTGACTCTCCTGAGCCAGCAGATTCGCCCGTCCGCGGACGATCAGGCGCTCCGGCACCTGTCCGTCCTTCGCCCAGACCGCGAGGCCGGACTCGACGAGCTGGGCCGCAAGCGAATCGATCTCCTGACGCCGCGCCGAGATCGCGGCGGCCATGTCACGGCGGATCTCGGTCAGGGTCTTGCCCTCGATCAGGGCGTTGAGGAAGTTCGCCGCCTCGCGCATCGACGACGGCGTCTGGCCCGGCGGCGGGGTGAAGACGCGGTTCTCCACATGTCCGTCCGAGAAGACCAGCACGACGAGCGCCCGGTCGGCGCCGAGGCTGACGAACTCGATATGCCGGATCGGCGCCTCGTGCTTGGGCGACAGGACGAGCGACGCGCCCTGCGTCACGCCCGAGAGCGCCGAGCCCACGCGATCGAGAAAGCCCCCGACATCGTCGGTATTGGAGCCGAGCGTCGCATCGAGCGCCGATCGGTCCTCGTCCCCGAGATCGCGCACTTCGAGCAGCCCGTCCACGAAGAGCCGCAGGCCGAGCTGTGTCGGGATGCGTCCGGCGCTCACATGCGGCGAGTTGAGGAGGCCGAGAAATTCGAGGTCCTGCATCACGTTGCGGATCGTCGCCGCCGAGACCTTTTCGGACAGGGTGCGCGTGAGCGTGCGCGAGCCGACCGGCTCCCCGTTTTCGAGATAGCCCTCCACCACGCGGCGGAAGACCTCTCGCGAGCGGTCGTTCATCTGGTCGAGAAGACGGCTGCCGTCTGTCATGTCGTGCCTCATAGCGGGGCAATTCAACAGGTGACCCGCCCCCGCGTCAATCACCCCGGGCCATACCCCGCTCCGGCGCTATCTGGCCTTGCAGGCCCCGGCCCCCCTTGGGTAAGGCGCGGGCGCAATACATCGGTTTTGGAGAGAAGCATGCGGCCGTCGGGACGTGAGTTAAACGAAATGCGCAGCGTTTCAATCGAAACGGACGTGACCAAGCACGCCGAAGGCTCCTGCCTGATCCGGGTCGGAGACACGCATGTGCTCTGCACGGCGACGATCGAAGACCGCGTACCGCCCTTCATCAAGGGATCGGGCCTTGGCTGGGTCACGGCGGAATACGGCATGCTGCCGCGGTCGACCACGAGCCGCATGCGCCGTGAGGCGACCGCGGGCAAGCAGGGCGGCCGCACGGTCGAGATCCAGCGTCTGATCGGACGGTCCCTGCGCGCCGGCGTCGACCGCGTGGCGCTCGGCGAGCGGCAGATCACCGTCGATTGCGATGTCATCCAGGCCGACGGCGGAACCCGCTGCGCCTCGATCACCGGCGGCTGGGTCGCGCTGCGGCTCGCCGTGAAGAAGCTCATGAAGGCCGGAGACGTGACAACGGATCCGCTGGTCTCACCGGTCGCTGCGGTGAGCTGCGGGATGTATGCGGGCCAGCCGATCCTCGACCTCGACTATCCCGAGGACAGCGAGGCGGGTGTCGACGGCAACTTCATCCTGCGCGGCGACGGCCGGCTCATCGAGGTGCAGATGTCGGCCGAGGGCGCGACCTTCTCGCGCGCCGAGATGGACACTCTTGTTGGCCTTGCCGAGAAGGGCGTGGGCGAGCTCGTGGCACTGCAGGAACAGGTGACCGCATGAGCGCCGGGCTCGGCAGCGACACCCTTCTGGTCGCCACCCACAACGCGGGCAAGCTCGAGGAGATCGCGGCGCTGCTCGAGCCCTACGGCATCTCCGTCGTCGGCGCTGCCGACAAAGGCCTGCCTGAGCCCGAGGAAACCGGCACCACCTTCGTCGAGAACGCCCGGATCAAGGCCCATGCGGCCGCAAAGGCGACCGGCCTTCCCGCCCTCGCCGACGATTCCGGGATCGAGATCGATGCGCTGGACGGCGCTCCGGGCGTCTACACCGCCGACTGGGCGGAAACCGGGAGCGGCCGCGACTTCGTGATGGCGATGACGCGGGCCCATGACGCGCTCGTGGCCAAGGACGCGCCGCAGCCCTGGACAGCACGGTTCCGCTGCACGCTGGTTTTGGCGTGGCCGGATGGAACCGATCAGGTCTTTCCCGGTAAGATCGAGGGGCACCTGACCTGGCCGATGCGCGGGGAGCAAGGCCATGGCTACGATCCGATCTTCGTACCCGAAGGTTTCGACATTACGTTCGGCGAGATGGATCGCTGGCAGAAGAATGAGATGAGCCACCGGGCGGATGCTTTCGCCAAGCTCAAGGCGGGGCTCTTTGGCTGAGGACTGGGAGAACGGCGGGTTCGGGCTCTACCTGCATTGGCCGTTCTGCGAGGCCAAGTGCCCGTATTGCGACTTCAACAGCCATGTCGTGCGTGAGATCGACGAGGCGAGATGGGCGCGCGCCTTCGCCTCCGAGATCGACCGCGTCGGTGCACTGACCCCGGGCCGCCGGCTCGACACGGTGTTCTTCGGCGGCGGCACGCCCTCGCTCATGTCGCCCGATCTCGTCAACGGCATCCTCGACCGGGTACGCTCGACCTGGCACCTCGCGGAGGACGCGGAGATCACGCTCGAGGCGAATCCGCGGTCCGTCGAGGCAGGCCGTTTCGAGGCCTTCGCTGAGGCCGGCGTGAACCGCGTTTCGATGGGGCTTCAGGCGCTCAACGACCGCGATCTGCACCGGCTCGGACGGCTGCACTCGGTGGCCGAGGCGCGCAAGGCCTATGATGTCGCAAGGAAGACCTTTCCCCGTGTCAGTTTCGACCTGATCTACGCGCGACAGGACCAGACGCTGGCCGAGTGGGAATCGGAACTCACCGAAGCGCTGTCGATGGCGGTGGATCACCTGTCCCTCTACCAGCTCACCATCGAGCAGGGCACGGCATTCTGGGACCGCGCTCGCCGGGGCGCCCTGCCCGGCCTTCCGGACGAAGATTACTCGGCCGAACTCTACGAGCTCACACAATCGCTGTGCGAGGCCGCAGGGCGCCCTGCCTACGAAGTGTCCAACCACGCCGTCCCGGGCGGAGAATCGCGTCACAACCTCGTATACTGGCGCTACGGCGATTATGCGGGCATCGGCCCCGGAGCCCACGGGCGACTGACCGTCGACGGGACACGCCGCGCGCTGGCGGGATGGCGCAATCCCGGCGCATGGCTCGAGAACGCGAAGGCCGGCACGGCCGACCGGGTCGACGAGCCTCTGGAGGCGACCGACCAGCTTAGCGAATACCTCATGATGGGGATGCGCGTCCTGGATGGCATAGATGTGGTACGCGCACGCGCCATTTCGCCCGATGCGGTTCCTGACGAGCGGATCGCCTCGCTCGAAGATCTGGGGATGGTCACGCGGGACGGACCGCGTCTCAAGGCGACCCCCCGGGGACGGCTGCTGCTCAACGCCGTGGTGACCGAGCTGCTGCCGGGCTGACGCTCAGGCGTCGCCCCCGAGCTTGCTGCAGAGCGTGTCGAGCTGATCGAGCGAATGGTAGCGGATCGTGACCTGTCCGCCCTCCTCGCCGCCACCGACGTGATCGATCACGACCTTCATGCCGAGCGCGGCGGAAAGGTCTCCCTCGAGCGCGCGCGTATCGGCATCCTTCTCCGACCTGCCCGCGGAACTGGACCGGCGCGGCCGAGCCCCTGTATCCTCGCCCCCGATCTTGGCAAGCTTTTCCGTCTCGCGGACGGAGAGCTTCCGGGTCACGACCTGACGGGCCAGCGCCGAAGGATCCTGCGCCGTCACGAGCGCCCGGGCATGCCCGGCGGACAGATCGCCCGAACCAACCAGGGACTGGACGTCTTCGGGAAGATTGAGGAGCCGCAGGAGGTTGGCGATATGGCTGCGGCTCTTGCCCAGGGCCTCGGCGAGCTTTTCCTGCGTATGGCCAAATTTGAACATCAGCTGCTTGTAGCCCGCGGCCTCCTCGATCGCGTTGAGGTCCGCCCGCTGGATGTTCTCGATGATCGCCACCTCGAGCACCTCGAGATCGCTGAACTCGCGCACGAGCACCGGCATCTCGTGAAGCTCAGCCATCTGAGAGGCGCGCCAGCGGCGCTCGCCCGCGACGATCTCGTATGTCCCGGGCTCCGATGCCCGCTCCCGGACGATGATGGGCTGGATCACACCCTTGGCTCTGATCGATTCCGCAAGTTCCGAGAGCTGCTCCGGGGTGAAGCTTCGGCGGGGCTGATCCGGGTTGGGAAAGATCTTCTCGATCGGAACCAGCCGATCGGCGCGCCGCGCCGCCTGCGCTTCGGTCTCCGCCTGCGCTGCGGGTTCGACATCTGCCATGAGGGCCGACAGGCCACGCCCCAGACCGCGGCGGTTCTGCTTTTCTGCCATCTGCTCGTCTTTCGTCTCAGGCCGCGAGGCGGGTGTTTTTCTTGAGGAGTTCCGTGGCGAGCGCCCTGTATGCGGCGGCGCCTTTGGAGTTGGTATCGTAGGCCAGCACTGGCATGGCGTAGGACGGCGCCTCGGACACGCGCACATTTCTCGGGATCACCGTCTCGAAGACGAGATCTCCGAGATTCGACCGGGCATCCGCTTCGACCTGCTGAGAGAGGTTGTTGCGCGCATCGTACATGGTGAGCACGACCCCCTCGATCCTGAGATCCGGATGCGCCGACTGACGAACCTCCCGTACGGTCAGCATCAGCTGCGACAGGCCTTCGAGCGCGAAGAACTCCGATTGCAGCGGCACCAGAACCGAATGCGCGGCGACCATCGCGTTGACGGTCAGAAGATTGAGGGAAGGCGGACAATCGATCAGGATGTAGTCGAAGCCGTATCCCGCCATGTCCGGCTGTCTAAGCGCTTGATTTAAAAGAAAGCTTCGGCGCTCAGCCGAATAGAGCTCGATATCCGCCGAAGAGAGATCCACCGTGGCCGGAACGAGGGAGACATTCCCGACGTCGGTTTTCTGGATCACCTCTTCGAGGCGAATATCCTCGAGAAGCAATTCGTAGGTCGTGAACTGCCGATCATCCGGCTCGATCCCGAGGCCGGTGGAGGCGTTGCCCTGCGGGTCGAGGTCCACGATCAGGATGTTCAGACCCTGTTCGGCCAGAGCCGCCCCGAGATTGATCGTCGTCGTCGTTTTGCCGACGCCCCCCTTCTGGTTGGCGACCGCGATGATCTTGGGACCGACGGAGCTGGTCGGATCAGACATGGACGACATCTCCAATCTGCAGAATGACGGAATGGGGGTGTGTCACACTTGTATGCGCTTCCATCGAAAAAGACCACTGAGCTCGCGCGTCAGCCACCTCTTTTTCCCAGTTTTCGCCCTTCGGAAACAGAGCCGTGCCGCCTTTCTCCATATGGTGGTCGGCGTAACCGAGGAGCCCGGTCAAGTCGGTCAGAGCCCGGGCAGACAGGATATCGGCCTTCTGGGGCGGTAGAGCCTCGATGCGCTTTGCCTCCACCTTAGCCGAGAGGCCAAGCTCCCGGATGGCGGTACGCAGGAAGGTCGCTTTCCTCGTGTCGGCTTCAATCAGAGTGAAACGTGTTTCCGGCGAGGTCTCGGCGGCAATTATCGCGCAGACGAGCCCCGGAAACCCCGCCCCTGACCCGAGATCGACCCAATGATTTCTGGCAGGCGCCAAAGAATGGACCTGTGCAGAATCGGCGATATGCCGCTCTTCAAGTATATCCAGGCTTTTACGGGACACG
Source organism: Roseivivax halodurans JCM 10272 (assembly GCF_000521785.1). Classification (GTDB taxonomy): domain Bacteria; phylum Pseudomonadota; class Alphaproteobacteria; order Rhodobacterales; family Rhodobacteraceae; genus Roseivivax; species Roseivivax halodurans. The sequence goes on from NZ_JALZ01000003.1 coordinate 209,567, forward strand.
AGGTTTATGTGAGGGTTCCATCTGCGCACCAGAGCGGCCAGAAGCTCCAGTCGCTCTTCTGTTTCACGTGAAACAGCACGCCCCTGCGACACAGACACCCGACTCATGCGCTGCGGCGACGCTCGTCGTGTCGCAACCGCGAAAGAATCAGCGTCAGCGCAGCCGGCGTCATACCGTCGATGCGCCCGGCCTGCGCAAGGTTCTCCGGCCGCGCAGCGCCGAGTTTGGTCTTCAACTCGTTGGACAGACCCGGAAGCTCCCCGAAATCGAAATCCCGCGGAATAGCCATGGCTTCCTCTCGCTTCAGGATCGCGACATCCTGCTGCTGACGCGCGATGTAGTTTGCGTAGATCGCGTCATTCTTGATCTGCACCCGGATCGGCTCCGGAACGCCTGCCAGCCGATCATCCAAAGGCTCCAACCGGTCGAATTGGACGTTGGGGAATGAGAGAACCTGCATGCCCGAGCGCTTCGAGCCGTCCTGCGCCACTTCTATGTCCAGCGCCCTGAGCTCCTTCGGCGTCAGGCTCATATCGGAAAGGATCCCGCGCGCCGCCTCGATCTGATCCATCTTGCGTTCGAACGCGGCCTTTCTGGCCTCCGACACGCACCCGACCTCGATCCCGAGCGGCGTGAGTCTCTGATCGGCATTATCCGCACGGAGAGACAGACGGAATTCCGCCCGGGACGTGAACATTCGGTACGGCTCGGTCACCCCATGCGTGACGAGATCGTCGATCATGACACCGATATAGCTGTCCGCGCGACTGAACGTGATCGCGTCGTGACCTTTCGCCAGCGCGGCGGCATTCAACCCGGCGACCACCCCCTGCGCGGCCGCCTCTTCGTAGCCCGTCGTGCCATTGATCTGGCCGGCGAGGAAAAGGCCATCGCACTCCTTTACGCCGAGGCGAAGATCGAGGGCCCTGGGATCCACGTAATCGTATTCGATGGCGTAGCCCGGCTGTTCGATCACCGCATTTTCCAGCCCCGCGATCGTGCGAACATAGGCCTCTTGGACGTCCGCAGGCAACGAGGTCGAGATCCCGTTCGGGTACACGAGATGCGTATCCAGTCCCTCCGGTTCGAGAAACACCTGATGCGAGTCCTTGTCCGAGAACCGGACGACCTTGTCCTCGATCGACGGGCAATATCTCGGGCCGACGCCGTCGATATGACCGCCATACATCGCGCTGCGACCCAGGTTTTCAGCGATAGTCGCGTGTGTGCGCGCGTTCGTATGCGTGATTCCGCAGGGAACCTGCCGCGCGTGTACCCCTGTCGACATGAAGGAAAAGAGGGCCGGATCGTCATCGCCCGGCTGAACCTCCAGCTGCGACCAGTCGATGGTTCGTCCGTCCAGCCGCGGCGGCGTCCCGGTTTTCAGCCGTCCGAGCGGCAGGTCGAGGCCGTCGATCCGCTCCGCAAGGCGCGTCGACGCCTTGTCACCCATACGGCCACCCGATCGAGTCTCGTCTCCAATATGGATGACACCCCGCAGAAACGTGCCCGTCGTCAGAACGACAGCGCGTGCATCAATGCGGGTTCCGTCCGCAAGTTCGACCCCGGTCACGCGGCGCCCCGTCATCGACAGGTCGACGACTTCGCCCTCGACTATCTCCAGCAAAGGCAGCGACTTCATTTCCGCAAGCATCTCGCGACGGTAGATCGCCCTGTCCGCCTGAGCGCGGGGACCTTGCACGGCAGGTCCCTTGCGACGGTTTAGAAGGCGAAACTGGATCCCCGCCTTGTCCGCGACCCGGCCCATGACACCATCGAGCGCGTCAATCTCCCGCACGAGATGGCCTTTCCCGAGGCCGCCAATGGCCGGGTTGCAGGACATCACGCCGATCCCCGCCTCGGACATCGTCACCAGCGCGGTCCGCGCGCCGCTCCGAGCGGAGGCATGCGCCGCATCCGCGCCCGCATGCCCGCCGCCGATTACGATTACGTCGAACGACGTCTGTTTCACGTGAAACACCCCGTCACTTTCCCAGGCAGAAACTTGAGAATATTTCGTCAAGGACCGCTTCCACATCAACCCTTCCGATCAGGGAATCAAGTCGACGAATCGCTGTCCGCAGTTCTTCTGAAGCGACATCATACAGATCCGGACCCTGCTCCACCACGCCCCGCGCGGCCGCAAGCGCCTGTCTGCCTGCCTCCATGGCAAGACGGTGTCGCTCCCGCGTCACAAGCCCCGCTCCCGCAGCGCGCCCTTCGAGGACCTTCCGGATATCCGAAATCACCCGGTCGAGCCCGTCTCCGGTCACCGCCGAGATCGCCCCTTCTGCGCCGGTCAGATCGCCCTTCGTGACATAGCGAAGGTCCTCCGGCTGCGGAACGACATCCAGATCGGTCTCACCACCATCACCCAGGAAGATCCGCAGATCGGCTCCCGCTGCGCGCGATCGGGCGCGCTCGACGCCGATCGCCTCGACCTTGTCCTCGGTGCTCCGAAGCCCCGCGGTATCGAGCAAGGTCACGGCCAAGCCCCCGATTTCCATGCGAACCTCGATCACGTCCCGCGTTGTTCCCGCGACGTCCGAGGTGATTGCCGCGTCCCGCCCGGCTAGGGCGTTGAGCAACGTGGACTTGCCGACGTTTGGCGCTCCGACGATCGCAACCTCGAAGCCCGCCCGAACACGCTCGGCGCTTTGGAAGCCCGCCAGTTCCGACGAGAGCTCTGCGGACACCCTCTCGATCAGATCGACGACCTCGCCCGAGACATCGACCGGGACGTCCTCGTCCGCGAAGTCGATCGTCGCCTCAAGCAGCGATGCGGCCCGGATCAGGTCCGTCCGCCATTCTTCGACACGGGATCCAAGCGCCCCGGAGAAGACTTGAAGGGCCTGGCGTCGTTGCGCCTCGGTTTCGGATTCGATCAGATCGGCGAGTGCCTCGACCTGAGCGAGGTCGAGACGGCCATTGTCCATCGCACGCCGGGTGAACTCGCCCGGCTCCGCCGGACGAAGGCCGTCGATGTCAGCGAGCGCGCTCAGAACCGACCTAACTATGGCTGTCGACCCGTGGAGGTGCAGCTCGACGGCTTCCTCGCCGGTAAAGCTGCGTCCTTTCTCAAAGGTGAGAACCAGCGCCTCGTCGAGAAAGCCGCCATTATCATCGGTCAGTCGGCGCAGCCCGGCCACGCGCGGTTCCGGAAGGGAGCCCGCGAGAGCGTGGCCTGCAGTCCATGCTGCAGGGCCGGATACCCGAACCACGGCCACGCCCGCCTTCCCCGGCGCGCTGGCCAGGGCAAAGATCGTGTCCATGGCGCCCCCTGGCTCAGGTGTTCATAGAATCGAAGAAATCCGAGTTCGTCTTGGTCTGCTTCAGCTTCGACAACAGGAACTCGATCGCGTCCGTGGTCCCCATCGGGTTGAGGATGCGGCGCAGGACGAAGGTCTTCTGCAGGTCGATCTTGTCGACGAGAAGTTCTTCCTTCCGGGTCCCGGACTTGAGGATGTCCATCGCCGGGAACACGCGCTTGTCCGCCACCTTGCGGTCGAGAACGATCTCGGAGTTGCCGGTCCCCTTGAACTCTTCGAAGATCACCTCGTCCATCCGGCTGCCGGTGTCGATCAGCGCGGTCGAGATGATGGTGAGCGAGCCGCCCTCCTCGATGTTCCGGGCCGCACCGAAGAAGCGTTTCGGGCGCTGAAGTGCGTTGGCGTCCACACCGCCGGTCAGGACCTTGCCGGACGACGGCACCACTGTGTTGAAGGCACGACCAAGTCTTGTGATCGAGTCGAGAAGTATAACAACATCTCGTTTGTGCTCGACGAGACGCTTGGCCTTTTCGATCACCATCTCGGACACCGCCACGTGGCGCGTGGCCGGTTCGTCGAAGGTCGAGGAGATCACCTCGCCCTTCACCGAGCGCTGCATGTCGGTCACCTCTTCGGGCCGCTCGTCGATCAGCAGCACGATGAGGTAGCATTCCGGGTGGTTCTTCTCGATCGAGGCGGCGATGTTCTGCAGAAGGACGGTCTTGCCCGTCCGCGGCGGCGCCACGATGAGAGAGCGCTGTCCCTTGCCGATCGGCGCGACGAGATCGATGATCCGCGCGGACTTGTCCTTGATCGTCGGATCGTCCTCGATCTCCATCCGCAGGCGCTCGTCGGGATAGAGCGGCGTGAGGTTGTCGAAGGCGATCTTGTGCTTGGCGCGATCGGGGTTCTCGAAGTTGATCTGGCCGACATCGATCAGCGCGAAGTAGCGCTCGGTCTCTTCCGGGGCCTTGATCTGACCTTCGATGGAATCGCCGGTCCGCAGCGAGAACTTCCGGATCATGTCGGGCGAGACGTAGATGTCGTCGGGACCCGGGAGGTAGTTCGCCTCGGGCGAGCGCAGGAACCCGAAACCGTCCTGAAGGACTTCGAGCACGCCGTCGCCGTAGATGTCCCAGCCTTCATCCGCGCGTTCGCGCAGGATCTGGAACATCATCTCGCCTTTCCGCATCGTCGAGGCGTTCTCGATCTCCAGCTCCTCCGCCAGCGCGAGCAGCGATTTGGGGCTCTGCGCCTTGAGGTCCGAAAGGTTGAGCTTTTCGAGGTTCATATAGGTCTCCCACATCCGCGAAGGCGCGGACATGTCCGGTCGTTGCGGCAGAACCCGTCAGGGACTGCGTGAATGTCTGTCGTCTTGGGATGTGTCGCCCCCGGACGGGAGCGTTGTCGAGATTTAGGCGCAGCAGGACCGTGAGTCAATCTGCCCGGCTGTAGGTCTCGTAGGTCTCCGGAAGCTCCTCTTCACCTCCTTAACCATTCTTAAAGAATGATTGATTTGGGTAGTAGAGTTGCGTTTGCCCTGTGGATTTCGACTCTTTCCACGAAGTTCTACACGGATGCAGAGCCTTGTGGAAAACCTTTGGGATGAACTGGACTGCAATCAGGATGTTTCCTATTTTTTGAAGCCTAATCAGTATTTTACAGACTCTCCACGGCCTTCTCCTCCGGTGGACAAACGAAAACGACTCGGGTGGGCTGTGGATTCTTCACAGGCCGTCTCTTCTCCCGTCCCCATCTTGGGGAGAGCTGCGAACGGCGGGAGGAATCGGCCGGTTGTCCACGGCGCTTGAAAAGACCCCCGATTCCTCCCAGAACCGGCCCTACGTTCTGCCCTGCGTTATACCGAAAGATATCCACAGATGACTGAGGTTCTCACCCTCGCCTCGGGCTCGAAAATCCGTTCCGAACTGCTGTCGAAGGCCCGAATCGACCATCGGATCGAGCCCGCGCGCGTCGATGAGGAGGCGGTGAGGGAATCACTCGACGCCGAAGGGGCCTCTCCACGGGATCTTGCGGACGCGTTGGCCGAGATGAAGGCACGCAAGGTGGCCGGACGGGGAATGCCGGGGCTCGTGCTCGGCTGCGATCAGGTCCTGGCCTTCGGCGAGGAGGTTTTCTCCAAGCCCGAGGCCCGCGAGGAGGCAGCGGAGCAGATCCGCCGCCTGCGCGGCGAGCGGCACCAGCTTCTCTCCGCCGCGGTGCTCTACGAGGACGGCGCGCCGGTCTGGCGCCACGTCGGCACCGCGCGTCTTTACATGCGCGATGTCTCTGACGACTTCCTGGAAGGCTATCTCGACCGCAACTGGCCCGATATCGGCGAGAGCGTCGGGGGCTACAAGCTCGAGGCGGAGGGCGTCCGTCTCTTCACCCGGATCGAGGGGGATCACTTCACGATCCTCGGGCTGCCGCTCCTTCAATTGATCGATTACCTTGTCCTGAAAGGTGTCCTGCCCTCATGAGCGATGCACCGAGATCCGTCCCGCTGGCCGGCGTGATCGGCCACCCGATCGCGCATTCGCGGTCGCCTCTCTTGCACGGTCACTGGCTGCGCAAACTCGGCATACGGGGGCATTACGTTCCCCTCGACGTCGCGGCCGCGGATTTCGAGAATGTCGTGCGGATGATGCCCCGGATGGGCTTCGTCGGTGCGAACGTCACGATCCCGCACAAGGAACGCGCCTTCGGTCTGGCCGATGTGGTGAGCGACCGGGCCAGTCTGATCGGCGCGGTGAACACGCTGACATTCCGCGACGACGGACGGATCTACGCGGACAATACAGACGGTTACGGGTTTCTCGCCAATCTGCGGCAGAACGCGCCGGACTGGCGTGCGGATGCGGGGCCGGCGCTCGTGCTCGGCGCCGGCGGTGCCTCGCGAGCGGTTGTGGCCTCCCTGATCGAGGCCGGTGCGCCGGAGATTGTCGTGACCAATCGCACGCGCGTCCGCGCCGAAACTCTGCGGGAGGATTTCGGCGCGCGGGTCCGTGTGCTCGACTGGGTCCAGGCGGGCCGTGCAATGGCGGATGCGGCTTTGGTTGTGAATACCACATCGCTCGGGATGGTCGGCAAGCCCGAGCTGGCGGTTCCGCTGGACGGGATCGGTCCGGGCACGGTGGTGACGGATCTCGTCTACGCCCCGCTCGAGACGCGATTGCTGCGGATCGCGGCAGACCAGGGCGCAAGTGTCGTCGACGGGCTCGGCATGCTGCTGCACCAGGCGGTTCCGGGTTTCGAGCGGTGGTTCGGCATGCGCCCCGAGGTCGACGAAGCAACCCGCGCGGCCGTCCTTCTATGACATTTCGTCTCGGGCTCACCGGCTCCATCGGCATGGGAAAGTCCACGACCGCCGCGATGTTTGCGGAACGCGGCTGCGCCGTCTGGGATGCGGACGCCGCAGTGCACCGGCTCTACAGCAAGGGTGGTGCCGCGGTCGAACCGATCGCCGCGGCGTTTCCCGACGCCATCGAGGACGGCGCGGTCAGCCGCGCCCGACTGCGCCGCATCATCTCTGCGGATCCGGATGCACTCTCCCGCATCGAGGCCATCGTCCATCCGCTCGTCCGGACGGATCGAGCGCAATTCGCCGAAGCACATCCGGATGGCATCGTCGTCTTCGACATCCCTCTCCTCTTCGAGACCGGAGCGGAGGCCGAGATGGACGCGACGGCCTGCGTTTCGGTTTCACGTGAAACGCAGGAGGCCCGGGTGCTCGATCGCGGCACCATGACCCGCGCGGAATTCGAGGCGATCCTCGCCAAGCAGATGCCGAACGAGGAAAAGCTGGCCCGTGCGGATTACCGGATCGACACCTCGTCGCTTGAGGCGGCGGCCCGGGACGTGCAGGATGTACTACGAAAGATCACCGGAGACCCCTAGATCATGCGCGAGATCGTGCTCGACACCGAGACCACCGGCTTCGACCCCGAGCAGGGCGACCGCATCGTAGAGATCGGCGCGGTCGAGCTCTGGAATCACGTCGCGACCGGCCGGACGTATCATCAATACATCAACCCAGAGCGGTCGATGCCGGACGAGGCCTTCCAGGTCCACGGGCTCGGCGACGACTTCCTGCGCGACAAGCCGGTCTTTGCGCAGATCGCCGACGATTTCGTCACCTTCATCGGCGACGCCAAGATGGTGATCCACAACGCCGCCTTCGATATGAAGTTCATCAATGCCGAGCTCGGCTGGCTGAAGAAGCCGCACTTCCCCTGGGAGCAGGCGGTCGACACCCTCGCGATCGCCAAGAAGAAATTCCCCGGCTCGCCCGCCTCGCTCGACGCGCTCTGCCGCCGCTTCGCCATCGACAATTCGTCGCGGACATTGCACGGCGCGCTTCTCGACAGCGAGATCCTGGCCGAGGTCTATCTCGAGCTGATCGGGGGCAAGCAGCCCGATTTCGGCCTGGCGCAGTCGACGAGCCGCGCAGATGCCGCCGTCGACTGCGCATGGCGGGCCTACAAGCGCCCCGAGCCGCTGCCGCCGCGGATCACCGAAACGGAAAAGGCGGCTCACGCCGCCTTTGTCGATGCTCTCGGAGAAAACGCGCTCTGGCGGCGCGGCGCCTGACTTACGCCTGGCCGGTCTGCTCGGGCGATCCTGCCTGAGCGGCTTGCGCCTGCTGACGGCGCTGGATCTCGGCGCGGTAGAGCTGGACGAAATCGATGTTCTCGAGGTTCAGCGGCGGGAAGCCACCGTCGCGCGAGACGTCCGAGACGATCCGCCGCACGAACGGGAAGAGCATCCGCGGGCATTCGATCAGCAGGAAGGGATGCAGCTGGTTCTCGGGCACGTTCTCGATGTGGAAGATGCCGGCATATTCCAGCTCCATCAGGAACAGCTGATCGCCGGAGCTCTTGGTCTTGCTGTCGACCTTGAGCTTCATGATCACTTCGTACTGGTTTTCGGCCTGCCGCTTCTTGGCATCGAGGTTCACCTGAACCTGAACGTCGGGCTGTGCCTCGCCCTTGGTACCCTTCTGGGCGAGGATGTTCTCGAACGACATGTCGCGGATGTACTGCGCGAGAACGTTCATCTTGACCTGCGGCGCGTCCTGCGGCTGAGCCGTGTCGGCGCCGTTGCCGGACGAGTTGGTGCTGGTGTCGCTCATAAGTCGGGCTCCCTGAGAATTACCTCGGTGCCTTAGCAACAAGGCACCCAGCGCTCAATGCTTAGTCCAGCCGGACCCCTGATGCGTGGGCCGCTTGCGCTCGGGCGGCGTGACCTCCTCGTATTCGGTCTCGATCACGTCGCCCTGCCTCGGCCGGCCGGCAGTGCCGTGGCCGCCGGGGCGACGCGGATCTCCATGGGGCGCTCCGCCCATCTCGAACCGGCGCATCTTCACGTGGCGGCTGGCATAGCGCATCGCCGCCTTGCGGACGCCCGGAGTGCAGAGCGCAAAGCCCACGGCGTCGGTGAAAAAACCCGGGGTGAGCAGCAACGCGCCCGCGAGCAGGATCATTGCCCCATGGGCGAGCGGTTCGGTCGGATCCGACAGGTTGTTGAACGATTTGCGGATGTCGTTCATCGCCATCGCGCCCTGCGAGCGCACCAGCATCGTGCCGATCAGCGCTGTCAGCACCACGATCCCCAGCGTCGGCCAGAGGCCGATCAGCCCTCCGACCTGTATGAAGAGCGCGATCTCGATAAGCGGAACCGCAAGGAACGCTACGAAAAGCCACATGTCGTTCGGCCTCCAAACCCGGGCGGCTTCGGTAGACTTGGCCCCGCCCAACGCCTACATAGGTTCCCAACTTCACGCTTTCCATGCATCCTTAACGAGGCATTGATGAATTCCCCCATCCTGCAGCTCCTGGTCCTGGCGGGGATCGCTGTCTTCCTCATCCTGCGGCTCAAGAATGTCCTCGGGACCCGGGAAGGCTACGAAAAGCCCCCGACGCCGCCCTCCGGCGCGCAATCCAAGGCCGATCGCCGTGGGTTCGAGGTTATCGAGGGCGGTCCCGATCGCGACATCGTCGATCACGTTCCCGAGGGCAGCGAAAGCGCCCGCGCCCTGGCACAGATGAAAGAGATCGAGCCGTCCTTCGGGGTTGCCGACTTCCTGTCGGGCGCCCGCGGCGCCTACGAGATGATCCTCATGGCCTTCGAACGCGGCAAGATCGACGAGATCGAGCCCTATCTCGCACCGGACGTGTTCGAGAGCTTCGCCGAGGTGGTGAGGGCGCGCGAGGAGCAGGGCCTGACCATCGAGGCCGAGTTCGTCGGCGTGCGCGAACTGACGCTGGCCGAGGCGAGCTTCGATCAGACCACCCGCCTGGCCGAAATCACCGTGCGCTATGTGGGCGAACTGACGCAGGTGGTGAAGGACGCGGAAGGCACCGTGATCGAAGGTAGCGCCACGCAGGTCAAGCGTCAGAAGGACCTCTGGACCTTCGCGCGGACCATGGGCTCGGACGATCCGAACTGGCAGCTGGTCGCCACGGGCGAATGACGGCACGGATCGGCGCGGCGCTTCTGGCGGGGATCTGGGCCATGGCTGCAGACCCCGCACAGGCGACAGGCGCGCTCGACGGCGACGCGCCTGTCGCGCACACCATCCTCGACTTTTCTGACCTCGACGGCTGGGCGGCGGACGATCACTCCGCCGCCCTCGATGCGTTTCTGGTGACGTGCCGGGATCTCAACGATCCCGACTGGACCGCGCTCTGCGCCGCGGCTGAGGATCACCGGGACGTGGCGCGGAACTTTTTCGAACTGTTCTTCCGCCCCGTGCTGATCACCGAAGGCAGTGCCGAGGCGCTATTCACCGGATATTTCGAGCCCGAGCTCGACGGTGCGCCGCATGCCTCTCCCAGGTTCCGCTATCCCATCTACCGGATGCCGCCCGAGGCCGAGGCCGCGGAGCAATGGCTTTCCCGACGCGAGATCCTGAGCGGCAGCGAAATGAGCGGCCGCGGGCTCGAGATCGCTTGGGTCGACGATCCGGTGGAGCTCTTCTTCCTGCAGATCCAGGGCTCCGGCCGCATCCGCTTTCCGGATGGGCGCGTCGTGCGCGTCGGTTACGGCGGAGCGAACGGGCACGAATACAAGTCGGTCGGGCAGGAGCTGGTGCGGCGCGGCATGTTCGAGGCGCACGAGGTCTCTGCGGGCACCATCAAGGAATGGGTGCGCACCCATCCGACCAAGGGCGAGGAGCTGCTCCTCCACAATCCGTCCTACGTCTTCTTCCGCGAAGTGAGTGAAGTGCCGGCGGATCGCGGGCCGCTCGGCGCGATGAACCGGTCGGTCACGCCGCGGCGCTCCGTCGCCGTCGATCCCGCCTACACGCCGCTCGGTGCGCCGGTCTGGGTGGAAAAGGACGGCGGCGTGCCCATGCGCCGCCTGATGATCGCTCAGGATACCGGATCGGCGATAAAGGGCGCGCAGCGCGCCGACATCTTCGTCGGGACGGGGGACGAGGCCGGGGCGACCGCCGGCACCTTCCGCGACGCCGGGCGCATGGTTGTGCTGCTCCCAATCCAGAGGGCCTACGCGCTGCTGCCGGAGCTTCTGGAATGAAGGGGCGCAAACCCCGCCACGAGGAACTCGAGCTCTGGTCCCAGGTCGCCCGCACGGCGAAGAAGCTTCCCGGCCAGCGCCGCGATCCGGCGCCCGAGGCCAAGCCCGGTCCAAAGCGGAAGAAGGCCCACGATCCTCCGGTCCGGCCCCAGCTTCCCGCCTTCGAGGTCGGCGAGCGGGCGCGGGGCCGCTCGTCGGTCTCCCTGCCGCAATCGACGTCCGAACGGCTTGCGCAAGAGGCCGTCGACATGGACGCCAAGGCGCACAAGCGCCTCAAGCGCGGCAAGCTCGCTCCCGAAGCCCGGCTCGACCTGCACGGCATGACGCTCGACGAGGCACATCCCGCGCTTGTCGGCTTCATGTATTCGGCCCAGGCCAAGGGGTTGCGGCTCGTGCTGATCATCACCGGGAAGGGACAACGCGAGGATCCCTACGATCCCATGCCCCGCCGCCGGGGCGTTCTCAAGACGCAGGTGCCGCACTGGCTGCGCATGGCGCCGCTCGGGCCGATGGTGCTGCAGATCTCCGAGGCGCATATCAGGCACGGCGGCGGCGGCGCCTATTACGTCTATCTCCGGCGTCGCCGCTAGCCCGTCCGCTCGGGCACCGGAACGCCGCTGCGCCTCTCGACGAGCGCCAGCCCGGCGACGATCGCACCGACGGCGCCGGCGAAATAGACCGCGATCCCGACGAACTGCGCCTCGATGCCGATGCCGGCGTCGATCAGCGCGCCGGTGAGGAACGGTCCGATCGCGGTACCGAACACCATGATCGCCGTGCCCATCGACTTGATCGAGCCGAGGTGCCGCGTGCCGAAGAACTCCGCCCAGAGCGCGTTCGGAAGCGTCGCCTGCATGCCTTGCGTGAGCGACATGAGCGCAAAGGCGATCCCCGCCGTCCAGAGCGGCCCGCCGAGCCCGAAGAAGAGGAACGCGACCCCCATCGGCACGAGGTAGACCGGCAGCAGGCGCGCGGTCCCGAGCCGGTCGATCGCCGCGCCCGATAGGATCATCGCTGTCAAGGTCCCGATGGTGAAGATCGGCATCAGCGCCACGAAGTCGAAAAGCTCCCAGCCCTTCACCTCGGTCAGATGCACCTGCTGGAAGAAGAGCGCCGTTCCGAAGGCCGGCGGGCCGAGCAGCGCCGGGGCCATCAGCCAGAAGAACGGATGCCGGAGCACTTCGCCGCGCCTCCAGTGCCTGCCATCCATGCCCGCCGCGTGGCTTTCCTCGGCATGGCTCTGCGGGGTGCGCTCCTCGCGCAGGAGCAGGAGGAGAAGCGGAACGCCGAGCAGCGCGATCCCCGCCGCGATCACCCAGAGCGACCGCCAGGGCAGCACGGACATGAGCGCAACGAATATGACTGGTAGCACCGCCTGCCCCAGCGTGACCCCGAGCCCCGCAAGCGACAATGCCCGCCCGCGCGCCGCGACGAACCACCGCGACATCGACACCATCGCGATGAGGCCCATCATCCCCTGCCCGAAGAACCTCAGTCCGAGGATCGCGAGCGGCAGGAGCCAGACCGACGCGTTGACCGCCATCCCGAGGCAGGCGAGCGCGAGACAGACGAGGCCGGTGCCCCCAAGGACGCGGGAGCGGAAGCGGTCGGTCAGCCCGCCCGCGCTCACCATCAGCATCGCCGACAGCGTCGTGCCGATGGCGTAGATCGCGCCCCAGGCGCCGTGGCTGAGGTCGAACTCCGCGCGGATCTCGCCCGCGAAGATCGAGATGAAGAAGGTCTGGCCGAAGCTCGACAGGAACGTCAGCAGACCGCCGGCCAGGAGCCAGCGGGCATTGTCGCGGAGGAACGTCAGAAGCGGCATGCGCAATCACTCCGCGCGGCATGCGGAAGGTTCAAGCGGAAAGCGCATCCGCCATGAACATCTCGATCCGCGCGGCGGCGAGATCCGGCGCCTCCTCGTGGGCGAGATGGCCAAGACCCGGCAGACGCTCGGCGCGCGCGTGGGGTATGCGGGCCGCGGCGGTTTCGGCGCTCTCCGGAGGCACGGTCCGGTCGTTCTCGCCGAGAAGGAAGAGCGACGGCGCGGTGATGCCCGGCAGGTCAGAGAGCAGCCGGTCGAGCGACCATTGCGACATCATGAGGAGCGCTCCTTCCACATGCGCCCGGTCGCGCAGGAGGCGGGCATAGAGCGCGACGCCCTCGGGGTCGATCGTGGACCCCGTCCCCTGCAGCAGAGTCGCCGCGCGGTCGGGCGAGACCAGCGCCATCCGCACAAAGCTCGTGGCGAACGGCGTCATCGCCATCATCCGCGCGGCCATCGGAAAGAGCACGCCCGCAAGGCCCCGGAAGGGCTCGAGCGCGGGGTTGAAGGCGACGATGCGCGGGGATGTCGCCCCCTCGCTCGCGAGCCGCAGCGCGACCGCGGCGCCCGCCGAATGGGCGACGATCCCCTGCGGCTGCCAGCCCTCGGAGCGGATCAGCCGGCCCAGATCCTCGGCCATGAACGGGAGCGAGGATCGGAAGCGTGTCGCGATCCGTGTCATCCCGTGACCCGGCAGATCAACCGCGATGCAGCGGTACTGCGACGCGAGCAGCGGCAGGACGTCCCGCCAGCTATGCGTCGCGCCCCCCGCGCCGTGCAGGAAAAGAAGATCCGGCCCCTGCCCCATGATCTGCACGTGCCAGCGATGCGGTTTCACGCGGATCAGCCGCGAATGTTCCGCATGCGGCCAGCCTGCGAGGTCCTGCGGAAAGCGCACCGGCTCAGGTCTCCAGCGCCGCATCGAGCCCCGACTTCATCTGCGCCGCATTCGCCCTCGGCAGCGCGAGATAGGCAAGGCCCATGTGGCTCGCGAGCGCCGAGAGCTCGCCCCGTGGGCGCGTCCCGGTGTCGATGACCGCACCGCCGATGCGTTGCGCGCCGATGAGCCGTGCCATTTGGTCCGCATCCGCCATCGCCTGCGCGCGGCCGGCGCCCCCCGGCAGCGGCACGTTCGCGCGCCCGTCGGTCAGCAGCGCCAGAGCCGGCGTGAAGCCCGACCGTGCGCCCTGCAGAACCAGCGCATGCGCCGCCTGCAGCCCGGAGGCGAGCGGCGTTCCCCCGCCCCCCGGCTGCCCGGCGAGCCGGCGCTTGGCCTGGACCAGCGACCGCGTCGGGGGAAGCAGCAGCTCCGCCCCCTCGCCCCGGAATGCGATCAGGGCCACGCGGTCGCGCTTGGCGTAGGCCTCCGCCAGCATCAGCTCGACCGCGCCCTTCGCCTCGCCGAGCCGCGCCATCGCCGCCGAGCCCGAGGCATCTACGCAGAAGATCACTAGCCGGTCGGATTGCTCCTCGTATCGCCGCACCCGCAGGTCGGAGGACCGCACGATGATCCCGCTCCGCTCCGGTGCCTGCTCCCGTCGCAGAGTCTGCCAGGGCGCAGCGGCCCGCAGGGTCGCGACGAGGTCGATCCGGGTGCTTGAGGATGGCTTTCCGGGGCGTGCAGGAAGCGGTCGACCGCGCCGGTTGCCGCGCCGCCTTGCGCCCTGCCCCGATCCGGTCTGCGCCGCCGCACGCTGCGCCGCGCGCCTTTCGAGCACACCCGGCGGAAGCATCGCGCGCACCGCTTCGATCAGCATGTCGGCCGGGATCGTGTCGCCGGACCCGGGATCGCTGTCGTCGCTCTCTTCGGCCTCGGGTTCCTGCACATCGTCGTCGTCCGGCGGCTCCGGCAGGCGGGTCGCCCGGGGCGCCAGAACGAGCGTCGCGGCTATCGAGAGATCGCCATCCCCCACCGCCTCGCGCCCTGACAGCGCCGCATGCGCCCGCGCGGCCATCGCGGCGAAGAGCGGCGCCCGGAGAGAGAGGATGCCCAATTCGACCGCAGCCGCCGTCAGCGCCGCAAGCGCTGCATCGGGCAATGCGACGGAGCCCAGTCGCTCCCGCGCGGCTGCGATCTCGCCGGGATCGAGCGCGATGTCGGCCAGCGCGTCGAGGCGTATGCCGTCGAGATCGAACGAGAAAGCCAGCCGTTCGGTCAGGCTCACCGGCGCCCGTTCCGCGTCAACGCCCTCGTCGAGCAGGACGAGCGATGGCAGCGTTCCGGCATCGAGCCCCTGCCCGAGCTTTGCCGCCAGTTCGGGCAGGCACCGCTCAGCCATGGTCAGCAGGACCGGCCTCCCACGGGCGAGAATGCCCGCGCCCTCGACCTTGCGCCCCGCGGCGAGGCTCGCCGCGATGTCGGTCCCGCCGAAAAGTTGCGCATCGTCGATCCCCGGCGCAATGCGCGAGAGCGGCCCGAGCCGGTCAGGCACATGGTCGAGAAAGGCCTGCCGGACCGGTCCGGCCCGCGCGCGCAAGTGCAGCCCGCCGAGGCCGTGCGGATCGACTGCCAGCAGCGCGAGCGCCAGCTGTCCCGTCACCCAGACCTCGCCGGGCTCCTCCCTCATGCCAGCACGTCGTCCAGCATCCGTGCGACCCGTGCGCCCGATCCAGAGTCGTCGAGCGGATCGCGCCGCAGGCGATGCCCGAGCGCCATCGGCGCGATGCGCCGCAGGTGATCGCGCGTCACCGCGCTTGCGTCTTCGTAGGCGGCCAGCGCCCGCGCGGCCCGCGTGAGCGTCAGCTCGCCGCGCAGCCCGTCCGAGCCGAGCGCGAGGCAGAGCTCGGCGCAATCCCGCAAGGCGGCGTCGGGCGTCTCCACCGAGGACAGTGATGCCCGCGCCGCGAGGATCGCCTCTCGGATCTCCGCATCCGCCTTTGCCCATTTCGCGACGAAGCTCTCGGGATCGCCCTCATAGGCCACACGGCGGCGGATGACCTCGATCCGCTCCTCGATATCCGTGGGCGAGCCGACCTCGACCGAAAGCCCGAACCGGTCGAGGAGCTGCGGACGCAACTCCCCCTCCTCGGGGTTGCCCGAGCCCACCAGCACGAAACGCGCGTCGTGGCGCACCGACAGGCCCTCGCGCTCGACGACGTTCTCGCCCGATTGCGCGACGTCGAGCAGCAGGTCGACGACGTGGTCCTCGAGCAGGTTCACCTCGTCGATGTAGAGATACCCCCGGTTCGCCCGCGCCAGAAGCCCCGGCTCGAACGCCTTCTCGCCGCGGGTGAGCGCCCGCTCGATGTCGAGTGCGCCGACCACCCGGTCCTCGGTCGCGCCGAGCGGCAGGTCGATCACCGGCGTCGGCACCTCGCGGCTCTCGCCCCCCTCGGGCTCCCAGTCCGCCTGCGCCGCGCCCGAGGCGGCATTGGTGGGCGACCCGGCGACGACACTGATCGGCGGCAGGAGCGCGGCGAGCGCCCGGACGGCGGTGGACTTGCCGGTGCCCCGGTCGCCGAAGACCAGAACGCCGCCGATGCCGGGATCGACCGCGGTGAGGATCATGGCGCGTTTCATCTCCTCCTGCCCGACGAGGGCGGAGAACGGGAACGGATGTCTCATGGCGTCACCTCCATTGGGATGCGGGGGCTGCGGCCCTCCCAGGCCCCGGCCTCTCCGGCGATGCGGAACCGGGCGTAGAGTTCTTCACTGAACCAGTGTCCTGCGCGAACGGCGCGGATCGCCTCGGCATGCGGGCCCGAGGCGCGGGCGAAGCGGGCCATGCTGGCCTCGTCCGGCCAGACCGAGACGGTAACCTGCTGGAACCACGGCACCTCGCCGATGCCGATCTTGAAGAGCACGTCCTCGTTGGCCCCGATCATGCGGCCAATATCGGGCTGCCGCTGCCAGAATCTCAGCATCTTGCGGGGCCTGATCGTCGCGCGCGTCAGCGCCGCGAGCGGCCCGGCCCCTGAATCGTCTGCGGCGTCGAAGGGAATGCGGCCGCTCCATTCGCCCCGCGCCGAAATCGGGCGGAGAAACAGGGTCCAGTGCTCGGCGGCGACGCGGCGGTAGCGCGCCCAGAGCGGCGAGGTCTCGATCTGTCGGCGCGCGGTGTCTTCCCCCGGCCAGACCGCGAGGATCGCGTAGACGCCGGTATTCGGCAGCGGCGTGAATCCCTCGCCGCTGCCCGAGCCGCAGAGCTTCCAGAACAGCAGGTCAGGGTGACGCGCGAGCGACGGGCGGGCGGCGCCCATCATGGCGAACGCCCAGAGCCGCGCGCGCAGCGAGGCGAAGCGGAACAGGCTGAGGCTGACGATCTGCATACAGGGACTCGGACCCCTCAAAGTGTCAATCAAGTCTGACATGTGGTCGGGCGCTTGGGAAGTCCCTGCAAAGTCACAGCGCAGATTGTCAGCTTAAGTTGACAGGTGTAGGCTCCGACTCATGACAGAGCTAGATCCCCGCTTGCCGCGCAGCTCGGCTGCCGCCCGCCCCCATGCAGTGGTGATCGGCGCGGGGCTCGGGGGCCTCGCCTCGGCCATGCGTCTCGGCGCGAAGGGCTACCGGGTCACCGTGATCGACCGGCTCGACGTGCCGGGCGGACGCGGCTCCGCCATCTGGCAGGACGGGCACCGGTTCGATCTCGGGCCCACCATCGTCACCGTTCCGCAGCTCTTCCGCGAGCTCTGGGCCGCTTGCGGTCGCGACTTCGACGAGGACGTCGATCTGCGCGCCCTCGACCCGTTCTACGAGATCCGCTGGCCCGACGGGTCGCACTTCCAGGCCCGGCAGGACACCGACGAGATGCGCGAGGAGGTGCGGCGCCTCTCGCCGCGCGATCTCAAGGGCTACGAGCGCTTTCTCAAGGACAGCGAGGCGCGGTACTGGTTCGGCTTCGAGGATCTCGGCCGGCGCTCCATGCACCGGTTCCGCGATCTGCTCGCCACGCTGCCGACCTTCGTGCGGATGCGGGCCGACCGTTCGGTCTACGCCCATGCCGCGCGGCGGGTCACCGACGAGCACCTGCGCATGGCACTGTCATTCCATCCTCTCTTCATCGGCGGCGATCCCTTCAACGTGACCTCGATGTACATCCTCGTCAGTCATCTCGAGAAGGAATTCGGCGTCCATTACGCGATGGGCGGCGTCGCTGAGATCGCCCGGGCCATGGCCGCGATCGTCGCGGATCAGGGCGGGCTCATGCGGATGCAGTCGGAGGTGGACGAGATCCTAGTGCGTGACGGCCGGGCTCACGGCGTGCGCCTGACCACCGGCGAGGTCCTCGATTCACACATCGTGGTGTCGAACGCCGATGCCGGCCTCACCTATTCGCGGCTGCTGCGGAACGTGCCCTCCAAACGGTGGAGCGAGAAGCGCCTCGACCGGACGCGCTGGTCGATGGGTCTCTTTGTCTGGTATTTCGGCACCAAAGGCACGCGCGGGAAATGGCGCGACGTGGGTCACCACACGATCCTGAACGGACCTCGGTACCGCGGGCTGGTGGAGGACATCTTCGTCAAGGGCAGGCTCTCGGACGACATGTCGCTCTACATCCACCGTCCGAGCGTGACCGATCCGAGCGTCGCACCCGAGGGGGACGATACGTTCTACGTGCTCTCGCCCGTCCCGCATCTCGGACACGACGATCCGGTCGATTGGGAGACCGAGCGCGAGAGATACCGCGCCAAGGTGCTTGAGGTGATCGAACGGGACGTGCTGCCCGGCCTCTCCCATCACCTCGGTCCCGAGCACATCCTCACCCCCGCCGATTTCGCGAGCCGCTACCTCTCCCCGCACGGCACCGGTTTCTCGATCGAGCCACGCATCCTGCAGAGCGCGTGGTTCCGCCCGCACAATGTCAGCGAGGACGTCTCGGGCCTGTTCCTGACCGGCGCGGGCACGCATCCGGGGGCCGGGCTGCCGGGCGTCATCTCCTCGGCCGAAGTTCTCGAAGAGCTCGTGCCCCAACCCTCGGAGTTCGTCCGATGATCCGGCAGGACGACCTCGATGCCTGCCGCGAGGCGATCCGGCACGGTTCGCTCTCGTTCCATGCCGCCTCGCGCCTGCTGCCCGCCCGCGTCCGCGACCCGGCGCTCGCACTCTACGCCTTCTGCCGCCTCGCCGACGACGAGGTCGACCTCAAGGCCGAGAAGGCCGCGGCGGTCTTGAGGCTCGAGGACCGGCTCGCCAGGGTCTACGAGGGAAGGCCTGAAAACGCCGCACCCGACCGGGCCTTCGCCGCGGTGGTCGAGGAGTTCGAGATGCCGCGCGCCCTGCCCGAGGCGCTGCTCGAGGGACTTGCCTGGGACGCGATGGGCCGGCGCTATGCGACGCTGTCCGACGTGACGGCCTATTCCGCCCGGGTCGCCGCGGCGGTCGGGGCGATGATGTGCGTCCTCATGCGCGTCCGCGATCCCGACACGCTGGCCCGCGCCTGCGATCTCGGGGTCGCGATGCAGCTGACCAACATCGCCCGCGACGTGGGCGAGGACGCGCTCGAAGGTCGCATCTACCTGCCGACCGACTGGTTGCTCGAAGCGGGTATCGCGCCCGAGGCTTTCCTCGCCGATCCGCGCCCGTCCCGCGCCGTGCGCAAGATGGTCCGGGACCTCGTGATGCAGGCGAACCGGCTCTACTGGCGGGCCGAGGCGGGCATCGGCGCCCTGCCCCGCACCTGCCGGCCCGGCATCTACGCCGCGCGGCACATCTATGCCGGGATCGGTGGCGCGGTCCTTCAGTCCGGATGCGACACAATATCGACCCGCGCGCGGACGACCACATCCCAGAAGATCGGCTGGCTTGCGCTCTCTGCGGCGCGGGCCGGCGTCACCACGGTGATGCCGCGCTCGGCAGTGCTCTATGCCCGCCCCCTGCCCGAATGTGCCTTCCTGATCGACGCCGCGGCCACACGCGCTCCGGTCTGGCAGCGCCGCGATACCCTGATCGAGGCTCTCGCCCGCGCCGCGGAGCGACAAAGACAGGACCGTGCTGCCTTGATCCGGGTGTCGGCCCGGTCTAGCTGACACCAGATGATCTGGATCACATTCGCCATCTTTCTCGCGGCCTGTTTCGCCGCCGGCACGACCGGCGCGATCTTTCCGCCCGGCGAATGGTATCGCCAGCTCTCCAAACCGCCCTGGACGCCGCCCGACTGGCTCTTCCCGGTGGCCTGGACGACGCTCTATATCTGCATGGCCGCGGCCGGCGCGCGCGTCGCGCTCGCGGACGACAACGCCATACCGATGGCGCTCTGGGCGCTGCAGATCGCCCTCAACGCGCTCTGGACGCCGGTCTTCTTCGGCCTCAAGCGGATCCGCGGCGGCATGATGGTGCTCTGCGCGCTCTGGGTCGCGGTCGCGGCCTGCATGATCGCGCTCTGGCAGGTGGACTGGATCGCGGGGCTCCTCTTCGTGCCCTACCTCGCCTGGGTCAGCGTCGCGGGTGCACTGAACTTCTCGGTCTGGCGCCGCAACCCCGGCATCGCCGCAGCCGCCTAGTCGAGCCACCCCGTCATGAAGGCGACAAGCGCGGTCGTCAGGCTTGGCGACATGTATCCGCCCTCCTGCACCAGCACCGTCGGAAGACCGGCGGAGCGGATCCTCCGCGCCGCCCGGGTGAAGCCCTGGTCCCCGACCGACATTCCCTTGAGCGGATCGTCCTTGTGGGCATCGAGCCCGAGCGAGACGACAAGCGCGCCGGGCGCGAAATCCACGATGCAATCCAGCCCCTGCTGGATGGCGTCGCACCAGGCATCGTCGCGGGTGGTCCGGGCGACCGGGATGTTCAGCGTCGCGCCCGCCCCGTCGCCATGCCCGGTCTCCTCGGCGGTCCCGGTGAAGAACGGGTAGTAATCGGCGGTGTCGGTATGGACCGAAACGAAGAGCACGTCGCCCCGGTCGTAGAAGATGTCCTGCGTGCCGTTGCCGTGATGGGTGTCGATGTCGAGGATCGCGACGCTGTCGTGGCCCTTGAGCAGGCGCGCCGCGGCAATGGCCGAGACGTTCATGAGGCAATGCCCCGCCGCGACCTCCGCGCTCGTGTGATGCCCCGGCGGGCGGCAGAGCGCATAGGCGGAACGCTCCCCCGCGAGGACGGAATCCGCTGCGGCGAGCGCGCTGTCCGCTGCGCGCTGCGTCGCCTGCCAGCTTCCGGGCCCGATCGGGGCCGACACGTCGCCCGCATGCCAGCCCGCCTGCCCGACGACACTTTTCGGATAGGCTTGGGTCTTGAGGCGCGGAAACGTGTTCGGGATCACTTCGCCCGCCGGATCCGGCAACTCCTGCCAGCGGTCCCAGGCGGAGGCCAGGAAATCGAGGAAGCGCGGGGTGTGCACCGTCTCGTAGGCGCCGCGGTCCTGCCGGGGCGGCTCCTCGGTGGACAGGCCCACCCGCTCCAGCCCGTCGAGCAGCAATTGCGCGCGCTCCGCACGTTCCGCATTGGCCTGGACGCGGCCATTGGTCAGTCGGAATTTCGGATCGTGCCGGCTGGTTTCGGGCGCGTAGAAGCAGCGCATGGGACTGACCTTCGGATGGGATTTCGACCAGAGAACGCGCCGCCGCGGCCAGGGTCAAGCCGGGGATCGATTGGTGCGCGCGTTTCGTCACCGCTGACTGGGGCCACGGCCCGGTCGGAGCGCTTGCGGACACCCGTCTTGCGGGACCTGCCCGGTCGGCAAGTGCAGGCGTCCTGGCGCTTCAGCCGTTCCGGTTGCCCTATACGTGTGTAAAATGCGGCGTAAATTAGGCTTTATTAAGACCTTGCTAGGATTTTGGACACGGTTCGCACAATCACCAATTCTTGGGTTCAAGTATCACGAGAATTCGATTTATGGCTGTGGGTAGGAGATGCCCACGCAGGAGAACCGCGTTGCCGATTGTAAACCTCCCCGCCCTCGCGTCCTTCGTGACCGCCGGAGCCATCGCGCTGGTCGCCTTGACCTCGGAAGCGGCCACGGCAGAACCGGTGCTCCTGGAGGTCGTCCGGGCGGACGGCTCGAGCGAAGAGTTCGACCGCGCGCGGCTGGAAGAGCTTCCCTCTACGGAGTTCACCACCACCTCGCTCTGGACCGACGGGCCCACGACCTTTTCGGGTCCGACCCTGTTGGATGTCCTCGATGCATCGGGGATCGAGGAGGGTGAGGTCGAGCTCGTCGCCCAGAACGACTATTCGGTCCAGCTCGATCTCGACGACGCCTTGTATACCGAGGGCTATCCGATCGTCGCCACGCGGCGCGACGGAGAGACGTTCTCGATCCGCAACAACGGACCCCTCTGGGTGATGTTTCCCTTCGACGACAACCCGGCACTGAAGGCAAACGAAGCCTACTCCCTCAGCATCTGGCAGCTCGTCGAGATTCGTCAGATCGGAGACTGACCATGGCCGCCGATGAGGTGTCCGCAGGAGAGAAGCGGGCGCTCCGCAAACCGGAATCATGGCAATCCGGCGACTCCCGGGACCTGTTTCCGAAGCGACTGACGGGTCTGGTCGTCCTGACCCTGATTGCCCTGACCGTCCTCGGCGGGCTCGCCTATTCCACGTACAAGGGCTTTCAGGGCAACACCTACGTTGCCGGCGAGAATTCGATCTGGGT
The DNA here is from genome assembly GCF_000521785.1 of Roseivivax halodurans JCM 10272. GTDB lineage: Bacteria > Pseudomonadota > Alphaproteobacteria > Rhodobacterales > Rhodobacteraceae > Roseivivax > Roseivivax halodurans. Next base: position 231,736 of record NZ_JALZ01000003.1, read on the forward strand.
CGTCGGCCAGATCGAACCGAGTGCGCTGCGGTACGAACGCGCGCTGTCCCGGTTCCTGCCCGATCCCGGATCCTCCACCGCCGCCGACGATCTCCGCGTCTCGAGCGAGCTCCTGCTCAGCCGGATGAACGTCGTGAGCGTGCACCTCGCGCAGGATCAGCTCGAGCTGACCGCAGAGGACGCCGCGCTCTGGGTGGAGGTCATGACCGAGCGTCCGCAGATCGAGGCGGTGGCCGATGCGGACAGCGCCGCGTCCCTGCAGCGCGCGGCGGAAGCTGCCGCCGCAGGCGCCGCGGATTTCGTCGAGACCGTCCGCCGCTTCAATGTCCGGGCGATGCTCGCCGCCATGGACGAGGCGCAGGACCAGAGGGCCGACCTTCAGACTACCGTCGTACGCTTTGCGACGGCCTCATTCGTTCTCGTCTCGCTGCTGATCGGTGCCGTCTGGGCGATGATCTACAGCTACCGGAACCTGCGCAGATCGCGCGCCAAGAGCGCGAGCGTCCGCGAAAGCCTCGACCGGTCCTACCGGCTTTCCGGCGAAGGCATCATGACGGTCACCAAAAGCTATCGCATCGTCATGGCCAATCCTGCGGCGACGCGGATGTTCGGCATCAGCGACGACGACCCCGACGCGCTGAGGCAGCTCGAGACGCAGATCCGTCGCATCCCGAAAGCGCCCGAAGACCGGGCGGTGCTCGAGGGGATGGTCGATGCGGCTGCCTTCGAACCGGAGTCGATGAGCCGGGCCAAGCCGCTCCGGACGAAGTTCCGGGCGGAGCGGATCGATGGATCACCGCTCGACGTGGAAGCCTCCATTTCCGTGGACCGGGACGAATCCGGACGCCCGGTCCTCATCGCGTTCCTTCGGGACGTGACCGAGCAGCTGGCACGGGAGCAGGAATTGCGCGCCGCCCGTGACGAGGCGCTGCAGGCCGTCGAGGCGCGCCTGCGCTTCTTCGCGATGATGAGCCACGAGATGCGGACGCCGATCACCGGGGTGATCGCGGCCATCGACGCGATCGTTGCGCGGGCCGATCCGTCCGACGAACAGAAGCGTCTGCTCAAGCTCGCGGACCAGTCGGCGAAATCGGCGCTGGCGCAGATCAACAACGTCCTCGATCTCGCCTCGCTCGAACGGGGCGATGCCGAGGTCGAGAGGGTCGTCTTCAACCTCCGCGAGGTCCTGTCGGACGTCACCGAGCAATACCGGCCGCTCGCCGAGCAGAGCGGCAACCGCGTCGTGCTCGACATTCCGGCCGAGCATTCCGTCGACCTCAAGGGGCCGTTGCCGGTCTTCATGCGCCCCTTCATCAACCTTCTCAGCAACGCGATAAAGCACACTGTCAAAGGCACCATCACCGTCCGGGCCCGGTTCCGCGAGGGCGAAGTCGCGGTCGAGGTCGAGGATACCGGTCCCGGCATCGACGAGCTCTTCCACGAGCGCATCTTCGAGCCCTTCGACATGGGGCCGTCCGTCCTGAAGAGCGGCAGTTCCGGTCTCGGCCTGCCGATCGCCCGGCGCGCGGTCGAGAGCCTCAACGGCCGGATCGGCGTGCGCAGCGAACGCGATCTGGGCAGCACCTTCTGGTTCACCGCGCAGATCCCGCTCGCGGACGGCGCATCGGTGCCGGACGCCTCCGTCTCTCCGCCGGCCGCGTCCTCTCCGGGCGATGCCGGCATCCGCATCCTGCTGGCCGAGGACAACGACCTGAACCGGCTCCTGGCCTCCGAGATGATCAGCCATCTCGGCTACCACGTCGAAGAGGCCCGCAACGGTGTGGAGGCCGTGGATCTGGCCATGGCGGGCGCGTACGATCTCATCCTGATGGACGTGAACATGCCGATAATGGGCGGCGCGGAAGCGACCGGGCTGATCCGCGCCGAAGGGCCGTCCAAGGCGGCGCGGATCGTCGGGGTCACGGCCTTCGTGGCTCCCGACGAGGCCGAAAAATTCCGCGTCTGCGGCATGGACGAGATCATCCCCAAGCCGCTCACCAGCCGGGAGCTCAACCGTCTTCTCGACCTGACCTAGATCCGCAGAGACCGAGGCCGGGCCGCGTGCCGAATGTCGGAGGAGGGCAGGGGGCGCCGTCCTCCGGCCCTGTGCGGGGACCTCCGATCAGAAGTCCCAGTCCTCGTCCTCGGTCGCCACGGTCTTGCCGATGACGTAGGAGGATCCCGAGCCCGAGAAGAAGTCGTGGTTCTCGTCGGATCCCGGCGACAGCGCGGCGAGGATCGCGGGATTCACCCGGCAGGCCTCGTCGGGGAAGAGCGCCTCGAAGCCGAGATTCTGCAGCGCCTTGTTGGCGTTGTAATGCAGGAACGCCTTCACGTCCTCGGTCAGGCCCATCGGATCGTAGAGCTCTTCGGTATAGCGCGCCTCGATCTCGTAGAGTTCGAACAGCAGCCCGAAGGCGAAGTCCTTCATCTCCTGCCGCTCGGCCTCGGTCAGCTTCTCCATGCCGCGCTGGAACTTGTACCCGATGTAATAGCCGTGGATCGCCTCGTCGCGGATGATGAGCCGGATGAGGTCGGCGGTATTGGTCAGCCGCCCGCGGCTCGAGAAGTGCATCGGCAGGTAGAAGCCCGAGTAGAAGAGGAAGCTCTCGAGGAACACGCTCGCCACCTTGCGCCGGAGCGGCGAGGCCGTCGCGTCATACTCGTCGAGGATCAGTCGCGCCTTAGCCTGCAGATGGTCGTTCTCGGCCGACCAGCGGAAGGCCTCATCGACCTCGGCGGTGGTGCAGAGCGTCGAGAAGACCGACGAATAGGACCGCGCGTGCACCGCCTCCATGAAGGCGATGTTGGTCAGCACGGATTCCTCGTGGGGCGTCGCCGCATCGGGCATCAGCGCGGGCGCGCCCACCGCGTTCTGGATCGTGTCGAGCAGCGTGAGGCCGGTGAAGACCCGGATGGTGAGCGTGCGCTCCTCGTCCGTCAGCCGCGACCAGGATTGGAGGTCGTTGGACAGCGGCACCTTCTCGGGCAGCCAGAAATTGGCCGTCAGCCGGTTCCAGATCTCGAGGTCCTTGTCGTCCTCGATCCTGTTCCAGTTGATCGCGCGCGGCACGGGGCGGGTCTGGGCGAAGTCTTTCATGGCGGTCCCTTTCGATCAGAGCGTGCAGGACACGCAGCCCTGCACCTCGGTCCCTTCGAGGGCCTGCTGGCGCAGCCGGATGTAGTAGATGGTCTTGATGCCCTTCTTCCACGCGTGGATCTGCGCGCGGTTGATGTCGCGGGTCGAGGCGTCGGCCGGGAAGAACAGCGTCAGCGACAGGCCCTGGTCGACGTGCCGCGTCGCGGCCGCGTAGGTGTCGATGATGGCCTTGGGCCCGATCTCGTAGGCGTCGCGGTAGAACTCGAGATTGTCGTTCGTCATGTAGGGCGCGGGGTAGTAGACCCGGCCGATCTTGCCTTCCTTGCGCACCTCGATCTTGGCGGTGATCGGGTGGATCGAGGAGGTCGCGTAGTTGATGTAGCTGATCGACCCCGTGGGCGGCACCGCCTGGAGATTGCGGTTGTAGATCCCGTCCCGCATCACCGCGTCCCGCAGCTCGGCCCACTCGGCGCGGCTCGGGATCGCGACGCCCATCCGCTCGAAAAGCGCGCGCACCGTCTCGGTCTCGGGCAGCCAGTCGCGGTCCACGTAATCGGCAAAGAAGCTGCCATCCGCGTATTTCGACCGCTCGAACCCCTTGAAGGCACGGCCCCGCTCGCGGGCGAGCGCGTTGGATGCCCGCAGCGCGTGGTAGAGCACCGTGCAGAAGTAGATGTTGGTGAAGTCGATCCCCTCGGGCGAGCCGTAGTGGATGCGCTCGCGGGCGAGAAAGCCGTGCAGGTTCATCTGCCCGAGCCCGATCGCGTGGCCCTCGTCGTTGCCGCGCCGGATCGACGGCACGCTGTCGATCGCCGACATCTCGGACACCGCGTTCAGCGCCCGCACCGCCGTCGTCACGCTGGCGCCGAGATCGCCCCCGTCCATCGCCCGCGCGATGTTCATCGAGCCGAGGTTGCAGGAAATGTCGGTACCCATACGCGCGTAGGAGAGATCGTCGTTGAACTCGGAGGCCTCGTTGACCTGCAGGATCTCCGAGCAGAGGTTCGACATCGCGATGCGGCCCGCGATCGGGTTCGCCGCGTTCACCGTGTCCTCGAACATGATGTAGGGATAGCCGCTCTCGAACTGGATCTCCGCCAGCGTCTGGAAGAAGGCGCGCGCGTTGATCTTGGTCTTGCGGATGCGCGGATCGTCCACCATCTCGGCGTACTTTTCCGTCACCGAGATCTCCGAGAAGGCGCAGCCATAGACCTTTTCCACGTCGTGCGGCGAGAAGAGGTACATGTCCTCCCCGCGCTTGGCGAGCTGGAAGGTCACGTCCGGGATCACCACGCCGAGCGACAGCGTCTTGATGCGGATCTTCTCGTCCGCGTTCTCGCGCTTGGTGTCGAGAAAGCGCAGGATGTCGGGGTGATGGGCGTTGAGATAGACCGCGCCCGCGCCCTGCCGCGCACCGAGCTGGTTGGCGTAGGAGAAGCTGTCCTCGAGCAGCTTCATCACCGGGATGACGCCCGAGGACTGGTTCTCGATGCCCTTGATCGGCGCGCCGTGCTCGCGGATGTTGGTGAGCATCAGCGCGACGCCCCCGCCGCGCTTCGACAGCTGCAGCGCCGAGTTGATGCCGCGCCCGATGCTTTCCATGTTGTCCTCGAGGCGCAGAAGGAAGCACGAGACGAATTCGCCGCGCGCGCATTTCCCGGCATTGAGGAAGGTCGGCGTCGCGGGCTGGAAGCGGCCCTCGAGGATCTCGGTGATCAGCTCCAGGGCAAGGCCGGTATCGCCGCGCGCCAGCGCCAGCGCGTTCATCACCACCCGGTCCTCGTAACGCTCGAGGTACCGGTGCCCGTCGCGGGTCTTGAGCGTGTAGGACGTGTAGTATTTGAACGCGCCGAGGAAGGTCGGGAACCGGAACTTCGCCGCATAGGCCGCGTCCCAGATCTCGTGCAGGAAGGCGCGGTCGTACTGATCGAGCACCTGCGGCTCGTAATAACCCTCGTCGACGAGGTAGCGCAGCTTCTCGTTCAGCGAATGGAAGAACACCGTGTTCCGGTTCACGTGCTGCAGGAAGTATTCCCGCGCGGCGCGCCGGTCGGCGTCGAACTGGATGCGGCCCTCGTCGTCGTAGAGGTTCAGCATCGCGTTGAGCGCGTGGTAGTCGTGCTCTGCGGTCAGGCCGGTATCGAGCATGGTGCCTCCAAGTCGGCGAAGAGGTGGGAAAGGCCCGCGCGGATGCGGATGATGTCGGTTTCGGTGCCGGCAAGCTCGACCCGGGCGAGGACGGGCACGCCGCATTTACGGGCGATCACGTCACCGGCGAGCGCGAAGGTCTCGCCGAAATTGCGGTTGCCGCAGGCGATGACGCCGCGCAGCAGCGCGCGGGTCGGCGCATGGTTGAGAAACCGGATCACCGGTTTCGGCACGGCGCCGCGGCCCTCGCCATCGGCATAGGTGGGCGTCACCAGCACGAAGGGCGCGTCCATCCGCGGCGGATCGCCGACCGGGGGCAGGGGCGTCCCGCCGAGGCCCAGCCGGTCGATCAGCCGCGCGGTGTTGCCGCTGCGCGAGGAATAGAAGGCGAGGGGGGTCATGGCCGTCAGAGCTGGCCGATGCGGTCCGGGCGGAAGCCCGACCAATGGTCCTCTCCCGCGACCACGACCGGCGCCTGCCGGTATCCGAGCGACTGCACATGCGCCATCGCCGCGCTGTCCTCGCTCAGATCGACGAGTGCATAGTCGATCCCCTTGGCGTCGAGCGCGCGGGTGGTGGCGGTGCATTGCACGCAGGCCGGCTTGGAATAGACGGTGATGGTCATCTCGAAAGGTCCCTTCTGCCTGTGGTGCGGACATGAAGGAGACACGAAACCCCCGGCAGGCGGCGCTGGCAGCCCGGGGATAACGCGCCCGGGCCCTCCGCCGCGGTCGTCGTCTATGGCGCCCTGGCAGGTCTCCTGACTTCGCGGCTCGGGCGCTTCGGCCCGCCTTCCCGGCGCATCTGCGCCAGTGGCATCGGGACCGAAACTTGCCGCTTACAGTTGCGGGGGCAGTGCCGGATTCTCACCGGCTTCCCTCTTCACCCGCGACTTGCGCCGCGGGAACCAAAGCACCTGCATATTGGGCTGACGCGCCGGTGGGTGTCAATATATAGATGAAGTTTCGCGGCATGAAATCTGGTTCTCTGACCGCGGCGCCCTGAGCGCGACCTCCGGTGGCGCGGAGATGCGGCTGCCGGCGGGCCTGCCAGAGTGGCCGGCTCAGGCGGTCGCTGCCATCTGCGGAAGCACGAATGTGCTCTGACCTGGCGCCGCGTTCACGCGGATGGTGCAGCCGTAGGCCCGGGACAAAGTCGCGTCGGTCATGACCTCTTCGGGCGTGCCGCAGGCGACGACGCGGCCCTCGGCGAGGCAGAGCATCCGGTCGCCGAACATGGCCGACAGGTTGAGATCGTGCATCACCGCGACGACACCGCCGCCCGCCTGCGCAAAGGCGCGCGCGACCTCCATCACCTCGAGCTGGTGCCCGATATCGAGGCTCGAGACCGGCTCGTCCAGCAGCAGCCAGCGGGGCCCCTCCGGCGAGACCGGCTCCCAGACCTGGGCGAGCACTCGGGCGAGTTGCACGCGCTGCTGCTCTCCGCCCGACAATTGCTGGTAGGGTCGATCTGCATGGGCCGCAAGACCGACGCGCCCGAGCGCCTCCTGCGCGATCTCGTTATGATCTCCCGCCGCGCCGGATTGCAGACCGATCCGGACGACCTCGGCCACCGTGAAGGGAAAGGCCAGCGTCGCGATCTGGGGCAGCACGCCGCGCATGGCGGCCAGCTCCCACGGCCGCAGGCGCGCGGTGTCGCGGCCGTTCAGGGTGACGCTCCCCGTGTGGGGCACGTCACCCGTCAGGGCGCCGAGAAGCGTCGTCTTGCCCGACCCGTTCGGCCCGACGATGCAGGTCAGCGTTCCGGGCGCCGCCGCCAGGGCAACGCCGTGCAGCACGGCACGGCGGCCGAGTGTGACATGGATGTCCCGTGCCTCGAGCATCTACGCTCCGAGCCCGCGCTGTCTCAGAAGGATCCACAGAAAGACCGGCGCGCCGATGACGGCGGTCAGGATCCCGATGGGGAGTTCCGCGGGGGCGACGATCACGCGCGCGACGGTATCCGCCGCGACGAGCAGGGCGGCGCCGCAGAGCGCCGAATTGACGAGCAGGGCGCGATGGTCGGGCCCCGTCGCAAGGCGCAGCAGGTGCGGGACCACGATGCCGACGAAGCCGATGCCGCCGGCCACCGCGACCGCCGACCCGGTTCCGAGCGCGACGGACAGCACCGCGACGGTCTTCACCCGTTCGACCTCGTAGCCGACATGGGCGGCCGTCGCCTCGCCGAGGGCCAGCGCGTTGAGGGCCGGCCCCAATGTGCAGGCCGCGCCGATGGACAGGAGGATCGCCGGGGCGCAGGCGGCGAGCTTGATCCAGCTCGCCCCGGCCAGCGAGCCGAGATTCCAGAAGGTCAGGTCGCGCAATTGCTGATCGTCCGCGGTGAAGATGAGAATGCCGGCGAAGGCCCCGGCGAGCGCGGCAACGGCGATCCCGGCGAGGAGCATCGTCGCCACCGACGTCCGCCCGCCCCGGGTCGAGACGCGGTAGAGCCCGATCGTCACCCCCCATGCCCCGAGAAAGGCCGCGACCGGCACGGCGTAGGGGCCCGCCGGGACGAAGGCCATGGTTCCGCCGAGCACGATGACCGTGATCGCGCCGAGGCCCGCGCCCGCGCTCACGCCGATGATCCCGGGGTCGGCCAGCGGGTTGCGGAACAGCCCCTGCAGCACCGCGCCCGATACCGCCAGTGCTGCTCCAACCGCGATGCCGGTGAGGAGCCGGGGAAGGCGGATGTCGTAGAGAACGACGCGGTCCACCTGGCCGAGCGCGTCGCCGCTCGTAAGGCCGTTCAGGATCCCGGCCAGGCCGAGACCCGTCGCGCCGGTGCCGAGGCTCGCGAGCGACACCGCCACCAGCATGACGGCAAAGACGCCATGCAGCGCACGGGCACGCGCAAGCCGGTCCCTCGGCCGCACCGGATCTCCCACACCCAACGCCAGAGCCATCGGATCAGCCCCCGTAAAGCGCGGTCGACAATTCCTCGACCGCCTGCGCCGTCCGCGGCCCGAACCCGAGCAGCTTGAGGCCGTCCATGCGCAGCACCGTCCCCGAGCGGGCAGCCGGCGTTGTGCGCAGCGCCGGAGAGGCGAAAAGCGTCTCGTCCGAGACCGCGTGCTCGCCCGAGCGGTCCATCATCAGGACGACATCGGGCGCGGCGGCGGCCACGGCCTCGTCCGAAACCTGCTTGTAGCCCTGAAATCCGCGCATCGCGTTTTCCGCTCCGGCGAGCCGGATGATCCCGTCCGCGGCGGTACCTTGCCCCGCCGCCATGAGCCGCCCGCCTTCCGCGCTCATCACGAAGAGCACACGCATCGGGGCGCCGTCATGCGCCTCGGCGCGGGCCGCCGCCTCGGCCAGCGCCGCGCGGGTCTCGTCCGCCAGCGCTTCGGTCTTCGCAGGCACGCCGAGGGCCCCGCCCACGGTCCTGATCTTTGCGAGCACAGCGTCGGCGCCGAACCCGCCGGGCACGGTGACGAAGTCCACCTCCGCCGCCCTGAGGACGTCGATCGCCTCGGGCGGGCCCGCGCCCTCTTCGGCGAGGATGAGGTCCGGACCGACCGAGAGGACCCCCTCCGGCGACAGCGCCCGCACGTAGCCCACATCCGGCAGGCTGGTTGCCGCCTCGGGAAAGGTCGAGGTGCTGTCGCGGCCGATCAGCCTCTCTTCCTCGCCGAGCGCGTAGACGATCTCCGTCACCGCGCCGCCAAGCGCGAGGACACGTCCCGCGCCCTCGGCGGCGCGCGCCGACGGGTGGAGGACGAGGGTCAGGGCGAAGGCTGTTATGACGGCCGCGATCATCGTTGCGGGCAGCAGAACAAACCCGTCCCCGCGTCGGCCCGTGTTCCGGATCATGCGCATGTGACGTTCCTTGCTGACTTCTGTGCCGGCATCATTCGGCAGGTTCCGCATCGGCGAGGCCGGCGAGGCTTTCGACGAGCGCGCCCCATGCGGGCCGCGAATCGCGCCCCTCCTTGCCCAATCCGAAGACCTGGAAGATGAGCGCGCCGTGCCCGTCGAACGCCTCGACCGACACCGCCGGACCGCGCTGGGTCGGCTTCTCGACCGCCCAAACCTCGGCCACGTGATCGGCCCTGAGATGCAGGTTGAACCCGGGGTCGAGGATGTTCTGCCACGGGCCCATCGTCTTCAGCGTGCCGATGCCGCCCGAATGGATCTGGATGCAGCCGCGATTGCCGACGAAGAGCATGATCTCGACACCCTGATCGCGCACCGCCTCGAGCATCTGCGTCACGGCGGCGGGCGCGAGCGGTCGCACGAAGGGCGCACCGGCGATGCGATACGCCCCGAGCCGGTTCATCTTCAGTTTCGAGCAGAGCCGCAGGAACTGGTGCGTGTCGGTCAGACGTCGCCATTCCTTGCGCAGGATGTCGGCCTTGGCGGGGTCGGATTTCGGCGCCTCGGGCGGCATCCGCTCCGCGACCTCGATCCGGTCCGCATCCTCGCCGGTGGCGAGCTCGGCCACCAACGCCCGCCAGGCGTCCGGATCGCTCCCCTCGCGCAGGAAGATCTTGTGCACCGCATCGCCTGCGGCATCGAACACCTGCAGGCTCCGGCGAAGCCCCGCCTCGGTCGGTTTCTCGACCGCGAAGGCGTGCCGCCAGTGCTTGGGAAAGATCCGCAGATCGATCTCTTCGGCCAGCACCATCGCGGCATGCTCTCCGGGATGGTAGCCGCCATAGCGGCCGACCTTCTCGTGCACCGCCGAGCGCGTGCGGGTCAGCGCCATGACCTCGCCCAGCCGTTCGGCGGCCGGCATCAGGCGGTCGGGATCGGCTGCGATCCGGGTGACGCCGGCGCCGGTGAAGGCTGCCAGCAGTTCGGCCTCCGAGATCTTCAGTTCTTCGGCAATATCGCGTTCGCGCTGCCCGGTGCGGGCCTCGACTTCGGCACGAATCTCGGCGGGCGAGAGGGGATCGGTCATGCGGGTCCTTCCGGCTGTTGTGCGGTGGCTACATCGCGGCCGAGAAGGCGCGCGCCGGCTTCCGATCTTTCTTGACTGTTTTACTCAGAATCCGTAGCCGGCTCAAGTCGGAAGAAAAAGAAATAGCTCCGACGCACCAACCGCCCGGCCAGCCCCTTCGCGAGCACGGCACGACCGACTGCTTCTGAGGGGTTGCACATGACGACACATTTCCTGCGCGGCAGTACCGCGCTTGCCCTGATCCTCGGCGCCGCCGCGCCATCCTCCGCGCAGACGACCGGGGACATCGCGCTCGATCCGATCTTCGTGGCAGGGTCCAAACGCGAGGTCGCGACGGACACTGCCGCGCCGATCACAACGATCGACGAGACCGAGATCCGCGACCGCCAGGCCGGCACCATCGCCGAGCTGATCGACAGCGTGCCGGGCGTCGCCCTCGTGAACGGCTCGACTCCGACCGGATCGGGCATCTCGATCCGCGGCTACGGCGCGACCTCCACCTACGGCACCGACCAGAAGGTGCAGGTGATCGTCGACGAGGCCGTCACCGGCTCCGAGGAGATCTACCGCCTCGGCACGCAGCTTTTCACCGATCCGTCGCTCTACAGCTCGATCGACGTGCTGCGCGGCACAGTGGGCAGTTTCGAATACGGCTCGGGGATCGTCGGCGGCGTCGTGAAGGCCGAAACCAAGAAGGCCTCCGATTTCACCGGCGGCGTGCCCGGCTTCCGCCTGCGCGAGACGCTGGAATATTCCTCGAACGGAGACGGCTTCGCGACCTCGACGATCCTCGCCTGGCAACCGACCGACCGCGCCGAGATCCTCGCCAATTACACGCTGCGGCGTCAGGACGCGCAGGTCGACGGCGCGGGCGAGACGATCGGCAACAGCCAGTTCGAGACGCCGTCCTGGCTGCTCAAGGGGCGCGTCTATCTCGACGCTGCGAGTGAGCATTCGCTCACGCTCTCCTACACCGACACCTCGACGGCCGAGCGTGACGTGCCCTATGACAGTTTCGGCACCACGGATGCGACCTTTGGCAATGTCGACCGAGACATCGACAGCCGCACCGCGACGCTGGTCTACAATTTCGCGCCCACCGCCAACGATCTCGTCGATCTCGACGTGATCCTCTCCTACGCGGATCAGGAGATCTCGCAGAGCTACGTGCCGGGATCGTCCTCCTGCGACGGGCCGGGACTACCATGCGGTTTCCCGTTTCCGCCGGGAGGTTTTCCGACGGTGAACGCCGATCACCGCTACGAGACCACGCGGCTCGCCGTCCGGAACACTGCGCGGTTCGTGACAGGCGCCGTGGGCCACGAGCTCCGCACGGGGCTCGAGCTCATCCGCAAGGAGCGCGAGAGCGCGGACAGCGCGCCGGGGGGCACGGACCGCCGCGTCGCGTTCTATGCGATCGACGAGATGAGCCTCGGCAACTGGACGGTCACGCCCGCTCTCAGATACGAATGGCAGACGATCGAGGACGGCACCGGCTTCGGCGGACCGGACAGCTACGAGAACGATGCGCTGATGGGCGGTATCTCGGCCCGCTATGCGCTCTCGAACTGGCTCGGCCTCTTCGCGAGCGCGGCCTATACCGAGAACCTGCCGATCCTCGACGATCTCTACACCACGGAGTCGGGCACATCCGCCCCGGTGGCGCAGCCCGATCTCATGGGCACCAGCGAGAAGTCCCACACTTTCGAGCTCGGCGCGTCCTACGACGCCGCGGGCGTCGTGGCGGCGGGCGATGCGCTCGCCCTGAAGGGCACGCTCTACAGGACCACCCTCTGGGACGTGACCTCCTACACGGTGCCCGGCGCGACGGGGTCCTATGTCGAGGAGGTCGAGACGCGCGGTCTCGAACTCGAGGCGAGCTACGCGACGGAGAGCGGATTCTACACCGACCTCAACCTCGCCCTGGCCCGCGGAGAGGAGATCTACCCGGACGATCTCGGCCTCGACGATGGCGACTGGCGCGCCTTGCCTGGCGACAGCGCCCGGCTGACCCTCGGCAGGAAGCTGGGCGACAGGCTCGACATGAGCTGGGAGGTCGTGGCCTTCAACACTATCGAGGTCGATGACGAGGAGACGCCCGGTTTCTCGATCCACAACCTGCGCGCCACCTATAGGCCGCAGGAAGGGGTGCTGTCGGGAACCGAGATCCGCTTCGGTCTCGAGAACGCGTTCGACCGGGATTACCAGACGCGGCGCTCCACCCGTCCCGCTCCGGGTCGCAACTTCAAGATTTCGCTCGCCAGAACGTTCTGAGGCACAGTACCGATCCGAGCGAAACGGGCGCCGCGGACATAAGCGGCGCCCGCATGCCCGGCGGCACCGAAAACCCTTCAGCTGTCGAGGCCGGCCTCCACTGCGTACCGGATCAGCTCTGTGGTGCTTCTTGCGCCGAGCTTGCGTTTCACCGCGGACGAGGTGTTGGCGGCCGTCTTGTAGCTGATATGCAGCGCATCCGAGATCGCCTGGAGCGACTGCCCCCGGCTGATCAGGCGCAGGACCTGGTATTCACGGTCGGTGAGCGCCTGCACCGGATCGCCGGGCCTGCCGGAGCGGGTCATCGCCACCGAAACGGCCATGTCGTGCGCGAGATAGGGCCGCCCCTCCTCGAGCGTGCGGACGGCCTCGAGGAAATCCTCGGGCCGCGAGTTCTTCGAAAGGTAGCCCTGCGCTCCCGCCGCCAGCGCCCGGGCGACGAAAGGCGTCTGCTCGTTCATCGAGAAGATCAGGATCCGCGTCTCGGGGGCCCGTCTCAGCAGCGGCTCGATCAGCTTGAGCCCGCCCACGCCCGGCAATCCCAGGTCGAGCACCACGATCCCCGGGGCATGGGAGGAGGACAGGGTCAGCGCCTCGGCCTCGGTATAGGCGTTGAGGATCCGCTCGTAGCCCAGCTCCTCGAGCAATTGCCCGCAGCCGAGATGCGTGACCGGGTGGTCGTCGACGATGAGACCCGTCTTCACGATGCGACCGCCAGAGCAGCGGCGCGCGTCTCGGGAACGTCCATCGGCATGCGGGCGGCCAGCCGCGTGCCGGACCGGTCGCCCCGTCCGATCGCGAGATGCCCGCCGAGCGCGCCGACCCGGTCCCGCATCGCCGTCAGGCCGCGGCCCTCGTCGGCACCGTCGCGAATGCCCGATCCGTCGTCCTCCACGATCAGCAGCAGATCGCGCGCCCGCGCCGTGAGCGTCGCGCGGATACGGGCGGGCGCCCCGTGGCGCAGCGCGTTGGTCGTCGCCTCCTGGAAGAACCGGTAGACGGTCAGATCGACGATCTCGGGCGTTCCGGGCAGCATGGCGGGCAGCTCCACGTCCCAGGCGATATCGGGATGGGTCCGCCGGAACGCGCCGAAGAGATCCCCGAGCGCCTCGACCAGCGGCAATTGCCCGATCGCCATGGGGCGGAGCGTGGTCAGGAGCCGCGCATTCGAGGCCTGGATCTGCTCCACGATCTCGAGGATCGCGACCGCGTCCGCCGCGCGTTTCGCATCCCCCGATCCTTCCGCCGATCTTTGCAGCGCAGAGGCCTTGACCTTCAGCCCGAAGAGGCACGGTCCGAACTCGTCGTGCAGTTCCATCGCGATGGCGCGCCGCTCCGCATCGCCAAGCTCGACGACCCGCCGCGCGAGCCGCGCCCGCTCCGCATCCGCCCGTCCGAGGCTCTCGGTCAAGGCGTTGAACCCCGAGAAGATCGGCGCGAGGTCGCGGTTTGCGGGCGGGACCGCCCGGCTGCCCACGTCGCCCTCTCGCAGCCGGAACATCGCGGCGCTCAGGCTGTCGAGCGGCCGCAGCGCCCGCTGCACGATCAGGGTCAGCAAAGCGATCGACAGCAGCGCCGTCGCGAGCACGATCCAGACCAGCGTCGAGGCGTCCTGCCAAACCTCGGCGATCTCGTCCGCCGGCGCCGTGGTCATGGTGACGTAGCCGTGCACGGCCCCGTCCGAGCGCACCGGAATGCGTGTCTCGCGCGGGCTCGGCTCCACCAGCCCGACGAACCAGTCCGGCACCGGTCGGGCCCCGCTCTCGTCCCCGGCATGGCGGACCGCGACCGGACCATTCTGCGCGTCTAGGAGCCTGATATTCACGTGCCGCGGCTCCACGATGATCTCCGAGAGCCTGGTCATCACGTCTCCCGGCGGGCCATCGCGCAGCGTGGCGCCGACGGCGGCCAGAGCCATCGCCCGCGCGCTCCGCTCCGCCGCGGCGATCTCGACCTCGACCGCCTCCCGCGCATTCAGCACGAGCGTGGTCGCGCCAAGCCCGAGGCCGAGGCAATGCACCGCCACGACGCAGAGCAGGATCTGGCTCTTGAGTTTCATCTGCCGGAACATGTCGGCTCTCCAACGGGCTGCAGGAGATGCTACCGGCTTCGTCCTGAACCGTCGACTGAAACGACGCGGGTCGGGAACAATCGGCAATCTGTCCGGGAAGATGTCCCGCCGACATTTGGGACGCGTGGCGGTCGGGCAGGGTGCTAGCCATGAGGATGGGAGAAGGAGCCCGCGACATATCGGCCATCGCCGGATCCGGCCACCTACCCCGGATCCGGCGCGACGCCGCCCCCGCGATCCCGGACCTGCCGCGCCGCCTCTCCACGCATGCGGCAGGACCGGGGCCGGATATGGCGCGTGCCCCTTCTCCCCGATCCCGCGCATGGCGCGTTCATTCGAATTCTCGGCTCGGCCAGGGAGATGAAACATGCTGAGACTGGTCTTGCTGGCGTCGCTTGCAGCGTCTCCGGCCTATGCCAACAAGGTGTTCGTCTCCAACGAGCGCGGCAACACCGTCACCGTGCTCGACAGCGAGACATGGGAGGTGATCGCCGAATTCCCCGCGGGGAACCGCCCGCGCGGCATCACCATCGCGCCGGACGGCTCCGAGCTCTATGTCTGCGCCTCCGACGACGACCTCGTGCGCGTCTTCGATCCGGAAACCTACGAAGAGCTGCACACTCTGCCCTCGGGGCCCGACCCCGAGCTCTTCGTGATCCATCCGTCGGGCAATCCGCTCTACATCGCCAACGAGGACGACAACCTCGTCACGGTCGTCGACACCGAGACGCACACGGTTCTCGCCGAGGTGCCGGTGGGCGTCGAGCCCGAGGGCATGGGGATCAGCGCCGACAGCCGCTACGTGGTCAACACGTCCGAGACCACGAACATGGCGCATTTCATCGACACCGAGACCTACGAGATCGATCACAACGTGCTCGTCGACCAGCGCCCGCGTTACGCGCAATACACCGCGGACGGCAGCCGCCTCTACGTCTCGTCCGAGATCGGCGGCACGGTGAGCGTCATGGACATCGCCGAGGACGGCACGCCGACGCTGGTGCAGAAGATCGAGTTCGAAGTGCCGGGCGTCCAGCCCGAATGGCTGCAACCGGTCGGCGTGAAGGTGACGCAGGACGGCTCCCGCGTCTTCGTCGCGCTCGGCCCGTCGAACCGCGTCGCCGTGATCGACGGCGAAAGCCTCGAGGTGCTCGACTACATCGTCGTCGGACAGCGGGTCTGGCAGCTCGCCTTCACGCCGGACGAGCGGTACCTCATCACCACCAACGGGAACTCGAACGACGTCACCATCATCGACGTCGAAGCCGAGGAAGCGATCAAGTCCGTCGCCGTGGGCCAGCAGCCCTGGGGCGTGGTCGTCGCCCCGAACTGATCCGACACAACCAGCCGAGAGGGGCATAGCGACATCATGACCGGACGGACCCTACTTGCCACGGCACTCTGCGCCTTCCTCGGCGCGCCGGCATTCGCGCAGGATTTCGGCTTTGCCGGGATCCTCTCCAACACCAACCAGGGCGAGGATCTGCCGACGCTGATCCTCGGTTCGGGAAAGCCGATCTCCGACGGCCCGATCGAGCTCGAGTCGGGAAAGGTCTACGAGCTCGAGATCGAGTCCGACGGATCGGCCGAGCTCGCGCTCGAAGGGCCCGGGTTCTTCCGCAACATCTGGGTCAACGAGGTGGTCGTGAACGGTCTCGAGATCCGTCCGTACGGGCTCGAATCCGTCGAGTTCGACCAAGCCGGAACCATGGAGATCGAGTTCATCGCCATCAGGCCCGGCCAGTATTTCCTGCGCATCCCCGGCTCCTCCGGCGACGCTCAGCGCGTCGACATCGCCATCCGCTGAAGGCTGCGCCCCCTCCGGCGCACCGCCTAGCGCATTCCTGGTCGCGCCAAACCCAAGGCTTACCGGTAAGACGCGAAGCTACCGGCGGGCCTTGGGCCTCAATCGCCATAGGGAAAGCGCTCGTCTCTACCAGTGCCACAGCGTCCCGTCTTCGAGGCGGTTCACCGGAAGGTAGGAGCGTTCGAACGGATACCGTTCGGCAAGATCCTCATCGAACTCCACGCCGTGCCCGGGGCCATGTCCGGGGTAGAGATGGCCATCCGCCATGGACCAGGTTCCGGGGAAGACCTCCAGGGTCTCCTCGGAATAGCCGGAATATTCCTGGATCCCGAAATTCGGCACCCAGAAGCCGAGATGGATATTGCTGGCAAGGCAGATGGGAGACATGTCCATCGCGCCGTGGGCGCCTGTCCTGACGTTGTGGAGCCCGGCGAAGTCGGCGATCCGGCGCATCGGCGTGATGCCGCCCGCATGCACGGATGTCATGCGGATGTAATCGATCAGCTGCTCTTCGATCAGCAGGCGCGCGTCCCAGATCGTGTTGAAGACCTCCCCGACCGCGATCGGGGTCGTGGTGTGATTGCGGATGAGCCGGAACCCCTCCTGATGCTCGGCCGCAACGGCGTCCTCGAGCCAGAAGAGACGATAGGGTTCGAGATCCTTGCCGAGGCGTGCCGCCTCGATCGGGGTCAGCCGGTGGTGGACGTCGTGGAGAAGCTCCACGTCCCATCCATGCGCCTCGCGGACCGCCTCGAAGAGCTTCGGTGCGTGCCGGAGGTATTTCGAGGTCGACCAGAGTTCCTCCCGCGGCAATGCGTTCTCGGCGGCTCCGTTCGTCGAGGTGCCGTCCGCCCCGTAGACCGGCGGCAGCCCCGGAATGCCCGACTGGACCCGGACCGCCCGGTACCCCTCGTCGATCAGGGCGCCGACGGATTCGACCGCCTCCGCGATGTCGCCGCCCTGCGCATGTCCGTAGCACATCAGCCGGTCGCGGCTCGCGCCGCCGAGCAGTTCGTAGAGGGGCATTCCCGCCGCCTTGGCCTTGATGTCCCACAGGGCCATGTCGATCCCCGCGATCGCGGCCATGGTGACCGGACCGCGCCGCCAATAGGCGCCGCGGTAGAGATATTGCCAGGTGTCCTCGATCCGAGCGGCGTCGCGGCCGATCAGGAGTGGGACGAGGTGGTCCTCGAGATAGGCGACGACCGCCTTCTCGCGGCCGTTCAGCGTTGCGTCACCGATGCCGGTCAGCCCCTGGTCGGTATAGATCTTCACGGTGACGAAGTTCCTGCCCGGGGAGCAGACGAAGATCTTGACGTCGGTGATTTTCACTTGGGTGCCCTTCTGGTTGGCGAATTGAGATCGAGGCGACGCGCCGGACCCGGCGTCGCGATCGCCTCAGGAGGTGGCGCGGTAGAGGAGCGACCGCCCCTCGTGGAAGA